>CAWARU010000001.1:2302500-2887500 GCA_963784575.1 uncultured Gammaproteobacteria bacterium
GGTAGAGAATACTAAGGCGTTGAGATAACTCGGGTGAAGGAACTCGGCAAAATGGCACCGTAACTTCGGGAGAAGGTGCGCCTTTGGTGGTGATAACCCTTGCGGTTAGAAGCTACTCGAGGTCGAAGATACCAGGTGGCTGCGACTGTTTATTAAAAACACAGCACTCTGCGAACTCGGAAGAGGAAGTATAGGGTGTGACGCCTGCCCGGTGCCGGAAGGTTAATTGAAGGGGTTAGCTTCGGCGAAGCTCTGGATCGAAGCCCCGGTAAACGGCGGCCGTAACTATAACGGTCCTAAGGTAGCGAAATTCCTTGTCGGGTAAGTTCCGACCTGCACGAATGGCGTAACGATAGCCACACTGTCTCCACCCGAGGCTCAGTGAAGTTGAAATCGCTGTGAAGATGCAGTGTACCCGCGGCAAGACGGAAAGACCCCGTGCACCTTTACTACAACTTTGCATTGGACTTTGAGTGTGTCTGTGTAGGATAGGTGGGAGGCTATGAAGCTTGTTCGCTAGATGAGTGTGGAGCCGACCTTGAAATACCACCCTGATATGCTTGAGGTTCTAACCTGAATCTGTGAAACCAGGATTGGGGACAGTGTATGGTGGGTAGTTTGACTGGGGCGGTCTCCTCCTAAAGAGTAACGGAGGAGCGCGAAGGTACCCTCGGCATGGTCGGAAATCATGCTATGAGTGCAAAAGCAAAAGGGTGCTTGACTGCGAGACGGACAGGTCGAGCAGGTACGAAAGTAGGTTTTAGTGATCCGGTGGTTCTGAATGGAAGGGCCATCGCTCAACGGATAAAAGGTACGCCGGGGATAACAGGCTGATACCGCCCAAGAGTTCACATCGACGGCGGTGTTTGGCACCTCGATGTCGGCTCATCACATCCTGGGGCTGAAGCAGGTCCCAAGGGTATGGCTGTTCGCCATTTAAAGTGGTACGCGAGCTGGGTTTAGAACGTCGTGAGACAGTTCGGTCCCTATCTGCCGTGGGCGTTGGAGAATTGAGAGGAGCTGCTCCTAGTACGAGAGGACCGGAGTGGACGCACCTCTGGTGTACCGGTTGTCACGCCAGTGGCACAGCCGGGTAGCTAAGTGCGGAGGGGATAACCGCTGAAAGCATCTAAGCGGGAAGCCCCCCTCAAGATGAGATCTCCCGAGACTATAAGTCTCCTGAAGGTTTGTTGAAGACGACGACGTTGATAGGCAGGATGTGTAAGGGCTGAGTAGGCGTTGAGCTAACCAGTACTAATTGACCGTAAGGCTTGACCATATAATCTTATATATTTTGAATACCCCAAATTTTAAAGGATATTGGAGTCTGCTTAGAGCTTGGTTTTAATGGCGAATGTGTCCCACCCGATCCCATCCCGAACTCGGAAGTGAAACCATTCAGCGCCAATGATAGTGTGCGGTTTCCGCATGTGAAAGTAGGTCGAAGCCAAGCTTTAAGCAGATTTCAAACGTTTTGTCCCCAAATTTTTTTATTCATTGTTTTTGGTTTTTGCAATTAAGCTTTGGAACAGCGAAACAATATGTACGAACCAGTGAATTCTCCCAATAGCACACTTGATAAAAATATCTGGATAAGAGCTCTATTTGTTGTGTTTTTTTTCTTAATTGCTTACATCGTTAAGCTTTTAATTTTCACCACTGCAATTCTACAATTAGCCTCAAATCTTATCTGGAAAACACCAAATGCTAATCTTGCAAACTTTGGTAACTTAGTGAGTTTGTATTTCTTAGAAGTCATGCAATTTATTACTTATAATTCTGAGAAAAAGCCCTTTCCCTTTTCCCCATTCCCAAAATAAAAATATAAAAAATTTTTCTGAATTTCTTAATTTTCCTAAATGCTAAGAGTTCCAACCTGTGTACCTACAATTGGAATCTATATTTACATTGCCACTTAAATTTTTCGATATACTATACTTTTAATATAGGCCATAACTTTTTTACTTCTATATACAAATATAAAGCAGTAATTTGTAAATAGATGATAGTATATACGAGGTTAGTTCTATGAAAACAATGAAAAGAGATAAAGCAACACATGCATACTTACAAGGCTACAAATCAGGATTAAAAGGACATGAAATGGAATCTTGTCCATACTTTGAAAAGGAAGCACGCGGCGCATGGTTTTTTGGATGGCGCCAAGGTAGAGAAAATTATCTATATGGATTCGTCAGAAATGCACCCCCCGAAAATTTCCGGCATTTCATTGAATCATAGTAAAAATTAAAAAATAGCTAATTGTGCCCTGAGCACTCTTCTTTCATTGATATTTTCAATGGTAAGGTTTTTCGAGTGGGCATAGTTTTTGAAATATCATTTGTGGATTCATTTGCAGCAAAATCCGAATTATCAGTATCTTTTCCTAGGAACGCATGCCCAAAAACAATTTCAAAAGTAGCAGGGATCAGTCCGTCTTCATTTTGATAAATTGCATATTCTGCTGATAATTGTTTTGTGTTTAGGTTTCTATTGTAGGGATTCTGAAAAGGAATGTTCTGATTGGAAACATAATTATTATTTCTTTCATTTTCACGATCTTCAATTATTTTTATGAAACGTGTAGTACTCAAATTTTCTCCCGACAATTTTAAATCTCGGAGCAATTCAGACACATCTTGATATAGCAAAGTTAACCTTTCCATATCCATCACAGGATCTTCAAATCCAGCATGTAAAAGGATATCCCCGATATCATGCATATCTAGGAATATATTCACATGTTGATTATCAGGATCCAGTTTTCCAAGAATTTCTCTTAATTCTATTAAAGTATCTGGTCCGAAAGTTGAAAATAGCAAAAGGCCGCCGGGTTTAAGGATTCTCCTGCATTCTGAAAACAAGGTAATGAGATCGTAGCACCAGTGAAAACAGCAATTCGAAAAGATGAGATCAATACTATGGGAGAGAATAGGAAGTTTTTCTGCATCAGCGCAGAGTGACAGGATTTTACTAGCATCCATATTTTTTGATTTTTTAGCAAAGTGTAACATTTCTTCAGCAATATCAGCTGAAAAAATGTTGGCTTTTGGATATTTTAACAATAATTTTTGACTGAATATGCCAGTGCCTGATCCCAAATCCAGGATATTTTGCGGATTGATTTTTATATACTCCAAACGTTCAAATAGTCTGTCACCGACCTCATTTGGCACAAATGAAGCATGCTCATAACTGTCTGCAGCGCGGTTAAAATTTCGGGACACCGCTTTTTTGTCGATGGTAATTTGTGATGGATTTCTCATAGTATATTATTTTTGCATTTTATATTGGTATATGTCTAGATGAGTCAATTGTATTATCAGAAGTGGTTATGATGGTGCTTATGTCTAAGGTGCTCATTTCTTTAGCTCAAAATATCTCGAAAATAGTTTTTCCCTATTTTTGTAGCATCTGCGAATGTAAATCGGATCAATCCATGGACCTCTGCAGTATCTGTACTAAATTACTCCCATGGATACAAGATCGTTGCTATCGTTGTGGTGTGAGACTTGAACAGATAGACGAAGCGGTCACTTGTAAGCAATGTCAGGAAAATCCCCCTAAGTTTGATCGCTTATGTGCTTTATTCGATTATGTTCCCCCTGCAATCAACCTGGTGACCGGACTTAAGTTTGGCCGTCGTCTTGCTTTTGGAAGAGTCTTAGGAGAACTTTTTTCAGATCAGATCCTAGAGGAATGGTACTCACCGGATACCCTTCCCGAAGCAATCATTCCTGTGCCGCTGCATCCCGTTCGCATACGAAATAGGGGCTACAACCAGGCCATGGAGCTATTGTATCCAATCAAAAAAAGAATTGGTATTCCGGTTTATGATGATCTTTGCCAACGCCTTCGCAATACCAAACCACAATCAGGATTGGTGGCAGAGCTTCGTAAACAAAATTTACAAAATGCTTTTGCGATTAATAAAAGGAAAATACGAAAATTAAAGCTGCAGCATATCGCAATCATGGATGACGTAGTAACAACTGGCAGCACAGTTTCTGCAATAAGCGCGATTTTGAAGGACGCTGGCATTCTGCAAATTGATATTTGGTGTATTTGTCGGGGATAAGAAAATAGAAAAGAAATTATATAACTATTCACGCTGGATTGCTTCGCTGTCGCTCGCAATGACGCAAGATATTTGCAATAATGCATTGAACTTGAGTCATTGCGAGCGACAGCGAAGCAATCCAGATCTTTACAGTTTTTTATTTGAAATCAAGCCGTAATATACATTTCCAGCTTTCTTTTCTTTTTCAAGCTGAAAACCCTCAGGCAATGTTTCTGCAATCAATGAAGTATCAGATTCGAAATAAATGACGCCATCAGGACGAAGCAAGTTTCTGCTCATAATTAATTCAAAACATTTTGGCAGTAATTTTTGAGAATAGGGAGGATTCTAGGAAGATTATATCAAATGAACTTTCTAGACTCTCTTTCAGATGTGCATGAATTTCCATCCAATGAATACTATCTGTTTGCAAAATTTCGATATTATCAGCTAGGAGAATTTCAGCATTGGCTTTTAAAGAAGCAACGACCTTAGTATCTTTTTCTAAGGCGATCACGATACCTGCACCTCTCGATAATGCTTCAAAACTTAAGGCTCCGCTCCCAGCAAACAAATCTAAACACCTCGCATCAATAATATGAGGCGCAAGCCAGTTGAAAAGGGTTTCTCGGATCCTATCTGGCGTTGGACGTAGAGTTGCCGTAGAGGGAAAAGTTATTTTCCGGCCTCGCCACTTTCCAGCAATAATTCGGATGTGATTTCTATCCATTCAGTACGCAGGGTTATTTTTAAAGGATATAAGATATAAAGACTTTAAGTATATCAAATTATCATTTTATATTAGATTATATTAGAAAGAAATGTGTAGCCACACTTAGTAGAGTAGTTAT
This sequence comes from uncultured Gammaproteobacteria bacterium, assembly GCA_963784575.1. GTDB lineage: Bacteria > Pseudomonadota > Gammaproteobacteria > UBA6186 > Azoamicaceae > CAWARU01. The sequence goes on from CAWARU010000001.1 coordinate 2,307,412, forward strand.
TCAGATGAAATATTCCTTGTATATTCATAAGACCTGAAACTATTTATCAATAATATTATCAAAAATATTAGTTCTTTACAGTCTTTTTGATTAATTGAGGGTAATTTTATGGCATTAAGCAACCATGAATCAGAATTGATAATACGACGAATAGCTATTTTAGATAAGGATCAATTAGAAGCAGAAATTAAAAAATCCTCGGAAATAGCTGAAAAAGCGGCAACTGATTTTGAAAATGCATCTGATGCAGCAGATGCAGCAGAAAAATCGAGGCTAGAGGATGTTATGTTGAAAAGAGAGGAAGAGAATAGAATTAAAAAAGCCTTTTTACAGTGGAGAGAAGATCTTTTACTGCATGAAGATAAGTCATTTAAAGATTATCAATCGAAAGGAGATAGAGCAAAGATCACCATTATCGATCCTAAAACTGATACTGCAAGAAATAGATATTTCCGTTCAATTCAAGAAATTAGCTTTGATATCCCGCAAGATATCGTGCAAAAACATATTGATTTTATACGTGCAAATGGTGAATTAGTTCAAGATTTCAAAAATGTTCATCATGAATTTAAGTTAAAATCAGAACCCTTGGACACTTTAAAAAAAGAACTCAGCAAGAAAAAAGTAATGAGGGTGCTCGGCAACATAGCTTTATTCCTCGCAGCGGTAGCTGTTGTGGTTTTGATCGTTGGTTTTTGGAGCATGTCCTTCGGAGGCGGTGCAATTGTTACCGGAGCAATCATAGGAGGTGTTGCGACGGCTTCCGCAGGCATATTTGCTGGTCTTGGTAAATACTTTCGATCCAAAGAAGGTAGACCTGTTTTTGGTGAATTGGAACAAGATAAAATCGAGGAGAGTTCACGAAGAGCAATATCCATGGAAGATTCTTTGAAAGACGTTAAACGAGCATTGCAAGATGTTTCGAACAGAATTCAAAAGGGATTCCGAGATACCAAAACCAGAGCAGAAGATCTCGAACCGAAAAAGACGTGAGTGAACAAGATACTTTACATGAACTGGAAGAACAATTTAAAAGCACAGGAGGTAAAGTTAGAGATTCTGAAGAACAAGAAGGTTATAAAGCTAAAGTGATGCGTCCCAGTGTAGATGGGACAGAGAAATTAAAGCAAAAAGAAGTTCTATCACAGAAATTGACATGTGTTGAACAAATACCTCATCAAAGTCGAATCAAAAAATTGGAAAAAGAAATAGAAAAGTTAGGGTTAGATTGCAAAGTTAAAAATAGTGATGGTTATGTTGTTCTGTCAGGAAGTCAAGCAGTTGAAGGCGCAAAAATCCTTTGTAAATTGAGTGAAAATAAAAAAGAGGCATCTTCCTTGAGCTTTAATCTTGAAGTGAAAAAATTTGAAGGCAAGGGTTCTATTCACAGTCCTTTAATTAATGCTTTAAAAGAAGGTATAGATATAAAATCCTATACCTACCCGCATCTTGAAGCAGATGGAACAACGAAATTAATAAAAATGAAAGAGGCACCTTTGGCAGGCATGCGTAAAGTCCATAGCAAAAAAAGTAGTACTGAAGAGGATACGACTGAAACCAGAGAACATCGAAAACTAGATTGAGTGAGAATAAAATTAGATTGACTAAGAACCGGAGGGAGAGCGTCCCCCGAGATTAGCTATATAACACAATAACATGTTCCTGGTGCAATATAATAAAAATTTAAGTTTTGGAATTATAACTTATATCTTTTCTAAATAAAAAAATTATAATTTCATTTTAAATGCATACAAAGAATAATGCTTTTAATATAGTTTTGTTGTGCCGGATAAATTCTTTTGGAAAGCCATTCGCCAAAAATGAGGACCATACATGTTAGATTTTTTTAAACGGAAAAAAAATACCCCGCCTCCTACTGATAATACAGGTGATACGGCCTCTTTAAATACCGGTTCAAGTACGGGCTCCTCAGATAAAAAAGAGTCAGAAGGATTTTTTGCCCGCCTAAAGCATGGGCTACTGAAAACTCGACATCGCTTGGGTGATAGTCTTTCGGATCTTCTACTAGGCAAAAAAACCATCGATGCTGAACTCTTAAGTGAGATTGAAGATACTTTGTTATCAGCAGATGTTGGTGTGCAAGCCACGAAACGCATCATTCAGCAATTGACAGAGAGACTGAAGCGGCATGAATTAAAGGATGGCGAGGCATTGCAACAGGCTCTCACACAGTATTTGACTGAAATACTGACCCCCTGCCAAGCACCTTTGGTTTTACCTCAAAACAAAAAGCCTTATGTCATTCTTGTGGTCGGAATCAATGGTAGCGGCAAGACTACCACCATCGGAAAATTGGCCAAACGTCTGCAAGGTGAAGGTAAATCCATTTTGCTTGCCGCAGGAGACACTTTTCGCGCTGCAGCCATTGAGCAGTTGAAGGTTTGGGGCGAACGAAACGATGTGCCTATCATCGCACAGCACAGTGGCGCTGACAGTGCATCAGTCATCTTTGATGCTTTCCAGGCTGCCATATCCCGCAATGTTGATGTGCTCATTGCAGACACTGCAGGCAGATTGCATACCCAGAGTCATCTGATGGAGGAATTAAAGAAAGTGGTAAGAGTTCTTTCTAAGCTTGATGCCACAGCTCCTCATGAAGTCATGCTGATTCTCGATGCCGGCATTGGGCAGAATGCACTGATTCAGGCAAAAGAATTCCACAAAGCAGTCGCGGTGACAGGCCTCACCCTCACAAAACTAGATGGCACGGCAAAAGGCGGCATCATATTCAATATTGCTGAGACCTTGAAATTACCCATTCGATTTATCGGAATTGGTGAAAAAATTGATGACTTACGTCCTTTTGATGCCGCGGAATTTGTGGAAGCATTGTTTTCGGAACAAGAATGATTGCTGTTTCTTGGCAAACAGAACATTCAAAATCCTGTGAGACTCGAGCACAGAAATTATCAGAGGAACTTTCCTTACCCATCTTGCCTCCAAGCCAATTGCCAAAAAAAAGCCACGATTTGGCAGAAAACATTTCCACTTCCTACGAGTATATTCTCCTTGTCACAGAAGAACGCTTGGAATTACGAGCGTTCTCACCAGATTTTAAAACCAAAATTTTTGCTGAATTCCTAAAAGGACCACTCGGGTATCGAAGGCTTCGAGGCGGCGGTTCCAATCAGATGATAGCGAGGGCTGTGGGACTCAAAAAACATCCAGGACTTACTGTCCTAGACGCGACGGCGGGTCTAGGACAGGATGCCTTTATACTGGCTTGCTTAGGATGCAAGGTAACGCTCATTGAGAGATCCCCCATCATTGCTGCTTTGTTGTTGGATGGCTTAGAACGTGCAAGCCAGAACCCGGAAGTGGGAGCTATTGTGCGCGAGCGGATGCAGGTCCAAATTGGAGATTCACGCGAAATTTTGTCAGATATTACTCCTGACGTAGTCTATCTAGATCCCATGTTTCCAAGCAGCGGCAAAAGCAGCCTCGCCAGGATAGAAATGCGCATCCTGCGTGCTATCGTTGGCGCGGACCTGGATGCCCCACTCTTACTAGAAGCAGCCTTGCAGACAGCACGACGCCGTGTGGTGGTGAAGAGGCCGGCCAAGGCAGAAAACCTGGGAAAAAAAGCGCCAAATTTTGTTGTGGAAGGCACCAGAAATCGTTATGATGTGTATCTTGTGAAATGAGTCTGGCTTCTCATTTTGAGGATTTTAGGGTACTTTGGATCTTAGCCATAAAATAGATCTATACTCAGGACTATGGCCTTTACTCAAATAGTATTCTAGGGGTTACATTAGAATTCATGAATAATTCTGGTCGTCTCACTCGTCACCCTGAAGGCAGTGTCAAGGAACTTTGGGCAATTTCTTTCCCACTGATTCTCTCGATGCTGTCCATCAATGTCATGACTTTCGTCGACAGGCTGATATTGGCGAAATATGATACTTCAGCCATGAATGCAGCAGTTGTAGCGGGTCTTGTTTTCAGTATATTTCAATATGGAGCGATGGGCATCGCTTCTGTTTCCGAAGTCTTTGTTGGACAATTTAATGGGGCCCAGAAGCTGCAGCGGATCGGTGAGCCGGTTTGGCAGATGATATGGTTTTCCCTAATGACAGCCTTCTTATTCCTGCCGCTTGGGATCTGGGCAGGAAAATTTTTAATCCCCAATCCTGAGTATTATGATCAGGGCGTGCCGTTTTTTAAGTGGCTCATGATTTTTGGACCCTCTTTCCCGTTGGTTGCAGCACTGTCCTCCTTTTTTGTAGGTCGAGGACGTGTAAAACTCGTGATGATCACCACTATCCTAAGTAACGTCTTAAATATTTCTCTAGACTTCTTATTGATTTTTGGGGTAGAGCACCTCATTCCTCCGCTTGGTGCCTCAGGTGCTGCGATTGCAACCGGGCTTTCGCAAGCTCTTCAAGCTGTTCTTTTGCTTGCAGTATTTTTGCGACGACGTCATCGCGAGAAACATGGGACTGGCGAATGGCTCTTTAAACCGCGGTTTTTTTGGCAAGTGCTGAAAATTGGTCTTCCGACAGCGATGTCTAGCATCATCGAACTTTCAGCTTGGAGTGTTTTGGCTCAGCTCTTAGCATCGGTGAGTGTTGCACACATTACTATTTATTCCATTGGGGACAGTTTTTTTGTGTTGTTTACTTTTGGATTTTGGGGTCTTCAGAAAGGGATCACCACCGTTGTGTCAAATTATATTGGAGCAGATCGTGAGAATTTGATAAGCAGCTGTCTTTTGTCTGGCATCAAAATCGTTTTTGGCATTATGTTGATTTTTACCATTCCCCTATTTTTCTTCCCCGAAGTTCTCGTTAAATTATTTTTAAATGGGGACACAAACCCAGCAACAAATGCTGAAGTCATGAGTTATGCAACAAATGCCATGCGTTGGCTTTGGGTCTATTTTATACTGGATGCCATTTCCTGGTTGGTGTGCGGTGTATTGACCGCTGCGGGAGACACAAAATTTGTTATGATAATGAATAGCATCAGCGCTTGGCTTTTCTCTATCGTGCCCACCTATATAGTCATTGGACACTTAGGAGGTTCGCCCGTAACAACTTGGATGCTCTGTGGACTTTACGGTTTGTTAAATACCTTTAGCTTCTTTCTACGGTATCGTAGTAAGCGTTGGAGTAAAGAACAGCCCTTGCATGCGATGACATAAACATATAAAGATAATAGGTTCATAATAGGTTGATGAGAGCGTGTATATGACAGAATTTTTCACTTTAACATTCATTGGACTGCTCATGATTATAAGTCCTGGTCCTGATTTTGCTATTGTTACCAAAAATAGTATTGGTAATGGTCGCATGGCAGGAGTTGGTTCAGCAATTGGCATTGGGTTAGCAAATGCCTGTCATGTGGGTTTGAATCTATTAGGCATAGGCCTGATTATTGCAAAATCTGCTCTGCTCTTCACCATCATGAAAGTATTAGGCGCAGTCTATCTTATTTATATCGGATACAGAGGCCTTCGTGCTAAACCGACAAAATTGAGTGAATTAAGTAATACATCAAATTTTGTGTCCAGTGAGGAGTTAAATGAGGAATCAAAAAAAAATTCTCACGGCTTAAAAGGGTTTTACAGTGGTTATATCACGAGTTTATTAAATCCGAAAGCTTGTCTCTTTTTCCTAAGCTTTTTTTCCGTACTCATCGCTCCAGGCACCCCATTTATCTTACAAATTTTTTATGGTGCTTGGCTAAGCTTTTTAGCGCTCTCTTGGTTTACTCTGGTTGCAATTTTTTTCACGAACCCTCTTATTGGCGATAAACTCAAAGAATGCAAACATTGGATAGAACGCTTTGCAGGCGGTGCTTTAGTCATTCTTGGAATAAGATTGCTTGGAGCGAAAGCAGCAATCTAAATCTTGATTTTTATTGGAAATTGAATGGAAATCTACTTAGTAGGCGGCGCGGTCCGCGATAAACTTCTTGGCATCCCGCATCGGGGAGAAAATGATTGGGTTGTGGTTGGCAGCACCGAATCTGAAGTGCGTTCCAAAGGTTTCAAGAAAGTAGGCAAAGATTTCCCCGTTTTCCTGCATCCCGAAACACACGAAGAATATGCTCTCGCAAGAACTGAGCGAAAAAAAGCCAAGGGATATTACGGCTTTGAATGCCATGCGAGTCCTGATGTCACTCTCGAACAAGATCTCTCTAGACGAGACCTCACCATTAATGCCATAGCAGAAAAAGATGGGCAAATCTTTGATCCTTTTAATGGCCAGCAAGATATTAAAGATAGAATTCTTCGGCACGTTTCACCTGCCTTTAGCGAAGATCCTGTTCGCATCCTGCGATTGGCGCGTTTTGCGAGTCGATTTGTGCCGATGGGATTTCGAATTGCTGATGAAACCATGGATCTCATGCGTACCATGGTGGAATCAGGAGAAGTAGATGCTTTGGTCCCAGAACGCGTTTGGCAGGAGATGGAGCGAGCACTTAAGGAAGAAGTTCCCAGCCTGTTTTTTATGGTGTTGCATGCCTGCGGTGCATTACAAAAATTATGGCCATCACTCGATAAATTATGGGGTATCCCGCAACCTGAAAAATATCATCCCGAAATTGATACCGGTGTCCACACCATGATGACAGTGAATATTGCTGCGATTTTATCAGATGATGCACAAGTACGTTTTGCAGCTTTATGCCATGATTTGGGTAAAGGAGAAACACCTCCGAATGAGTGGCCGAGTCACAGAGGCCATGAAGAAAAAGGTGTACCTTTGATTGAAGAATTCTGCGACAAATTCCGATTGCCAAAGGAATATCGAGATCTAGCCGTTTTAGTGAGTCGTTTTCATTTGCATTGTCATAAGGTCGATGAATTAAGACCTGCGACGCTGCTCAAAGTCTTGGAGCGATTAGATGCTTTTAGAAGACAGAAACGCTTCGAAAAATTTTTGCTGTCTTGCGAAGCGGATGCGAGAGGCCGTACTGGGCTTGAAGCGAAACCTTATCCTCAAGCAGACAAAATGCGACAAGCTTTTCTCGCTGCAAAAGAAGTGTCAATCAAAGAATTTATGGAAGATGGCTTGGAAGGCGAATTATTAAAGCAAAAACTTCATCAGGTCCGGGCGAAAGCTATTGCGAGAGCTTTTAAACAAGAGGATTCAGAGAGTGATGCAGATCCAGACGTCTAATCAACAATTCCAATTCCAATTGCAATTATAATCTATTTCTCAAATCATTTCTAAAACCAATTAATTCCTTGTCATAATTTTTACTGAGTGCGATCACTTTGAATAATTCACCCATTTCGGCTGGAGATGTCAAAATATTAATCGCTTGATTTTGAGTTATGTTCTTCATCTGGATTGAATGCTGAGTCAAATTTTCAGATTTATTATTTTTAGAATCCTCAAGGTATCTTTGTCGCTCCAATAAATGGATAAGTCCTGCATCAATTAAAAAATTTGCTTGCGTTGTATATCCCGAAATCTCCAAATTTGCAGCCTGTGCCGCCAACGCTACTGCTGTGAAATCAACATGGGCTGTGATATCTTGTAAACCAGGATAGTAGAAAGGATCGTGATGCGCCCTATGCTGATAATGGCACATTAGCGTTCCCATAGTGCGATCCGGATGATAATATTCCTGCCTAGGAAATCCATAATCGATGAGAAGAACGACACCAGAATTTAAAATACTTGCCATATTTTCTATATTTTTCTCTAAATTAAAGTTGATTTCCGATTGATAGTCAATTCCAGAAGATAGTAAATGTTGTATTTCATCATGGGACTGCCAGATTAAACTATGTGTTTCTGGTTCGCGGCATTCAAGCTCAAATTTTCCATTGCGCATCACAACATAATTAAAATAAAATTTCCCCTCTTTGATTGTAAAAAGTTCTACAGGCAGTGCATCTAAAAATTCATTTGCTAAAATAATGCCTTGGAAAGATGTTTTGGGGAAAAATCCCTCGTATGCATCAATCCAAATAATTCGCGAGAATATTTCAACTCCATATTCGCCACATTGGCGCTCTAGTCCTTCTTTTAATTTGAGCTCTTGTCTTTTCTTCAGCGTGGGACTTATCTCAAAAATATAATAATGCCTTGGCAAAGAATTTTGATGATAAAGGTCGACTAAAATATCCAGGGCCATTTGACCACTGCCAGCACCGATTTCGAGAATATCTCCCTGACATCTGTTATGTTCATCTTTTAAATTTCGGAGCACATCCTGACAAAAACTGGCAAGGCATTGCGAAAATAAAGGAGAAATTTCTGGTGCGGTGATAAAATCACCACCGAAGCCAAATTTCGGCATATTTCCACTGTAATACCCGAGTTCTGGAGCATAGAGTGCTAAAGACATGTATTCAGAAAATGGAATGATCCCCTGATTTCGGGCGATCTCCTGCTGGATGAATTCTCGCAAGTGATGACTTTTTTCCAAAAGCTTTAAGTCTGGTTCGCAAAGCTTACTTCCATGATATTCGTGACTCAGACGACTTTTCATGGTTTGCGAATCCAATTGATTAATTTTCCCTCTTGACGAAAACTCTAAAGCATCATTCAATGATGTCATGTTGTATCCTATACCATTTACAATTTTATTTTGTTTATTAGCTTACTTAATTGGTTCAATATCCAGCGCCGTCATTGTTTGTCGCATAGCAGGTCTTCCCGATCCCAGAACTGCCGGTTCTAAAAACCCAGGGGCTACCAATGTGCTTCGCTTAGGGAACAAAAAAGTAGCTCTCATCACTTTACTGGGAGACACCTTAAAGGGTGTTATTCCAGTTGCCATTGCCCTTTATCTGAGTCACATCATTGAAATCCGACCCTTCGTCATTGGCCTCGTTATGTTATCGGTTTTTTTGGGACATCTCTACCCTATTTTTTTTAATTTTAAGGGTGGAAAGGGGGTGGCTACTGCTTTTGGAGCGATTATTACTCTGGCGTGGCCTGTTGGCTTGCTTTTAATTGCCTGCTGGGGATTGGTCTTCGCCATTACCAGATATTCGTCGCTCGCGGCATTAACAGCGGCCATTCTCACGCCATTCTTTATTTTTTGGTGGCAAGGATTTTGCGAAAACGTAGTTTGGATGGATTGTTATGTGATCCCAGTTTCCATTATGAGCTTATTTTTGATATGGAAACATCGCAGCAATATTGAACGTTTGATAAAGGGTAAAGAGCCAAAGACTGGGAATTCCAAGAGTACCTGATCTCACAATTTTATCTATTTTTATCTGTTTTATCTATATGGGCTTGGTGATGGATAGAGGGATTGCTTCAAATCTTCCAATCGCTTACCTGTTAACTCATTACCATCATAACTAATCTTGTCGAGTTTATTCAGTATGCCATGCTGCTTAAATTCACGAATCATCTGAACAGCATCATCCCGATTCTTGCAGTTACCAGAAAATCTTGCTTCAGGTTTCATTTCAGAAAATTTTGCGGCAGCTGCCACTGAATTGAAAACCAAAGCTTTCTTTTCTGGATCGTAATAGCAATCTTCTTTAAACTTCTTTTTTTGTTCGTCGGTGAGATCCTTTTGTGCGTCAATGAAATTTTTATATCGAATCAGATCGGCTTGTGCTACTTTGCTATCTTCAGTGGGAGACAATACTCTAGGTTCCGGCCTGCCAGGAATTGGCATTGCAATTGCACTTCTTTTGCGGCCTTCGTCTTCTTGTACTGTTTTTTCCGACTGAAGTTTATGTTTCATGGCCTGCTCTTGATCTAATTTGGCTTTGCGATCGAATTCGTTTTTATCGTAACCCATATTATCTCCTATTTATCTCCCATTAAGTTAAGCAATTAAGCCAGTTTTTGGGGTCCCCAACGATGCTCGGGTTTAACATTGGTTTGAGAATATTCGTAAAAAATTTCTCGCCTTGCATTCACTTTAAATCCTGAATAAGCAAGATCCAGTTGATGCTCAATCATGGGATGAGCGCTTGAAAAGGTGAAGTAGGCATCATAACCAGAAAGCAAGGGATGCTTGTCTCCCAGTTTCTGTTTCAATAAATTCTGTATGTCTTTTATCTCTTTTTTCTATCAAGATTTCAAGATCACTTTTATCGTTTGTCCAACGCGAATGAATTCTCCCTCCCTTGTGCTCTGCGAGCAACAGGGATTCAAGATAATGCAATGCACCCAGATATACTTGTGTTTTTTTGATAGGATTTAAATTTGGATCTTCTACTAAAACTTTTTGAACTTCAGACAGGAATTGCATAGCATGGAGTCTTGTTGACGAGGCTTTCCTTTTTCTTCTTGTTTCGTATGGTCCAATGAAATCATTATTCTTGATGTAAGGATTCAGGTATCGGCTAAATTCATCATGGCTTGCATGTATCACTAATTTGGATATGGGATCTTTCAGGTCTTTTTTTGCTAATTGATAAGGGGTTTCGCCCTCTTCATTTTTGAATACGTTCGCGAGTGGGAAATGCGTGAGTAAAGTTTTTACCAGTCCAATATCTCTTTGTTCCATAGCCTGCACCAACTGGGCAGCGCCATTCTCTTCGCCTTTTGCATAAATATCAGGCTTGGAAAAATTTTCAATCGTTGCTAGCAATTTTGGCTTGTGTTTAAATCTGTCTGCGAAGAAAATAAATGGATATTGCTCTTGGATGACGCCATCTGGCTCACGGATTTTTAAAGGAGTATTTAAAAATTCTCGTAATGCATCAATTGCTTCTTCTTTATTTGTATCCTTCTTTTGATCGCCTAGTTTGAAGAAAGCCAACGCTCCTCGTAATTTTTTTTCGGCACTTTCTTGTTCAGCCTTGGTTTTGGCTTGCAATAGCGCTTTCATAGAATGTTTTACTTCTTTTATTTGTTCCTTAAATGTTTCTTTTATTTCCACGTCGTACTGCAGCTTTACTTCGTACTGATCATTCTGTGCAGTCTCCATCTTAAGCTTTTTCCGCTTCATAGCTTCATAACTGTGTTTCAACTCCCTTTGAGCTCTTTTTTTGGTCTCATTATCTCTTTCGCTCATCGTGACACTCCTGCAACAAGTCATTAATAATCATACGCTATTGCTACGGGCAACAATCTATGGGGCATCATAATATTTTTATGTTCTCTATCTTCTATTTTTTCTTAGACTTTTCTTTTTTCTTGGGTGTTTCTGGTGTCTCATCGGTTTCCGTTTCGAGAGGGACTTCTTTCCTTCCTTTCTTCTCTTTTTCTTTTCTCATGGAGTCATAACTTTGATGAAATTCCTTACCGGTTTTTCTTTCTGTTTCATCAACTCTCTGCTTTTTGGGACCCTTATTGGCGTAACGTTCGAGAAGAGCAAGATTTTGTTCTCTATCTCGAGCAAGGGTTCCTTCTTGTTCGGATGATACCCATTCGTCTTCAATTTTTTCAAATTCGTCAGATTTAACGTCAAGATGTTTTGATTGAATAGCTTCCGCCACTGGATTGCGTACCACAGTTGCGCCTTCTGAAAGTGCATCGGTTGCTTCTTGAAGCTCTTTTTCCGCATCTTTAGTTTTCAGCATCCGTTTTTGCTGATTTGACTGCATATAAAGCTTTTTCCAAATTGACGTATTTCAACATTTCATAAAACTTAATTCTTACGAGTGCTCTTTCTTTGTCGCTACTCGCAGCTTCATAGGCCGTGTAGAATTTTTCAAGTGCTTTTATATTTTCTTCCCATTTTGCCCTTGCAGAGTCTACTCTTCTTTTTGCAGCTTCTGCTTTTTCTATCCTAGCATCCGTTCCGAAAAGTACGTTGAACACGCTTGGACCTTCGGCAGGCCTCGGTAATGCTTGTTTAGCAGCTTCAATGGCATCTTTCATAGCTTTAGCTTTTTTTTTGATTTCATCGTCTCTTGCGCTCATGTTTTTATCCCCCATTCAAAATACAACAAATAGATATAATAATTAGTCATTAGTTAGATAGAATTAAAATTACTTGCATATTCTCTCAGTACATGCAAAATTCTCCCACTCTTTTAGGCTGGGGTAATAGAAAATTGTTCCCGTTATGCTGCTGATTATTACACTATTATTTTATTACTTTCCGGTATTTTATTACTTTCCGGGCAGAGACACGGTTTTATCTCGGTTTTATGGGATATCCACAGGTTATCAGGTTATAGAACATCCCTGAGCTATAGAGTATCCATGGGCCAACGCGGACGAACGATAATTTCGAGCCCACTTTGAGTTTGAGTGTTTTTTTGTGTGGCTTTTTGCCTGACTTGTTGAATGCCTGTATTATCCTTGGAATTTTCTATCAAAAAAGCGTCTTGCTTAGCTCGCAAAAAACCTGCAAAAGCGATCATGGCCCCATTGTCGGTACAGAACTCTGGTCTTGGATAGAAAATTTGGCAATTGGTTTTCGTCTCTGTATTTATTGTGTTCGTTTGAGTATTCATTTTAGGATCAGTCTCGAGTTCTTTCAGTTTGGCGCGAAGTCTTTGATTCGCGCCAACGCCTCCAGCAATTACCAGCCGATTTAGGCCAGTTTTTTGAAGCGCCCGTTTACATTTTATATAGAGGGTCTCGACAACTGATTCCTGAAAGGCATAAGCAATATCAGCTCGAAGCTGCTGTAATTCAGTATCAGACAAGCCAGGTTTAAGGTTATTTTTCAATGTTGTCATAGCAAATGTTTTAAGACCGCTAAAACTGAAATCCAGACCGGGTTTTTCGGTTAATGGGCGGGGAAAATGAAAACGTTCTTTGTTTCCGTCTTTTGCCAGTTGTGCCAGCGCTGGCCCCCCTGGATACCCAAGTCCCAATAATTTTGCAGTTTTATCAAAAGCCTCACCAACTGCATCGTCCAAACTTTCACCTAGGATCGTATATTGTCCTATACCTGCTACTTTCACCAATTGTGTATGACCGCCTGAAACCAAGAGTGCTAAGAAGGGAAATTCTGGCTTGGGGTCTTCTAGAAGAGCTGCAAGCAGATGACCTTCCATATGATGAATGGGTATTGTGGGGATATTCAGGGAAAATCCGAGCGCTTTTGCAAAACAGGCGCCGACCATCAGAGCACCCACCAAACCGGGGCCTGCTGTGTAGGCTATACACTGAATGGATGAGAGAGGAATAGCTCTTTTGTCTTTTTTTGGATTTCTTTCCTCCGTTTCAGTATTCAGAACGTTTTGTAGGAGAGGTAGGATTTTAGCAATATGATCTCGCGAAGCCAATTCAGGCACGACCCCTCCAAAACAAGCATGGATCGCTGTTTGGCTATGAATTACATGGGATAAAAGGCCTTCTTCCTCGTCATAAATGGCGAGTGCAGTCTCGTCACAAGAGCTTTCGATACCTAAAACTCGCATAAAAACTATATGTATCTTCCAAAGTTGCTAGAATTAGATTAGAATAACATGCTTGATGTATTCATGTTTAATTTTATTCAACTAACTTTTAAAGGGGTGAAGGGTTAATGCCAAGTATTCGTGTAAGAGAAGGTGAGTCCATAGATTCAGCGGCCAGACGTTTTAAACGGGCTGTCGAAAAAGCGGGTATTCCCAAAGAGCTGCGACGAAGAGAATTTTATCAGAAGGGCTCAACCATTCGTAAGAGAAAGGCTGCAGCTGCTAGAAAGCGCCATTTGAAGAAATTAATGCGAGATCAATTCGGCGGTAGCGGTGGTGGCAATCCACGTCGAGAAGACAAACACTAGCACCAGCGGCTAGCGCTCTAATGCTAAAGACATTTAAGTCACTGAAGGATCTTTTAAAAGTATGGATAGTATGACAGGGTCTCTGAAAGGACGTATTCTAGAATCAATGAAAGAAGCCATGAGAGCTCAAGCGAAGGAACGTCTGGGCACCATCCGCTTAATTCAAGCTGCCATTAAACAACGTGAAGTAGATGAGCGCATTGAATTGAACGATGAACAAGTTTTGAGCCTTTTGGATAAAATGGTCAGACAGCGAAAAGAGGCTATTAAACAATTTGAAGCCGGTAATCGAAACGATCTGGTACAGAAGGAAGAAAGCGAGATCGTAGTCATTCAGGAATTTTTACCAAGCCCTTTGTCAAAAGAAGAAATTCAGTCACTCATCAAATCAGCCATTCAAGAAGTTGGCGCAAGCTCTATAAAAGACATGGGTAAAGTCATGAATATATTAAAGCCCAAACTACAGGGGCGTGCTGATATGGCTGAAGTTGGTAATATTATTAAAGAGTCATTGAAATAATCCGCAAGACAAAACCCTGAGACTAGATCATAGCCCCTAGGGCCTGTTGATGTTTCGTTAATTTTTTTTCTTTGTAAACTTTATTTAATTTTTTATGCTTTAAGTAATTTTTAAGGTTTAATGACCGGACATATCCCTGAATCATTTATCGAAGAACTATTATCCCGAGTTGATATTGTAGAAATTATCAATTCTCACCTTCCCATGCCTTTGCGGCGACAAGGTGCCAATTTCACTGCAAATTGTCCCTTCCATTCAGAAAGAACCCCTTCATTTACTGTGAGTCAAACCAAGCAATTTTATCATTGTTTTGGTTGTGGTGCTCATGGCACTGCCATTGGTTTTCTCATGGAATATGAAGGCATTCATTTCGTCGAAGCCTGTGAAAGTTTGGCCTCGCGCGTCGGCCTTAAAATGCCTGAAGAAATTGAAAATCAAACTTCAGTACGGCACAAGGAATTGTATGGTTTGCTTGAATCAGCCAATAAATTTTTTCAGGAACAATTGCGAAAGCCTTCACAGAATCCGTCACAGAATTCATCAAACAATCTGTCACTGAAACCTGATAACAGAGCAATCAATTATCTAAAATCCCGGGGCCTTACAGGACGAACTGCCAAAACCTTTGGGATCGGATATGCGCCGCCAGAATGGGACGGTTTAATAAAAGCATTCAGCAAAAATAATTCTCAAAAATTACTCAAAGATCTGTTAGCTGCAGGTTTGGTGGTTCATAAAGAAGATGAAAACAGCAAAACCCAAATTCAAACCCAAGACCAATCGAATAACCAACATTCTGATAACCCTAGTAACCATAATCATAAGAATAATCAGCAAGGACATTACTACGATAGGTTCCGTGATCGCATCATGTTTCCCATTCGGGATCGTCGTGGCCGCGTATTGGGATTTGGGGGTCGGATTCTAGATAAAGGTACACCAAAATATTTAAACTCACCTGAAACAGCCGTATTTAGTAAAGGACGCGAAGTTTATGGTTTATATGAAGCTAAAACTAAAAATCGTCATCTGGATAGTTTAATTATCGTGGAAGGTTATATTGATGTTGTATGCCTTGCCCAGTTTGGTATTGAAAATGTAGTGGCAACCTTAGGTACTGCTGTCACGGAGAAGCATTTAGAATTGCTTTTTAAACAAGTGCCAGAACTGTATTTTTGTTTCGATGGAGATACTGCCGGCCGAACTGCTGCTAAACGTGCATTCCAGATCTCTCTACCTCATATGAAAGAGGGCAGACGGGTCAAATTTGTTTTTTTACCCAATTCGGAAGATCCAGATTCCTATGTTCGTCGTCATGGTAAAAAAGCGTTTTTAGAATTGCTCGATCATGCACATGCACTTTCTGATTATTTATTCGAAGTGGCTGGAGAATCCCTGGATTTAAATCATATAGAAGGTCGTGCTGAATTGGTAACAAAGGCCAAAGTTTTGATTGCTAAATTGCCGGAGGGCGTTTTAAAACAGATGATGTTTGAACGTTTAACAGAAATTTCTGGCATTCAAAATCAAGGGGGATCACAAGGACGGCAGGGGCAATCAGGATGGCAAGGACAACCAGGACAACAAGGGCAGCAAAGGCAACAAGGCCTGAATTCAGGGAAATACGGGGGTAATACTAAAAATATTAATAACAAATGGAATCAAAATGGAAAAAATCAGCATAGCTGGGCTCAGGGTGGGGGAAATCAAAAGGGTAGGAATCAGAGTAGCTGGAATCAGAATAGTCAGAGTGGACAAAACGGCTGGACTCAAAGTGGAAACCGGTTTGATTTCAAACATACAGGCTCGAATTCAGCTTCAAATTTTATTTCGAATGTAAATTCTTATTCGGCACTGCCACCCATTCCTGCATTTAGAGCTCTTGCCATGTTGCTAGAAAATAGAAATCTACTATCCTTAATCTCCGACACCAGAGAATTTAGTGAATCTGCATTTTCTGCAGTTTCGGTATTACAAAGGTCTGACTCTCATAATTCTGACTTTCATAAATCTGCATTTGAGTGGGATGAGGGCGAGGGAACCTCTTTGTTTTGTGCTATTATTGGCATTTTGCAAAAGGATATGACTATTTCGGTGCAGGCAATATTGGAAAAATTGCCTGAAAACTATAGACAAATTTTTAGATCAGTTATAGAATCTAATGACTTAAAATCGATTGCGCGCTTCATCCCTGAAAATGGCATGGAAGCTGAATTTCTTGGAGCCATCGCGCGATTAAAAGAAAGAGCAGGCGAGCAGGCTCTGGAGTTCTTATTGGAAAAGGCCAAAACACATACCTTAACCCCAGAAGATAAGCTGGAATTAAGGTATTTAATTGACCAAAAAGACAAAGATCGAGTGGATTAAAGCTGCATGACGCGTTAGAATCTGGACTGCTCAATCATTCATTTACATTCCATACTGAAGCGAAGAGAACAATTGTATGAGTTATTCTGATCGGGACCGACAAGCTGCCCAAATAAAGACCTTAATCGCCTTAGGAAGGGAAAAGGGTTTCCTCACATACGATGAAGTCAACGATTTTCTTTCTGAAGAAATCGTCGATCCGGGGGAAATCGAAGACTACATCCAAATGTTGGATGAAATGGACATCGTTGTCTATGAAATGGCCCCCAATCTCGACAATCTGATGCTGACTGATTCCGAAACGGATATGGTTGTCACAGATGAAGTAGTGGAAGAGGCGGCTGCAGCATCGCTCGCAATTGATAGCGATTTTGGGCGCACTACTGACCCTGTTCGCATGTATATGCGCGAAATGGGCAGTGTAGAACTTCTCACCCGACAGGGCGAAATAATAATAGCCAAACGTATCGAAGAAGGTGTCCGAGAAGTCCTCATGTCTCTGGCACAGTACCCTCCTCTCTTGAATATTATTAATGAAGAATTTGTGAGAGTTCAGAGAGGCGATATTCGAGTGAACGATCTCATCAATGGTTTTGTAGACAGTGCACAAGGGGGTCCATCCGTCGAAGAAGTTTCTGTTGGAACTGTTGGAACTGTTGGAACTGCTGGAACTGGTGGCACTGGTCCGATAGTAGAAGAAATTATTCCGGTAGAAGCAGCGATTGATGAAGCGGAAGAAGAAGAAGGGGAAGGCGGTTCCACTGAGGCCGGTGAATTCGATGCAGAACCTGATATCGAAGAAACCAAACGCCGCTTTGAAGAATTATTTACCAATATGAAAGAGGCGCAAGAAGCCTCTATTCAGAAGGGTAGACAGCATCCCGAAACCCAAGCGCTTTTTGAAAAATTAGGCGAATGCTTGGTCACCTTCAAACTGGTACCAAAGATTTTTGATGCTCTCACAAACAACATGCGCAGTATGTTAGACCGCGTGCGTGAATATGAACGTGCCATTATGGATATCTGCGTCAATAAAGCAAAAATGCCACGGCAACAATTCATCACTTCATTTCCAAACCATGAAACCGATCCAGCTTGGGCACTGCAACACATCGAATCTAACGCTGGCTATTCAAAAACCATAGAGATCGAGAAAGAAACGATCTATTCCCTCCAAGAACAATTGGTTGGGATTGAAATGGAAACCGGCTTGCTCATCTCTGAAATAAAAGATCTAAACCGCCGCATGTCGATTGGTGAAGCAAAAGCACGTCGTGCCAAAAAGGAAATGGTGGAAGCCAATTTGCGTCTGGTTATTTCTATTGCAAAAAAATACACCAATCGCGGCTTGCAATTCCTGGATCTGATCCAAGAAGGCAATATCGGCTTGATGAAAGCCGTGGATAAATTTGAATATCGACGCGGTTATAAGTTTTCAACCTATGCAACTTGGTGGATTAGACAGGCCATCACGCGTTCCATTGCCGATCAGGCTCGCACCATTCGAATTCCTGTCCATATGATTGAAACCATCAATAAGCTCAATCGTATCGCACGACAAATGTTGCAGGAAATGGGACGTGAACCAACACCCGAAGAATTGGGTGAGCGGATGGGAATGTCTGAAGATAAAATCCGAAAAGTGCTGAAAATTGCGAAGGAACCCATTTCTACTGAAACACCCATTGGTGATGATGAAGATTCCCATTTGGGAGATTTCATCGAAGACAGTTCAGCTTTGTCACCGATCGAAGCTGCGACATCAGAAGGTTTGCGTGAAGCGACTCGTAAGATCTTATCTGGTCTGACGCCGCGTGAAGCAAAAGTATTGCGCATGCGCTTTGGTATCGATATGAATACCGATCACACCTTGGAAGAGGTAGGCAAGCAATTTGATGTGACGCGTGAACGAATTCGTCAAATTGAAGCAAAGGCACTCCGAAAACTACGACAACCCAGCCGTGCTCAGCAATTGAAGAGCTTCCTCGAGGATGAAAGCGGTGAAGAAAAAGGCGGAGGCTCTGGCAATGGAAGTGGTGGCAATGCTACTGGTTCTGGCGGCCAAATGGGCGGCGGAGGCTCTGGCGGTAACAATGGTGGCAACAATGGCGGTAGTCATGGTGGAAGTAGCAGTTCCGGCGGCGGCATATCAGGAAGTGGCAGCTTTTTAAGAGGCGGAAATTCTGTGAGCGGAGACCACAACAGTGAAATGCGCTCGAGCGGGATGCACTCAAACAGCATGCATTCGAATGGTTCGAATGGTATGTATTCGAACGGAGGACATTCCAATGGCGTTCATTTGAACGGAACACAATCAAACGGAATGCATTCAAGTAATGGCGCAGGAAATGGTTCAGGGTTTGGTATGCATCGCGGAAGTTCAAATTCTCCATTTTCTGGTTCTGGATATGGCTCGTCTTCGTCCTCAATATCTTCATCCTCGCCATTCAGTTCTAGATCAACCTCTTTTGGTTCTTCTAATCCTTCTACTACGGGGCATCATGCAAATTCGAATGTTAATACGAATGTTAGTGCGAATACTAATGCATCTGCATCACCATATTCTCAGCATGGAAATGGTAATAGTAATTTGCTAAGAAATAGCTCTAATTTTGGAAATGGATCAGCTGCAGGAAACGCAGGAAGCGGATTAGGTACAGGTACTACCGGTTCTGGTACTGCTGACGCTGTCAGTACCATGGGCCAAAATGGAAACGCACATGGACATTCAAATGGGCATCCCAATGGATATGGATATTCGAATGGAAACCTGAATGGAATTGCAAATGGAAATTCTCTTTTCCCGAACTCACTCCCCAAACCGGAAGGATACAACAGTTACAACAACAGCATCATCCCGAATGCTAACAGCCAATTGCTAAATGGCATTCATAATTCATGCAATGTAGGCAATTCTGGCAGTAGCCAAAGCAGTAATAGTAGTAATAGCAGTAATCTTCCAGAAAGTAGCCAAAATGGAAATGGATCTGAGGCTTCTAAAAAAGGCGATTCCTCTATAAACGGCAATAATGCTATTATTGGTACCTTGAATATTGCTGAGAATTCTCCGTTTGGCGCTTGATTTCTTTGCTTTTGTCTTTACTTTTGCATCTATGGTATCATTTGGCTTTAGGCATAGTTGTTAGTGGTTACCATAGTAGTTACCTTCTTTTCGGGCCCATAGCTCAGTTGGTTAGAGCAGGGGACTCATAATCCCTTGGTCCTAGGTTCGAGTCCTAGTGGGCCCACCAAATAAAGCAATAAAATCAATGAGTTACAATAATATTTTGTGATTTCACCAACTTCTAAAAATATCTTGTGGGATTTTTGCGGTCATTAGGCTAAATAACTAGACGGGAATTGTCTCAGGAGAGATCCCCCGTGCATCGCGACCTTCTGTCACGGGATTTTAGATGATTTTCATAAACATGAGATCAATAAACCCTAATTCGAAGGCTTTATTAACCAGCTCATGTTTATTTTTACACTCCAACTTATCTTTAAGTCGTGTTAAGTAGAATTCTATTGTGCGTTTGGACAAGTTTAATTCCTTGGCCATTAATTTGGCTGAAAACCCACGGAGTAAAAAGCTAATAATTTGTGCTTGTCGTTTTGATAAATCAATATTTGCATAAACAAAGTCTGGATTTTTTTGTGTGGGTTGTTTCGTAAAATTTTCAATATTTAAGCCAGAAAAAGTTAATAAAGAAACAATGTTTTTATAACTATGACGAGTGAGCTCTATTCCTACTCCACCAATTCCTATGATTTTATTTTTCTCATTATAAAGGGGCATTTTGTGACATAAATGCAACATTGTAGAACCATCTTTTCTAGGAAGATAATCAAGATTAAATTGCTGAACTCCTTTTAAAGTTAATTGATCTTGCTCAATATATTTTTCAGCATCATTAGACCAAGGCATTTCAAATCTGATTTTTCGATGATTTCTTCTATGTTTTCGAACATATTCAATCTTAGACTCTGTTTATTAGCATAATGATAGATCGAATCCGGATCTTTCTTAAAAATTATATAGGGTAGTTGATCAATGAAATTAGAGACGTTAATTTCAGTGTTCATCATTATATAAAAACTCCTCAATAGATTTAGGGTTAAGAAATGCTATCTCAATAGCAGATTTAAATCGAGCTCATAATTCAGGGAGGAACTTTTAGAGTAATTGAACCATTAAAGATCCTCACATAAAAAAATTTATTGGTCAATACGGTATATAGTACAGTATATTAGAGGAGATTTAACTAACCAAAATATATGCAATTGCCCTTCATCCTGACTGTTGACAATGTTATTTTGAGCCTATAGGACGAAGATTTTTAGATTGGAAGAAAGACTAAAACCTAGGGATCATGAGTCCGGCTAGTATACTGTAAAAGCGATCTTCTTTCTTTGTAGTACGTTGATTTGTTGAGTTTGGTTTTTCTGGCGAACATTCATATTTCTGCCTACTTTTACAAGTTTTAACAAAAAATGGCAATAGGATTTACAGTTGTAAGTTATTAAATATCAAATTGAAGTGTAATCAGATTTGAACTCCGCCACAATTTCATGCTTGAATAATAATGCAGACACGGTAAGATAGGTTTTTACTTTGCAAATTATTTTAGGATATTGAAATGATTAATCCTGGAGTTACGGAAACCAATTTAATTGATCAACTACCCTATATTTGTTTTAAAAGAGACCCTGATTCACGTTTTAGTTATGTTAGTAGGCAGATCTTAAATTGGGGTATGTTCAAAAGTCTAGATGAAATCATTGGAAAATCAGATTTTGAAATGCCTTGGTCTAATGATGCTGAAAAATATATCGAAGAAGATCAATTATCTTTAAAAGGAAACTCCCAATTTTTGCTTCATTCCCTGCCTCGCCAAGATGGTACAAAGCTATTACATTTTTGTCACAAAACCCCCCTTTATAATGAGAAAAATAAAATCATAGGAATTGGTGGTATAGGTTTTGAGATGACACTCGAAAATTATAAAAATATTTTCTCCATATTAGCTTTTGCAGGCTTAAATATTTCAGATTTCAACAAAATAGTTCATCCGAAAAAATTAGAATTTATTTATAAAAATATTTGTTTTACGAAACGTCAGGCTCAAATCCTCTGTTTTTTGTTGCGAGGATATTCTGCTGAGTTAACGGCCAAGGAATTAAAACTCTCTAAACGTACCATTGAATTCTATTTGACCCGATTAAGAGACAAGTTGGAATGTAACAATAAACATGATCTAGTAAAAAAAGCTTTTGAATTAGGATACATCGATTCTATGTTCATGAGATTTTGATGCTTCCGCCCTCTTAAATCTCAAGATTTAAACGACCCAATCATAAAAAATTATTTCTCATTGATAAGTGCTGTCATATCATTTTTTTAGCAACCGATGTGAGAGTGCTAAAATGATTGAATTATAAGACTGTTTAAATTTGTACGTTATAAAATACTGTATTGCAAGGTCTTAAAATTTCTTTACAATCAACAAAAGATTTCAATGTTCCAATAAATTGATGATTCAATTTATTTCATTGGAATTATGGAAGTTGTTTAAATGCATAGCGCCTTTCAATTTGCGTATAAGGAAACGAACATGTTTAATCTCAGCCAAGGAGATAGAAAAAAATTTGAATACTTAAGAAAGTTGCAGTCAGACGTTGCTAATTATCATCTCACTGGAGATGAGTTTAGCGGTGCTATTAAATTCACAGGTTTAGAATCGCATGTTGCTGCGCAGAGTTTTGCAACTCGGCTCCTTGAAACCGAAGTTGACTTAGAAAATGAAAAACACCAACGGGTTTTAGCGCTCGCCTTGGTTGTTCAACAAGGGCCGGAAACCTGGCGACAATACGATATGGCGGAGCAACAAACCATCCTAAACTTATTATCAATACGATACGCCAGCGAGCAACGTCAACAAGAAGAATGCCTTTCTCGTGTCCTAGATTCTTTATTTGATACTCAAACAATTGTGGATATCAGCGGTATTGGTGGCCTTCTGGCTAGCGGTAACCCCTACGTGCTGGGTTTGAGTACGGGCATCAATATTTTAATTGGGCGTTTAGCAGATGGGAACTCTTTCAGTGGGGGCGCAAATTTAGAGGTGGTAGAGAATTTAGATAAGCTTGATACAGGAGATATCTTTGTTTCGGGTATTAAGCTGCAGCCCGATGCATTGCAATTTGTAAGTAAAAAACATCAAATTTCCATCGATCACATTAAACAAGTATTAAATGCCTATGGTCTAAAATTTGAAGACTTGAGTCAAGCCCAGCGTGAACAAGTACGTCAACTCTATGCTCGCTTTCATCAAAAAGATAAAGATTCAGCGCTTCGTTCTAAAAGAGACATGAAAGAGGTCAAAGAACAAATTGAAACATTGCGAGATGAAAGTCGCTCAGAAAGAATGTTGCAGAGAGAAAAAGAAAGATATTATCAAAGGCTCAATGACGCCAGGGGTTTTTTTAGGGGCTTACAAGGGGTTGCATCAATGATCAAAGATCCTAAACTCTGCAGAAATCTTCAAGTAGTAGGTTGCATAGGGGAACAAGGGATCAATATTGCATCGAGAGCCATGGAGTTAGGCGGACTGATACCTGGTGTGGCAGCACCCGTTGGAATGGCTATGTTATTACCAATGGCCAATATTGCAATCTCGGCCGCCGTCATCATTTTCTCGATTTTTGGGAAAAAGAAGTCTGAACGCTCTCCTGTAATGGAAGCCTTACAAACCATTTCCAAACAGATAGCGGAACTACGCAAAGAAATGCATGAACGCTTTGATTTGATCGAAGAAAAGTTGCATAAAATCGCTGAAAGTATGTTTGAAGGTTTTGAGCAAATCAAAGCAATTATTAATTTTGAAACCGGTGTAATAAGGGAGATGATTCAAATTTCTATGGGGAGATTACAGGATGATATTGATGAATTGACCCAGATAATTGAAAGTGGACATCGTGAATTAGCACTGATACATTTCAAAGATGAGATAGTGGCACCGATAAGTTGCTATATAGACGGTACTTCTACCACAGTGCTAGATACCACCAAGGTGGCTATTTTAGAAGAAAATTGGTTGTTAGGACAATTTTGTTCCGGTATATTTGCCGGAAAATATTTCCGAAAAGAGCAACCTTATCATCAAGTGGCCAGGATAGCTGAAAAACCTGTTGAACTCGTTTTGGGTTATCTTGCCCGGTTTGCAAGTGAAAGGCTCGGTATTCAGGGGATTCAGGAAGCCGATCTCCCCAGTTTAGATCTGTGGATGGAGAACATAGGTTTAGCACTAGCAGCGAGGACTGCTCTAAAGCTTAAAGACAATAAAGATATTCCGTTGGCAAATTTACGCAAAATACAAGAAAAAGCAGTGCGTTCCCACGATGTTATTAAGACTTTACGAAACGCCACTCCTAAATTATATGAATCGCTAATTGCGTTGTATGTGAATGGGATCGGGTCTATCGAGAAAAGGATCCTTGAATTAATGACGGTGAAAGCAAAAGAAGAGGTTGTAACAGACACAGTAGCCTTATCTTCAATTAAACTGCAAACGATCAAAGGGCTTGGCTTTCCTGATTTAGATGCTCAACACTTCTTAAATGCCTTGGCAAACCAAAGAGTACCGCGAATTTTAGTCTTAGCGGAGCAACTTGGTCTAGGACAATGGGAGGCCAATTACCAAGGGGTTAGAGCTGAAGGAAATGCCTGGAATGGACCCGGAGGACATATGGTATATCCGACCTACAGAATGCCCGCCATGCCTATTTACCATGTTCATTTGCTGTTTAGATTCAAAGCAAAGAGAGCTGAAGAGGGATCTGAAAAAGGGATTGATATTCCAATCTTAAATGCAACCTTTAAAAGACACCTTGAGACATCAAGTTGGATAGTTCGTGGTCTCAATGACAATCACGTTAATGCCCACGTTTATGTTCCACAATATCGAGCAGAGCAAAACAATCCAGTACGGATCCCCGGTTTGCTTTGCGGCAATTGGGCAGCAAGTACTGTCATTTCAGGCCCGACTGTCTGTGATTATCAAGCCAAAGTTAGAGAACAGATTGCAGGCATCACTCAAATAGCCTGGCAAAAGGCAAAATCACAAGCACCCAGCGCCGATCTTAAACTGACCGCTGAACAGAAAGCCTTTTTGGATGCCGTGGCCAGTATAAAAGATAACTCCGCCCTATTTACAAGCATGGTGGATCAACTTAAAGCGGTTCGAGCGCTCTCTCTGGCATATGCACAGCTATTGGGCCTTAAAGAGGAAACAGCGGCTGAATTACGTAAAGCGCTCAATACCGATTTGACTGAGTTCCTGATCGATCCTCATTTAATAGCAGAAATAGATGATCGTCTTACGTTATTGCTTGGCAATTTGTCGAAATCGCCCACTTTC
The DNA here is from genome assembly GCA_963784575.1 of uncultured Gammaproteobacteria bacterium. Lineage (GTDB taxonomy): Bacteria > Pseudomonadota > Gammaproteobacteria > UBA6186 > Azoamicaceae > CAWARU01. Next base: position 2,332,339 of record CAWARU010000001.1, read on the forward strand.
ACTGCTTCCCAGGTTTTAGTCAAGCTATTTCATGCATCTAATATCATAACCTTGTATGAAAGACATCTTCAACAGGGACTCGCGCCCAAAGACAAATTGCCGGACGCCTCGCTCAATGCACTATTTATTGATTGGAGCAAGATTGAGATTGAAAAGGATGAGGAGTGTCGAGAAATCTGTTTAGGTAAAGGGGGATTCGGCACCGTATATCGAGCTCGCTGGAATACGGAGAGTGGCTCTAAAGTAGTTGCGATCAAAGTGATTAACTCCGATCTGGGGGAGGATGAAAACACGATATTTAAAGCGGAGATTGAAAAATTATCGAAATTATATTCGCCTCATATTGTCTGCTCCTTTGGTTATTCAAAGAGGGAGGGCAGACTCTGTTTGGTGATGGAATTGGCCAAAAAAGGGTCGCTGGACAAAGTATTAGCTGACACTGAAAACAAAATTGCATCAGAGCAGCAAGCTCTGTGGGTAATGCAGATGGCGAGAGCGATTCAATATCTACATGGTAACGGCATCATTCACGGCGATATCAAGAGTTTAAACGTGTTACTCAATGAGAACTTGGATGTAAAATTGAATGATTTTGGTTTGTCTTCCACTACCAAACAGGCAAAGAAGACCACTATAACCCATTCGAGTAAACGTGCCTTTGGAAAATCCAAAGGTAGCATAAAATCTGCCTTTCAATCTACGCAGGCCCTTGGTGGTAGTTTGTTATGGCAGCCGCCTGAAGCAGTGACTTTAGACATGGATCGCCTAAAGCCTTTAAGCTTTGCAGGGGACGTTTACTCGTTCGGGGTGGTGATTTGGGAAATATTCTCACGGGTCATGCCTTTTGAGGCATTACTAAACGAACACGACGCAGGATTTCGAATTCGCATGGCTATTCTAGGTGATCTCGAGAAAAATGGTAAAAAACTGCGAAGACAAGATTTTGATAGGATCGCAGACGATGTTCCAGCAGCCATTAAAGAGATTATTCTAGGATGTTGGCAGAGAGATCCTGCAAAAAGGCCCGGTATTGATGCAATCGTAGCTAAATTAAATACAGCCTTTCCAAAACTCGCTGAACATTTAGATCGAATGGCTGCAGATCATAAAAAAGAGCTGGAGAAACCCAAGCCTTTGAAGGTAGAAGCTTGCAATTCTAGTCCGATGAGCTTTGAGGAGCATCTAGAACAGTACCGACAATTTATGAGGGATATGACTTTATTACCTATGGGTGTCGAGTCAGTGTCTCAATGCTCCTCGATCACTCATCAGTTTTCAGCTAGCGAACCTATGAGCGCGTTAGCTTGTACAATGAAATCATTGACTTCAATAGAAGTGATTGCTCCTGATTTAGAACGACGCAATTTGGGACTAGAAGGCTCTTCTAGAAATTCAGCAACATCACACGCTGCATCTCCACTTGCTACATTTTCTTCTCCTGCAAAGGTTGATGAACTTACCCCTCAAAAAACTGAGGGGATGGGGGATTGCGCCTTTCATGCGAGCTTCGGTGTTTGGAATGAGTCTCTTAAAATATACATCTGCCCTAATGTTGCAGTATTACGAAAACAAGTAGCAGATGAAATAAGAAGCGGTACAAAGAGTCGTGCCAATCGTGCTATCATGGAAGCAATGCAACAAATGATAATTGCTGAAAGGCGTGGAGGCAAGGCCTTTGAGTTGGCTAGAGAGAATTTCCAAAAATTCTTAGCCCAACATGAAGAACAAATTCGTAAGGCCTGGGAAGAATTTGAAAATGTATTAAAGTCTTACCCAGATATCATCAAATTTCTCAATGACAATGATTCATCAGAAAGAGATTTAAAAAATAAAGTTTTTATCTGTTTGCAGGATGACAAAAATGAATTATATGCATTGATATTATCTCTGGAGGATTTGCATAGAAAGTACAAGGCCTATACCAGGGAGACAGCTCGAGGTTTTGATTGGGAGTCTCTTTTACAAGAACAAAAATTACGAGAAGAATATGCACAGCTGATGGAAAGAGCCGGTAGCCAAAAGGGGAATGGGTATTGGCTCTTGCCAGGAGAACTTGAAATTGTCGCCATGGTCTTTAATAAGACTATAGAGCTTCAAATCACCGATGGAAAAACTGGAAAAAGGAGAATATTGGAAATCTATAATCCAGAAGCCCTCGGTGTAAGTGCCCAAAGAGTCTCTGTCTATTTTAATGGTCACAATCATTATGCGCGTATGGCTGCCGCTGCTGCGCCAAGGGTATTGTTTTCGTCTTCCGCAGTAGCCTTAAGTGAACCCCCTATTGTCGCTGCGTCGCTAGAATCTCAAACACAGGCAGACGCATTGTTAATTCCCAAATTATCCCATTATATGTTTTAACAAATTCCAGTACTCTTAGCGAATAAGGAGATTGATGAAACTGAGGAATCTAAATTAAGAGATGAAATTAAGAAATACTTGAGAGAGCCTGAGTCTTATTCTAAGAATGAAGATCCAATAAACAAAATTGTTCATAGACTGGCGATTCAAGGAAGACTGTTTATACAATCTTCAAAATGCTTCAAAAATTCATTTTGAAAAGGTAGTAGGGTCTGAATAGGCAATAGGCAGGTTTGTTCAGATCCTCCCGCTGAAAATAGTACCCTCATGGCACTGGGGTTCCAGAGGCTGTGGAAAAATACTTGTCGCGAACTACCTATTTTCTAAAGCCAGAAACCATGGGCTTTACACGGTTTTTTCAGCGGGAGGAGCTGAGGTTTGTTGTATAGTAAAGAGAAATCTGTGTCAAAGGTATAAGTATTCAAAACCTTTTAATGGGCTAGACATAAAACTTTATTTCAAATTAAGCAAACTTAGAAGAATAAATTATGATGTAAATTCTATTTGGGAGTGCGATTGAGCAATTTATTGAAAATAAAGCAGAAAGGGAAAAACTAAAGCTGTGCTTGTGACTGGAGAATTTAAATAGGTGATTCAAAAGAAATCATTTCCTGATAATCATCTAAAAAAACCTGCGTGAAATCCGCGTATTTGAGTACGACACTGTTCGCCATAGTTCGACAAATGTAGTGGTAATCCGCGGCAAAAAGTTCAATAAAATCAAGGGGCCTAAATGAAATATTTGGACTCATAATCCCTTGGTCCTAGGTTCGAGTCCTAGTGGGCCCACCAAATTAGACCAAAAAATCAGGAACTTACGAGAACAAAATTCCACCCTTTTCATGTCGGCAAAACCTCTTGCGCGACTTTTGCATGACTCAATTGCAATTCTGTGGCTGTTCGATGTGCTGCTGTCCTTAGCAAAGTTAACTTAGGCTTGTTTTGTTCCGTACAAATCTTGTTAACGGCTTCCCAAAGATTCAGCAATTCAACCGAAGAATAGTGTGTCGTAATCCTAGTGGATTTATGACCCAATAAATCTTGTCTATCTTCGAATGAAACACCGGCTCTTCCCCAAATTAGGGGGTTTTTGATTTTTAAGAAAAGATTTAAGTTTTTTGAGCAGAAACATAAAAAAATTATACCTTAAAATATTTAACATACCATGTTCACTTGCCTTAAAAAAATTTTATCACATAAATTGAGAGAAAGTCTAAGAATCAAAAATTTCTATTTTTTTATGCTTAACAATGGTCGATTAATTAATGAGCATCGCGTACACTACCATATTTGGGGCTAAATGATGGGTTTAAGCTCATAGTTGATGGAGCTTCCAAGTCAGTACAACTAGAGTTATCAGAATTCTCGATCACATCATTTCGTTCTTTTGAGATAACCCTCTCTTTTTAAATTTTTGCGGTTGTTGAGGTTTTACTTTAACTTATCTCTGTTTCTTAATAAACCGTTCAATTTGCATAGCTAGAGACTTTTTTCCATAAATTGGCCAAGCTTGCGCTACTAAAGTCGGATGAAAGCTTCGCGTATACTTTGCGCCTGTTCCTTTAATATGAGATCTATATACCCCAAGCCGGGATACATGTAAAAACGATATTAGCAATTAAAATGTAATTGGACTTACAAATAATTAATCCTTGGAAGTATCTGCTGCTCTACTTCCTAGTTTCCAGGTTGATTTTGACACAACACTTTCGCTGTTAGGTCCAAGAGTATCAGACCCATCCCTTTTTTGAACATCGGCCCCCCCGCTGAATTGTAGGGTTAATGGTCTTGATTGGGTCAGCTGTAATCTTTCATCATCTGATCTTTCTTTGTGTTCTATTAAGGAATTGGTAGAACTGCTAAGGCGCTGAATCAAAGCATCGCGCTCAGTGTGTTCTCCCTCTATTCTGGTTTTTCTGTCTGTCAAATGGGCAATAAGCCGCCTAGCGAAGGCTGTTTGAAATGCGGTGGCAGTAAAAGTACTTGAAATGAGGTTAGGTATTGTAACCAGATAAGTTATGATCTCGTAATATCTTTCATGATCACTTGTAGAAAGATCTGGATCTAAACTTAAAAATTTATCTGTCAGCAAGGTGAATTCTAGATATTGCCTTACTGCTGAGACAAATGAATTCCCTAAAATAGAGCCTGCTGCAAGAGTTGAAAGATTATAAAATTGGCAATTACACCCTTCGTTCGCATCTATAATTTCATCTTGAATCAAATCAAAATCTTGTTCCCTACAGAGATTATCTAGGCGGGAACCTGCTTCAATCAATGTTTCGCTTGCACCAGACAAAATATAAAGAAAAAAATTAATCAAAGAGCTAAAAATGGCTCCACTTATAGCTAAACCTGTTGATGTACTGGAATCCTGATCTTCAGAATTTTGTGTGGCTATTTTTAGGGCCATATAGGTAATGAAAATATAGGTTAAAATTGCAAGCACATTGCAAATATGGCCAGAGACTGGCAAACCTACTTCGAAAATTCGATTTCGTTTCTTCACATCGATTTTAAAACATTCCCAATGTTGTAAGGGGGTAATGGGCTTTTTCTCTAATTCTTGAAAACCTCTTGGAAATAAAATTCTATGCCTAATTTGAAGTTCAGAATTAAGTTTTTCTCTGGCAAATGAACGATAGTTGAAATTGGGTATCACGGGTTGTTCAGCAGCTGCAGAGAATTCTGTTGGTTCTATTAATTCTTTCTTAAGATTGGGGGAATATAACGAGACAACATTTCCACGTACATTTCGCGTTACTAAAATCCAATATTCTTGCATACAATATACAATCTTTTCGAAGATAAGTTTGTTTAAGCAAATCAATTTGAAATAAAATGACGATTCTATAATGAATTATTATTTTTTGCAAGAGAATGAAAAAGTGAGAGTAAGATCCAAATATTGAAAACTTGAGTTAGTGTGCAGCCTTTATCTGATAGTGCTGTAGACATCATTAAGATATATCATCACGATCTTTAATAAATGGCAGGGAACATAGACTGAGAAAGCTCGCTGCAATTAATAAATAAGATGGAGCTGCTAAATTTTCAGTGTAATGAATTAGATGAGTGGCAAAAAACGGAGCTCCTCCCCCAAATATTGCCACACTAATACTATGTGCAATTGAAACTCCAGAACAACGAATTTTGGTTGGCATTATTTCTGCCAGGGCTGTGGGAATCACACCAAAAAAAATTCCCATCATTATCGCAAGAGTAGATTGTACAAAAGCAATAATATAATAATTCTCAGTTTGTAACATCAAAAATAAAGGATAGGAAAGTATCATGAATCCTATGCATGGAAATCCTAGCACAGGCTTACGACCATGACTATCAGATAACGTTCCACCAATCAAAATGAATATTGCAAACACGCACATGCTAAATGTATGGATAGTTAGAGCAATATTTATTGGAATTTTTAAATGTGTCCTAAAATAAGTTGACAGAAATACTACAACAATAAAAAAACCAATCGTATTTAGAAAATCTAATAGGAAAATTATGCCAATATTTGATTTATAATGTTGCAATAATTGTTTTAAAGGCATGTATTTGGAGTCATACTTTTTCCTTTCTAGAAGAAAAATGTTGGGATCCACTAAACGACTACGCATATAGGCACCCACAATGCTTCCCAATACGCTTAATATAAATGGAATTCGCCATCCCCAAGTTTGCATAGTTTCTGGTGTAAAGAAAGAATTGAGTCCTGCCACCAGTAATGAGCCTAGAATGACACCCATGACTGCACTGAATGCAGCAAAACTTCCCCAAAAGCCACGTTTTCCTCCCGGTGCATGCTCCACAAGGAACACCATCGTGCTGGTAAATTCGCCCCCAATTGCAAAACCTTGCAAAGTGCGTAGCAAGATAAGACTGATAGGGGCTATTAAACCAACTTGTTCATAAATTGGGAGACATCCCATCAAGGCTGTTGGTATTGCCATAAAATATATAGACCAAGTTAGGGCAGTTTTTCTACTTTTCTTGTCACCAATATATCCAAATATAATTGAACCCAGGGGGCGCGCAATGAACCCAGCCCAAAAAACTCCCCAGCTGGCCAAAAGTTGCAAAACAGAACTAGCTCCTGGAAAGAATAGGGCGCCAAAAGTTACGACAAAATACCCATAGATAATGAAATCATACCATTCAAGAGCATTTCCTATCATGCATGAAACTAATAATTGCTTGTTATTACATACATTGGTGTCACGAATGTTCTCAAGGGTATTATTGCCCAGAAGCGTATTATTGCTCTTGAGTGTATTACTGTTTTCAAGCGGATTAAAGTTAGAAGATCTAGGGATTTCCATAATTTTGTAAATTTATCCTGATTTTGGAGCTTGCTTCAGAATTTAAATAAAGCTATGTCCTTTTTGTGAATCCCAAAGCTGTTTATAATATCCATTGGCTTGTATTAGCTCTTCATGGGTACCACTCTCAATAATTTGTCCGTGGTGTAGAACAAGGATGGTATCCATAGACATAACTGTCGATAATCTATGTGCAATCACAATTGCAGTTTTATTCCCCATTGCAGTTTTTAAGGAGCTTTGTATATATTGTTCAGTCAAGGAGTCTAAGGAGCTCGTAGCTTCATCAAGGATTAAAATTGGAGCATCTTTTAATATTGCCCTTGCAATGACTATTCTTTGTTTCTGTCCACCCGAGAGCTTTGCTCCTTTTTCTCCGACAACTGTATTGTATCCATTGGGGAGATTCTCAATAAATTCATGCGAAAATGATTTTTTGGCAGCCATGAGGACTTCTTCAAAACTTGAGTCTGTTTTCCCATATTGAATGTTTTCAAGAATGGTTCTATGAAATAAGTCCGGGGATTGAGGAATAAAAGAGATGTAATTACGTAAGCTTTGTTTTGAAATATTTCGTATAGACTGTCCATCAATTACGATATCACCATCCAATAAGTCGAACAATCCCGAAATTAAGCTAACAAAAGTGCTTTTGCCAGCTCCCGAATAACCAACAAGCCCGATCCTTTTACCGCCTTGAATGGTCAAAGATAAATTTTTGAAAATTGGCTTATTGTTAGGATAACCAAAAGTAATATTGTCAAAAACAATCTCGCCTTTATTAATTTTAAGATGCTTGGCATCCGGCCGCTTTGGTTGGCGATGTTCCGTAAATATTGTTGTTAAGGCATTTTGACAGACACCTATCGTTTCGCCTACGCTTAATAGGCTTGATGTTAAATTCCACATTTGATCAATCACTGTAATTGATAGAACAAATATTAGCGCAAAATCACCTACTGTAATTAAATTCCTGCTTCCTAAAAATAATAATAATGAAATCGAAGCTGCTTCCAAAATCCAAGCAAAACCGCTCAAAATGGAGGCATTTATCATATTTTTAAACTGCATTGCTTGGTCTTTTTGAACAACATCATGAGTTAATTTATCTAAATAATGTGACTCATAATCTTCGCGAACGAACAACAACATACTCAGTACATTTGAAAAACAATCTACTATGTTTCCAGAATTATTTGCCCTCGATTGGGCAAAATTTATTGCATAAGGTTTAATACTATCAGAACAGTACTTTGCAATTATTAAAAATGCTATTGAAACAAAGAAGAACACGAGTGAAAAATAGACGCTAACAACTGCAGTCATTCCTATTGAAAGGAGGATAGTTAAAGCCTGTCTTGAGATATTAAAAATTGAGTTGATAAACTGTTGGATGTTACTAGTTAAATCTTGTATTTTCGCACTTATCGAGCCACTCAAATTATCTTGGAAAAATGAATAAGCTTGGCCTCTCAAATGATTCGTTGCCATCGTGATGATGTCTGCTTTCATTTTTGGCAGTGATTTTAAAACAACATAATTGTAAAATCTCCATAACACAGTAATCATTAGGCTCATTAGGATTAATATGATGCCAGGTATTAGGCATAGTGACAGAAAATTGCTGCTATCGGCTTTCGATGCCCTATCTATTAGTATTTTTAATATATAAGGTTGAATCACACTATGAAGGGAACTATATACCCCGACAAAGATCATTGCAATAAAGTACCTCTTATAGGGCTTAGCAATTTCTTTAATAAATTCATTAAAACTGGGTGGTAAGTTCATGTAGGGCTCGTCCAAATTGAGTTAGAATTTGTTTATGAAACAACTACTGTAGCAGTATGCAACTTTACCATTCTACCATTCTAATCGTAAAAAGAATAGCAGATGCAATTTGTTGACTAACAAATAACTGAAGGCAACTGGAGATTTGTGTAAATTTATGATTAAATTACTCATTTATTCAATTTGTAGAAAGAGACTATGAAACCAACTATTGGTATTATTGGGGGCTGTGGCCCCTTAGCAACAGTAGATTTTGAGTATAAAATTCTGCAAGCAACCAAGCGATTGCTGTCTCCTTTAATTGATCAAAACTATTTTAATATGTTGGTTTTTAATTATACACAGTTTTTGGATAGAAATGATGCCGTTGCAATTAATAACACAGAACTTCCGGAGCAATTTATAAAATGTGCTAGAGCTTTGGAGTCCATAGGAATAGATTTATTGTTAATTGCTTGTCAGACTGCACATGTATACTTGCCTCGCTTAAAATCAATCCTTGATTTACCCATTATAGATTTAATTGAAGAGACTGTAAGTTTCATTGCTCAATCTTTTTCTCACATTAATAAAGTAGGACTGCTCGCGACGGAAGCAACTCAAAACAAACAATTGTATCAAAAAGCCTTAGCCATTCATAATATTGAAGTTGTCACTGTTTCTGCTGATATCCAGAAAAAAATAATGGAAGCCATTTATATTATTAAAACGGGGATCCATTTAACAATGGGGAAGCATGATCTGATAAAGAAAGAGGATCTCGCAAATGATCAATATTGTATCAATAATCATATAAAACATCCGGAAATCAAAAATCACGCTTATAGGCGAATCATCTTAGAAAAATTTCTTCCGAATCCGACAGCTTCAATTCTAGAGGCTATTGATTATTTGGCAAATAATGATTGCCAGCATGTGATTCTAGGATGTACTGAGCTTCCTTTAATATTACCATTTATCGATCTTCCAGAACTAGGTGTAAATATAATAGATCCAAATACTGTGGTTGCAGAAGCAGCTGTAAGGTTTGCCAATAAGTTAGAACAGGAAAGAGACAATGATGTCTTGTATTCAATGAGTACGGCCAACGGAATCACTAGGGTAGAGGTGCCTCAATTATGTGTGGAATAGCAGGTATTAAAGGAAAAGAAGCGAGCGAAGCTGTCTTAAACGAATTGCTGCTTCCTATAGGGCATCGTGGGGAAGTTAAATACCGTAACGAAACCTTAGTCCGGTCTGGCATTGCCCTAGGTGCGCATCGGTTAGCCATTGTGGATGAACCCTTTGGCAAGCAACCAGTTCAATCAGAAAACTCCCAAGTATTTTGTGTCTATAATGGCGAAATTTATAATCATGAAGAGTTAAGGAAAGAATTAAGATCCGATTACCATTTCAAGTCTGAGTGCGATACGGAAGTAGTACTGTGTGCTTATTTAAAATGGGGGGATGAGTTTGTACACCACTTGGATGGAAAATATTGCATTGCTATTTATGATGGAAATAAAAATATTTTACTTTTAGCCAGAGATCCCATGGGTATTAAACCACTTTATTATGCTCGTATGAGTGACAATTGGATATTCGCCTCTGAAATTAAATCTTTAACTGCATTAAAAGAGGATTCTTTAGAGATTCTTGAATTAGGTCCAGGTTCTATTTGGAAAAATGGCATGGTTAAGCCTTTCTTTAGCTTAAAAAAATTCTCGAAACAAAAAATATCTCATTCTGAAATGACAAATCAATCGATAGAGCTCAAAAAATATTTATCGAAAGCCGTTGAAAAAAGGATTTCAGCTAAGTCAAAACAAATTGCTTGTTTATTAAGTGGCGGTATAGATAGCTCTATTATTACCTATTTAGCAAAAAAACTGCATCCAAAAGTTATTGCTTATACATTAGCAGCACCGAATATGCCATCAGCTGATTTAATTGCAGCTAAAGCATTATGTGAGAAATTTAATATTGAGCATGTCATTGTTTCTCCGCCTGTTGAAGAAATGCAACAGTTCTATTTGGACGAAGGAGTATACATGACAGAGTCTTTTGAACCAGTATTGGTGCGTAATGCGGTAAGCTATCATTTTCTTTGTCGGCGTGTTGTAGAAGATGGGTTTAAATATTGCCTTAATGGGGAGGGAGCAGACGAGCTTTTTGGAGGATATGATTTTGTAAAGGAGGCCCCAATCTCTTTGCAAGATGACGTTATTTGGCATTCATTATCTATCATTCATAAGACATACTTACAGATGGCAGACAGAGCCTCTATGTATGCAACCTTAGAAGCTAGGGTACCTTATATGGACAAAGATTTAATTGAATTTTGCTTATCTTTGCCGCCTAATGCACGTTTAAATGAAATTGGTAATAAGATTTTACTAAGACTTGCTTTTCAAGATGAGTTACCAGATAGCATCACCAATCGGAAAAAAACTGGGATGAACGAAGGAGCCGGTTTTGGAATTAACGCGTCTCCCGAATCAATCTATCATCAATCAGTAAAATTATTTTATGAACAATATCCTGCTAAATTTAAAGAAGATTTGGATTTATGTAAAAAAGAGGCAATAGAAGGAAAAATTGATATTAATGAACTCGAAGAAGTTTATAATTTTGCTAAATTTATTAGATTAGGCTATCAAAAGCTTAAAAATAGTCAAAATAGGTTGCAGCTTAACACGAAACTTAAGCAAAACTTAGTTCAACCATTATGTGACACCATTTATGCATAGGCCCTCACACACTTTTCGCTATTTTCGAGTCGGAGACCCCTTTAACAGGTGTTTAACTGCATGAACGATTGCGTTTATTTTAATAGTTCTAAGTGCCCAACCCCTTTTTTCGTAGATAGATCCACTTCAGCAAAACAACGAACTTTTTGATAATTCAATTCACAGGTACCGATTATTCGTAATGACCCCTTTTTTGTTTCAAAATTTGCAGAGTCAAAATTACTTAATTTTGTATCAATATTAATGCCAAGTTCTGTACCGCCTCTCGTTCCGGTGAAAGTTACCATCACAAAGCCCTGATCCAAACGCTCTTTTATTTCAGAAAAGTCATCAATTCGTGATTCGAACAGAATGGGATGTCTACCCTCAGCCAAAAGTTTTACTAAACTATCCATATTCCCCCCATGGAACGAAATTTGATGAAATCGCAATGATAGCAGTTGCAGTTTTGAAGAGCAAATAATCCATGAAACTTTTGTGTATTATTAAATTAACTTACTGTTTGGCAGGTTTCTATTGGATATTATAGTTTTGTGTGGAATAACATTTGCAGGCAGGGCTTTCCATGATTTAACTATTCAATTAAAGATTTCATCTTGCTATTCCTTAAATAATATGATAGAAGGGATAATTTACGGAAATACCCAGCTTAGGGAGGATTGAATGGTTACTGTATCAAAACTATGCCCAACCGAAATCAGGAAGACTCAAGCACTTTACAGAGTAAATTATTATCATAGCTCAAATCCTGTCATTCATGAGGCAGCTGAAGATGAAACTTATTACTATAAAGCATATATTGGGGAGCACCAAACTGCCATCAAAGTCGAATTTGGAGATTGTGCCTATTTGTTATCAGATGATCTGGACATTGCGATATTGAGAAGGGGTCCTTGTTTTATTGAATCTAAACACTTAGCAGTGATTATTAGAGGCTATATGCCTGCTGAAATGACTGTATCTTTAAAAGGAATAACGGTATTGCCTTATGTTAATGGATGTTCTACAAAACAACTTATGGCGCCAGCAAGGCCCGGCGATCCTACTTTACAAATGCTCAACATACCTGCGTATAGTGCAGAACAGGCCCACCATATCCATTCTACCAGTAGAGTAGTTTATGTCGTTGAAGGCAAAGGTAAAAGCGTGGTTGGTATGGAAGGAAGGACTGTTGATAATGACTTAACACCAGGCATGGTATGTATCCTTGATCCCATGTGTCCACACCATTTTGAAACGCCTTATGGTCAACATATAAAAGTTATTCCCCTACACATTTTTTCATCTGTTGGAGGTATTGAGGCTAGTCATCCAATGTTCCATGGAACACACATGATGAACCAAGGTTAATAAATTTTAATTGATATCGCTGTTAGAAAATTGGTGTGGGGTGGATGTTAGTAGTTTATGGATAAATTATTAAATGATGTAGGGATAGCAGAATCTGTATTCGAGCAAGTTCATTCCTATAAAGGTAAAAATTTTTTACAAGCAATTATAAAATATAACTCAATCATAAATTATTTACGAGACCGTGCCTTATATAACAGTGATGATCCCTTTGTTATTGAAATAAGAAATGGGAAACAAATTAAAAATCCAGTATCTTATAAACAGTTTTATGACAAAGTAAAATGTATTTCAAAAACACTGAAAGAAAAATATAATATTGATAAAAATTCATATGTAGCAATTTTACCAGAAAATTCTATTGAATCTATTTACATTATATATGCTGTAATGTACAACCATGCATTGGCGGTTATTATAAATCCCAACGAACCTAAGGCTAGAATATTAAGTCAAATTAATAAATTTAATTGTGCTTTAACAATAATCGATAAATATAGTTATCAAATCGATCAAAATATGGGATTGTGTGCTCAGGATCTTGTGTTGGAAAGTGAAAAATTGCCCGAAACAGATTCAGAGGAAAAATATTTTGATCCACAACAGGGAGCTTTAATTATCTTTACTACGGGAAGTACATCTGATTCCAAACCAGTATTACAAATGCACTATAACATTGCTATTAATAGCTGTGCACTTGTTCAGCATCATCAATTAAATAAAAACCAAAAATTGCTATGTGCTTTACCTATTTGCCATGTTAATGGTTTAGAGTTTACAATTTTTGCAACAATGGTAGCAGGCAGTACCGTGGTTTTATGCGATGCATTTGATCCTAGCATCTACCTTTCTTTGATTAATAAATATCATATAACACTAGCAAGTTTGGTACCGCCAATGCTAAACGCAATACTCGATGAGAATCTAATTGCCTCCGATTATCCAATGCTTCGGTACTTTGTTACGGCCGCGGCGCCTTTATCTAGTAAAACAAGCAATGGTATTTGGCAAAAGTTTAGGAAAAGGATAGTTCAAGGCTATGGCCTAACTGAAACAACAAATTTTTCAACACTGATGTCTCTGGATATCAATGATACCATTTATAGATCCCTGATGATTGATTGCGATATCCCATCTGTAGGCAGTGAAATTTTTGGAAATGAGGTTACCATACTAAGAAATGATGGCTCCCAAGCTGATATTGGTGAGGAGGGTGAGATTTGCATGCGGGGACATAATGTAATGGCTGGTTATTTATTTAATCCTGATGCAACAAAAAAGAGTTTCGATGGTGGTTGGTTTCATTCTGGAGATATAGGAAAATTCACTGTTTTTCCTTCAGTTGAAAATAAATTTCTGGTTATTACTGGTAGGATAAAAAATATAATCAAGGTAAATGGGCATGCTGTCTCTCTGGAAGAGATTGATCGATTAATCTTAGGTATGAATTTTGTCTATGACTGCGTAACCTGTGCTATGAATGACAAGGAAGTTGGTGAAGTACCATTATCATTTGTTGTCAGAAAGAATGAAAGTTTAAGTGAAGAAAATATTCTAGATACTTTAGCAAAGTATCTTAGCTATCAAAGTTTGCCTAAGGCAATATTATTCGTTGCCGAAATACCCAGAATGAAAAATGGAAAAGTCAATCGGTCAGTCATTTTGGAAAAACTTTTAAAAGCTGATTTATAGGATAATAGTATGACCACGGAACAATTAGTCAATTTAGGTCATATCCCAGAAGATATTTTACATAAATTAACCTCCGCTAATAAATCAGTTTTCGTAAAGCCCAAAAATGCACTTGAAAAGGCACTTTTAGAAATCTGGTCTAAGCATTTTCATAAAATAGACCAAAATAAAATAAGTACAGAAGATAATTTTTTTAGGTTGGGTGGTTCCAGTTTGTCTGCTTTGAGATTGGTTCATTTGATTAATGACTCTTTAAATATAGATCTCAATGTTTCATCTATATTTCAGCACAATACTATAGTAAAGCTAGCAAAGCATATATTAAAAGGTGTTGACGAAAAAGTTGTTATGACGAAGTTAAAAGTCAGCAGTGTTGAAGAACAACGACTTTCGTTTGCCCAAGAGAGATTGTGGTTTATAGAAAAATATGAATCTGGTACCAATGCCTACAATATATTTATGATATATCAACTGGCACCCGAAATAGATATTGAGGCACTAAATGCTGGTATTAGAAGCGTGGTCGCTCGTCATGAGATATTGCGAACGGTTATTCATGAAGGAAAAGAGGGACAAGGTTATCAAGTCGTTTTGGATGATGAAACAAGCAACTTAGATATTGGGAAAGAAACTCTAGCCAGTAAAGAGGACTTAAACTTATCTTTAAGTAAATCAGTGAATCATATTTATGATTTATGCAATGAATATCCAATTAAAGTAAAATTCTATGATTTAATAACAGAGCCAAGAACAAGATACATAAGTATAGTTATACACCACATTGCTTTTGATGGCTGGTCTCATGATATATGGCTAAGAGACTTGCAAGAATATTATTTCTACTATTGGTCAAAAGCACGTGGAATTGAAACTGATATACACTTGACCGTACTCCCTGTTCAGTATAAAGATTTTGCTTTATGGCAAAGGAATTACTTAACGGGCGAGAAGTTTTTCCAACAATTAGACTATTGGAAAACAAAATTATCACGCTACGAAAGATTAAACTTACTGACGGATAAACCACGTCCACTGCAAATTGATTATAAGGGTAATGACATAACCTTTGAGATTGATGCAGAAACATCAGAAAAACTTAAAAGTTTAGCTAGGACTTATCAAGTGAGTCTCTATAGCCTCTTATTAAGTGCATACTTTTTGATGCTGCGAGTCTATAGCAATCAAAATGATTTAATAGTAGGGGCAACTGCTGCCAACCGGCATTATAACCAAATAGAAGATTTAGTTGGATTTTTCGCGAATACATTGGTGTTGAGGGTTAAGGTAGAAGTAAATGCAACGATAAAATCATTTATTCAAAGTGTCGGGAAAGAAGTTATTGAAGCTCAGTTACATCAAGATTTGCCATTTGAAAAGTTAGTGGAAGAATTATCCCTAGAAAAAGACAACAGTCAACATCCAATATTTCAGGTATTATTTGAGGTGCAAAGTTTTGGCACTACCTTTAACCAAAGTAGGGAATATGCGGCGGAGACCGATTTAAATAAACTACTGAAGCCTTATAATGAGAGCAATTTATATAAAATAGCAAAGTTTGACATAAGTACCCTCATTGATGACAGCGGTTCAGAGTTGAAAGGAATTTTTAACTATGCTGAGAGTTTGTATACGGAAGAAACGATTACGGGCTATGTTGAAACTTATACTCACATTTTAAAACAACTATCATTGCTAATCGAGAATGAGAATTTTGAAGTAGCAATTATCTCCGATCTCAATTATTTAAATCAAGCTCGATATAAAGAAGTGGTTGAAATTTGGAACGAGACAAAGAGAATTCTTCCTACGCTTAAGTTAGTGCACGAATTATTTGAAGAGCAAGTCGACAAAACACCTGATCGCATTGCTGTTGTTTATGGCGAGAAACAAACAAGCTATCTTTCCCTTAATAATCGAGCAAATCAATTGGCAAGGTACCTGGAGTCAGTAGGATTTGCTATTGAGGATCGAATTATTGTTATGATGAAACGGGGAGATGAATTGCTCACAACATTATTGGCGATATTAAAATGCGGAGGAGTTTATGTGCCGCTAGATCCAAAAGCGCCAGCTGAACGCAATAAGAACATAATCAAATTGTCAGGAGCAAAAATTATTATAGTCGATAGGGCTTATGATTGGCTGGAAAGTTGTAATAAAAGTTTACTGCTTAACCTGGCTACATCATGGCCTCAAATAGAAAAACAAAATTACAGTAATCTAAGTAGGAAAATTCATAGATTGAATTTGGCATACATAATTTTTACATCAGGTTCAACTGGGTTGCCAAAGGGTGTGATGATAACACATCAAGGGATGGCTAATCATATCTTTTATAAAATAACTGATTTAGGAATTGATTCAACAGATATTGTTGCCCAAACTGCAACACAAGTTTTTGACATATCCATTTGGCAATTCTTAACATCTATGGTTATTGGCAGCAAAATAGTTGTCTATAGTGATGAAATTATTATCGAGCCAAAAAAAATGTTAGAAAAGCTTCAGATAGACAAGATAACCATATTAGAATTAGTGCCCTCTTATGCTGCTGCATTAGCAATTTTTATGCATAGTGAACCAGGATTAGATTTCAAACAACTTAAACATTTACTCATAACAGGAGAGAAGTTAAGAAGGGATGTTTGTGAGAAAATATTTTCTGTAGACGAAACCGTTTCAATTATAAATGCCTACGGGCCAACTGAATGTTCAGACGATGTTACGCATTATCAATGCAAAGCGCAGGATTTGGCAAACAGCCATTTAGCCGTTATCCCATTGGGTAAAGTGGGGCATAATCTTGAAGCCTATATCGTGAATGAGCAATTAGAACCTGTACCTGTAGGAGCGCTTGGAGAACTGTGTATCAGTGGTATTGGTTTAGGGCGCGGATACTATAATAAGCCGAGTCTAACTGCGATGCAATTTATTGCGAATCCATTTTTTCAGGAAGATAAACATGGCATAGAGAGCATTAGGCTGTATCGAACAGGAGATTTATGTCGTGCTACGAGTGAGGGTATTTTCGAATTTATAGGTCGTATTGATGATCAAATAAAGTTACGAGGATATCGAATTGAATTAGGTGAGATAGAGAAAGTGCTCTCTTCTTATGCTGACATTAGCCAGAGTGTGGTGGAGATCAAAGAAGGTAATAAAGGCAGTAGAAGCAAAGAAGATAAGTATTTAGTAGGCTACTACGTTTCAAAAGAAAAGATGTCAGAGCAGTTATTAGAGTCATATTTGAAGAGTAAGCTGCCAGATTACATGGTTCCGACGTATCTAGTGCATTTATCGGAATTGCCATTAACGATTAATGGAAAGATTGACAGGAAAGCATTGCCCTCGCCAGAGTTCCGGAGCGATAGTGAAAAATATATTGCCCCCCGCAATGAAATTGAGAAGTCAATTTCTGAAATATGGTCCAAGGTATTAGGGATAGCTAAAGATAAGATCAGTATATCTGATGACTTTTTTAGATTGGGTGGTGATAGTATTATTAGCATTCAATTGGTAAGCCTCTTGCGTCAGAAATTGGGTTTGCAAGTAAGCGTGAAAGATATTTTCAGTTTTAGAACGATAGAGAGGATATCAGAGCAGCTATTAAGCAAGTCATCGCAAGAAACTCAAAAGCAAATTAGTACAGAAGAAGGCAGATTATCTGGCAGTGTTCGATTACTTCCAATACAAGAATGGTTTTTTAAAAATAATTTTATCAGAAGAAATCATTGGAATCAGTCATTTCTGGTTCAGGTGCCGAAGCTCTCTTTGGAAGTGCTAAAATCCAGTTTAAAGCGATTAATAGAATGCCATAATAATTTCCGTTTAAGGTATAGAAGAACAACTACAAGTTATGAACAATATTATGATGAAACACTCGAACTGGAACCGTTGAAAATTTTAGATGTGAGAACATTGACTGCGAGTGAAGGAAGCAAAGCTTTTGAAGACGAACTCCAAGGAATAATGACGCAATGGCAAAGTCATTTTGATATAGAGCGAGGCCCCCTATATAGCCTAGGGTATATAGAGGGTTTTCAGGATAACAGTGCGAGACTTTATTTTGCCTTTCATCATTTGATAATAGATGTAGTGAGTTGGAGGATTCTGGTAAAAGATCTCAAGGAGCTCTATGAGGGAGGGAACATAGAGACTAAGAGAAGCAGTTACCGGCAATGGAGTGAGGCTGTTAAGCGGTATGCAGAGTCTGAAGTGGTTCAGAAGGGGTATTGGAAAGAAGTGCTATCAGACTTTGATGAAACCGAGAAGAGTTTGATAAAGTTATTGTTGAGTGAAGAAACCCGAGAAGAAACTCATTTCATTCTAAGTAGTGAGGAAACAGCGCAACTATTAACAAAAAGTAATATAAGCTACAACACCCAAGTAGAAGATATATTGTTGACAGCCTTCAGCTTAAGTTTATGCGAACTGACAGGTTCAAGAGTGAATCATATTGTATTGGAAGGACATGGTAGAGAAGAAATAGATGATTCACTAGATGTAAGCGGAACTGTGGGTTGGTTTACAACGATTTACCCGGTTCGCTTATCGGTGGATAGAGAGATCTCGCAGAGCATAAAACAGGTTAAAGAGAATTTACGCCAGATAAAAAATAAAGGCATAGGCTATGGCGCATTAATTGGATATGAAGGAGGGGATTATCCTCGTATAAGTTTTAACTATCTTGGTCAGCTTAATACAAGGGGAGCAGAGCAAGCTTGGTTCATAAGCAGTGATAAAAGCGGTGAGTCAGTGCATGCTGATAATAGAGAGCCAAACATAATAAATATCAATTGTCTGGTTCGAGATGGCAAATTTGAGATGCATCTTGTTTCCAAATTGAGTAAAGCAAATACTCATCAATTGACAGAGTCATTTAAAAGGCACTTGCATGCAGTAATTGAACACTGTGTAACTGCGGGAAGGCGCTATATAACAGTAAGTGATGTCGCGGGAATTGCTAGCCAAGAACGCATAGATGCCTTGCAATGCAGCAGAGAAATAGAAGCTATCTACTTAGCAAATAGTTTGCAACAGGGCTTTATTTACCATTCATTGGCGCAAGGCAAGATAGATGATGCTTATATTATTCAGCTTATATGGGAATATAAAAATGTCCTGGACATTGAGTTATATAAACAGGCTTGGGTTTATGCGCAGGCGCGATACCCGAATTTACGTTTAAGGTTTAGCTGGGATGAAACCTTACTACAAGTGATTGATAGGAAAGGGGATTTAGATTGGCGTTATATAGATTTGAGTGCAGAAACAGAAAAAGCGCAAGCTGAGAAAATAAAAAGGATCCAAGAACAAGATAGAAGGGAATATTATGACCTAGAGGTGGGAAATTTATTTCGAGTGTACTTAATTAAACAAAGCGAGTCGCATTATACCTGTTTATTAAGCAATCATCATTCCATATTAGATGGTTGGAGTAATCCGATATTATTAGGCTATATCAATGATAGTTATGTACGATTATTAGAAGGAAAGGTATTTGAAGCAGAAGAGGATCTGAAATACTTACAGGCGCAAGAATATTTACAACAAGCACGCAAAGGTGAAGAAGATGAATTTTGGCGAGATTATGTCTCTAGGATAGAAGAATATCCCGATCTAAATGGTTTGCTTTCATCGCATGCCAGAGAACAGCAGTTAAGGGTAGGCAATTATAGATATATTAAAGAGCCAAAAGAAAAGGGATTAGAAATCAAGGCTGAGTTATATTCTGCATTAAAGGAGATGTGCCAGCGGGAAGGGGTGACTTTAAATGCAGTGTTGCAATATGTCTGGCATAAGGTATTAAGCGTCTATGGGAATAGTAAAGTAACGACGGTAGGGACAGTAGTTTCAGGCAGGAATATGCCAATCGAGGGCATTGAAACTGCGGTGGGCCTTTTTATAAATACCTTGCCATTAATAGTAACGCATCGGAATGGAAGTGTACTGGGACAAATTAAAAATATCCATCAAGACATTAATGAAATTAGTAATCGCAGCAGCGTTAATTTGGCGGCATTGCAGGAAGGAAGTGAAAGATTATTCGATAGTCTATTTGTGTATGAAAATTATCCTATACCCAATCGATGTCGACAAGATAAAATCAAAGTAGAATTTAAGGGAAGCGTCGAAAAACTAGATTATCCATTGGCAGCAATTATTTACGAAAAGAATAATCAGTTAATATATAAGATTAATTTTGCAGCAGAATTATTTGAGGAAGAAACGATAGAAGAAGTATTAGCAATTATTCATAATTTATTAGTTCAAATAGTAGAAAATCAAAATCATGATGTCAATGCATTAGGTTATCTAAATACGGTTCAATATCAAAAAATAATAGACAGTCGCGATATTGAAGTGCGAGTTTCTGCAAAGGATAAAACCCTGCATGAGCTATTTGAGGAACAGGTTAAGAAAATGCCGGATAAAATAGCTTTGGTGTATGGATCTAAATTCTTGACTTATGATGAATTGAATAAGCGATCGAATCAATTAGCAAATTATTTAAGGCATGAATGTAATGTTGGTGCGGAAACAGTGGTTGCTATATGTTTACCAAGAACAGAGAATATCATTATAGCAATACTTGCTGTATTAAAGGCGGGCGGAGCTTATGTTCCATTAGATCCGAATTATCCTGATGCGCGACTTCAACATGTATTAACGGATAGTGGTGCGAATGTTATTTTAACTGATGAGCTTAATATTAAACGAGTTCACTGGTTAGAAGAAATAGAACGAGGTAGTCAAAATAAATTAGTAGTTCTATCTTTGGATGACAAGGAGAAGCAGAACCCATTTAAAAACCAGTCGGATCATAATCTTACTCCAATAAATTCAATAGATAACTTGGCTTACGTAATATATACTTCAGGCACCACAGGATTGCCCAAAGGTTCATCCCATACTCATAGAAATATTTGTAGATTATTTGAATCGACAAATCATTGGTATAACTTTAATGAGGATGATGTTTGGAGTTTATATCACTCTTATGTATTTGATTTTAGCGTTTGGGAAATGTGGGGATCGTTATTATATAATGGTAAATTAATAATAGTGCCATATGATATATCAAGAGATTTTTATGCATACACCAAGATAATATTGCAACAAAAAGTATCAATTTTGAATCACACTCCAACTGCTTTTTATCAACTGGCAGATATTTTGATTCGTGAGGAGCCTAGAAAATTAAGTCACTTAAGGTATGTAATCTTTGGGGGAGAGGCTCTGCAATTTTTTAAATTACAAACTTTTTTTAATAGATTTTCGAATTGTAAAATTAAACTGATTAATATGTATGGTATTACTGAAACAAGTGTACATGTTACCTATAAATTAATCACCAATTGTCTAGAAAATTCCTCCAATATAGGTGACAAAATACCCGATTTAAAGGTTTATGTATTAGATAAGAACTTAATGATGGTCCCCGTTGGGGCTATAGGAGAATTATATGTAAGTGGTGCAGGATTAGGACGTGGTTATTACAATAAACCTGCCTTAACTGCGGAGCGATTTATAGCAAATCCCTATCAAACGAGAGCAGATCAAAATCGTGAGAAGTTCTTGAGATTATACAAAACAGGCGATTTGGTTCGTTTATTACAAGATGGAAGTTTGGAATATTTAGGAAGGAATGATTTTCAAATAAAATTGCGAGGGTATCGGATCGAGTTAGGTGAGATAGAACAAGCAATAAGCTCTTATGGCGGCATTAGTCAAAGTGTTGTCCTCATTAAAGAGGAAAATATTAAGAGTGCTGGGGGTGAAAGTAAAAAATATTTACTGGGCTACTACGTTTCAAAAGAAAAGATGTCAGAGCAGTTATTAGAGTCATATTTGAAGAGTAAGCTGCCAGATTACATGGTTCCGACGTATCTAGTGCATTTATCGGAATTGCCATTAACGATTAATGGAAAGATTGACAGGAAAGCATTGCCCTCGCCAGAGTTCCGGAGCGATAGTGAAAAATATATTGCCCCCCGCAATGAAATTGAGAAGTCAATTTCTGAAATATGGTCCAAGGTATTAGGGATAGCTAAAGATAAGATCAGTATATCTGATGACTTTTTTAGATTGGGTGGTGATAGTATTATTAGCATTCAATTGGTAAGCCTCTTGCGTCAGAAATTGGGTTTGCAAGTAAGCGTGAAAGATATTTTCAGTTTTAGAACGATAGAGAGGATATCAGAGCAGCTATTAAGCAAGTCATCGCAAGAAACTCAAAAGCAAATTAGTACAGAAGAAGGTAGATTATCTGGCAGTGTTCGATTACTTCCAATACAAGAATGGTTTTTTAAAAATAATTTTATCAGAAGAAATCATTGGAATCAGTCATTTCTGGTTCAGGTGCCGAAGCTCTCTTTGGAAGTGCTAAAATCCAGTTTAAAGCGATTAATAGAATGCCATAATAATTTCCGTTTAAGGTATAGAAGAACAACTACAAGTTATGAACAATATTATGATGAAACACTCGAACTGGAACCGTTGAAAATTTTAGATGTGAGAACATTGACTGCGAGTGAAGGAAGCAAAGCTTTTGAAGACGAACTCCAAGGAATAATGACGCAATGGCAAAGTCATTTTGATATAGAGCGAGGCCCCCTATATAGCCTAGGGTATATAGAGGGTTTTCAGGATAACAGTGCGAGACTTTATTTTGCCTTTCATCATTTGATAATAGATGTAGTGAGTTGGAGGATTCTGGTAAAAGATCTCAAGGAGCTCTATGAGGGAGGGAACATAGAGACTAAGAGAAGCAGTTACCGGCAATGGAGTGAGGCTGTTAAGCGGTATGCAGAGTCTGAAGTGGTTCAGAAGGGGTATTGGAAAGAAGTGCTATCAGACTTTGATGAAACCGAGAAGAGTTTGATAAAGTTATTGTTGAGTGAAGAAACCCGAGAAGAAACTCATTTCATTCTAAGTAGTGAGGAAACAGCGCAACTATTAACAAAAAGTAATATAAGCTACAACACCCAAGTAGAAGATATATTGTTGACAGCCTTCAGCTTAAGTTTATGCGAACTGACAGGTTCAAGAGTGAATCATATTGTATTGGAAGGACATGGTAGAGAAGAAATAGATGATTCACTAGATGTAAGCGGAACTGTGGGTTGGTTTACAACGATTTACCCGGTTCGCTTATCGGTGGATAGAGAGAATCTCGCAGAGCATAAAACAGGTTAAAGAGAATTTACGCCAGATAAAAAATAAAGGCATAGGCTATGGCGCATTAATTGGATATGAAGGAGGGGATTATCCTCGTATAAGTTTTAACTATCTTGGTCAGCTTAATACAAGGGGAGCAGAGCAAGCTTGGTTCATAAGCAGTGATAAAAGCGGTGAGTCAGTGCATGCTGATAATAGAGAGCCAAACATAATAAATATCAATTGTCTGGTTCGAGATGGCAAATTTGAGATGCATCTTGTTTCCAAATTGAGTAAAGCAAATACTCATCAATTGACAGAGTCATTTAAAAGGCACTTGCATGCAGTAATTGAACACTGTGTAACTGCGGGAAGGCGCTATATAACAGTAAGTGATGTCGCGGGAATTGCTAGCCAAGAACGCATAGATGCCTTGCAATGCAGCAGAGAAATAGAAGCTATCTACTTAGCAAATAGTTTGCAACAGGGCTTTATTTACCATTCATTGGCGCAAGGCAAGATAGATGATGCCTATATTGTTCAGCTTATCTGGGATTATAAAAATGCCTTAGATATTGAATTATTTAAACAAGCATGGGTTTATGCCCAAGCACGTTATCCAAATTTACGCTTAAGATTCTGTTGGGATGAAAATTTGTTACAGGTGGTGGATCGGGAAGGAAGCCTAGATTGGCGTTATATAGATTTGAGTGAAGAAACGGAAGAGGTTCGCTTAGAAAAAATAAAAAGGATCCAGGAACAAGATAGGCGCGAACCGTATAATTTAGAGGCAGGCAATTTATTTCGCGTTTATTTAATTAAGCATGGCAATAAGCACTATACCTGCCTATTTAGCAATCACCATTCCATACTAGATGGCTGGAGTAATCCGATATTATTAGGCTATATCAATGATAGTTATGTACGATTATTAGAAGGAAAGGTATTTGAAGCAGAAGAGGATCTGCAATACTTACAGGCGCAAGAATATTTACAACAAGCACGCAAAGGTGAAGAAGATGAATTTTGGCGAGATTATGTCTCTAGGATAGAAGAATATCCCGATCTAAATGGTTTGCTTTCATCGCATGCCAGAGAACAGCAGTTAAGGGTAGGCAATTATAGATATATTAAAGAGCCAAAAGAAAAGGGATTAGAAATCAAGGCTGAGTTATATTCTGCATTAAAGGAGATGTGCCAGCGGGAAGGGGTGACTTTAAATGCAGTGTTGCAATATGTCTGGCATAAGGTATTAAGCGTCTATGGGAATAGTAAAGTAACGACGGTAGGGACAGTAGTTTCAGGCAGGAATATGCCAATCGAGGGCATTGAAACTGCGGTGGGCCTTTTTATAAATACCTTGCCATTAATAGTAACGCATCGGAATGGAAGTGTACTGGGACAAATTAAAAATATCCATCAAGACATTAATGAAATTAGTAATCGCAGCAGCGTTAATTTGGCGGCATTGCAGGAAGGAAGTGAAAGATTATTCGATAGTCTTTTTGTTTATGAAAATTATCCTATTCCAAAAGTGCAGGATCGATCAGGTGAGATTCAGGTTGAACTTAGGGGGAGTATCGAAAAGTTAGATTATCCGTTGGTTACTACTGTTTACGAGAAAAATAACCAATTAAAATATAAAATAAATTTTGCGGGAGAACTATTTGATGAAGAAATGATAGAGAATGTATTACAAATCATTTCTAATTTATTAGAACAAATAGTAGCAGATCCACATCAAGCTGTGAGCGAATTAAATTATCTAAATCCATCTCAATATCAGAAAATAAAAGAAAAAGACAATGCAGAAGAACGGGTTTTTGAAATCGATAAAACCTTGCATGAATTATTTGAAGAACAAGTTAAGAAAACACCAGATAAAATAGCTCTAGTGTGTGGGTTTAAACATTTAACTTATGATGAACTTAATAAACGTGCAAATCAATTAGCACATTATTTAAGACATAAATGCAATGTTGGTGTGGAAACGGTGGTTGCATTATGTCTGTCAAGAACGGAAAATATTATTATTTCAATTCTTGGGGTGTTAAAATCAGGTGGCGCTTACGTTCCTCTAGATCCCCATTATCCCGAGACACGACTCCAATATATGTTATCAGATAGTGGTGCGAGAGTTCTTTTAAGCGATGAAAATAGTATCAGAGATTTGCCTGAATTCGAAGAAAAGGAGCAAGCATGTCAAGATAAATCTTTTCTGTTATCGTTAGATGATGAGAATATGCAAAACCAATTTAAAAAGCAGTCAGAAGAGAATCCTATTCCTATGAATATTGTCGATAACTTGGCCTACGTAATATATACTTCAGGCACCACAGGATTGCCTAAAGGTTCATCCCATACCCATAGAAATATTTGTAGATTATTTGAATCGACAAATCATTGGTATAACTTTAATGAGGATGATGTTTGGAGTTTATTTCATTCCTATGTTTTTGATTTTAGTGTTTGGGAAATGTGGGGATCTTTATTATATAATGGAAAATTAATAATAGTACCATATGGTATATCAAGAGATTTTTATGCATATTCAAAAGTGCTTTCTGAACAAAGAGTGACGGTTTTAAATCATACTCCTTCTGCTTTTTATCAGCTTTCAGCTATTTTGATTAACCAGATTAATAGTAAATTAAGTCACTTGAGGTATGTGATTTTTGGAGGAGAAGCTTTACAGTTTTTTCAATTACAAGGTTTTATGAATAAATATTCGAATAACAACATTAAATTGGTAAATATGTATGGTATTACTGAAACAAGCGTACATGTTACCTATAAACCGATCACTCACTGTTTAGAAACTTCCTCCAATATAGGAGTAAAAATACCTGATCTAAAAGTTTATGTGCTAGATAAAAATTTAATGGTTGTTCCGGCAGGTGCAATCGGAGAATTATATGTGGGTGGTGATGGATTGGGGCGAGGTTATTACAAAAAGCCAGTATTAACTGCGGAACGATTTATCGCAAATCCGTATCAGACTAAAGAAGAGCAGAGTATCGGAAAATTTTCAAGATTATACAAAACAGGGGATTTGGCTCGATTGTTACCAGACGGCACATTGGAATATCTTGGAAGAAATGATTTTCAAATAAAGTTACGCGGCTACCGAATAGAGTTAGGCGAAATAGAGAAGGCGATATCATCTTATACCGGCATTAGCCAGAGTGTCGTCATAATTAAAGATTCTGAAGATCAAGATAAGAAATATTTGTTGGGATATTATGTTGCAAACACAAAACTTGATGAGAAGGATCTTGCGAAATATCTAGGAGCGCAGTTACCTGAATATATGCTCCCTAACAGGCTTATACAATTAGAATTTTTGCCTTTAACCTCAAACGGCAAATTAAATAGAGAAGTATTACTTGAGCTTGGTGATGCCAGAACTCGGGAAATAATACCTCCAAGCAGCGAACTTGAAATGAAAATATGCATTATTTGGGCCGAAATATTACAGATCAATGAGAAGGAAATTTCAATGGAAGATAGTTTTTTTGCACTTGGTGGAAATAGTATTTTATCAATAATAGCGGTTAGAAAACTATCAAAAGATCTGTCGATTGAAATTAATATGTCTGAATTTTTTATTAATAATACCATAAACGACTTTTCAAATTATGTTAAAAACAAAATAAAGACATCACATTCAGCTTCTCTAGTGTTATCTGAGGGAGTGATTTGATGAATATTGCAAAATTTGTCTATTATCTTAATAATTTGGGATTCTCTGTTTGGACGGAAAATGAGAGCTTAAGTTATAGGCAATACAAGGAGAATCCAGATAAAAATGAAATATTAAAACAAATTAAAGAATATAAATCAGAATTAATAGAGTTTTTAAAAACTAATAATTGTTGTTCAGCAGAAGAAATCAATTTGACTAAGATTTATCGCACTTCAGACTATCTAGAGCGACTTTCGTTTGCACAAGATCGATTGTGGTTTATAGACAAATATGAATCGGGTACCAATGCCTATAACATCTACATGATTTATCAACTTGCACCGGCTTTGGACATAGAAGTATTAAAAGCCAGTCTAAGGAGTGTGGTTCATCGTCATGAGATATTACGTACAGTTGTTCAAGAAGGGAAAGATGGGCTAGGCTATCAACTGGTGCTTGATGATAAGATTTTTGGCTTGGATATTGAGCAAGAAGAGATAGCAAGCCGAGAAGACCTAAAATTATCTTTAACAAAAACACTGAATCATATCTTTGATTTAAGCAGCGAATATCCAATTAAAGCAAAATTGATTGATTTAATAGAGGAGCCGGAGACTAAGATAGGTACAGAGAAAAAAACCAGGTATTTATGCATTGTTATACATCATATTGCTTTTGATGGTTGGTCCTATGATATTTTATTAAGAGATTTGCAAGAGTATTATGTATACCATTGGTCAAAAGCTAAAGGAATTGAAGTTGCTATTCATTTGCCAATATTGAGTATTCAGTACAAAGATTTTGCCTTATGGCAAAGGAATTACTTAGAGGGTGAGAGGCTTTCGACGCAATTAGACTATTGGAAAGCAAAATTGTCTGGCTATGAAAGACTAAACTTAATGACAGATAAGCCCCGTCCACTCCAGATAGATTATAGAGGTAATGAACTATCATTTGAGGTGGATACAGAAACATCCGAAAATCTTAGAGCCTTAGCAAAGAACTATCAAGTGAGTTTATATAGTTTATTGTTAAGTGCTTACTTTCTAATGCTTCGAATATACAGTAATCAAGATGATTTAATAATAGGGGCAACTGCTGCAAATCGGCACTATAGCCAAGTAGAGGATTTAATCGGATTTTTTGCAAATACATTGGTATTAAGAGCTAAGATTGAATCAAATTCGACGATTAAATCATTTATTCAAAGTGTCGGTAAAGATGTAATTGAGGCACAATTATATCAAGATTTGCCTTTTGAAAAATTGGTAGAAGAATTATCTATCGAAAAAGACACCAGTCAACATCCTATATTTCAAGTCGTATTTGAGGTGCAAAGTTTTGGGGCTACTTTTAGCCAGGGGGGGAATTATGAAGCGGAGATAAATTTAAGCAAACTTTTAATGCCCTATCATGATAGTAATTTATATAAGATAGCAAAATTTGATATTAGTACTCTAATTGATGACAGTGGTTCAGAGTTAAAAGGGATCTTCAACTATGCTGAGAGCTTATTTACCGAAGAAACGATTGCGGGCCATATTGAAACTTACCTTCACATTTTAAAGCAACTGTCGTTGCTGGCTAAAGATAAAAGCTTAAGTGAGCAAATAATTGTTTCAGATATCGATTATTTAAATCACGCTCGATATAAAGAAGTGGTTGAACTATGGAATGAGACAACCAGAAATTTCCCTAAAACTAAGTTGGTCCACGAATTATTTGAAGAGCAAGTCGACAAAACACCGGATCGCATTGCAGTTGTTTATGGTGACAAACAGATAAGCTATTTGTCCCTGAATAGTCGTGCAAATCAACTGGCAAGATTCTTGTTGCAAAATAGAACAAATTTTTTGGAAGAAAAGATAGCCTTGTTTCTGGATAGAAGTGAGTATTTACTACTGTCTATACTATCTGTGTTGAAAACAGGGGCAGCTTACGTTCCAATAGATCCAGAATTTCCGAATGACAGAGTATCCTATATCCTAGGTGATATTAATGCTCAAATTATTTTAACAGATAGCCATCATTATAAAAATCTAAGAGATAAATGCATTGTTTTGGATAATATTCGGCTAATTTGTGTTGATGATTGTGAGAGTAACTTAGAGGTTCAGTCTTCAAGCAATCTAAAAGTTATAATGGACCCGGAACAATTAGCCTATATAATATATACTTCTGGAACAAGTGGTAAGCCAAAGGGGGTTATGATAGAGCATCATGCGATAATTAATCGTTTAAAGTGGATGAATGATGAATATAAAATTTCAGATCAAGATGTAATTTTACAAAAAACACCTTATGTGTTTGATGTTTCAGTATGGGAATTGTTTTGCGCTGGGTGGCTTGGGGCCAAACTGGTTTTTATTGAACCTCGGGGCCATAAAGATAGTCATTATTTAATGGATATACTTCGAAAGCAGTTAATTTCTATTTTGCATTTTGTTCCTTCAATGCTGACTGCTTTTTTAGCGGATTTAAATCTTTCTGTACGTAAAGGAACGAATGAATCTTTGTCTGAAAAAATATTCCCATCTTTAAAGACTATTTTTTGTAGTGGAGAAGAATTAAGTTTAAAAGCCGTCCGCGAAGGCAAAGCAATACTGAAATCTGTGCAAATCAATAATCTTTATGGTCCTACAGAAACAACAGTAGACGTTTTGTATTATAACTGTACGGGTCAAGAGGGAAAAGCAATACCTATAGGAAGGCCTATTTCTAACACAAAAGTATATGTGTTTAATGAAAGCTTAACTGCTGTTCCAGTAGGAGCAGTTGGAGAATTATATGTTGGTGGCACAGGGCTTGGAAGAGGTTATTACAATAAACCTGCATTAACTGCGGAACGCTTTATAGCAAATCCGTATCAGACTCAAGAAGATCAGAATAATAAAGGTTTTTCAAGATTATACAAGACAGGGGATTTAGTTCGTTTGTTAGCAGATGGTAATATTGAATACCTTGGGAGAAATGATTTTCAAATAAAGTTAAGAGGCTATCGAATAGAGTTAGGCGAGATAGAGAGGGTAATATCCTCTTATACGAGCATTAGTCAGAGTGTCGTTATAATAAAAGAGGATAATATTAAAGGCTCTGAAGCTCAAGGTAAGAAATATTTGATAGGATACTATGTTTCGAAGGAAAAAATAGCAGAGAAATTATTAGAAAGCTATTTGAAGAGTAAGCTGCCAGATTATATGGTTCCGACCCATTTTGTTTATTTATCGGAATTGCCATTAACGATTAACGGCAAGATTGACAGAAAAGCATTACCATCACCAGAGTTGAGGGGAGATGGCGGAAATTTTGTCACACCACGAAATGAAGGTGAGCAAGCAATTGCTGAAGTTTGGTCCGATGTTTTAGGAATCGTTAAAGATAAGATTAGCATAACCGATGATTTTTTCAGATTAGGTGGTGACAGT
Source organism: uncultured Gammaproteobacteria bacterium (assembly GCA_963784575.1). Taxonomy (GTDB): domain Bacteria; phylum Pseudomonadota; class Gammaproteobacteria; order UBA6186; family Azoamicaceae; genus CAWARU01. Next base: position 2,362,856 of record CAWARU010000001.1, read on the forward strand.
ATTATTAGTATTCAATTGGTAAGCCGTTTGCGACAGAAGTTAGGCTTGCAAATCAGTGTAAAGGATATTTTTAGTTATCGAACGATCGAAAAAATATCTGATGAGGTATTAGGTAAGTCATCACAAGAAATTCAGAAGCAAATCAGTGTAGAACAAGGAATATTATCCGGAAATGTTCGATTACTTCCGATACAAGAGTGGTTTTTTAGAAATAGGTTTGCTAGAAAAAATCATTGGAATCAGTCATTTATTGTTCAAGTACCGCCTCTCTCTTTGGAAATGCTCAGGTCCAGTTTAAAGCGATTATTTGAATGCCATAATGGTTTCCGTTTAAGGTATAGAAGAACAACTACAAGTTATGAACAATATTATGATGAAACACTCGAACTGGAATCGTTGAAAACTTTGGATGTGAGAACATTGACCTCGAGTGAAGGAAGCAAAGCATTTGAAGACGAGCTCCAAGGAATATTGACGCAGTGGCAAAGTAATTTTGATATCGAAAATGGACCCTTATATGGCCTAGGGTATATAAATGGTTTTCAGGATAACAGTGCGCGGATTTATTTTGCCTTTCATCATTTGATAATAGATGTAGTGAGTTGGAGGATTCTGGTAAAAGATCTCAAGGAGCTCTATGAGGGAGGGAACATAGAGACTAAGAGAAGCAGTTACCGGCAATGGAGTGAGGCTGTTAAGCGGTATGCAGAGTCTGAGGTGGTTCAGAAGTCGTATTGGGAAGAAGTGCTATCAGACTTTGATGAAACCGAGAAGAGTTTGACAAAGTTATTGTTGAGTGAAGAAACCCGAGAAGAAACTCGCTTCATTTTAAGTCTTGATGAGACAGCCCAACTATTAACAAAAAGTAATATATGCTACAACACCCAAGTAGAAGATATATTATTGACAGCCTTAGGGTTAAGTTTATGTGAACTGACAGGTTCACGAGAAAATCATATTGTATTGGAAGGTCATGGTAGAGAGGATATAGATGATTCATTGGATGTGAATTCGACAGTGGGTTGGTTTACAACAATTTACCCAGTTCGTTTATCTGTAAGTTCGGAAATATCACAAAGCATTAAGCAGATTAAAGAGAATTTACGGAAGATAAAAAATAAAGGGTTAGGCTATGGTGCAATAATTGGATACGAAGGTGATGGTCCTCGCATAAGTTTTAACTATCTTGGCCAGATTAACACAGGGGTAGCGGGAGCGGAACAAGCTTGGTTCATAAGCAGTGATAAAAGCGGCGAATCAGTGCATGCTGATAATAGAGAGCCAAATATAATAAATATCAATTGTCTAGTTCGAGATAGCAAATTTGAGATGCATCTCGTTTCCAAATTAAGTAAAGCACACACTCATCAATTGACAGAGTCATTTAAAAGGCAATTGCATGCAGTGATTGAACACTGTGTAAACGCGGGAAGGTGCTATTTGACAGTCAGTGATGTGGGGGGCATTGCTAGCCAAGAACGTTTAGACGCATTGCAAAACGACAGAGAAATAGAAGGTATCTATTTGGCAAATAGTTTGCAGCAAGGTTTTATTTATCATTCATTGATCCAAGGTAGGATAGATGATGCCTATATTATTCAGCTTATGTGGGATTATGAAAATGCGTTAGACGTACAATTATTTAGACAGGTATGGGTTTATGCCCAAGCACGATACCCCAATTTACGGCTAAGATTTTACTGGGATGAAAACTTGTTACAGATAATTGATCGGGAGGGGAGCTTAGATTGGCGTTATATTGATTTCAGCGAAGAAACGGAGGAGAGCCGTTCAGAAAAAATAAAAAGGATCCAGGAACAAGACAGGCGCGAACCATATAATTTAGAGGCAGGCAACTTATTTCGCGTCTATTTAATTAAGCATAGCAATACGCACTATACCTGTCTATTTAGTAATCATCACTCAATACTAGATGGCTGGAGTAATCCGATCTTATTAGGTTATATCAATGATACCTATGTACGCTTGTTAAAGGGAGAGGATATCAAATTAGAAGAAGATCTGAAATACTTGAAAGCCCAAGAATATTTGCAAACACACAAAGGAGAGGAAGATAAATTTTGGCAGGACTATGTAGTTAGGATAGAAGAATATCCTGATTTAAATGGTTTGCTTTCAACTCTAGCCCGGAAACAACAATTAAGAATAAGTAATTATCGGTATGTTAAAGAACCTCAAGAGAGAACATTAGAAATTGAGGAGGATTTGTATGCTGCGTTAAGGGATCTCTGTCAGCACGAAGGCATAACATTGAATGCGGTGTTGCAATATGTATGGCATAAGGTGTTAAGCCTATATGGTAATAGTAAAATAACTACCGTAGGGACAGTAGTATCAGGAAGAAATATGCCTATCGAGGGCATAGAGTCGGCGGTTGGAATATTTATCAACACTTTGCCAATGATTGTATTGCACCAAAACGGGAGTCTAATAGATAAAATTAAAATTATTCATAATGACATGAATGAAATTAGTAATCGGAGCAATGTTAGTTTGGCAGCCTTGCAGAAAGGAAGTGAGAGAATATTTGACAGTCTTTTTATTTATGAAAATTATCCTAATCCAACGGCAGAGTTTCAACAAAGTACAATGCGAGTTGAATATAAAGGGAGCGTTGAGAAACTAGATTATCCATTGGCTGCCATTGTTCATGAGGAAAATAACCGTCTAAAATATAAGATTAATTTTGCAGGTGGCCTATTTGATGAAGAAAATATAGAAGAAGTATTACAAGTTATTCATCATTTTTTAAAGCAGATAGTAAAAAATCCCTATCTTGGAGAGCATGAATTCCAATATTTAAGCCGTTTTCAATATAAAAAGATAATAGAGGATTGGAATGGCAAAGAGGAGAATATCGCAGATTATAAAACCTTGCATGGGTTATTTGAAGAACAGCTTAAAAAAATACCGGATAAAATTGCATTAGTCCATGGATTTAAATTATTAACTTACGATGAGCTAAATAAACGAGCAAATCAATTAGCAAGGTACCTAAGAGAAGACTGTAATGTTGGTGTGGGCGATATAATCGCAATAGCCGTTAATCGTTCAATAGAATTAATAATTGGATTGCTCGGAACACTAAAATGTGGTGCAGCCTATGTGCCGCTAGATATAAATTATCCCATGGAAAGCATTACCTACGTTTTAGAAGAAACTAATGCCAAGGTTATTTTAATAGATTCTTTTACAAATATAAAACTGAATAAGCATTATAGCTTTGTGTCCATTGATGATTATGCAAAATTTTCTGATAAAAAATCGAATGATCTTAATGTTAAAATGTTTGCAGAAAATCTAGCCTATATTGTGTATACCTCAGGTTCTACTGGTAAACCTAAGGGAGTAATGTGTGATCATCTGGGTGTTATAAATCGATTGGCATGGGCTTGGTCAAAGTATCCATTTAACGAAGGGGAAACTTGTGCTTTGCAATCAAATCTCACTTTTGTCGATTCGACTTGGGATATCTTTGGAACTTTATTAATTGGTCATAAATTAATAATATATAACCAAGATATTTGTAAAGATATCAAATTACTTATAGATACCTGCGCAGAATTCCAGGTAACAAGGATTACTCTTGTTCCTTCGTTGTTCAAGGTTCTCTTAAACCTTGCATCGATTGATAGAAAATTGCTCAGTAAAATACCTTTGTTAAGACATTGGGAAGTCACGGGTGAGCCATATGATGCCCATCAAGCGAGCAGTGATTTGCAGCAAATTACGCAAAATTCAATTAAGTTCTTGGATTGCTATGGTGCATCTGAGGCAACTTCAATTATTTATAGAGACTTTTCTAATCTCTCTTCGCCAAAGACTCATATTATTTCTAACACACGGATCTATATAGTTGATATGGAAATGAACCCTCTACCGGTTGGGGCAGTTGGCCAAATATTGGTTGAAGGCCCTGGTTTAGCTTTAGGCTATTTAAATAAACCTGCATTAACAGCAGAGAAATTTATACCAAACCCTTTTAATGAAAATCTGGATAATAGTAGGTTAAGACTTTATAAATTGGGTGATTTAGGGAGATGGACTAATGATGGTCAAATAGAATTATTAGGCCGATTTGATGGGGTTATTAAATTCAGAGCTTTCAGAATTGAACCAGCAGAAATTGAATTTACTCTTCGAAAACATGAATTAATTTCTGATTGTATTGTGATGATTAATAATGAAGATCTAGACAATAAAAGCTTAGTTGCATTTATTGTTCCTAAAACTTTAGAACAATTTAGTCTGGAAGAAAATTTAAATGGGGAAAAAGACCCGCCTTATGTGAGATTAAAAAGCAAAACATTGTCTACATACATTGATGCTATAGTAGAATATCTAGCAGGCATTTTGCCAGACTATATGGTGCCTCAACATTATGAATTCATCAATAAAATGCCATTAAACCATAATGGCAAGGTGGAAAGAAACGCTTTGAAATCTCTTCTTAATGGCAGCAGACAAGTTTCGAATGCGTATATAGCGCCCAGAAGCAGGCTAGAACAAGATATTTTGGAGGCTTGGTCAGCAGTTTTAGGAGTATCAAATAAGAGTTTAGGCGTTAATGATAATTTTTTTAGGGTAGGTGGAAATAGTATTTTAGCAATATTATTAACCAGCAGATTGTCGAAGCAATTAAATGTCAAGCTTAATGTCTCATCTATATTTCAACACAATACTATAGCAAAGCTAGCAAAGCACATTAAGCAAGGGGACGACGAAAAAATTGTTATGAGTAAGGTGCGAGTCGATAACGCAGAAGAACAGCGACTTTCCTTTGCACAAGAGCGGTTGTGGTTTATAGAGAAATATGAGTTGGGTACCAATGCTTATAACATATTCATGACTTATCAACTAGCTCCAGAGTTGGACATAGATGTACTGAAAGCCAGTCTTAGGAGTGTAGTCCACCGACATGATATACTTCGTACCGTTATTCAGGAAGGAAAAAATGGACAAGGTTATCAACTTGTGTTCGATGATACGACTTTTCGTTTGGATGTTGAGCAAGAGATGGTGTTTAGCAAAGAAGAGTTAGATCTCTCTTTAGGAAAATCGGTGAACCATATTTATGATTTAAGCACTGAATATCCAATTAAAGTCAAATTAATTGATTTAATGATAGAGCAAGAGACAGGAACGATATCAAAACCAGTACCAAGGATAAGAAGAAAGTATTTAAGCATTATTATACATCACATTGCTTTTGATGGCTGGTCTAATGATATTTTCTTAAGAGACTTACAAGAATATTATGCCTATCACTGGTTAAGAGCACGCGGAGTAGAAGCTACTCTTCAGTTACCAATCTTAAGTGTGCAATACAGGGATTTTGCCTTATGGCAAAGGAATTACTTAAGAGGGGATAGGCTTCGACAAGAATTAGACTATTGGAAAACAAAATTGTTTGGCTATGAAAGACTAAACTTGATAACAGATAAACCACGTCCGCTTCAGATAGATTATCGTGGGGATGACGTAGCATTTGAGATTGATAAAGAGACGTCGGATAATCTTAGGGATTTAGCTAAGGCTTATCAAGTCAGTTTGTATAGCTTATTGTTAAGTGCCTATTATCTGATGTTGCGCATATATAGTAACCAAGATGATTTAGTAGTAGGGACAACTGCTGCAAATAGACATTATAGTCAAATAGAGGATTTAGTTGGATTTTTCGCGAACACCTTAGTATTACGGGCTAAGATTAAACCAAGTTCAACGATCAAATCATTTGTACAAAGCATTGGCGAAGCAGTAATTGAGGCACAGTTACATCAAGATTTGCCATTTGAAAAGTTAGTAGAGGAATTAGCCCTGGAAAAAGACACAAGTCAGCATCCAATATTTCAAGTACTTTTTGAAGTGCAGAGTTTTGGATATTAATTTTAACCAAGTCAGGAATTATGAAGCTGAAACAAATTTTTCTACACTTTTAGAGACCTATGACATTAATAATTTATATAAGGTGGCAAAATTCGATATTAGCACCATGATTAATGACAGTGGTTCGGAATTAAAAGGGATCTTCAATTATGCCGAGAGCTTATATACGCAAGAAACAATTGAGGGCTATATAGAAACCTATGTTCATATTTTAAAACAGTTTTCCTTGCTAGCTAAAGATAAGAGTCTGAGTGAGCAATTAATTGTTTCAGATATCCATTATTTTGCTCCAACGAAGTATCAAGAAGTCATTGAACTTTGGAATGAGACAAGTAGAGATTTTCTTAAGACAAAGTTGATGCATGAATTATTCGAGGTTGAGGTCGAAAAAACGCCAGATCGAATAGCTGTTGTTTATGGTCAGAATCAGATTAGTTATCTTTCACTAAATAGTCGCGCAAATCAATTGGCGAGATACTTGGAATCAAAAGGCGTCGGTATAGAAGAGCAGGTTATAGTGGTGATGAAGCGTGGAGCCGAATTGTTAACAATCTTACTGGCGATATTAAAATGTGGGGGAGTTTACATTCCTTTAGATCCAAAAGCGCCAGCAAACCGTAATATAAATATTTGTCAGCAATCAAGAGCGAAAATCATTATAACAGACTCATCTTATGCTTGGTTGGACAGCTGCTGTGAAGATTCATTGCTTAACATAGGAAAGATGTGGTCAGAAATAGAAAAGCAAAATGACAGCAACTTAGGTCGAAAAATTAACAAATTAAATCTGTCGTACATTATTTTTACTTCAGGTTCAACGGGATTGCCCAAAGGAGTGATGATTACACATCAAGGAATGGTTAATCATCTATTTTATAAAATAAATGACCTGGGCATTGATTCGACAGATATTATGGCACAAACTGCGACGCAAATTTTCGACATATCAATTTGGCAATTATTAACATCAATAATTACTGGCGGCAAAGTTGTTGTATACAGTGATGAAATTATTCTAGAGCCAAAAAAGATGTTAGAAAAACTTTACCGAGATGGGACAACGATTTTAGAATTGGTACCATCTTATGCGAATGCATTAGCCACCTTCATGCAACATGAGTTTGAATTAAATTTTAAACAGCTTAAACATTTACTCATAACAGGAGAGAAGTTAAGAAGGGATATTTGTGAGAAAATATTTTCTGTAGATGAAACCGTTTCAATTATAAATGCCTACGGACCAACCGAATGTTCAGATGATGTTACGCATTATCAATGCAGAGCGCAGGATTTTGCGAACAGTCACTTTGCTGTCATCCCATTGGGTAAAGTTGGGCACAATTTAGAAGCCTATATTGTAAATGAGCAATTAGAACCTGTGCCCGTAGGAGCGATTGGAGAACTGTGTATCAGTGGTATTGGTTTAGGCCGTGGTTATTATAATAAGCCGAGCCAAACTGCGATGCAGTTTATTGCGAATCCATTTTTTAAGGAGGGTAAACATGATAAAGAGAGCATCAGGTTGTATCGAACAGGAGATTTATGTCGTGCTACGAGTGGGGGCACCTTCGAATTTATAGGTCGTATAGATGATCAAATAAAGTTGCGAGGCTATCGAATTGAATTAGGCGAGATAGAGAAAATATTATCTTCTTATGTTGATATTAGCCAGTGTGTGGTGGAGATCAAAGAAGGGATTAAAGACATTGAAGGTAGGGAGGATAAGTATTTAGTAGGATATTATGTTTCACAGGAAAAAATCTCGGATAAATTATTAGAGTCTTATTTGAAGAGCAAATTACCAGAATACATGGTCCCAACCTATTTGGTTCATTTGTCAGAATTGCCATTAAGTATCAACGGCAAGATAGACAGGAAAGCATTACCTTCGCCAGAGTTAAGGAGAGAGAGTGGGAATTATATTGCGCCACGAAATGAAGTTGAGAAAGCAATTGCTGAAGTTTGGTCCGATGTTTTAGGGGTTGTTAAAGAAAAGATTAGCATAACCGATGATTTTTTTAGATTAGGAGGAGATAGCATAGCCTCTATTCGTGTTATTACTCTTATCAACAAAAAATGTAAGACCGAATTAAAAGTTGTGGATTTATTTATTTGTCGAAATATTGAACAACTTATGCTAAAAATATCCCAAAATAAAAGGGAATACCAGGCAATTTTAAAATTAAATATGGCAAGCAATAAACCCAATTTATTTATGATCCACCCTGCTATGGGCGGCTGTGAAATTTATTTTTCCTTAGCACACGCCCTTTCTAGCCATTTTTCATGTTATGGAATCGATTCTTACAACCTTTACCATGAACAAAAAATTTGTAGTTTACAAGAGCTTTCGAATTACTATCTAACACAAATACTGAAAGTAATGCAGGTTACAAATCAAAAGGAATTCCACATTCTTGGCTGGTCTTTAGGTGGAGAATTAGCTTTGGAAATTGCGGCTTTATTAGAAAGGAGATCAATAAAATCCATAAAACTCTATTTGATAGATTGCTTTCCAGATGATGACTATTTAGCATCAATCTATACTGCAGAGTACATTGAAAAATCAAAAGAGGAATATATAAAAAATGCAATAATCAAAGGAATAGATAAAATCTATATTGATAAGATTATCACAAATATGCAGGTTGAAATTAAGCTTTGTAATCAAAAGATTTCCTCTAAGTTGTATGCCACAAAAATATTATTGTTTAAGGCAATGTTAGAGGAAGTGCAAAATAAAAAAATAAATCCTAAAGGATTTCATGAATATATACTGAGTCTTAAATATAATAATATTGATAAGTTAGTCAATAACCGAAATAATATCCATATTGTCAAATTAGAAAATGCTCATCATGGGAACATACTAGAACATGAAAGTATTTTAGTAGAAGAGCTCTGTAAATTTTCTGAATTGATTATGATTCCAGAGAGTGCATAATATTGTGCTATGTTCATCTATGGCTTTCTCATCTAAACCTTTTTTGTAGAAGTTACTTGCAACTCCGTTAATCTACTGCGTGAGGGTTCATGTCCATTATCAGCAGCTAATTGATACCATTGGCATGCCGTACTAATATCCTGCGAGACTTCGGCACCCGTTTCAAAAATTACTCCAAGATTGTATTGAGCCAACACAAGTCCTCGGTCTGCCGCTTTATGCCACCACTCACAAGTTTGCTTTGTATCCTTGGGAACTCCGTCACCATTCGCATACATCATCCCAAGAGCAAATTCTGCAACCGCATACCCTTGTTCCGCGGCTTTATGATACCACTCACAAGCTTTCCTTACATCTTTGAGAACGATGTTACCATTTTGATACATTACCCCAAGAGTGAACTGCGCTCGTGGATACCTCTGTTTTGCTGCTTTATGAAACCATTCAAAGGCAATCTTTAAATCTTTGTCAACGCCTCGACCATCTTCATACATCAACCCAAGAGTGCATTGAGCTTCTGGGTCCCCTAGTTCTGCTGCCTTTCGATACCAGCCATTCATTGCTAAATGAAATAATTCATTAGCGCGTGTTTCATCTTTAACTATTCCCGCACCGTATTTATAAGCTGCGCCGAGATAAAACTGACCCTTTGCATTTCCTTGATTTACAGATTTTTGATACCATTCAACAGCGGTTTCAAGGGATTTTTTTACACCGCCCATTCCATCATCAAACAATTTTCCATAATAAGCCTGTCCATCGGCATTGCCCTGTTCAGCAGCCTTTTTTAGCCATTTATAAGCTTCTTGATAGTTTATTTTTACCCCTAAACCTGTTTGATAACGTCTACCTAAAGCTGCTTCCGACACCGCATCACCCGTTTCTGCTCTCACTAATAACGCAGCAACTGTGTCTTCTCCTTTTTCTGAATATCCTCTTGACAGAGTTTCTGAAGTTTGCGATTCAAACTCAATTGGATTTCTTCCCAGAAACAAGGGTTTTACTAAACTTACCATAATCCCATCACTAAACTACCTTTAATGAACCCAATATTAACAGTCGCAACTTTGGCGTGTAAACTACTTGATGCCTGTTGGTACATGTCAATACCTAATTTTTTTAAACTAAAAGATTATTAATTTGGCTTACTATTGCATAGATGATAATGCCGAGAAATCAAGCTTGACAATATATCTATGGTAGATTAATTTGTGCACATGGATATTCTTGCATTTAAACCTGGCCATGATGGTTCTATCGCATTCATTAGTGGATCGCAGTTAATTTTTTCTATCGAGGCTGAAAAAGATTCCTATCCTCGCTATTCAGAATGCCACCCCAATTTATTTTTAAATGTGTTATCAAAACTTGATAAAATACCAGGCACCATTGCAATAAGCGGTTGGATGAAGGCTGTTTTTGATAATAATCTAATCCCACTAGAATCCGGCTATTTTAATTCAAAATCTGGAAATATTATTAGTCGAAAAATAAAAATTTTTGGGAAGGAGGTTAATTACTTCTCATCAAGTCATATACGTTCACATGTTTTATCTTCATTGAGTATGTCTGAGTTGCCACAAGGTGAGAGGTGTTATTGCTTAGTGTGGGAGGGAATACTAGGGGGCTTTTATGAAATAGATGAGCAAACAAATATTATCCCCCTCGGCAATGTCATACATAGTCCAGGTAACAAATATAGCTTTATATATTCTCTAGCAGATGAAACTTGTAATTCGATACACAATACCACCGCGCCAGGGAAAGTTATGGCTTTAGCGAGCTTTTCCAATAGAGGGGCCTATTCTACAGAAGAAAAAGAATTAGTCGATTTTCTTTTGTCACATAATTCATTAGTTCCTATTAATAAAAATGACTTTAAGAAATTTAGTTTATATAACTCCGGCGTAGAGAGCATAGAGTTTAAAAACTTTGCTGGTAAGTTTTCAGATACTATTTTTGATCTGTTTTATGATTATGCAAAGAAAAATTTAAATAAAAAATTACCGCTTCTTATTAGTGGTGGATGTGGTTTGAATTGTGAATGGAACACAAAGTGGAAAGATTCAGGGTTGTTTTCAAGCGTTTTTGTACCCCCTGTTCCAAACGATGCTGGTTCAGCAATAGGAACAGCTGTAGATGCTATGTTTCATTATACGGGAATAGTAAAGCTCAATTGGGATGTTTATGCTGGAGAAGAATTTATAAATGATGAAATAAATTGTGATAACTTGGAAATTTCAAAGCTTGATTACCTTGAATTAGCAAGATTTTTGGAAGCTAATAATGTTGTTGCATGGATACAAGGTAAATATGAAATCGGGCCAAGAGCTCTAGGAAACCGATCAATATTAGCTTCACCTTTAACTTCTGAAATGCAGACTAGACTTAATAAAATTAAAAAGAGAGAAAATTACAGACCAATTGCTCCTATCTGTATTGAGGAGGACGTATCAAAACACTTTAAATGGCAAGGAGCAAGTCCGTATATGCTTTATTTTCAGCAGCTAAGGACTGACAAACTTCCAGCGATTACTCATGTAGATGACACAGCAAGGGTGCAGACGGTTAATATTAAACAAAATCCTGCTATTTATACATTATTGGAAAAGTTTCGTTCACTTACGGGTTTCGGTGTCCTTTGCAATACTTCGCTTAATTTTAATGGAGGCGGATTTATAAATAGAAGAAGTGATCTCTTGTCTTATTGCAAAAAAAATGGCCTGAATGGATTTGTGATTAATGATCAATTTTATAAATTGATCTAAGTAGGATTTAAAAATGGCAACGGAAGTCGTAGATAACAATTTAAAACATTTGAAATGGACTAAATTTGCAGCTGTAAGAACAAAACCGGATTATTTAGTTCCAAAATACGAGGGTAATACTCCGCTTTTTCCAATTGAAAGACAGCCTATACTTTCTCATGCCATTGTTAAAGCTCTTGCCTTTGAAAAAAGAAATTTTATTCTCGTACAAAGCCTTTATAGATACTTACGTGAGATTTCAGATATAGAAACGAGTTTTATATATGAAACCGCTATCCGTATCGCGATGAGTCCAAATTTTCCTAAAGAAGTTTCCAGAGCTGCATTTACTGTGGCTATAGATGAAGTATATCATGCATATTGTGCTGTTGATTTGATTGACCAATTACAACAACAATTAAATATTGTACCTCTTGAATTTCCTACAACCCAGTTTGAAACAGCCATCTTAGAAATAAAAAGAATGCTTTCACCGGCCTTACATAAAGATTTTGAAATAGTCGCTGTGTCTATTTCTGAAAGTCTTATTGGAAGTGAGGCTGGTGAGCTATCTAAGGAAGAAAATTTACATAAAACTGTAAGAGATTTTACTTATGATCACATGATTGACGAAGTAAGGCATGCTCGTATTTTTGTTGAGGTCTTAAAAGCTCATTGGTCTGGCTTAGCTCCCAAAAGCCAAACAATCTTCAAGGAACTTTTACCAAAGTTTATCAGTGGAATTTTTCGCCCTGAATCACAGATGATTTTCGATAAAAAAATTCTTAAGGCTGTAGATTTAAATGAAACTGATATACAGAAAGTCATTAGTGACACCTATTCTGAAGATAATTCAGTTGAATCGGAGAGAGGTAGGAAGTTTATCAATAATATTTTTAAGTTTTTGGATAAATGTAACATTTATTTATAGGCTTCAATTTGTATATTCTTAATTTTTTAAGTAATGGTATGAAATGAACACGCAGTTCATTTACCTGCATTTTATTTGAGGGTATTATGTCTAAACCAAATTATATTCTAGGTACGGGTCTTTCTCATGATGGCTCTACCTGTCTTTTACGTGATGGTAAAATAGTGGTTGCAATTGAAAAAGAAAGATTAACAAGGAAAAAACATGATGGATATAATGATGATCGAACAATACAATACTGCTTAGACACTGCTGGAATTACTTTTAAAGATATCGATCTGGTGGTGCAAGAAACAACTTATTATAATTTATTAGAACCTGATGAGCCTGAAAAAGTAAAGGGAAGAATTATTCCTAAAGATATTCCGACTGTCACAATTTCACATCATTTGGCCCATGCTTATAGCGCTATTGGTACGGCTCCATTTGATACCATGTCAGTGGTAGTATTAGATGGTGAAGGAAGTAATTTAGATCAATGTATTGATGTTAAAAATTGTAAACATTTACCTGAAGAAATAAAAAATTTAGCTCCCAAAAGCCAAAGAAAATATTGGGAGTTTCTAAGTTATTATGCTTTTCAAGATGGTAAGATACAACCCATATTTAAGGATTTTGCAAAAATCTATGATAAAAAATCAGACAATTTTGTAATTTGGTTGAGTACTCTTGGTGAATTTTATAAAGGTATAAGTACCTATATTTTCGATCAATGGTTTGCAGAGGGTAAAACCATGGGGCTCGCTCCATTTGGGAAACCAAATATATTTTCATTTGAAGCATTTAATTTTAATGACGGACGAATTGGGTTAAATAAAGATTGGATGGTACATTTTCAAGAAAAAAATAGCGGCGAATTTTTAGGTTTTTTTGAAAATTTCCAATTTTATGCAAATATGGCTTATTGGGGACAAAAGGAATTAGAAAAAGCTGTCATCGGATGTTTTAACAAAATGTATGAATTATTTCCAAATGAAAATGTCGCCTATTCAGGTGGTGTTGCTCTAAACGCAGTAGCAAATTCTAAATTATTTTCAACCACTCAATTTAAGAATTTCCATGTTCATCCTTCTCCCGCTGATAACGGGCTTGCTATAGGTTGCTGTTACTATGGCTGGCTAGAATATTTTCAAAAAGAAAAGGTTCAGGACAGAGGCTCAATTTATCTCGGTAGGACATACGAAAACAATGAAGCCATTGAAATATTGTCCAAAAATTCACATTTGGTGGATTTTTATGAAAGTGATAATTATATAGAGGAAACTGCCAATTTCCTTGCTGAAGGAAAAATAGTTGGTTGGTTTCAAGGTGGATCGGAATTTGGTCCAAGAGCGCTTGGTCATAGAAGTATCTTAGCAGACCCTAGAAAACCTGGCATAAGAAATTTTATAAATAGAAAAATTAAACACAGAGAAGATTTTCGGCCATTTGCTCCTTCTGTGTTAATGGAAGACTTAAAAACATATTTTGACTGTGATTTTGAAAAGAGTCCCTATATGATTCAAGTGGGTAGAGTAAGACCTGAGTTTGCAGCAGAAATACCTGCAGTAGTTCATACAGATCTGTCTGCAAGAGTACAATCAGTTGAAGAACATTTGTTTCCTGAATACTATCAATTAATTAGAGCATTTAAAACTAAAACTAAACTTCCCATATTATTAAATACTTCTTTCAATGGTGCAAATATGCCGATTGTTGAGACACCTGAAGAAGCCATTAATTTTTTTATAGAAATTCAAAACATTGATGTGTTGGTCATAAATAATATCATTATAAAAAATAAAACTCCAAAATATTTAAGATTTATTTGTATGACCAAATATCAAGGCAGTGCAGATGATTATCCATCCGTTTAAAGGATCACGCCCTTCTAAAGAACAGCAAAATTCAGTAATAAATTTAAATGAGAGGTTATTTGATCCAACACAATCTATCGACCATTTTTCAGAAGTTTATGATTTTCTTGAAAACCAACAAGCTCACTATATTCAAGACAGTGAGCCTTGCTACTACGTGTACCGTTTGGAATCAGACTATGGCTGTCAAACAGGGGTTATTGCATTAGTAGATTTGAATCATATGACATGCAATATCCACCCTCACGAGGAAGTAAAGCAATGGAAGAGCGATCTTTACATTGAGTTTCTGAATACCAAAAAAATACAGGCTAATCCTATTATCTTATTGCATAATTTTCTAGAGCCCATTCAATTACTGTTGCAAAGATTAACAGTCTCAGATCCAAATATCGATATTAAATCTGTTGCGGGATGTAGTCATAAACTGTGGGTGATTGAAAATACTGATCTAATTAATTTGATTAATGATAATTATAAATTTATCAGTCATTATTATATTGGGGATGGACATCATCGCTATTATGCTGCAAAAAAAGGTTTTTTAGGGAATACAAAATCCTATTTGCTTTGTTGGCTTATTTCAGATGCAGAAGCATGTGTTCTACCTTTTCATTGGATCGTACCCATGCTAGGTGCGGTGGACAGAAAAATATTGTTTAGAGAATTGGGCCAGCATTTTGACATATATATTCGATCTATTGCTGTACAGCCTAAAATGCCAAATCAACTCGGATTATACATTGATGCTACCTGGTATCATCTAGAAATGAAATCCTCTAAGCCTGCATCACATATGAGTGTTTTTCTGAAAGAGTTTCTTAATCAAAAATTTGGTATTAACAATGTTATTAATACTTATGTTGATGTTCATAAGCTCGCAACAACGGTGAGTAATTCAATGCATGATCTTGCTTTTTCTTTCCCAGAAATCAATATTAGCGATCTTCTCTCTTGGATTAATTCTGGACATATATTGCCTGTAAATACTACGTATTTTGTACCAAAGCCCGCTATTGGATTAGTTAATTATTGTTTCGATCCCTCGATTACATCTCGAAATGAAACTAGATTAACTTCTAATAAAGAATCACTAACCTCCCCAAGCTAATTAACTGACGCTTATTAAATTGCTATAATTGCTATAGTGGAATATCAGGTTCGATTTGAGTGTTGTTTGTTAAGGAAAGTCTTAACTATTCTTAGCTTCTTCCATTTGCCTTCTTAAACTTAAAGGCCTCATATCTGTCCAAACCTCATCAACGTATGCTGCACATACTTCTTTTGTGCCTTCGATTCCTGTTTCTTTCCAGCCAAAAGGTATTTCTTTCTTAAAGCTCGGCCAAAAAGAATATTGCTCTTCAATATTAACCAGAACCTTGAAGGTTTGGGTTTCTTCTTTTTCATTCATAACCATTTCGACTCCTAAGTTATTGCTAGTTTGAAAAAATAAGGTAACATTCTTAGATAAGCATTGTTGAGTGAAATCAATATTTGACGACTGTCCGCCGTGCTTTTCAGCCACTCAATTTGAAGTTAATTATACCCGCTTTTTGGAATTCATGCGATTATTTTATGACTTTTTCATATCGCAAGACTGGGAGGTAAAGTTAGTTAATATAACATTAATAGAATCTTGAATTCTTGAACATGTACTGTTAAAGTGGTTTATGGCGAATTTGAGGATGATTTTATTCAATGATAATTGACAGTATAGCAGATGTAAAGAGCAGTCCTATTTTTTTTAACATGAAAGGATTTGTGCCTTCGGATCTTTTATTAAAACTAGAAGGATTGAATATTGCAAAGTCAATCAAACTTAAAACAGCTAGGCACATGTTAGAAGCCCATGAGAAAAATGGTAATGTTATAAAAAACAAATCCCGAATTATTTGCTCAAGCTCAGGTAATTTGGCTATTGCTTTGGCTATACTTTGCAAAGAAAAAAAATATCCTATGATTGCAGTAGTAGATCCAAATACCAACTTACTGTCAAAAAAATTAATACCTTTATATGGTGGAGAACTTATTGAAGTTACAGAGCGTGATAGCAATGGGGGTTTCCTTCAAACCAGGATAGATTTAATTAATAAAATGCTTAAGGAAGATAAGTATCTATTTTGGATTAACCAATATGACGATCTGGAAAATTGTCATGCACATTATCACACCACAGCGGGTGAAATATTAAAGGAGGTTCCAGACATCACCCATTTGTTTATTGGAGCAGGTACAACCGGGACTCTAATGGGCTGTGCTCAATATTTTAGGCAATACTCACCAAAGACCAAAGTTATAGCCGTAGATGCTGTGGGATTCTGTAACTTTCTCAAAAGTTCCAGCTAAACGGTATATTCCTGGTTTGGGTACCAGTATCGCACCTTCTATTGCAGATAAAAATGCTGTGGATGATATTATTTGGGTTCAAGAAAAAGACACGATTCGAACCTGCTATGAGATTTTGGAAAATCTTGGATTATGGATAGGTGGTTCAACTGGCACTGTATTACATGGTGTTCGTCAATACTCTATGGAATCATCCAAAAACAAAATAGTAGCTATAAGTCCTGATTTTGGAGACGCTTATTTAGATTCTGTCTATAATTTTGATTGGATCAGAAGTAAGTACAATTGTGAAATTAAGGATATTTTACATGGAAGCTAATTTACGTATAGTTGCTGCGAAGGTAATATCTGAAATTTTGAATAATAATACTGAAGCTTTATATAAAATAGTTAAAGATTGTTATTCAATGCATGATGAAGGTGGCAGCCTGACGGCGCCAAGTGCATTTCTCTTATTCCCTCATAAACCAGAAGCAAGAATTATCGGGCTCTCTGCAGCAATCAAACCCGATCAGAAAAATTTTAGTGAAATTGCAGGTATGAAATGGATTGCAAGCTATCCTAAAAATATTCAAAATAACTTACCGAGAGCTTCTGCCGTAATTATTTTAAATCATCCTGAAACAGGATTTCCAATAGCATGCCTTGAAGGTTCTTTAATCAGTGCTGCTCGTACTGCATTGTCTGCAGTCGCCGGAGCGGAATTCTTGTATAATCGTCATAAAGTTTGTTCTGCATTGGGCATTATTGGCAATGGTTTTATTGCAAAAAATATTTTAAAATATTTAATTTTACTCAATTGGGAAATAGATGAGATATATTTATATGATACTTTTCCTGCCTCGAGTAAGTCGTTTCAGCAGTATGCACAATCTTTAGGCAATTTTAAGGTAGTTATTCATCATTCTTCTGATAAGGTAATTCAATCATCGGATTTAATTATCTTTGCTACTACGGAAAGAACACCCAATGTTAAAAACCTAGATTTATTTCGACACAATCCTTGCGTTTTGCATATTTCATTACGTGATCTTGCTAACAATATTATTTTAAATAGTACAAATGTTGTGGATGATATTGAACATATTTTATCAGCAAAAACATCGGTACATCTTGCTTATGAAGAGAATAATCAAGATAGATCTTTTATTAACGGCACTATTGGCCAGATGATATCAGGTACGCGATCTCTTCCGAGCGGTCGTAGCATAATTTATTCACCTATGGGCTTGGGAATATTAGACATCGCAGTGAGTCAATTTGTCTATCAGCAATCAATACAGTCTAATACATTTACTAATATTGAAAATTTTCTCCCATTAGAAAATTCTGTAATCGCAAGTTAAGAATTATGATTACCAAGCAATTAGGAAACTGCTGATACATGTATTCATTAAAAAATCCTCCTGCAACTCTCCTTCTAGAAGATGGATCTTTGTTTCATGGTTATTCTTTTGGAGTTGACGGATCCACATTAGGCGAAGTTGTTTTCAATACTTCAATGACCGGCTATCAAGAAATGTTGAGCGATTGCTCTTATGCTGGGCAAATTTTAACTCTCTCTTATCCGCATATCGGAAATACTGGAATTAATTTGGAAGATAATGAATCTCATCGGATCTGGGCTCATGGTTTAATTGTTCGTCAATATTCAGAATATTATAGCAATTGGCGCGCAGAAAAATCATTATCTTCGTTTCTAATGGAACAAAATGTTGTTGCCATCAGTCAAATTGATACCCGCTCTTTAATTCACGTGCTTCGAGAAAAAGGTTCGATGATGGGTTGCATTATTTCTGAAAGACTAGAAAAAAACTCGTTAAACTACCAAAATTCTTTATTACGATTAAAAGAATATATCTTGAAAAAAACCATGGAAATGGATTTTACAAAAGAAGTTTCTTTAAAATCTTTTCAAGAATGGACTCTGAAAGAAAGAATGAATTCAAGTCCTACACAACAAAATCTTCTTAATTTTAAAACCCCACATATTATTATTTATGATTTTGGTTTTAAGCACAATATTCCAAATTGTCTTCGCGCACTTGGTTGTCAGATTACCATTATCCCTGCAAACACATCAGTTTCAGAATTTCTCAGAATTTTACCCGTTCCAAGTGGCATAGTTCTATCCAATGGCCCAGGCAATCCTAATTCCCTTAAAGATACAATTACGTTGGTTTCAGAGCTCATTGAAACGAATTTACCAATTCTTGGTATTTGCTTAGGACATCAATTATTAGCGCTTGCAAGTGGTGCAAGGGTTACCAAGATGAAATTTGGACATCACGGTGCGAATCATCCTGTCCTAAATCTAAAAACAGGTCACGTCATGATCACCAGTCAAAATCATGGATACACTGTTCAAGAAGAGTCTTTGCCGCCTGCATTTGAAATGACATATCGATCTTTATTCGATGGGACTTTACAAGGCTTTCAGCATACAGAAAAGCCCATTATGGGGTTTCAAGGACATCCAGAAGCTAGTCCCGGACCTGAAGAAAGTATAGAAATATTCAAAGACTTTTTAACTATTGTAATGAACGAAAACAAAAAACTTCCATCGGAACAACAGCCATTTAACTTCAAGCAGGTCATTGAAAATGCCTAGACGATCAGATATTAATAGCATACTCATTATTGGCTCAGGTCCCATCATTATTGGGCAAGGCTGTGAATTCGATTACTCTGGCGTACAAGCTTGCAGAGCTTTAAAAGAAGAAGGATACAAAATCATTCTGGTCAATTCTAATCCTGCAACGATAATGACCGATCCCGATTTCAGTGAAGTCACATACATCGAGCCTATCAATTGGAAAGAAATTACCAAGATTATCCTCAAAGAAAAACCTGATGCATTGCTCCCCACCATGGGCGGCCAAACAGCTTTAAATTGCACATTGGATCTTTATAAAGAGGGTATCTTAAAAAAATACAACATAAAACTTATTGGCGCTTCAATCGATGCCATAGAAAAAGCCGAAAATCGAGAGCTTTTTCGAAAAGCCATGCAAACCATAGGTTTAGAGGTGCCTCGTTCTTCTGTCGCCACGTCCCTAGAAGAAGCGAAAGAAATTCAAACCACACTTGGATTTCCTACCATTATTCGTCCTTCTTATACCTTAGGAGGACATGGTGGCGGCATAGCGCACAATCAGCAAGAGTTTCTAGACATTTGCGAAAGAGGATTTGCATATTCTCCCATTCATACTTTATTAATTGAAGAGTCGTTATTGGGGTGGAAGGAATTCGAGCTTGAAGTTGTGCGTGACAAAAATGATAATTGTATTATAGTCTGCACCATAGAAAACATTGATCCCATGGGCATTCATACGGGTGATTCCATTACCTGTGCCCCCGCACAAACCTTAACCGATTTAGAATATCAGAAAATGCGAACTGCAGCGATTACCATACTACGAGAGGTGGGTGTTGAAACAGGCGGTGCAAACGTACAATTTGCTGTAGACCCTAAAAACGGCAGAATGCTTGTTATCGAAATGAATCCTCGTGTTTCTCGTTCCTCCGCACTTGCCTCAAAAGCCACTGGATTTCCCATTGCAAAAATAGCTGCCAAGCTCGCAATTGGTTATACTCTAGATGAATTAAAAAATGATATTACAAAAGGCTCGATTCCAGCTTCTTTTGAACCCACCTTAGACTATGTAGTCATAAAAATTCCCCGATTTAACTTTGATAAATTCATCGGTGCCAATCCGATTTTAACCACACAAATGAAGTCTGTTGGGGAAGTGATGGCACTAGGGAGAACATTTCAGGAATCTCTTCAGAAAGCTTTGTGTAGTTTAGAAGCAGGTTTTGAAGGTGTTTACCCACCATTAAATTATATCACATCTAATTTATCGATTAATGAATTGAAACGGAAATTATTGGTATCTACTTTTGATCGTTTTTTTTACATATCTCTCGCATTTCAGAAAAATATGACTTTAACGGAAATAAATGAGTTGACAGGTATTGACTCCTGGTTTTTAAATCAAATCCAGGATTTAGTCATTACCGAACACAGTATTCGATCACATAATCTTGCTAACGTTGATCCCGAACATTTATTTCTATGGAAACAACAAGGGTTTAGTGACAAACGACTTGCAACCTTATTTGACACCTCTGAGGCCGAAATTCGCGCAATTAGACATCGAAATAGTATACGGCCTGTTTATAAAAGAGTTGATAGCTGTGCTGCTGAGTTTCCAGCAAAAACGGCTTATCTTTACTCAACATATGAGACAACCTGCGAATCAAGGCCTAACCAAAACCCTAAAATTATTGTGCTTGGCAGTGGTCCGAATCGTATAGGACAAGGCATAGAATTTGATTACTGCTGCGTCCATGCTATCATGGCCATCCGTGAAGCGGGGTTTGAAACCATTATGATCAATTGTAATCCAGAAACAGTGTCCACAGATTATGATATCTCAGACCGCTTATATTTTGAACCTTTAACACTTGAAGCTGTCCTTGAAATTATTGATCTTGAAAAACCCTCTGGAATTTTCGTTCATTTTGGAGGACAAACGCCTCTTAAACTAGTTAAAAGCTTGGCTGAGTCAGGAGTAGCTTTATTAGGAACAAGCTGGCAGTCTATCCAGATTGCAGAGGATAGAAAATTATTTTTAAACCTTTTAAATCACCTTAAATTAATTCAACCTCAGAATGGAACGGCTGTCACACTTAAAGAAGGAATGGATGTTGCTAAAAAAATTGGTTATCCACTAATATTAAGACCTTCTTTTGTTCTGGGTGGACAGGCCATGAAGGTTGTTCACAATGATTCTGAATTAGAGAAATATTTTGAAAGAGCCATTCAAGTTTCCGATGGTAATCCCATATTACTCGATAAATTTTTAGAAAATGCTATAGAAGTTGATGTTGACGCTATTTCAGATGGAAATCAAACCTTTATTGCTGGCATTTTAGAGCACCTAGAACCAGCAGGCATCCACTCTGGAGATTCAACTTGCTCTTTACCTCCTTTTAGTTTATCTCAAGATATTCAAGCAGAATTGTCAAAACAAGTAAGAATTTTAGCAGGAGCACTCCAAATTGTAGGTCCTCTAAATGTACAGTTTGCACTTAAAGACAATATTATTTATGTACTAGAAGTTAATCCCAGAGTCTCTAGAACCATGCCTTTCGTAGCAAAATCCATTGGGTTACCCATTGCAAAAATAGCAGCTCTTTCAATGCTCGGAAAATCCCTAAAAGAACAAGGTATAGAGAGAACTTATCAACATAGCTATTTTTGTGTTAAATCGCCTGTTTTTTCATTTGATAAATTTCCTGAAGCCAATCATGAGCTAGGTCCTGAAATGAAATCAACTGGAGAAGTTATGGGCATTGACATGACTTTTGAAAAGGCCTTATTTAAAAGCAAAAGGGCTTCGTCTTCTATTTCTTCAGAAATTGATTCAGATTCCAAAGTATATTCGCTACAAGAATTGCATAATAAGATTAATGGCACGTAAATTTGTCAATCTTAAAACAATAACAATGAGTCTGAAGTAAAATTAAATTCAATTTTGGTATCTTTGGATTCCTTATTAAATAAAGAAAAAATGACTGCAGTCATTTTGCGGTTTTCGGTCATCAGGGATGCACAACGATAGTGTCAATATTTTTTCAGACTTTTCATGTGGAGCCCCAATTTCCTTATCTAACCATCGCTTGAGTTGATTTGTAAGCCCTAAAAAATCCCACCTAGAGAAGACAACCATGATCGTTTTTAAACTCCCTCTAAGTCAAGAAATTAGGAGGGAATAACTTATGAATGGTGATTTGGTTATCACGAAATATGCTAAGTGTAGATTTTCTTTTGAGGACAGACAGAGGTACTATAATTCATGGAAAGATTCTGGATTGAATAAATTCAAATTCTGAAAGGACACAACTTGTTCGTGACAGCCTTCTCTCAACGGTGCAGCAAGCAAAATTTTTGGCTGCAGGTTAGTACGAGCTGTAACTGTTTTGAAAATGCTTCTTCTCAATCCCAAGTAGAGCTTAATGTTCCAACAGGTATCAAAACAACTCTTACACTTTCAGTGTAACTTTGCTAAGATATACATGCAGCCAGAAGCATAAGTAAACCAACTAAACTTGCGGGAAATTTTTTAAGTGAAGATGTACATGAACTATTTACATTTTTTTAATTCAGAATATCCAGCAAAAAAAATGAAAATGCTTATTCAAAAATTTGGCCAAAAAATATATATTTTTTTTTGTGCATTGCCTCCTGAGGAAGTAGGTGAAACACCGATTGCAAATAGCCATAGAATTTTTAATGCTATGAGAAGTAGTGGCTCATATTTTAGAGGTTTATGAGCAAGAAAAAATTATGTTTCCCTGGCAAATGGGTGATTGTAAGATTTTGGATAATTTGTTAATGGCTCATGGGCATTCTCCTTATGTTGGCAATCGAAAGATCGTAGTTGCAATGACCTAGACCTTGTATTGGATACATAGTAACTATCAGTATTGGAATTTATAATCTTAGCTTTGACATTTATTGGAGGGATAAGATGAAAGACTTGGAAGATAAAGAGAAAGAAGAAGCAAAAAAAATAGATACGAGCATTATTTGGAACAAGCATACTAAGATTTCATTGGCTTGGGCTTTCTTTTCTTTATTGCTGAAAGCGAGCTCTACCATTTGGCTTTCATTATTATTAAATGGTGGTTCGGATACAATGATGTTTGTCTGGCTAGGGTTATTGCTGGGATCGAATATTTTAGCGCCATTACCAGATACCGCAGTTTTTGTAGGTCTAGAAAAAGCAGAATTAGAGTCGACCAAAATGTATGTATCTAAGTTCCGCCATACTCATAAAGATAAACCTCAATTATTAATTGATAAAAAACTGCGCGGAGAAACTGAACCAAATTTAACCGCTGAAGGTCGTCGTATTTATCGCGATGGTTTGGCTATTATTTATAATGGTGTCTTAAATTTTTCTTCTGTTGCCATAGATATTATTACTATGTCAAGATTTGTTGATTGGCGATACAGTGTTGGTTATGGTAGTACCATAGTCTTATTTTTCATGGGTGAAAAGTGCTTTCAAGGTAGAATAGAAACATTGTCGAAAACACATCAGGCAGAGAGTAATAAAGTAACAAATTTCTTAAAATCGGGTTGGGATAATATAGTAGTTGGTAATAAATATAATCGTAGTTTATGGATGAAAAAATTTGAAGAACACTTTAATAGCCTTTTAGATGCAACTGTAAGTTATACGCGCTATGTAAAGTTGTCTAGTGGTTTAGTCACTTTTGTTGCAAGCCTTCCAATGTTTGGCGTGACCGTTTATCTATTTCGTGACGCTCTTGGGAAAGTAGATAGGATGGCTTTATTACTTGCCATTATTCCCCGTCAATTACAGGCTATTCAATCCTTAAATTCAGTCGGCTTGCAAATAGGTAGATGGGCAGGTGTTCGTGTAAACTTAGGTAAGTTAGCTGATTCTGTCGCTGATGATTTTCCTGGTGAAAACTATGCTGTGCTCACTTATAAAGTCAGCTTATCAAAAATTACAGTTTCTGTAAATAATTCCTCTCATCTTCTTCAATTGGCCTCAGTTGACACACTTTATGAAGACGTTATGAGAAGAACTCAAACCAAAGAATTCGGTAGATTGACCCTAAGAGGTAATAATGCCACTGGAAAATCTATATTAATGTGTAAACTGGCCTGTCTTTTACTTGAATCCAATAGACGTCCTATCTATCTCCCTACTTCTGTCCCATTACTTTTTGATTCTCCTACAGATAAAATGTCTCAAGGGGAAAGAATGCTTGCACAGATTAATGAATTTGTAAGTAAATCAGACGAAGAAATCTATCTACTAGATGAATGGGATGCTAATTTAGATGAAATAAATAAACAGAAAATTACTAAACTGTTGGATACTCTATCGAAAACAAAAGTGATTGTAGAGATTCGTCATAGAAAAGATAAGGAAGTAATGGATCTTGGAAAATCAGTAGCGCCATCTCTAGTTCCATCAAAAACGATTGATAAGCAACCTGAAGTTGCAATAGTGGTCGCACCAGTTCAAGTTCAGACATCTGATTCTGAGCGCAAAAATAAGCAAGAGAGAGTTGTTGAGGTTGTAACAGAAAGTCCACCTGTACTTGTTAGTTTTGATTTAGTAAAACGCGCGCCACTTCGTGAGTATCTTATAAGTCCTAGTCCTACTATTGGAAGCATCAATAGCAGACCTGATCAACTCTCTGATCAATTTAATGAACCATTACTGGTCACAACTACAAATTGGTTGGGATAAAATTGGAATTTGCAATTTAATCTCCAAATAATAAAGCACTCAGAAAATTAACCATTGATTATGCGGGTTTAGAAGATAGTGATATCTACATCTGCTTTAGTAACAGCAAGTCTTAGCATGAAGTTACCAACAACTTCTGATCGCCTTGTTTTTTTCAGATCATTAGCCAAAATTGATTGTGATAGAAAAAGAGCAAAAGAAATTGAGTAACGATTAACTCCCATTCGGAAGCTAATTGAAAGCACCCCTTGCGTCGAAGGGACCCGTGAAACTTGGACAGATCCGGAGAGTGGAAGAAATTATAAAATGACAATTACCATCGATGCACCTAAAAATGAAAAAGAAAAATTATCCGGCAATTTTCATTATGTTTGTCAGTTAGAGTCCAATTTACCGAATGAATCCATAAAACCCATACGTTATGAAATAAGATTATTGATTTGGATTGTCCCAAAATTGAAATTATGCAAGCTGATCGTCACTGGCGTGCCCCAACGGATTGTTTCCTTTATGTGATACCGGCTGAACAATTGAGAATGGCTTCAGCCAGCGAAGCAATTGGTAAGTCTATGGGAATGATTCCAGGCATCGAGATTGCCCATTATGATATATATCGAATCAACCGGATCTGAGACGGTAATTTGGGGTATGCAGTAATCCTTTATTTTTTTCTTTACTAAATCCATATCAACTTTTGCTCCTTGTTGTTTCAACCAATGAAAATCCCATAGATCTCTATATCTAATCCGAGGTTGACAATTAACAAACGCGATTAATTTATCAGCTAATATTTCATTTAAAGATTCAACTAAAACAATAGTGTCTTTGTAGCCATCTGGGAGAAAATCGTAATTATGAATAAGCTGCTTTGCTTCTCGGGTGTATGCAGGAATATTTGCCACCTCGATTTTAATCATTTGTTTTGGTATATCTTTTTGACCAGGATGGGTTACTAAGCGAAGTTGCCAAATATCAACATTAATGTTTCTATTTGTTTCTTCTTTTAATAATTCTTTAGGCTCTTTGACGGTGATCTCTAATCCATATCGTTTCCCAATATAATCTTCGAGGCACGATTTTATTGTAACTAAGTTTTTAGATTCAAAATCTATGCCTCCAGCAAAATCTAAATCTTCACTAAATCTTGGAGCCCCGTAACATAAACGGAGTGAAGTACCGCCTTGAAAAGTTAAATTATCTAGTAAACCGGCGGTGTCGAGTGCAAATAATATATCATAATGTAGCAATTCCTTCTCTATAACAGGTCTCATATGAGGACGTCCTTGCACACGCATAGCTTTATCCACTATAAATTGAAAATCATTTTTTTCAGTGCTAATTAATTTCCCCAATATTAACAAGTTTTGTATTACGTCCTACACGTTTTAAATCTCGCCATGCAATTTCTTTTGATGCAATTCTTAAAGGTCTTCCTGGAACTTGTTTAATACCTGCGAGTATATTTTGTAAAGGTCTTTTCGTGTATAATCCCTCAAACAAAAAACACCATGAATAACCTTATATTTCATGTTCAAGACTTCTAAGTTTTCCTCCAGTTCTTGTAATATGCGGAGAATCGACTAGGAAACCCGTTCTGATAGTGTCTAGAGCTTGTTTTAAATGAATATCTTCGGTGTCAAGTTTGGACATTAGACAAATAAAAATAAATTGTCCAATGTCCAGACTTGACACTTCAACACAATATCTAATAGATTGCGCTACCTTATAGTATTGGTATACTTATCGATAACAGCTAAAAATTTTATAAGTAGACTATGAGATTCACAAATAAAATAATTGATCATGAAATCAATAAAAACTATAAAACACGTTTTTCAAGCAATCAATTTTGATTCAAAAATGATGCCCTTGATAAATGCAACGTGAGTGACAACTTCTTAGGATAAGGAAGATATATCGAGCATTTGGGAATATGAAAATATGATGTGCTTTTTGTAGTTTTCGTATATTTAAGGATAATTGGTATCCGTCCGTTCAATAGCACCTTCCATTGATTTAGTTAATTTGTAATGATTTCTTTTTAAAAGGAGGAGATCATCATGGCAACTACTGAAAATACTATTATGGAGAAAAAACGTTCAAATTGGAAAAACCTTATCCAAGATTGGCTTAAGTCCAATTTCTCAATTGCCGAATACTGCAATCAAAATAACCTTTCTCAATCCACATTTCAATATTGGCGAGCAAAATTTGATGCAAATAATAAAGGAGGTAAAAAGGATGATATGATCGAAACACCCAAATTTGTTCCCGTAGAGATTGCCATGGAACCGTCAAAAGACAAAGAAAGCTATGATTCCTTACTCGTTCAATACCCAAATGGCAATATTGATACGCTGCAATATTTTGAGGTCAAATGCACTATTGATTCGTACCATGCAGCCATTTGGGTATTGAAGAACTATGGCCTCATGATTTTCTTTCTTTTTTGATGGTTCTAAGGCACAATGGAAGGTGCTATTGAACGGACGGATACTTTCTATCACCAAGAACAAATGAAATTGTAATATTTGATACTTTTACTTCTCGTTTAAAAGAGATAGATAATTTCTTTAAGGGTGAAGAAGGGGAAAAAATAGATTTTAACCAAAGACTTAGTGGGAATCATAAAGGAATTTCTTGGGTATTATGACGAAAAAACTACAAAGAAAGAATTCCCTTTGGATAAGATAATCTCAGGGGCTGGAAAAATCAGTATTCAAAAATCTGATACGGGTTCCTGTGTTATTATGTGAAGCTTTATCTTATACTATTTTTCTATAACCGGATCCGATCCTCTAGAAGAAGTTTCGGTCATCGTATATAGTTGTTAAAAAATTTACGAGTATGTTAAAGGAAACATTATGCCATTGAACTATATCCCACAATTCTTGACAAGATTTAAACCAAACACTGTAAAGTCTAGTCCAAAGCCGCCCATTTTGAGGCAAAGCACCGATTTAATAAGGCTTCAATGCTCCTTTTTAGATAATAACAGCCTAATGTCATTATCACAAACCTGCTGCACTTACAGTGATATTTTAAGCTTTCACATAAAAACTATAAAAAAATTCGCTGAAGCGAGAGCTTCAGAGTTGTTAGATTGTGTTTTGAATATTGATGAAGGAAGAAAAAAAAGAATCTTAGAATTACTTGATCTTCCCAATTTGTCTAATAAATCGATAATACTGATCCATTCGAATGGCAAGGTGAAATCTCTAAGAAAAGGTATTTGTTCAAAGAAAAAAAAGGTCACGAGAATGAAGTTTAATGACGTCAGTCCGCTACAAGCAGCGGCACTTTGTGGTGACTTCTTTTTAGTGCATTTATTTATTAAGAAACTCCCTGATCATCAAAAATATGCAGCTTGGCTTCAATTAGAAGCAATAAGAAGGCGGAAAGATTATCTGGCTGCTTTTTTTGCTTTGCAGAAAGCTTATCATGACTATCTTAAAAGATGGAATGCCCAAAATAAAAAGAAAGATCGTTTAAGTTTTTGGGTTACGATTTGGGACGAACCCGAATATCTCTGGGAAGAAGTGGGCGAGCATCAGAAAAAACTTTCAATTTTCGGTTTACAAGTATTGTGTAACCCAATTCCATATGGACAACTTCCAAATCTTACTCAAGAACCTATTCGCTCTCTCCTCGTGGATCATGACAATGAATTAAATCTGGATTCGATTGGTATAGGTACCGAATCGGCTTTATCTAAAGGTTATTCAAGAGGAGCAAGACCGGAAATTTATTGGCAGGGAGGGGCATGGAACATAGAAGAAAATGCCAAAGAATGGGACATGGTATGTGAAGTGGTACAAAATGAATTAGATAAGGCAAGGAAGTTGTTATTAAGCTACACACACGCCGAAACTAGGAAACAGTTTGTTGGAGTATGCTGACCAACAAATGAAAAATTCTTACAACAAAAACACTCAAAACCGAGGATTCATATAGTAAAAATATGCGTTTTTTATATGGTTGCAATCCAACCTCTCAAAGGAGAGCTTTTAAAGTCTACTTATGATGTTAACTGGAAAAAAAAATGCCTTATAATTAAGAGATGAAATTATGTCAATTTTTACAATTGAGCTAGAAAAAAATAGAAATTTTGCTATATTTTCTTAAATCTTCCTATTGAGATACAAAACAACTTGCTTAATCATAAAAAATATTGATATTTATAAAAATTTATTTTACGCTTATCATTCTCAAAACTTTTTTAGATTTCATGCGGAGAGTTTTATGCCACTTGCTAGACTGTGGAACGGAAAATTTCTAAACCCTTTACTTACACTAAGACCAAAGTTAGTGTGTCCCCTTACCTTCATTACAGATACTTAAAATCCCACGCATCAAAACCACTAGCAACATCACCAGTTGTTGATGAAGAATCTCTCTCGAAAATCTGGGGACCATTAGATAGAGAATACGTTAAAGAGAAATTTCCTAATTTGAGTGAGGCTGAATTTCAAAGAGCGAACGGTATTCTGAAAAACATATTAATAAAAAGACTAAAGCAGTATGGACACATTTCTGGGACTTTCGCGCTTACGGACGAGGAAAGATGGGCTTCGCAATTTAGAAAGCCCATAGAAATAGAAATTGATGTTGATGATGACTATTATAAATATGGCAATGCCATTATCAGTTATTAACCAAATCTATATAAATGGTATGTTATTGAAAATGGAGGAAATATTTGCAAGAAACAGAACAGAACCTGGAGTCTATCCTGTTTCAGATTTAATGAGAGATGGGGTGCTAGGAACAATAAAAACCAAAAGGTGTGTCGCAGACTTATCCGGGTCTTTGTCCTTGTCCGCGATCTCTCCGTGCACCCTCTTCTCCTTCTTGCTCCCTCTCTTCACCTACTACCGCACTTATCATCGGTCCTTCATTCGCAATTGCACGACCAAGTTCTCTTGCAAAACCCGGATCTGGTGGTGCTTGAGTAAATTTTGCTGCACCAGGCGTAAAGCGAACTGCATATTCAGTAGTCGGGACAAGATCTAATTGCTTTTCTAAATGACCCTGAGGAAATCCTTGATGTGCAAGCCGTACTTGTCGCATCGTTTCATCTTCTCTCATAATCAGTTCAGGAGCACTTTCTTTAAATGATGCTGCCTGTGCTGCAGTAAAATTATGCCAGGAACAATTTCCAGATTGTTGTATTGGCATAATAGGAGATTGTGTTTGATCTGCTATTGGCGTAAGTCCTCTAGGGCGATACATAGCGTCCACAGCGAACATTTCAGGAGCCCTTTGAATTTCCAAAAGTTTACTTATGTATTCATTTAGAGCGGGTGATGTTATTGGGACAGGTTCAAATGAATAAGTATGCACAAAATCAGCATTTGCTTCATATCTTGTATGATAAAAACTTGGATCGTACCCTCCGTTATAAATTCTTATGGTAATTTGGTCGTTGTGTCTTTCAAATCGATGAGCTGTTGCATGGCCCGGTGCGCCCGACCAACCAGTGGAAAGAATTTGGCTGCCTCCATCTGAAAGTTTTCTTATTCGTTCAAGAAAATCACTTGTTAACTGTAAGACTGTACCAAACGGCGTGAATGTACGATCATCAAAAATTCTATGCTCTATGTTAAAATTGTTATAGTCTTCAACGATAGCATGTATTAAGGCATCATTTCTAACTTCAGAGCTTTCACAAAGCGCTATACAGTGGGCATACATTTTGTGCCTTATGGCTTCACCAGGTGAAGCTCCTTGTAAGTTAGTGACAACGGCATGAGGAAGATCAACAGCCATACCTGCAACTTGGTCTTCTGGCACAACAATACGTCCTCCACCTATAAGAGCATCTGGTGAAGAATATTCAAATCCCAATTCTCCTCTAACATGTCCCAATTGCTTTGAGATTCTGTCAACAACTGCCAAAGGTGCATCAGGTTTGTCTCTTGAAATACTATATAAAGTTTCCTTTTCAACACCTCTGAGCAGTTCCTTAAGATGCGGTACGTTTATGTCTTGTCCTGATAGTTTTTTTGCTAAATTTTCAAGGCGATCATCGGTAAAAAATACATCTATATCTGCCCGAGAATTTGTTAATCTGGCCTCGTCTAATCTTTTAATTTCAGCCTCCAATACTCTTCGATTTTTGGCTTTACTACCTTGTTGCGACATTTTAGCTAGAAGCGCCTCTTTTTCTTGCTCTTTTCGCATTTCTTTGTGAGATTTTTCATCTCTATCAGTCTTTCTCTCTATTGATTCTCTCTCTTTGCTTGATTCATCTCTAATTTCTACCTCTTCCTCCCTTCTCTTATCATCATCAGAAATTTGATGCAATTTTGCATCTCTTTGTTTTTTTCGTTTCTCATCTATTTTTTCTGCACTTAATTTCTCTTTTTTTCTTTGATCAGGTTTTTGATTCATATTCTGTTTATATCTAACTGTGCTTTGCATTCCACCCATTATTGCACCCAAAGTTCCTGCCTGTGCTGCTGCGCCAGCGACACCGTCTGTCCATGATTTTTGCTGGCCAGTTGCTTTTTCAACAGCATTCGTTGCTAATTTTGTCGCAGCACCACTTGCTGCACCAATAAAGCCTCCGGCGATGGCACCATTGAGTGCTGCATTTCCTTCACTTGTCGCCAGCAAACTCACTATTTCAATTTGTTTAATTGCAACAGCAGAGGTTAAACTTGAAATATTACCTGCAACAGCGCCTGAGAGTGCGTTTCTTGCAAGTTCTTTAGGTCTCAAGTCTTGTTGCAAAGATTCAAAATTAAACCTGGGTAATTCACCCCTAATTATTGGCGTAACGATATGTTTATTAACAAGTGGCGTTAGGACACCCAAAGCAGCACTGGATGCTGTTCGTTGTGCAAATGTTGTTAAAGGATTCATCATAGAGCTTGCAGCACCCGCGGTTGATGCACTAGGTACTACTCCCATGACTGCTCCTACTGCGAAACTTGCTCCAGCTTGTTTCAAACAATGATCGTAGTTGATCTCTGATTCCGGAGTTGAAAGGGAATATTGCATTGTGTTTAAGCCAGAACTCAGCAAGCCAGAAACAAGTGGTGTAGCAACTCCCGGGTATGCAACAGAAATTCCTGCACCTAATGCGACTTGACTTGCCCCAAAAGCAAAAGTATAAAACTTATGCTTAACACCTCCTTCAATACGAACATGTACGTGGACATCGCCTGTTGAAACAGTTAAATAACAGCTTTCCGAGAGTGCATTTCTTAACCAGCTAATCATTTCTTCATTGGAACAATCGATTATCGAATTCATTCCTTTTACAAAAAAAGCCTGTTGTGTAGACCCTTCATTATCTGTCATTGTTGCTCTAATGAAACCTGTATCATCAGCAAATATGGTAACCAGGTATTGGGTATTCACGGTTTTTTTACTTACAAGTATTGTTCTATTTTCTGATAATTCTACTGACACCGTTTTCAAAGCAATATGAGATTTCAACTTGTCACCGTCTTTTAATCTAATTTTTTTAGGTCCATTTTTGAAGCTATATTGTTGAAAAAATAATCCCCCTTTATCTGATAATTCGGAAGGAATTTTTTCACTTCCGGCAGAAATATAAATCTTGGGTCCCGCAGTGCTTGTTAAGCTTGAATCCCTTAAAACATCTGCAGCATCAGTTCGTTGTCTTTTAGGCATAAGTTTGACTCCTGAACTAAAGTTAATAGAAAAACCTAATTTGGTATAAGTAATTTACTAATTGTTACTTACATACAAAACTTAAAATGAGAATATCAAAAAAAACCTCATTAATCAAAAAATGTTCTTGTAAAATCCTATCTTAGCGCCCAATATTATGATGTATTTGAAAAACTTGATTAGGTGATTAGGTGATTAGGTGATTAGGTGATTAGGTGATTAGGTGATTAGGTGATTAGGTGATTAGGTGCCCATCATTGGATTTAGCAGATGAAGTGAAGCAGCTGCAACTTCCTTTTGAATGCGAATACCTGCTATGGAAATTGGTTTCAATGGACAGAGCACTGTATCAACTGGAAATGTTCGGATATATGCTAAATGTTCAGAAATCTTCCATAACTAGAATTTACATAATCAGACATGAAGATTCTTCGGAAGGGTTTCTGTCAGGATCGCCACCAAGTGCTTCAATTTTCGACTTTAATGTTCTCTCTTTTTGGTTCCCATTGTTCACATTGACAGCATGACGCAATGGTGTATCCCCATCGCAATCTACTTGGTGGTATCCAAGAGGAGCCCGGTTTTTCGGAAGCGGGACTATGTTAATATTTATCAGCCATTGAGTTACCCATTGAGTCATTTGTTACTTTTTTCCAAACGATAATCATACCATCTGCAGAACCGCTTGCAAAATGTTGTTCATCAAGTGCGAGTAAGCAAATCACTTCTCGGCTATGGCCTTGAAGCGTTTGTATACAATTAGAACCTTGCCAAATTCGAATTGTTGTATCATAACTTGCACTGACCAATTTCCCATCGGCTAATACAATCAGGGCTCTTACTGCACCGGTGTGGCCTGTTAATATTTGTGGAACACTTTTATTCCAAACTCGAATAGTCCGGTCATGTGAACCACTTATTAAGATTCCCTCGGGGCTTTCTGTTAAAGCATATATTGGTTCTGTATGCCCGTAAAGTGTAGCAACATTTCGATAACCATCCCATAATTTGATAGTGGCGTCTCTAGATGTGCTCGCTAATAATTTCCTAGATAAAAATATTAAGTTTTGTATGGGTGCGTCGTGGGCTTGCATGCTATGAATAAGACCATTTTGATTCCAAAACTTAATTGTCCTATCGTGTGAGCCACTGATAATCAATCCATCGTTCACGGTTAATGCAGAAATATAATCAGAGTGACCAATTAAGGTTTTTTCACATTTGCCAGCAGCCCATATCTTGATTGTGTTGTCTTCAGAGCCGCTGACAATACAATTGCCAAGAGACTTCACTGAAAAAACACCTTTTTTGTGTCCCTTAAGTGTTAAAACACGATTTCCTTGATACCAAAATTTAATTGTTTTATCAGCCGAGCTGCTGATTAAATAATTAGAATTATAACATAAGCTAAAGACACCCATTAAGTGTCCTAAATATTTCTTGTATATTTCAAACACTTTATTTAAACATTTCTTTTATATAACGAAATACTGCCCTTATTGCCATCGTCTGGCCTCCTTCTTCTCTACCAAGCGTGTTTTGAGTATTCCAGGCCATAAAATCAAAATGTACCCAAGGAATGTTTTCTAACACAAATTCATTCAGAAATAATCCAGCCATAATTGCTCCAGCATAGGGAGAAGATCCTGTTGAATTTATCTCACAAATATTGTTCTCCAAATATTTCTTGTAGGGTTTATAGAGAGGGAGTTGCCATAGAGGATCATTTTCTTGTTTCCCGTATTCCATTAATGTTTGTGCAAGAGTTTCGTTATTTGACATGAAAGCAGAAATTTCAGTGCCGACAGCAGCCAATGCTGCACCAGTGAGAGTTGAAAAATCTATCAATAATTGGGGTTTTTCACTACAAGCTTCTGTTAATGCATCGGATAGAATTAATCTACCTTCTGCATCAGTACTGCCAACTTCGACTTTTATTCCCTTACGAGTTGTGATGATGTCACCTCTTTTATAAGCATTGCCTGAGATAACATTATCTACAGCTGGTATTAATAAGCGCAATCGTATTGGAAGATTTGCAGCCATAATCAAATACCCTAGACCAAGCGCATGAGCTGCACCTGCCATGTCTTTTTTCATTAAATTCATATCATCGGAACGTTTTAAGTCAAGTCCGCCAGAGTCAAAACAAACACCTTTACCGACTAAGGTGACTTTAGGATTTTCAGGGTCTCCCCAAGTAATATCGATTAAACAGGGAGTTCGACTGCTGGAACGACCCACCATAAATATACTGGGATAATTTTCAAGCAGCAGTTCACGATCTTTAACTATTTTAATTTGAGCATCAAAACGTGATGTAATGTCCTTCGAGGTATGTGCAATCTCTTCAGGACCCATGTCTTCGCTCGGTGTATTGATAAGATCTTGTATCAGGTATACTGCCTTCACCATGTTTTCTATAGAATTATAATCTAGATCGTTTGAAATAAAAATTTTAGGATATAATTGCGGAATATTTTTGTATTTTTCGAATCGATAAGCACCTATACCCCAAAATGTGAGGGCTTTTCTCATAAAATCTCAATCAGCGCCTTGTCAATCGAGGATGTAATGACCTTCGCCAAGAACATTAGGCAATATAGAATATGATGTCACATCATAAAGATGCTCTATTCCAAACAAAATCTTGTCGGGTTTGCCATGATCATCTGGAATTAAACAATAACTACCCGCTCTCCCATCATAGCGAGTTTTTTGAATCCATACTTTGGTGCTATAAGTTTGTTCGTTTAGCCATTCTTCAAATTCTTGTTTTGTCAAAGGGATAATTGGGATACTCTCTTCTAGTGTTTTTGTAAAGCAATTAAGTTCCTTTAACATGACTTTTCCTATTTAAAACTTTCGTTCAGTGTCGACATAAATAATATCATGATTAGAGAGGATTTGATGCCTACTGATATCATTTAAAGATAAAGAATTAGGTGATTAGATAACTATCTTGAATGCAAAGAATATAAAAAACTACTGAAATTACTATTGATTTTCTAACTTTACTTAAATAATATTAAATTGTCTAAATAAATGAGTAAACCCAGGGAGGAGACATGAACGATCGCGAAGTTGATATGAAAAATCTAACAGACTCAAGCACTTCTTCAGATAATAGCCTGACCTCAATAAGTTGTACCGAGGATCCAGGCGTTATAGTTTATGAAAAACCAAGTTTTGTTTTCTGTGATGAACATCCATCTGGAAAGCTTGGGGCAAATAATTGCTGCAGTAAATGTTAGAATGAGTTCTATAAACTGGGGAATATCAATACCCTTGATATTCCCCAGTTCATCATTTAACTTGGCAAACATAACTGTTCAGGCACAGGAGATTCGCTTTGGAAAAACGTCCAGATTTGAGGCAAGGTTGCTTTAAAAATTCAACAAAACAGCGGAGTTTACACATAGTAAATGAGCAATTTTTGTTGAATTTTTAATGCGAGATTGCCCAAAGATGGGCGTTCCAGGGCAGTGCGGGAACGATTGCAGGAAATCTACTGAAGGACGCTTTATGTCAGAAACTACTATCAGCTTTAATCACAAGGAAGTTGCCTTTAGGAACCTTTACAACACTGGTATGTTGATGTATAAGGGTGATTTATATGAAGTTGAAAAGCTGGGTTTAGATCTTATATCTAAAATAAAAAATAAAAATACGACTATTGCCGAACTCGGACATTATATAAGTCAAAAATACAATATTAGCATTGAAAACTCGATAGAAGATGTATCCGTTTTCATAAATGCGCTTTTTGAGACCGGTCTCATATTAATCGATGGTAAAAAAGTAATTATAAAATCGAACGGTCAGATCACAGATGAAAAAAATAGAATGAAAAGAAACGATGAGTTTGGATACTCAAAGTGTTGGGCGCTTGCGAAAAGAAATCAGGTACCACTTAAATGTAAATTTAATACCACTTATCGTTGTAATATTGCTTGCAAATATTGCTATAACGGAGAAAGACCTGGTATTCCAGGCGGCGATAATTATGCTAAAAAAACAGAATTATCATTAACAGAAATAGATAATCTGTTCCAAGAAATGTATGGTTTAGGGACATTTTTCTTTGATTTTGCGGGAGGCGAGCCTTTTGCAAGACAGGATTTTGATGAAATTTTATCTTTGACAGATAAGTATGAATTTGCGGTTGAAATTTCAACCAATGGCACTTATGTGAAAGAGGATGTTGCTAAAAGGTTATCAGAACACCGAATTCAACTCGTTGTTGTATCTATGTTTAGCCCAAATTCTAGCATTCACGACGCTTTTACTCAAGTAGATGGTACATTCAAACGTGCCTGTAATGGAATAGAGTTATTGCTAAAACATGGAATTGAAGTGGGCGTTAGATGTTCCATAAATAAATCAAATTTCGCACAATGGAAAGAGTTAAGAAATTTAGTATTGGGCTGGGGGGCCAGGTATTTTCCACATACTCAGGTACATTTATCAAGTGATCGCAAAGTAGATACGCGTCATTTACGCTTAGACAACGATCAACTCAAAGAAATCTTTGATGAAGGAATAACATTAAATGAGAATCAAAGATGTGAAGTCGGTTTTGCGCGGGTTGATATTATGCCAAACGGTGATGTTGCTCTCTGCTCGTTACTTACCCATCCCCTAGGAAATATTCGAGAACAATCGTTTGAAACAATATGGAAAGAATCTAAAAATTTAAATACTGTCAGAACACTCTTAGGAGGAGAAGTAAATAGTTGTTCTGGTTGTAAGTCTTTCGGTGAAGATGTCTACAGGTGTACCGCTGATGCGTTGTTTGATGATGGTGCATTTAACGTTCCTTCTTCAGAAGCCATTCGAGTAATTCGAGCATATGAAAACACAGCAAAACAGTCCTCTCATGGAGAACTTAGCAAACAAGCTTGAGGACTCCTGGTTTTTTGAGGAAGTAAGATTGTATCAAAAATCCGATGATGATAGGCTAACAGAATTGTATATAAAGTGTGGAATGTTAGCAGAGGATGGCAAAGACGCTCCTATATTTCTAAGAAGCCATCATTTGGCTGATCTTGTCTTGGTAGTAGATAGAGGGTTTGGTGCTGAGGCAGTTATTTGTTTTATAAAGAGATCTTCCTCCGTCCTCTGGGCATACAATCTGGTTTATGATAAAGCCATTAAAAAACAAAGCAAAACAACAAATCTTTGGAAAACTGCCTTTAGGATTGCTAAAGAACAAAAGGTAGATTGGCTGACTGCTCAGCCTATGGCAAGGAAATCTGAAGCCCTTCAAAGATATTTTCATTATTATGGTTGGTTTTCATATGCAGACGATGAAATAATAAATCCTTTGCCATTATGCTATAAGATTTGGCAAAAATTTGACCTTAACCCAATGCTTCCGAACCGAATGTCCTTTACTAAGGAAAGTTTTATCATAGAAAATGTAAATTCAAGAATTATTATTAATAAAAAAGACAATAATTTATCAAGTTTTTTAGGGAAACAGGAAATTATATATAACGAAAATGTTGCAGATATTAATGTGTTATTTTCTAATGTCGATGCACAACCCCAACACCTACAAAATTTGCGATTTTTTCAATCCAATGGCGCCATTTCTCTTTTAAAATCTGGTTTTAGTTTGTTACAACCTTGGTGGACTTCTATCAGTACCGAAGAATTAGTACTTCCAGCAAGAGATTTTTGGCCTTGGGATGAAATTTTGAATCAGAATCATCAAATAGAATTTATCCAACATGATGGTGAATTAAAAAATAGACTTAACATTTTACAACTGAGTAAAATAGAATTTCAATTTCAATTCAGAGGAAATCCGTCCTCTTCATATACCAGATTGTTGTTTGAGAGTTATAATAAGCCGATCGTAAGAGAAGGCGAAATCGAGATAGGGGACAGCATCCTAAATTTTGGTGAATTAGCATATAATGTCATCTATTTGAAATGTAATAGTGTTTGGCGGACATTTGTCTTTGTTTGTAAAGGTACTTTTAATCTTGATGTAAGTGTAAGGAAACAGTATGAGCTGCATTAATAATCATGTTCTTGCAATGCAAAAGCTTGGAGAGGTCTGGTTTGTAAAGCATATTCCAAGTAGAAGATTTTTTGAATTTTCGAATACTTTAGGGATACTTTGGGAGTGCTTACTGTCAACGCAAAGTATCAATGACGCCAAAGAAAAATTTGAAAGAAAATTTCCTTCTGTAAAAGAAGTTGGGGATGATTTTGTTGATGCGATAAAGCAACTAGAAAAATACGGGTTACTTAACAATAATAATTTACGTGACAATAAAATAGTTGGTTCAAACTCGGCTTCACACACTTTGAATGATATAGGAAGCATACAAAAGAAAATGGCTTCTATAAGTAGAAAAACCAACAGACCACTTTTGGCAGAGTATGAAATGACTTATCGATGTAATTTACGCTGCGTCTATTGCTATCAACCCAATTATTTAAAACATGCGAAAATAAATGAGTTAACAAAAGAAGAAATTACTGTAATGTTGCAAGATTTTTCAAAGTCTGGTTTATTTTTCTTTAATGTCACTGGAGGTGAATGTACGTTAATGCCGAATTTTCCTCATGTTATTGAAGAAGCCAGAAAACTCCATTTGGATTTAACAGTACTTACTAATGCAACAGCCATAAAACCTCATATATTAGATTTATTTAGCGAATATGAAATTTCAGAGATCAAAGTAAGCATCTATGGTTCCTCAGCAGAGACTTATAAAAAGTTTACTGGGTTTGAATCTGGTTTTAACAAAGTAGTAAATAATCTAAAAAAAATGAAGGAAGCAAATTTAAATGTGACAGGCAAAATCATTGTAACTTCTTACCAGGAAAAAGAGTATAAAGAGACTGTACGATTGCTGCAGGATCTTGATATAAACATTGAAGTTAATAGTCATATAATGCCAGCTATGGATGGTGATTTATATCCTCTGGAGTTTCGTCCGCAATCTTCTACGCTCAAAGAACTTATGGAAACAGGATATATTGACATTGAGGGGGGCTGTAGGGCTTGCACAGCGGGCACTCTAAAATTTCGTATAACGCCTGATGGTTCTGTCAATGCATGTGAATTAACACGTGAAACGCTTGGCAATATTCGCCAAGGCAATATTTTGGATATTTTAAATTCTTCTAAGTCCAAATCAGTCAAAAATGAGGTTTGGCAAGCGATCAAAAGTCAGGATAAAGAAAAAGTCTGGGCATTGCCTTGTCCTGCTATTGGAAAGATGGAGGAAGGAAGTTGGGTCGAGCCCTCTAAAGAGGCCATGAGATGGACTAATATTGCGATTGAACTTAAGGAACATGGTATTGCTTAATATAACAAAAAAAATATGCCGTTAAAAAACTTGGAATTATTAGTCTTCAAGCTAATTGCTCTGATAGATTCTTTAAGTTTTGCAATCATTCTTCCATGCCTACCTTATTTTGCGATGAAATTTGGTGCGACTCCCTTAGAAATCACTGGTTTGACAGCCATTTATTACCTGGGTTTTTTCATATCTGTTCCTATTATTGGCTATTTGATAGATAAACAATTTATCGAAAAAAAATTATTACTTTTTACAATAAATGGCATCATATTTTCTTACGTAGTCCTACTTGTATCCAAAAATGTATTCTTAATATATGTTGCGCGATTTATTATGGGTTTAATGTCAGGAAATTTATGTATTTTGCAAGTTGCTATTACCAATTTATCGAAAAAAGAAGAGCTGACTGAAAATTTTGCTGCCCTTTCTGTATTTGGAAATATAGGTGATATTTTAGGAATGGGAATGTGTATCAGTCTGCCATTTATTTTTCAAGAGGATTTGGTTTATCAAAATATTTTTCTTTTTTCTATAATAATTAACTTCCTGATTTCTTTCGCACTTATTAAGTGCGTTCGTAGATCAATACCAAAAAAAAACCAGGTCCAAAAGGTGCAGGATTTTTCATGGAAGAATATTAATTTAAATATATTATCTTATTTATTTTTTAACTTTTCATTAATGAGTATTTCTTCCGTACTTCCACTATTAGTTTATGAAAAATTTGGCTTTACCACCCAAGCCCTTGCGGCATTATTTTTATTGTATATAATGGTTGGTACTCTGGCTCAAAAGCTGGTGCTTAGAGGATCTATTGAAAATAATAAGTTGGCTATAGTTTTATCCTGCTATTCATTATGTTTTATCTCTTGCATGCTCTTTGAAAAGGCAAATAGTCCTATTGTATTCATAATACTCTGTATTATCTTTTCTGTAGGCGTATATTTACTTTCGCCATTAATTCTTTTCAATATAGCAAGTTCATCACTTAACTCTGGTAGAACGGGTGTAATAATGGGAATTTCGGACTGCACAAAAGCTTTGGCAACAATTGTCGCATCTATTTCTTCTGGGTTTTTGTACCAAAATTATTCTGAAAACATAGTTTTTTATACCAGCGGTGCCTTATTGCTTCTCAGTTTTTTCTTCTACATAAGTTATTCGAAACCCTATTTTTTGTTCAGGAAAATATATGACAAATGAAGAGAATAAAATAATTAGAATTTTATTATTATTTACTTGGTTTACAGTTATAATTCTCGCATTAAAATTTGTTCAAAGAAAGCTTGCCAGAGCTGCCAGCAAGTTCATTTTACCAGCGCAATCAAGAGATTTTACCTATCTAAAGGTTGGTCTAGACAATAATCGTGTTTTGGCATCAGAGTACATGGCTATTTGGAAAGCAAATATTGTGGAGAATAATATGCGATTTTATGTGCATAAATTGCCTCTCCAGAGATTGAATGTTTTTGAAATAGAGGTTTCAGCGGAAGCTCAAGATATCATAGTTTTCAACACAAATGATTCGTGTTATGAAGAGAATCTCGAATATCTTTTTTTAATGGCTCAAGGTACAAAATGCAATATTTTTGCTTTTAATTATAGGACTGTTAATTCTAATAGAAGAGAGGGAATTATTAAACAAGAATTAATCGATGATGGAAAGGAAGTCTATCGTTTTGTTAAAACTAGAAGAGGTAGATCAAATGGAATAATTTTGTATGGTCATTCCTTAGGTGCAATGATTGCCATATTTGTTGCCATTGATTGTTTTAAAAATAACCAGTCCGTTAAAATATTCAGTGATCGTGCTCCCGCAAGCTTATCTGAAGCTGTTTGCGGTTTGGCACGAACAATCTTTGAAAATCCAGATAAAATAGGATTAAACTGTTCTCCAAGACCAATGATTGGTAGGATTCTGTCTATGATTATTTGGCCAATCGTTAAAATTGGTTTAATATTGCTCGGATGGGAAATGAATGTAGCGACTGCATTCAGAGAAATTCCAGATGATGTTAAAGAATATACGGTGATTCGATCAAAAAAAGAGGATCGAAGTTATGATCGCTTAAGTGCCAGGCATGTTGATGATCTCATTATTTATTTTCGCAGTAGTTTATATGCTGCCTTAAGTCGAGAAACAAAAGCACAGAAAAACAGTCTTAAGTCCACAATTCAAGAAATGCAGCTTGAACAGCAATTTGGAAAAACTATTGATGAGGAGCGTCTTAAGCAAGTACAACAGCGTCTCGCTCTTTTAAAGGCTAGGAAGTTTAATGGATCAACAAAAGATAGTCATGGTGTACCATTGATGTTTTTGAAGAGTCGTAATGATGATAGAACGGGGCTAAAGTTACTCGCAGAATTTTGCCATAGAAACCAGGATATACAAATTCCTAAATTTTAGATGGTAACCGGCCATTGGCATGGCAAATTTGTTTAATCGACCAGTCCTGATAGATTTTCTATTATTTTCTTTATGTGCTGCAAGAATTTGGAGGCTTCAATACCATTAATGATACGATGGTCAATTGTCAGTGAGAGATGAAGGTAGTTTAATTCTGGAGGGTAGGGGGAGCCTAAAAACAACAGTGCTATTGCGGGATCAACTAAAAGAGGCGACCCCCAGACTACCCCACAATCTCCCATATAACTTAAAATGATATTGGGCCGTAATTTGATTTGATCTTCCCCATCTAATGCTCGTTCAACGCGGGTTTGCAAAGCATCTATGAAGCTATCAAAATTTAAGGTGTCTGCTGCAGGGATCACAGCTGTTACTAAATCATCTTGGTGAGTTTGAACAGCAATCCCTAAATTAACATGAGAAAATTCGCGTTTAATAGATTTACCGATGAGCATGGTTCGAAATAAAGGATATTTTATACAAGCTTGTGCTACACAATAAGCAAATGCTTGGAAGACAGAAATTGCTTTTTGATTATCCAAATCAGCACCCTGTTCCCTAAAGAATTGCGCAACTTTTTCTAATTTAATCAATTCAATAGTTGCGACCAAGGTTGCAGGAATAATATTCTGCTGGCTGGCTTTAAATCGCGCATTTAACATTTGTTGTTGTTCTGGGATGTAAATGTCCTGATATATTCGTATATCTTCTTCCGCAGTTCTGGATACATTTTGCAGTTTATTTTTTTGTTCAAGATAATTGTCTACATCTGTTGATAACAAAACAGAACCATCCTGCGGTATTGCCAGCATTTCCGCTAAAGATATCCCCGCCTCTTTACAATAGAGTCGAGTCCTGGGGGGAATTTTTCTGAATATTTTTTTTTCGTCTTCACTCAACAAAAGTTGTTTGTCATTTTGTGATGGAAAATTTGACATACTTTCTTTTTCAGGCTCGCAAACAACTTTGGAGTGTGTATCTATGGTTTCAATTGTACCAATTCTAGCACCTACGGCTACGATATCTCCTTCATTTACTTCCCAACTCAGCAAATGACCGCCAACCAGAGCTTCAATTTCGAAAGTAGATTTATCTGTTTCCATTATATATAAAACCTGATCTTTTTCTATTTTTTCACCAAGATTTTTTAAAAAACGAATAATAGTTACCTCTCTCAATCCTTCCCCCATTTGAGGAACAATAATTTCAGAAATAACAGGGCTAATTGTTGCAGTTTGTTTAGACATATATTTCTCTAGAGAATTGTTAAGGTGTTTTTAATTGCCGCAATGACATCTTCTACGGATGGCAAGACAGCATATTCTAGACTTGGATGATAAGGAATATGGATATCATCGCGCGCTACTAATTGGGGAGGAGCATATAAAAAAGAAAACCATTCCGTATTGGAAACAATATTGGATATGATGGTAGACCCAAAACTACTGGTTTTGTTATCTTCTTGCACGACTACCAAACGACCCGTTTTTTCCAAGGATTTTGCTATCGTTTTCATATCGCAAGGTACAAGGCTTCGCAAATCAATTATTTCTAAGGAAATTCCAATTTCACTATAATAAGCATCGACTTTTTCCATAAGTTCTAATATGTTTCCCCAACATACTACAGTGACATCTGTGCCCTCTTTTACAATCGAGGCAATACCGAAAGATATGGCCTTGAATTTCGTGACAGATTTCTTTATTCTCGTAATATGCTTTGGTATCAAAATGAGAGAAGGATCAAGATCTTGCATTGCGGCAGCAAATAAGCCAAAGGCATCTTCTGGTGTACTTGGTACGGCTACTCTAAGGCCAGGGATGTGCGTCCACCACCCTTCATTGCTTTGACTATGCCAAAGTCCTCCTGCTGGTAAGTACGCACCGTATGGCGCATATAGAACCATAGGGCAAGACCATTGACTACAACTACGCCATCTCAAGCTCGCAACTTGAGAAACCAACTGATCAAACCCAGGCGTAATAAAATCAATAAATTGTATTTCAAATACGGGTCTATATCCATGAACAGCTAAGCCTACTGCTGCTCCAATAATTGTAGCTTCTGCAATGGGCGCATTGGTTACACGATTGGGATAAAGAGTGCTAAGCCCCTTAGTAAAACCAAAAACACCGCCCTTTGGATCTTCGATATCTTGACCAAAAAGTAACATATTACTATTTTCTTGAAGTCCTAAGTTAAGTGCCAGATTTATTGTATCCACCATTGTCAGCGGAGTCTGCAAAGTCTGCGGAGGTTGCAAAGTCTGCGAAGACTGCGAAATTTGCTGAGACAGAGGGAATTCCG
The DNA here is from genome assembly GCA_963784575.1 of uncultured Gammaproteobacteria bacterium. Lineage (GTDB taxonomy): Bacteria > Pseudomonadota > Gammaproteobacteria > UBA6186 > Azoamicaceae > CAWARU01. Next base: position 2,407,573 of record CAWARU010000001.1, read on the forward strand.
TGAATAGTTCGCGATGGGTAACGGCCGCACCATACAAATGTTCTTTTATATTTAGATCGGGTTCCTCTTTTTGATTTTCTAAAACTTCATCAAAAGTAGCAAAGACATCATTTTGCAGAGATAGTTCTATTTTTGTTAATTCTTCTTCTGTTAAGTGGCCCTGTTTTATAAGATGAGCGGCATAAACCTGGATCGGATCACACAAAGCCGCCAATTCATCAGGCGTTCTATAAAGTCTGTGATCTTCTCCCACGGTATGTGAATCAAGCCTATCTACAGAACACCATAAAATACTTGGGCCTAGACCTTGCCTCACTTTTTCAATTGCTCGGGCTGCACAATCAAGAACTTGCAATACATCCCGGCCATCTATCTGAGTCAGCAATTCTTGATTAAATATGCCCATCTGAAAAGGTAAGAATTTTGCAGTAGGAGTGCTAATTGCATATTGATTATCTTCTACTAAAAAAATAATGGGTAATTGCTCTTGGACGGCATGGCAAACTGCCTCATAAAATTCTCCCTCACGGGTTGCTCCATCTCCAATGCTACAAACGGTGAGATGATTCAATTTGTCCATTTTTTGGGCCCAGGCTGAACCAACGGCAGGCAAACATTGTGATGCAGTCGGGGCAGCACTCGGAAAGACTTTATAAGTGAATGAACCACAATGAGCAACCATACTTCTACCCCCAGAAGTCGAAGATGGCTTTGCTAAGAAATCCTGGACTAATTCTTTGATGGTTATCCCTTTCCCAAGCATTAAATGACTTCCCCTATAGTAGGGAAAAAGATAATCTTCTTTATTCAATAAAAAAGGAATAGCCATCAAACCTTCATGTCCACTACTTGAGACATGAACATGAGCCCTACCTTGTCTTACCAGCATAGCGCTTTTTTTATCAAATGAGCGCACTTGAAGCATCAAGCGAAGTAAATTTAAGTGCGTACTTCTCTTCACTCTCTTCATGAGAATGTCTTCCGGCGAATGCTGATGTTGCTCCTGCAAAACTATTTCATTAAACATTGGGCAGCCAGGTTGTAAGGAAGGTTATGATCTTTTGAATATGTCAATAAATCTAATACTTTCTTGTGGATATTATCTTCGATCCATTTTTGGGCGTGTTCTAATGGGTGCCCTAGATAAGAGTTTCCAGCAAAAACTGCGCCCCCAACATTTGCGATAAAATCGGGGATATAAATGATATTTCTTTTATATAAGAGATCGTCCATCTCTTCAGAAGCTAAAATATTATTTGCTGAACCACAAATTATTTTTGCGTTAATGTCAGTGATTGTTGCATTATTAATCACTTCTCCTAAACCACAGGGTGCAAAAATATCATACTCACCTTTATGTATGTGAGAGGGCTCGACAACTTGTGTCTTGTGTGTCTTGCATTTCTCCTGAAATAGATGAGTTCTCTGCAAATCGATGTCAGTCACTGTGAGCTTTGCGCCTTGTTCATATAAAACGCTCGCCAAAAGATATCCGACTTTTCCAAGACCTTGTACTGCAATTTTTAATCCTGACAGGTTGCTTTTTCCGAACTTAAACAGAGCTGCTGCTTTCATTGCTTCTAATACGCCGGCCACTGTCAAGGAAGCCAAATGGTCTATGTTATCATGGGAGGTTAAAGCTGTAATATAATTGGTGTTCTTAGCCGCAATTTGTAAATCTTCTGGGGAAACACCACTGTCGCAGCCCGTGATGATACGCCCCTCTAGACTCTCGATAAATTGACCGTATTCTAGAAAGTAATTATGCTTATCCACATTCTTCGATGGCTTAATCAAAACAGCTTTTCCTCCATTAAAGGGAAGCTCTGCAAATTTTGCTTTATACGTCATTGCTCTCGATAATTTGACTGCATCGAAAATGGCGTCCTCAATTGAGGAATAATAAATACAACGCGTACCCCCCAATGCTGACTTGTATTCCGAGTTTGCGCGATCAATCGATATAATCGCAATGAGATTTGAGACAGGATTAATCTTTACATACAATTCATTAGGACCAGTAATCATTTTATATAATGATTTTTGTAGTGAATCATGTGTTGAATTATGTGTTGAAGTATTTAATGAAGTATAGTCATGTCTTGAAATTACAGTTTGTTCGATACTCATCATGCCAAGCTCTCTAAACTACAACCTTACAATGCAGAGAGGATTTGTTGTAACCCTTCTTTCAATGTTGTTAAATGTTTCAAATTGGTAAACTTGAAAAATTGCGTTGGATCTCCGAACCGTCTGCTGACTTCATAATCATACCTTTCAGGGGGCATTTCATGAAATTCTAATTTGGATTTCGAATTGGTTAATTCAATCACCTGTTCTGCCAGTGCTCTAATGGTTCCTTCTTGTCCAGTGGAGATGTTGAGAACACGAAAGTTGCTGCTGTCTTCCTTGTTCACTCTAATTGTTAATAACTTGACAATGGCTTCTGCGCCATCCTTAACATAGGTAAAATCCCGTGTCTGCATCCCATCACCGTATACTTTAAGGTTATTGCCAGCTAAACCTGCTTCAATAAAGCGTGGGATAACCATTCGATTATCCTGTCTCGGACCGTATAGATTAAAAGGGCGTATGACTGTTACATTAATATTTTCAGATTCGGCTTGACACTTAGCATATTTTTCTCCCCAAGCTTTTGCAATTGAATAGGAAGAAGAACCTGAAATTGGCATATCTTCAAAAGCAGCAATTCCTTGGTTCATAGAACCATACACGGAACTACTTGAAGCATAGATGACAGGGCATTTATTGTTGCTTTTACTCGCCTCAAAGACTGCTCTTACAATTTCGACTTCATTATCCATCTGCTTGGTAGAGTTTGAAATAACATTATCAACTCCTACGACTGAAGCAAGATTGACAATTCCATTTGCATCGCGAGCCAGTACCTTTAATAAACCAGGTTCGCGTGCATCTCTTGCTTTAAAATCGATATTTGCTTTTATATGATCTGGCAATTTATTGCCGTTTGAAAGAAAATCAATAGCAGTGACGTCCCAACCTTGATTTAAAAATGCTTCTACAACGTGACTGCCATAGAAACCTGCCCCACCTACAACAAGGACTTTCATATTGTTTCCTCATTTTTGCCAGTTAAAATTTTCTCATACAATTGATTTATCGAAGTTCTTTGAATTTCTAAAGTAAAATGGTTGTTGTAAATGTTAGAGCTTTCTTGGCCAAACAAAAGTTTTTTGTCTTTATTATTTAAGAGATCAAGTGAACACTCAGCAAGTTTTAAATAATTCCCTTTTTCAACCAAATAGCCATTTTTATTAGGAGTAACAAGTTCTTTTAATCCACCTACATTTGTGGCGACGATAGGCTTGCCGCAAGACATAGCTTCTACAACAACTCTTGGTGTACCTTCTGTATCAGATGATAGAATTAAAAATTCTATTTGATTGTATAAATTAGCAAGGAGATTTCTGTCCAATATCAATCCGGTAAAAATAATTTTATTTTCCAGTCCAAGAGTTTTAGATAATTCTTTTAATTTTTCCTTTTCTGGACCAGACCCCACAATAAAAAATGCCAATTCTTCTTTATAATTTTGTAATATTTCTCTGCAACATTTCAGAAAGATATCGAGTCTTTTTTCAGAGGATAGGCGCCCCACACATGCTATTATTTTAGTGTTAGGCTTTAATTTAAACATTTCATTTATATCGATATAATTGCTTACAGCGGGTGGAAACACTCCATTGGGAATATATTGAACGGGAACTTTAGGATATTTTTCTTGGATTACCAGCATATTGTGGCCGTCTACTGTTAAAGCGTTGGCAATCCTGTATGTATATATGTCCAAAGCGGTTTTCAATTTAAGGGAAAAAGAGGTTCTCACCCAACCATGACAAGACATTACTATTGGAATATGAGTACCCAAAAATTTAGTTATTAAATAAGTAATATAATTGGCGTCATATCCGTGGCTGTGAATTAAATCAATTTTGTTGCTGCTGACCCATTTGCTCAAATTTTGTAGATGCTTGATGTATCCTTCCTTTTTTTTAAAATAGAGATATTTTATTTTTTCCTTCTCCAAGAGATTTACAAAACTATCATTTTGATTAATAAAAATGGTATTTTCAAAATTAAGATCTTGCTTTTGACCTTTAAGGAGTTCCAGTAGATGCATATCTACTCCCCCATCTCACCTTCAGGTTCTGGTTCTAATATATGTAGGATTTTCCTAGGATTTTTTAAGCCAGTATCTTTCATAATACACTTCTGTTTGATTTGAAATAAAAGAGGAGTATTCCTCATACACTTTAATCATATGATCTTTGTCTTGCCATAACATTCTTGCCTGTGAGGCATACATGCCAATCGCATGTAATTTTCTCTGATAATCTATATCATGAATTAATTCTAACGCAGGGCTTAGGGAATTATCAATATAAGGAGACCCTTGCACTCCTTGATGAGCATATGGCATATCTTCATAATACTTGATTTTATCAGTAAACAAATTTGTTTTCGAGAGATTTTCGATACTTTTCCTTGTAATTACGTGATCCACATGATTGCCAATACTCAGTGGGATAAAGATTGCATCAAATCGATTCTTCTCCTGAATATCTGCAATTTCCTGCTCCAGAATTGAAATTAATTTTCCTTCTTTTTCGGCTTTCCCTTCAAAAACCTCGTCAAACGAAGCATAGAAGTGCTTACCAATTTCATTGAATCTATATTGGCTTTCGAATTGATCGAGAAATAAAGGAATGAATCCAAGCTCTTTTGAAGCAGCTATTTCTTCTTTTCGGCGGATCTCTATGGCATTAGGGCCTAATCCACAACTTTGATGAAATTGTATAGCAGCATCTGATAGATTATTGGCTTCCGGAAGTCCGGTAAAAATATTTAATACATAGACTTCTGAGTTGTTTAGTCGCACTTCTTTACTTATAAGGCCTCCACAGGATAAGACGGCATCATCTAGATGGGGAGAAACAAACAATATTTTCATAAAGTCAACCTAAGTCAATTTAAGCCCAATGGCTAAGATGTAACAGACGCTAGTCGACAGTATACACTTCGTTTAGTCCATCAATCCACTATTTAATTTATTAAAAACTTATCCTTTAATTCCATTTTTTCATCGAATAGGTTAATGTAAGGAGTTTTCAATTAAGGAGTTTTCAATTTTTGAACTTTTGAATTTATGTAGGCATTAAAGATAAAAAAATACCGGAAGATTGTGATGGTATGTTAGCTGTCAAATTAGATTCAATCAGGTTTTTGAAACTTCTATCAGGTTTTTAAAAATAGATATTTTGAATAAGGCGGATCAGACAATGGATTTGAGCAGAATTGAACTCTTATTGAGTAAACATGAAAAAGTAGAGCAAGCAAGGGCTCTATTAAAAGAAAATGACCTGGAGAACAATATTGAGGTTTATATAAAATTGCATGAAGGATTGGATTTGGATTATGACAAGGATAAGGATAAAGTTATCCAAGAAATGAAAAAATACATGGCCCTTAACTTGCCTTATTCATTAATGCCTTCTCATATTGAAATAATGACTGCATGTTTATCTGATTCACTTGAAAACGACGGCAAAGATGAACCGATAGCAAAGCGAGCTTCAGAAGCTTCAAATGATGAAAATAAAACAGAAAACGGAGAATACAACAATCTTAGGGTAGAATCGGTTCTTCTGGATGTATGGCGCAGTGTTTTGGGAAATAAAGGAATACAGGTTGATGACAATTTCATGGACTTGGGTGGAGATTCCCTCAAAGCTACTGCCATCATTTCTCAGATTAAAAAGATACTGCAAGTTAATATATCCTTTAGAGAATTTTTTTCTTTTCCCAAAATATGTTTGCTCTGTAAACTAATTGATGAAAAGAACTCAGTAAAAACACAGTAAGCAAAGGCCATATATAAACTAAATTTTACCAAAGATAAAAAGGTGTCATTTGAGTAATTATTTATTTCCCATTTCCTATGCCCAAAAGAGAGTCTGGAATTTAGATAAGTTTATGAGTCAAAACTTTGGCTTTGCTATATTTAACATTCCTTATATCATAGAAGTGGCAGGGGACCTTAATGTAGAAATATTAAATAAATCTATTAATTTTTTAATTGCGAGGCACTTATCTTTAAGAACAGGAATTCTAGAGAAGGACGGAGAACTATTCCAAAAAGTGTTTGATAAGGTTGAATATAAGCTAGAGGTAAAGAAGCCATGCAATGAACAAAAATTTAGTAAAAAAGAAATACAGTGTATTTTAGAGCAAGAGATAAATCATACCTTCAACTTAAATCAAGCTCCTCTATTCAGGGCTACTTTAATTGAATTGGATAATGATAAATATATATTAGTTTTTTTGTTGCATCATATCATAAGTGATGAATGGTCTGTAGGCATTTTTTCTCAAGAATTAAGTAGGATTTATACAAATTATCTACAAGGACATCTTCCGGGTCTGATAAAACTCGAGTCATCCTATGGACAATTCTCAACATGGCAAAAAGCTTGGTTTGAAGGCGAGAAGCTTGATCAGCAGTTAAACTTTTGGAAAAGTAAGCTAGATAATCACAAGCTTTTCCATATCCCATTTGATCACGAGAATAACGAAGTGGTAAGCGAATCAGGTTCTTACCGTTTTAGCCTTAATGAAGAAATAACCAGAAAATTAAAAGAATTAAGCGCCGGTGTTTCATCAACATTATTTATAACTCTTTTAGCCATTTATAAAGTGGCATTACATAAAATTTACAATCAAAACGATATCCTTGTCGTTTCCCCTATTTCTAGCAGACACTACGATGGTGTAGAAAATTTAATTGGTTGTTTCGTGAACTATATCATATTGCGAAGTAAAATAGAAGAAGAGTGCTCTTTCTTGGCTTTATTGAATGACATAAAAATATCTGCACTGGAAGCTTATGATAACCAAGATATTCCTTTTGATATGTTAATGGATAATGTAAGCGAGGAAGAGGGATACCAAAAATATTTTCCACAATTATTTTTCGAAATGAAGAAAGCTAAAAAATACTCGTTAGATTTTCCAGGAACAACGACAAAATGGTGCAATAACCTAGATATAGAAAGTTTGCTAAACAATGATTTGCGAAATAACGATGATGAGAAAAGTAGTGAGGAAATTTCCGATTGCAATGCACTGGATATTGAAATCGAATATTCGGCAGCCCTTTATAATGAATCGACTTTTGCTCGCTTAGCAGATAATTTTATGTTTATAACTAAACAAATTATAGATAATCCGCAAATAATAATTAGCCAAATTTCATTACTGCAGAAGGGCACAGAAAATGGCATAGAAAAGGTCACAGAAAAAAGCGCAAAAAAGGATCCAGAAAGAGGATCTATTTCTCGTTCTGAAGGTGTCTGTATCCCAAGTCTACCCAGAAAAAGACAGCCTAATAGCGGCATCATAGAAAAACTTAATAAGTATCTTAAATTTTCAGTAAAAGAACTGTAATTGTTCGAATATCTTTTATCTTGAGGGTTCATTTATTCTTCGCATTGATTCAGGGATCGAAATGCTACGGCCACCAACCCCGTGGCGGCCACCAGCGGCTTTTTGACCTTGCTTCTCTTTTAGGATTAACTCCGACTTCAGGTTCTTTTGCTTTTGAATGTTCACTGATGTTTCTGTAGCTGAAAGTAAGTAAAGTTTCCGAAGATGAGTCATCCATGTCAGCAGAAAGAGGCATTCTAATTTCATCAGATTGTGGAGATTGAACCTCATCTCCAGTTTCAGCACCATTGTGTATGGTTTGGATGGTAGTAATTTTAACTTGTGGCGTATGTTCTGGAGGAACCTCATCAGACACAACTGCTGAGGTTCCTTCTATTGTTGGAGACACCTCTAGTGTTTGAGACACCTCTATTTCAGAGGCAGGTTTAATTGCAGGGGACATATCAAGCGCGGTAGATGCTGATGCAGCAGGAGGCAACAACCAATTTTTGATTTTTCGCAGCCAGTAACCTAATAAAAAGCTTCCTCCGATCGAAACTCCAATTCCTTGTGCTGTGGCCACACCGATTAAGCCAAGTCTGGCTGGAAAACCAAGTGCATAAGCTAAAGTAAGACCAATCAAGCCTATATTAACTACTTCAGATATCATGGCAGTTTTGCTTTCTTTAAAAGCACCTTGAATGCTACCCGCAGTAATCATTCGGATAGAATCGAAGGTCTGCATCAAACCTTTGATTACGAATAATATTTGGGCATTCCTAACGATTTCATCGTTCTCTGGATCATCCACATCAATTAAAGGTTTCATTAATTCTTTTGAAATTGTGGCCATAAATCCGCAAAGCAGAAATGAGATCCCTCCTCCCAAAAGAATACAAAAAGTGCCAATTTTTTTCGCCTGATTGATCCTATGTGCCCCACTCTCTCTTCCGACTAAAATAATTGTTGATTGGTTTAATCCAGAAGTGAGTACACCTGCTAGTAAAATATATTGCGAAGAAATTTGATAGGCAGAAAGTGCATTTACCCCAAGATTTCCAACAAAGGCAGAGTACCCTAATAGGAACAAAAACTCAGAACCAGCTTGCAGCCCGCAGGGAAGACCTATTCGAAACAATTCTTTTAGGGTACTTTTTACCTCTTTTAATTCACTGAATAAATCAAATTTATAATCCCGGAAGCGAGGGCCATATTTCAAATAAGTTGTGAAAAAAATGAGTTCGAGCCAATTGGTGATGCTCGATGCAAAACCTAACCCAGCCACGCCCATTTCTTCCCCCAATATTCCGTTTACAAAGAGATACCCCAATAATGAGACAGATACACTATCTAACAAGGTCAGGATATTGACAGATTTGATATCACCAACGCCTAGTGCAATTTGTTTTTCAAGATACACCACAAAGATGGCTGGTATTCCCCAGGAATAAGCAATAAAATATTCCTCCACACTTCCAAGCAGCTCTTCTGGCTGCTGGCACGCTTGTAAAACTTTTCGGCTGCAAAGAGAGCTTATAACCGCAGGCACGGACAAGATCAAAGCAAATGCTACCCCTCCCTTTAAACTATGCCGAATCTTCGCAAGTGCTCGCTCTGGATTATGTTCTTTCTCACCAAAGGCATTACTTACGATCGTGCAAGCGGTGCTTAATATCACGCAGCCCGTCGTGGTGTTCAGGAGCTGATAACTGCCAATTAAAGCACTGGCGGGTAGTGTCTTATTGGCCAGAATAATAATATTCACAAAGTGAGAACCCATTTCAATGCCAGGCGCAATGCTGTTTGATACGGTATAATAAGCAATTTCTTTGAGTGTCTTATAATCTGGACATTTATTATTTTCTTCTTGTGAAGCAGAATGAGGCCCTAAATTTTGGCTTTGTTCTCGTTGAATTTTTCTGAGGGCTTGGTATCGAGTTAACATCCTGTATCCTTTATCGTAATTGTTCAAGGACGGTGCGTGAACGCTTTTCATGTGTAAGATTACAAAATACTCTGTTTATAAGTCAACAGATTGTGTATCATGGCAAATTCGACCTTCCTTCAAGAAGGATGTTGTAAAACTAACAAATATTGGAAAGGCAATATAAAGGTAATAGAGGAATATGAAAACCACCTTTAGAATCATAAGCAGTTCGAAAGAATTGTTTAGCATTAAGAAGGATTGGGACACTCTGTATCACTCCGGAAATTTCGATATTTTTCAATCATTTGAATGGTTTTATCTGTGGTGGAAATATTTTGGGCAAGATTTGAAGCTCTTCTGTTTATGCTTTTATAATGAAAAATCAGATCTGATTTTTGTTGCTCCGCTTATCATTTCTATTGAGGGGAATAATAGAATTTTGAGATTTTCAGGTGGCAATCTAAGTGATTATAATTTTTTAATAACTCATGCTGGATACACTAATGGAATCATCATGAAGATTTTTTATACCACAATAATGCAATTTATGGGTACTCATTTTGACGAAATTCAATTGAAACACGTAAATTTATTAAAGCACAATATGTTAGAATTTCATTTTCAAGAGTCAGGGTTAGCATTACAGCCTTTAGAAGACGAGCTTGCTATGAAAATTGTTTTGCCTGGGTCTTTGGAAGAGTATTATGGGCAAATAGAAGGAAAACGCAAGAAAGTTTTTGATTACTATGAAAGAAATGTATTTAAAAAATTGGGTTTCCAGTTCAATTTTTTAGAAGAAAAACAAGATATCGAGAAATACACTCGTTGGTTTGAAGAACAAAAAAAATACCTTTGGAAACAATATAACCTATATGAAAGATTACCTCCTGAAATACAGCATGAAGATTTTTTCAATTATTTAAATGACATTATCTTGGCGAATCAAGAAACTAAATTCTTGTTGATACCCTGCATTACGAAAGACGATATGCTATTAGCATCTGGCTTTTATTTTTATTATAAAAACACAGTATTTAAGTTCATGCAATCCTGGGATTATAATTATAAAAGCAGTAGTATAGGAACAGTGCTAGACTGGAAGATGATACAATATTCGATAATAAATGGATTCAAGTATTTTGATCTAGGAAGGGGTGATGAAGCATACAAATCTAGGTTTGGCGCATTGCCTGTCACGTTATCTGGTTTTAGAGTAACATGCCAATGAATATGAAAAAAGCAATTTATTTTTCTACTTTTACTTCAGGATTGGGCGGCATCATTGAGCCTCTTTTGAAAAAGAAGTTAAAATCAATAAAAATCATTAAACTATTTGATGGTGGAATCTTATATGAAACTGCCGGTAATGTTTCTCAAATTGGAAATTTCGAATTTTTAAACAATTCTTTTTTAGTTTTATTCTATCTCAAACAAACTACTTCGATGCCATTCCAAAAAGTAATCCAAGGCATGCTCGAAAAAAAAATAAGTTTCAATAAATCTTTACAGTTTAAGAGCAGAGAATTTAAATTATTTTTTTCAAATGAGAATCAATTTGAAAGTGTTGATAGGAATATAAAAAACGGATTTGAAGCTCTCATTCGCAAGAATTTTCACATGTCTTATATTCCGAGCTCCAGTAAAAAAACTGCCAATGAATTTTGGGTCCTGCGACGAAGCGAAAATTATTGTTTCTTGATGTTAAGAATATCAGAGAATAATGAAAAACCTATGAAGGGAGAATTGAGAAGAGAATTAGCCTATATTATGGCATACTTATCTAAACCTTCTCCTGAAGATAAATTTATCGATCCTTTTGCTGGGTATGGTTCAATTCCTTTGTTAAGACTGGCTTCACCTTTCAAAAGGATGTGTATTTTAGATATAGAACAACCCTGTGTAGAATTTATCCGAAAAAAGATTAACGCCATGAAAATTCAAAGAAGAGGCGATATTTTCATCGGACAGCAAGATTTCTTTAAAACTTCGTTGCAAGAAAATTATTTTAATAAAATAGTGAGTGATCCTCCATGGGGGACGTTCAGTAAAATGGATAACATTGAGGATTTCTATGCTGAGATGTTTGATAAATTCCTATATATTCTTGCGGAGGAAGGACTCATCGTTTTATTAGTCGAAAGGAAACTCGATGCCATTGTCGAGCGAATCTTGCGAAAACAGAAAGATCAATTGATACTAGATGTAAAATTTGAAATACTGTTGTCTGGTAGAAAGGCAACTATTTATAGGATCATTAAAAAGACTCAAAAGCATCATTCGTAACTGTTCAGGATTCAATCGACAACTTACGACATGATGAAATGGAAAAATTAACCTGGAAAATAAATTTAAAAGAAAATATCAGTAAATCAGATCACCAAAATGCCTGATTTTTTTGAAGTAATTCTTGAAATCATGTTGTATTTTGACTTAAAATATGTTATATAATTACTGCGTTTTGAAATTTGAGAGGAGACAAAACATGGCGAAATCAGCAAAAATAAATGAAGTATTCGAAGGTACTGATTTGGAAAAAGAAGAAAAAAATCGAGATAAAGCTCGTATTTATAAAATTGGCCATATAATTCGTAAAATTCATAGAGAGCAGGGAACAATGCCTTATTTAATTCAAGTAATAGAGCCTCATTTGACAAAGCAAGAGAGAAGTTTATTTGGTTTGCCTTTCTAATAAAATTGAACTTTTTTATTAGTGAGGCATGAAGAGACTCTGTATTCCCAAAAAATTATTGGTATGAACATTCGAGAATACAAAACTAACTTTAAATAAATCTGTGTTTGGTTTAAGAGGAATATTATTGCATGATTGAATGGGGTGTGTCGATAGTAATTGGGGTTGTTGGTTCTATATTAGCAGTGTACTTAAAGGAATCTTTGAGATTCTCTCGAAAACAAAAAATAACGATAATTCAATTGGAATCATACTTGAGATTTTGGAGATCTATTATTTCGAAAGATCCATATATAAAGATGATAGCCTTTTTGTTAGACGTGAATGAAAAAATTATAAATTCTTTCGAAACAGATGGTATTGACGAGGCAGTTAAATCCTTAAAAAACAAACTAGTTAATATTGAAGGCTTCCGCCAGAAAATTTTAGATGCTCTAGAGGGCAATGATGAAATAAAAACTCTTAATGGATTTAATAAAAGTTTAGAAAAAGATAGCATCAATGTCATTAAAAAAGGAATTTTAGAAAATAAAATTTTTCTTTCAGATAAAGAAGTTTCATGTTTGCCAATCAAGATTACTCAAAAGGTCATTAGGGTAAAATTGAGAATCATCTTATTGCTAGATAAATTATCATATTTGATATTCATTACTGAACAAGCAAATCAACAAAAGAACGAAATCATTGCCGATATAGGCGTATTACTTTTGAAAATATTTGATGATCTGCTTCTTTTGTCAAATGAAACTGTTAGTTTTGGAAAAAAATCATTTATTGCTCTCACAGTCAAAAATTTGTTTTGTTAATTCACTCCGAGTTAAAAGACATGGTAAGGTAAAAATGGCATCCATGTACGCATTTTGTTATACAATAAATTACAATATTCACAATAGGTCGGTTAACTTGAATTCATAAAAAATGTCCATTGTAAGTACGAAAGCGTGTATAACTATGATCTGTATCCGATTTTCCAGACTTCCTTCTCTATGCTGCAAGAGCCATCATCTCATACTTTTCAGGCGATTGGTAGCCCAATGTAGAATGACGTCTCTTGCGGTTATAAAAAACCTCAATATACTCGAAAATACTCTGCGCAGCCTCTTCTCTGGTCTTATATCTACAATGATGTACAAGCTCTGTCTTCAGAGTGTGAAAAAAGCTTTCAACAACACTATTATCCCAGCAATTACCCTTCCTGCTCATACTGGAAATTATATTTCTGCTAGCTAAAAGTGTTTGATATTCATTGGATGCATACTGAACTCCTCGGTCAGAATGATGCAGTAATCCATCACTTACACCACGACTATCCAGTGCCATTAGCAAAGCAGATTTGACTAACCCCGTCTTCATGTTTTCTTCCATCGACCATCCAATCACTTTGCGCGAAAATAAGTCTATTATAACAGCCAAATACAACCATCCCTCACCTGTTGGCACGTAGCTAATATCAGATGCCCAGTGAGTATTGGGCGTTAATACATTAAATTCCCGATTTAAAACATTTTCTTTTATTGGAAAGTTATGTTTGGAATCGGTAGTAGCCTTAAATCGCTTCTTGGCTTTAGCTAGGATGCCGGCCTTACGTTTAAGACGCAGGACGCGGTTTAAGCTATATGGCATTCCCTGCTCACGTAGCTCGGCAAAAATTCGTAGACCTCCGTACGTACCTCGACTCTCTTGATGGATTTTCTGTATCTTTTGGGTTAATTCCATATTAATTTTCTCCCTATTGCTCATCTCTCCATCTAGCCACTCATAATAGCCACTTTTTGAGACATTCATTAAGCAAAACATAGTGCTCATTGTAAATTCCTCGCGATGTTGATTAATAAATTGATATTTTATTCTGACGCTTTCGCGAAGAAGGTTGCCGCCTTTTTTAAAATTTCCCGCTCCTCCTTTAAGCGGGCATTTTCTTTCCTTAGCCTTGCAAGTTCTTCGTGAACATCTATGCCTTCTTGACCATGTTTTTCAATGTATTTAGTTTTATTTTTCTTTACCCAGGAATACAAAGTCGCGTGGTTAATACCAAGGTCCTTTGCAGTGATAGCGATTGGTTGTGATGAGGATAAAGCAAGCTTAATAGCTTTTTGCTTAAATTCCTGATTGTGCCTCTTTGATTTGGTACCCATAAAGTCTCCTTTTTCCTAATGCTAAGTTTATCAAATTAGGAGTCCGGAGAAACGGGATCAGATCACTATCACTTGAGGGAAAGGTGGCAAAGGGCTGTACAACCCTTTGCCATGCGATCGTGGGCGACCGAGGGTCCATAGGCCCTTGATTAACTATTCTGACTTCATGCTCTTCAATGAAACCCAGAGAAGACGGAATCTTCGATTTAAGGTAATTAAGGATCCGGAATTTTGCTGCAGTCATATTGTTTAGATCTTTGGGCTTAAATATTTTGGTGTCAACATGAGCACCTCCATCTGTATCTCGAACTGCTCTTATTATTTCTAATCTACTTAGCTTGATAGATCTCGATTTAATAGTAATAATTTCCATATTTAGCCATTCGTCAATTGATAGTTCCTTTTCAAAAGGTCCATAAATTGGTACATTTTTACCAGTTTCAATATCAATTCTAATTTTTGGTGTGGTATCTCTGATAAGTTTATTAATTTTAGGGACTGTGCAATTATTTTTTTGAATGTATTCATTTCTATAATTAATAAAATCTTTTTCTGAAAGATATAATGATTTTATTTTATAATTTTTGAATTCATTATAAAAAATTTTAAATAGTGGCTTACCACCATCACCACTTTTATACAATAGAATCCAAAGATTTATTGAAATTCTTTTGGCTTCATAGGTTTCACCTGCATCATAACTTAGTGCAGAATTCACTAAAAAACTAATTTGTTCCCAAAATAGAGCTTGAACTCTTGTTTCCTGAACGGGATAATCTCTTTGATAATTGTCATTTTTATATGTTCGTTTTAATTTAAATAGAATCCATTTATTTATGATAATGGAAATTATTTTTCAATCTCCTGATTGACTAACCTGCTCTGTACCTGAATTTTGCACACTTAATTATCAATATATTTAATGAATTTATCAGCTAATGATGTCGTTCTTTTTGTGTAAATTCCTGAACCAGTCATTGTTACATCTAAAATGCTTTTTTCGGCTGATAAAAGTCCTTTGCTATAAAGATCATCCCAAATTGCATTTAATAATTCGCGATCATTTTGTAATTCTATAATCTCTTTAAGAAGATGATGACTTATGCCTCCAAACCCAAATTGTTGCTGGGATATTCTTGAGGGATCTTGCATAAACTTCAACAATTTAATGTGTATAAGGGTAAACATATCAATATAATTTAAAAACAAATGTTGTAATTCAAACATTGGTGCATCTTTGTTCACAGAATGTATAATGGCATTTTTCAATGCCTGCCTTTTCTCCTCTTGATGCTGTCTAATTGCGATTGCAGCTGTTTGCAGAACTATATCAATAAACTCATCATTCTTTTTTAGATCTTCTATTTTGAAACCACTAGTCATAAGATCATTTAAAGCATCTGTTACCATTATTTGCCATATTTCAACACGTTTTTGATACGGACTTTTTACTAATTCTAATAATATTCCTGAAACAGTACCTCCTACTGGAATAAGTTCTGATATAGCTTTTGCATAGTTAATTACTTTATCAGTCAGCCCTTCATTTGGTGCTTTGATATTCATAAAAATTGTTTCCTCTTCACAACAATTTACGCACATGTAAAAATTTAAAAAGGTAATCTAAATAGCTTCCTATTATCTTTAGCTTCTCTGTTTCTTAATTTCAATATGAATATCATGTAATTTATCATTAATATTATTCAACTTTTCGGATAATAATCCTATGCCAAAGCAAACTATAAAAATTAAAAAAATAAAAAACTTGTTATCCATAAAACCACCTAATATGTAAAAATCCTGTATTTAAATTCTTAGTTGAAAACTTAAATAAGGCATTTCTTCTCGTGATTCAGTATTGAGCAAATTAAATGAAGGGCACGCCATATGAAATTTAACGATACAGTAATTGAACTCAAAAAGCCAGATGCGTGCGTATGTTGTAATGATAGGTGTGATTATCACAGTAATCAAACATGTCTATGTAATCTTCTAATAAAATCTAGGTGAATTTTTTACAACGATGATGGGGCATAGATCGTCCAGGATAAGAAGGTGGTTGTTGATCTATAGACCAATATAATACTGAAGGTATTGCATGCTGTTACGTTCCGCAATAAATTAAATGATTCGTTTCGACCTAATTTAAGTGAAACAGTCAGCAGTTAAACCTACCTCGCTGACTGTTTTTTCAACAATTAAAATGGATCGACTCCTTCAACCTCCTCGCATCCAAAACTTAAATTACTTTCTTCATCTGATGTCTTGGTATAGCGTCTAAGCTGCGGCATATAGTGATTTTCAAGCGCCAATACAAAATCTTGCAAAAATTCCACAAGTTCATAAGCCGCTTCATCTGTTAGAGTAGGTGGTGTAAATAACATGATAATCTCCCTCATTGGAGTTCCTCTATTGCTGCCTTTAGAACTTCATCTGGAAGATGAGTCAATCCTTTCTTAGCGCCTATTCTCAATGCCCCTTGCAAAATTTTGCTGGCATGTCGCGGCTTTCCTTGTGAAGCCTGCCGCAACATCTCTATACCACTGTCAGAAAGCAATTTTATTTGGCTCCCAGCTTCCTTAAAGGCATAATCAATTAATGCTTGGAATCTCTCTCGTTCTATGATGGGTTTCAGAGTCACTTTTGCAGAAATTCGGCTGTATAACGCACTGTGCACCACCTTACTTAAAACTTGGCTAAGGGAGGGATGTCCTACTAGCCATATTGTCATAATATCCCTGGAATCGAGCGCAAAATTCAGGAACGATGGTAAATCAATAAAAAATTCATGCGGCAAATTCTGGCTTTCGTCAATGATCCAGATTGGCAAAATATTTTTCCCATCATATAGTTCTTGGACCCTATTCTTGATGCTTCTCCACAACACAGCACGGCGTGTTGATGGTTCTAACCCAAGCTCAATAGCAAGGCTACGATATAAATCCACCCGTCCAAAATCCGTTTCTGGCATGTAGATCACTTGATGAGTATGCGGGTTAATGTTTTGTGTTGCTTGGCGTAGCGCTGCGGTTTTACCAACTCCAGGTTCTCCTGTAAAGATACCAATCCCTGGATTATTCAATAGCCACTGAAATTTCTCTATGAAGTCACTAAATTGCTGCCCGTCATCCCAGAAATTCTTAACTGCTTTTCCGATTGGAGTGTGGGTTAAACCAAAGTGTTTATTACTCATCTTCATCTCCTATTACATGTACTCTTAAAGAATTTGTATAATTTTCTAATGCGAGTTCAACCATATTAAATGCTTTTTTGTTCTCCAGCAGTTCCTGTTGCTTTTGGGGTCTTATCCTTCGTCTGTCGAGATTCGCAATAGGATCTAGTTTAGTGACTGCCCCTAAAAATTCCCCTGACTGGGACTCCACACGGATGGCTTCTTTTCGATGCGGATCAGTCACAAGAAACACTGTTCTGCCTGAAAGTTCATAAGGAACCTCAAACATATTTCCTTCAAAGCTAACAGTGCTATCTTTTCTGACAGTTCGTTTATGGCGGTGATAAAAAATTTCATCTAATTTGGTAGTAAAAGACCCGAGAGGCCGAACATGAATAATATCTTTCCGCCATCTTTCCATCGGCGTTAATCCCTGAAGAGCGCTATGCACTTGTTGGTGATATTCGCCTTCTATCCATGCCCAGAGACGTTCATTTAAATCTTGCAAATCGCGTAATTGAGAAGTATCTAGTTCATTTAGAAAATCGCTTCTAAATCTTCCGTGCCATTTTTCAAGTTTACCCTTACCCTGCGGGGCATATGGGCGACAATAAATTAGACGGACTTCAAGACGTGCACAAATTTCCTGCAAAGTTCTGGAACGATAAGCCGCCCCGTTGTCCACGACTAACTTCTTAGGTAATCCTCGTTTCAATATCGCTTGCTTCAGAACTCCCTCGATATCAAGTGCTGTCTCAGCGAGACAAAAGGCGCTGTGCGCAATTAGACGCGATGCATCATCCATTAAGGTCACCAAATAAGCTTTCCTAAGCCTTTTGCCAACGGGAACCGATGGACCATGCAAGACATCTCCATACCAGATGTCGCCGCACTTTTCAGCACAGAAGCTGCGATGTTCAATAGTGACTGCAGGTTCTTCAAGGCGTCGGGATAATCCTACGCTTTTTAACAATCGGTAAATGCTCGAGCGCGACAGCTCACCGATGGCTGAAACTCCAGATAACTCTAACACGCGTTTAATACCCGATATTGAGCGCTTTTTATTCTCTGATTTACATTTCAGAATAGCTTCTTGATATTCCTTCTTTAGCTTTGTTTTGCCGCAGTCGCGACGCATCTTAGGAGCCAATGCTTCTATACCGCCCCGCTTCCAATTGTAATACCAATGCTCAATGGCATATTCAGTCACGCGATTCCTATCTGAGCCTGGAATATCATAACTCTTGGCTGCCAGTTCACGAATAATGCGTTTTAGTTCACCTCGCTCCAATTTCTCACGGCTAGCCAACGGTCCCAGCACAGATAACCGAAACAATGCTAAGGGTGGAATTTTGTTCATATTCGCCTCCTGTAACACAAAAAACTAAAGTGTCCCAGAAAAATGGGCTGCAATAACAGTGGCGAAAGTGTGTGTTTATGTTTTAAATCTTCATTTTGACTGTCTCACTTAAATTTAGGTTTAAAATAGCTTGAAATAACTTTAATCATGGGATGACTTCCCCAGCACAATAAATCCAGAACATTGCATCGGATAATGACATTTGTGCTAGACAAGCTTTCCAGAAAATACAGAATGACTCAGCGCTTCTTCCTAGGTCTGGAGCTCTACTCTTCAAATGCAAGGAATGTATCGGAAACATAGTTCGAAGGCGCAGCTCCCAGCGCGCTATTGTGCTTCTGACTGGAGGCGTCTTACTTGCGATGTACCGCAGGGAATGTTCCAAAATATCCAGTGACAATACAAGCTGCTGCACTGACCAGAGGTACCACCTTCTGGGAGAAATGCAATTTGGTAATACTGAACAAGTACGACGACAGTGTTTGCAAAAAAATCTTGGAATCAAGACAGGATTTAGAGAATCTTCGCAGTGATTCTCTCTGTCTGCTTTGCGTTCGCGAAAACCATGGCATCTTAATCCTGCTTTACCGCAGTATCCGCATTTAGAGGGTCGAAAGGGTTTTGACCCATGCTGATAGATAAATTCAACATATTCTACAAGTGAATTAAAGAACCGCGCTATAATTAACATGATTGATCTCTCCTTTTTTTTAATCCACTTATTTTGAGAGGAGGATCTCTGATCTGTTCCTTCAAAATATTTAGAGAGATCAATCACTATTAACAATAGGTGTATATAATAATAAATAAATTTTGTTTCGTGGTATTTTAAGGAATGCTGAATTATAAGATTTAATTTATCGCGAAATGAAACTGCTTCTTCTGCCTAAAATAAATTGATACATAACACATGCCCACCATATGCCATAAATATATTATGTATTAATGCTGCTTTTTCTTGTAAAATTTTATTCAGTTCTTCTGGAGATGAAACTTCGGATTGAGTAAGTTGTGGGTAGAGTTTAAGATAATCATGACCAAGTTTAGCTATATGAAGGGCTGGAGAATAAAGTTCTTTACGCATTGCCAGCGTTGCAGTCTCTCTTCTTAAACATACATAATTGGTTGCCTGGGGAATGCTAAAACCTCCAGCAATTAGTTCGTCTGCTACCAATGAGCTAAGATAATCATATGCTAAACGATCTGCTTCAGCCCTTTCCTTTGCAGATCCATGAATTTGAAATATTAGATCTTGATGAAAGCGTGTTTGTGGTTCATGTTTTTCTAAGAATGCATTTCTTATTTTTTGCCATAATTTATTAGCATCTTCAATGTTCATAGTTTTAGGAGCTACAGTACGAATATATTCATCAAAGGCAAAATATCTAATTAATATTGTTTCAGCTTCATAAGGCTTTTTACTTAAGTCTTTAAAAGGGGAAGTTTCTATTGCACCGATTAATGAAATCAAGGCACGAGGATGTGGTTCTGCTTCCAAACGTTGTCGCTCAATCTGCTTTACTCGTTCATTTTCTTTTTCAGCCTCTTCTTTTTCTTTTCGTATTTTTTCAGCTTCAAGTCTAATAGCTTCGAGTTCCTTAAGTCTTAATTCTTCTTTTCTTCCTAATTCACAAGCTATTTTATCATATTTCCTATAATCTTTCATTGCAGCTGAAGGGCCAATTTTATCAAAGCTTGCTATTTGATCATCACTAATTAAAATTGTTCGATCGACTACCCCATGCTTTATTTGAGTTTCTCTAGATTCTTCCCCAAAAACAATCCAAGGTGATATTGCATCTTTCGGCACAAAACTCCAAATAAAATCTCGATAGATTCCACCAAATGGTTCCTTTATACTTGGAGCCCAAACCATCCCTTGGATGTATAATGTGGATCCCGGTTTTAATAAGATTGTGTAAACAATCATCATTTTATAATTTATTCCTATAGCAATGTTGATTAAAAGTCATCGTACGATTTTCAATATAAAAAATTGCATCCTATCACACAATGAGAACAAAATATACTCATGATTGTTCAGCTAAATGATGGGTGGAACTGAATGATTGCCAGAGATTTTTTATGTGTATAGCCTCAAAAGTTATGGTTAAGTCAGTTTATTGTATATTCAAGTATTAATTCAATATTTGTGTTTAATAAAAAATTCCACTTGACATAGTATATCCACTTGGATATACTTAGCTAATGAGGATAGTATTCTATGGAACAAAGAGGCGGCCAGTTGTTGATTTCATCGATCGCCTGACAGCTAAGGATCAGGCTAAAATATTGGCCTGTTTGAAAAGTATTGAAGAACTCGGGTTTGATTGTCCGCGTGTTAATTTTAGGCAAATCTCTGGTAAGTTATGGGAGATTAAAATTCAAACTTCGAGTGCTGGCTATAGAATTTTCTATGTCTCTCTTAGAAGAGATACTTTAGTCTTATTACATGCATATAAAAAGCAATCTCAAAAAGCCCCTAAAAAAGAAATTGAGATAGCTGAGAAAAGATTAATGGAGGTATTAAATGAAGAAAGCTATTACCTTGAATGATTACATTGAAAAGAAGCTCAAAAATTCCGATTTTAAAGAACAATATGATCAGTGAACTTTTAATTAATGCAATCGCCAAAATGGTTGTAGATTTGAGACATTCTGCAAATCTTACCCAACAACAGTTGGCTAAAAGAGCCAGAACAACTCAGGCTGTTATTGCTCGACTAGAAAGTGGTGAAGATGAGAGAATTCCGTCAATCGATTTATTGGCAAGAATTGCGAGTGCCTCGCATGCCAAGTTGAACATTGGATTCATGCAATAATAGAATATTCCTCTATCACCTTCGATAATATATTAGAGATCGAAATGCCTGATTTTTGGGTCTATATTTTACTCTGTGACAATAATAGCTTATATGTGGGTTACACAACAGATCTTATGAAGCGTTATCACTCTCACGTTAGAGGAACTGCTGCAAAATATACGAGAAGTTTTCAACCTTATTCAATAGCACAAGCTTGGCCAATTTATGGAAAAAAGTCTCAAGCTATGAAAATAGAACTGTTTATTAAAAAAATGAATAAAACTGAAAAACTGAATATTATTGAGAATCCAATTCTTTTAGAAATAATGATCCTTGAAACAAAAGATATATAAAAATCATAGATTTAACAAAGTTGTGATTATGAAAATAATCACGCCTAAAATTTGATTTTGTGATGAGGTTGGATATCTCAAAAAGGATTTAAGGGCTCCCTATCAATTCATAAGCAAAGATGTTCTATGATTTTCTAAAATCATTCAGGTCGATTGGAAAAATTCAAAAACTTCTTGAGCTTCATTATCATAAAACAATTTGACATCTTGTAATGACGAATCACAATAGTCATACGGGAACACATCAGCAATAAACACAAGAGATCTTTTTGTTTCACTAAATTGAAGTGGATCATCTTGTGTCCAAACAGGTTCTTTATCAGCATGAGAGATTGCCAAAAGCTGGGCGTTCAAGGGCAGTGCGTGAACGGTTATGAATCAAATAGCCGGGATCTTAATTCTAATTGCTCTTCTGTTAGGTAAGTTTTCCATTCAGGAAGCCAATCGTCCATTTGGGATAAAAACAGAGGAGATGAAATACCACAAGCATTTTGCCATAACTTAATTACGTCGAGATTTTCATCCAGCCGAGGACGCCGGCTAAAATATGCATCTGCTTCTAAGAATTCACCTTCATATGGACCATTAACAATGAGTTGCCTTAGAATAAAGCCATTTTCTTCCAGATAATTTTTTATTTCTGGAAACAGAGCCTGGTTTTTATACATCGGTTTAAATTGGGTTTCTAATTGAATGCATAGAACATTTTTCAGTACATTTGAGGCACCCTTGAGTATAGGTAGCTCAAATCCCTGGGTATCCAGCTTTAAAATGTGCGGTGCAGGAACAAGTCCATTCTCTACAACACTATTAATAGTACGAACTTCTACTTCTGATTCACCAACAACTTCAAAAATCTTATGGGCTGGGTAATTTTGCAATAAATCTAAATTTGGCTCTAAAAAAGAAGAGCATCCAGGCATGAAGGTATGAATTAAACGTTTTTTCTCATTTTTATCTCCGAGAGCAAATGGTAAATACTTAATATGAGTATCACGCGTGGCCAGCGAGGAGACATGTTCTGCTGCGGGATCAAATCCATATGCCTCTATTAAACCTTTGCGAGCTAATTGATCCCAGGAAGCAATGAGCCCGTCTCTAGCACCGATGTCGAAATAAACAATTTTTCCAAAGTTATTTTTTGCACTTAAAGCAATTTTATTAAGGTTATCATTTGTGTTGTGTATCATGGATCTTCCTACCTCCTTCTTTCTTTCCCTTCACACGGCTTAAATACTCAGTCTATTTTGCACTGCTCTTATGCAGTAATCAATTCTAATTCCGGATTTACTGTTGGGGCAAGTACAGATTCCAATGCTGCAATTTGCTCTTGAAAGGTATTTAAGTTTTCTCCACCCAATGGGTACTTAAAAAATAAAGCGAGTTCGGGAATTATCCCGCTGCGATTTTTATGATACTGCAAAAATGCAGATATTTTTGCAACATCGATAATGATAGGTGCAGCAAGTATAGAATCTTTACATTGCAAATTTACTCTCATGGACATTTCTTCATCTAAAAAACCTGTAAAATCAATGACGTCAAAAGATTCTTTATTGTCTTTCCGAGGAGCATAGTAATCAATTCTAACTAAATGATCTTTAACAGGATAACCCAGGGACTTATCAAGGACGAATGCTTTTTGTTTAATTTTATTATTTGCGTTTCCCGGATTATTTAAATTTAAGCCATCGTCATTTCCCAAGATATTGGTACTATACCAACCATTGACTTTTAAGCTTCTTTGAGCGAAACCTGATGCAAGAACGATTTTCCAATATGTCTGTCCGGTTTTACCATCCCTGCCGCACATCACTGTGCGCTTTTCTTTAGCTAACTTAACAAGAGATGGCAGCTCAATTGGGTTAGGGGTAAAGTTAATGAAAGGTATATTTTCATGCAAACAGCCAAGCAAATAGGCTAAATCACTATATGTCTTTCCTTTTAATTGATAAATTTCCTCTAGCTGTAGTTTTGCAACGGCTGAGTAATCAATGTCAGATGCAGGCAAGACATTTACGGCAACTAATTTATAATTTGGAAAAGATTCCCGAAATTTTTTAATATCTTTTCTTATTTGTTCTACTTGATCGAAAATGGATGAACTACTATCAGGCGCTGGTAATACAATCTTCTCATCCAATTTTTCTTTTACTTTATTGAAAGTTTCTTCTTTAAAAGGCTTATTTTTATGAAATGAACCACTGAAAGTATTGCCCTTAACATCCCAGCCGCAAAATTCAATTTTTTTATAGTGCTTTTTTAAATTCGAGTGCTTTTGACAAGTAATTAGATAGCTTTCTACACTACTAGGATTTTCTTCCAAATTACAAATTCCAGCAGCTAAAGTTGTCCCAATACTTCCTTGAGCTCCAATGACACACATTAAAATTTTATCTTGCATATATAAGTCCTTAGCACCACGATTGTTTACAGCAATAATTTGTTCCATGCTTCATAATGAGATTAAAAAAGCCAGAATAAAACCTGAAAGTTCACTACTCTAGCATATATTTTTTCAGTCGTAAAGTTATGTTCTTTACTAGTAACCATTACTAGTAATAATTACTGGTAATGATTACCTGTACTTATTTCGTAAGATAGGAAATCCCTAAATAAACTACTAAGCTATTGACTTGATTGAGAGGGGCTTAATATCAAAGGGGTAATCTATTCATTGAGTTCTTAGCCAGTATTGAAAGTTGATAGGAATTGTTATACAAATATTCTAGTAGTTACTCACAGGAAAATTCTCATGTTTACTTTGCGATACAAGATGTCAGGGGATGCGCCCTCAAATTATCAAAGAACAGTTTATTATTCTTCTCATCGATTCTCTGAAGTACCTATTCATACAAAAATTTCAAATCCACTGAGTGATACAGAGTTATCCAACTTAACAATTAAAATAGAGAGAGGAACTCTTACAAAAATAGAACTTGTTGAAAGAAATTTATCTAATGAGCAATTTGTTAAACTTATGGTTTCATGCATGTCTGCGACTTCAATTGTTGAGGAAATAGATGTATCAAATAGCCAAATAGGGGATAGTGCTATCAAGGAATTAGTCCATACGTTGTCCGGGAATACTAAAATCAGAAAAATAAATTTGGCTTATAGTAATGTTAGCGATGATGCAGTAGATCATCTTATGGAAATTCTCCGCAGCAATTTAACCATTACTAGCATAAATTTGTTCAAAAACCCAATTAGTATTGAAAATTTACTCAGGTTACGCCCATTTCTAGATAGAAATATAGAGATCGAAACGGAATTAAAAAAATCAAAATATTATTTGAGTCTAAGAGCTGAACTTGTGGGGAAAAACTTTTCTAATCCCCTGGTATGTATCATTCTCGATTATTATAATGATGCTAAAATACCTGAGGCAAGAGAAGTGATTGCTAAAATTTTATATCGCACGTCTTTGCCATTAACACCATTAGATGCTAAAACAACTGGTTCTTCGTCCATTTCCCAGAACGCCTTGTTATTCAGTCATTCACAGCAAGCTAGAGCGCAGGATGCAAAACAAGCCGCTGAGTTTACAACTGTACAAAGGTATGAGAGTCATGGCATTTCACTATCTCAAGGAGAGATAAGTACAGTAAAATCGCAAGAAGCGGTAACAAAATCAAATGAAAAACTGCATGACTGTGTTATATTATAAGGGAATGAAGAAATGAATTGTAACTGTTCAGGCAATCCATAGAATTTGGTATAGCTTGAAAAGTTACATTTAAGTTAAAGCATCATAGATATCTACCAATTTATTAACAGAATCCTGCCAGGTTAACAATTTATTCAATATCCCTTTAGTTGAATGTTTTAGGGCCATTCTTGCATTATCATCACTCAAAAGTAATAGAACTTTATCGATAAACTCTTGGTCACTCGATGCCTCAAAAAATCCTGGTGGATTTGTTACTGGCAATCCTTGAGCACCGATAGGAGTAGTCACTATCGCGGCATTACAATAGAGAGCCTCAAGCATTTTAACCTTAATTCCCCCACCCAATCGGAGAGGACATACAAAAACAGACGCTTTTTTAATAAAAGATTTCATATTGGGTACGTTTGGAAAGACTTTAACATCAATATCATTTTTAAGTTTCATAATATTTTCGCCAGGTTGATTTCCTACGATGTATAATTTAGCATCAGGAGCATTTTTTTTGATGCCTGGAAATAAGTCATGATAAAAATAGGTGACGGCATCTATATTAGGTTTATATTGAAAATTTCCAGTGATCAGCAAGATCTTATCATCTGAGGAATCTAGGTCCAGAGAAACCTCAGACTCATATTGAAGATGGTCGCAGCCATCTTGAATTAAATAGATTTTATCTTCAGAAATATATTTTTTTACTATATTGTAATCAAAGTCAGTAAGAACGACACAAGCTTCAACATTCTTCCAAATCGATGTTTCATATTCCTTCATTAAATCATATTGATTTCTTAAAAAAAACAAATCTTCACTTTCAAGTTTTATTTCTTGTTCAAGGATATTAAATTCAATATTTTGTTCAGCAACTACAATTGGTATGGATTTCATTTCAGGGAAATAATATCCCATGTAGAATCCTTCAGCATGAATGAGGTCAATTTGTACATTTTTTAAAATGTTTTCGATGTGATCTCTCGCTTTATATGAAATAATTCGTAAAATCTTTTCCGGATACACAGGCTCTAGCTCCCTTTTTTCATGTGCACCTAAGCAAGAAAAAACGGATATTTCAACGCAATAATCTTTAATAAAACTGATATTGGCAAGATCATCTTGATAAGTTTTTGTGATAACAACCAAATAAATATTATAAAATTCAGAAATTCTTTTGACAAGCTCATATTCTCGCAACCTTCCTCCACTCAAAGGCGGATAAGGAAGATGTGAAGTTAAGAACAATATACTTTTCTTTTTTTGACGCATAAATTCACCGCCTTTTTAATTGCTTCTATCATATAATCTAATTGATTTACATTTAAGGTGGGATAGCAGGGAAGATTGACTATCTCCTTAAACCAGATATTTTCTGTTACAGGACATTGGCCATAATATCCTCCTTTGAAACGCCATTCAGGAAGAAGATGAATAGGAAAGTACCTTAATACTATTTCTACGCCATAGGAGCATAGCAAACCAACAAATTCATCGCGATTTATTTTATATTCTGGTCTTAGAAAAAAAGTATATAAATGATGGCTGGATTCAATATCCTTAGGGATTTCCTGCACCCGAATTTCAGGAATAGCAGCGAGTGCTTGATTCAAATATGTAAAAATTTCTTTTCTTTTTTGATTAAATTGATGTACTTTTCTAAGTTGGATTCTGCCGACTGCTGCAGCCACTTCACTTAAAGTGGAATTGGTCCCCGCATGCATAATAGCTCGACAATCATGAGTAAAAGCATTTTTTTGATGATCTTCAAAAGAATATTTACTTTTTCTAAATTCCCCGAACTGAACATCATTTTTAGAAAATAAAGCATGAGGTTCAATATTTTTTATTTTATCAATGATTGCAGCCCATTCTGGATTGTTAAAGGTAATCATGCCGCCTTCGCCCAAGGTGGAAATATTTTTCATTGAATGAAAACTAAAGCAACCTATATCCGCAGTGCTGCCAGCAAGCCTATTTTTATATGAGCTTCCGATAGCATGAGCGCAATCTTCAATGACGATTATATTATGTTTTCTGGCTACACTTATCAGAACATCCATATCTGGCATCAAGCCGCCATAATGTGTAATATATATGGCCTTTGTCTTGCTTGTGATCAAATTTTTAATACTATCAATGTCTACACACAAAGAATTTTCATCAATATCACAAAATTTAATTTCTATGGGCATAGTAAGCAAGGACTGTATTGTTGCTTGATAAGTAAAGGATGTGGAAATAACTTGATCATCTTTTTGCAGTCCAAGTAAATAGCTTGCAAATTGCAACCCAATGGTACAATTGGTCAATGAAAATGCATGGGAAACACCTACAAATTCCGCAAATTCTTTTTCAAAATTCTTTGTTTCTTGGCCACAAGACAATGTGCTTTGCGGGTCCAAGAGCAATTTTTTAATGCATTCGAGCTCTGCATCATCATAAATTGATCCCTTTCCAGAATAAGGAATCTTAAATGTGGTATTGTTCATTAGAATTTTATCCTCCGACCAAAATAGATTTGTTTAGATTGTCTTGTTCGTTTAGATTCTCTTCAAGATTAAAAAAATCATAACTTTTAAGAAGTGCAAAAAGTTCTGGGTGCGCTGCGACGACATTTTGATGGTTGATTGATAGTGGTGCTTGGCCAAAATCTGATGATGCACTGCCTGATTCTATCATTAACAACATTCCGGCGGCAATATCCCAGGGCTTTAAGCCATCTAGCATCAGAATATCACATTTACCACAAGCCAAATACGCCATCTCTAAAACTGCAGACCCTAAGACTCTAATTTGGGTATTATTGTCTATCAATGAACGAAGCATTGTTCTCTTTTGCGGCGTATTAGCATTTTCTATAAAATTGACAATTGCCAAGAGATCTTCAAAGTTCTTGCGATTAGAAACCTGCATCCTTTGTTCACATCCTTGATACATCCGATAAGCGCCCATACCTCGTTCAGCCCAAAAAAATTCACTTGTGACAGGTACTGCAACAACGGCTGCAATAATCTCCGATCGATTTTCCATTTTGTGCTCGAGCGCAATAGATATACAAAAATTTGGCAGCTGATGCAAAAAATTGAAAGTGCCATCAATGGCATCAATTATCCATCGATATTGGTAATCTTTAGAGTCTGTATTGAAAATTTGATTTTCTTCTACTAAAAAACCGTATTCTGGAAAACTTTTTTTTAAATTTTCAACCAAAATTCTTTCAACTTTTATATCTGTTTCAGAAACAAAATCCTTCAAACCTTTTTGCGTTATTTGAATCTTACTGAGATTTGCGTAGTCTTGCAATAAAATAGGGATAGCAGCATCCACTGCAGAAAAAATAGTTTGTACCTGTAGCGATTTTTTCATCTTTGTCTCAAATTTAGTAGCTTAACATACCAAGCTTTCTCCCCGTATGGAGGTAGCCATTTCGGACTCCGTTTGCTGCTTTCGAAGCTTTTCTATAGTAACAGACGTCATTCGAAAGCAGCAAACAAAGCCCGAAATACGCTTCGCCACCTCGGTGTTGCCGATTGGCACGGACGCGAGGAGATTCGAAATAACCTATGGCAATTCATCGACTAAGGTTTTACAGCACATCACGATGTCGTGGAGTATTAGGATAGTCCACTGCTGAAGGTTTTTCATGGCAAAGTTGGCATGAAATTCAATGATTCGAGCATGAAGCCTGTGAGGCCTACCATGACCCATTTTTTCTATATGGATGAAAAGGACCCGTCTAAAGTCAAGCATTGGATAGGCGCGGTGGGTCCGACCGGGTTCTAGATTCTAGCTAAGCTTGGGTATATGAAAATTTGCTCATAAAATCAGTAGATTAGATTAGATTAGATTAGATTCGAAGACAGGTATGGCTCCTTGAAAATATTGAGGCATTATTCGTTTGATTTCGAATAAATTCATGATAAAATACTCCTTTAATTTTATTTAATTTAAGAATCTATAAAACATTAAGAGAAAAATGTCACTTAATAAAATGATAAATGTCTCTTAATTAATATAGTATGTAATGTAGTAAATACACCCTTTTTTTAAGAAAATAACAGAGGAAACGAACATGAGCACCACCGCAGCACTCGTAGTATCCGACACGGACAAGAAAGCTGAAATTGAAAAAAAAGCCGCAATCGATATGAAAATTCATGCCTGGATGGCCTCGGTGCCTGCTCTCTCTGGGGGCAATGAAGATCTTGCTAAGCAAATCGGTGAAACCATAGAATTTATTTTGGGAGCGGAGCTCAATAAGGGTAGAATGGGCCCAAGCTTGCAACCGAGTGATGCTACAAAAATTCGTCCATGCAATGAATTTTTGTTTTCAGGTCAGCCAATGCCAGAAAATTTAATGCCGGCATTGCCAACCTTCCTTTATTTTTTGACACTTCGCGGAGCATTTGCTGATTTTAGTATTTTGTTTAGAACTGCGGCATCAAATACTTGTTATGCAAGTTATGATCAGGAAAAATCAACCGAGATCTTGGAATCACGCAAAAGATTTAGAGAACTCTTCGAAATTCAAAAAGATGAATTTTTTGATGTCTGTGGTGAGTATCTTTTGATCGTTGCCATCGAAAGCCCTAAATGCGATCTGGCCAGATATATTCTTCTGCGCAGCAAACGAAATTTAAGCAATGCAACATGGCCAGGCAGCTATAGAAACGCCTTAGATGCTGCGGTTGAAAACTACTTGTATACGGATATAGCCAATACCTTGCTCGATATGGGTTGTACTCCAAGCGCGAATGGACTGTCAATCCTTGCTACTGCGTGCCAACATGCGCCGAGCCGTCCAGAATTATTCGATAAATTACTAAAACACGGCGCAAATGTACTGAATACAAATGCAAAGACTCCGAGAGGCTACCAAAAAGGAATTACTAGTTTTGGTATCATGCTACAGCTTTTTGAGATGCCATCTCAGTTTCTCATTAGTTGCTCGGGAGGGAATCGAGAGGATTATATTCGAGGATTGCTTGAAGTCATGAAGATATTATGTACTGAAGGCGCCTTGTTTCTTTTGCCAGAATATAGAACCAGACATCATCTTGGTCCGATTTGCACCATTATACATGATGATAAAATGAAGCTATTCTCTGAATTTGCCATGGCTTCACTCTCAAAGTCTGATACCGAAAAGTTAACGTCTCTGGAGACTTCTGACCTTAAAATTTCGTCTTATATGGTCAATATTACAATTGGAATTCTCACTAAAAAAGAAGTGGCGCTAAGGTTTGTTCGAAATGGCGTGCCTTCCTGGCTCTTTTCTATACATAATTTGAAACGATTATTAAATAGATTCTTTACGCATAGAAGTGAATTTGATGAAGAGCAAAGTGAGCGCTTCTACAGAATGAGCACTGTCGTTTCAACCGTTTCAGTGGCAGATCCCGCAATCTTGGTTCCTAATGTTGAAAAAGCTTTTGAGGAATTCGATGAAAAATGTATAGGTGAATTCAAGGCAATTAAGGATACCGTGGCTGAACTGATTACACAGGATACAAGTTCAATCGTTATGGGATATTTATACATATTGCGTGGGAAGGATAATGTTCCAAGTGCTTACTGTCCAAAATATAGACATTTCAATCCCAACAATCCGCTAACTGGCCCGTTAACGTTAAATGTAAAATCTTCACCAACACGATAACGATATTGAAACACTTACGGATAGCGGCGGATAATATTCGGATAACTACAAAAACGTGAATAAAATAGGAAAAACATGAGTGTTACTAATCCGATAAGTAAATATAGTGAACAATTAAAAATTTTAAACACCGGCGATCTTCGCGTGGGAGATATAATCTTCAATGTCAGAAATTTCCATCATCAATTTGCAGGGCATGTGTCTATTTGCATTCAGCCAGATGCAGATCCCAAAAATGTCAGGGTAGTGCATTCTACTGACAATCGTTCTTATTATTCGCTTTGCATATCAAAATTAAACCCACATACCAAACCATTAAGAACAGGTAATCACTATGAAATTATACGTTGCAACGATATTAATCTGATGCGACGTACGTTGGATGTTTTAGTACATTGGACAAAGTTTTATATGGTGTTTGATGATGAGGGAGCTACAGTCGTTGAAGACGAAGAGCGATTGAATTTTGATTCGATATTTTCAGATATTTTTATGCTGAAACATCAAAAGCATGAAAGATTATCCTGTCATGAAGTGGTTTCTAGTCAAAAAACGTCAGATGAATGTGAAATTAAAATACAAGCGCAAGCACAGGAAATCGCCAAAAAACAAGACGATTTAAATAAAGCAATCGATCATAAAATTAATTTGAAACTGAAACAGTTATTTGATACTTTTCATCAAACATCTTATCATAAAGAAGAACTTACTGAATTCCATGCCAGACGACGATATTCTCCAATCATAGAGCCTAGAAAATTTCCAAAAGAATTGCAGAAAGGTTTCTTCTGCAGCTCCGTTATCTTATTGGCGTTGCAAGTGGCATTACTTCCTGAGTCGCCTAGAGCATGTGGGAGTGATTTAGCTGCTCTTCCGCCTGAATTTCAAATACCGATGACTTTATGTTCGCCTTCAATGCTTTTAAATGCATTGCTAAAAAGTGGTCGATTTACTCGCTGTGGTGAATTGCAAAATGATTATATATTAACAGATATCGATGAACTCAAAATTAATCAAGAAAAAAATCAACTTCTTTATCGGATGTTCTTAAATATTGCCCGTATGAAAAGACAACCTTCCTGCCGCTTGAGGGATTCTGAAACTCGTTTGGTTCATCGTGAGATAACACATGGATTTAAAAATTATGTAAAATGTAACCCTCTGTTTAGTCTTTTGTGCACAATTCAAAACTCATGCATACGCACGCTAAAAACACCTTGAGCTTTAAAAAGTTGATTAGCTTTGAATACCCTTAGAAATCACATACGAGGCTTTGTTCCATTAGAAGTTGGTTTGTCTGGAGATTTCTTGGGTGAGTTGGTATGGGTGGGAATTTCAGAACTTTGCCCTCTATTGTGAGCTTGCATTACCTGTTTAAAAGTTGCATAAGATGCGAGGAATTTTTTTGGGTCATCAGTACCAACATTATGGTCCTTAAACCACTTTTTATGTTCAGGCGGCATTCTATCCAATTCCATGAAAGCATTTCTTACCTGAGTTTCAAGAGAGGAAGTAACTGCAGTAAATGCTGCGCTTTGAGTGTGCGATTGGATAACTTGCGGTGGAGCAGGTGATGGCGTGGGACTTGGATTGCTTGCTGATTGTGCTGATTGAATCTTGGGTGCACTTAATAGTTCGCTTCTTCTTGTATTCAAACCTGATCTATCAACGCTATCCAAGGTATTTCCTATGGAAGTAAGCGTCGCTTGTTGTTGTTCTGAACTCATTTGAAGCGATGATTTTGGCTCGCTCGATATGTCAAAAACTCCCCCCCACGCAGCTGAAAGGCCGCTAACAAAACCTTCGCCTTTACCAGCACCGAGAGCGCCGCCCTGAACAAATCCTGCACCAGTTCGATAGGCGACACTTGCAGCACCCACGACAAGAGGATAAAGAGAGAAAGGAGGGATAATAGTCCATAGTGGTACCGGTAAAAGTGGTTCACCAAAGCCCTTTATAAAACCCGCCGCGGTACCAGATATCGCACCCCCTATTGCACCTGAAATAACTTTAGCAGCATTAGTAATTTTTCCCCATATACTCATAATTTGCAACTCTTTTTTAAAATAAACAGCGATATTCTTATTATTAATTAGATTTGTTTTTTTATTGAAAAGTTTCAGTGTATAAGCCCGGAGTTATTTTCAATTTCATAATTTATTTACTCTTTTTTTGATAAATTATGGATTTTTCAGGGTGGAAAGCTCGATATACTCTCTTAAATACGCAGCGAGTTGACTAGGTCTATAGAAAAAAAGGATTTATGGGGCAGATTTACACACATCATAAGTTGATAACAGTCAAGTGCGGAATAAATCAGCCAAAATTGTTTCTTACTGGTCGCATTATCCCATAATGCATTACCAACGTAAGGTTGGCTATAAACAAGATATGCAGTATAATCCTTATCTGTATCGTCTTATCAGTATCGATTGACGAAATCAATAAAAGAAAGTTTTTTCTTAAAAAAATCATGTGTTTGTAGTTCAAAGTTCGCAATTTCAGAGTTCATTCGTAATTCAATAGTTCAAAGGAAATGCTATGCAAGATAGACTAATAACATCCAATTCCTGGCTTCGCTTATTACTAAAGCATTTCACGTTCAATGCTTTCATTGTTCTTAACCTAATAGTAGCAACACTCACTTGCCAGACTGCCTTGGCCAGCCCTCGTCATCGAATCGTCCAATCAGATAATGTGAAGCTCTGGACTGAGCATTTCGGTAGAGAGAGCTTTCCAGCTGTTTTATTAATCATGGGCGCTGGAGCTTCCGGGATATTTTGGCCAGATCAATTTTGCGATTTCCTTGCAAAGGATGGTTTTTTCATAATCCGTTACGATCATCGTGACACGGGTCGTTCTTCTTCTATTGATTACGATAAAGATCCTTATACTATCCATCACTTGACTCAAGATGCTCTGGCTATTCTAGATGCTTATAATATTGATGCTGCTCATGTTGTAGGGTTTTCTATGGGCGGCGAGATAGCGCAGTTTATGGGCGCATACCATCCGGATCGCGTTAAAAGTTTAACCTTAATCGCAACTTCTACTGATATGCAACCTGGATTTAATGCCTTAGAAGGCAAAAAACACGCCGCAACCGATCTTTCAACACCAAAACCTGAATATGTTAAATGGGTCACTCGTAAAGTCGATCCTGCTCATCAAACCATGGAAGATAAGATAAAAGATACTCTTCATACTTGGCGTATGTTAAACGGATCCGAACACGGTTTTGATGAAAAACTGTATCAAGATCTTATCGTTACAAATATGAGCATAAGTAAAAATCAGAATGAAAATCCATATCTAAACCATGCGAAAGCGATGAAGGCATCTTTTGCGGATCATCACAAAACACCTTCTTTAATTAAACTACCGACTTTAATTATTCATGGTACCCTAGACCCAGTCTTCGGAATGGATCATGCCACGGCCTTAAAAAATACCATTCCGAAAGCAAAACTGGCCCATATTCAGAATATGGGCCACTGCTTGCTGCCCTGCTATTATTCGCAGATCCTGCCTTTGATATACGAACAGGTTAGTACGCATAATACAGATTAACACATAATACAGATAGAAATGCTATTCTGATTCCATTTGTTCTAACAATACATGAGATGGGATCTGATTTAGGAAGCCGAGTTGCAGCATTTTCACTATTAAGCTGCTGGTTTTACGACAGTTCAGTTTTTGCTTGAGTGTCGATAGATAGCATTCAATTGTTCGATAGCTAAGGTCGAGCTTCTTGGCAATTTCTTTTGCAGAATAGCCCATCAATGTGTAATACGCACACTCTTCTTCTCTGGGAGACAAAGCGATTTCTTTTTCAAAGAAAATGTTTTTTATAGTCTCCAATATTTCCAACGTTATTTGAATGCCGCAATCCATCAAGCTATTTACGACATTGGATAATGTTGGGTTCAAAAATTCGCCAATATAATTGATGATTCCAAGAATTTGATCCCCCTTAGATAAAATAGGGGATTTCTTAACCAATACGATTCGTTCCCTACTTTTGGCTTCAGGTGCTTTCCCAGGATTAGAATTAAAGTAGGTATATTTTCCAAGAATGTAGAGAATATAGCCTTCCATACATTCCAGATCTTCTTCACGAAAGATGGCAGCATAGCCGTTCTTGCCCCATATCATATCAGCATCGTGTTTTCCAATGATTTCGGTTCGCGAGCTTAAACCTGCAAATTGAGCTACTTTTTGACTGCAGCCAAGAAAAATCGAATCAAGATCTTTCCAAGACACCAACCCTGGAAACATTTCAAAGGATTTTAAATGGTCATTTTGGCAAGCTAATGAATTTGAGATTATTTGAGCTTCTAGTCGTGGTGTAGACTCAAGAGGGATTTTTTTTACAATGTAGGATTTTTTTCTGAGTGAGGAGGGCAAATGGCAATGATTTTCTAAAGATAGCTTTCTATCGGGTTCAACAGCGTGCATTGAGATGTCTCCTTTTCCGAAGCCTTGGCGTTTTGAGAAACTTTTTGAGCTGAATAAAATAACACTTAACAGTTAAGGTTAAATAGCTAGTCACGAAGCTTGGATAACTAGTCACGGAAGTGGATTTTGAAGGCCGCTTAAGATTACTTTGCTGTACGAACATAAAAATCTCCTAAAAATCAAAAATATTAAAAGTTAATTTAATATATCATCTATGAAATATCCTTTAACTCAGTAATAAATACGGGGTTTGAACGATTTTCATTCAGATTTCTATTACTTTGATGGGTTTATCGTAGTCTGGAATGATTTTATTGTGGTATGGAAGATATTCTGAATTTTTCAAAAGTTTTATTAAAGACTTTTTTTTAATCAATAAAATGACATAAGAGCCCCACATTTCATGAAGCTCTTATGTACTGGCTTGCATTATTCGTCGCATTCGCAAAATCCTTTTGTGAAGGTTTTAGATTTTAACTTTGCCATGCTGTTTTTGGCTTTTTAAGTTCATCTTTAACATTCACATCGAGTTTCACAGATGCCTTTAAATGCTCCTTGTCTCGACTTAGTTCAACTTGCAACGAGCCTTTGGATTTAATCGAAGCCGAGAAACTTGGACAAAAACAGGTACTCTCGTCTTGAATTTCCTTCAGCGTGTCGAGGTTTTGAGAAAAATCGAGCTCAGTTGCAGGACTGGACCCAGATTCTGGAGGCAAGGGAAGACGCTCTTTTGCCTTCCTGCTTTGCACTTCTTTATTAACATCGAGTTGCAGTTTATTGATTGCAATTTGTTCTCTATCCCATCTACTGCCAAACATTAGCTTTGGCTTTGTTTCAGTTTTTGACTTTTGCCCATCTTTTGGATTTGGCATGACATTTTCCTCCTCTTGGTTGGTTGATGATTGTGCAGTTTTGCTGCACAATCCAACTATATTCATAAACAAGAAGGGGGACAATTCGGTATAAATACTTAAGGAAATTCGTTTCCCAAGTGTACTAAATCATGAGCTTGGAATCAGTAAAATTTCTTACCTAGCGCAGATTTTTTGGCTCTTGGCTGTGACTGTGATTGTAGCTGTGGCCGCGATTTATCTTTACCCACCTCTAGAGGGACAATGTGTCTGAATTCTGCACTGCGAGTGATAATGGTGGGTATAGATTCGCCATGAATCTTCCTATCGATAAGATGTTGTTCATAGTACCGATTGGCTTTTTTGGATATTTCAGAGGCGGATGTGGCAATGCGGGTTTCGCTGA
This sequence comes from uncultured Gammaproteobacteria bacterium, assembly GCA_963784575.1. Classification (GTDB taxonomy): domain Bacteria; phylum Pseudomonadota; class Gammaproteobacteria; order UBA6186; family Azoamicaceae; genus CAWARU01. The sequence continues at coordinate 2,444,518 of CAWARU010000001.1, forward strand.
ATCCTATGGCCATTTGATACATTTCAAACAGGTTGGTGCAATCGATGGATTTCATATTTCGGAGTTCGGCATCTAATTCCTTCAGGCAACAATCAATTTCATCTTGACCGATGTCAATTTGCTCTTTAGCGGCTTTTAACTCGAAAGCGGGTATCTCATGTTCTAGTATCTGATGGAAGAGTGGTGAACTTATTTCCTGTTTTAACGTATCAAGGGTAATATCATTTAGGTCTGACTCACTAAAATTCATTACTTGATAAAGATAAGAGAATAAATCAATAGCAATTTGACAAATTTTCTCATTGATCGCCAGATCTTCATCCAGTGTTTTCTTATCAAATTTACAAAGAAGCGGGATATATTTCTGACTGTGGAAAATTACGTTTCTAACATGATTGATATGTTTGAAAACTTCGGATTCTACTGGGAAGAATAATTTCCAAATTTCTAAAATTCGACCACAGCAGCCTAGAAAAGCATTGCGTTCAGCGAGCAGCCTTGCAGGGGATTTGGATCCATTGGCTTTGAACGCAGAGCTTTTGATGATTTTTTCGAGCACGGGAGTTTCTTCACGGATTTTAGTTTTTTCGAATGCCTGGCTTTTGTCTGCTAAAGTAATGTCTTTAGGTTTCCGCAATTTTGTGGCATTTCGTAAGTGCAAAGGACTCATGAATGTGACAGTGTTTGTTTCTGCCTTTTCTCGGAGCCGCTTGGCTTCTTGTGCAGCAGCAACTTGCTGTTGATGATGCTCTCGTCTTTTTTCACGGCCGCCATGAAGTCTGTCCTTTCTTGGAGCGGTATCAAAACTCTCTTTATCTTCTGCCTTGTTTTTTTGTTCGCTCTCTTCCTTATCCTCAGCGGATTCTGAATCCGAAGAAGAAGCCGAATCTGCGTCTGCTCTAGCACTGCTTCCTGATCTGCCTCTGCTTGGATCCACACTTGCAATAACTCCGCTTTCATCCGAAGAAAAATCAAGTGAGAGTGAAAGCCGTGGTGCAAAGTTCCCAGATCTTTCATCAACTCTCTTTTTAATCGCAGCTAATGAATCAGCATTTTCTTCTAATTGAATCGGAATTTTTTCAACTTCCTTTAAAAAATTTTTCGCTTTACTATTGGCTTCTTCAATTTGAAGTAATAAAACTGCAAGTTTTTCTTTTATTTCCTTATTCGAAGCTGTCGTTTGTAATGCGGGGTCTTCGTTTAAGGGCTTAAATTCATCGCGATACTGACCTTCTTTTTTGGAAAACTCATCGAATCTCGTTTGAAGTTTGTCTAGAATATTGGCAAATTCTTGTTCGAGGTCTTCTGCTCTCTTCTTATCGTTTTCTAAAGTTCCAATAAATTTGCTTTTCAAAGTGACATGCGCCGGATTAGAGACCGCTATTTCAGAAACTTTCTTTTTAATATATTCAATTTTTTCAGAAGCAGCCAAGTCCTTAATCTTTTTGATACAAGTTATTATCTCAGATTTTGATGCTGATAATTTGGCATTGGTCTCCGATAAGAGTCGAAGGCTTGCAGCAAGTTTTTCTACTTTACCTCTTACGACAAAGGTCAGACCTTCTTCATGTGGCTCGGAGTCTTGCACCTCTTTTTCTGGTTCTTCTTTGGTTATGGGTTCATTTTCACTTTTATCTATTGATAAGGAAGCAGATGGAACAGCTCGTTCCGCCGAGGTTTTAGACACCTCTGATTCTGGAGAGATTGTTTTGGCTACAAGCTCTTGTAAGGCATCATTGATACGCTTTTTACCCCTATTTGAATAGAAGTTCCCGTCGCTTTTTTGAAGTTCAAAAAGCTTGATAATCAATTTTCTAACTTTCTCTTTATCCAGGGTAATTTCAGTTTCGTTAAGTTGTAATTTCACAATTTTTCGTTCTTGATCAAAAATGGCATGTAAAGTGTCTAAATGATCCACCAATGCCTGCAGTTTTCCAGTTAGAACTGTTGGCTTCTCTGAGATCAAGGCCTCTGACTGGATTTTTTCAGCAATTGTTTTAAAAATTCTATATAATCTTTCTTTATTAGGATTGCGCTTCAGATCTTTTTCCTTGTCCTTGTCTTTCTCTTTTTTATTTTCATTCTTTCGGTCGAAGCTTTCAGTCGAAGCTTTTCTTTCTCGAGTCTCCGCCAGATCCCCATAGCTTTGATCTGGTAGATCCAGAGTTTTTCTAATTACGGTAGAATTTTCTGATCGTTTCTGTAGCTTTTTGAGTAGCGCCTCAAATAAATGCTTGGCTTGATCCTGAATAGCATTTGGTGTTGCATCACTCTGTTGCATGGCAATATAATAATTGCATAATGCGCCAAAGTAATTATGGGAGGAATTTTGTTTAGTTCCTGTTTCTTCATGATCTTGGCCATGTTTAAGATGGTACTCTAAATGTTCTGGGTGCTCTTTGCAGGGTGTATGAGTACATGAGCTTTTGAGAGCCTCTTCACTTGGAACCCGCAGATCTTTGGCACCGCCTTTCGGGGCCTTGCTTTTCGCTAGAGCTCCACGTTCATGATATTCAACCATTTTTGCCAAATCACGGCGTGAAGTTGCGTACTTTTCTAATAATGTATAATGATCTGGCTCTATCATATCAGGATATTCTTGTGCCAACTCAATCAAGATTTTCATCATTTCTGGCGCAATACTTCTGATATCCTTGCCAACATGTTCTATGTGTAATTTTATTTGTTCATATTTTGCGGTAGGCGAACCCAATTTTGCCGCTATTTCAAAATTTAAAATTGCATTCTGAATTGTGCCCGCGTTCAAATAATAAAAACCTAAATTGGTATAGGCTTCAGGATAGAGTTGTTCGCAGCCTTTTTGCAGATATTGTAAACCGATTTTTAATGATGCCCTAGTTGCATCTTCTTTGTTACAAAAATGATTGCCCAGTTTACATAATGCTTCAGGAATAAATTCTGATGCAATTTCCAGCTTCTTCAAAACATCCACTGCAATATTCGAATTTTTGTTTTGCTTTTCATTAATTTCCGCCAAGCCATAACAGGAAAGAGGGTGATCTTCCGCTATGAGATAACATAGCGTTGCTGCTTCTTGCTCTGCTTCTGTTCCAATACCATGTTGATGGCAAAAACCCAGTAAGGCAAGGGCATCTCTATCAGTAAAAGATGCTTCATCGATACTGAATTTTTCGAGAGAATTAAACACGGGACATAGTTTGGAGGACTTCAGCAGTTCATTAATTATAGACAATAATTTAGAATGTTCGCGGAAGTTTCTCCTAAGTTGTTCCAATATGCGCTTTACCTTATAAGGCAAGTTTTTGGCTGATATTATCCTATTCGGGTTGTTGTGCTCACTCTTTTCAAATTCTAATTCTTGATCGCGAGCCCAAAGAATTCCCCCTCGATAGGCTGCTCTGTTTAAACGTTTCGCATGGAAGAGATCTCTGTGCACGCCGCCTTGCCCCAGTGCATAGTATTTCGCCAAGTGAGCCTTTGCGAGAGGTGATCCCCAGCGTGCTTCATGTTCTAATATTTTTCGGGCCATGTTCGGATCTTGACATATTCCAAGTCCTGCTTCAAGACTTAAGGCAAAATTTATAGCACCTACGGTGCTGCATTTGCTTATTTTATAGAAAAATTCTGTTGCTTTTTTAATATCTGTTTCAATACCTTCAATTTTTTCACCTAGCTGTTGGGAATGGAATTCGCCTAGGAAATTGTGAGCCAAGCTATATCCAAGGCTTGCAGCTCTGGTGATGACTGTTAGTCCAAGTTTTAAATCTCTAGCTTTAACCAACCCATAAAAAGCACATAATCCTAGATAGTAGGTTGCTCGAGCAACAATTTCTCCTTTAAGATATTCCCTTACACAAAACTCCTTAAGTTCTTTGAGACTTTCTGCTTTTTCTTGTTCGTTTCTTGCCATTAAAAGTTTGTCAATAAGGACAAAAAAGTCTTCAAAATATTCTATGTCATCCGTAGACCGCAAAGACAGAAATATTGAATATATAATTTCTTCTTTCAATAAAATAAATTGCTTTAATGCTTTGTCTTCTAGTGGTTTAAATTCTTCTTTAGTAACCATTGAAGTGGAAATGGAGGCCTGATCGCTTGGAAATAAATGCTTAACAGTATCCTGAAGCAAAGTTTCTGCCAAATTTTTTGCTGCTTTATAACAGCTGGCTTTGGAAAATAAAGAGACAGCTTGCAAATAATTTTTGGCAACACCGGCTCCTGTTTTAAATTTCTGACCTTCAATCAATAATTTGATTGCTTCATTTTGAGATGCTATGACTGGAGAGACATAGGCTGCCTCTCGCAGTTGCAATTCTAAAACTTGAGCTTGTTCTTTTAATTCTGCTGCAGTATCAGGTTGTGGCTGTTTCACAGCACCGAGCCCTTCTCCATAAAATTTGGCTAAAATTCGAAAATCTTCTGGAAGTCTGTCCACATTTGGAATAAAAAGCATTTCAGTTAATGATAAATTAATTGACTTAGGATGATGGTAGTGCGTGGAGAGTTCTCTCATGGCGGGTGGATATTTTAATGCTGCAGCAAATTTTAACATTCGAAATTCTAGGAAACTGCCTACGCTACTATCTTCACTGCCTTTTCTAAGGAAATGAGCCTGCAAAGATAAAGCCGGCATGTAGCCTTTCAAAGCTGATTTAAGAGCAAAAGTTACTCCCAATTCTTGATTATTCCCCTTGTTCGTATCGAAGAGGAATTCAGCAATTTTAAAGGCTGCCCTCTCGCAGCCGCGCTCGGCCGCTTCCCAGTAAACTAAATAATTTGATATAAAGCTGCTAAATCCTCTCTCTTCGCCTAATAAAGCTTGAGAAGTCATTGCAGCTGCGTATTCTCGCTCTGCAGCTATTTTGTAGCACAATGCCGCAACAGGATAGTTCTTTGCGACGACTACACCATACTGACAAATCATGCCCCAAATATGCAAAGCCACGACATCGCTAGCATCGTTGCAATATTCTTCAAGCTGATTAACTCCTGACGCTACTTCATCATCCGTTTTTGCTAGCAGCAAATAAATGATTTCCTTCAATTTTGGATTTAAAATTTTACTGACAAGATTTTTGTGTAATAAGGATTGTAGATGAAATCGAAGCTCATAGGGAGCCGTTTTTTTATCTTTTAAAAGATTTGCAACTTTTTCTTTGGCATCCTTATCCTTCTCTTTTTGTAGTTTGAGTATTGGCTGTTCAAAAGCTTTTTGTTTACCTCGGTCTGTTCTTCTATCTTGAATTTCCTTTTTCTCTTTTTCCATACTATTGCTACGGCTGGGAAACATCGCTGGACCTCGGTTGAGGAGTGTTCCCCAGGAGCATATTGTCCAATACCAAGATAGTTTTTTTGGATTGCCACGATAGAAGGGAGAGTAGCACCAGTCTTGCATCGCTTCAGCCGGTGCGTAGTGATGTTTTTCAAAAGACTGTTCAAAAAATGCTGCAGCAATTTTAAAATCAGGTTCTATTATATCGAAACCATAGTAATGCAATAATCCCATCATATAAACAATAGGCCTTGATTTTCTTGTTTTATAATATTCATTTAGGTTTTTAAAGCTTGTCTGCTTTAATATTTGAGCCTCATCAAATGCGGTTTGATTCAATGCGTTGCTACTTTTTGATAGAGCATCTAGGCAATCTGATAACACCACAGTATCTTCAGCTTGGCAAAAAAACTCTTGTTCATCCTTCATTTCTTTAATACTTGTCTCAAGAATCTTTCGTTGTTGTTCGGAAATTTCATCTTTTAATAGTTCGAGTTTTATTCGGTGATCATCGCTGCACAAGAAATACATTTCTTTTGCAGGCATATATTGCCAATGCTTATAAGCCCGCTCAAATATCCTAGCGGCTCTGGCATGAAATCCTGGTTCAAGAATACCATAGCGCCAAATCAATCCAACTAAGTAGATGGCCGGGCCAGGAATGATTGTCAATTTAAGATTAGGTTTATTATCACACTCTTCAGCAATGGAACCCACTGTTTGCATGCATACCCACCGGATATCTGCATCTGCTTTGCTTGTAGTATTATGTCTTAATAAAGTTTCAATATTCCCTAGCAGCGCCTTAAGCCCTTTACCTTCCAGATGCGTGTCTATATTTTTTAAAATTGCGTCATGTTTGGCTTGGAGTTCAGCTTTTAATGTTACAAGTTTCTCTACCAGTTCTTTCGGATACGCCATTGTAATTCATTCCTCTATTTATTCAACCGTTCACGCACTGCCCATGTTTTACCACATTTAATCTCGTGTGCCTGAACAGTTACCAGTTGTGTGTGGAGTTTCGAGATAATATTAATGTTTGTAAGTCAGTTATCCAATTATTATAAATTCAGTTTATTAACTCTAGAAACTACTTTATCGCATTTTGAATAGCATTTCAACTATTTAATAGAATCTTATATAGAAACTCGTGAAAAATAAGGTTAAATTGAGTAAAATAGTTTTTTCACAAGCTGTTTCGAGGGGGATAAATGCCAATCAAAAATATCGTGTTTGATGTTGGAAATGTATTGATAACCTGGAATCCAAAAAAACTGTTGCAAGAAATTTTCCCGGCGAGAGATGACATAGATACTATGCTGCAAAAAATTTACAAAGACGGGTTCTGGATTGATCTCAATGCAGGAAAATACACAGAAGAAGAAGCCATCAAGAAACATCATAGCCACTTAAACTTTACTCAGGCAGAGCTCACCGAATTAATGCTTCACACCAAAAAATCCTTAACTGTACTACAGGATTCAATAACATTGGTTGAGAGATTACATAAAGCGGGATATCCATTATACGTTTTAACGGATAACACAATCGAGATCATGCAATATCTAAAACAGCGTTATGATTTTTGGCGTTTCTTTCGGGGCATTGTTAATTCTGCAGAAGTGGGACATTTAAAACCGAGTCCTATTATTTATCAGGCACTCCTATCAAACTATAAAATTAAACCTGAAGAAACCGTGTTTTTCGATGACGTTCTTGCCAATGTAGAAGGTGCAAAAGCCATGAAAATGCATGCGTTTCAATTCACCACAGCGGAGCTTTGTCTGCAGGAATTAGAGAATCTACAGCTAATATTTTAGTTGTTTTTCTTGAGTTAAGATGATATGCTGATCTGTTTCAATTAATTTCAATTTAATAGCTGGATATCGCCTTATGTTTTATAAATATTTCAATAATACAATTTTAAGAGCATTAGCTTCCATAGCATCTATTGTTTCTGTGGTTTTTTTGGCAGTGTTAGTTTCAGCGGCACCAGCCTTTGCGGAAACCCAATTTAGCCAAACCTTGCCATGGTGGTCGAAATCAGCGCCTAAAATTTTAAAAAACTTGGATTTCTCTAAAGTCACTGGAGACTCAGAAACGTATGAAATTGGAGAAAAACATCGGTTAAAGCTATTGGCTGAACAAGGAAACTGGGGCAAGGTATATGCTTTAGAATTATGGGACAAAAAAGATAAGCCAAAAAATATTGCAGCTGTAAAAGTGTTATTAACACGGCAGGATAGAAAAATGAGCCGCGCGGAATTTCATACCCGTCATCGCGAGGAAATTGAAAAAAATATTAGAATCTCCGCTGTTAATTTGGATAATGTTATAAAACCTTATGGTGTGCAAAAGCTGGATGAAGATCATTATCTTCTTTTCCTGGAATATGGCGAGAACGGTTACAATTTCTTTAAGCAGCTCTCAGCCGAAGAAAGTACCCGTGCAAAATTGATTGATCAGATCTTTACTGTAATGAGTAATATCCATGAGCTCCATCTTGCGGGTTTTGCTCATGGGGATTTACAAGTGGATAATATCCTTTTCGTAAAGGGTAAAGTAAAACTCTGTGATTGGTTTAGTTTAACAGATATTAAGAATACACAGATTGAAAAATATCGCTATATAGGCTGGAACTTACCTCCAGAAGCAATACGTGCTCATTATTTTGGCACTACTTCGGGCCTGCAATATGCAAACGTAGTTGATCAAGGACAGCAAAAGCAGTACATGCTGAATCCGATTACTGCCGATTGGTTTTGCTTAGCCATTAGCTTTTTAGAATTTCTGGCACCAGAACTGCACGAGGAATATACCAGTATCCTCTATAACAAAAATTTCAATCCTTATAAACCTAAGTCACTCGATTTTTGGCAGCAGCATGCTGATTTTATTCGTAAAGCGCAGAAGGAATTATTGGCGAGATCAGAAAAATCCACCACCAAAAAAGAACGCTTACTTTTTTTGCAGCTCTCCAAGTTCATTGATCTAAACCCCATGAAAAGAGTTTATGTTGTAAGGGCAGAATAAATTCAAGTCTAAACATTCTCAAATTTAGACAAATTTAGGAGGACAACAAACTCCTCTCAAGTTGGGACAATTTCATCATAAATTTTTTCTTCTTGAACGTTTGGAGTGAGGTTTTTCTTCTGTGGGTGAGATTGTTTTTTCATGTTTTTGATATTGAAAATGCAGAGGATTTACTGTTTTATCAGGCATCTTGTTATTTTCAGGCATCCTGCTGGGCAGCTCTCTTGAGTGATATCTTTTTTGCTGCTTCACTATGAATTCAAGCATTTTGGGATTTACCATTTTCAACTTTCAAGGCCACTCTGTGATAAGCACCTCCCAGAATTATCACTTTACCCGGACTGATAATATTCTTTAAGGAAAAACTCAATTCATCATCCGTAAATACTTTATCTTTCAACATCGTTACAATTTTTACATGACCATTATCCTCTTTGGCCATGCATTGCGGCAAGCATCAAGGGCGTCATTCCCTGATCATCAACGACATCCACCTCTATTTCTGGTTGACTTAACAGACTTTTTGCAAGGTAAAAATGTTTAGGGTGAGAGCGCGCAATAGAGGAGTTGTTTTGCTGTTATTTGTTTGGTTTAGATCTTCTTTACTTAATAGAGAGGGTAATATTTTCAAAATGGTGTCGGATTGTTTGTTCACCGACATCATCAAGAGATTGTCTCCTGTATTTTTATTTTGTAGGGTAAGATTGATCCCTGGAATTTGCATTAAATAGGCATCCATATTAAGACTCACTAATATGATGGTGTTTTATTTTATTATTAGACGAAAAGTTTGTTTTAGTTCAGTGTAGATGCGCAGGCAGCCGTTCACGCACTGACCCACACTTGGTTTCCCATGGCTGAACATTTACACAAGAACTTGTTACTATATTTTTAATCAGTTGAGAATAGAATGTTCTATAATATAACATTATTCGTGTAAAGGAATCTCAAAGAGGGGTGAGATTTCGTTAAAACTGAGAAGATGTTGCCTTATGAATAAATCTGAACTTAAATTTACCTTTATTCGATCACCAGGGCCTGGGGGACAAAATGTCAACAAAGTCGCCACTGGTGTTCAGTTACGTTTTAATGTATTGACTTCAAGTTCCATATCTGATGAGACTAGAGCTCGTATATTATTGTCGTTTCGCAATAAAATAACTTCAAAAGGTGAAATTATTATTAAAGCGACTCGTTATCGAACGCAGGATCGAAACAAGCAAGATGCCTTAGAAAGACTAGAAGCGATAATAAGCCGTGCTTCAATAGCCCCCAAAAAACGTAAAAAAACCAAACCTTCTGCTGCATCCACAGAACGAAGATTAACCAAAAAGAAATTGCATGGAAAAGCTAAGTCACTTCGAAGCAGGAAATTGGATGAATTTTGAAAGAAAATAGAAAGAGAATATAAGAACGTATCATGACAGCATACCGTCCCTGAATAAAATATTAAATCAAGCAATTAAAAAACTAAAGGTAAGTACAATTAAAATACGAGTGAAAAGGCTATAAAGGCTATAGGGGGGACCTTTAGGATCTTTACATGAGGCTTCAAACTTGATAAAATAACCTAATAGTTGAAGAAATATCACTTTTATCTTCACTGTTGATATGCAATAAATTGGCTCTGATTATCAATGGCAAACTATTAACTTGTAATTATTTTCAAAATTATTTTGATTATAATAGTAGTAATAGCAATAATACAATAGGAGTGCATTATGTCTGCAAGAAAAGATGAAGTTGAAGAAAAAGCACGAGTCACTAAAGAACATATTGATAATGCTGTGAACTATCTCAATTCCCAGCAAGATAGAGATGATCCTGGAATGGCTTATGGACTTGGTCCAGTTTTTCGGGATAAAGTCGTACTCGATAAAGTAGAACAAACCTTTGGCAAGAACGGAGATTACGAGATTTTCCTTAAAAAAGGTTATAAAATTCAGTCGAAAGATGTTGATTTAAGCAAATTAAAGGAAGGCAAGATTGTAGTAGGCGTAAAAGCTGCCAGCGGTTTTGCTGAGTGTCGGCTAACATTCAGTGTAGAAGAGTTCTTAAAATTAGCGGGTTCTAAGCTCAAAATCAAAATATAAAAACATAAATAAATTTTGATTCTCCATGAGAGTATTTATAAAACTGTGTCAGCCTGAACCAAAAAAGCTAAATAAAATTTAGCTTATCACGAATTATATAGAATAATATTTAAAAGTCAATATTTTTTAGACTGTAAACTACGTGCCGAGAAAGTCCTTCCCATACATCTGAACCTCCGCGGCACGTATCCCGAGTTGGCTTTTGCCAACTTCGGGACTCAATTTTTTACTTTAATTTTAATGTCAATCTACCAGGGAAGTAGATGTCTAGCTGCGAAACGATCATGGCCCAATTTCGTACCGGCATCGTCCACTTCTCTTGGATTCTTTGACAGGCACAATATACCAATTTAAAAAGCGCATTATCTGAAGTAAAAGCACCTTTTGTTTTAGTGTATTTGCGAAGTTGACGATGAAAACCCTCTATGGGATTGGTGGTGTAAATTAACCGACGAATCTCGCTAGAATATTTGAAAAAAGTAGTTAACTCTTCCCAGTGTGTATTCCACGACTTTAGAACCATTGGATATCGAGAACCCCACTTTTCATCCAGTTTGTTTAAGTTGGATTCAGCCAGCTCTTTTGTCGTGGCCTGGTAGACTTCTTTTAAATCAGTCATAAAAGGCTTCTGATCTTTGCTTGCAACATACTTGATTGAATTCCGTATCTGATGAACAACACACAACTGCACCTCCGTATTAGGGAAAAGGGTTTTAATCGCTTCAGGAAAGCCTTTAAGACCATCGACACAAGCAATCATAATATCATTGATGCCACGTGATTTAAGGTCGTTCAAAACACCTAACCAAAAATTTGAACCTTCGCTTTCCGCAACATAAAAGCCTAGAATGTCCTTAAAACCTTCCTGATTAATTCCCATGATATTGTATAAAACTTTGTTTGTGACACGACCACCTTCACCGCGACCCTTGAAAAACATAGCATCTAGAAAAACGATTGTGTAGACACTGTCTAAAGGACGGTTGCGCCATTCTGTTATGGTTGGCAGTAATTTATCTGTAACGCTTGTGATGGTTGCTGGAGACACTTCATAGCCATACATTTCTGCCATTTGCTTAGAAATGTCTTGGTAGCTTACCCCCAATGCATAAAGCGCAAGAATCTTGTTATCAAGTTCCTCAGTGATTACAGTTTGGCGTTTTTTAACAATTTGAGGTTCGAAGGAGCCATTACGGTCGCGAGGAGTCTCTAGCTCGAAGGTGCCCGATTCGCTGCTCACAAGCTTCTTCATTTTGCCGTTGCGACGATTACTAAGGCTGCCCTCATCTGATTCCATATGGGCTTCAATTTCGCCTTCCAGCGCAGCTTCTAAGACCTGTTTGATAAGAGGGGTTAATGCTCCATCTTTACCGAGAAGAGATTTACCTGTTTTAACTGATTCCAAAATGTCCTTTTGTAAATCAGCTAAATTGGTTAAGTTTTTTGCATTTACCTTTGTTGTTTCCATGTGTAAACTCCGATGTAAGTGTTGATACTTTATCAAAGTTGACACAGTCTAGTGAACACTCCCTTCTCCATACAATGAATGGATTTTAGGCAATAACAGCTAAAATTCATTCATTCTTAATTTTTAAACATTTTATATCAATACTTATTATATTCATATTCTTCTTATAAATTCCTTATAAACTTATGAATTAAAGATGTCTTGGAGAAGGTATGGCTTCTTTCTCCATTATTTCTTTATATTTTGCTTTCATGCCTTGTACTGCGGAGACACATTCATCGATTGAGGGAACATGCTCATTGGGATTTTGGTTTATCATAGCATTTTTAAGCTGCATTATGGGTTCCAAAATCTCCATCGGTAGGCTATCCAATACGGCATCATCCCCATAGTTTGTAAGAATATTTCCAATTGTATAACCCATTGAAAAGATGTCTGAACGCTTAGAATATTCCATGTGATAATCAAATCCTTGGCGAGTACCATGTTGCGCTATATATTGTTCGGCTTCTTTTGTATTGAATTCAACTCTGTTACTATCGTAGAGACCTATGGGATATTGCTCAATAACGCTGGTTTGACCTGGCTTGAGTTCAGCTGAACCTCCAAAATCGATGATCACAATTTCTTTTTTAATAGGATCATACATGAAATTTCCTGGGTGCAGATCCCTATGCAAAATATTCATATCATGAAGTTTTTTTAAATTTTGAAGTGTAGCGATAACCATATCAAGTTTTTCATTAAAATCTGTAATCATTTTTTCTTCTTTTTCTTTTCTTTTTTGATTATCTGGATCGAGATAATATTCTAGAGAATGTCCTTTTAGCAATACCAGGGCACTATATCTTTTAATATGTTCTTCTGGATTCTCACTGGGTCGAGTTACCTGTCCCTTCAATAACCCGACTTTTTTGCTGATTTCACGTTCCCCCACACCCTTTATTTCCTCTGCAGCTCGCTCGAGGGGATCCAGTTTCAGTTTCTCAATCTTTACCGCAACCCATTCTCCAATATCTTCAGGAGCTCCGCTGACAATTTGTCCAATTTTTACATTGCCATATTGTCCAGCTCCTAAACCTTGAGCTTTACCTTTATATAATGCAACCATAATCTCATATTGCTCTTTTTTTTCTGTTGCTTTTTTTTTCAGAGGTTCAGGCGGGATAACAACCACAGAATATTTTAATTTCAAGCGCTTTTCTAAATCTGATAATTTATCATATTTTGCACCGCTTCTGTCTCGGGTACGTTTTATTTTTATAGGCGTACGACCGGCAGCTTTTTCTTGAGAAACAGCTTCTTGCATTGACTTAACCTCGCTATCGCTTAATAATGCGCCATTCCTCAAGACACTGGATAGGATATTGGGATGAATTTGCTTTTTTGCTGCGGTTTCTTTTTTTTCTTTCAAAGCATCGATAACCAATTGTTTAGATTTGACCGCCTTGGGTCCCAATTTTTGAGTGGCAGCGTACTCTTGTCTAATTTTGTTCTCGAAACCAGTGATCAGTGCAGATACTTTTCCTGCTTTTTTACTTTGTTGAGGAGGAGGGAGTGGTGTTTCTCTTTTTTCCACAGCGACAAGGAGAGTATTTATCGAGTTTTGATAACTCTGAATGCGTTTGATGGTGGAGTTTAAGTCTTCAATCTTGGGAAATTCATCTTGTAGGCCGGCTAGTATTAACCGATTTCGTGCATCCAATTTTGCTTTGTTTGGCAATAATTTTGCATATAAAGCCTTAGCATTTTCTGCTTCCTTTAATTTATTTTCAAGAGTTGCTTTGTATCGTTTCAATTCAACAAGGTCTTTATTTCTAATGAATTCTCTAAGTTTTCTTTCTTCATCTTGCGAGAAAATCATGTTTCCAGTCCTCCACAATTTATTATTTAGGTTTGAAAAAAAACAAATAGTTCAATGACTTTGAATACCTTTGAATAAAACTGAATAAATTGATGAATATCATCGAAAAAATCGGGGGAATACTTTGGAAAAACTATGTCTTTGATCATGAGCTATGGTATTTTGCAGGTATTATATGTCTGATAATGTGTATTTACGCGGATAATATTAGTTCTTACTATAAGTATATTTTATTAAATTAGATTTGTATTTAGTCTGATGGGGATCTTCTTCACCAGGGAACTTTATTGCCCTGAAAATCAATGTAGGAATCTGTAGTATAGGATAGATCGAGAATGATTTTTCGCATGCCTCTGACACTATCTGTTGCATCAATTTCAGCACCTTCGCCGCCCATATCTGTTTTAACCCAGCCTGGATCAAGTAGTAATAATCGTAAATCATTATATTGAGGTTCGGCAGCGAAACATCGCATCAACATATTCAGGGCAGCTTTGCTTGCTTTGTAGGCATACACATTCCATTCGCCAGAAACATTTTCAGAAATGCTGCCAATATAACTGCTTATCGAAATGATGGTTTTCAAATTTCCAAGCCGAAGATTAGGAATTAAGGTTTTACTGAGCAAAAGGGGCGCAGCTGCATTGACCAAAAAATCATCTATCAGTTCTTGTTGTTTGAGTTTATCGATAGTCGTAGTTTTATCACCAGCAATTCCTGCATTATTGATGAGTACATCGATTGGAATGCCTTTCATTTTCATTGTCAATGAGCTTATTTCTTGTTCAGAGCTCAATTCAAGAGGTAATAAAGTAATGTTTGAGTGGTTAGATTGTAGATGGGATAAATCAGCAGAGCTACTTTTATGTCTATAGCTTGCGAATATCTTCCAGCCGGATTCTGCATATTGTTTCACAAATTCTAAGCCAATACCACGATTTGCTCCGGTAATAAAAACGGTATGGGACATGTTTTTGGAATCATTCATTACAAATCAGTTTCCTCACTTCTTCGCATTTTAAACCTTGCTCTCGTAGGATTAGGATAAAGTGTCATATTGGTGTTATTATTATATATCTATATCAGCCACTATGACTATTAGTTTTTGTTAAGTCAATTTAATAATTGGATTTATGGTATTTGTTGCTTTTTTTAATTTTTTAAGGAAAGGAAAATGTCAGAACATAAGGCAAGTGTATATTGGGAACGAGGCCAACAAAATTTCTTGGACAATCAATACAGTCGAGTTCATAAATGGAAATTTGATGGCGGATTAGAGATCGAGGCATCTTCCTCACCCTCAGTAGTCCCGTTACCATTTTCGAATCCTAGTGCAATTGATCCAGAAGAAGCTTTTGTTGCATCACTTTCAAGCTGCCATATGCTTTGGTTTTTAGCCATTGCAGCAAAGCGAAAATTCGGTGTAGAAAATTATTCTGATAATGCTGTTGGAATTATGGATAAAGATGCAGCAGGGAATTTTTTTATCTCAAAAGTAACACTTGAACCCTGCGTGCAGTTTTTTGGAGCCAACCAGCCAAAAAAGGAAGAACTTTTGGCCATGCATGAGGAAGCACATCACCGTTGTTTTATAGCAAATTCTGTCAAATCAGAAGTGTCATATAATCCTATTTTTGATGTTGCTAATAAAACTGCTGCGATATAAAATAAGCTGCGCTATAAATAATAAGTCGTTTATAAGTTTATATACACGATATATTTTAACTTAAATGCTATTATTGCGTCTATTATATTTACATATTTATTTATATATTAATTTAATAGATTACAACTCTTGACAAATGACCAAAGTCTGGTAGTCTTGGTTCTCATAGATAATGATGTAATAGATCCGGATTGTCATAGACCCTGTCTATGATAGACAATTAATTCATATCGCAGATTCAATTAAAATTTATATGGGTGATTAATTATGGCTAAAACTACAGAAAATCAAATACATTTTATTCAATACGATGGTAAAACAAGCACTTTATACAAGCTATGGATTGTCAATTGGCTTTTAACAATAGTGACTTTTGGAACATACAGATTTTGGGGAAAAACCAAAATTCGAAGCTATTTGACATCTAGTTTTCAATTGGCAGGTGATCGTTTTGAGTACACGGGCACGGCGGGGGAACTATTTCTAGGTTTTATCAGGGCTTTGTTCTGGTTTTTGGGATTTTTCTTGGTGGGAGCTATTGTGTATGTTGCAGCCATCGTTGCGGTTTCATATCTGTATGCTGAATCGCCGGAATTGAAAGAAAAAATTATCTCATATATAAGCTTGAGTATTGATGTAATTCCATTTATTCTTTATTTTTTTGTATATTTTTATGCGACACTGTCTTCTTTGCGATATCGAATTGCTCGGGTACAATGGCGAGGCATACGCTCAAGTTTAAAGCTTTCCTTTGGAAGCTTCATGGAAAATAATTTAGCCTGTTTTGCCATCAAGTTTTTTAGCTTGGGGTTTTGCAGTCCCAGAGCAGATCACCGTCATACCCAATTTATACTGAAAAATCTAAAAATCGGGAATGCAACGCCACAGTTTGATGGCAAGCCAGAAGAATTAAGTTCAGTCAATATGTACACTCTATTGCTTCTTATTTTCACGCTTGGGCTCTCGCGCATCTGGTACAAAGCTGCATTGCTTCGATATCGAATAAATCATTTAAGCATTAGTGGAATAAGATTTTCGATCTCTGTTACTGGTTCCGAATACTTAAAATTAACTGTGATTAATGTCTTGCTTCTGTTGATAACTTTTGGTTTGGCTTATCCCTATACACTTCAAAGATATTATCGATTTCTTTCTGAGCGTGAGCGCATAAGCTTGCAAGGTGACCTCAAAAATGTGAATATATTGCAAGGGGAAAGAACTGAAAAATATTCAGGAGAAGGACTCGCGACTTTATTGGATGTTAGTCCGGAATTGGTTTTTTAACCATGTTATGTTTTTCTGCCCGTTTTTTTGATGGTAAGAAGGCCCACTCAAAAAAGGTTAAAGTCTCAAAAGTTTCCAACGGCTTGCAAATGCAGATCGAGAATGATGCTAAAATTATTGAGTGGGCTTTCGATGACTTGATTTTAATGGATAAATCTATTGAGGGCAGGCCTGTCATTTTAAGTTCAGAACAAGATCCTAATGCTAGATTGCTTATAACTGAGCAGCAATGGCAGGAAATTGAGGGTAGACAAGGTGGCTCCCAAAAAAACTTTCAGTATAACCTTCAGCACAACTCTAAGGATAACTCCCGGCATAACCTTCAGGATAACTCTCAGCATAATATCCAGCATAACTTTAAACATCATTCTCAATATAAAAAGAATACCTTTAGGGTTTTTAATTTAAAATTCGTATTGCCAATCCTTTTTTTACTAGCTGTTTTATCTGGTATCATTTTTCTGCCAAATTGTTCTAAAACGATTGCTGGCTTTGTTCCTAATAGTATGGAAGATTTTATAGCTAGCATGGCAGAAAAAGAACTAGATCTTGCAGAGAAAAAGGTCGGCTCAAATAGGCAAAAAATTATTTTAAATAAAATTGTCGATCATCTTCAAATATCCAACAACCTCTCCAGAAAAATCAATATTGAAATTGTTGATATGGGCTCTGCAAATGCCATCTCTTTGCCAAACAGAATTTATATTGATTGTCTTTTACTAGGGGAATCGCAATCCGAAAGTGAATTGATGGGAATAATCGCCCATGAAATGGGCCATATTCTTAAAAAACATTCTTTGATGCATATCATTCAGCATCTGGGGATCTCTTTTTTTGTTACGCATGCATTAGGCATAAACCATAAATTTAATTTTTTGTTTGTGAATCATTATAGCCAAGCACTGGAAATTGAAGCAGATGCTGTTGCTGCCGATATTCTATATAATGCTCGTGTAGGAACCCAAGGTTTGCAAAATTTCTTTAAGCGCCAAGGAAGAGAAGGAAAATTACAAAAAATGTTGACAATCTTATCCACGCATCCAACATCCATAGAGCGTTTAAATGGATTGCAGAACATGAAGGAACCTCAAAGAATAGAACAATTATTGACAAAAGAAGAATGGCAGGCGCTTAAGGCGCCTTCGCCCTAGCAGTCGATGTAATTACTCGATACTCATCTTATTCCGAGTTTTACTTAATTCGAGTCGAGGTTTACTTAATGCGAGTCAAGGCTGATAAAATATAATCAGTAAAAACCATTTCGAGCTTTAAGGCATGTTCTTTATTAGAACCTTCATAAGGGCCTAATTTCTTATTCTCTTTATTGACAGTTTGTAGCACGGAAGCAGAATGCTTATCAAAATCTTTGGCTACTCGGAATAATATTGCGCTTTCCATATCAAAACTTTCTTTTTTATCATGACGTTTGATATCGGCCAGTTGCTGTCTCAGACGTTGCTCTCTTATCTGTGAGAATTTTTCGGGTGTTCTCAAAGCATGATAATTTTCGAGGTGATGGCAAATTCGTGTTTCAACAGGGAGATTACGACTTTGGGCTTCAGCTTTCAGAGCATCTATAATCTCTTTTGAGGCAAACACAGATTTACCCCATTCCTCTTTATCAACTCCGCTTGCTACGTTGAATCCGTAAAGATTGTCAGTTTCATCTACAATTTTTATCATGTCTTTTTCTTCATCTTTCGGATTTTTGACATCATCCGATCCATATCGAATGATATATTCAGCGCCGGCGGAAAATAGCTCTGTGAACATCAAGCCTGATCCGCTGCCAACGGGAGCGCTAGCAATAAACATGGGATTATTTTTGTAATTTCCGATAAATATTTTAGGTCCCCAAGGGACTTCGTAAACTTGAACATTTTGCAAAATTTTGCTGATGCGCTCGGCTCGCGTTTGATTGGAACAAACAATCCCTTTTTTGGGAACAGGAATTCTAACGAACAAATTATCATCTCTGACGAGGTTTATGTGACTCTGAGAATAGACAAAACTGGATGCCATTAAACAGGATGTCATTAAAAGTAATAGCGATACGAGCATTCTCTTCATAAACTATACTCCCTGAGATTAAAAATTGTAGCCTTTTCGATGATCCCCTTTAGAAAGATCTCACTTTTATGCACTTACGCAGGTTCTATTTTTGCACATATTCTAAATCCGGTACAATAGAATGTAGCTTTTGAACTAATACAGATTTTTTTGATATCCCCGTTTTAAATTTGATTTTATCTATAAAGCTTTCTATGGTTCTAGGAGATAACTGCATTACTTTTGCTATTTCTTTGGTAGTCTGACCATGAATAAGACAGGATAAACATTCTAGTTCTCTTTTCGATAATTGAGCATTATTAAAACGATTGCCTAAATTAAACTTGCTAATTTCTGTTTCAAGAAAAAATTTCTTGATAATTGCCTGTGGTTCTTTGTTCTCTATTTTCATTAAGGGATTATAGTTTAGTTGTATGCAACTTTTTGCTTGCATTTTTAAAAAAGGTGCCATTTTTTCGTTGAAAAAATGAATAAAATGATTAAAAAGTTCAGGATAATTGATATAGTGCTCTAATACTTTAGTATTGTCCCTATCCGTACCAAAAAAGAAAAAATTGCCCTCGTGCTCCGATCGTTCGTAGAAAAGCAAAAAATTCCATAAATTTTGTTCGTATAATATTTTTTCGTGCTTTGTGACAGGGTCGCCTGTTAGTAATTTTTTTTGAACAACATTGATAGGGACAGAAGACATATTATATAATTCAAAATCATTATAAAATTCTTCTTGAGTAAAGACTTTATTCCATGGGTCGTGATTTGCAATTCTAAGCATGGACTGCTTATCACTTACTTTAATAAGTCCAAAATGTGTGATCCCAAAAGTTTTGAGTAAAGGTTCCCCAAGAGTTTCCACTAATGGGCTGAGTTCTTTATTGAAATGGTAGGCAGATAATCCGGTATTCATTTGGTACACCTTAACCTCTGAGCTCCCGGAACGAGTATAATGTAGCGCAATAAAATAAATACCCGTAAAAATCACGGAGTATTATTTAGTTGTTTAAATTAAAAAAGGTTTTGTTCTATTGTTCACCTTGGGATTATATTCCAAGGTGAAACAATAGAACAAAAGAACAAGCTATTTCAAAGATATAATGAAATGCCAAAAACTAAAAAAATCGTACTATTGTTTATGATTGTTTATCAATATTTGGCAATTCACTGAGAGGATCTGTTTCAATCAAGAGCACGGGATGGTCTTCTGCAGCAGGAAGATAGGGTTTAACTTTGTCGCAGAAAATATTGTAGCCAGTGACAAGCCCTCTGCTGAGTTTAAGCAGAGTCTCTAGTATTTGGGAAGGTTCTGATTCAGTTAATTTTGACAGGGCGAGTACCACTCGTTCTTGCAATCTCTCACTTTCGATTTCAGATTGGGTGGGGAGTGCAATGGCTTGTTCAACGACAAACTCTGTCAATTTTTTAATTTCTTCTGCTCTCTTGCTGCCGGTGTGCAAAACGGCCTGCTCTAATGGCTTTGAGATGAATACATCAGGAGAGATGATTGCACTCCAATCATAGGATTTGGTCATGGCGGAGGCTAATTGTCCATTTTGGTTTGCAATGCAAGCATTTGCACCTCTCAATACGAGAAGTTTGGCAAACTCCCAATTTCCATTTTCGAAAGCATAGTGAAGCGCTGTGTTGCCATCGATATCGAGGGCATCCAATGCAGCCCCACGTTCGATAAGTTTTTCAGCAAGTTCAACAGCACCATCGCGTGCAGCTGCATGTAATAAAGTGATTTGCAGCAGAGGATGTCGCTTCAGAGCAAATTTGGGGTCTTTTTCTATAGCGCTAAGGACTTCCTCAATACTTTTCTTTTGTTTAAAATCTAAATCAATATAGTGTTCTATTGTCATAAGGACTGCTCCAAATGGTATGGTATAAGTAAGTTCTAGTAATAAAAAAATAATTTTAATATCGTATGATTGTTAATTGTAATATACAGCTTCTTTCAAAAAATACTATCCGATAAATAACCTAGATAATACTCATTGGAAAAATTTTTAAAGCTCTTACAGATTAAATCAGAAAAACAATTAAATGTGACTAATATTTGTATGGTTGTCCTATTATATAATGTTTATAGCTTGGAAATCAAGAAACTATCTGAAAATACCTCGATAAAATACCACGGTTGATTGCTCAAAGAAAAAAACTAGAAAAACAACTAGCTCATAGCTGCTGCTTTTGCTCTAGGAGCAGCTTCCGAATCTACCCCTTTTGAAATATCTGACTTTGGAGGAACGCTTTTTGAAGGAAGATAGAGTTTTTGCCACCCCGAATCAACAGTGACATCATCCTCTTTTGCTAGACTACTGCGCTTTTGAAATACAGATAAAATTTCGGATAAATAGGGCTGCTCTTCAGATTTAGCATAAGAAATTAAGTCAGCATCTATGGGGTAGATTGCAACCACAGGATTTTGATTTAAAACTTTTTGCATGGCTTTTAAATCCGCCAATTCAATGTAGCTTCTTGTTAAATAGAGTACTTTTAAAGTGCGATTGAGAGATAAACCTTCTATGAGAGATCGTACACCTGCTCCTCGCGCGCCAATTTGATATAAATTAAGTTGCTGCAAGGCACAATTGTGTTTTAAAACATCGCCCAGAGCAACTGCTAATGGATTTCCATCTGAAATGTAATGTCCAGAAAAACCGAATGATTGAATTGTACTGTTGTATCTGAAAACTTCTGCAAATTCAGCAATAGCTTTGTTTCCTGCCGCAATCGCATGCCCGTGCTCTTTGGCAGGATCAATGAATTGGCTGTGCCATATATCTAGGTTTTTAATGGTTTTATCTTTTTTTAAGAACTCTACCAATGCATTTATTTGTTGGAGGGAGAGGGTTGCACCTTCAATTTTGAGGTTTTTATAACCCCCTGTGTTTGTGATTTGATGTTTTTCAAGGAGAGCACTTTCGCCAAATTTCACAGCATAAAGGCCATTGATACGATGGATAGCAGCTTCAATAGTTTCTACAGATTCTTTCATTTCTGATGATATGGCTGACATAACTACTCCTAAAAACTAATTGCAAATGTACCTATATATCAAGTCCAAAAAAGTTTGTCAAAAAATTTTAACTGAACTTTTTCTTTTTGATTTTTGGTTCTTCGGATGGCTCATCTTGTTGCATTGACGAATCGTCCTTTGGTATAGATTGATCTGTATCCGATTTTCCAGACTTCCTTCTCTATGCTGCAAGAGCCATCATCTCATACTTTTCAGGCGATTGGTAGCCCAATGTAGAATGACGTCTCTTGCGGTTATAAAAAACCTCAATATACTCGAAAATACTCTGCGCAGCCTCTTCTCTGGTCTTATATCTACAATGATGTACAAGCTCTGTCTTCAGAGTGTGAAAAAAGCTTTCAACAACACTATTATCCCAGCAATTACCCTTCCTGCTCATACTGGAAATTATATTTCTGCTAGCTAAAAGTGTTTGATATTCATTGGATGCATACTGAACTCCTCGGTCAGAATGATGCAGTAATCCATCACTTACACCACGACTATCCAGTGCCATTAGCAAAGCAGATTTGACTAACCCCGTCTTCATGTTTTCTTCCATCGACCATCCAATCACTTTGCGCGAAAATAAGTCTATTATAACAGCCAAATACAACCATCCCTCACCTGTTGGCACGTAGCTAATATCAGATGCCCAGTGAGTATTGGGCGTTAATACATTAAATTCCCGATTTAAAACATTTTCTTTTATTGGAAAGTTATGTTTGGAATCGGTAGTAGCCTTAAATCGCTTCTTGGCTTTAGCTAGGATGCCGGCCTTACGTTTAAGACGCAGGACGCGGTTTAAGCTATATGGCATTCCCTGCTCACGTAGCTCGGCAAAAATTCGTAGACCTCCGTACGTACCTCGACTCTCTTGATGGATTTTCTGTATCTTTTGGGTTAATTCCATATTAATTTTCTCCCTATTGCTCATCTCTCCATCTAGCCACTCATAATAGCCACTTTTTGAGACATTCATTAAGCAAAACATAGTGCTCATTGTAAATTCCTCGCGATGTTGATTAATAAATTGATATTTTATTCTGACGCTTTCGCGAAGAAGGTTGCCGCCTTTTTTAAAATTTCCCGCTCCTCCTTTAAGCGGGCATTTTCTTTCCTTAGCCTTGCAAGTTCTTCGTGAACATCTATGCCTTCTTGACCATGTTTTTCAATGTATTTAGTTTTATTTTTCTTTACCCAGGAATACAAAGTCGCGTGGTTAATACCAAGGTCCTTTGCAGTGATAGCGATTGGTTGTGATGAGGATAAAGCAAGCTTAATAGCTTTTTGCTTAAATTCCTGATTGTGCCTCTTTGATTTGGTACCCATAAAGTCTCCTTTTTCCTAATGCTAAGTTTATCAAATTAGGAGTCCGGAGAAACGGGATCAGATCAGATGAACCATCCGGAACAGGATTACTGTTTGGATTTGATTTTCGTTTTGTTTCACTTGAACGAGGTATAAGCGCTAATGGCATTGCATCTATCGTATCCAAGGAAAGCGGATGTGAAGTATGGGATGCAAGATCTTCTGATTTTGAAGCAGGTTGTTCAGGAATTTCTAATGGAGGTAGTTCATATACTTCGTTCTCCTTGTCGGGAAGCTGTCGTAGCGGGTCTTCCATTGCAATGCCTGAGAATTCAAATAACAATTTGAGGAGATTCTGATCAAAAATTTCGCTTGAAGTAAGCGTTTTAAAACTAGAAGCATTAGAATCTCTTTTTAAAAGACCATCAACGATGGCCTTTATTCTGGTTTTTTTTGCGTTTTTAAGGTTGGTTTCAACACTTTTCTTGATTTCTAGTATCAGGGGATGTTGATTTTTTTTAAATTGGATGGTTTGTGATTTGATAAAACAATTGAAAGTCATAGTCAATTCTGTTATATTTGTATTATGTTTCATTACATTTTGTATGCCTTTCAGCATTAGGATATAATCTTCATTATGATCTGATTTAAAATAAATGCTAAGGCTAGTGATGGTGTTATTGCTTTTTAAAGCAGTGCAGAGATCATAAAAATTGCCAAGTATGACACTACTTGGATATACGCCGCGAAATGATTTTAGCACTAGATTTTTCAGGATAGTGTTTTCTTTAATGAATTTTGCTACTTCCTCTATGATTGTTCGATCCAAGTTATCGAGTATTACACTGAATGTCTGAATGCTTTTATTCTGAGAAAACCCTTTAATAACTGATTTGAGTTTGGTTATAGGGGAATCTTCGTCGCAATCGCAGCTTATTGGTTGAAATTCAAAGCTCACGAGTGAGGTATTTAATTTTAATGCCTCTCCAAAAGAAACATCACAAAAATGGGATTCTGCTGCAATCGAGAGATGCTTCAGAGATTTGCTAGAAGTCAGTGCTTTTGAAAAGGAAGGAAATTTTTGATCAGGAATTTGATCCAAATATAGTGAGTGAATACTTGTATTTGATTTTAATACCTCAACCACAAATTTCATTAAATGTGCATTATTATTCTCATTGCCTCCAAACTGGACAAATAGTGATTTAACTGAGAGATTAGTTTCTAAAGACTTTTGTAAATTATGAAGTCTTCTAAAGAATTCAAGTGATTCATCCGCATCTAAATTATCTTGATCAAGTAAGGATAGGTGTTCGACAACATTTTCCTGCACTTTTTTGGTAATTTCCTTTATAGATTTTACATCCACTTCCATACAGTGATTTGGTTTAAATTCCAAATAATTTAAGGTGGGAAGATGTTCTTCAGTCATGCGCAAATATCTGGGAGCTGGATCAATAGTGCCACCAAAGGTTTGTGTATGTTCCATATTACACTCTTCATCATCGTAATATTCATCAGCCGAGATTTCGACACCTAGCATTTCATATGGCTGAACTAAAAATGGCAGCTCTTCTTCAAGTTCTATGCTATCTTCTGATTCTTGATCCTTTTTGGCATCTGCCTCTTTATCTAGGGATTCATCTTCGGTTTCATCTTCGGCTTCCTGTTCACCCTCATTTCCGGCCTCAGTACCGCCGGAGACTTCGTCCTTTTCTGAATCACTCTCGTCCTGGGGCATATCTAAAGATAAATTTGTGTTTGCATCTTCTTTTGATATCATTCTTGTCACCTTAAATTAATAATTAAAAAAAATAAAAAAAGTAATAAATAAAAGTTAAAATATTAAAATAAATAAAATTAGGAACTCCCGATATTATTGATCATGAATTAAGCTATAACTTCTTCATTTTTAAAGCAGATAAAGAAGCCATAGAGGATTTATCTAAAGACTATTAACTATTTTTATTGTATAGATTTAACTTCCAATATAGTACCATTCATACCCACTACCTGCACCAAACTCCCTTTGATTTGGTCCGGACCCGAAACAAGCCAGACAGTATCTGCAATTTTTATTTTACCTCGTCCGTTCACTATTGCTTCATGCAAGGGGTATGATTTTCCCAGAAATTGCTTTTCTTTTTGGTTCAAATTATTGCTAACAGACGCTCTCGATTCTTCTTTTTGCATATTTCCAAGCTAAAATATTGGCAGAAATTACCATAAAACAGAACAAAAGTGCTTGGTATTGCCAAACTATACTTGGGAATACCCCTTGTATAACGCCTACAACCAAGGCCGAAAGCGCTATCAAAAGCAAGAATACACTGCCTAAAGTAATAACTTCTAGAATGGCAAGAAAAACTGCAATACCTATCCACATCCAATAATCGAAACCAAAAAATTCTAACATAGGATTACTTCCTCTATTCCTCTTTATCCCTTATGATTTACGATATATCCATGAATTTGATAGATTCATGAATTTATGAGAGCTCCGATTCTGAAATATTTTCAGAAGATTTCATGAATTGATTGCTTGAGTACTGATTTTTACCTTTTTTAAAGTTTATAGCCTCTTTTCCCCCTTCCTTTTGCCCAAACACTTCTTTTGCGATCTCCCCAATTCCTCCTAGGGTGCCCACTATTTGACTCATTTCCATAGGGACAATCATCACTTTTTGATTGTTCGCACTGGCCATTTTACCCAGGGCTTCTAAATACTTTTGAGCGATAAAGTAATTGATTGCTTGAGCACTGCCTTCCGAAATCGCTTTCGAAACCATCTCTGTGGCATAGGCTTCGGCTTGACCTTGCCTTTCGCGTGCCTCTGATTCTAAGAAAACAGTTTGCCTTTTCGCTTCTGAAGCGAGGATGACAGAGGCTTTTTCACCCTCGGCTCGGAGTATCTGAGCTTGCTTGATACCCTCTGCTTCCAAGATGGTTGCTCTTTTCTCTCTCTCAGCTTTCATTTGTGCTGCCATTGCTCCCACTAAATCTTTTGGTGGTGCAATATCTTTGATTTCAATTCGAGTGACTTTAACTCCCCAGGGTGCAGTTGCTTCATCGATCACTGATAACAAACGCGAATTGATGTGATCGCGCTGAGACAGCATTTCATCTAAATCCAAGGAACCTAACACGGTTCGAATGTTCGTTAATGTCAGATTTTGAATGGCACGTTCCAAGTCTCGTACTTCATAAGTTGCTTTAGCACAATCAATGACCTGAAAGAATATTACAGCATCTACGCGAACCATGGCATTGTCTTTACTGATGACTTCTTGAGGTTGGATGTCTAAAACTTGTTCCATCATGATTATTTTGGCGCCAATTCGATCTATGAGTGGAATGATAATCGAAAGACCTGGTTTAAGAGCATTGGTAAAACGGCCAAAACGAATGACTGTCCATTCAGACCCTTGAGGGACTTGCTTCACAGACATGAAAATAACGATGATCGCGAAGAATACGCATAAACCGACTACAATTTGTGACTCCATAGTTTACCCCTCTGTTATTAATAATGGACCTAACGTCCTAAATTTGCTTGGTTGCTAATTTACTAAGCATCAAAATTTTTTCTTCCAGCTATTTTTTCTTCCTGCTATTTTTTCATCCTCTACAAGACAAGAAATTAACTGAGGCATTTTAAAAATATTAAATAAGTACCGAGTATGACAGGTACTGCAAAAACAAGATGCATAAAGAAATTACTGAGCGAAAATTGTTTAATTTTAATTAGGTCTAGTAAACCTTGCAGTACAACGAGAAAAATGACAAGGTATAAAGCTTGGATAATTGGAATTTTCGTATATTGAATGGCTATCCAAAAAGTGGCTGGCATTACGGCAGCGTCTAATACGATGAATAATACCTTAAATAATGACGAAGTTCTTGCGTATGCACCTTTATATGCAAAATAGTTCCCAAAACTTTTGTAATAATATATATAAACTATTAAGCAGTATGAGAATGAAAAAATGAGTGCTAATTGCATGTTATTTGAGAGTGCTATCATTTTAAAACCTTAGAATCTGTTGAACTTTCTACTAAGTTAATCGTAAATCATTGATATATTACGCTCTATTGCCAGTATATTTCTATATATACTGAGCTCATATAGAATCAGGTTTTATTTTACCCACTTATAATCAGTTGTTCAACTTTCAGATCCAGATTTGGTTTTTTATCAAAATTGATTACCAAAACTAAGAAAAATTCGTGTAGGAAATTTTGGGTAAATTATCATGACAGCACTAAATAATATCAGGGCCTAGCATCCATTTCAGTATCCAATTTGACCGTTCAGATTTTTCGAGGCATGCAGTAGTGACAGTGCCAAAATCGAGAATCACAAGATTTTCATTGCCACATAAAAGCCGCGCTGCAAGTTTTGCAAGATAGGGCAAATGTCCTGCAATCAACAAATTTTGATCATTCTATCCTCTCGAACGAACTTCGAGCTCTTGCACCAGAGATTCCACATCATCCATGGGGTCTAGGCCTTTCTGCATGGAAATTTTCGCGTTAGCGTTTATATATTTTGCCAAAATCTCAGCAGTCTCTTTAGCGCGATGCTTAGAGCTGTGATAGAATTCATCCACTTGAATCTTGGTTGCAAGAAATTTTCCGATTTTGCCTGCATCCGCTCTGCCTTGATCGCTTAAGGGTCGCTTGGGATCAACAGTCTCCTCTACGCTGTCCCCATGTCTCACAAGATATACTTTCATAGAATAACCTCCGTAGAATAAAATCCACCCTAGAATAATCTGCGCTCAAGCTCTCAATCTGCAAAAATAAAGTCAAGCATTAAACATTAAACTAGAATTATAGTAGATTTCGTGCATATACCCCAATTATTTTATTTACACTTAAAATGATTTTATTGTTGATAATTATTTTATTTAGAATCAATTAGGTACAAAAGATGAGGCATAAAAGCTATTAAATTTTAGTAGATCCCCTATAATGCCGAACTGATTGAAAAGTATCACTGGAATTTACAGAAAAAATAGAGAGAGGTTAAGATGTTGGCATTGATGATCTATTGTGCCCGAGCGGGAAATATAGTGCTAGAGTATATACTGAATATTTACCGGAACTGTAGGAGAATACATCAAAGCAATACAATAGACGAGATCATCCTCGAACCCGAAACTGCAGGAATTCAAAGAACAGGATTGCTTATTCAACAGCTCAAAACTTGTACTAACACAAATAAAGAAGATGAAACCGAAACTCCCACATGTAAGGAGGGGATTTTTTGTGAAGCCTGTGACAGCAATAAGCGTTTATTTTTTCAAGCCTGTCTGGATGGAAATATATTGGGCATAACTGTTTTGCTTAGGGCAATCGGTTATAATAAAGTAAAAAATTTCAAAGATCGCGGCGGCGCAACCCCTTTTTTCTACGCGATATGCGGTAATAATGTAGAAGCCGTATCAACCCTACTGCCACTTTTTGATATAAATTCAGAAGATTATTTAGGTTTTACTCCTCTTATGGAAGCAATCTTAGTGGGCGGAAGGGGAATCATGATGGTGGATTTTTTACTGGGAGAGGGTGCAAATCCTTACCATCTCTCTCGGATTGGGTTAAATCCCCTGTTGGCCGCTTGTCTTCAAGATAATGAAGTTCTCATATCGAGTTTAATAAGATATATGGATCTCCATTTAAATCCGCCCTCTGATCAAGTTTGGAATATCTTAGATCTGTCTTCAAATATCAGACTCTTCAAGTTGGTTGCAGAAAAAAAAACACGCTGATTTTCTTCTTCTGAAATCAAATAGTAAGGCAGCAGACAGAAAATGGAGACCCTTAGAGAAGAGAGATATAACTGATTCACACAGGTACGAAAAGCAACTACAAGATTTACGCGCGATCATAGCGAATCATATGCAGAATAGACAAAGCATAAAGTTTAAATCCGCGGGATCAAAGGAAGAGCTCACTATTCAAAAACTGGAAAGATTAAGACAGAACGCAAAAGAAGAACCTGCATTGACTGCTATCCTAAATAATGATGTGCAGTCTTTGGCAAATCTCTTTGCTATTGGATTGAGTCCAAATCATTTCTTGCATTGTAAAAATGAAACGGCCCCCCTCTCACTCCTCTCCATAGCCAGTGACTTAGGCAATTTAGAGATAGTGAAGGTTCTGTTAAACTGGGGAGCAAAGCCTGATGCAAAAATAAATTCAAAAATAGAGACTGAAAAATTAGATAAATCTGTCGAATCATCGACCTCGACGCAGGAGGATGATTTAGAAGAGGTAATCAGTAATTCTGATTCTTCGCTCTCTTATGCCATTCGATCGGAACATGTCCAAATAGTGAAATTATTATTGGAACATAAAGCAAATCCGAATAAAAAGCTTGTCGATCATGCCACTCCTTTGCGTGAAGCTTGTGCTACAGGTAATGGATTGATTGTTCTTGAGCTCTTGAAAGCAAAGGCAAATCCAAATGCTGCTTCGGCAAAATATGGGCCATTACATATCGCGGCGGAATGGGGTAACGTTGCTATATTTAGATTATTACTCAAATTTGGAGCAAAAGTAAATCTTACATTGAGCAAGCTTGGAACACCGTTAGACGTTGCCAGAAAATATAATCAAAATGAAATTATCGCAATCATCGAGGAAGAAGAAGCCAAATTAGCAGCGATTTCTGCTTCACGATATAATGCAGGCGATCTGATCGACTCTTTAAAATTGTGCAGCAAGGATTTAGCCACAGCCTTGAAGCAATACGAAAATAAGAACGATGAAATTAAAGAAATATACGATGCAATCATGTCACTTCTGACACAAAATAACAATAGATTAAAAGGTGCCGTGTACTCCACTCATAAGAAGAATACTGAAAGGAGTTGTAAGTCTTTTAAGGAAACGAATGAAAGGCGAGAAAAGGATACAGAAAACGCTTGGGAAAAATTGCTTCACAATTATGATGCCTTTACGAAAAAACACAAAGCTTTTGTGGACATATATGGCGAGAAAGCACCAGAGATCGAGGAACTGATTTCTGATGGAGAATTAAAGTCTGCAAAATCTATGATCACAGAATTGCGAAAGCTATTGGAAGATTGCTTAAGTCATTGTAAGTTACTGAACGATCAGGACTTTGTGCCAATTTTAGATGGCTTGAAGCAGCAAAGAAAGGTTATCGATGAATGCATCGTAAGCAACAAACCAGACAGTAAACCTGACAGTAAACCGGACAATAAAAAAGAGGATGCTGTTCCAAAATCGATCAAAAACTATGATGCTTTAAAGGATAAAAATAGGCGTTATCAAAGGAAAATGCAGAAAATACTCAGGAGCGAAGGGGCAGAGGCAGTTTCAGTTCCCGGTATTTCAAAGCTGTTGTCAGAAGATAAGAAACTTCATAAAATAAAAAAAGAAGAACGAAGAATCAAGCTGCCCCCAAAGCCTAAACGCAAGATGACAGATGCAGTCATAACAAAAAAAGAACGTGCCAGACTCTCTGAATCTGAACCCTGGGTGGAACATGGAATTATAGAACTTAAAGGCCCTGATGAACTGCAGATATTGCAAAGTAAAAAACAAGATAAGAAACGCATTCAAGAAAGCAGCAAGAATAGCGGCGGAGACAGAGATAGCATTGGGTCGACTCGCAAACCAGCGATAATTTACTCACAAACCAAGGCCGTAGCAGTAAAGCCAAGTGGTCGATTTGAACCAGTCACCCTGAGTTTACTATTGCAACTCGACTTAAAAATAGCATTAGAAGATGAAGTGTTGCTGCTAGAAAAATTGCTGACACATTATGACATAGTTGGAAAGACAAAATCAGAGCATGATGAATTTGCAGGGGCACAGGCTTTATTCGGTATTTGTGCGCGTCTCATGGAATTGCTGATGCAATTGCAGTTTGGTCAGCATCAATCAGGGTTTAAAGCTGTTCCAGAGGCATTAGCCAGAAAATTCCGTGATGTTGCTGCCCATGGTCTTAACATATTTTCAAATGGCCAAATTAACCCTGTTGATTTTGAAACTTTAAAAATTCTCGCGAGCTTAATCCTGAACTTTTTGAAGGTAGAAAAAAGAAAGGCCAAGACTTGCACATTAAAACAATTAGCTGATATCATTCAGAGTGTGATGATGTCTGACAGATTTAAACCGTTTATGCAATATCAAATAGAACAAACTCCGAGCGTTGATGAATGCTTAAAGCAAATAGAGAAAGGTGCCGCAGTTTTGGTGCGAATTGCGAGCCTTTGCGATTTTACTCCGATAGAGATCAAAGTATTGGCAGAATGGACTACTTACGGTCGTTTAGGTGCCTTCTCAAGACATATCAAAGATCGTTTTAGAGATATTTATAGATTAAATACAGCTTTATACGATGAATATATCAATAAGGGCATTGATTTTCGTCATGTAAAATCTAGCATTCAGGAAAAAATTAATTCAGAAATTCAAAAACTTGAAAAACCACAGAAACTGGTTGTGAAAAAGTTTTTTTAAAGTGTGAAAATGTCGGGTTAATTATAGGGGAAGCTCATGCTGCAATTTTTACTGAGTATACTTCAGAAGTGTAGAAGAGAATTTATTAATTCAGGTTCTGGAGTCACCCATTCGATAACAACAGAAGCACCTACAGTTGATTCGCTTATTAAGCAAATTAAAACCTGTACCAACATGGGTGCAGAAGCAGAAGATGAAAGCGATACCCCTTCCTGTAGGGAGGGCGCTTTCTGTGAGGCTTGTATATCTAATAAGCGCTTATTATTGCAAGCTTGCTTTGATGGAAATTTGCTGAGGACGACCTTGTTATTTTCAGCAATTGGCCCCGAACGAATACGAAAATTTAGGGATCGAAGCGGCGCAACCCCGCTGTTTTATGCAGCGAGAGGGGGTAATATACATATTGTATTAATGTTATTGAAGAATGGTTTGGATGTAAATGCACAGGATTATCTTGGATGTACGCCTTTCATGGATGCAATTCAATCTGAAAATATTCCTGCTATGGAATTATTACTTAAGGTGGGCGCAGATCCTCATCATCAAGCAGACATTACGCCCTTCATGGCCGCTTGTTTTATATCTAACCCTAAAATGTTTGCTACATTATTAGAATATATAAATTTTGAATTAAACCCACCCCCCACCTATGTATGGCAAATCTTGAATCAAGATCCGAACCCGAATTGTTTTAAATTGTTATCAGAAAAAGCGTTTGCCGATTCAGAGAAAAATGGCGTGAAGGGGGTAAACAATTTTCGGCCCATTGAGAAAAAAGATATGTATAATTCCGCTGATTATAAGACTCATACTGTACAAGCGCGCGAGTCATTTATGAAGGGGGCGCAAAGTAGAGCGGGGCTCAAATCTGATTCAATGATATTAAAACCTTCTCTATTTAGTCAAAAGAAGATGGTTTCCACACTGAAGGGTCCAGAAGAAGCTCTATTGGCGCTGATCTTGAATAATGATGCGCAAGAATTGAAAAAATTACTCGAAAAAGGTTTGAAACCGGATAGTTTCTTGCGATTGGAAGGCGAATCCTTTCCTATCTCATTACTCTCCTTAGCATGTGATTTGGGTAATCTTGAGACCGTTGCAGTTCTCTTGACTTATAAAGCTGATCCAAATGTGATAGAAAACCAAAGCTTTTGGGAGGGAACATCAGCTCAGTATACAGGTGTACCAGATCATCATGCTGATTTACAAGAAAAATTTAAGAGTCAGTTAAACCGAAAAATTTATTCTGCGCTTAGACATGCCATTAGCAATGAGCATGTTCAGATTGTAAGTATTTTATTGGAACATGGCGCCAACCCGAACAAGAAAATAGACAGGACATGCGCGGATCACACGCCATTAATGCAAGCCTGTCTGACTACCAATGGATTGATAGTGTATGAACTGTTGAAAGCGAAAGCAAATCCAAATGTAGGAACAAAGGACAAGACGCCTTTGCATTATTCAGTTGAAATGGACAATGTTGGCACTTTCAAAATGTTGCTGCGATTTGGGGCCAAATTAAATCTCTCCCTCAGTAACACTGGAACACCGTTAGATGTGGCCAAGCGATTGCAGCGAAAAGAAATTATTGCAATTATCGAGGCAGAAGAAGCCAGATTAGCAGCCGCTGATGCTGCTCGCTGCAATGCTAGTGATCTTTTGGAGTCCTTAAAATCACTCAGCAAAGAGTTAACCAAAGCCCTGAATCAATATGAAAATAAAAACGAGGAAATAAAAGAAAAATACGATGCTATTAAGGCGCTCTTAACACAAAACAACAATAGTTTACAAGGCGCCGTGTACTCAACGCACAAGAAGAATGCGGAAAGGAGTTGTAAGTCATTTAAGGAAACGAACGAAAGACGAGAGAAAGAAGCTGAACTGGCGTGGCAGAAATTGGTTCAAAATTATGATGCTTTCACCAGCAAACACAAAGTATTTGTGGAATTATATGGCAGAACTGCACCCAAAATAAAGACACTTATTTTTGAGGGAGAATTAGAATCTGCAAAATCTCAGATTGGAGATTCTGAAAAAGACACTGGATTTTTGTTTGAGTCATTGTACGGAAATCAACGATAAGGACTTTGTTCCAATCTTGGAAGGATTGCAAAAACAAAAGGAAGTCATTAATGAATGCATCGTAAGCTCTGGAGCAGGCAGCACCACAAAATCTGACGGAAAACCAGACATTAAAAAAGAGAAGGGTGGTTCTCCTTCCATATCTCCTAGAGACTTTGAAACATTAAAGAATCAAAATAAACGGTATAAAGAGAAAATGCATAAAATACTCGAAAAAGAAGAAGCAGCTCCTGAAGCTGGCATTTCGAAGCTGTTGTCAGAGGATAAGAAACTTCATAAATCAAAAAAGGAACTTGGAAGTATCAAGCTTTCTTCAAATCCTAAGAGAAAAATAACAGATGCTCTGATAGAAGAGAATGCAGAAACTGCCAGTCACTTTGAATCTGAAACTGGTTTTCAGCGCGAAGCTGTAGAACTTAAAGGTTTGGATGAATTGCAGGAGTTGGTAAGTGAGAAACAGCTTAGGAAGCGAAGGATAGATAGCAGAACAGAAAGCGGAACAGATATTGGAACAGATGGCAGAACAGGGAGCACGGAGTTGACTTGCAAACCAGCGATACTTTACTCGCAAGCTGCGCCCGTAAAAGTAAAGTCAAGTAGCCGCAGAGAACCTGTCACACTTTATTCTCTATTACAGCTTGATTTGAAACTTGCACTTGAAGACGATGTGCTACTCTTGGAAAAACTGTTAACCCATTATGATTTAAGCGGAACAGCAAAGTCTGAACATGATGAATTTGCTGGAGCACAAGCTTTGTTCGGCATTTGTGCTCGTCTCATGGAATTGCTCATGCAATTGCAATCTAATTATCAATCTGGACTTAGAGCAGTTCCTGAAGAATTAGCAAAAAAATTCCGTGATGTTGCGGCGCACGGTGTCAACATATTTTCTGACAGCAAAATAAGCCCTGTTGATTTTGAATCTCTGAAGATTCTAACAAGCCTGATCTTGACCTTTTTGAGATCAGAAAAAGACAAGGCAGCTCCTAGTATGTTAAAACAATCATCTGAACTCATCATTGGGGTTCTGATGTCTGAACGCATGAAGCCATTCATGCAGCATCAAATAGAACAAGCTCCAAACCGTGAAGAATGCTTAAAGCAAATTCGGAAAGGTGAAGCTGACTTGGTACGAATTGCGACTCAATGTGATTTTACCCCGATAGAAATCAAAGTACTGGCAGAATGGACCACTTACGGACGCTTAGGTGTTTTTGCTAGGGAAATCAAAGCTCACTTCAGAGATGTTTATAAAGCCAAAGCAAGCTTATACGATGAATATATCAAACGCGGCATCGATTTTCGCCATGTAAAATCTAGCATTCAGGAGAAAATTGGTACAGAAGTGCAGGCAATTGACAAACCAAAGAAATCTGCTGCCAAAAAGTTTGTTTAATTAATATGTAATTGCTAACTTCGAGTATCACTCGCAGAAATTAGTATTTTGGTTGTTATAAAAAAATACCGAAGCAATCCAGATGGGTTTATAACTTGAACAGTTGCTATTCGAATTTTCTAGTTTTAATAGATTTCTCTTTTCCTGCTTCAGTCTCATCTTGTTCAACATCAGCTTGCTTTAGCTGTGTTTCCACTGGCTGCTGTTCTTGCGCCGGTAGCTGTGCTGCTTGCACGCCCGCGCCTTCAGCCTGGCAGGAGCAGTCCCTGCCATCAGCATCAGACGCAGCATTGGCGTTTAAAAATTGTCCAATGAGCGGCTCGCCAGGTTTCTTGCCGGTAATAATCGGATTTTCTGCATAATGCCCTCCGGTAGCAACAGCCATCAGCTCCAAAAATTTGGATAATTCAGTTTTGAAGTCAGTTTTTTCAGACTGTACCTTTTTTCTGATAGTTTCTGCGTGCTCTTTAAAAAAAACATCACCAACCTTATTTAAAATTTCCCAGGCTTCTTTGCAATTATTATTTCTCGCAATGCTTATCGCATAGTTTCCTTTAGTGGTTTTTGCTTTAATAATTTCAAGTCTATTATGTTTTTGTGCGAATTCAATAATAAAATTCAAGATTTCAGTTCTATTATATCTGGCTGCATAATGAATAGGATATGCGCCGCCAGAGCCTATAGTATTCATATCAATGTTCAGAGAGAGCTCTGTAAATTCTTTCAAATCACCATTTTTTGCAGCGGTGCAAAGTTTGTCAATTGGGCTCATTTTTGTAATGATGCTTGATTCAATTTTTGGAGCAGGGGTGGACATTGTTACCTCCAGGTAATAATAATGAAATACGAGATTGATTAAGATCATAATTATGCCCAGTTTTTGCCGCCAGAGTCAATTGATTTAACAAATTTTTAAGGCTTTATACCTAATAATACTTAATATTTGTAACTACAAGAATATATCGAATCTTCGAATCCAGAGGACTTGATTCCCTTCTAAGAACGCTGTAATATCTTCCTTTAAACTCTCTAATATATCTATATCTGAAATATAATAGACTGATTTTTAATATAATTTACTGAATTTATTTAATTCATTAATTGATAAGGATACCCTCATGATTCCAGCTCATAAGACAAAAACTAAGTTAAAAATGTCTGCACAGGTTGTACAGGCCTTAATCTCTGCAGCCTATATGGGTAATGCAGAGGAAGTTGCTGCATTAATCGAAGCTGGTGCCACAGTGAATCAATATGATGAGCACGGCGAAAGTGCTTTGATGGTCGCAGTGGTTCGGGGGCACGAAGCAGTGGTAAAAATCATATTGGCCGCCCAGGGTGTTAAAGTAGATCTGGCAGACAAAAAAAACATCACGCCCCTCATGGAAGCGGTTTATGAAGGACATGTCAAAATAGTGAAGTTGCTGCTAGAAGCCGGCGCTAATGTCAATGCAGAGGACAGTGATGGACAAACCCCCTTAATGAGGGCTGCCATAAAAGGAAACGAAAAAATCCTAGAAATATTGCTCGCAGCGACTGGAATCCAGTTGAATCACGTCAGCAAATTAAATTCAAACGCCTTAGGTATTGCGATCAAGCTTGGACACCCTAAATTTGCACAAAAATTAGCAGAAGCAATGATACTTACCGCCACCAAAGGAAATCTCTTATATACTACAGTTTGTTATGATACGCCAACCGCCAAGGAGCTTACCGAATTTCTGATCAAGAAAAAAGCAGATATAGAGATGGGGACTCATTCAGGCGGTACTCCTTTGATGGCGGCTTGCAGTTTGGGGCATTTAGCTCATGTAAAAATGCTTTGTGATGCAAAGGCAAATGTTAACGCTATCAATAACAATAATACTTTAAATGCTTTGAAAATTGCTACCTTAAATGGATTTTACCCTATTGTGCAATACTTGATTTCAAAAGGTGCTGATGTTAACAAGAAAGACAATAATAATGAAACTGTTTTGATGTTTGCAATTAATGCAGTGCCTCCCAATCTAGAATTCATTCAAATGCTGCTGGATGCAGGTGCTGATATTAGCGCACACAATTTAGGCGGTGCCACAGCTGTGACTGTATCTATCCTCAAAAAAAATCTGGCTGTTGTGAAATTGCTCATGGACTCTTGCTTAAAAAAGCTTAGAACAGACAATCAACAACAAATAGTACAAACTATTGAAAAAGCCTATCTGTCAACACAAGACTGCAGCAGAGCTTTGGATGTGGCTCTTGCAGATGGCCATCATGAAGTTGCGACAGCCTTGCTTATTTGTGGTGCGAGCCTTGATTTTGGCAATCATGTTCAAACTCCCTTATTTACTGCTTGTGCGAATAAAGATATCCACAGTGTAGAATTGATGCTGCGTCGCAAAGTAAATCTTGAACTTGGCAATAAATATCAACAAACACCTCTTATGATGGCTTGTAACGAAGGTTCTTTACCCATCGTCAAACTTTTATGTGAGGCTAAAGCAGATGTCAACGCAAAAGATTATGACAGAGGCACACCACTGAAAGCTGCTATAGTTGCTAATCAGTTCGAGATAGCGCTTTACTTATTAAAAAATGGTGCGGTTCCCATTTCATACGATAAAAATGGCGAAAATGATCTGTTATTTGCAGTAAGACCTGAACAAGCCAGTAGGGAATTGGTGCAAGCGTTAATAGACACTAAATTAGATTTTTATGCTAAGAGTCAGATTGGAACCACTGTACTGAATCTGTGTGTGAATAATGGCCAAGATCACCTCATTCCTTTAGTTCTAAAAGCCATGCGAAGCAAGATGGATCCAGAGGGCGAAATGTTTAAGGGCATGATCCGCCATGCATTTGTTATATCCTTCCGTTTTGAACGCGAATCCTGCTTTGAATTTTTCTTAAAAGATCCCGCCTTAGCAGCTATAATAAAGGAGTTTCTGCCCACCGCATTTCGAATTGCGATCTATGAAGGACTCAATAAGGGAATACTATTTTTTCTTAAAAGAAAATTAATAGATTTGAATGCAAACCAAAAATTTGAAGATACCTTCACCACGGACACTGGAGCAGAAGTTGCTTTCAATGAGGGAATAAAGCCTCTAATGATTGCAGCAATGCATGGTGAAGTAAAAATCCTGCGAGAACTTATTAGATATGGCGCAGACGTTGATTCTCTTTGCCGAGTTAACATAAGCGATACCCCAGATCCCATCTTGAAGAGTGCTTTGACCCTAGCACAGCAACAAGATGAAAGCGAAGCAGTACAATTTTTATTTGAATGTAAAATTTTGAAAGAGATTAAGAATATCAGAAGGGACTCAGGTCTTGCACCAAGAACGCAATCTGAACTTGATAGGATGAATATTATTATTAAGAGAATTTCCCAAGAAATTCTTGATATGGATCCACTTTTTGATGTACAGGCAAGATTATATGTGCCTCTTGAAAAATTAATCTCCAAGGGTATGTTTCGGACCGAAAGCCATAGAACAAATGCAACACTCAGTGCTTCTGCAGCAATAATCAGCCAATATATCCATGAACTTTTCGAACAAACAAAGTCTTTGGAATCTTTACCCTCAGACATTGAAAGATTATTTTGGAAAATCTTCTATCTTCCCTTTGAAAACAGGGAAAAACAGGATGCCTTAAGAGCAGAGCAGCAAAGGGATTGTATTAAAATACTTCAACAATTAGAACTGCAAGAATCGCAAATTTCGCACATCATATTTGGTGCTGATTACGCTGTAAAATTTGATAAACTCGTTGACTTAAATGCCGCTGTACATAATAAAGCAGAAAAAATTATCCAAGATTGCAATTCTTTACTCAGTACCAACTCTGAAATTCTTGCTTCGAAACACTCTGAATTGAATTCTATGAAATTAATGTGCGATAAATTTAGAGCAGAGTCTCTCCAATATTCAGAAAATATACTTAAGTTCCGACAAGAGTTGGTGAAACTGCAGAGAAAATACCAGGAATCAAGGCAGGAGGTAGTCAAGACAATTCGAATTTTCGTAGAAAAACAAGACTACCTGAATGCGATAGAATTATGGGGGAATTTTCAAAAAGATGAAAACATTAAAAGTCTGCTAAGTACTAGAGATGCGATTAAAGTGAGATTGAATGGGATTCTGCTCTCTCTGCAAAGCTGTAACAGTTCATTGTCTCAAAATTGCAAATCCTTAGATTCTATCAAGAAAAATGCTGAAATTCTTGAACTTAAGAAAGCAGATGAAGCATTAAAATTAGAGGCTGAAATATCGAAGCAGAAAGAACACAACAGAATGGAGATGGAACAAAGGTCGAAGCATGAACAAGAGGAAAAGGAAAGGTTTGAAGCGAATATTGCAGCTTTTCGTCAGGTTCGTGAAGAGCTTGAAAAACGACTACTATCTGGGTCAGATCCGAATGCCGACAGTGATAAGGATACCAAAGACACTCTTGACAATCAAAAACCCAGTATTATCCTGGGATATCAAAGAAAGAAGATATCTGAGCTCACTTTATCCTTTAAAGGTGCCATTAATGAATATCTGGGGGTAGAAAAACAGCTCGGTATTCTAGAGAAAGTGCTGAATGTACTAAAAGAGCTAGAACAGAATAAGGATTTCTCTAAAAACCTAGCAGCTTTATTGCGAAACCAATCTGCGGTTTTAGGTGTAGCAGCAAGAGCCATGGAAATTATAAAGGAATTTAAGCCTGAGTTCTGTCCTTATTCGCCTGAAAAAGCCACCAAATTTCGGGATGCTGTGTTTCATGCCTTTGAACTGTACCCAGAGTTTGATGTGGATATTAGTGTACAGCAGGAATTTTCTAAACTTGCCTTTGAAATGGTTTCGGCTCAGGCAAAATTTATCCGAGCGGTTCAAGACAAATCCGATTCAGAAAAACTGTATTATGCAGAGATGACTTCCAATAGACTATTCAAAAAAATAGAGGCTTGTGTCATTAATAACACCCCAAGCCTTGCAGTTTGCCTGAAACAATGGGAGCGTTTGAAAAAAGAATCTGCCTGTTATTCAATGAGCTATGAAGAAAACTTAGTGTTAAAGCATGCACTAGGATTTACAGCTGGGTGTGCTGGCGCAATTGCTGCCTTGATCAGGAAATTATATCCAGAAGAATTCAAGAAAAAGCAGAAAGAATATATGGAAGCTATTAAAAAAGGCAAGTCTTATAGACATATTCGCGATGATTCTGAGGTTACCCTACAGGGTAAGCAGGCTCTTGGACTGCAGCACAAGACTGTAGCAACTACGCCTCTTAGGATTGATCCCCTGCCGCAGGCTATGGGTTCGGATACTATCCATACTGCTCATACTGCTAGTACGAATGCTGCAGAAGCTTCCGTAGCTGCATCCGAAGTCGCACCACAAAACGGATCACGGTCCAAAAAAAGTAAAGCACGCAAGCAAAATAGAAAATTTCGATAGCATCTTAAAGCCATTAATTTTCGCCACTCATAAAAGTTGAGTATGGCGTTATGAATACTGCTTTAAATATCAGTATTTACATCATTAAATTTTCTGTTAAACTTCACAACTTCTTAAGTTTTGAATTTTTTTTTTGAACTTAGGAGTAGAATGAACCATTGCGTCCTTTTTGGATATCCCGGTTCAGGAAAGGGGACATTTTCGAGAACTCTCACTTCCTATGGATACCATGCGATTGGTTTGGGCAATATTCTTAGAATAAAAACGCAGCAAGAAACTCCTCTTGGTAAAAAGATAAGACATCATGTAAATACGGGTTTATTGTTAGAAGACGATTTAATTTGTCACATTGCCATTACGGAACTTTCCCAATATCTCAACAACAATCCTAGTTCAGGGAAACCCTTTGTATTAGAAGGATTTCCGAATACTCTGCCACAGTTTCATGTTTTTCAAGAATTCCTAGGGAATTTTGGCATAAAATCGAAAATTCAATATTTCTTTCTGCACCTTTCGGAAACATTTGCTATTCAAAGAATTAAAAACAGATTGATCTGCAGTCGTTGTCCGGAAATTTATAACGAGATTGGTAAAACTCCCAAATTAACCGGTTTCTGTGATTTTTGTCATGGAACATTGATTAGGAGACCAGAAGATCATGAATCTTGTGCAAGAGATCGGATTAAACGGTTCAATGACAAAACAACACCGCTCATTGAATTTCTTTATCAATCCAATCAAATCAGTATTTTGGATGCAAGCCAAAATCTCAACATATCTATTAAGCCAGAGGAGATAATTGTATGTTAAATCAAAGCTCAAAGACCATACTTCATGAAGAATTACGGCAGCAAATTCAAGCACAAATCTTACCAGCCTATCTTTATACTTACCCACCGAAAAGCAGCTATCGGCCATTTAAGGATTGGCAGACAGCAGTTGGTCAATGGCAAAAGATTTCTGGAGATATCACTCTTTATATTCATGTTCCATTCTGTGATATGAAATGTCATTTTTGTGATTTGTTTACTGTGACAAAATTACATACTGATTCAGTCATGTTGCGGCTTCTCAATTGTCTCCGAGCAGAGCTTGAAATGATGGCGTGCTATATACAAAAAAACTCAGTGCAAGTCTCATCCATATATTTTGGGGGAGGTACCCCAACCTTATTACCCGCGGAAAGTCTCCATTTAATACTCACTACAATTCAGAAAAATTTCATATTAAAGGAAAATATTGAATTCAGTATCGAGGGAGCGCCAAACAGTTTACATGAAAAAAAATTAAAGGAGTTGAAAAGCTTAGGATTCAATCGAATTAGCATTGGGATTCAGTCATTCCAGCAATCTGAATTGAGAGCCATGGGTAGACATTATGATGCAAACCTAGGCTTTGACATGGCCTATCTTGCAAATCAGGTACTGCATTTTGAAAACACCAATATTGATTTAATTTATGGCATTCCCAATCAAACATTGGATGCTTGGCAGTTTAACATCGAAAAGGCTGTAGCATTAAATCCTCAAACAATTACGCTCTATCCTCTCATGCTCAGAAAAAGAACTTTTTTTGGAAAGCAATCTGTTGGGAATTGCAATAAAAATTTCACTGCAGAGCAGGAAAGATACGATTGGTACGATAGAACTGTTCAATGGTTGACATCCGTCGGTTATCAACAAAAAACATTTGTTAATTTTGCAAAGAAATCTGGCGGTTGCCGGTATGAAGAAAATAGTTTTTTAGGATCACCGACTCTCTCTGTTGGACCTGGGAGCAGGAAATATGCGACCGCGCTCCATTACACGGATGATAATTATATTGAAAGACAATCCAATAAAACCACTTTTCTTCACTATATGGAAAAAATTGAGCAAGGCGTGCTTCCAATTCAATCCGCAGTTTTTCTGTCTAAATCTGAACAAATGCTACGTTTTTTTATTCTTGGTTTATTGTTTTCAGGGGTACATAAGAAACAGTTTCGTGAAAGATTTGGAACCAGCCTATCTCAATGCTATGGCAATGTTTTAGCAATATTGAACACAGAAGGTTTAATCGAAGATGGTATGACAAACATTCATTTAACCGCAAAAGGATATAAATATAGCAGTATTATTGGCGGGTTTTTAAGCAGTCCGGAAGTTAAAGCAAGTTTACATCACTATCAATAGGAGGAGGTATATAGCATGGGTAAAAAAAATTGGTTTCATGATGAACCCTTCAATGCATTTTGGGAGCAAGGTTATCGTAATTTAGCAATTTCCTGCATGGGTGGGCCCAGTCTCGAAGTGATAGAAATGTCTCGGTTCCTGCCTTCAGATGCCAAGGTTCTAGATTTAGGTTGTGGAGAGGGACGCAATGCCTTGTATCTCGCCACTCTGGGTTATTCAGTGACTGCTGTGGATAGATCTTTGGCGGGCATTGCGAAGTTAAGGACTATGGCTCTGCAATTAAAAATTGATTTGAAAACAGTGGTAGCAGATATCAGGGAATATTTATTAGAATATAAGTACGACTTAGTGATGGCACATGGTGTGCTGTATTATTTGAAAAATATAGAGTGGCGCAGTCTCTTGAACAGAGTAAAGGCCGCTACAGTGCCCGGAGGCTTCAATATCTTTACTTTGTTCATTTATGATGATTCCCATCCCTGCACAGAAGAAATACAGGCTGCCCATTATCAGTCCTCCTTTTCGCCGAAGGAAATTCAAAGATTCTATGAAGAGTGGGAGGAAGTGAGGTTTGATCAATATATAAAATGGGATTCACATCCTGGGATTCCAATACATTGCCATCCGATTGAAAAATTAGTAGCACGAAAACCTGATGGCTCTCCTATTAATATTGTATCAACAAAAATCGAAAGTATGATGCAATTGCCAGATAATGTCTTTCAAAAAATCGAGATAGGTGCAACAAAAAATAAGGTTATAGATCTGATCGGTATTTCTGATCAGATTCTTAGCTTCACTGCCGAGGGAGTACAATTCAATATGAGTGTACATGATGAAAATCCGGAATCTGAATTGCGTCGTTCTATGGTTAATGGCTACATTTTAGAATTATTTTTCTATCAGAAATTTGTCGTTTATTTCACCAATGGTGTTGTTTCAGGCAAGGCACGATTTGTGAGCGACCCAATACGTATTGCGGCAGGAGAACTTATTTAAATTTATTTAGACCGCTCTAAATGAAAATGAAAATGAAAGAGTCTGAAATACTGTATATAAATATGGTTTATTTATTATTTGATATTTAGTATAATGACATCACCGTCCAATCTTGGACATTTTTAGAGAGATAGAGTCTTATGACACCTCATCACGCTTAACAGGACCCGATGCCATTTCAGTCGAGTAGCGGATCTGTGCTCGCATGGCATCACCTGTAGTCATCTTCATTTGTGATTAATATCGAATAGCAAATGTTGATGGCCAATAGCGTATGTGAATTTTTCCTTTGATGACAAAGGAAAGGGGTTGTTATGAGACATGAATTTCTAGCGCAAAATGCGCAACATCAACATCAATATCAGTGCCTATATCAAGATCACAATAATACTTCCAGTCAAATTACGGTACCGAATCAACATTCGGCAGCACATGAGGCGTTAATTTCTGGTCGTGCTCTAAAGGAAGTTTGGAAAGTTATTCCCTGCGCTACGCCCAGGATCATTAGAAAATGTTCACGGTGTAGTGATGATAGATTTGTTTCAAGCGACAAGTTTAGAGTGAATGCCAATAAAAAAATCATTGATATTTGGCTTATCTATAAATGTTCAGCTTGCGATTTTACCCTAAATCAGACTATTTTCAGCAGAACTGCTGTTTCCAAAATCGATGCTAATATTTGGGAATTATTTCTTTGCAATGACAAAGAACTGGCCTGGAAATTTGCCTTTGATCCTAATGTGATGTGCGGAGCATCCATAGATTGGGATCTGGATTTTGAAATCCAAAGGCATGGTTGTAGTCAGAACGAAGAAAATCAGAGTGAAGGTAATCAGAGCGAAGCGAACTTAAATATTCTGCTTAAAACAGATTATTTCTTGAAGCTACCTCTTTTTTCGATTCTGCGCCAAAATCTAGGCCTGAGCAGAAGTGCCTTAACTAAGCTCGAGGCTCAGGGGAAAATTGGGGCT
Source organism: uncultured Gammaproteobacteria bacterium (assembly GCA_963784575.1). Classification (GTDB taxonomy): domain Bacteria; phylum Pseudomonadota; class Gammaproteobacteria; order UBA6186; family Azoamicaceae; genus CAWARU01. The sequence goes on from CAWARU010000001.1 coordinate 2,489,124, forward strand.
TTAAGTTTAAGTGGTAAGGAAGTAAGCTTGAAAGGGTTTATTGGGGCAGGGTGTATCCTGCGATTGTCTCCTGGTATCCCGATTCCAGCTTCGCTTACTTTGTTATGATAATGTTGAGAGGGGGTGAGGAGAACCTGGGCATCTTGAACCTGGGCATCTTAATGTCCAGGTATCTCTCTGCTTTTGATTTAATGAGTTACTTAATTAGTCAAAAACTTATAACATTTGTTGAATATGCAAGTACTGCTTATAATAGCGTTTTCAATCTATTAAGAAGTAAGAGGTATTTTATGTCTACGCCCTACGGTGAACCAGTTTTATTTAAATCCAAAAAACCAATAACAAATCCCTTTCCATTAGGTTGGTTTCCCCAAAAGGATATCGAACTTCAAATTGCAAGAGATGTTACTTCATCATGGGAGCAAATCCAGCAATCCATACCAAAACAGAGTGCTCGTACATTCAGTTCTAGTTTGCATCCTTCCCCAAGACCAAGCCCAATTTTAAAGGCCAAGTTTGCGCCACTACACATTGAAACAAAATTGCGTGCTGAAATGCAGACAGATATACCGGGCTTATTGTTACCAACTACACCACGTACAGTCAAGATTTCGCCTGGTGCATCCTTCAATAGAAAACTTTTCATTCATTTCGAGAAATTAGACCCAACTATTAAGTTGAGTTTCCGTGAAATCAGTGATTCAATGGAGCAGGAATTTGTTCAGAGTATCATAGAGTGCATACTGATATTGTGCATTATGAAGAATAAAGAACCAGAGATGTACGATGATTTTGCTAGGAATCTACAATCTGTTTTAACAATTTGCGACAAAGCTGATATCACAGTAACTCGATTAGGGCACTTGGGAAATGCCTTATTACTCACCCTAATGGATTGTTTGGAAGATTCATTTAGTAAACAATTAGAAAGCAGTTGGCGAGCGGTTTACAGTGTTCTTTTGATACATGTTCTTCCGCATATTAAATCGGAATTGACTGGCAGCATAAAAATTGCGGAACCCATAAAACCATTGAAGCTCGACATACATCTTTCGGAAGTCTCTAAAGTACATGTGCGAAGTGCTCGTGAAGAAGGCGTCAAGAAAAAATGGTGGCAATGTTGCAGTTGAATTAATGACTCTATGAATAGGTTCAAAGAGAAGAAATGGCGGGCTTTGTGCATTCATTAACCAGTGCCTCATTACTTTCCATAAAGCCCAGGACAATTTTTCTCAAGGGTGTTGAGAACTGAGTACTGAGTGCTTGATTGCAAAACAGTAATGGTGTGGTTCTGGCTTTGCGATATGTTTCAAAAACCGCTACAATTCCGTCTGGAAAAATGCTTAAACCAGATTTTACTGCACTTATCACCGAGTTGCAGACGGTATCCATTCGTTTTAAATCTGGAGGGCTAAATTTGTCAAAATTTCCCAACATTTTTATCAGATCTGACACGGTATAGATCCAAGGTAAGCCTTTCAAGCAATTTTGAAAAACAATTTCCTCATTTCTTAAATATTCAAAAGTGCAATGAGGGTAGTAAGAGCATGATGCCCAAGGATTATTATAGTGAGAATAACTCGGCAAAAGACGATATTCTCTGTGCATGAGACCAGCGCCATAGTGTAAAAGCATTTCCACGCCTATAAAGCGCCCGAGTCGAAAAGTTTCTTTTAGGGGATGATCTTGGTAATGATCTTTCTGGATGCCATTCGCAAAGGTGAAAGGACTTGCGCCTAATTCTAACATTTTTTGAAACACACTTTCGGGAAGGCATGCTGTGCCTAAAGAATTCGCGGCTATATCTAAAGGTTTGCGAGCTTCGGAACTGATGCCATTTAAATTGCAGTTTTTTTGAAACAGCAGTAAAAGAATATTAATGAGCTCTTGTGCGTTCCAATTTCGGCTATTTCGAATAAGAGCAGCAATAGGAGTTGTAATAGGGGGACCAAAATCGAAATTTGGAGAAATCTCTCGTATGGTGAGCAAATAATGCGTGAGCGAAAACATTCCGGTAGCGATGGCAGCAAGTAAAAGCAATTTGCCGCATCTCTGAAAAAAAGCAGGGTCTTGTTTTTCGAAGATTGGCAAAAGATCAATGGCTTTTTGAGGAATTTTTTCAGATGAATAAATATTTTCGAGAGAAGTTGTCTGGGATATTCTAACAATATTGATGAAATCTCGGATCGCATTTTTGCTATTGAGAAGTTCTAGAATGTCGATAAGATGATGCTCTATTCGAAGCCAATCAGGGATCTGATGCTCTAAATCCAAGCCTAGGCTCGCGCTCTCGCCATTGGTTAAATGGGGCAATACTGCACATTTTGAACCTTGTGCAATGCTGAATAATGTAGATTCAAGAATTTTCTGCTTGAATTGCTGAAAATCCTGAAATGCAGGAGAATCTAGTGCAAAATTTATTTCTATTGCGGCGCTCGCCATTGTTATGTCTCTCTCATTAGCTATTTATTATTGAAAATGTGGTATCTTACATTTTTAAAAAATGATAGTCAAGATCAACTTGCTTTTAGTTCTGAGTTTAGAGTAGCATGGGTCGTGAAGAGTGGTTCCTTATTTAAGCGACATCGTTTTAATTTTTATTAATAATCAATAGGATAGAAGATGTTTGAAGAATTTATTAATGCCGCAAAGTCCGGGGATTTAAAGAAAATACAGGAATTTTTAAAAGAACATATCGATATCATCAATAAGCAAGATGCAGAAGGCTATACGGCTCTGATGCATGCCTGCGCCAATAATCAATATGAGGTTGCAGAATATTTATTACAGATGGGTGCGGATCCCCATATCGCAAGCTTTAAAGCGGAAATCCCTTTTTATCGTAAAAAAGATCGATTAGATGGAAGTGATGAAGAGTATCTGAATATATATGGCTACACTCAGTTTAATTATGATTATTGCATGGGAATTCCTGAGCGCGTAACTGTGGAAAGTAATAGAGTGGGCCTCACAGCCTTGATGCTCGCAGCGAGAATATGCTCAATTAAATTGCTGTTATTATTGCTTGACTATGGGGCCGATCCGAATCAATCCGTTGGCGTTTTTGAAAATTTCTTGAGTTGGCTCTGGGTCTACAGCGGGTATACATTCTCTCCCTTCATTACTCAAGTAAAATGGGTTGGTGTAGGGGATGATGAAGTAAAACTAAAACTAGAGCTCATCCAACAATCTTTTACAGCAGTTGAAACTTCTAAAGAAATAGCTCGAGTACTCTACAGAGAATCCCGGTTTCCAGGAAATATTATAGATATCGTGCAAGATTACGAGAATGATCCGTCTGAAAAATTGCAGCCTTTATCTATAAAATTTAGCAGAGAAAAGTCTCAAAAATTTCAACTTTTATATGGGGATTTCATTGAAGATCTGTCTAAACAATTCCAGCCTTTATATCGTAATTTCAGCAGAGAAAAGCAGCTCTTTATCCATACTCTCGCCAGCAAAACACAACTCTTAGGAGATCGACATCATGCCCTCGGCTTACAGCGAGCATTGGCTTCTACCTATTGTAATCCTCGCATTGTGCATGATTGGGATCCTGGCAACAGTACAGAATATGCTGCTTTTATTTCAATGTTGCGTTCGGCCAATAAAGATCAGACCCACGTTATCATTGCGGTGGGCAATATTGGCTTGCAATGCCTACCACCCTTAAAAGCAGATTTGTCGCTTAAAGATAAAATAGTCATTGTATGGTCCGGCCATCAATATGTGACTGAGTTAAACGATAAATTACAGCATTTTGATATTGTCGGATTACCACAGCACGATCGTGATTTGATTACCCATCCACAAGTTTTTTCTGCCTACGGTGTTCCACACGATGCTACTCCAGAAATTTTAAAATTGAAATATGAGCAATTCCAAAAAGAATTCGAGCAAGACAAGGAATACGTTGTGGTTGTGATGGGAGGCGACGCGCCAGATCGCGCCAATCAAGTTCATCCTTTTACTGCAAAATCCGCAGCGGGTTTTGCGACTGCCCTCGGACATTCAATCAAGTCTTTTAAGAAACCAGACAGCAAGATTTTAGTAACAACAGGTCCTCGAACCAGCAGTGAGGCTATTAAAGCTTTTAATGAAGCGCTGCTAGCAGCGGGAATTGCCGCAGAACAGATTAAAATTTTGGAATTTAATGCTGGGTTTAAGGGAGCATCATTTGCTGCACTTGAATTCCTGCGTCAGCATGGCAACAAAGGTGCAAATGAGAGCCAATTATTCGTAACAGCAGACTCGATCACCATGGCTACAGCCGCGCTGGAAACACAGCAGATGGGTACAGTGACTTTAGTGGAAATTGATAGTATGAGCGATAGCCATAAGCGATTTATCACACATTGCTACGCTGCGGGATTATCACATTGCTGGAGAACTCTGGATGACAAATATATCAAGCAATATCTGACAAAAGGACACTACTTTGAGACAGAGCAATATCTGTCTAAAGCCCGCAAGGTAGAAGACATAGTGGCAGGACCGTTGCGTCAGAAACTCGATTTCTGTCTTCGAAAAAGATCTATAGAGCAGGTAGAAAGAGAGAAGGTAGAAAGACAAGCTGAAATCCAGACTGATAAAGAGGGGGATCAGAGTGAAAAACAGATATTTAGAAAGTTTGAATAATTATTTTTGTACGTATCCAGAGGAATTGTATCAATTTGAACAGTTCTAATTTTTTTTGACTCTTTATAAAAACAGTTCATCGAAAGAGATACCTACAAACGGTGCCAAATGAGCCACTACGCATTGGCCCAAAACTTTAAGCGCATAACCGCCTTCAAGACAGGATACAATGCGACCTTTGCAACTTTGCTCTGCCAGCTCATAAATTTCCTTCCCTAACCAATAATAATCTTCCTCCATAAATTTAAGATTGGCCAGTGGATCAATGGCGTGCGCATCAAAACCTGCAGAGATAAAAATAAATTCGGGCTGAAACTCTTCGAGCTTAGGTAGAAATTTTTGTGCAAATAATTTTCTAAATTCCAAACCTCTCGTCCCAGCGGCCAAGGGCAAATGTAATAAGTGAGAATTTTCTTCTATGGGAGTCATCGGATAGAAAGGATATTGATAGGAAGAGCACAGCATCACTCTGTCATCTTCTAAGAAAATATCTTCGGTGCCATTTCCGTGATGGACATCAAAATCCACAATGGCAATCCGCTCCAATTTATACTGATTTATCGCATGCAGGACAGCTATTGCGACATTATTAAAAAAACAAAATCCCATGGCTCGTGCTTTCTCGGCATGATGTCCCGGTGGACGTCCATTACAAAACGCTTGTTTTATTTCGCCTTTCATGACAAGATCAACCGCTTCCATTGCACCTCCTGCAGCCAGTAAGGCTGCCTGCAAGGAATGTGGATTCATGATTGTATCGGCATCAATCTGAAAAATACCCACTTTCGGAGCATTATTGAAAATAAAATCCACGTAATTTATGTCGTGAGCCTCGATAAGATCAGTTTTACGTGCAGGAATGGCATTGTAATATTTAAGGAAAGGCTCAAGTTTTGATTTTTTTAAGGCTTTTTCGATAACTCGAATGCGATCGGGACATTCTGGATGTCCAGGAGATATCTCGTGGAGTACGCAAGCTGGGTGGCTAATTATCCCTATCATAAATTTTAAGCTCGAGCGTTCTATGAGTTACTAAAGTAGTGAGTCTAAAATATAAAATAGGATAAATGTGATTAGTATAACAACTTACTTAAATCTCTTCTCTTCCTCACCTTTACATCTTCCTCTGCATCGATATTGTTGAATAGAAAGTCAATATGTGAGAAAATGCCTGTCAAATAATGAAATCAATGAGTCGAGAGTTATCATAACATAAGTTAATATGCACAAATTAATCATACAAGATTTTAAAACTAGTTGATTCCCGCCTCCGCGCGAATCCACTAATTTTATGAGAATGGCGTTATATTTTAATAATAACAGGAGCCAAAAATGTCCTCAGCCGCAGACACTATTAAAATCATGATCCCAGAATCCTTGGCAAGAATGGGTTTACAATTTCGTCTACTTGAAGTTTTCGAATCAGATCATCCTTTATTTGAAGTAATTTCCAAAAACAATATTGCTGCCATCAAGCAGCATATTGCAGAAAATCGTTCTAAAGGAACCTTAAGTGCTAGCATGAGTTTTCAAGATAAGAAGGGCAGAACCGCATTTATGCTGGCTTGCCTGGGACAGGTGACTTCTGAAATGCGCTTGCACTTACTAAGCGCGATGGATCCAAAATCCCTCTGCGTTCAAGATGAGGATGGCAAAACAGCTCTCATATATGCTATAGAAAATTTACCTGAAGCCGAAGCCATGTATGTCTTGAAATTCCCAACAGACCTCGTGGTGCAAGCTGACAAAAACGGCAATAATCTTCTCATGAAAGCTGTAGAATATGATAGAAAAAATATTGTGTCGTGGTTGCTTTCGCTTAAAGAAATAAATGATCATCTAACAGATAGGAATACTTCGGATGAAGATGCCTTGGATATTGCCATTAATATAGATAGTTTTGAAATTGCTGATATATTATTGCAGCACGGATTTGATTTTGAATACAGAGATTCGAAAGGGAATACACGTTTACTGTGGGCCATCGAAAATTTACAGGATCGCCCCATACAATACTTGCGAAGTAGGGGCGCCTCACTTGAATCTAGAAATAGTAATACTTCAGACACTGCTTTGATTAGGGCAGTAAGGAAAACCAATGTATATTTGACACGTTATCTTTTGGAGCAGGGTGCTGACAGTAAAGTGTTGGATGGCACTGGGAAAACACTCGAAGAAATCATCAAAAGTCAAAAACAAAACGATGACACTCGAGATATCTTGTCATTACTCGCAAACCCGCCTCTTTTTGTCTTGCCCATCGATTACAAAACTTGGTTTTTGAATGCGGTGCAGAAGGGAGATGAAGACACACTGGATTATCTCTTGAAAGTGGTGGATTCTAAATTTATTCATTTGACCTGTGGCGCTGGCAAAAGTCCCTTTCACATTGCCGCAGAACTTGGTCAACTGAGCTCTTTAAAATATCTGCTGGAATATATGTATCAGAAAAAAGCTGATAATGAATTAGAGGAAGATGCAGTACACCCACTGAATTTATTAGATGATGGCGGCAATACTCCGATGCTCTGTGCAGCCGCCGCTGGGCAGCTCGAAATTGTGAAATATCTGGAAAAAGAAAACGACAGTTTTCAGAATCAGAATAAGACTGGCGAAACCGCACTTATCTTGGCAAAGAAATTCAATCGCCAAAATGTTGTCAAGTATATAGAGGACAGAGAGGCAGAAAAAAAACGGTGTACAGATCTCGAGACTCTCAATATTCCTGAGGACGGCATGAAAATCGATTCTTTTGTAGTCGAAGTGACTCGTAACAAAGTAGATTATAAAGTGCTGCGACCAAAAGGAGTAGCACTGATGCAGTATTACATGTCAAAAAAATTAGATAAAACTGCAACTGGCTATATGGCAGAAAATGAAGCTGCATTAAAACATGCTTTATCTCTCATGAAGCGCATGGTCGCAAATGGTTCATTTGGTCTCATTTATAGATGGCACGGTCATTCAATGGCAATCAAGTGTGAACGGTATTCAAATCAGAATCACATCATTATGATGGATTCTCTTGGGATTGGTGCGGAGTCTTTCAACTTGGTTTTTGAGCATGGTACGAGCTCATATCTGGAAGCCCTCAAAAATATTGTTGCAAAAGTGTTTAAAGGAGACCGAGGCAATACATTCTTCTATTGCAATGAAGAGGCAAGACAAGTAGATGCACAGGGCCCGATTTGCATGATGATTGCCATCAAAGATTTAAGAAAAATGATGAAGATTCCTTACTTTTTTGCCATGCTGCACCAGCAAAATTATATCATCGAAAAAAAGAACGAGGGGATCACTTTTTGTAAATATTTCACGCCTTGGGAATTTATGAGGCTCGAAGCCTCACCTAATTTATTGAAATCCTATGTCAACAAGCATCCAATAGAGGCACAAAAAGTAAGAAAGAACAGACAGGGCCATTCCGAATCCTTATTGCAGTATGCCTTTCGTCCCAAATTCGGATATGGCGCGAGTACGCCTAAAAAAATGTTAAACCGTAAATTTGGACCAAAGCACCCGAAAGAACCTCAATTTATCCTACAGAGCAGGTGGTCTGATTATTTTACCGCTAAATATGTGAGTATTGTTTCTGAAATGTCCAGGGTTGCAACACAGGAACAACTTCAATTTTGGATTGAACGTCATAATGCTGCTAAATTAAAGATTACAACAAGTGGACAGATCATGAGCGTTTTTGAAGAAAGAGAATCTATCATGCAAGCACATGAGTCACAATTTTCACAGCAACAAGTTGCACAGGAAGAGAGCAGAAGACCTGCGACTGATCAAGTTGCGCTGGTGAAACTCTATAATGAGTTTGGCGTGAGACCAAGCAAGGATTCCAAAGAAAAAGTAGCAACTGAGTTGCAGCTCATGAATAAGAAAGAGCTTTTGCTTCGAACAGAACTAGAAAAATCTGAAAAAGTATTTAGAAGACTCGATGCCATGAATGCCGTAACCCCATTTGAACGGAAAATTACCAAAGAGGTGCTTGAAGGAACCTATTCAGAAGATGTTCAATCGCAGATTGGCAGGCAGACCTTGCAAAAGTTACGATCATATAGCAAAAGTGAATTACGAGAATATACGAGTCATCCTGAAAATCTCTGGACATATACGCACTTGGACTATTCTCACCAACTTTTTTTGGCTTCTGGAATTCTTTCAGCATCGGGTCGGGAAATTGCCGAGGATTTAATGCGCAATAAAGGATTTGGATCAGGGTCATTGCTTGGGACGCGAATAGTTTCCGAAGAGGAATTATTAGCAGAGAAAGAAGGCCTGGAAAAAAGGCGGCGGGAAGCTTCCGAGCGAGCCAGTGTCAGTCTGGATATGAGACAGAGTGGAGCTCCTCTGCCAACTAGAATGGATAAAAGACAAGATTCTTCCAAGCGTACACTGCAGAGCGATTCTTCTCAGCAAAAAAGAGATCATTCAATGCCTGGAGAGGCAACTGATGCCGATAGAGATGCTAATAGGGACGAAGATAAAGATGCCGATAAAGACGAGCGTGCTTCCAAAAAGCAGCGTTTCTCATAATTAAAATTTCTGTATTCCCGTCTACGCGGGAATGACGACTCAGTTCGTTATAAAATCATTCTGGCGCCATGCCTCATACACTATGATTGCAACTGCATTGGATAGGTTCAGGCTGCGCGAATTCGGCTGTAAGGGAATTCGAATTTTTTGTGCAGTAGGAAAGTTTTTCAGCAAATCTTCGGGCAACCCTCTGGTTTCCGGTCCAAACACAAAAGAATCGCCTGGATTGAAGGAAAAATTTGTGTAATTCATTTGTGCTTTTGTAGAACACAAATATACAGTCCCTCGTTTAACTTCCTTAAGATAGTTATCAAAACTTTCATATCGAATGAGGGGCTTGGTAAGTTCATAGTCTAAGCCCGCACGTCTCAAGTGTTTATCTGTCAATTCAAAACCAAGTGGTTCTATGAGATGCAAGCTACAACCTGTATTGGAACAAAGACGGATAATGTTTCCGGTATTGGGAGGGATCTCAGGTTCATAAAGCACAATATTAAACATTGAGCCATAATACCAAATTTTTGTATTAAGACCAAGACTGGCAACCTAGAATGAAAACCAAGATTAAATCCAAGACTGGAAATGGTAACAAGCCCTAGGATTGTTTTAGATTTAATTATATGCAAAAATGATGATGCAAATTTGAATATTAGTTATCAATCTATTTTGTTCTAATCTTAACTCAAGGAGAAAATATATGGCCACTGTACCAGCCAGTCAAGCTGTGGAAACAAAAGCAGAGCAGGAAAAACAATCATCGCTGGCATGGTGGTCACTGGTGTGGATGCTAATCTTAAATATGGTTCCAGAGCTTCGTTATCAATTGAGAAAACCGGTCTGATCAAGGGATAAGTAAAGTATTCTAAAAAAAATCTCGGGCGGACCAAAGTATCCGCCCGAGGAGGGTAAAAACATCATTGATAAAAACACTTTAGTTTTAGATAGAGCAACTGCACGCTCAATAGATAGCACTACCATCCAAGAGTTTGGAATGCCAGGTGTGGTATTAATGGAAAATGCAGGTCGTAACTCTGTCGAATTTTTACTTTCATTAGAGAAAGAGAAGTCTCTCGTAGGCCCTGTTGTGATTTGCTGTGGCAAGGGAAATAACGGAGGTGATGGTTACGTCATGGCTCGTTATCTCGATAATTACGGAATTCCTATTAAAGTTTTGCTGTTTGCTGAAGAGTCAAAAATCATGCAAGATGCTTTGACGCATTTTAAAGTGATGCAAAAATCTGGGATTAAAATGATTCCTTTATATCAGGATGACAAATTCGACATTCAAAAAATGCGGCAAGAGTTGGAGGGTACAAGTTGGATTATTGATGGATTATTTGGAACGGGACTACAAGGTGAATTGAAGGGGCCCTATGCCGAGATTATATTTGAAATAAATAGCTTTGCTGCAAATGCAAATGCTAAAATTTTGGCGATCGATATCCCCTCAGGTTTAGATTGTGATAGCGGCAATGCCATTGCCATATTGGACAATCCTAAAATATCAGAAAGTATAAATAACGTCACTGCAAATAAATTTGCCATTCGTGCCGATTACACAGCGACATTTATAGGGATGAAGAAGGGATTTTTGAATGCAGCCGCCAAAAAGTGGCTTGGAGAAGTAAAGATTATTGATATCGGAATTCCCAGAAAAGCCATAGAAGCACGACAAGCTATCGTTTAATTACCTTTAGAATCTCCTGCATTTATGCAGGGGAGAATGTCAATCACTTGTATAGAGATTCAACCACTTGATTTGCATTTTGTGCGATGAAACCGGCGTGAAAATCCCGCCACAATTTTGGAGGTGTGGCATTATTTGAAGCATTCTGTGGAGAATCGTTTATAGAGTCCTTTAAAGAATCTTGTAGCATGATATTTTTTGGGTAGCGCCAAATAAATTCCATGAAACTGTCTCGAATGAACGCTGTGCCATCTGCTAATTGTATTTCTTTTAATTCCCCCAGGGTGGAACTTTGCATGATACCAAGTTGCGGACTTCCTTTGAAAACGCTTCCGATATTATTTAACTTGTTTAAGTTGCAATTCAAGGTTTCGGGCAATTTATTATGGAAGTCTTGTAAATCTTTATAGTTTTCAAGCAAGTGCACTGAGATGGTAAAATGATTGACCTTTCTTCCAAATAGAAGTACCCAAGCAAGGAGTTCATTGGCTTCTTGAACTGTTCTGAAATCCGCTAAACTTGGGACTTCCCAATCTCTGGTATTAAAATAGGAGACGAGGAAAGATAATAGTAATTTGCCAGCGCTTTCATCTCCCTGTTGTAATTTTCCGATGTTATTCTCAATATCACTGTGTGATAAAGGGCAGGCTGGTATTTGACCAGTATATTTTTCAATAATTTTTCGAATGGAGAACGGGAGCTCATCCAGCCTAAAATCTGCGAGCACAACCTGAGGCAGCACATCATGGACAAGTTTTTCCTGTGCTCCTTCTTCAACCATCCAAAGAAAATCATTCTGCTTATCTGGCAGGTAGTCTAATCCTTCAATCACAAAACCCAGAGAGGAGAATATTTGGCTCAAGATGGGAATTCCGGTATTTCTGCTTGGAAGGTCGATGATGGCAAAATGATCGAGTGCTATATTTTTATTTTCTCTGGATAAAAAATCGAAAATGGCCTTTGCATGCGGGATGTCATTCAGGTATCCATTCCAAAGTTTGTCTACTAATGCTTTTCTAATTCCGAAAAGGATGTTTAGATTAGATTTCATGAGTAATTTTTCACAATTAAATATAAAATTTACACAATATAATACTATTGATCAGAAAACAAGAAGCAATTTGGGGCAAGTCTCAAAAAGCAATTTGGGGTCAAGTCTCAAATGAAAAATCATTCTAGATTTTTCTTTTGAGACTTGACCCCAAAAAGTTAAAAGTTATAAATTCTTTGTTTAGAATGTATAAATAAGAGCAACTTCAAAGCGTTGGGTGTAAGGAGTTATGTATGTTGTTTTAGTGATGACACCAGGGAGTGGTTCCGCAAACATCTTTGCTCTTTTTCTATAGATATTTTGGCTATATTCAAGTCTTAACGCCAAACATTCATCAAATGCCTGTCTAAATCCCAACCCATATCGGAGGCCGCTCAAATTTTTGCGGATATTTTGTAGGGATTCATCTGTAGTATTCGTAATTAGTCTTGAGTGAACATATCCAAAACGTGCATAAAGTAAGGAACATGGCGTGAAGAAAACGCCTGGTAAAACGCTAACGCCATAGTCATTTCTCATTTTAAAAAAGGTGTGTCCAAAATTGATATGGACAAATTCTGTGTTGATTCGTCTGTGATGTAAAGTACGAGCATTGGCATTTAACTCTAAAGCTAAATAGAATTTATCACATTCACCGCAACCAGGAAACTTTGCTGCAATACCTCCGAAAATAGAAAGGAAACCGCCGTTTCCAGCAGAATGAGTTTTATCAAAGACTCTTTCACCAGTAGCAGGAAAAGCGGGCTTATTAATAAAATATACTTTTTGCCTAAAATCAACATTTTCTGGTCCGATACCCACCCCGAGATATGTTTCGCAAGTACCAGCTCTGTAGTCAAAACCAAAACTGGATGTTGAAAAGAACGCCAGTAAAAGCGTTCCCAGCAATTTGATGGATTTAGTCATTTTCCCTCCTTGAATCAAGCAGTCATGTAGCAACTAATTTTGAGTATAGTAGAGATTAATTAATGCATTAGAATGAAAATAAGAGTAAGTATCCAACTTATTTTTATTAAATATCTATTAAAATCTAGAGAAATATTGATTAGCTGGTTGATCTTCAGATTCAAAAGGGTATACATTATTAACACCATGATACTTAGGAAGCTTAATTACAAAAATGCAACTGCAGCTAAAGCAGCTGGTGCATTCAAAATTGCCCACCCTTGGTTTTTTTCAAAACTGCGACAAGCTTTGAATTTCACGCTGGCAGTATTTGCATTTTTACTAATGAGTAGTGTTGCAAATCCAATTCATGCCGCAGGCAAAGCAAAAATTGCGAGGCTCTCCACAAAAAGCGGCACCACAGTATTACTTTACGAAAGATATTCCAAAAAAGACAATGATCCCTTCAGATCATCAAAAACTAAGGGCTTTCAAAAAAATGCCAAATTTAATAAGAATAATAACAATGAGGGGGATCTGTCATTTTCTTCCATGTCTCTCAATTCAGGATCGAAAAAGGGACTTGACTTGACTGAGCTCGCAGAACATCATACAGCGCTAAAATCTGTCAAACGATATAATTATTCAGGTTTGATCAAACATGCTCGCAAAAGTCCACATTTTCAATATATTACAGAAGCAGTGCGCAAAAGAAAATTGCCAGGAGAATTAGCATTTCTACCTCTCATCGAAAGTAATTTTTATGCAAACGCAGTGTCCTATAAAGGTGCAGAAGGCCTCTGGCAATTTATGCCGGCAACAGGTAGACAATATGGCTTGAAAGGCAGCAAGGATCGAAGAGACGTAAAAGCTTCAACTGAAGCAGCGCTGTCTTATTTGGAGTATTTACATCAAAAGTTTGATCGGGATTGGATGCTTACTTTGGCTGCTTATAATGCGGGTGAAGGTACTGTGCAACGTGCCATTCAAGGAAATATTAAAGCTGGAAAACCCGCTAATTTTTGGTCATTAAAACTTCCTAAAGAAACTCGAGAATATGTTCCAAAATTTTTGGCGATCATTAAAGCCTTAAAAATGGAACGCCCCCAATAAACGTGAACGCACTGCTCGTCAATGAACTTCATTTTGCAATTTCTTTTTTAAAAATTTAACAAAAAGTGCTCATTATTTCCCCCATGTCGAAAAATTTGACTCAGCTATAAATCGGATAGATCTTCTTAAATTCCATTCATTATAATTAAATAATTAGTATCGTTACCAACGTTAGCAATGTTACAAATGCTTGAATGGTGTAAAAATTCGTAACTGTTCAAGGGCAGTGCGTGAACGGTTGCCCAATCGCAGAGATTAATGTTATGACTAAATCCAAGTTAATATCTAAGTTAATTCCAGCAAATTTTCATGAACTGGAAAAAATATTACTGAACAATCCTCCAATTTTTGAGCCCGTTTCAGAAGATCTCGATATAGAGGATTTGCGATCTCGGTTTCGGGGTGCTTTTCAATATTCTACAATCATATTAGAACAGGACCATATAGAATCATACTCGCCCTGAAAATGCTGATTTTTTCCTTACCGAATGTAAAAGGGAGATATCTCAAGTGAAGCAGGAAGCTTTTCGCTTGATGCGATCTCGGAATAAAAATATCTACGATTTAATTGAAGAAATTATCAATCAATATTTCGGAAAAGATGCCATGGATAGTAAGGAATGGTATGAAGAATATGAAAATTATTTAGAATGCCTAGTGCAAAGCTTTTATCCCGATGCCTTGGAAAACCTGATTTATCTCTGGGCTTTTGAAAAGTTTTCTGGTAAAGAAGAGGATTTTGACGAGGTGATCTTTAGATTAATTTCTGAGCATCATAAAGAGGAATTGTTAAATTATCGAAAACAAGTTTTTTTGCCAACATTTGCTAAAAAATATCATTTGAAATATGATTTAATTTTGCCTGGTCCGCTTGGGATTTATAATCATTCTTGTTGGATAAAACAATTTTACTTGATCCATATGGGTGCGAATATGCACATAGCTTCTGGTTGCAGTTGTAACGCTGCCAATCGCTACCAACATGGCTTATATGGCCATTATTTTGCTTCCCTAGAAACAGAGGGAAAAAGAATAAAAAGTTTTATCACTGAAATTAACAAAGAGTGTAATTTCGTGATTAAAAAGGCTGCAAGCAATTTTATTGTACAAGCGCAAGATTTACAGAGTTCTTATCAAATCAGTAAAAAGAACAGCGATGAATTAATGAAAAATACCGAGAAATATTTCCCGCGACCGTTGATATAGGAGGTTTCCCGTTACTCTAAACATCAGTCGGACGCCGAGCTACAGTTTGATTTTCTTTCTTTGAGGCAGGAGGCAATGCTTTTTTACCATTAAAAGATAAAAATATGCCGCCTTTATCAACCTCAGGTGCAGATAGACTGGGATCAAGTAGACGTAAAGGTAAAGATTTATCAGTTGAACCAAAGGGAGGATTTGTCTCAGCAAAGCGGCTATCTTTGGGGACTTTAGGAGATTTAGGAGGAACTTTAGATCCTTTTCCTAGAACGACAGCAGCTGCTTTTTCCAGAAGCATAACACCAACTTTTTCTTTAGAGTGAGTAACTTCTTTCTCTGGAGGAAGGATAGCTGGTGTCTTCATATAAGTAAATTGTGTCAATGTGGGGTTGGGTTGCGGAGCATCTATTATGGTGCGATTTTTAATTTCTTGATAAAGATTTTTTGCCATGGATATTTGATTTAAAATCATTTGTTTCGGGAATTGTTTACATTTGCCAATTTTGGAACAAATTACTTTAATTTCGGAAAATAGGCTAGTTGCTTCTAATAGTTCTTTCTGACTAAAATCTTTGATCTGAGTCGATGGACTGAATTCTAAACCAAATTGGAAAGGTTTTGCTTGAACTTTGTCCTGTAAAATTTGAATTTTATGACAGAGATTTCGGTATTCGTTAGCAAATGAGGGGACCTCTTTGCCATAATGATCGACATTTATGTCATTCAGAATTTTATTCCGATTCGTGACAAAATAGAAAATATTATCATAGTCATCTTGGCAATCATCGATGATTTCATCGAATATTTCCTCGTCCATCTCAAATTCGAAGTCTGTAATATAAATATTTTCTTCGAGCATGTCTGCGATGGCAGTAACGAGTTCGGCAGTCAGATCGCTGTGGTTAAATCTTAGTTTTGTAATGGTTGTATTGCTCTTCAAAGCCTCGATGACATCTTTGAATCCATTGCTTACTGAACCCATGAGATTGAGAGTGGTCAGTGTTTTATTTTTTCTCAATAAAGCTGCGATGGCTTTCAGTCCAGCCGCGCCTATGTATTTAGCGTTTAAATCTAGAGCATCGGGGATATCTTGCCCCAGATCCAGATCTTCTAAAGTGGGGTGATTTTCTAAGGCACGCGCAATTGCGATGGCATCTCTGTCTCCCACTCCAGTACGAATTAAGTCGAGTTTTTTTAAATTTTTATTGGTGCTTAGTAATTCGTATATTGATTTAGTAACTGTTTCATCAGTAAATATCGGATCGATGTCATCGACATTGGAGAAATGCAATTCTTTCAAGGTTGTATTATGTCGCAACGCCCTAAAAATGAATGTAGCGCCACCTCGAGGCAAGTTTTGATCAAAAAAGCAAAGTGCTGTAACTGTGGTATTTCTCTGCAAAGCATTTGCGAGTAGTTGGAGTGATTCCATATCCCATATAAAGTCATCTCCATCGAAAATCAGTCTGCCTCTTTCAAATGAGTCATTATTAATAAGTTTTTGTACAGTCTGACGGAATTCAGCAATTGCATCAAATGGTGCTTCTTCTTGGATCGAGTTTTTTTTAGGCCTAGGTATTGGTACCAGTACCTCGTGCAGAATTTGACTTACTTTTGGTCCACCATTTTTGTTTTTACCTTTTCTTTTTTTCTTCTTTTTATCTTTCTTTTTCTTTTGGGCTTTCTCAATTTTCATTTTTTGAATACGAGACTCTTCAATCTTTTTGCTGAGTGCTATTTCTTCGGGAGAACCCTCATCGTAGAGAGGAGGTAAATCATCATCACTACAACGTTGGGGCAAATCGCCAACGCTACCTGTGAGACGGCGTGGTGGTGGCGAAGGTAAGCGATTGGGCTGAGGTGGAATGTAAGCAAAAGAAAGCATAGGTGTAGATGCAAATAATGGTCTGATTTTAGAATGGAATGCTTTCATAATACTCATCTTACCTCATAGACTAATTTATTTTATGATTTTATATAATATAATGGTATCCGTGATTTGATCTCTTATTCCGAACAGTTTCTATATATAAGTTTATTTTCTAAATATTAACAAATTATACTTATGAATGATTGAATATTCAATAGCTTACATAAGATAATGAGATATTATATCAATTCTAATTGCTTTTGTAAATTGGTAAGAATGATCCGAAAAGAATGCTTTATATTATACAAGATACAGGCCTCTTTATTATCTAATCACTAATCATAAACGTTGCTATGCATCTAAGTACTGATCAAATAATCTAGTTGACTTAGAAATAATAAAAAGTTACATTGAAAGTCCTTTTATAAAATGAGGAAAATAAATGATGCAACAACACACATATTGTAATAGAAATCTCCGAAATTTTTTTCGCTCGGTTTTTACATCACAACTTTTTAAGAAAACGCTCTCTGTTTCTGTTCTTTCATTTTTATTATTTACGATGATCCCCGTGCCTTCTTATGCACAAGGAAATGCAGCGCCAGGTGTTAGCCTCAAAAATGTTATGAAAAAGTCAATTAAAAAAGCAGAAAAAAAAGCTCTGTTAAGTGAATCTCAGATTCATGCGGGACATAATAGTCCTCATATGCCATACATTTTAAAAGAAGTAGAGAAACGTAAATTACCAAGAGAAATTGCCTATCTTCCAGTCATTGAAAGCGGCTTTCAACAGCATGCTGTTTCAAACAAAGGGGCAAGAGGTCTTTGGCAACTCATGCCTGGAACTGCGAGTCAATATGGTTTGAAAGATCCCGCGAGTATCTCAGATGTTAAATCTTCTACCGGCGCTGCTTTGACGTATATTGAGTATTTGAACAAGAAATTTAACAGAGATTGGGACATGACGTTAGCAGCTTACAATGCAGGAGAGGGTAGAATTGCACGTGCCATAAAAAACAATAAAGCTGCAGGAAAATCAACCAGTGTTTCAGCACTGAAATTGCCTAAAGAAACTCGTGATTATATAGGAAAGTTTCAGGTATTAAAGCGAGTTTTGAAGTCCAATAAATTAGCCACTAAAAAATAATGATAGCAAGCGAGTAGCGCGTCTTAAGATCAGGGGCGCGCAAAAGCTCAATAAACGCAAAAGTTACATAAAAAAATATTTAAATATGAGCCGATACATCAATTTAAATGGACTTTCATTTAAATAGGATTTTTGAAAAGCACATAATAGATAACATAAAACCAACTAAAAAATCCGTGAATAATCGCCCACAGCACTGAATGATTTGTTGTAAAAGAGATGGTAATTGCGAGCGCACTACCGAATGAAGCGCCTTGAATCAGAAATGCTCTACCCATTGTTGCTCCCCAAATTTTTTAATCCAGTTTGATTCCAATACCCCATTCTTTATAATTCAATAGTTCATTATAGCGCTTCTTCACCTAAATCCCATAATGTTCTATAAGCTAACTTAATTAATTTGAATTAATTATAATTTTTTTCAGGTATTTTCTGTTTCTGAAGGTCTTATAGCTTTTCAAGGCTCCCAAAATCAGCTACCCTATCCAACCGAGAATATGAAAAAAATGACCAGCAATGAAAAATTGAACAACTAACAAAAAGGAACAAAGGAGCCGATCTCTATGCCTATAAACCTAGATAATGAACCACCGATCATTCAAGCCGCAGCTCATGGCTATCATGAATTAGTATTGCATCTCATTCAGGATCAAGGACAAGATATTGAAACTACTGCAAGCAATGGTGCAACTGCAATTGCATTTGCTGCTTTTTATGGACATCTGGAAGTTGCAACAATTTTATTACAGCAAAAGTGCGATATTGAAGCTTCTGCTACTTTCGATACGATTCCTGGTATGACGCCATTTTTATTGGCAGTACAAGCAGGAAGAGTGCAGATGGTGAAATTATTGTTGGCTCACGGGGCGCACTATAATATTCTTGCCGGTAATGATGGCGAATATAGTGCAGAAATCCTTGCTAGAGAATCGCCAGCAATACATGATATTTTGAAAAATGTAAGCAGACTATTTTATCTTGCTGTCTTTAGCAAACATTGCATGGAATCCTATATAGTCCCCAGAGCTAGACCCGGTTTGATTGCACCCTCTGACAGGGTCCGCTCGCACGAATTTTTGAATTCAGAACCTTTGTTTGCTTCGTCAGATAGATTGTTGATGACAAGCCTTGCAGCAAGAAGCAGTACCAGCAGTATGCGTATGACACCAGAAGAAGAACTTCGTTACAGAGAAGAACGTTTTTTTAAAGAAATACAGGAATGCATCCGAGGGGGCGCAAGCGTAAAGCAAAGGGTTGCTGAAGATGATGGTGATGTGGAAGATTCATTGACACCACTGCTCCGGGCTATCGGCAGTGGTAGATTGCCCGCGGTTCGGGCATTGATAGCCTTACGATCGGATGTCAAAGCGTGCGATTCACGTGGCAATACAGCGCTTTTATTGGCATGCGAAACCAGCAATTCGGTCGAGATCGTAGATTTCCTGCTCGGAGCGGCGGGAGGTGCAACGCTCGATGAAGAAAACGATGAAACGGAAACAGCTTTATCTCTCTCTATGCATGTACCTGCTATTTATCAATATTTGATAGAAAAGAAAGGATTTCCATTAGAGAAGACAAACAAATACGGTGAAACAATTCTCTCTGTTGCAGCGCTACAAGGTTCATGGGACTTTTTGCAATATCTCTTTGAAAAAAGTCCTGTTAAACCAGAAATCAATGCTGTAGATAACAATGGTTTTAATGCATTGATGAAAGCTTTGCAGGGTGGACATAATGGCTTCGGCGTTCCAATCCCGATTATTGTGAAATATTTGATTAGTAAAGGAATCAATATTGAAGCAGTGGATAATTATGGTAGGTCTGCGTTAGATCTCGCAGAGGAGCGTTTATCCATCTTAATTTCTGAAGGTAAATCAGAAGTCGCCAAGCATCTTAAGAACGCAATAGGCATCTTGAAAGCAGCATTAGAATTGAATGCGCTAGCCCGGGGTGATGTTGCCACCATCTCTTTGGTAGATCTCCTAAGTGCAGGTGCAAGTGTGCATCAAAAAGGCAAGGATGGAAAAACACCGCTTCATTTGGTGATTGCATCAGAAACCTACAATGTTTCATTGCTTGAAGGATTGTTAGATGAAGGCGCTGATATAGAAACTTTGGATGACAGCAATGAAAACTCAGTAAAACTAGCAAGTGCAATGAAAAATTATGAGATGCTTGCTATTTGCTTGCTGCATCGCACCAAGCTTGCAAAGGCATCGGAAAAAGTGGATATTAAAGCAGCTGCAGAGTTTACAGAGCGTGCTTTTTGGGTGGCCGATGGTCTCGAAGCTATACCCAAAGAAAATTTATATTACCATATGGGTAAGATTTTGAAGGAAAAATTGCGTGTACCAGACTATGCCTATAAAGCCTTTGAACAAGTAACGGATTATTGTGAGTACTATGAAGAAGCAAGAATGGCCTTAGCAGAGCTTCGATTCAGCAGTAGTGTGATTGAAGAAGGCGATTCAATTCTACCTTTGTCTTTGCAGGACACCTTAGATGAAAGTGATCAGGCACTCACTGCAGCAAGAAAAAAGAATTTATTGCCTGCTCTATTGTTCAGTTTGGAAGCGAGTTCAGCAAAAGGAGCTTCAAAATTGAGAGAGGGCATCACACGAGAAGTTTTTAATTTAGGTTTGAGTGATGCCATTCCTTTTGAAGATCCTACCACGCCAAAGGGAGCATATCAGTTGATGTTGCAATGCGATAAAATGCAGAAAGAAAAGGAACGTCATAAAAGAAAATATAAAGAAATTGCTGACGCGTTACAGGAAGAAAGGGTGAAGAATGCAAGACTAGAAGCATTGCTTAAAATGAAGAGAGATAAAATTTCTCCCTTAACTCAGGTGCAATCTAGTGCGAAGCCTTCTGTATCGGAAATTCCTAAAGCAATGGAACCGGACAGTCCTAAAGCTTCAAAAAATGCTGATAAAGCAATGGAACCGGACAGTCCTGAAGCCGCAAAAAATTCTGATAGAGAAGGGAAGGTCCTAAAACGCGTTTTTTCATAGTTCATAGTACATAGTTCTTAGTTATTAGATCCTAGTTAGTTGATATTATTGTCAATGTATACGATATAATGGGATCTTACGTTTTAATGCTATGGAAAAAATATGACCTTCAAGAATAATTCTGGAAAGCCCTCACGACGTATCCTTGCCAATGCTATTCGAGCTCTAAGTATGGATGCTGTCCAAAAGGCTAATTCAGGTCATCCTGGTATGCCCATGGGGATGGCGGATATCGCCGAAGTACTCTGGAACGATTTTTTACGCCATAATCCCCGAAATCCACATTGGATGAATCGGGATCGCTTTATATTATCAAATGGTCATGGTTCTATGCTGCAATATTCCTTATTGCATATGACAGGATATGATCTCAGCATCGAAGAACTCAAGCATTTTCGGCAACTGCATTCCAGGACTCCGGGCCATCCAGAATATGATATTTCCCCAGGTGTTGAAACAACTACAGGCCCCTTAGGACAAGGGTTTGCAAATGCAGTTGGCATGGCTCTTGCCGAGCAATTATTGGGAACGGAATTTAATACCGAGAATGACAAGATCATCGATCACTACACCTATTGTTTTGTGGGCGATGGCTGTCTTATGGAAGGCATCTCTCATGAAGTGGGATCTTTGGCAGGAACATTGGGTTTAAGCAAGCTCATCGTTTTTTGGGATGATAATGGCATTTCTATCGACGGCCGTGTCGTAGACTGGTTCCGAGATGACACGGCAAAACGCTTCCAATCCTACCATTGGCATGTTATCCCGGATGTGAATGGTCATGATTTTGAACAAATCAAGCAGGCCATAATGCGTGCGCAACAAGAAACAGAAAAACCAACGCTCATTTGTTGCAAAACTGTGATCGGATATGGTGCGCCAAACTTGGAAGGCACTGAAAAAACGCATGGTGCAGCTTTAGGTGAAGATGAGGTCTTGGCTGCACGCCGAAAATTGGATTGGGAATACCCGCCTTTCGAAATACCTGAACAAATTTATAAAGCCTGGAATGCGGTGTCAAAAGGTGCTGATTTTGAACGAGCATGGCAGGCAAAATTGGAACGTTATGCCGCTCGATATCCTGAGCGATTTCAAGAATTAAACCGCAGAATAGCAGGAAAATTACCAGTAGATTTTCATGAAAGGTTGCATTCCTATATTCATGAAACGCAGCAAAACTGCGAAACTTTAGCGACTCGCAAAGCTTCCCAAAAAACTTTGGAATTACTGGTACCAATGTTACCAGAGCTCTTTGGAGGATCTGCAGATCTTTCTGAATCCAATTTAACGCACACAAAATTCTCAAAAGCGATTAAACCACATCATTTGCTAGGAAATTATCTCTACTATGGGGTGAGAGAATTTGGCATGTCCGCTATGATGAATGGCATGGCTTTGTATAAAGGTTTTATTCCCTATGGGGGAACTTTTTTGACATTTTTGGATTATGCTCGGAATGCAGTTCGAATGGCTGCCCTTATGAAACAAAGGGTAATCTTTGTGTACACCCATGATTCCGTTGGCTTGGGTGAGGATGGTCCAACGCACCAGCCGATAGAGCATCTTTGCATGTTGAGAGCAACTCCAAATATGTCTCTCTGGCGTCCCTGCGATGCGACGGAAACAGCAGTGGCATGGCAAATGGCTTTACTACGTGAAGTGGGACCGACCAGTTTGGCCTTGACTCGTCAAGCCATACCGCATCAAAAAAGAAATAATGCGCAGATTATTTTGATTTCAAAGGGCGGTTATATTTTGTTTGATCCTGCACCGACGCCCGATGCTATTATTATTGCAACGGGTTCTGAAGTAGCACTTGCAATAGAAGCAGCGCAAAAATTGCAAGAATCAGATAAGAAATTTTTTATTCGCGTGGTCTCTATGCCCTCTACTGATGTTTTTGAATCGCAATCTCTGGAATACAAAGAATCTGTACTGCCAAGTCATATCAGGGCACGTGTCGCAGTAGAGGCAGCTGCCACTTTGGATTGGTACAAATGGGTAGGGTTAGACGGCGCAGTAGTTGGTATTGATAGATTCGGTGAATCGGCACCCTGCGCAAAAGTATTTGAAGCTTTAAATATCAATGTAGAATCGGTCATAAAAGCAGTGAAAGAAGTTTTGGCAAAAAATCGGTTAGGAGTAAGAAAAGGACATACGCAGGAGGAATTGAAATGACAATCAACATTGCAATCAATGGCTACGGTAGAATTGGCCGTAATATATTAAGAGCACTTTATGAAGCGAAAGCCAAAAAAGAACGCGATCACTTGCAAGAAATGCAAATTGTGGCCATCAATGATTTAGGCGACGCTAAAACAAATGCCCACTTAACTTTGCATGATACGACGCATGGTCCTTTTCGGGGCAGTGTTACGGTCGAAGACGATAAGCTCATTGTCAATGGAGACAAAATTAAGGTTTTTTCAGAACGCAATCCTCTGAATATTCCCTGGAAAGATCTCAATGTAGATGTCGTGTTGGAATGTACCGGTTTCTTTGCGAGTAAAGCGAAGGCCGAGGCGCATTTGAAAGGAGGAGCCAAAAAAGTTCTGATTTCTGCGCCAGCCGGAAATGACTTGCCTACCATTGTTTATGGTATCAATCATAAGATTCTAAAACCATCAGACACCATAGTTTCTAATGCCTCTTGTACTACAAATTGCTTAGTCCCCTTAGTGAAGCCACTGCATGAGAAACTTAAAATGGAGAAAGGCTTGATGACTACCGTTCATGCCTATACTAATGATCAAGTCCTAACAGATGTTTATCATGAAGATTTACGGCGCGCCCGTTCGGCCACGCACTCCTTGATCCCAACTAAAACCGGAGCGGCATCCGCAATTGGCCTGGTGATGCCAGAGCTTAATGGAAAATTGGATGGTTTTTCCATTCGCGTGCCAGTTTTAAATGTTTCTGTGGTTGATTTAAGTTTTGTAGCTTCACGAGATACTTCTGTTCAAGAAGTCAACGATATTTTGAAGCAAGCCTCTCAGGGCGAACTGAAAGACATTACTGCAATCAATGAACTTCCTTTGGTTTCTATTGATTTTAATCATCATGAAGCTTCTTCTATTTTTGATCTCACGCAAACCAAAGTGATAGGAAATTTGGTGAAAGTATTGTCATGGTATGACAATGAATGGGGTTTTTCGAATCGGATGTTGGATACAGCAAATTATCTGGCTAGGTGTTAGCAATAAGTGTTAGAAAAAAGCATGAATTATCTTCGAATGCAGGATTTGGATTTAAAGGATAAACGCGTTATTATTCGTGTCGATTTCAATGTTCCCATGAAAGAAGGCATCATAACTAACGATGCCCGCATCCGCGCAGAAATCCCGACTTTAGAACTGGCTCAAAAAAAGGGGCCAGAATTCTCATTTTATCTCATCTGGGCCGGCCAAAAGAGGGCGTTAATTCAGAGGAATTTTCCCTGCGCCCGATAACGAATATTCTATCCACACTTTTAAAACGAGAGGTTCGTTTTGAAAAAGATTGGCTAGCGCATGCCTCCTTTAAATCTGGCGAAATCGTATTGGGTGAAAATGTGCGTTTTAATAAAGGGGAAGATAGCAATGACGAAAAACTTGCTCATCAAATGGCTTCTCTTTGCGATGTTTTTATCATGGATGCTTTTGCAACAGCACATCGCGCCCAAGCCTCAACGGTAGGGATTGCAGAATTTGCTCCAATTGCCGCAGCAGGCCCACTGCTCTCTGCAGAGCTTGATGCGCTTGGCGCGGTACTCAAATCTCCTAAACGACCTTTGATTGCCATTGTTGGGGGTGCAAAAGTTTCCAGTAAATTATTGGTTCTAGAGAGCTTGCTTAAAAAAGTGGACTGCTTAATCTTAGGAGGTGGAATAGCCAATACCTTTTTAAAAGCAAAAGGTGTTTCTATCGGAAGTTCCTTGTATGAACCAGACCTTGTGCCAATTGCAAAAAAATTGTTTATAGAAGCCGCCAACAATCATGTTCAAATCGTGTTGCCTTTGGATGTTATTGTCGCGGAAGAGATTTCAGAGCAGGCATCATTGCGAGAAGTCATGGTGTCAAGTCCCGATGAAAGTAAAATTAAAGATTCTGACAAAATAACAGACCGAGAAAAAATACTGGATGTTGGAAGCAAAACTTGTGCACATTACAACAGCATATTAAGTGATGCTGGCACGATTCTTTGGAATGGCCCTGTAGGGGTATTTGAATATAGAAATTTTGCTTCGGGTACCCGAGCATTGAGTGAAAGCATTGCAGCATCAAAAGCTTTTTCAATAGCGGGCGGAGGAGAAACCTTGGCTGCTATTGAGCAATTTGGAGTTGCTGAGAAAATTTCCTATATTTCAACAGGGGGAGGTGCGTTTTTGGAGTACTTGGAAGGCAAGACTCTCCCTGCAGTTCAGATCCTCGAACAGCGGGGAACCCCTCATGTGAGTGATTTGGCCAAAGGAGAATAGCGTGACAGCATTAAGACGAACTAAAATTATTGCCACCTTAGGACCAGCAACAGATGCTCCTGGCATGCTCCGTGAATTGATAGTGGCTGGCATCAATCTGGTTCGCATCAATATGTCACATGGCCGACACGAAGAACATCTGCAGCGTATTGAAGCTACCCGCAGAATTGCAGACGAACTGCGAAAAGAAGTGGGCATATTAATTGATTTACAGGGTCCAAAAATCAGAATTGCTCGGTTTAAAGAAGGTGCCATTGTTTTAGAACCCGGCGCTCGATTTATTTTGGATCCACAGTTGCCTGATGATGCTGGAACTCTAGATACCGTTGGCATTGACTATAAAAAATTGCCAGAGGAAGTAAAAATCGGGGATGTTTTGCTATTAAATGATGGACTCATCATGCTTGAAGTCACAGACATCGAGGCAGGCAGAGTCATCACAAAAGTTAAGCTTGGTGGAAAATTATCGAATCATAAGGGCATTAACCGACGAGGCGGTGGGCTTACTGCCCCGTCGCTTACCGAAAAAGATCACAAAGATATTATTTTTGCAGCAAAAATGCAGGCAGATTATGTGGCAGTTTCTTTTGTGCGTTCCGCAACCGACATTCAGGATGCCAGAACCTTGCTGCAAGACGCTGGAAGCCGTGCAGGGATCATCGGCAAAATTGAGCGTGCTGAGGCTGTGGAAGCGTTGGATGACATCATTCGTCGGGCTGATGCAGTCATGGTGGCTCGAGGAGATCTGGGTGTTGAAATTGGCTATGCGGAATTGCCTTTTGTTCAGAAACATATC
Organism: uncultured Gammaproteobacteria bacterium; assembly: GCA_963784575.1. Taxonomy (GTDB): domain Bacteria; phylum Pseudomonadota; class Gammaproteobacteria; order UBA6186; family Azoamicaceae; genus CAWARU01. Next base: position 2,515,523 of record CAWARU010000001.1, read on the forward strand.
ATCGGTCGAGCGCGCGCATTAGATCGCGCTGTCATCACCGCCACGCAAATGATGGAATCGATGATACAAAATCCTATTCCAACTCGTGCGGAAGTCTCTGATGTGGCGAACGCGGTTTTAGATGGCACAGATGCGGTCATGCTTTCTGCGGAAACCGCTACAGGAAGTTTTCCTGATAAGGCTGTTGCCACTATGGCAGAAGTTTGCTTGGGGGCGGAACGACAGCGTAGCACTCAAGTATCAAACCATCGTTTAGAATGTCAGTTTAAGCGTGTTGATGAAGCCATTGCGATGGCGGCAATGTACACCGCCAATCATCTCCATGCCAAAGCGATCATCGCATTGACAGAATCAGGTTCAACGCCGCTTTGGATGTCACGCATGCGTTCAGGGATTCCTGTTTTTGGCATGTGCCGCCATAAATCTGCACGAGGCAGGATGACACTTTATCGTGGCGTATATCCGATTGCTTTTGATGTGACAAGCTTTGCTAGAGGACGAGTCACTGAGGAAGCCGTACGAAAATTAATGGAAATATATGATGCAAAAGCAGGAGATCATGTGATTCTCACCAAAGGTGATACTATGGGAGAAGGCGGCGGTGCGAATACGATGAAGATTTTAACGGTAGAGTAATAATTTAATTTAACTTAGTTTAACTTAATTTGAGCGAGGAGATTAATATGGGTCTCATTACATTAAGACAATTGCTTGATCATGCAGCAGAGCATCAATATGGTGTGCCCGCTTTCAATGTAAACAATTTAGAACAAATGCGTGCCATCATGGAAGCTGCGGATGCTACAGAGAGCCCGGTGATCGTGCAAGCTTCTGCGGGTGCAAGACAATATGCAGGCCCTCGTTTTCTGCGTCATTTGATCTTGGCAGCCACAGAAGAGTTTCCTCACATTCCGATTTGTATGCATCAAGATCATGGTGCATCACCTGCAGTTTGCCAACGCTCAATCCAGCTTGGATTCACTTCTGTGATGATGGATGGATCTTTGAAAGAAGATATGAAAACACCTTCCGACTTTGATTACAACGTTGAAGTTACCCGCTTCACGACGACTATGGCGCATGCCTGTGGTGTTTCTGTAGAAGGCGAGCTTGGTTGCTTAGGCTCACTTGAAACCGGCAAGGCTGACAAAGAAGATGGTTCTGGCGCAGAAGGACATTTAAGTCGTGAAATGCTGCTCACCGATCCTGAGCAAGCAGCTGAATTTGTACGAGCCACCAAAGTAGATGCTTTGGCGATTGCAATTGGAACGAGCCATGGCGCTTATAAATTTAAGCGCCCGCCCACGGGAGAAGTATTGGCAATGGAGCGTGTTAAAGAAATACATCGTCGTCTTCCAGACACCCACTTGGTGATGCATGGCTCTTCTTCAGTGCCTGCTGAGTGGTTGAAAATCATCGATGAATATGGCGGCAAAATAGGGGAAACTTATGGCGTGCCTGTCTCTGAGATTCAGGAGGGCATCAAACATGGCGTGCGAAAGATTAATATAGACACAGATTTGCGCCTGGCCTGCACCGGGGCGATTCGACGCTATTTGGCCCAAAATCCTGGCGAGTTTGATCCGCGCAAGTACAATAATGATGCCAAAAAAGCCATGATGGAGATCTGCAAGGCGCGTTATGAAGCGTTTGGTACCGCGGGACAAGCGCCAAAAATTAAGCCTCTCAGTGTTGAGAAGATGGCAGAACTCTATGCGAAGGGCAAGCTTGACCCTAGGATTAGTTAAAGTTTAAATCTTTAAGATTTTTTGGCCGGAGCAGCAGTTGCTTGTCCCGAAGTCGCACTTGCGCCCAGTGCTGGAGCAGAAATACTAACACCTACACCTAAAGCAGGACTGGACTGCGACAATACAGCAGGCACTGAATGTGATAACGAGGCAGACACTGATTCTGCTATTACCTTAGCCATTTCAGTTTGTTCAAAAAAGGTGGTCAGTTCATCTATTCTTGAGGTCAGCTGATCACCAATAACATGACCATGCTGATGACCTTCACCAATTAAAAATTGTGCGCCTATACTCCTCAAAAAATCACCATCCCCATACATTCGCATATCTGGTTCATTGATACCATCATGATTTATGTCCCCGATATCAGCTTGATCATGAGCCTCTGCTGCTGCGAATATACTTAATCTCTCTTGTAAGAGTTTCTCCTCTATTCTAGCAACTTCCTCTTCAGTTAAAGCATCTTCCAAAGCTTGCGCTTCTTGTGCACTTTGTCTTTCCGAGGCCGCTTTTCTTTCTGCGTTAAGTTTAAGCGGTATAGGACGAGCTTCATCACTCGCCGCTTGCCCCATGCTCATGGAAAGTGCTAGCTCCATTTGCTCTTCCTCTGACATTTGTGCAACACCCCTACCTCTTCCAATAGGAGCTCTTCGTGGCAGTGAAAGTTCCTGTAACTCTAACTCTCTTGCAAATTCGTCTAATTTGCTCTGCAGTTTTTGCTGTTCGACCCGACGCTTATCTTCACGCTCTTTGGTTTCCCTTTGGAGTCGTCCTCTTGTTTCCACTTCAGTTCGTGTCCGATTCTTTCTCTTGACTCGCTTCAGATAATTTTTCGGCTTGGATCTTTTCAATACCGCCACTCGTTTGACCGGCTGTATCCAGTGGGTTTGCTGTTTCTGCGTCTATAAGAGTATCTTTTTTGGTTGGCAGAGCTGTTTTCTCGAGAATTACTTTTATAGGTAAACTGTGTCTCGGACTATTCTTTGCTATTTCAAGCAATTTTTTATATTCTGTTTGAGCATAATTTATCAGAGTCCAGCCATTTTGTTTTAAAGTTGCAAGAGGCACCCGGCATTGAAGATATCCGCTCGGGTCTACCAAACTGCTTTCTCCTTTAGGTATTGCTGCTTCAATGAGTTCTTCTAAAGTCTTATAAGTGACCGTGTAACTTCTCGGATGAAATTCATCTACAGGAGTATCTTCAGACCATTTAATTGGAAGCACCGCTTTTATGCCATTTTCTTCTGGGATAATTTGAATACTGTCCACATGGAGAGAAATTGATACTCGAGTATGCACACCTTCTTTAACAGTCGCTTCGTAATCATATGAAAAAAAGTACACAAACAAAGAACCAGGTTTTGTATTCAAGCACATTAAATAAGATGATTCCCACCATTTTTCCCAAGAACCACTGAATTCTCTGATATAAGGAGCTGTTTGTGCCGCCGCTGCTTTGCTAAATCCGGGTAAACTTGAAGGATAGAGCTCTTTATAATTAGGATGAGCCAGACATTTTCTACCCAGCTCTGTTTGCTTCAATTTGTCTTCAAGTGCTTTTTTCTTTTGTTCCTCTTTTTCTTTTTCCCTTTTTATTCTTTCCCGTGCATCAACTTCAGCCGCTAATTCTCTCATTCTTTTTTGCAATTCTTTCTCTACTTTTGCTGCTTCTATAGACATGATATTCACCTATTTAAAAATTAGATTATTAATCGAAATGAAACAGCAATTTGCAAAGTCCTGAGATCCGTGCTGCTCCCTGAATATTTAATGATATAACTTATGGTGGAAATGATAACATAGTGAAGTAGGAAAGAAAATGGAAATTTTGCACCTCAAAGGCTGTGCGGCCGAGCACCGTTGATATTAAGATTAAGAAAGTTAACCAAAATTATGTTAACCTAGTTCCATTCGGTGGTGGCACGCTTACTAGTGAAGGCTGTACTTGAGCAGCTTTTTCTATGGTGGCTCGCTCACGCGAATAAGTATCACAGAGCACTTTAGTCTTAGGATCTGAAGCAGCTTAACAAAATGAACTTATTAAATGAGATCGGTTTTTCTTGGGAACCACGCGATTTTATATGGCAACAGCACTATCAGGAATTGTTAGATTACAAAAAAATGAACGGCAATAGTAATGTACCGCAAGGATATTCAGATAAGAGGCTAGTAACATGGGTACTTACTCAAAGGAATTATCGAAAAAAGCAAAAGCTCTCTTATGATAAAATTAAATTATTGAATGAAATCGGCTTTTCTGGAAACCATTCGTGCGGTAAGTAAACTGTGATACTCAATGATGGTATGACGATTGTAATACCACAGAAAAATTTTGGGTTTGATCTTCAGATTTCAATAGATCATGATCCACTCATGATCCACGAAGTTCCGCATTGTCAGATATTGCTTACAAAAAAATAAGTAAATGAGATCTTGTATTTTGTTTTAACCATGATAATATTGCGTTCTGTCCCGTTTCTTAAGGATTGTTGTCCCCTTACATAGTATGTAATTAGTAATGGAGTATTCTTATGGGTTTTTGGAAAGAGGTAAAGAAAGGATTCAATAAAGTATCTGGCAAACACGACCTTCGCAAACAATACGATCAAAGTATTGAAAAAATTTCAGAGGACGAATCTAGAATTTTAGCCGAATTAAATTCGGAACTTCAAAATGAACTCGCTAAATTAGCTGCAGAACGTGCCAATCTTGAAGTAGTAAAACAACAGGAAACGGCGCAGCATCTGAAAGAAAAAACAGCTGCAATTCAGCAGCTTGAAGCAGCGCAGACACAAAGAAAACAAGCCTTTGAGATTGCGTGCCAAAATGTAAAGAACAATATGCGATTAGTCAAAGCGGCTTTGATGGCTTGTATGAGCGGGGATGTTAAAGTTGTTGAAGCGTTGCTTAAAAATAGCAATATTTCCCTAAGATTGTTCTTTTTCTCACTGCTCCCTTTACACATTGCGGCGGAACATAATCAAGCTGCCATTGCGAAACTTTTATGCGCAAATGGTGTTAATTTGTGCAGAGCACATTCTGATGGGTATACCGCTTTTGATTTGGCAGAATTGCAAAATCACGAGCAAGTGATTGATGCTCTGCGAGAGGTGGTATCACATACGGAAAAATTTTGGCTTGCTTTGAAAAAAGGCGAGAGTCTTGCTCTGCAGGCTGCATTAGACCTGGGAGCAGATATTAATTTCAGCCATCCGGAAGGCTACAATGCGCTGCTTTATGCAATTAAGCATCAACCTAAAATAGTTCCATTTTTAATTAAGGCTAAAGCCGACCCCAATGTTTTAGATGCGGATGGCTATAGCGTTTTGCAGCTCGCCATTTTGAGTAAGCAGCCGTTTGAAGTTATCCATGCTTTAGTGGAAGCTGGCGCTGACATAACACACAAAGAAAATAAGCTTAAAAAAACCGCAGTTGAATTAGCAAATGAACATTCCGATTTTCGAGTCAAGACTTATCTTCTAGACTGCGAATGGGAAGAATTAATCAGAGCACAAAATTATTCTGGGTTGGTTGCGGGGGGGCCTAACTGGTGTAATGAAGGAGGTTGGAGTGATCCAAAATACAATTCAACCATAAGAAGTGTCTTTGCCAAGGTCAATGGCGAACAGCAATTATTTGTGCTTGGCCGTGCTGGCGATGGGATCTATCTTCATAGTTATGATTTTACCAAAGAAACCTGGACCACACTGCCGAGAGGCCCCTTGTATGCAGATGCATCTGGTTTCGGAGCCCATCCATACTATAGTACTATCCGTTTGATTAAAGCACGTACAGCGGATGGTTTAGATAAATTATTCTTATTGATTCGTAGTGGGTATGGAATTCATATGTCTTGCTACGATCCGCATACTTGTAAGTGGACAGAATGCGGCCCGGGCCCAGCTTGTTCTGATGGCAGCGGCTGGGCTCACGAACAATATTACTCCACATTTCGTCTCACTACAGCACGGACTGGAGATGGAAAAGAAAAAATATTTTTATTGTATCGTGCTGGTGCCGGGACTATGATGTGGGGTTTTGACCCGAATACTTATCAATGGTTTGGATGTGGAGCTGGACCTTGTTGTTCCGATAGCAGCGGTTGGGCTTATAAACAATATTATTCTACCTTACAATTGGCAACAGCGCGGGACGCTCATGGTTTAGATAAAATCGTATTAGTGTACCGTGAAGCAGCTGGCGTTAAGATAGGATTTTTCGACCCCAACACTTACAAATGGTCTGGATTTACACCTGGACCTAATTGTTCTGATTTCACTGGTTGGGCTCCAGAACAATATTACGGGACCATCCAAGTCAAAGTCGGACGGATTAAAGGAGAAGACCATCTTTTTTTGATAGCACGAAGCACTTATGGGATCGGTTTATGGTCTTATAATCCCAATACTTCAGTATTGAAACACCATGCTTCTGGACCAGCGTGGGCAGACAGATGTGGTTGGGATCAAAAGTGTTATTGGTCCACGATTCAAATGGGTATTGCTGAAGGGCACCAGGGAAACGATTATCTATTATTATTTGGCCGTGGCGGGCAGGGAGTCATGGCACATGCCTTCAATCCTGAGACTAACAACTGGCTTCCATTACCTTTCCATGTTCCGCTGGCAGACGGTACAGGCTGGAATGCAGAGCCGCATTTTTCAACCATTCAAGTGCATTCATTACGCGTCAAACATCAAAACCACATCTTTGTTTTTGCGAGAGGCAGACGCGGGATATTTTGCTGGTCGCACGCTATGAATTTAAACGCCTTGGAACATCATTTTGCCCCAAAATCTTTGGGTTTAGTCTTATCCCCAGAAACTTTACAATTAATGAATGCGAGTTTGAAGAGCCAATCTGAACTTGCACTGAAACTCTTCAATGCTGCAGAACATGGGGATTACAAAGCAGTGGAAGCTTGTCTCTCTCAAGGTGCCTACATCAATAGTGTTGACGCAAAAGGTTATGATGCCTTACAAAAAGCAATTCTCTCTCAAAAGCTCTCATTAGAATTATTTAATGTCTTAAAGAAGGCAGGTATTGATATCAATCATGAAAATGCTAATCATGAAACCACCTCAACTTTGGCCAAAACACAGATACCAAAGTTGGCGTATATTTTGCATGATGAACCTATTCTTGGTATTCGAGAATTCTTAAAAACGTCAGACGGAGATACCATTGCTGCTTTCGATGCAGAATGCAGTAGAACTCAAAGATATCTCGATAAATACCCTGAGCCTATCCAGAAAATAGAAGCGATGTTAAGTTATTACCTGTGGTTAAGCAGAGTAGAGCCTTATGCACTTTATGTATTTCCAATGATGATAATGCTCACACACCTCAAGGAAATAATTGCTCAAGGTTCTATAGAAGACACCCATAAACAACAAGTTATGGATTTTGCACAGCAATTCTTTATAGCGACCCGAGCGCTTCATTGCGTATTTATTGATTTTGACATGCTTGACGCAACTCTAGAAGACGAAAAGGACTATGACTATATTATCAAAAGTATGCAATTGAAAAACAAAGCGAAAGAACTTGCTCTGAGATTAAAACTTGCCCCTGAACACCCCAAAGTAATAGAAGAGCTCTATAAAACTCATCCTGAACTCTTTATCGCAGGTACCGCGAGTATTATTGCAGAATTCGGGAAACAAGTCTTTGGAATGGGGCAGGTAACATTGGCTGTGACAGACACTGCCGCTAAAGAGTCTCTTGAATATCAAAAAGAGCACCAAGTACTATTTAACCTCAATGTTAAAAACTTTATTGGTGCAAAATTCTACCAGATGACGCAGGAAGCAATAAATTCTGGGTTAATCTCTACTCCTCCAAAATTGACCTTAAAGAATAAAATGGCAATCTGGCAAAAGACTCGTGATGAGATGCAGCAGAAAATGGACAAGGAAGAGGCGGCAATGAAGAAAGCCTTCCTTGCTGAAAAACAAGAGCTCGAGCATTGGCTCAATGAACGAGAGCTCGCCTTTAATAAACATATCGCTGAAATAAACAACGTCATAAATTCGCTCCATGCGGCAGACTCCGAAGTTTTGCAGCAATATAATAACGCAGTTCAATCAATCCGCAATACCTTTGCAGACTTAAGAGAGCAAATCGATTCTGATTACAAACATGCCAAACACAAACTAAATGAACGCTTTTTCAAGAACCTGGCTGTTATTGCTGCAGTAGCTGTCATCGTCCCTCAAATTGCGCCAACGCTTGCGTCGAATCTCGGGATCGCCTTTGGGATCACCTCCTCCACAACCAGCATGGCAGCCCTTACCTTAGCCGTAGAAGGGGCATTAATGGGGTCCTTGACGGCTGCACTCACCGGCAATACCAACCGAATTCTAAAAGATGGTGCCATATCTGCAGGGCTCTCTGCATTTGGGTTTTATCTCGGAAACGCCTTAGGCGGCACCACTGCATTCCAAAACATGAACTCCCTATTTAAGTCTAGCGAATTGACTATTATCAAAATTGGTAACCAAGTTTTCACTCAAGGCGTAGTCACCAACGCCGTAGTTGCAGCCTCCAAAGCCGCAATCCAAGTAGGCTTCGATGGAGGCAAACTCTCCCCCGCTCTCTTAACTTCCATCGGCACCACAATTGCCATAGGAGGTTCTCGAGAACTTGGATTTGTTCGAAACTTAAACGAAAAGCTGATGTCGGTTCTAGTCAGTGCGGCAGTCACCTCCGCCATCACCCGTTCTAACTTCGTACAAACTGCCGCGAATATTTGGTTGACAACCGCCGCACAAGTGGGAGGTGCAAGCCTTGGACAACTCTTGTCGGATATTTCTGTAACCGAGCGCAGCAGAACTGCCCTTAATAGAAGCAAAGCCTTTGATGAGCTGCAGCAGGTGGGTGGAAGTGCCAGAGTTCCCGCCAATAGAGAACGCACAATCTCACCTGCACCAGACAAACCTGCTTCAGCCTCATCTCACAAACGTACTGATAAGGTAGCAAAACCTTCCCAGCATGTAGATAGAAAAGCTAAAACTCCAAAACCTTTAGGATCTAAACCTACATCTGCTAAAGAAAAAGAACATGAACCTGCAATAGTAAAATTAACAAAGGAATTTGGAACACCAACAAAAAATACCCAACAAGCAAAAAAAGCAACAACTTCTCCCATAAGAGAAATTTTGGAAGAAGCAAGAACTGCCAAGTCTTCTTATCCCGGAAAAACTGAGCTAGAAATGATAAGACCTAAATCACTTGAATCTTCTCTTGCCGAAGACATCATCAATCTTCTTATTGCTCCTGTTTATGCAGAAGCTGTTCCTAAAGTGGTCCTAGAACTAGAAATTGCCGATCCACGAATTCAAAAACTAAAACGAGAAACCTTGGCTCAAAGAAGGCCCCTAGATATTACACCAAAGGATTTATCTCCCCTTAAGCAAATAGGAGCAGCAACCAAGCCTGTCAAAATCGGATCAAAACTTCCATCTAGTGCATCGGATATTAGGGGACGTGAGCATCAAATTCTAACCACATCTTCATCCAGATCCAGAATAAGATCCTATGATGACTTTATTGGTATTAAGATTGATTCCCAGGTGAATCCAACGGACAATTTTGTGGTAAGAACCAATGTTCCAGCTATCACTCCATTGCCAGTATATTCAACTGCTTGGACAACAAGATCACAACCTCGTTTTGGCAGCGAAGGCTTGTTTGACTTCTACACGCCTGGACTGAACCGACGAGGTCGCGAGATCTTAACTTCATTAGGTCTTGAAAGTTCACCATATCATCATATCTCTCATTTTAATTCTATCCCGAAGCTTGGCAACTATAGCCGACCTCAAAAACGCTTCAATGAATTAATGATGCTTACAGAAAATCATGATGAATCTCTTTTTGCAGCCGATGGTGTGGTTGCAAGAATGACAGATGAACAACTATTTTCAGATTTAAAACAATTGAAGACGAGAGCAAATAGTGTTCTTGATGATTGGAATGAAATACAACAGAGAAGAGCATTAGATGCTGGAGTCCCTCAACTTGCAGCTTGGATCCAAGCCGGAACCTGGGTTGGGAAGGCTGGGTTGGCTCTTATTCCGGAATCAACTGGCGAAGCCGTGCTATATATAAGTGGCGGAAAAATTGGCAAAGAGCTTTTGTTTAGGGGGGTACCAGCCCTTTATAAAGAGAGCAAAGTTCTGTATTATCTTTATACGTTCAACAAACGATGTGAAATAGGTCACGTATTTTCACAAGTCAAGGGGCAAACAAAATTTGGTCATATGCCAGATACTGCTCAAAATAGGAGACTTTTAGTTGAAACTTTTTCTGACAAAAGTAATTATATTTACACTGATCAATGGGGAAAAGAAATATACTCAAAATTACTTCAAGATGGGACAGAATCGTGGGCTTATATTCAAAATGGTATAGTTAAAAGTGGTGGAATAAATGTAACTCCCAAGTTTCTCAAACTTATCCCCTAATGAAAGTAAGACTATCTATATGGAGACTCGTTATATGAAATTAAGTATAAGACAAGCTTTTGAAGTGACATATTTATATCTTTTTGAAGATTTAAATGTGGGAGATAGTAGTTGGGAAGTGAGCGATGTTTTAAGTTTATCAGATACTGACGAGAGGAAAACAATTCATTCAGGTGGTCCTACTGCCGATCCTGTTGTTTGGCAGGATTGGAAAATATGCGTAGAAAAAATTTTAGAGGATAACAAAATTGTACATGAAGATCATGGTATTAAATTAACAAGAGAACAAGCCTTGAAAACTATGTGTTGTTTTCTACAAAAGCGGTATTGGGAAAAGAAACATAATATGTTGCTTCGGGAGGCTGTGCTTGATCTTCAAAAATACTTAACTGGAAATATCCCCTTAGAAAAGACAGAACCTTGGAGACAATGGGTTGAATGCGCAAATGATAGTTTATCTTTTAAAGAAATTTTCGAATGATGATTCTGTAAGGAACTTGGGTCAAAGGGGTAAGGTGCCAGGCCGCTGCAATACACAATAAAAATTTAATGCGTATTGCAGCTGCCTGGCACCTTAGCTTCCTTAGCTTTATATACGTTCAACAAAAGATGCGAAGTAGAACATATTTTTTCAAGAGTGAACGGACAGGTAAAACATGAGCATTTAGAAGACACACCCCTAAATAGAAGGATGTTATTAGAAACAATTTTAAATAAAAAAAATTTGCAAGGTATTGATAAGTTTGGAGTTGAGAGTAAGGTGCCAGGCCGCTGCAATACGAATTAAATTTAATGCGTATTGCAGCGGCCTGGCACCTTACTCTTAATTACCCGCCCAAAAGAGAGGTCTCAAGACTTAGGTGAAAAATTACAAGCGCTGGGATACAGAACCGAATTTTTTCCGGGGATTGAAATTGCACCTACGCAACAGTTACAAAAGTTACTAGAGTTACAAACTGCTATTGAGAATTTAAAGTCAATTGATATTGCAATTTTTGGCAGTCGATTTGCAGTTCAGTATGGCATGAAGGCTATTATTGAACATTATGGTCAGGTTCATCATGGTCCTGTTAATGATAAGCGTTTAGATAATAGTAATGACAACAATTTTAATAATAGCTTTTACAACAACGCTTGCAACAACGCTGAGAACAAAAAAGCCCTACGTTTCGCAGCAATAGGACCAGGTACGGCAGAGGAGCTTCGGCATTTTGGTGTTCAAAAAATAATTTATCCAAAAGATCCGCCCTTTGAGACAGAATCTATATTAGCCTTGCCTGAATTTCAAAATGTTCGTGGCTTACAAATTATGCTGTTTCGTGGCAATGGCGGACGTACTTTGCTGCGAGAGAGCTTGGAAGAACGTGGTGCAGTTGTTCGTACGATTGAATGCTATGAGCGTATTCTCCCATCAATCAGCAGAGATGAGGTGGATTTACGCTGCAGAGAATGGCTGGAGAATCCTTTTGACAGAGTTATCGTAACAAGTCTTGAGGTGTTGAATAATTTATATGTGCTTTTGGGGCAAGAACATTGGCAATGGTTTCGGGAAATTCCTATGATAGTAATAGGAAAACGGATGTTAGAGCGCGCGAGAGCTTTGGGCGTGCAGAGGATGGTGTTGTCAGAGGGCGCGGGGGATGAGTTCTTGATGCGAGCCTTAGATGGGGTCAAGCCCTGAAACTAAAGGTGCCATATCTCTGCAATATGCTTTAAAATAATGTCTATTGGGTAACAACCCAGTGTCGTATTGCATCTTTTTTACTGGATCTTGATTTGGTACTTGAACCTTCTGCTGGCGACAATGAACCGTCACCACCCGAACTACTCATTTCAATGGCGTGATCAACGGGTCGAACCATCCATTCAGGGTCTTGTTCTCCAGATTTGGACTTGGACTTGGATTTTGATTTGGATTTACTTCTAGGTTTGGAATCGTGTTCAGATTTTTGTGCAGATTCTGCTTCAGTTTTAACTTCAGCTTCAACATCACTCACGTTAATAACATGATTTACATTTTCTTCTGCGAGATCTGGATGGCTCTTTGCCTTAATTTTTAATGCGCGATATTTATAGATCAATTCATTATAGCAAGCTAATGCAATCTCTTTCGCACTGTCTTGCAATTGCTGTGGTGTAACTTCGGCGCGAATAAAACTCATGAAATATGCGCGAGACAAGCAACCCTTGTAGGGAATAAATTTGTTTTTAATTTGAAGAAAAATTTCATTAATGATACCCGATTTCAAAAATTTACTCGCTGGGTCCAAATTAATTCTAAATCCACATTGCTCTATTTCTTCCCCTTGCTTTATTTCTTTCCATTGCCTTATTTCTGCCAATGAGGCAACAATCGATTCAATAGCGGTTATATAATCATCCGTATCGCGCTCAGAACGATAGCCGATAAGATTGGAAGTTTTAATTTTAGCAAAAACTTGCTTTGCCACGGGTTCGATAATGGTCTCAAAGTACGTGTGATATCCTGGTCCCGCATTCATAGCATGTTGATCCAGCTTTTTTTGTAAAGTATTTTCGGTAGTTCGGCTAATAAAAAGTTTTAACGCAAAAAATCCAAGGCCCACACCACCACTCACCGTACTACCAATGATTGCATTTTTTACAGTATTGTTGCTTTGTGAGATATTAGGCAAGATTGTACTTTTAGAAAAATTCACAATGGCTGGGGCTGGCGTGGTATTTAAACTTCCATCACTCACGGTAATATTATAAAAAGGTGAGAAAGTAGATCCATCACTGAAAAACTTCACCAAACCACTGTCGATTGCCTGTTGTGAAAAAACAGTCACGGATTCTCCTGGCTGATTTACATTTTCAAAATGACCATGACTGATACCACTCGCGGTAAATTCTAACTCGGGCGCTGGGGTATGATCATCGATCGCACTCAAATCGTCTGGGGTCATGATATGACCTTGATCTTGGATAATAGTTAACTCATTTTTAGTCAGTAGAGGTTTGGCGTTAAAATCGATCACGCCAGCCACCGTGACTGAACTTAAACTGCCATCGCTCACTGCAATGCTGAAAGCAGGAATTGTTGCAGTACCATCTTGAACAAATCGGACGTTACCTGCATCCAGTTGCGCCTGCGTAAAACTTGTAATAGGATTTCCCGCTGCACTTAAAAATTCAAAGCGACCACCCACAATATTACTTACAATGAAACTTAAATTACCTGGGCTCACACTCGAGCCTGAACTTCCAATCATAGCGCTTAAGTTTGTGCTGCTCAACACCAGTGTTTCACCCTGCGCAATGGTAAATTCATTGTTAACTAAAACGGGCAAACTGTGAAAAGTAATAGCGGCAAATTGCGTTCCTGAGCTTACCTTGCCATCACTCACCGTAATACTAAATTGAGGAGCATTCGCGGTGCCATCAGGGATGAATTGTATTTCGCCTGCCGTCAATTGTGCTTGGGTGAAACTGTTGATAACAAGCCCTTTATTGGTGAGGGCTTCAAAATGACCATACTGCACATTATTAACATAAAAAATTAAGCTTGCAGCGGGATTGTCAGGATCACTTGCACTTAATATACTGCTGGTAAGCACCAAATTTTGTCCCTGGTTAATATTAAAATTGTTATTTACTATGATCGGTGCAATATCGAATATCACCGTACTATTTTGCGGCGGTGTGGTAATTCTGCCATCGCTTACAGAGATAGAGCAGATCGGCGCATTGCTGCTTCCATCCGTGACGAATTGAATCACCGAGCTTTGAACTTCAGCTTGCGTAAAACTTGTAATAGGAGTTCCTGGACTTGAAATCCGTTGAAAAATACCATATTGCACAGAGTTTACAATAAAGCTTAAGCCTGCTATTTGGATATTTCCGGGATCTGCCGCTGCAAGATTGGCCGGGCTTAAGAGTAGCGTCTGTCCTTGATTTACTGGCAGCTTATTCACTGTCAAAACAGGTGAAGGATCAAAATCAATAGCAGCAGAAACAGCGGGAATGGTCATTTTGCCATTGCTGACTGCCATAACATAACTCGGGGCTTGACTGGTTCCATCTTGCACAAATTGAACCGCTCCGCTTTGAACTTGTCCTTGTGTAAAAGAGGAAATAGCATTCCCTGGTGCAGCAACCAGCTCGAATCGACCATGCAAAACTTGACTTGGCAAAAACACCAAGCTAGAACTACCGCCACTGGGATTACTCGCACTCAGCATACTTGGAGTCAACACGACAGTTTGCCCCTGATTGATCGTCAGCGTATTGGTGAGCAGCAGTGGCGCAGGATTAAAACTGATGGCCGTAGCTTGTGGAGGCGTTGTGACTATGCCATCACTCACTGCCACGCTGCAACTTGGTGCAAAAGTAGTACCATCCGGAGCAAATCGAACTTGGCCGCCTTGCACTTGTCCCTGCGTAAAGCTTAAAACAGCATTGCCAAGACTGCTCAGCAATTCAAATTGGCCATGCTGAATTTGGCTGATTAAAAAATTCAAACTTGCGCTAAAGACGCCTCTATGAGTCGCGCTCAATTGACTGCTCGTTAAAGTGAAAGCCTGCCCCTGATTCAAAGTCAGGGTATTATTGTCCATTATCGGTGCCACATCAAAAGTAATCATTGCCGCCATCGCTGCTGTTTGCAAAGATCCATCACTCACTGAAATCTGATAACTTGGTGAATTAGTACTACCATCATGTACAAACTGAATCGAACCGATTTGAACTTGAGATTGTGAGAAGCTTGTGATAGGAACTCCAGGATTGCCGGCCTGTTGAAAAAACCCATGCTGTACATTGCTGACAATAAAAATCAATTTGGGATTGTCTGCGTTCAAATCGAGATTGACTGCTGAAAGCTGTGAGGAAAAGAGCGTCACAGTTTGACCTTGGCCAATAGAAAGATAATTATTGACAATTTGTGCGCCTCTATGAATGAAATTAACTTGTGCAGCTTGGGGCGTCATGCTCATTAAGCGGCCATCACCTAACACTTGAACTTCGTAATAAGGTGAAAATGGGCTGTCGTCTTGGGAGAATTGTACCATTAGATTGTTTATTTCTTGTTGCGAGAATCTTGTAATTGGGGTAAAAGGACTTGAAACATAAGAAAAATAGCCATGTGTAACGAGGGACACTAAATATGGAATTGAATAATCTAGAGACGGATGTTTCGGGAAAGTAGCATTTAGAAAAAGACTATTTATAGGTACGGTATTACCTTTGGTGATATTTAAAATATTAGCAGTTAAGGTGCAAGGAGTGTCACCAAATATCACAAAAGCTCCTCCGGGTCCAGCGGATTGGGGTATCCCGATTGCTAAATCTGAATGGCCATCATTGTTGAAATCTGATCCTCCGGTTAGAAAAATCCCTGTGGGATTCGCAAACGGAAAATTGCTCACTATAAAACCTTCTGCCGGTGTTAAGGTAGCAATATTCAGGTTGCCAAAACTTCGAATATTTTTATTGCCAAAAATCACATAAACTGCGCTAGATATTCCTGATTGTCCTGGAGCTGCGATGGCTAAATCCGCAATACCATCATCATTGAGGTCTCCAGATTTTGCAACTGAATATCCAAAAAGACTATTAGAACCAGATCCTAAAATTGTCAAACCGTTAGAACCTGCTACACCGGTTCCTCCAAAGATTACATAAACAACGCCTGCATTACTAGGTACTTGTGCTGTACCAACAACAAGATCAGTAATCCCGTCGCCGTCCAAGTCCATACTACCTAAAGAAAGATCACCTTGGCCACCAGTCGAAGGACCATTGATAGTAAAGCCATTGCCCCCAAAAACAAGACTACCTGAACCGCAAATTCCAGCCTTGCCAAACATCACATAAGCCATAGTGGCAGAAGCATCAGGTGATGAAACGGCAAAATCAGCTACACCATCATTATTTAGGTCTCTAATTCCAGTTACGAGCATTCCGACAGCAAATACCGTACTAGGTCCCGTAAATGTACAGCCATTTGTACCGATTAAACTCGAAATGGTAAAAGTACCACCGCTTCCGATGCCGTTTGCCCCAAAAAGTATATATGCTTTTCCGAAATTTGAAGAAGTATAAGGCGCTCCTATTCCTAGATCTGCCTTTCCATCATGGTTGATATCCCCAAGAAAATTAACTGAATATCCCGCAGCCCCCGATGAAGGAAATCCAGTAATGACAAAACCATTTGTTCCAGTTAAACTCGGACTCGAGACACTAAAACTGCCGCCAGCACCAATACCCACTTTTCCAAAAATGACGTAAACGATGCCGGTGGTACTGGAATACATAGGAGCACCAATTGCAAGATCTTCAATGCCATCGCCATTGAGATCGCTGCCTGCAGCGACTGAAAATCCTCCTTGTGATGCTGAAGGAAATCCCGAGATGACAAATCCATTGCTGCCCGTTAGTGAATTTGGATTGAATCCATTACTTGGGATATTTTGAGTTCCAAAAATTACATAAACTGCTCCGTTGCTTCCGAATAGAACTGGAGCACCAATAATCCAATCGGGAATTCCGTCTCCATTGAGATCACCCAATGCCATACTAGTACCTGCGTAACTAGCTTCAGCAAATCCTGTAATAGAAGTACCTTGCAAATTAGTGAGTGTGGTGATGTCTATATTGAGAGGAAATTGCGTTTGTGGCATAGTAAATACTCCTTTAAATAAATGCTCTCTAAAAAATGCTAAACGCTTTGAACCCATTCGCAACTATTCACGTATTACCAATGTATTACGAAGAATAGTTGCAAATTTTTTTGATTTTTATTTGGAAATTTAACGATCTGACAAATTTTAGGATAAACCCTTAAAGCTTTAAAAAAGTGATGAAGCTTTCAATAACGTATCCTATTTTATGCTTGAATGTTTGTCAATCTGTTATATACCTGAGAGATCCTGGTCATATTATTGTCATACCATTCATTAAGTGAACTTTTCATTAGATTGATATTCAAATTTTATAAATCTAGAAACTTATTGTGTTGGATTTAAAAAAATGTATTTTTTCGATTGGAGGAATAAGTGTATGGGCACAGTATTTGAAAATATGAAAGATTTAAAGGTGGACGTTAGGAGAAAATTCATTGAGGAATTGAAAAATAAAAAAAGAAAAACTGATGCAAAGGGTCAAGACAGCTCTAAATTTACAAGAGCCATAAAATTTCTAACTGAAATTCCCGAAAATGATTTGGAAATTTTGACGCTTTATAAAATTGAAAAAAAATTCAAATTGCCACCCATCATTTCAGTTTACTTTCAGTTATCTAGTGGAGCAGAGCTTCCTTCTAGAGATAATGTTAAAATAAGTGATACATATACGGCAGAGGAGCGTGAATGGTCTTTTTTGAGAGACGAGGGTTTAATAAGCAAAAAAGCATACGACGATCGTTATCAATTAAATCTATTTAATATCGCCATGTCAAATTTGAAGGATCCGAAATTTCGCAAAGTAGCGATGGATATTCTAGAAAACCCTTCTTTATATAACATTAACCTGAATGAAGATCATTTAAAACATGCCTTTGATCAAATGGATTCAGAGATTATTCAGAAGATGATAAACAAGGCAAGTTGGTTAAAAGGGTCATCGATTTATGAATTGATTGAACAAAAAGAGATTGAACAGTTTCAAAAAGTTCTAGCCAACGCCTCGATTGCTTCTAAAGTAGGAGTGGCTTTTGCAGGAGGTGTTGCAGGCTTTCTTACGGGTATGGTAAGCGGTGCTCTTGCTGTGGGTCGATGGTTAGGTTATCTGATAATGTTAGTTACCGGAACCCTTGAAGGTAAGGTTGAAGATGATATTGGGAAACAAACCATTTTTGGTGTTGCAGGCATTATATTAGCAGTAACCTTAGCAGCGATATTTCTACCACCGGCTCTTCCTTTTATTGGCTATGCAGTAGCAGCACTTGCTGGCTTATATGGAATTATAGGAGCCATTGGAGGTGCAATCACAGCATCCAAAGTAGGTAACCTCACAGATGGCTTTAAAGCAGGCGCTGAATTTGGATTTGTTACATGGGATGCAGATGAGATATCAAAAAATATTATAAAAGAAAGAGCATCAAACGCAGTACAAAGAAAAACTGAATTGCAACAAAAACTGACCATACCTAGAAGTTCTGAAGTTGCTACAGAGAAGAAAGTTGCTGTAGAAAGGAAAGGAACTTTGGAATCGACGAGTTCTGCATCTGTTTCGTTAAAACAAGAGAAATATCCGGCAAAGAGAAAAAATAGAAGGAAAGATAAAGATACTGATAAAGCTCCAATACCCATATTGCGCTCCTATCCAAATGCACTCGAACATGCTTCGAGAGCTGCTCACGAATTTCAAATAATGGCACTTGATCACGAGACAATCGGAAGACAGGCAAGACAGTTTGTGCGCAAGGTAAGGGAACTTAAATCTTCAAAAATTACTGATGCAGATTTAATCGGTTTGAAAGTAGTAAACACTGCCAATACAAATCAATATGAATTCCAATTGCCGAGGTGCGAAGGCAAGCGTGAAGTATCACATTGTTACTTGGATACTGAAAAAAGTAAGATGAATGCCTCTCTGTCACGAACAGCAAGCGATAGCTCATACATAGCTTTTTGCAAACTTTTTAAGGAGTTTTCCCCACTTTCATTGCAACCCGCTAGCAAGGATCCTGATGTAGCTATTAAACTCTTGCAAGCAGCAAAATTAACTGGCATCGTAATTAAACTTTTGCCTGAAGATGAAATACTCGTCAAAAGAAGTCAGAAACATGAAGAGCTATATAAAGATATCACTGAAATGTCAGATAAACAATTTCAAAAAGAATACTCTGATGCACTAAAGGAAGGTAGGGTAAATTTAGGTGAATCGATTCCGCCATATCCTGATTCGGGATTACAAAGTCACTAGAAGAACCCACTCATGATCCACCAGGTTCCGCAATGTCAGCTATTGCTTACAAAAAAATAAGTAAATGAGATCTTGTATCTCATTTTAATCATGATAATATTGCGTTCTGTCCCGTTTCTTAAGGATTGTTGTCCCCTTACATAGGCTATGTAATCAGTAATGGAGTATTCTTAAATATGAGTTCAGAAGTATATTTAGTATCAGATGAAGACAAAGGAAGAGAGGAACAGCGCTTTTTTTGGCCTTTCAGAAACTTAGGAATAATTCTTTGGCTAATAGGGATTATTCTGACATTCATCAGTGAAATAGGTGTTGAACCTCGGTGTCTTAATAAGGGATCTATTTTAATATTTCTCTCGTTTCTGATTTTTCAGGGGCAAAATCGGACTGCCTCGGTCCTGTTATCATTATATTCATTATTGGGAATTTTTGGCCCAATATTTCATTTAAGTGGTCATTCTTACTGGGAATGGGGCATTAGTGTCTCAATGATAATGTTTGTACTTTCAATTTATGCTTTAATAATTACATTCAAAAAAGAGCGGAATATTTCGTATAAAATCATTGATATCAAAAATGCTGGAATTTTGCCTTTTGTTTTTCTTTTCTACATTGCGTACGCAGAGATTTTACGCCAAAAATTTTATTATTCATTATTTGTAGATATTCTTTATTGGTTTTTGTTGATTTCACCTATTCTGTTGCTTATTATCAATTGGGTAGATGTAAATAAAAGAAAGCGATTACAGTTTTTCTTACATACTGTAGAAGCCAGAACTAAGAATTATTTAGGATTTAGCGCTTGGAAATTTTTATATGTTTCTTGGTCTTGGTTTAATACAATTGATTTTTTTAGATTGACTCCAAGACTTGGTAGAGTAAGACATCTTGGATTATTTTCATTTTGGTTGTCATTGCTTTTTCTTCCCATAGCACTGCGTGAAGAATTATCAGAAAATTTATTAGCAACGGGAATTCTGATGTTGTTTATGTTCATTGCTTTAATAAATATTTTATATCTCAAAATACGGAGATTAAATGATTTTAACTTGAGCGGATGGTGGATACTGCTGTCGGGAATTCCTGTAGTGGGTGGAATTTGGACGCTATTGATTTTTTTTATTCCGGGCTCTGAAGTTAATAATAAATTTGGTTCTCCTCCAAAAAGAGTAAATTTATTTGAATGGTTGTTAATTTTAACAGCTCCATTAACACTTTTTATACTGTGTTTTTGGATCTGATGATTTAACATAGACGTAGAGAAGACACTTTGGATGCCTTGGTCTGCCATTGTACCCTTGGGGTCGGATTTCTTTTGCGCGCTAAAGATAAAGGAGCTGTCGCTACATGTTACGCCTACTACATATACAAAATATACAAATAATAATTGGTTCATTGCTTCTAAACACTTGGGTAATACTGGAGTAATACCTAAATTTTACTGCTTTACTTCAGAAAAAGCCTCAATAACCGAAAGATATAATTAGTATTATCTGAAAAAGATAATGAAATTAATTATTAATTGTAACATTGAGGATAATAATATGAGTGCTGAATTATTACAAGATCTTTCCCCACTTAATAAAATTATACCAAAGGATTGGAGATTTTTATTTGGTAAATTAATGAACTTTATCAAATTGTAGGCATCAAATAAATCATATTTTATATTGCATTGTTTTTGGTTGATACCTAGTGGTGTGCTTTGAAATGTAAATTATATTATGAGGAGGTTTGTATGGCATTTACACCTAATGAACGCAAAATGATTGGTAAATTAGTTGATGATAGCATGGAGTCATTCGTAAATCCAGGAGCTACAGAAACTGAGGGAGTTCCTGTGAAAGATCTTCTTAAGACCAAAGCAGAATTGGAAGCAATTCAGCAAAGAGAAAAAAACCTCACACAGCAAGAGGAGAGTCGTCTAAGAGTAGCTCTCAGTTTTGTTACATCTGTCATAGATGAGAAGAATGCGCTATCAAGACCAAAGGTTGCAACAAGATCTGTTGAATCAAGGCCAAAGGTCCCAACAAGTCTTGATTTTGCTGGAAAAAAGAAGCTTGTGGAATCTGCTTTGAGAGGTCGGCTAAAAGAGCCAGAAAAAGCTCCTGTGGCCCCCGTGTCAGGATTACCAAGCTATGAACAGGCTATTGCAAAACCAACCGCGAAAAGCAGCAAGCAGCAAGATTGGCGCGCTCGCGCTCAAAAATCAGTGGATAGTAGAGGAAAAATGTTAGATGAGTATAGAAAAAAGTTAAATGAAAAAGGAATAAATGATGATTCAATAATTCGTGCTTTGAAGGCGGCTGAAGAAAATTTTCGTTCGATGCGTAAAATAATTGCTTCTACACCTTCGCTAGTCGATGAACAAATATTCAATAATTCTGTTAAACAATTTGATAAAAATATCTTAAAAGTAATGAATATGGCACATCTTGAAGAACTACCAAATCCGCAACCTATATTAATGTCAAAAAAACATCCGGAACCAAAAAGTTCAACTGCAACTTCAAAACCTCAGCAAAAAGACAAAAACAGGCCTGTTCGCGTTGCAATGGAACCTTTATATGATGAACATAGATTGCTTTCTGAAAATGATGCTCATGATATGGAACTCGAAATGGAACGTAGATTGCAAAATAAGCTACAAGATATTATTTTACTATCATTAATCTTTGATATAGGTAAGAATATAGACGCAAGAGCGCTGAAACAGAAGTTGGACAAAAAGGCGAGTATTAAAAAAATGGAAACTGCAGCGGAAGATCTTCATCTCTTATTGATTGGAGCATCGGGTGAGTATACTAATGAAAAATGTAAAGCAATACTCAAGAAATTTGATAAAGCAGAAAAGGAGTTCGATACTTTACTTAGAAAATTTGAAGCAGATGAAAGGAAGGCTTTGAAGAAAGATGTTGCTCCAGAGGATAAGCCAAAAATATCAAGAAAACTCTAATCAAATTTAATCTGTAGAATTAGAAAAACCACATCACGCAGATTGACGGTATTGCTCAAAACGTACAGGACAGCAATATCCCAAGGAAGTGTTTCTCCCTTTTTTAGTGTCTTGAATTTAAGGCTTTACCTGAATTCTTACTTGGCAATTGTAAATCGGTTTTTTCACCTCTTCCCAATGGGTTTGAAAACAACAAAGGTTTGGAAGGGGTGGACGGTGATATAAGTGGAGTGCTGGCATTTGCTGAGAAATCAGTTTCTAATAGATAGGTAATACTATCTGTGCTTCTAGCCGATACCAATTGATGTTTTAGGGTGTTTGTAATTGGATTGTGGCTAATTTCTGCAATTGTGGGACTTTCAGGATGCTTTCTTAGATTTCTTTTTATTTTTACATCTAGTTTCTTCAATTGCTTATTTAACTTTGAAAATTCGTGTACTTTTTCACTGACTCGGGCCACTCGGTTTTCGACATCAGATAATTGAGCAGCACTTCCTTTCGAAGAAAGCAAGAGTGTTTGAATGTCATTTTTCAAAGTCTTTAATTCTCTATCAATGAATTTTGAGGTTTCTTGAAAGAGGCCAGATTTTTCTGCGTGACTGCCTTTTTGGAGTGCTCGAATATTTTCTTTTTCCAGGAGTACCGAGTAATATAGGTTTAATTTTTCTAATTCATCTACAGAAAGTGGATGAACTTTATTCCAAGGTAAGGTAATCGGAGAATACTTACGTATTAAAGGAAGGGCGTGATGCAATACCAAGGGTGCAATAGCAAGATAATCCGTTTTGGATAAGCTTGGCATTTTAAAATTGCTGTTTGGATGAACTTGTTGTCTTGGCTCATCAGAATAGAGAGTCTCGGATTCTTTATAGGGAGTCCCAGATTCTTTCGCAGGAGCAGGAGCAACAGGAACATCCGCAGAGAATGAAGGAGTAGTTTCAGGAGCTTCAAAAGTGAAATGAGATGCAATAGATCCGATACTCAAAGGATTGAGACCGGAAAGCAAATCTCTCCCATAAGAATTAGCCATCGAAAAAGCACTGCCAATCGCACTGAAAATCCAAGGTTTTACTTTTGATGCGCTGCTTGTAAATGTATAGGATTGTCCAGAACTACTGTCTCCGTATCCTGAATTTTGGCCAGATTCCTGTCCAGTGGAATCCACTCCACTGCTGGATTGCTGCCGGCCTGAAATGCCTCCGCTGCTAGATTGCTGTTGTATGCCAGATAAGCTTCCGCTGCTGGAGTGTTTTATACCTGTGACACCGCCACTACTTGATTGTTGTACGCCAGAAACACTTCCAGTGCTGGATTGTTGCATGCCTGTGACACTTCCACTACTTGATTGCTGTGCTCCAGAAACTCCACCGCTACTCGATTGTTGAACGCCAGAAACACTTCCAGTGCTGGATTGTTGTATGCCGGTGACACTTCCACTACTGGATTGCTGTGGCCCAGAAACTCCACCGCTACTTGATTGTTGGACGCCAGAAACACCGCCAGTGCTAGATTGTTGTATGCCTGTGATACTTCCACTACTGGATTGTTGTACCCCTGAAATCCCTGCGCTACTCGATTGTTGAATTGCAGCGCCACTTGAACTAGAAATTCCTGTGAGACCATTTTGCGCTGTACTACTGCTTGAGAATAAAGCAATTCCAGTTAGACCTGTAGAACTGCTTTGTAAAGCATTACCGGTCCCTGTACCAGTGCTGCTATCAAGTCCTCCCGCTGTGCCAGTGCTACTGCTAATTCCTCCTGCAGTATCAGTACCTGTACCACTACCACTACTGCTTCCCAATCCACCCATACCGGTACTGCTGCTTGTTACACTTCTAGCAGTACTGCTACTTACAGGATTTATACCAGCTGTACTACTCGGGGTACAAGAAACACAAGAAGTACCTCCCGCACTAGAACTGAATGTAATACTGCCAGTACTGGAACTTGATGGTCCAACTACGATAGCAGAGGCATTTTTGCCAAAAATGACATAACTAGCACCAACATCATATAATCCACCAGGAGAGACTCCTGGAGCTCCAATGGTGACATCATCTATACCATCTCCATTCAAATCTGAGAAACTGACGGCAGTTCCGCTATCATCATAAGAGTTAATCCCTTCAAAAATGCAACCATAGAGATTTGCAGATTCAAAACTATATAAGTCTATAGTTGCTGGCCATGTTTCTCGTCCATAAACCACATAACTTTTTCCAGCCACCGAAGCAGTTACTACGGGGTGAGTGTAATGAACAGTAGCAGCTGATGCACCCACAAGAATATCTGCATACTTATCACCATTAACATTTCCTAATGCTACTGAGGAACCACAGTGATCTCCGTCAACTTCACCCCAAATTGTAAACCCATTACTGACACTTAGACCTGATAAATTTATGATGGCAGTCCAATTGCTTTTATTGCCAAAAATTGCATATACATTACCATTACTGATATGACCACTGGAAGATGCATACGGTGCTCCAATTAATAAATCTTCAATTCCATCACCATTAATATCTTTTCCAGAAGTCAATGCATTTCCACTTCGGTCACCATTATTTATCCCGTAAAACATGCAGCCATCTATGCCATTTACATTATATGTTTGAAAAGTCGCACTCCCAAAGGGTGCTTTTTGACCAAATACAACAAAAGTGATTCCAGCAGAACTTATGTGATTAGGTGAATCTTCTGGTGATCCAATGATATAGTCTTTTATACCGTCACCATTTAGATCTCCAGCAGCAACTGCACTACCAAAATTATCAACTGTGGTGTCTCCGAGAAAAATAACACCATTTGTTCCATCGATGCTAGAAACATCGACAAGAGCATTCCAGCCAGAAGTTTTTCCATACAGCGCAACTGCGGCACCAACTCTTCCTTGAGATGAAAATGCTATTAAGTAAGAGGGCGCACCCGCAAGTAAATCATAAATACCGTCGTTATTGAAATCTGCTGCAACAACAGAAGTACAGAAATTCTCACCATACGAGAAATCACCACTAACACCTTGAAAAATAAAACCATTATTTCCATTGAGAGTGGCAAGATTAAAGCTAGAAGTCCAAGGAGAGGTGTGACCAAATAATACATAACAGACGCCAGCATTTTGGTAATTTGTTGATAATCCCATACTTTCAGCATTCGGATTTCCTATGATAAGATCTTCAATCTTATCACCATTCAAATCACCAAAAGCCAAAGATAAACCAGTCCCACTGCTGAACCCGGTGATTAGACTTCCGCTTATACCATCCAAACTTGAAATTTCTAGAAAAGAACTCCATGGAGTTTTCTTACCAAATATAATTGCTACATAACCTATTTCGACACCCTGAAATTTTCCACCCGGTACCCCAATAGCCAAGTCTTTTATACCATCTCCATTGATATCACCTGAAGCAAAAGAGTCCCCGCTTGCATCAGTTGCATTAACACCGTTGATTGTAAAACCTAATAATCCATTCAACGAAGAAAGTGGGAAAAGATTGGAAAAAATTGTAGACATAAATCACCTATTTATTTGATAAAGAAAATTAAGAATTTGTGGAATGCATTCACAAATTAAGCGTGTAAACTTGTTCATAGAATCTGCCTGAAAAATTGATACAAAATAGTGTGGCACTTTCTAGAGAGAAAAACAAGAGACTAAATGTGCCGTGTCTCGACAATTGACTATTGCCAGTATCTCTCAAAATCATTTGGATAGCAATATTTTTGCATTTGCTTATTGCATGACAGTAAGTTTTTTGTATTACGAATGTAATATGATGATTCACTTTAGTTACTTGCTGGCAAATTATTTTTTGACTGGTGGCCAGTTGTTTCTGTCTCGGCTTTTTCCGCAGATTGATTTTTAACAAAAGATTCAAAATCAGCAGCTTTTTGTAAATAGCTGTTTAATTTATTCACATTATCCTCCAAATCCGAATCCAACTGTGCTAATTCTTTATTGGTTGTAGCTTTGTATTGAGCTTCATAGATATTAATTAGTTTTATTGCTTGATTGTAAATATTCTGTTTTAATTCCCAAGGAGTGGTCAAATTATATGCGAGTAACAGTTTTTTAGTTTTTTGTGCTTGATTATTCCATCCATGAACAAATCCGCTGAGAAATTCTTTTTTGGTTTCATTTGGTAACTTGTCCCATTCTTTGAAATTCCAATCTTCTAACAGCATATTCGCGGTTTTTGCAATTAAATCATTATTTTCTGATGTGGTTGCTAGCATATTTACCCAAAATGAACTTAAATTCTCAAGATCTTTGGATTTTTTTAAGAAACCATTTTTAATATTCTTTAATTCAACTAAACTAAATGTCTCTTTTTTAAGAAAATGATTCATATCATCCATATTAGAAATTTTTTCGAGATCATACCCATGTTTGCTATAAAAAGACAAGAGCATCTTTTCCTTATTCAAGAACGCAACTTTTTTAAAAAACTCAGATTTTATTTCATTTTCTTGATTAATTTGGTTATGTGCATTGGTCAGTATTGCTAATGATCCTACAGTAGGTGCTAACCATATAAAAATAATGAAAAAACCCAAAATCGATGCAGAAATTTCTTTCTTGCGAAAAAGAGAGATAACCCAGGGAATAAAGTAAGTAAAGACATAAGCAAAAATATAGAAAAACAGGAAATCACCTAATATTCCTCCGATATGGTTACCCAAAGCGTATGAATCATTAATGTTGAAGGATTCGATTATTACCCTTCCATCTTTGAAAACATACATCATAGCGGGAAATAAAAGTAAATGATTTAGTATAGATCGCCAAGCTTTTTTTAGAATTTTATTATCAGCTTTTGATCTATATTGTTTGATTAATTTGAAGATGGAAAATAGAAAGCTAATCGAAAGCAGGAAAAGGAATAGAAAGATAAATGTTTTCATTTAATAATCCTCAAGTTTAATTTCATATCTGAATTACCTGGCTTTGGCTTAGGAAATGTAAGAACAGATTAGGGTAATTGCCAGTATCACTCAAAATTATTTGGATAGCAATACTTTTAGCATAATCAATTATCTTTCATGGCAGTAAGATCTTTTTGCATTACGAATTGTATTACAAATGTAATATGGTGATATTCACGTTTGTTCCGTGTAAGAAATTTCTTACAAAAAAATAAGCCAAATCCTTCTTCCTATTTTTTCCAGTTATGATATTGTACCTCTGAAAGTTGTTGTTGATAAACAAAAGAAGTCAGATACCAAGCGGGTACAAGACCAAATGTATAGAATATTGTTCAGCACAAAGTTAGAGCTTTTTGCCTTGAAGATTTCTTGATGTATAGTGTTTTTTAAAAAGGGAGTTTTAAAATGAAGTTAAAAAAGCTAATGAGAAAAATTGGGAACGAAGTATCAAGATTTGGCCATAAAGTCGAAAGAGAAATCCGCAGAGTAGCTCACTCACGACGACGAGCCATCGAATTGGTCATGTTTTCCAGCATTGAAGGTCAAACCCTCTATCGATTACTGCAACAGCAAGAAGAAATTCAAAGGCATATACGGGAGGTTGAGCAGGAACGTCAAAAGAGATTGGCCTATATCAAGCAAAGAGCTGAACAAGTAGTTGCTGTCACCCGCAAGAATTTCAATGAAACCATCAATCGAGATGCCGTTCTCTTAAAAGAAAGACAAGGGGCACTGCAAAAGAATAAATTAGATTTTCAACAGAGAGATGCAAAATTAAAGCAAATGGAAGATGCTTTGCTGGCATTGGAATCGGGAGATATTTCGAAACTTGAAGCCGTGAGTCAAGATATTGAAATAAGAACCTTATTCCCAAATTTGGATTATAGAATTTTAGAGATAGCAGCCAAGGCCGGCAAAACCGAGCTTGTTAAGCTTTTGATGCTAAAGAAAAATCAGGAAAAACTTGATGCCTTAATGAAAAAAGCTGAAGAAAACCTTCAACATCCTGCAGCGAATATGGCAGAAATAGGTCCGGACCTTAAATCTAAGAAACAAGAGCCTGGGGTCAGGAAATTGGACAAGGAGATAGGCAGCAGTATCGATGAGAAAGAGCTTAAAGCACGAAAAGAATCTAGAGAACGTGCTGAAACTGAAACCAAGAGAATTAAAAGATCTAAAGAATATAAGGAGTTTGCTGAAAAATATCCTGAAATTTTATCAAATTTGGATTTGACTCAGGATGAGACCTTGGCAGATCGCATCACAGCTAAAATTGCTTTTGACAGCATTTTCAAAAATGTCTTTTATCAATATACAGCCAGTAGCCATAATCCATCCAAATGGAATCAATGTCAGGAATTTATTAACTCGGAAAGCCAAAGGCTCACAAAATTATTTAATGGGAACCCTGATATTGACACTATATTACACGATAGCTTAAGCCGCATGGTCGATAAAATTTTACAGCAATTACGGGGCGACTATGACTATCATACTGCTAAAGAAATACAAGTCGGGATATTATTAGCGAGTTTGAGTGTTATTAAGGCTCTGAAGGGCAAAGTTCCCGACGGTGAATTGGAATTATTCACAAGAGCGGTACTTATCGCTGGGATTTCTAGAAGAAGGACAAATTACGGTAGTTACTATAATCCTCATGAAATTTCAATATCAATTTACAATAGAATTAAGTTCAGCAATAATGTTTTTGAAAAAAGTGGCATCGGTTCGGAACTTAGCGGAATTATAAAATTCTGTACTGAGAAGACAGCACTAGAAGCTTGCGATCTCCCCAAACTATTTAAACCATTTCATGACAAATATTTTTTTCGTTTTATCCCAACTTTTAAATCGAAATGGAGATATCTTGCGAAGAGCTATCTAGAAATCATGGAAAAGAATACCTATCCTTTAGGGGATGAGCAAATTTTGATTAAGGCAAAAGATATTGCCGACAGAGAAGATTTTGAAGCAAGAAAGTTACGAGATGAAAAGATTGCCAAACAAAAAAGCATTATTGGTACAATGGTTTTTGAATCCTATTTAAATGGAGAATGGCATAAATTTTATTATCAAAAGCCGCATTCTGTCCCATATAATAAATTAGAGGAGTTTTATAATAAGATTGTTGAAAATAAAAATCCACATTATTTAGAATATGATAGATACAGCAAAATAGTAGATCGGGCATTGGCTCAAGTTATCCCTCTTGCCTACCTTAACCCTAACAATATTGCTTATAAATTTGACTTATTACCAGTGGCCTTAGCCTTAGCGAAGTTCAATCTACTGCAAATTATTGATTGAAACTTAAGTGAAGATAAAATTGAGTGTCTGGTGAATGCAGCGATATTTTCAGGTTTTGCTCGAAAATTGTTCAGTGATTCTCTATGATAAACCACCTAAGGAATTTAGTACCCAATATTGGAATTCAAATCAAAATTTCCCTATTCATTGGAGTCAATTACAACATTTTGAAAATGGTTATGGTGAGGGATTTTGTTCTCCAAAGGATTATATCTCTTATGTTCAGAATTTTTGTACGAAATTAAGGCCTCATTTTTTAAGGGGTGAGAAAGAGAGTGATAAGGTTTTGGAATTATGCCTTGAGAAATTCCTAGACAGACCTAAAATGCTAGGCTCTACTTTTTCAAGCACTCATTTGAAGCAAGCTGATTTATTGGGTGTTTATCTAGAAGCTTTTGCTGCAAATGAATTACCTCCTGTCTATGAACCTACGATTTCAAGACAAGTGTTAAAAGCTTATAAAGAGATTGAAGCGATCCGAAACACCGAACCTGAGTTCATAACGAATCGACGGCATCTTGAATCTACTATTTATGAATTATGTAAAACTGGATATTCATTTTGGACGATGCGATCCGATCATAAATTAGAAGAATTCTGTGAAAAAAATTATCGTACTTATTATATTGAAAGAAATGCTGAATTAGAAAAATATGAGCCTGCTATCCAAGTTGCTCATAATATATTTAAACAATTTTGCTCTCATTTTCAGGATACTGTAAATGAACAACATAGATTATTATTTTCTCTGATGCGAGTTGGAATATCTCGAGCTTTGGGTTTTCAAAGTGCAGAGCAAGAGGATAGCACTCTGACGAAAACGATATTCGTCATTGCGATTGCGAGATATTTTTATGACAGGAAATTACCTGACTTCTGTTATTCTGATTTGTATGATTTTCGTACTTTTGATGAATGGCTAATTGAAGAGCTTTCCGACATTCATGGATTTTTATCGCATGAACCCTTCTTCTCACATGTTACTGAAAATCGCCAAATTGAGCGTGCGGTCGATGAAATCCTAAAAGCCAGTCGATTATCTGCTGCTGCAAGAACAAGCTTATTTTCTAAGTTATTGGATCAGATATGTGATTTTTCAAGTAAACAGGGCGACTACTCCAAATCATCCGAAACATTTATCTTTTATAGTTCTCTCACCAATTTTTCGGGCCTGGTTGCTGAATATCGTAGACTTACAGATATTGGCAATTATCCTGTTGGGGATGAAAGAATCTTATTGGAGGCAAGACGCCGTACTGAAATAGAAAAAGGCCATGCAGAGGAATTGGCCCTTACTCCTTTTTCGAGTTCAATCACGCGAATTATATATCCCTGGGAAACACACACTTTCAAACTGAATTGTGTGGGTCGAGTGGGTCGAATTGTTAGCTTAGAAATGGAAACTTTAAATTCAAAAGAATTACATCCCATGTTTTGGAGTTTAAAAAATCATGCATTTGATAAAATTTCAGCACTTGGATTTTCGATGGTCCGAGAGATATTCCTGTCTGATAAAACTATAGCTGATGGCAGCTGTCAATTGATTCCTTCCCTATCTGGCAAGTTAATGCCCTCGAGTCATGAATCAGAACAGCGTTTAAGTTTTAAGCCTGGTCACCTGTACAAGATGGAAGCTTGGCATCAAATGGGTGGAGGTTACATAGAGCACTATTTTTTCGTTCCTGATATCTCATTTCTCTTTACGATAATACGCAAATCTTATCATCAAGGGATGAGTTACAGAATGCGCTTTAGAAACTTCTTAACAGGCAGCCTCACTTTTCAACAAGGAAGCTTTATTCAAACGCAAGCCTTTATAAATAAATCCTGGACAGATTTTACGCCACAAAATGTAGGAGCCGGAACACTGAAAATTAGTATTGAAAATCACCCAGAACATACTATTAAGAAGGACATTTTGATAAAACCCGAGACCAGAGCTCAGGCACTTAAAAAGGCCATGTCAGAGCTTGACGAGTCATATATGAAAAATTCTTGTTTGCGTTCAGAAATTGAGAACAAAGATACCATTTTTTATGTGTTAAATGAAAAATTCGCAAAAATTGATTACAAAGGGAAGTTGAAATTGTGGAAGGAGCCTGAAAAATATTGCAAATCAAACCCGGATGTGGAAGGCACTGTTTCCTCTAGCACCACTAAAACTTCAGAAAGTTCTGGAGCTTCTGGAACTTCTGAAACATCAGGTGCTTCAAGTAAAACTCTTGATCCAAGATATCAGAGATATCTCAATGGTTACTCGAAGACAAAAAAGTTCTTATGTGATGGCTATTCCAAAGATAGATTGGCCAAAGCAATCTTAAGTTCTCTTTGCTTACTATCGAATGATTTAACATTCGCGCCTCTTTTTACTCTAGGTTGCTGTCTCTATGAGAGTAATTCTGCTCAAACAATCGATCGCTATCTAGACCTTCTTGCCAAACATATTGCGCTCTATGAGCTCATGCAGGGGGCAGAGCAAGAGCATCCGATGACAGCTTTAGAGATGGCTGCTTTTATAGAAACGCACAGTACCGAATTTCCTGATTACTGGGCTTTTATTTTCAAAGAAACCCATTCTGTTACAGATCTGACTTTCAAAGCATTCCATTTATTTATTATTCAGTCATTTTTAACAGTATTTAAGGGTGAAGCAATTACCATAAATACAGACACCCTATTTCAATTTGCAGAATTTCTTTTTGGGCTCAAAGATGAACAAAATTATAAGAGATTGCTTGCTGCAATAGAAGAGTCCTTTAAAGATGTTCCAGGATACTGGGAATGGCAAGCAGCCATCCATGAGAAATGGGGAGGTGATTTCGACTCCTGGGAGGATTTCTTAACTGAGCTTCAAGAAGCTCGAGTATCAGAACAAGAACATTTTGGAGTTAATCAGATAAACATTGCATCACTCTATGGAAGAGCACGCAGTGAAAATTTTGATGCAGCCACTCAAGTTATTTACCATTGTTTACTGGAAGCCTATGAACGTCAAGCAGAACTAGAAGCCACCCAAATTTTCTTCTCTGAAAAAAGAGATGAAGCAGAGCAGCAATTGCAGGCTATTCGAAAAGTGATTGCAGATTATCTAGAACAACTTCGTAATCATCAAGAAGCCATTGAAAATGCGAAGCGCCATGCACGAAAACAAAAAAGGCGTGCAATCATTAGAATGGCCGTTGGTTTGGCAATAGGTGCATTCTTAGCACCAGTATTAGCTCAAGCAGTAGCTGCAGGGCTCGCTCAAATGAGTACCAGCCTGGTGGCATTACAAGCGAGCATAGGCAAATTTTTAACGCCTATCATTTCTTCTGCTATTAGTACTGGAATTCAGCGCGGAAATATACCCAAAGCAGTGTTGTTCTCGTTTGCTAATGGATTACTTTGCAAAGCATTCAATGCCGTACCCCCCATTGAATCTGACTTAATACGAGAATCCGTTGCCATGGGGGCAGCATCAGCTGTGACTGCGCTTGCCAGAGGAGTAAAGTTTTCTGCTGCATTGGGGGAAGGAATTGGAGCAGGAGTTGCAAACTATTGTTTTGCGCCGCCTGAATCTTCACAATCTTCACATTCTAGCCAAATTGGACGTGTGCTGAGTTCAACCGAAATCTCTCTGAACATTTCTAAAGAGCTTGGAAGAATGATGATTCGGCCAGTATTCCAGTCGGCTATCAGTGATGCAGTTCAAAGACAAAGAATCAATATAGATTTGCTAGGCGCAGCATGTGGAGTTGTTCAGGGGGCTGCTGGTATGTTGGGTAATACAGTACATCAGAGGATGCAAGATAAAGAAAACCATACTTCAAGAGATTTTGAAGATAAAAATTCAAAATCAATTGCTTCAACACAGCCAAAAGGGAGAACATCTGCAGCTGAAAAGGAAAAGGCTCAAGAAAAGGCACAATTAGAGAAGTTTTCAAAAAAACATCAAAGAGAAAAATCTTTCCAGGGAAACAGTAAAAACCTTGACCATGAAGAAGCAAGTATAGTAAAACTCACTCATGATAAAAAAAGAACATCTGCTTCAAATGGTAAAAATAAACTTCCAAGTTCTGAGTTTTTTGAGAATCCGCAGGATCGTACTTTTCTTCCTGGCCTTACTGATACAGCAGATGCACCCTCTGAAATAAATGCACGTGATTTCTCCCCAATTGCGCACATTGAAGCAGCAGGTACCGGCACCCAATCAAAACATTCTGAGCCCAAAAAAGCAAATAAAGTAGCTTTTGCCGCAGGATCAGTTCTTGGGTTAGGAGCAAGAGCTGCTGTAAATACTGTAGACACTGTGATTGGTACATTTAATCTATTACATTCGTCTGCTGAATTGATTGATAATCCCAAATATTTAGCAGAAGTTGAACGAGAAAGAGCTAAACAAATTCAGGCTATTAAAAAGGATCCTGCTGGAGTAGGGAAAGCAATAGTAAATGGCATAAAGCAAAAAGTTACTGATTATAGAGCCAAAGTTGAAAATAGTTATGCTGCCGGAGAAGGCTTGCTATCAGGATTAATATTTGGCGACGGTATTGGTGAGGTGGCCTCTTATTGTGTGGCTGGTGCAGGATTAGTAAGAGCTGGTGTAAAAGTTGCACAACAGACAGCTATGGGGGCACGTAATGTAATTGCTGCTGCAAGTTCTGCTGATAGCTTCATGAATGCAGGAAGAGCAGCCGGAAGAGCTGTCACCTCCAGGCAAGGGCTAATGCTCTCTGGCACTCTAGCAACAGGTGGAAGCTTAATGTTTGCGAGCCCAAATGCCCAAGCTAGCAGCGATTCATCCCAAACTCATGGCCTATCACCTGCGGCAGTCGCGGTAGGGGCAGGTGCATTTGGGCTTACAGCTTATGGTATGGCGAGAGGTAAGATTCCACCTTTTGAACGACTAACTGGTAATGAAATAAAGAAATTATTCGCCGAATTAAAGAAACCACCCAATACGTCCCAAGCACCTATGGGATTAGCAAGCGCTGGTGCTCCTCATGTCCCAGAGACAGCTTTTGCAAGAGGAAAACGACCTGCCGACATGCCTAAGGTAGAATCGCAGCCACTAATGTTGTATAGAAAGGAAACGAAGGAACATTCTTTACAAATTAATAATAGAAGTGGTAATATACATCAGTCACAGATGTCGAAAACTACTCTTATAGATACTCCAAAACAAGTAGTTGCTGAAAAACATCGTTATTTTAGTCCTCCCCGAGATAAATTTTTAATAGGTTTTCCAGAAGCAAAGCACATAAAAGGAAAAAATCCAAGACAAGGTGGGGGGAAGCCTCGAGACAGGTGGAGGTTACTGGATGGTAGAATATTGGAATGGGATTATATGCATGGCAGAGTAGAAATGTGGAATAAACAAATGACTAGGCATTTGGGAGAATTTGATTCGGAAACAGGCAAAATGTTGAAGTCAGCTGATCGCAGTAAAAATATTGATAGAAAATTTAGGTAGAGAGTTATGCAATGCCAAATAAATATCCATTATTACGTTTTGTAGTAGAGTTTGATAAGATAACCGAAGATTTTTTAAGAGAATGCGAAGTAAAAAATCTGGAAATGGATTTTTTGCGCGAATTATTTGACATTGATCCTAACGATATAGATGAAGTGAATAGGGATGTTGCATATTGCTATGAAATTCATGAAAAACAGGCAGAAGCATTGCAACCATATGTTTCCTTTAAAATTGATTTAAACAAATTTGACTACATGTTTGAATCGAGGGGCGACTATTCTTTTAAGAATTCAAAATAAAAAGGAACGAGATCAGAACTATGCGATACGCACATAAATTTAAGAAACCATTGGAGCCAGATCTTAAATTTTAAAATGTCTTCCTCAATTTTAGCAACCTCTTTTTTAAGAAGAAAATCAGCTTCAACGTCACATCTCATATTGTTATAAATTTGAGAAACTCTTGCATATGAAATATTTCCAAACTTACTTGCAGTTTCTTTTTGATTTTGTCCTGATTTTATGCAAGCTTGAATAAAATGTGCGAATGAGTAAATGATAAAAATGGGTAAGGTGTCAGGCCGCTACAATACGCATTAAATTTAATGCGTATTGTAGCGGCCTGGCACCTTACTCTTATTGATCCATTATTAAAGGAATTTGTTGTGCTGGATAAAACTGATTGGGATTTGACATTTCATGGCCACGTTCGCTCTTGGGATGAGTTACGGCCCTCCCATAAAGCAGAGTTGATTAAAAATTTTGGCTTTTCTTCAAAAGGTAAATTGAAGAGGTAGGTGTGATTATATGAACAAAAACTTTAATGACAACAACACTAGTAATATTTGTGAGACTGAACACTTTATTTATCATCAACCAGAGGCGCTATCTAAGGAACAGTTAGTTAAAATATTTTCCTCGAAAGATATTAAATCCATTTGCTTCGGATTAATCTCTATGGCATTCTATGAAAATGATTTAAATTTTTGTTTTAAGATCATCGAAGATTTTTCAAAAAATGAAAATGAATATATAAGAGGTAATGCTGTATTATGTATTGGTCATCTAGCACGTATACACAAAACTTTGCATGAAAATCTTATTCAGATTGTAAAAAAATCATTGAATGATCCCAGCAAGTATGTGCGTGGACATGCAGAGAGTGCCCTTGATGATATCGATATCTATATATCCAAATGACGGTAATAAAATTTGTGGGATCAGGGCTAAGCAATAATCTTGGGGTCAAGTTTCAAAAGTAAAAAATTTCTTTCAAAGGGTTGTTGGGGTCGGGTCTAGCAAGGTGCCGTAAGGTGCCGTAAGGTGCCAGGCCGCTGCAATACGCATTAAATTTAATGCGTATTGCAGCGGCCTGGCACCTTACTCTTTTTGAACGACTAACTGGTAATGAAATAAAGAAATTATTCGCCGAATTAAAGAAACCACCCAATACGTCCCAAGCACCTATGGGATTAGCATGCGCTGGTGCTCCTCATGTCCCAGAGGCAAGAGGAAAACGACCTGTCGACATACCTAAGGTAGAATCGCAGCCACTAATGTTGATGTATAGAGATAAAGTGAACGAACCTCTTTTACATGCCAATAGTAAAAGTGGTAAAATGCAAACTTTAGATAAATCAAATCCACCAGTTTTTGAAACTTCAAGAAATGCTTTGGAGCCAATGCATGGATACATACGCCCACCTGATGATGGCTTTCTTCCGGGTTTCCCAACAGCTGAACGTGTCCGAGGTAAAAATCCTAGACAAGGTAGTGGTAATAAACCTCGAGCCAGGTGGAAATTACCAGATGGAAAGATTCTTGAGTGGGATTATAGACATGGAAGTGTAGAAATGTGGAATAAACAAATGACCAAACATTTGGGAGAATTTGATCCCGAAACGGCAACAAAATTGAAGCCAGCTGATCCTGGTAGAGAGATTTTTAAAAAGTTTAGATGAGGTTCGAAATGACGAGCAAACAGACATCGATACGTTTTGTAGCTGAATTTGATAAAAATTCAGGATCTCTTATAAGAGATTGCAAGGTAAAAAATCTTGACATTGATTTTTTACGTGAATTATTTAATATTGATCCTAATGATTTAGATGAAGTTAGTAGAGATGTAGGGTACTGTTACGATATTAATGATAAACAAGCAAAAATATTACAACCTTATGTATCCTTTAAAATGGATTTGGATAATTTTGACTACACATTCGAAACAAGAGGAGATTATTCTTTTAAGGATTCAAAATAAAGAAGAACGAGATCAGAGCGTATGCATTACGCACATAAATTTTAGGCAAGATCCATGAAAAAGTGAAAATAATATTGGAGTGGGACAAAGGTTCCGCGTCGTTGTGTATTCTCCTCCAAAATGAACAGCAATTCTCCTTTAACGTGAACACGAATTCTCCTTTTGCGTGAACAAAGATTCTCCCTCACCGTGAACACTGATTCTCCTTGATCGTGAACATGATTTCTCCTTCAAGGAAACAGTAAGCCGTCTATCTCTCAGGTGATATCATGCTCTATTTAATTATTAATTAAGTGGAGTTTCAAAATGAGAAATAGGTAAGGTGCCAGGCCGCTGCAATACGCATTAAATTTAATGCGTATTGCAGCGGCCTAATGGTATGGACCCATCCCCCTTTAAATCCGGCTTCAAAAGAGCCAAAATGGTTACGATATATACCATTTAAAAAAGGAGGAGGATCCAATGGAAAATATTACCTTATTAGGCATTGATATTGCAAAGAATATATTTCAATTGCATGGTGTTGATGCGAAAGGAAGCCCTGTGTTAAGGAAGAAGATAAACCGTTCAAAGCTTTTGGAAACAATAGTAAATCTACCACCGTGCACTATTGTTATGGAAGCTTGTGGAGGAGCAAATTATTGGAGTAGAAAATTTAAAAATTTAGGTCATTCAGCTAGACTTATTAGTCCTCAGTTTGTTAAGCCATTTGTTAAAACTAATAAAAATGATAGGAATGATAGCGAGGCTATTTGTGAGGCAGCCTCTCGGCCAAGCATGCGGTTTGTCTCTCCTAAATCTGTAGAACAAGAAGACATACAAGCTGTACATAGGGTTAGAAGTCGATTAGTTCAAGAAAGAACTGCATTGATAAATCAAATAAGAGGATTATTAATAGAATATGGCATTATTATTCCTCAAGGGGTTAACAAAGTTCGAAAAGCAATGCCAGAAATCTTAGAGGATGCTGAGAATGAACTTTCTCATTCAGGCCGAGCATTATTTGCAGAACTATATGAAGAGCTTATAGAGAAAGATAAACGAGTTAATAATTACGATAAAAAAATAGAAGCTATTTTCAAATCGAATGATATGTGCAAAAAAATATCTAAAATTGAAGGAGTGGGTCCCATTAGTGCAACTGCTATTGTTGCGACGATTGGTGATCCAAAAGTTTTTAAGAATGGTCGTCATTTTGCAGCATTTTTGGGTTTAGTCCCTAGACAATCCTCAAGTGGAAATAAAGAAAGACTGTTAGGAATCAGTAAACGCGGCGATGTTTATATTCGAACATTACTAATACACGGAGGGCGTACAGTAGTAAGACATATTGGTGCAAAAAATGAAGACAATAGAAGCAATTGGATAAGAAGTCTGAAAGAACGTAGAGGAGCCAATAGAGCTGCTGTAGCTATAGCAAATAAAAATGCGAGAATTATATGGGCAATGCTTGCAAAAAATGAAGAGTATCGGAAAGCGGTTTGATAGATATTAAGTGTTATTGGAGTGAGTCAATTACGCACCATGTTAAGACTACTGTTTTTTATTGGTGTATCAGATGGTGCGTGGGTTCTGAGGGCGACGCAAAAATTGCGTCGTCCTCGAACCTTATTTAAACGAGTTGCGAGGGATAAATTTCTTAATGGCAAGATAGGTGAGACCGGCCCTATCAAAACCTGCGGGTGCCAATGGCTATAATAAGCCGACGGCCTGATGAGGAGAAAGGGCGCGAATATCATTAGGGCCAGGCATTTTGCCTAAGGCCGAATACATGACAGCACTCATTTTATTGTCACCAGGAAATTATCCTTTACAAACGGGACGGGTCCATACATGGCACCTTACTTTTTGGGGTCAGATTTTAAATTTTAATATGTCTTCCTCAATTTTAGCAACCTCTTTTTTAAGAAGAAATCAGCTTAAACGTCACATCTCATATTGTTATAAATTTGAGACTCTCGCATATGAAATATTTCCAAACTTACTTGCAGTTTCTTTTTGATTTTGTCCTGACTTTATGCAAGCTTGAATAAAATGTGCGAATGAGTAAATGATAATGGTTCGTCATTAAACAATAAGCATGGATTTCAATTTCATATTTTTGTTGTGCAATTGCAATCAAATCTAGAAATAAATTATAATCTTCTAAAGTACGAAAAATATTCTGTCGGCCTGCACCACGATTCATTACATGATAAAAAGCATCGGGATACTCGATTCGTAAAGGTCTAGCCATAATAATGGATTATTTCAAACGCATTCCTTGTTGGCTATTGCACTTTTAACCTAGTGCTTTTATGAACCCGGTCTTGTTTATATAGGGTAAGGTGCCAGGCCGCTGCAATACGCAATAAATTTAATGCGTATTGCAGCGGCCTGGCACCTTACTCTGATGATGAATCGAATTACGACTACG
Organism: uncultured Gammaproteobacteria bacterium; assembly: GCA_963784575.1. Taxonomy (GTDB): domain Bacteria; phylum Pseudomonadota; class Gammaproteobacteria; order UBA6186; family Azoamicaceae; genus CAWARU01. The sequence goes on from CAWARU010000001.1 coordinate 2,554,950, forward strand.
GCGAATTACGAATAGGATACTTCTACAGCCTTATGGGTTAGTTTTTCTTTCAGTTTACTGAGCCCGAAAGAAAACTTGCCGGCGGCAGTCGAGGCTCTGGCTTGGTGCTCACGTTCTTTCGCGTCTGCTGCGGCTTTCATCATTGCTTTATCGAAAGAATGAACAATTGGACGAGGCGGAATTGCAGGTGGCAAAGTGGGGGATACGGGGGGAGTCACGGCTCCTTTTACTTTTTCTTCCACGAGGCTTCTGAAATAATCACTTTCAGCTACTGATTTCAGAACTTTGGCGGTTAGTTCTCGGGTTCTGGATGTGGAGGGTAAAGCAGAGCTTATATTTAATTTTTCAACTTCATAAATAGTCTGAACGGCTTGGATGAATGCGCGTTTTGCGATATCTTCCATTGCTTCTGGGGTAATCTTATCTACCACATCCGTTCGTAATTCATTCATATATTTGACGAGGCCTTCGGTAATTTCGCAAGCTAATTCGCGGCTGTATACTTGGACTGATCTATCAGATGGCAATAATTTTCCTATGGACTCAAATCTCTTTTGTGCGGACAGATCTGCATATCCATCGCAAGCTTTACTTAGTACAAGAAAAGGTGTGATGAAGGGAGCAGGTACATGCGCACCAACAAAATCAATAATATTCTTAGCATAATCAGCTTTTGAATTTTTTACTCTTTGTATGGCACCACTTCCCAGCAACTTCCAAGCATCCAGCATGGTTTCCATTTTCCGAGAAAGCACATCAAAGAAGCGTTCGGTATTTTTTTGATTACAAATCATCTTGATACGCTTTTCATTCTCAACACCTAATTTTTGATCAACTATCCGATCGCGCTCTTCAGCTCTCTTGCATTGCTCGGATTGTACTTTTTCTATAACGGAGACATGTTGTTTGAGCTTATCGCGATCTGAGTGAAGTTCGCGGAATTCATCGCTCATACGTCTTTGAACAGTGTAACTCAAGTCTTGAATTTTATCTGCAACATTGGTATGGCTTTCGATTAGCTCACAACAGGGTTTTAAATCATAGTGGACGATTAGATCGAAGGAGGCTGTTGTAGTGATGTTGTTGAATTTTATTTTGAATTTTAAAACATTGCTGCCTTCATTTTCAAGGAAAGTTAATTCTTCGTCTGCACCAGCGCGAAACACTTCGGTAAAGTTCGCAGGGGTTTTAGCAACTTGATAGGGAGTTCTTTTTATGCCGAGGGCAAATAGAGTGGGGCTGACGCCTTTGCCTAAGAGGTATGAGATCATATCAAGATTGCCAGAATAGTAAGCGTGGATTGGACCTTCTAATTTGAAAGGGGTACCTTCATCGAATTTTTCCATGTCTCTTTTATAAGAGTTTTGTTGAAAAAAGAAATCTTCGATTTCCTTTTTTAGTGATAGATCATCCTTACTTAAGTCAGGTCTCCGGGTAAAGGTTGCGTTGTTTAATAGACCATAGCTGCATAGTTCTTCAATAGCATTGTGCAATAAATTCATTTCGCGGAACATTTTTACATCTGCTTTATAATCAAATAGTTCTTCCATTGCTTCTTGATCGCTCGCTGCCACTGCAGCTTGTAAAGGTGTTCTTAAATTGGTTTTGCTAATGATTTTAGGATTACCACCTTTTTCCAAAATGTATTTTCTAGCCCATTTGTTATGCCGAGAAATAGCTGACAAAAGAGGAGCATTAATTTTATCATCTGTATAATTTATATCAGCACCTTTTGAAAGAGCATAATCAAACCGATCTTTCATGTGGAATCCTATAGCAGTATTTAAATAATCAGTAGTTCTTTTTTTTCTTTCAAGTTCTTTATCCAAAGTAGTTGCCGTAACAGACATAATAAATCTCCTTTGAGTCAACAAAAAAATATTGCGAATTAAGTTAATTTTAAAGCTAGAAAGCTAAGGAACCTTCTATTGCTCGTTGATATATATCATGAATGGTTTAATCTCGTCAAGATATGGAAATTACCAGTCTTTTTTTGTGAAAAATAAACTAATAGATTGATCTTTAAAGGTATTATTAATAAATAATGAATATTCACGAATTTACAATCAGGCAATTAGAAATAGGTAAGGTGCCAGGCCGCTGCAATACGCATTAAATTTAATGCGTATTGCAGCGGCCTGGCACCTTACTTTTTGGGGTCAGATTTTAAATTTTAATATGTCTTCCTCAATTTTAGCAACCTCTTTTTTAAGAAGAAATCAGCTTAAACGTCACATCTCATATTGTTATAAATTTGAGACTCTCGCATATGAAATATTTCCAAACTTACTTGCAGTTTCTTTTTGATTTTGTCCTGACTTTATGCAAGCTTGAATAAAATGTGCGAATGAGTAAATGATAATGGTTCGTCATTAAACAATAAGCATGGATTTCAATTTCATATTTTTGTTGTGCAATTGCAATCAAATCTAGAAATAAATTATAATCTTCTAAAGTACGAAAAATATTCTGTCGGCCTGCACCACGATTCATTACATGATAAAAAGCATCGGGATACTCGATTCGTAAAGGTCTAGCCATAATAATGGATTATTTCAAACGCATTCCTTGTTGGCTATTGCACTTTTAACCTAGTGCTTTTATGAACCCGGTCTTGTTTATATAGGGTAAGGTGCCAGGCCGCTGCAATACGCAATAAATTTAATGCGTATTGCAGCGGCCTGGCACCTTACTTACAGGTAATGTCGCAGGATTGTTTTTAACCCACCTCTCTAGGAATGAGAGGTAAGCCAGGCCACTGCAATACGCATTAAATTTAATGCGTATTGCAGTGGCCTGGCACCTTACTCTTCGGTTATGAATCGAATTACGAATAGGATACTTCTACAGCCTTATGGGTTAGTTTTTCTTTCAGTTTACTGAGCCCGAAAGAAAACTTGCCGGAAGTCGATGCTCTGGCTTGGTGCTCACGTTCTTTCGCGTCGGCTGCGGCTTTCATCATTGCTTTATCGAAAGAATGAACAATTGGACGAGGCGGGATTGCAGGTGGCAAAGTGGGGGATACGGGGGGAGTCACGGCTCCTTTTACTTTTTCTTCCACGAGGCTTCTGAAATAATCACTTTCAGCCACTGATTTCAGTACTTTGGCGGTTAGCTCTCGGGTTCTGGATGCAGATGGTAAATCAGAGCTTATATTTAATTTTTCAACTTCATAAATAGTCTGTACGGCTTGGATGAATGCGCGTTTTGCGATATCTTCCATTGCTTCTGGGGTAATCTTATCTACTACATCCGTTCGTAATTTATTCATATATTTGACGAGGCCTTCGGTAATTTCGCAGGCTAATTCGCGGCTGTATACTTGGACTGATCTATCAGATGGCAATAATTTTCCTATGGAATCAAATCTCTTTTGTGCGGACAGATCTGCGAATCCATCGCAGGCTTTACTTAATACAAGAAAAGGTGTGATAAAGGGAGCGGGGACATGCGCACCAACAAAATCAATAATAGTTTTAGCATAATCTGCTTTTGAATTTTTTACTCTTTGTATGGCACCACTTCCCAGCAACTTCCAAGCATCCAGCATGGTTTCCATTTTCCGAGAAAGCACATCAAAGAAGCGTTCAGTATTTTTTTGATTACAAATCATCTTGATACGCTTTTCATTCTCAACACCTAATTTTTGATCAACTATCCGATCGCGCTCTTCAGCTCTCTTGCATTGCTCGGATTGTACTTTTTCTATAACGGAGACATGTTGTTTGAGCTTATCGCGATCTGAGTGAAGTTCGCGGAATTCATCGCTCATACGTCTTTGAACAGTGTAACTCAAGTCTTGAATTTGATCTGCAACATTGGTATGGCTTTCGATTAGCTCACAGCAGGGTTTTAAATCATAGTGGACGATTAGATCGAAGGAGGCTGTTGTAGTGATGTTGTTGAATTTTATTTTGAATTTTAAAACATTGCTGCCTTCATGTTCAAGGAAAGTTAATTCTTCGTCTTCACCAGATCGAAACACTTCGGTAAAGTTCGCGGGGGTTTTAGCAACTTGATAGGGAGTTCTTTTAATGCCGAGGGCAGAGAGAGTGGGGCTAACGCCTTTGCCTAGGAGATATGAGAGCATGTCGAGATTACCAGAGTAGTAGGCGTGGATTGGACCTTCTAATTTGAAAGGGGTGCCTTCATCGAATTTTTCCATGTCTCTCTTATAGGAGTTTTGTTGAAGAAAGAAATCTTCTATTTCTTTCTTTAGGGATGAATCATCTCTGCTTAAGTCAGGTCTGCGGGTGAAGGTTGCGTTGTGTAATAAACCATAGCTGCTCAGTTCTTCAATAGCACTGTGCAATAAATTCATTTCACGAAACATTTTTACATCTACTTTGTAATCAACTAATTCTTCAATAGCATCTTGATCGCTTGCGTACACTGCCCCTTGTAGAGGAGCTCTTTGATATGGTTTACTAATGATTTTTGCATTACCACCATTTTGTAAAATAAATTTTCGAGCCCAATTGTTATGATGACAAATGGCAATCAAAAGAGGTGCATCAATCTCATCATCAGTATAGTTGACATCGGCTCCTTTTGAGAGAGCAAAATCGAATTTATCTTTCATATGAAGCACAATTGCTGTATTTAAAAATTTGGTAGCTCTTTTTTTTCTTTCAAGTTCTTTCTCCAAAGCTGTCGCAGTAGCAGTCATAATAAATCTCCTTTGAGTTAATCAATTAACGTGTTTCTAATTAAGTTAAGCTTAAAGCTAGAGAACTAAGGAATCTTTTATAGCTTATTGTTATATATCACGAATTGTTTAAATACGTCAAGATATTGAAATTTCCAGTATTTTGTTTCGCTATTAAGCTAATCAATTGATATAAAAGATATTATAACTAAATGATGATTATTCACGAATTGAAAATCTAGTATTTAGAAAATTTTAATAACTGAGAAACTTATATAAAAAAGAATAGTCTTTTTTTATGGAGGTAAAATTTATGTCGGTAGTAGAACCACCAAAAGGAGCAGATTCACCTAAAAAAGCGGCATCACCCAAAGCCCAACATAAAAAGGTAGGTAAAAGCTTTGAAGTTTTGGACGAAGAAGCTGAACCTGGCGCTGGACCAGATAAAGATGCATCTGCACCTCTTTCTTTTCCCCCTTTACCCTCAGACCAACCACATATAGCTGGTGCAAAACGTGCACTTCAATTCATGATTGATGATTTTCAAACTTTATTTGGAACTGATAAGGATGTCGCCCAACATATCGAAAACACATTAAAAGATTTTCGTAAGAAAATAAGTCAAATTGGATTAGCTTTAAGTAATGCTAATCCATCAATATCCGATAAGGCTGTATTGGATTCAGCTAGATTATTGGACAATTATGATCACATTAAGAAAGAGTTTTTAGCTGCGAGGGCAAAAGCTGCAGTTTCAGTTTCACCAGTGCTCCCAGCAGGCTCTGCATCAGTAAATCCTTTAGGTGGAGCTCCGCCAGTGCCACCACCCAAACCCAAAATAGCCTCTATGCCACCGTCTGCAAAAAAAGAAGGCTCACTAGCAGGAGGAGTGGTTGCACCATCGCTGGTTGCTTCAGTTCCGGCAGCTGCAGATAAATACCAAAAAAGTGATGCAGATCTGATAACAAAATTAGGCACTGCAAAAGGAGAAGACATACAAAAAACATTTTTGCAAATAGTAGATAGGCTGAAAGCGATTGGTGCAACGAATCCAACAGATTATATGAAATTACTCAAAGAATTTTCAGAAAAATTAGTATCGGGTGATCCTAATAGTCCTATTAAGAATTTGCAAAATTTTTATGCTACTCCTGCTGCACCGGATGGTGGTGCGGCTGAAAAAAAAGCAAGTGGAGAGCGCAGTGCAGCTTATCAAGCGTTGGCTGCAATTAATGATAAATGGATAAAAAGCTTCGTGGCACCAAAAGATTCAGGACAACTAGATGAGTTAGCAGGTATTGTGGGAAAACTACTTTCTCTGTCCGATACTGCTAAAGGCAATATATTCCAAGACAATGTAAGGGATGCACTAAACATCCAGCTTAAAACGCAGGTTAAAACAAGTGTAACTGTTACTCCTCTCCCAACTCCCTCTGGCCCAGCACACCCCGTTCAACCAGCACAACCAGCACAACCATTACCTTCTCTTCCAGTTGTCGATCCGACAAAAGCGGCTAAGACTGCTTGGATGAAAAAAGAATTTGAGAATGTCAAAAAAATGCCATTTATGGAGGAAAAGATCAGGTATCAAGAGTATTTGTTTCAGAGGCTAAGAAAAGATGGATATCACACGGTTGATTCAGTACAACTAGAAAATGAAATTGATGCTGCGATTGCTTATCTCAAATCATTACCTCAAGAAAAATTATTACCAGATAACTTACAAGCAGCGAGAGATCTCAGAGAGATATTGTATGAAACTGCAAAAAAATTAAATTATAAGAAAGGTCTTGATGAGATCGCTACTATACCTGCTTCACCACTCATGGATATAGATAAAACAAAACTTCCTAATTATGCTGCCTATAATAACAGCATGGATTTATGGATGGCAGATTCTCAACAAAAATATTTTAAAGCTTATCAAGAAAAAGTACTAGCCCCCTGGATCCGAGAGGTGGAGAATAATCCAGGTCAATCAGACAAACTCGATACATATTTAGGAAAACTACAATCTATGATTGAGTTCTTGCCCCCAAGTGTAACAGGAATTCAAGTGCCCGCAAGAGTAGAAGTGTTGGATAAGCAAGTAATGGCTTTAAATAGGATTTTAAAAAATGATAATATTAAATTTAATGCCAAGCAACTGGAAACAATGCGTCAAATAGTAAATTCGTTGAAAGCACAGGGCATTCAGAATCTGAGCGAAGTAGATGCTGCCATCGCACAAAAACAAGGTAAACCTGCTCCTAAAGCACAAGATCTTTCCGATGCACTGCTGCGAATAAATGCAAATGGGATCCAACCAGGCTTGCCTCCTACTCCCGGTTCTCCAGTTGTCAGATTGTCAGCAAGAGTAAAACAGCCGGAGCCATACCCAATTCCACAATTAATCGCTAGGGACACCCCACCTCAGCCTGGTGGTCCTATAAAGGCGGTCGTTCCTACCTACAAACTGCCGCAAGCAAAGCCTTTAAGTAGTGAGACTCAGGAAAAAAAACAGCTGTTTGATAGACTTGCAAATGGAATTATTGACAATCTTAGCACCATTCCTCTAGGTCCTCCAGGTCAAAAACCAATAGAACCTCCTTATGAATATCTGAAAGGAAATACTCTCAATCTTGAATTAGGCAAGCCAAAATGCTCATTGCAAAAAAATAATGGCACTGAAGATTATGTTGCGACTGTTTCACAAGATCCAAAGGAAGCACGTGCCGCATTTGGAGCCATATTAAGTAGCTTTAAAAAGGAATTCCCTCAAGAGAAGGACGTAAATCTTGCAGTAGCTGATGTAAATATCTTGAAAGAATTGGTCAAGGAAACCTTTTTGCAGGGTAGCAACCCTGTTTTCATGAAGGATGCGGAAGCAGCTATTGCTGCTTCACCGTATAAAACTAAAGATGCGTTTCTTGCAAAAGTGCAAGAGGAATTGGTAGCAGAACTCCCCGCGCCTCACCCTCCTGGTGTTGAACCTTAGCAATTAATTATTATCAAGGAGTTTAATTAAATCTAATTTCTGAAATTGAATTTATACATAATAAGAAATAAGAATAATTACCTCTTTCTTCACCGCAAAAATAATAGCGTCAATTAGAGCGTCGAGGTAGAAGTTTCCTTGACAACTGGATAAGTTCATATAATATGAATCGGATTGGAACCAAATTTTTCAAGCATTCATAGGTACTGACAGTGAAAACAGCGATATTAAGTGTATTAATAGCGATTGCGGTTGCTCTATTTAGCGTTTATCAGTTTGAAACTTTGCAAAAATTCATGAATGAAACGAATAATACAGTCACTCGTCTAAATTCCACTGTAACCTCTTCCATTCTGGCGAATGCAGCTAATATTGAAAAAAATAATGGAAAAATTGCACAGCTGCAGCAGGGTTTGCATGAGACTCAAAGGTATTTCAAGGCTTTTTCACAACAGATGAATAAAAAAGTTCAAAGTCAAGAACATCAGGCAGCAGCGCCGCAATTAAATCTCATTGAAGCTAGACATTGGATTCAATTGGCATGGGAAAGACTTGTTTATGCCCATGACTTGAATGGTGCAATTTCATTGTTAGAAATGGCAAGCAAAAACATTTCGGAACTGCAGGATTCCAATGCGGCTGCGTTGCGTCAGGCACTGGCACAAGATTTGATGACTTTAAGAAATTTTAGATTCCCGGATATCGATGCTACATGGGTTATTTTAGGTGCTATGATTCAACAGGTGCAAAATTTGCCTGCTCGGGGTTATAAGGAGCTGCAAATTTCGGAAGAGCAAGTAGGAGAACGGTCGGGGAAGCAAACAGGCAAGCAATCGGGGGAGCAATCAGGAAAACAATCAGAAGAACACGCAAATGAAGCAAATACTGAAGAAAATCCGGAGAAAAAAGACAAAAAAGAAAGTTCTTTTAGAACGGCTTTTAATGAATCACTGATACGGATGAAAGATATCATCAAAATTCAGCATCATACCAAACCTATTGAACCTATCTTGAGTCAAGAGGACGAATTCCTGGCGAAAGCACATTTAAAGCTTATTCTAGAGCAAGCCCGTTCTGCACTGTTGCAAGCAAATGAACCGATTTACCAGCAGTCTCTGAAGGAAGCGAAAGCATGGCTCAGTGATTATTTTGAAACTTCGAATGACAAAATTCGTAATATGGTAGCTGAAATTTCTAAACTGCAAGAAATTTGTTTGACTGTGACAGTGCCAACATTACAATCGCTTGCACTGGTGCAGCAGACATCAGTGCAGCAAACGCAGATATCAACACAACAAATGTCGGAGCAACAGACATCAGCACAACAAATGTCGGGAGAACAGAAGTCAGAGCAGCAACAACCTTCAGACCATCAAATGACAGGACACTAATAGATTATGCGATTTTTTTGGTCTTTATTAATAGTCTTTGCTTTAGCAGCTGGCCTTGGGGTCATGATACAACGAGAGCCGGGGTATGCCCTCTTTGCCTATGATGATTGGACTGTTGAAATGCCGCTTTGGCTTGCGGCAATCGCTGTCCTCGTACTGATTCTCTTGACCATGACTTTGTTGTCACTCATTAATACTTTTTTCTCTGGTCCAAGACGCATCAAAGCATGGTGGCGGCTGCATCAAATCGAGTCTGCAAGGCGCAACACCGACCGAGGTCTGCTCAATTTAACAGAGGGACGGTGGAAGAAGGCGGAACACTATTTAAGCAAGGGTGCGCAGTATAGTGATAAACCCCTCATTAATTATCTGGCTGCTGCCAGAGCTGCGACGGAAGCGGGTTCAACAAGCCGCCGCGATCGCTATTTGCAGTTGGCAGAAAATCTAGAACATAATTCGGACGCAGTAAAATTAACTGCGGCAGAATTACAATACTCTCAAGGAGATTTGGAACAAAGTATTGCAACTCTTCAGCATTTGCATCTGGAAAAACCGAGGCACCCGGTGGTTTTAAAATTACTGAGCGATCTCTATGAAAAGAAAGGGGATTGGCAGTCATTATTTGCACTCTTGCCAGATATTCGTAAAGCAGACATTTTCCCGAACAAAGAAGCGCTTGCACAATTTGAGCAGAAAGTATACGCAAAGTTTTTACCAGAACTTTTACAGCACGATAGAAAAACTTTAGCAAAATTCTGGCATTCTGCCCCGCGCTCGGTCACAAGCAACCCGAATTGCATTGAAGCCTATGCTGCACTCTTGCATAGGGAAGGAGAAGACCGGGATGCTGAAGCACTAATTCGGAGGACCCTAGAAAAGCAGTGGCATGATGGCCTAGTTGAATTGTATGGGCATATTAAAGGCCCATCACCCAAGAAGCAGCTTGCCTTTGCTCAAAGTCTACTCGAGCGTGAACCGAGAAATGCAGCTTTGTTTTTAACTTTGGCGAGATTATGTCTGGATGAGAAACTTTGGGGCATGGCTAGGGATTATTTGGAAATGAGTATCGATTGTAAGCCAAGTGCAGAAGCTTATGCAATGCTTGGACAGCTCATGGAACAACTGGGTGATAAATCAAAAAGTGAAGAAACCTATAAAAATGGTCTTCTGTGGGTGGTTAAGAATCAACCGGAAGGAATACAATCCTAGTCAGTCCGTGAAACGGTTGTAAGCAGTCTATCCCGCACTTCTTCCTTATCAAGCTCCTCTAAAAACCAATCCATCGCTTGATTATGAGCATCCGTTCGCCAGGCCGTTTTTAAATATACTTTGTCTTTTAATTGCTCGGCGACCGTTTTTTCAACCAACCTCCCATCTTTTAATAAATGCAGGATTCTATGTCGCGGCAGATAGCCAACCCCTATTCCCTGTACTTGCGCAAGAATTTTTGCATCCATAGAAGGAACCACAATAGTCGCTTGACCCGAAAAGATGCCAGAAGAGAGAGAGGGAGGTAATTGCTGTGAAGTATCAGAGATTACAATGCTGTGATATTGGCTGATTTCTTCTCGTGTGATAGGTTTCTCGCAAGCTGCCAGCGGATGCTCTGGTGAAACCGCAAAAGTCCAGAAAACGCTTCCTAAAATTTTTTGGGAACAAGGTAATTCGCTGGGTGGAATGTGGCTTGCCCCGATTGCAAGACTGGCACGATTTTGCGATAAAGCATCCCAGCAGCCGTTCATGACTTCTCTGTGCAATCGAATGGTGACATTGGGGGCAACTTTTTGGAATTTTCTAATGAGTTCTAGGATCTTATCGAGTGCAATGAGATCATCATAGGCAATGGAAATTTCTGTTCCGAAACCTTGTTCAATGAAACGAACATCATGTTTGAGACGCTGCATTTGTTTTAGGAGGGTTCTACTTCGTTCCCAAAAGAGACGCCCTTGTGCAGTCAAACTGGGACGGTAGCTTTCACGATTGAAGATCGAAAATCCAATAATGGATTCTAATTTTTTAATGGTCTGGGTGATGGCTGAGGGCGTTCGATGCAGAATGCTCGCTGCCTGGGTGAAACTGCCCTGCTCTATGATGGCCCCCAATACCTCTATGTCTTTAAAATCAAAATTCATTCTGCAAATCCTGTCGAGATATTATTATTCTTCTGGTTAAGAAAAACTTAATATCTTGTTTAAAATAATTCACTTTCATTCTGGTAATTTCTTAATTATTATAGATTTTATCTGAAGTGATAGCTTTAAACAAGTATTTTTGTTAAATTTAACTTAATATTATGCTGGTTATAATTTCAGTATTAGAGTAAATATGTAAATACCTAGATATAAAACAGAGAGAGGAACTTAATATGAATATGTGTAACTTTGGCCTTGGTCTTGGAGTATTAGCATTAGCTTTAGCAATTCCGTTTTCAGCATTTTCAGCCGGTCAGAACAAGGGTGCAGGTAGTAGCATTCAAGATAGCAAAAAAGCCGTTGAATTTTTTGAGCAGGAACTCAACTTCAAAACGAATCCGTATGGTATCAATAGACTCATCAGTGAAAAAGCAAAGAACATTACTATTGTAGATGTTCGTACTGCAGCAGATTATGCTGCTGGACACATCCCTGGTGCAATCAACATACCTTATGAGAAATATAGTGGGTTTGATGGACAGGAAAAAGAGTTTCCTGGTCTTAGGAAAGATGGATACAATTATGTGTATTGCTATCAGCATTTATGCAATCTGGGACAAAAGGCTGCCAAGAAATTTGCAAGCGTTGGATATCCTGTCAAAGAAATTGTGGGTGGCTACAATTCTTGGGTAGAGGAAGGATATCCGGTAGAGAAGTAAATTAGGTCTACAAAGACCCCTTGTTAATGAAAAGGGGTCTTTAGGATCATTGGATAATTCTAAATTAACGTCCCTATTACTATTCTTTGGTATCTAATATCTTGTATACTGCGTTAGCAGAGAAGAGAAAGGATGAATTATCAAAAGATGTATTTGAAATAATTAATAAGCTTTAGAATTTATCTTTTCTATAATCCGATCAGCGCCTTGCTCAAGCAACAATTTGGCAACTTGTTTACCAAGGCTTTCTATATTATCACTGTTTTTAATAATAGCCTTCGCATCCGCTCGTAAAATCTTGCTGCCATCAGGCTCCGCCACCATGCCGCGTAAATGCAAAACTTTCGGTATTTGTGCTTTTTCATGGGTGTTAACTTCGTCGTCTGCACTTTCTGTGATGAATTTAGCGTAGCCAGCAACGGGTAACTGACAACTGCCGCCAAGCAGTGCATTCATGCTGCGTTCTGCGAGCACACAGTGATTCGTAATATCGTGATTCAGAGAAGCCACAATCTTTTTTGCTTCAGTGTCGTCGCTTCTGCATTCGATGCCAAGCGCTCCTTGGCCTACGGCAGGTAGCATAACATCATAACTGAAAAATTCTTTTATAAAATTTTGTAACCCTAATCTTTCTAATCCTGCAACCGCTAAGACTTCAGCATCATATTCGCCGCGTTTTAATTTTAGGATGCGAGTATCGACATTACCGCGCAGGGGTTCGAGCACGAGATCTGGCCTAATAGCCGCTAATTGTGCTTGACGCCGTAAACTTGAAGTGCCAACTTTGGCGCCATGAGGCAATTGCAGCAGGCTTGCATACTTTTCGGAAACAAAAGCATCGCGGGCGTCAGCACGTTCTAAAATGGCTGCAAGTTCGAGCCCTTCGGGGAGATTTGCAGGGACATCTTTCATAGAATGTACCGCAAAGTGTGCCTGTTTTTTCAGAAGATGATCTTCGAGTTCTTTGACGAAGAGTCCTTTGCCTCCGATTTTATTTAAGGGGGTATCTAAAATTTTGTCACCGGCAGTGCTAATGCCCAAAATCGAAATATTTAAATCAGGATGTTTTTGCTCTAGTGCAGACTTTACATAGTTTGCTTGCCAGAGTGCGAGGGCGCTTTTTCGAGTGACGAGAATAAATTCCATAATAACGAGTCCGTAGTCTTTTATAGCTATAGCCGACGTTTAACCAGGGCGATTTTACGTCTGCTGATGGGGAAAAGAGTTTCTTGATGGCGCATTTTTAGCCAGTAAAAGCCATTGTCATCTTTTTGGATAGAATCAATTTCAGAGATGTTGACAAGTAGCGTGCGATGAATGCGTATAAAGTGATCTATGAATTCATTTTCAAGTTCTTTCAGCGTGTCCTCCAGCAATAATGTGCCTTGGGAGTGATGTGCAGTGACATATTTTTGATCGGCCTGAAAATAATAAATTTCATTTAAGGGGATACGTTGAATACCGAGATGAGTTTTGGCCGTTATGTGGGTTCTGGGTCCGAGTTTCGGGGCAGATTCACTGCATTTTGCGAAGAGGCTTTTTGCCGTATCAGCATCCAACAGCACACCATCGGCTTTGATTTTTTCTAAAATATCCAAGGCCTTATCGAGTCGGCTGGTTTTAGCCAAAGTTTGGTAGCCATCGGGTGTTTGTACAATAAATGAAATTTTCATAGTATAACCATTTTAACAGAATTTAATAATAATTCAAACAATTCAAACAATTCAAACAATTCAAACAATTTAGACAATTTAGACAATTTAAATAATTTGAATAATTTACATTATTCAAATTATCTAGAACAACTTATTTAGAACAACATGCGGAATTTTAAGCTCAAAGTTTGTGCTCTGAAATGATTTCTCGATTCAAAATCATAAGTGCCCATGAACAGGATGCAATCCGTGGCGCGAAGCGTGAGGCTGCCGCCCAGAACAATACCGGTGGAGGCAAATTTCGGGCCAATGGCTAGAAAGGGTGGACCGCCGGCAATAAATTGCGAAGTAATTGCAAAATTTGGAGTTTTGAAGTTTTTCAATCCCAAGACATGAACTTCAGGAACCATATCATCCACGTCTCGCACCCAAGCTAATTTAAGACCTGCTCCTCCTTCAAAAATTTCAATATAATTTTTTTGGATCTTGAGATCGGTGATAGGGGCACCCTTTTCAGTGTGTTCACCCTCATGCACTCTGCTATAAAAAATTGTCGCTAGAGGGGTGAGTTCAAAGTCAAACATCAGGAAATTAATTCCGGTTCGTGCTTTTAATGAAGGTTGTATACCGCAAAAAGTACCTTTGGCGGATTCAGCAACTAAGGGTACGCTTCTCGTGGTTTTAAAGAAATTTTCTGCGATGGAGACTACTCCATCCAGAAAGATAAAGTTATCATAATCAAGACTGCCATAAGCCATGGCTTGAATATTATCCGTGCGTGAAGAATTACCTGTTTGTTTGCCTCCCGCACTGGTGCCGCTATAGCTAACCCCTGCGCCAACACTGGTAAACGAATTAATTCGTGAATCTCCTACAAAAGCAAGACCGAGTGTCGCTGCATCATAACCATCAATATTGTCGCGAACACCTTGTGAAATCAAATTGCCAAATAAAATGGGGCCAATGGAATTATTGTTGCCTATCATGTCTCCGGCGGAATATCCGAAACCAGGAGTTTCAAAATTGAGATTGTCAAAATTAACATTCGTAAAATGACGATTTTCTGCAAAACGGCTGTCCTCAATGCGTTTAAAAATCTTATCGAATAAAGGATAGGGATTGTATAATGCAGGAATGGATTCCATACCATTAACGATTGGTATTAATTGAGTCAAATTTTCAACTAATGCACCAGGGTTTGCAGCTATTCTTTGGAGCAAAGGTAGAAAAACGGGAAATTGATTCACATTCCCGAATAGAAATTGTATAGTATTCGCCACTCCTGAGATGGAAGGATTATTTGGAATTGGATTGCCTCGCACAGCTTTAATTCGGACATTATTTGACGGGGTACCAAGGTCTCTGTCTCGAACAAAGCTTAAGAATGGATTGGGTTGTGAAAGAATTGCTGGATTATTATCAGTGAGTCCATTAGAGATGATAACATCAAAGGTTTGGCCGTTCGCAATTCCAATACCAGAATTGGTATAATTAACATTGATTGAACCGCCAACATTTGCTAGACCATTAACGATCAATTGACCATAAGTAGGCGTACCACTTTGAATCGTTGTTGAAAGTGACCCGCCGGAGCCTTGGAAATAATTTCCAAACACATTTTGAGAATTTATGAGTACAAGACTGCCATTATTATTTAAGGGATCTGTAAAAAGACTATTATTTAAAAAGAGTGTGCCACCAGGATTGATATTGACAAAACCAATCGGAGCACCCAGAACGCCAATAACAACGTTAGGTCCGGATACTAAAGTGGTATTGATATTAAAGGTAGAATTGCCGCCATTGCCGATGAGGGTTCCAGTAAAAGAACCGCCGGGATTGAGAGTGACTGTCCCAGTATTTAATAAGGGACTCGTAGTTACTGCTAAAGCTCCACCATTGTTGATATTAAAAGTACCGGAATTTAAGGAATTAGTTCCTACGATACTGAGAGCAGTTCCCAAATTGAATGTGCCTGAGTTTGTTAGACTGGTAGCACTGAGCGTGCTGCCAGTATTCGCATTGAATGTTCCAGAATTGCTTAAAGTTTGAGTGGCAACGCTGCCAAAAGAATTAAAAATGCCAGAATTAGTCAAAGTTGCTAGGTTTAAAAGAGTACCAATGTTGGCATTGAAAGTACCGGAATTAATGAGATTTGTCGCAATGACTGATCCACCTGCAAAATAATTTGTGGAGTTTACATTGTTTATAGTCACTGCATTCACGGTGCCGCCATTATTAATATTCAGGAGTCCTTGATTGACTAAAGGCTGTCCTGCAGTTTCGTGCAGTACCCCACCGTTTAAGATATTAAAAGTTCCCGTATTTGCGAAATTATTGCCGTTAATATTTAGATTGGTGCCCAAAGTGAAAGTGCCAGAATTCTGTAAATTTGTTAGGGTGAGAACGCTGCCGTTATTAGCATTAAAAATGTTGGTGTTATGCAGTGTCACTGCAGTAAATGTTCCACCAGAGATGCTATTAAAAATACCACCATTAGTGAAAGTTTGAGCCGCAAATGTTCCGCTATTGCTAATGATGCCATTATTGGTAGCGGTGGTTGTGGTTATAAAACTATTGAAATTGTTTACTATATTTGTTCCGGCATTATTGTTTAATGTTGTGGCATTGAGTCGACCGCCACCAGAGACTGTTAAAAGTCCACCGAGGCCATTATAAAGGGTTGTGATAACATTACCATTTGCGACAATATTGGTGTTGCCCCCTTCTTGCGAAAATTGAGCAATCGGAATAGCAACAGTGCCTACCGCGGAACTTATGGTGAAGCCTGGAGAACCTGCATAAGTATTAGTTCTAATGATGCCAGCACCGACATTACCAGCTCCAGCACTTAGTGAATTTTGTAAAATGAAAGTGCCTTGCACAAATAGAGTAGTGTGCGCCCCAGTGAAAATAGGTCCGAATGGAGTAGTAGGAGAAACAGCGTCTGCATTACCATTGCCGCCTAAAGGCTGGGTGAAAGGACCAACCATGGGGTTACCAATTATTGCTGGTAAAGTATCTTGTTGGAGCGCTGTATTCACTCCGAGCTGAACATAAACAGGTCGAATATTACCAGTTGGGTAGAAGGATATTCCATTCGGACTTATTAAACTGGCAGGTGCTTGAGCGGGTGCTGTGGGAGAGGACAGATTATAAATTCTTGTGGGTACATTTGCCAATAAATTAAAAACAGAGGTGCCTTGAGCAGAGAGTTGTGTGTCTGTAATGATGCCAGAATTTACTATCCATAATTGGGCTGTCGTGTCGATAAATGTACTATTAATGGTACTTGCTCCATCATTGACATTATGAGTAATAGCACCAGGTACGGCACCACCCTCTACTTGTATGGTGAGAGAAACGTGATTTCCCAGTTGAAAAGAAGCAAAGACTCCAGGAGTAACTGAGCCATTGGCTTGGATATCGAGACTATTGTAATTAAGATTAGGAGGAATGGGTGTGGCAGCTTGTGTTAACACTACGCCAGCAGCTTGGTTTGGAGGCACGGTTAGCAGAGTATTAGCAAACCCCTGTGATGAATGCGTGCACAATATAAAATAAAGCAAATGAGCAGCATATATCCGTTTTTTGGATCGCTTGCTGAATTTGAATTGAGCCACTCAAAATCCTTTAAGAAAATTAAACACCATTCTTAAAAATAGACTACAAATCAATTGTTAGTGTAATAACATGTGTCAATTAACTTTTTTATTCATAGACTTCGTATTCATAGACCTTAATTTGTATTTTTTTTCAATACTATTAGAACAACACGCGGAATTTTAGACCTAAGGTTTGCGCGAGAAAACCTTGCTTTCTAAATTCAAAATCAAAAGATCCCATGAATAAGAAGCATTCACTCATGCGCATGGTAAGACTGCCGCCCACATCAAGACCTTGCGAAGGAAATGAGGGACCGACCGCTAAGAATGGGGGTCCGCCTTCAACAAATTGTGACAGGAATGCAAATTGAGGATTTTTAGTATTCTTTAGCCATAATGCATGAATTTCAGGCACAAAATTGTAGGCTTCCCGAACCCAAGCTAATTTGAGGCCGGTTCCAAATTGCAGCAATTTTACTCGATGCGCTTGTATCGTCAAACCTGTTATCGGAGCGCCCTTTTCAGTGTGTTTTTTTTCTTTGACTTTACTGTAATAAACCGTACCGAGCGGTGTCAGTTCGAAATCAAAAATAATAAAATTGATGCCGGCGCGCGCTTTAAGTGAGGGCTGCAACCCTGAAAAATTTGCATTAGCAGTTTCGCTCACAATTGAAATAGTACGCTTGGTTTTAAAGAAATTTTGGCCAAGTGATGCCACACCATCCAAGAATATTGCATTCATATAATCGATGCTGCCATAGACCATGGCTTGAATATTTTCGATGCGGGCAGTATTTATATTGCAATTAGATTTTGAGGTTGTGCCGCTGTAACTCATTCCAGCCCCAATACTTGAATAATAATTGATGGGGGTGTCGCCTACTAAGGCAAGACCGAGAGTTGATGCATTGTAGCCAGCAATATTGTCACGGCCTCCTTGAGAAATTGCATTGCCAAAGAAAATGGGTCCGAATGAATTGTTGTAACCAATCATGTCGCCGGCTGTGTAACCTTGATTTAATTCATCATCAAATGACAACTGATTGCTGGCCAAGCGTCTTCTAAAATTGGCTCGTTTTAAAATTTTATCGAATAAGGGATAAGGGTTATATAAAGCTGGAATGGATTCCATACCATTTACCACGGGGATTAATTGAGTTAAATTGGCAACGATGCCCCCAGGATTTCCAGCAATTTTCTGTAATAGAGGCAGAAATATTGGAAATTGATTAACATGACCGAATAGATATTGTATCGTGTTAGCAACCCCTGCAATGGATGGGTTATCGGCAACAGGGTTGCCGCGTACCGCTCTAATTGTGACATTATTTGGAGAGCCAGAATTTCGATCTCGAATGAAAGTTAGGAAAGGATTGGACGGTGACACGATGGCTGGATTATTATCCGTAAGTCCATTTGAGGTGATGATATCGAATGTCTGTCCATCTGCAATACCTATACCGAAATCAGTATAATTGACATTAATTGCGCCGCCTACAGTTGCCAAGCCCCCCACCACCAATTGCCCATAAACTGGTGTGCCACTTTGTATGGTTGTCATCAGTGAAGCGCCAGATCCTTGAAAATAATTTCCAGACAAAACTTGCGAGCTTGTGAGCACAAGACTGCCATTGTTATTGAAAGTATTAGCAAACAGACTATTATTCAAAGCTAATGTGCTGCCAGGACTGAGATTGACAACACCAAGAGGTGCGAAAGAATTTCCTATGACGACAGTGGGTCCTGTTGTTAAGCTCGTATTGATATTAAAGGTAGATGAACCGCCATTTCCTAAAATAGTTCCGGTAAATGAACCGCCTGGATTTAAACTGACAGTACCTGTATTGATGAAACCAATAGTTGCTACTGCTAAAGCGCCGCCACTGTTAATATTAAAGGTACCGGAATTTGAAAAACTAGCACCTGAAATGCTTAAGGATGTGCCCAAATTAAAAGTACCTGAATTGCGCAAATTTGTGATTGCAAGAGTACTGCCTGGATAGGCATTAAAGACGCCTGAGTTATTTAAGTTTTGCGTAATGACGGTGCTGCCGCTAAAAGCATTAAAGATGCCTGAATTGTTCAAGTTAGTGTTGCTGAAGACAGGATCACCATTAACATTGAAAGTTCCAGAATTATTAAGCGTGGTATTAATAAAGGAACTGCCTGGATTGTAATTTACGGTGCCTAAATTATTAAAAGTTACTGCACTCAACACCCCACCGCTATTGATATTTAATAAACCATTGTTCGACAAGGGGTTCCCAGCAGTTTCGGTTAATCTACCACCACTATTGATATTGAAAGTGCCGGTATTTAAAAAACTATTGCCTGCAATGCCAAGGTTTATGGCTAAATTAAAGGTACCAGAATTTTGTAAGGTGGTGAGTCCATTAATTGTGCTGCCGCGGTTTGCGCTAAAACTGCCAAAATTTTGTATTGTATTTGCAGATAAAGTTAATGCACCATTGTTGTTAAAGATGCCATTGTTTACAAGCGCAGTGCCTGTTATCGTGAGAGCGCCATTGTTATTAAATGTTCCAATATTTGAAAAATTGTTGCCAGCAATGCTTAAATTAGTGGCTAGATTGAATGTGCCAAAATTCTGCAAATTTGTGAGATTGAGTGTGCTGCCGCTGTTGGCATTAAAAAGGTTAGAATTTTGCAGGGTCGTGGCGGTAAAAGTGCCGCTACTGCTAATAGTGCCGCTATTTGTTGTGGTCGTTGTGATTATGGAACTACTTACATTGTTTGTTATATTTGCCCCGGCATTATTGTTTAATGTTGTCGCATTGAGTCTACCTCCTCCAGTCACTGTTAAAAGTCCACCCAGTCCACGGTAAAGTGTGGTGGTAACATTGCCATTGGTGATTATATTAGTCATGCCCCCTTCTTGCGAAAATTGATCTATGGGTGCAACAACAGAGCCTGCCACGGAACTGATGGTGAAACCTGGAGAACCTGCATATGTATTTGCTCTAATGATACCAGCATGGCCGCCATTACCAATTAATGAATTTTGCAAATTGAAAGTGCCCTGCACAAACAGAGTAGTTGTTTGTCCTGTCATAAGGGTTACGAATGGAGTATCAGGAGAAACAGCATCTGCATTACCATTGCCGCCTAAAGGCTGAGTGGATGGTCCAAACGGTGGGTTACGAATTATTGCTGGCAGCATATCTTGTTGCAGCGCGGTATTCACTCCGAGCTGAACATAAAAAGGCGGATTGTTAATAAATGGCAGGAAGTTTATGGCATTTGGTGCTATGATACTGGCTGGTGCGTGACCGCCTGCTCCTGGAGTTGCCAAATTATAAATTCTTATGGGCGATGATGTTTGTAAATCAAAAACTGGGTTTTGTATATCTCTAATTATTCCGGAATTTACTATCCATAATTGGGCATTCGGATCACCGCCAGCAGTACTACTGATGGTAATCCCTCCGTCTATGACATTATGAAAAATAGTACCAGGTGTGGCGCCCCCTTCTATTTGTATGGTAATGGGAACACCATTGCCCTGGTTAAAATTAACACCGACATGAGGAGTAACTGAACCACTTGCTTGGACATCGAGACTATTGTATGCCGTATTAGGAGGAGTAGGTATAGGATCTTGTGTTAAAGCTACTCCACCTGCTTGGTTTGGCGGCACAGTTAGCAGAGTATTTGCAAACCCCTGTGAGGAATACATGCTTGAAATAAAATATAGCAACGATACGGTATATATCCGTTTTTTGAATTGCTTGCTGAATTTTAATTGAGCCATTCAAAACCCCTAATTTCTTCAAAACATCATCTTAAACTTTAAGCTAATAATATGAGCCGTAAAATTTTTCCTACCCTCATAATCATAAGTTCCCATGAATACGGTACGATCACTGAGACGTACTGTGATGCTGCCTCCGATCATGCCGCCGCTTTTCGGAAAAGTGGGTCCTTGAGTGATGAAGAGCGGACCGCCTGCAATAAATTGTGAAGTAATGTTGAAACTCGGTTCTTTCAAATATTTCAAGTAAAAGGCATGAATTTCAGGAACGAAGCGCTCGGGTTCACTGACTTCGGATAATTTCAGGCCGACAGCCACCTCACCCGCGGTGACATGATTACCGATGACGGTGAGATTGGCAGCGCCGCCATTTTTTTCGTTATATTCCCGTTGATTCAAGCGCGTCAATTGATAAGTACCAAGCGGTGTAATCATAAGATTATTAAGCAAGATATTGAAACCAACTCTCATCTTGCCCCAGCCTTGCACACCTGTAAAACTTGCTTGTGCGGCTTCATCTAGGAATGCAATGTTGCGTGTGGTTCGATAATTATTTTGTGCAATGGCAGCCATGAAATCAAAAAAGACATAATTCCAGTATTCGAGGCAGCCATAGACAAAACCTTGTGAGCTGTTGATAAACACTGAATCACCCGTGAAAAAAGTTTTTGCACCGGTTGCCGCATAGCTTAGGCCAACACCTAATTTCATCCAGCAGCCGATGGGAAAATCCGCCATGACGGCCATTCCGCCGGTTTGGGCGTTGTAGCCATCCAAGTTTTGGATTGCTTGCTGCTGCATCACATTGCCATAGAAAATTGGACCGACAGTAGGGTGCAGATCTGTCATGTCACCGGCAGAGTAGCCAAAATTGCCGCATTCATATCTTCTGGTTTCAAAATGCTTGGCGATTTGATCAAACAAAGGATAGAACTGATAGAGACTTGGAATAATTTCCATGCCATTCACGAGCGGCAAGAGTTGGGTTAAATCGCTGGAGAGATTGGGTCCTGCAGAGGCAAGTGTGAGTAGTAATTCATTGAGACCTGCATTACTTGTGCCGCTTTCAAACAATGAAAGAATAGCACTCGAAACACCTACCAAAGAGGGGTTACCAGCTGCGACTGCTTCTGGTGTTGAGTACACAGCCTTGATTCTGACATTATTAGGAGGCGTACCGGGATCAAAATCTCTTACAAAGGTCAGGAAGGGATTGTTGGTTTGCGAGATAACAGCAGGACCGTTATCCGTTAAACCAAACGAAGTAATGATATCGAAAGTTTGCTGATTCGCGATGCCAATGCCAAGATTGGTGGGATCTACAATGATTGTACCGCCAACTGTAGCTGGTCCATTCACGACCAGTTGGCCATAAGTTGGCGTTCCGCTTTGTATAACAGTCGTGATTGATCCGCTGGCTGTCTGAATATAACTGCCAGTTAAGACTTGAGAATTTGTGAGTAATATATTGCCATTATTAATGAAGGTATTGCTTGTCGTATAGATAGGGTTTTGAAGGGTTAGGGTAACTCCATTGACCAGATTGATGGTTCCAAAGGGGAAGCCGGGCGCGCCTAAAGTTCCCGTGGTGGTATAATTGGTATTAATATTTAGAACTGAACCAGGACCCCCACCTTGAATATTGCCAAAAGAACCACCTGGATTTAAATTTGCGGTACCGGAAACAAGGAAGGTGGAATAGCCTGATATTGGGTTATTGATATTGAGAGTACCTGGGACAAGTATGGTGGTAACTCCTGATATGGGTGCTGACGTTGAAAAAGTACCAATAACATTAATTATACCTGTGTTAGTGGAGGAAGTGATGGGAGAATTTATAACGCCGCCAAATATATTCAATGTGCCATTATCCAGAAAAGTATTTGCTGCGATAGTGCTTCCGGAATTAACATTAAACATGTTGCTGTTGACTATGGTTCCTACATCTGCTGCACTGCCAGCTTGCATGGTGAAAGTGCCGGTATTCTGAATGGTGTTTGCAACAACGGTTCCGCTGTTGCTGAAAGTACCTGCATTCTGAATGGTGTTTGCATCTATGGTGCCGGCAGCTTGATTATTGAGTATCGCCCCGCCATTATTGTTCAAAGTTGTAACGGTCATATCACTGGCAGTTGTAAAGTTAATACTTGAATTGCTGAGGGTCCCAATATTCATACTGCTGCCAGCTTGGGATGTGAAGCCAGCAACAGCGTTATTGTTGAAGTTTGTGGCAGTTAAAGATCCTCCGCTGTTTAATGCAAAAGTACCGGGAGAATTATTATTTAAGGTCGTGATATTAAATGCGCCGCTCGCGCCAGCAGCGCCGTTGATGGTACCCAGGTTTGTCAGGGTTGCTGCATTTAAGGTACTGCCGCTATTGGAGGTGAGAGTGGCTCCTGCAGCATTAGTAATCATTGTGTTGGATGTCAAGATGCCGCCATTTAAGAGAGAAAAAGTAGCGGCATTACTATTAGTCAGAGTGTTTATGGTGAATGTTCCGCCATCGGAAACTGTGCCGCCATTGTTAAAGGTGATGGCGTTTAAAGTACTGCCAGCATTGCCGGTGAAGGTTGCGCCTGCGGCATTTGTGATTAGGGTGTTTGAAGTTAATGATCCACCATTTGTCAGGGTAAATGCATTATTATTTGTCAGAGTATTGATGGTGAAGGCTCCACCATCAGAAACTGTACCTGCATTTGTGAATGCTACTGCGTTTAAAGTACCGCCATTGTTACCAGTGAAGGTTGCGCCTAAGGGATTTGTAATCATCGTATTTGAAGTTAATGAGCCGCCACTGGTGATCGTAAATGATCCAGAGGTACCGCCATTACTATTAGTCAAAGTATTTATGGTGAAGTTTCCGCCATCAGAAACTGTGCCGCCATTATTGAAAGTTGGTGTATTTAATGTGCTGCCATTGTTTCCAGTGAAAGTTGCGCCTGCGGCATTTGTAACCACTCCCCCCACCCCTGTAGTTAGAGATCCACCGTTAGTAATAGTATAAGTGCCGCCAGTGTTGTTCACGGTAGGAATGTTGAAAGTACCGCCATTATTAACAGTCTGAGTATTCGTGAGTGATGTCGCAGTAAAAGTACCGCTGCTTACAGTGAAATTACTATTATTTGTCAATCCGATCGTACTAATTGTTAGGGTTCCGCCATTGATGGTAAAATTACCATTATTGGTAAATCCATTCGTTGCGATTGTTAGCGCTCCACCGTTAGTAATAAAAAATCCTTGTCCTGCACCCGTTGCCAGATTTGATAAATTATTTCCATTAAAATTGTTAATGATGGCTCCTAAATTAAAAATCCCATTCGTATTGCCTACAGCACCATTGTTGATAGTAGTAATATTTTGGATTATTGAGTTTGGACTTAGCGTGAAAGTTCCAGTATTATTGATGGTTTGCACGCTAACCGTTCCCGTTCCGCTTACTGTAAATACAGCAGTATTGAAGTTAAAAATTTGACCAGCACCCGTTACCGTAAATGTGGTACCCGCTCCGACGTTGACGATATCACTATTGGAAAGACTTGGAGTAGAAATACTACTGGTGCCGGACATATTTATTGAATTGTGTAGAGCACCTACAGGGGCCGATACCGTTATTCCTGTACCTGTAAGGTTTGCGGAAGAATTTAGAGTGAGGTTATAGGTTCCAGTCAATGACGGAGGTCCCACCGTCAATCCATTTGTGATAGGGTGTGCTGCTGTACCCAGTTGGCCAGTAATAACGGGAGTACCTGCAATTCGAACGGCAAGAGTTTGTCCTGCCGTGCCATTTTCACTGAGATTCCCGGTAAAAGTACCTGGTCCTGTAAAATTAAAGAAACCATTCAATTGTATCCCTGCGGCAGTGGCAGTTGTAATGGAACCTTGATTGAAATTGATGGTGGCATTCTGACCATTCCCAATGCTGAGAAAGACATCACCTGTTAGTGTTGCAGAGGGACTATTAGCACCGATGTTAATGATGGTCGGAGAGGTTGCGTGGGTAGTTAGGGAATAGATTGCATTGGAGGATCCTCCCCCTGCCAATGCCTGTAGTGTGCCATCTAAACCCAAAGTAAAACCGCTTTGTCCCCCCGTTGCATCTACTGTATCAATCACGCCGTGAGCTGCAGCAGGTTGTGACTGAATGATTCCGGCAGCTGCAGCTGGAGATTGTGTGGGTCCCGCGACTGTAATGGTGTTGTTTGACGCTTGCCCTACAGGAGGGTTTTGTATACTAACAGCGGCACCTGCTCCGCCGCTCACAACACCACCGGCATTCACCGTTAAAGTGTCTGGTGTCGTTCCACCTTGCAGCACAACAGGAACAGGAGGTGAAGGCGGAACTGTAACATTGTTTGCAATACTGCACACTGGAAATGTCAAAAGACTCGAGAGTAAATAAGTTCGAAGATGTTTTCTTTTAATGCGCATCTCAATCATCTCTCAACATTTACCAATGAAATGTTTTGCCGTTTGTGCTTGCCATTACTTTTTGCCAAAGTTGTAAGGACCAGATTCTTGAAATAAAATAAGTGCGATGCCTGGGAATACAAATCTGCATTGCGAGTCGTATTCTTTCGCGATCCAGAAAAATGATTTCCGAAAATCAGCACCAATCTGCACCAAAGAGTATGTTAACTTGATGAATTTCCTAGATAAATTTCAAGAATTCAAAACCCTATTATTTAAAGTAGACCACAAACCAATTGTTCGTGAAATAACACATGTTAGTTTAATATCTGTTATTTTTATTCTTCTTTCTGGTTGTATGGGAGGCACAAAACCACAGGAATTGAGGGCTCATGCAGATCAAATTGCTTCGCTGTCTCACTTTAACAAACAATTAGTGGCAACTCAGGATTTAAAATTTTTGACGTATCGAAAAATTGCGGGAGCAAATAAAGAAGAAAATTCTGATCTGCATATTTATATTGAAGGGGATGGTCGAAGTTATTTGACACCGACACAAGTATCGCCGGATCCAACCCCCCGAAATCCCTTGGCACTGAAACTGGCTATTTTAGATCCACATCCCAAGGTTGTTTATTTAGCGAGACCTTGCCAATTCACAGTTGAATTTAATGCTGGTTGTGTGCCAGAAATTTGGACCACGAAACGTTTTTCGGAAACAATGATTGCTGCCATGAATGAAGCGGTCAGTCGAATTAAAGAACAAGAAAAAGCAAAAAAAATTCATTTGATTGGTTTTTCGGGTGGCGCTGCAGTAGCTGCATTGATTGCCGCGCGAAGGCATGATGTCGTAAGTTTAAGAACTGTGGCAGGGGATTTGGATCATGAAGAAATGAGTGCTTACCATAAGACAATCCCGCTTAACGATGAGAATCTGAATCCTAAGAATTTTGCAGCGAGATTAAGAAAGCTGCCGCAGCATCATTTTGCGGGGGAGCGGGATCCCATCGTTCCGCCTTTTATTTCGGAAGGATTTGTAAAGGCAGCGGCTTCTAAGGAAGATCTTTACTGCATCCAGCCCCTCCAGAGAACAGTTTTAAAAGGGGTTACCCATCATGAAGGTTGGGAAAAGCACTGGCCGCAATTAATACAGCAACCTTTGGTTTCTGAGAATAGTGACTGAATTCAGAGTTACAAAATAAACTTGCTGAGATCTTCGTCCTTCACCAAGGTCGCGAGCTGCTGCATCACATATTTGCGGTCAATCACGAGCTTAGAGCTTACGAGTTCTGTCGCTTTGAAAGAAACTTCGTCTAAGAGACGTTCCATTACGGTGTGTAAGCGGCGCGCGCCAATATTTTCACGTTCATTGATTTCCCAGGCAAACTTCGCAATTTGAGAAATGCCATCGGTAGCGAATTCGAGCTCTACGCCTTCGGTTGCGAGCAGCGCTTGATATTGTACGGTGAGACATGCTTCGGGTTCGGTTAAGATGCGTTCGAAGTCTTCGGCTTGCAGAGCATCTAATTCTACTCGGATTGGTAAACGGCCTTGCAGTTCGGGTATTAAGATCTGAGGGCTTGGAGAGATGGAAGGCGCCAGAGGCAATAAAAAGGATATGATCGGTTCTGACCATTCCATAGCGAGTTGAAACAGTGCTGCCTTCTACTAATGGCAGTAAATCGCGTTGTACCCCTTCGCGTGAAACATCGCCGCCACCGCGGTGATCGGAACGTGTGATTTTATCAACTTCATCCAAGAATACGATGCCAGATTGCTCGACGCGTTCCAAGGCTCGGGATTTGATTTCTTCATCATTGATGAGTTTTGCAGCTTCTTCTTCGCGCAAGATTTTGAAAGCATCTTTGACTTTCATCTTGCGGCGGCGAGTGCGATCGCTCGACAAGCTTTGGAAAATATTTTGCAATTGTGTGGTCATTTCTTCCATGCCAGGCGGCGCCATGATTTCAACGCCGACAGGGCTTTGGGAAATTTCAATTTCAATTTCAGTGTCGTCAAGTTCGCCTGCCTCGAGTTTTTTACGAAACAGCTGTTTTGCTGCGCTTTCAGAAGGTTCTGGCGTGGGAGTTGGTTCGATAAATCCTTCAAAAATCGGAGGTATGGAGGGCTGTGCGGGTGCTGCTGGTGGGGGAACGATCACGTTCAGGATACGATCGATTGCCGCGTTGTCGGCTCTTTCGCGCACCTTATTCAAAGCCTCTTCGCGTGTCATCTTGACAGAAATGTCCATGAGATCTCGAATGATGGAATCGACATCGCGGCCCACATAACCTACCTCAGTGAATTTGGTGGCTTCAACCTTGATAAAGGGTGCGCCGGCAAGCTTTGCCAAACGTCGTGCAATTTCAGTTTTACCGACACCGGTTGGTCCAATCATGAGAATATTTTTAGGGGTGATTTCCGGTCGGAGTTCAGGATTCACTTTCATGCGTCGATAGCGATTGCGGAGCGCAATGGCAACCGATCGCTTAGCTGCTTTTTGGCCCACGATATGTTTGTCGAGCTCAACGACAATTTGCTGCGGTGTCATCACGTCTAAAATTGCAGAGGTCAAAGTACTAGGTGCTGTTTTGAATGTGCTCGGGGCACTTTTTTGTTTGCTGGCTTTGCTGGTTTTGCTTGGTGTACTTGATGTACTGAATTTACTCGATGTACTGGATTTACTTGATTTGCTACCAGTCTCTTTGCTCGAGATACTTTTTTGCTTGCTTTGGCTGCTCTGCTTATTCAGCTTGCTCTGTTTGCTACGGGCGTCTTTGCTCGCGCTTTCTTTTTTCTTGCTACGAATTTCTTTGCTCATTTTATCTTTACTCATTTTTCATTCCCAAGTTCTTCGATCGTTGTATGATGGTTGGTATAAACGCAGATATCTGCGGCAATTTTAAGGGACTTCTCTACTATCGCCCGTGGGCTTAGTTTGGTATTTTCCATTAAGGCAGCTGCAGCGGCTGAAGCATAGGATCCCCCGGAACCGATAGCAATAAACCCGTGTTCAGGTTCAATGACATCCCCATTGCCGGTAATCATCAAACTCGCAGTTTTGTCCGCGACGATGAGTAGGGCTTCCAGACGGCGCAGGGCGCGATCGGAACGCCAGTCTTTTGCAAGTTCTACCGCAGCGCGCGTTAATTGGCCGTGGTATGATTCCAGTTTTTTTTCGAAGCGTTCAAATAAGGTGAATGCATCGGCTGTACCGCCAGCAAATCCTGCAATCACTTTGTTTTGATAGAGTCTTCGTACTTTCCGGGCATTGCCTTTCAGAATCGTGTGTCCGTGAGATACTTGACCATCGCCACCAATCACAACATGGTCATTCTTTCGGACACAAATGATAGTGGTACCGTCATATTGTTTCAAATTATAATCCCCTCTTACTTAAATAAATAATTAATGACAAAATACTAATTACAATTTTCTGCTATTCCAATTTCAGCTATTCCAAGGTTCTCTGCAGTATCAAGGTACTGCGGATGTTTTTTGCTTCCAGCTTCTTTTTCTGGGATACTGCTGCGGGCTCGTAGAATAAGGACCAAGCGTGACTCGGAACCAACTGTTGCCATCCTGAGTTTTTACTTTTTGAATTTGGCTGTTAAATCCCTGAGATGCAAGCTTTGATTTCAAAGTATCTGCTTGTTTTGATTCGCGGAAAATGCCAGTTTGAAGGATATAGCGTGTGGCCGCTATTTTCTTGGCAACTGTTGCCGCGGCTGCTTGCTGTTGCCCTGCGGCTGTTTTTTGCGTGTTAGTTTTTAGGGATGCTTTTGGTTTTGAATCCTTGCTGCTCTTTTTTGCAAACAGTTTTGCAAATGGATTTTTGGAGTCATTCTTTTTTCTGGTCTTTTCTTTGGAGACTAATTTTTTGGAATGACTACTATTCATGGTATGACTGTTACGATTGCCATGACTATTGTTAACATTGTGACCAGCATGGCTGGTATTGCCGTGATGATTGTTTCCTTGTGATTTATTTTTCGTATCATGACTTACGGAATTTGCATGATTTGCAGAACTCGCATGACTTGCATTTTGCGGCTTTATCTGTTTTGTTTGAGATGAAGCTTGTGGATGATTCCTCTGGGCAGTATTTTTCTGATGTGCTTCGAGCTTTGATTTGCCATGGGTGGTTGTATGAGTTGAGGCATGGGGTGCATGCGCTGCAGCCGTTGATTGTGTTGTTTGGCTTGCTTGATTTGCGTGTGTTGACTGTGACGCTTGTGCTACTTGTGCCGCTCTCGCATCTGCAGGCTTTGAGGGTGCATCTGGAAGCTGCACTTCCATGCCAGGGAGCAAAGTGTAAAATTCGAAATCTTGGGTCTTGCCATTTTTGTTTTGTACTTGGATATGAGTTGAAGTCCTTGTTTTTTCTGCTGTGGTAGTCGTAGGAGGCGTTACCACAACAGTAGGAGCAAGTTTTGCACTTTTCTGAGTCGTCAAAGACCATTGTCCTGAATAAAGACCATAGGCAAAGATTGCCCCTGCAATTCCTAGGAACATTCCAAGAAAAAGCCATACCCATCCTAAAGAGGATGTATTGGAACCCCTGCGACTTGAGCGACGCTGTGTATTTCTGCGATAACCGGCCATAAGATCAATATGGGTCCAAAAATCTTGAATTCAATAGAATTCATAAAGAGGTTTTAGATGTTCAAATACTGAAAATTAATAGCAATTAAAGTTATTTAGTTTTGAAACTAAAAATTTTCAATATTACCTTTCACAATTTTATCATAAATTTGATTACTGAATGGAAATCACATGATCTCGCATGCCGATGTTCTTCTTTTTTCTGCCCTCTTGTCTCCGTTTGGAGCCTCCTCCTTGGATCCATTTTTTGCACCGCTCCTATCTTTTAGACAAGTCAACTGAAAAATTCAGACGAAATTTGATAGATTAGGCTAATTGAATTTTTTCTCCGCCGCCGGGCACCTCGCAGACATAAGATACCTGGCAGAGGCCGGAATAATGCTTTTTCAGTTGTTTCATTAATTCTTTGCCTGCCTCAATACTGGTTCGGAAGTGTGATGTACCTCGAACCATATCTGGGTGATGCAGATAGTAAGGTTTGATGCGATTTTCAACAAAAGTGCGCATGAGCTTGCCCAAAGTTTCCGGATCATCATTGATGTCTTTTAATAAGACTGATTGACTGAGCATGGGAATTCCAGCTTTGACAATTTTATGACAAGCCTCTTTTGCAGCTGCGGTAAATTCATCGGGATGGTTAGCATGCAGCACCACATAAAGTGGTTTTTCTGTGCTGAGTGCTTTTATCATTGAGGCAGTCATTTTGTCTGATGCAACCACTGGGATGCGCGTATGGATGCGTAAAACGGCCACATGTTCAATTTGCTGCAATTGCTGCAAAATTTCTGATAATTGCTTTGGTTTCAACATCAGCGGATCACCGCCGGTTAAAATAACTTCCCAGATTTCCGGATGATTTCGAATGTACTGGTAGGCTGCCTTTAATTCTTCTTTGGTAAGCGATTCACTGTTGTTTGAACCAATGAATTCACGGCGAAAACAGAAGCGGCAATACACGGCGCACATGTTGACAGGTTTTAAGAGACAGCGATCTTGATAGCGATGTACCAAACCTTTAACTGGGGTATGTGGAAAATCTGCAATCGGATCATAAAGTTCATTGGAATCAATCAGGAGCTCTTCAGTAGAAGGCAGAAATTGTTTTGCGATAGATTGGTTTGACAGGAGCTCAGCCATTTGATGAGGAATAGAGAGGCCAAAATTTTCCTCTACCTGTTGTAATTCAACAGATTTTTTTTCATCAAGTTCCTCAAATCCTGCAATGCCATTGAGCAAACCTTGAGATCTTAATTGCTTTAGGGAGCGTATCATCTTCATGAAATATTATTCACAAGTTCATATTAAACAACCGAAAAGCCACGATGATACGCCTTATTCCCTGTTTAGTAAATATCAGTAAATACTCCATTTGACTTGCTGACTTTCTGCGGTCAAGCGTTCTTCCTTAATTAAGGTAACATCCCTTTTTAGAGAGTCAACCAAGTCTTTACAGTCCTTGCCGATGATTTGCTGCACCGGCTTCGGGGACTTATCAATGGTCCATGGGAGATCGCGAATTAAATTTTCGCAACGTTTCAGATAGCGCTCCATTTGAGGAGTGACAAAGGCCTCGCTGTGTTCGAGACTCATACTTTCCATAAATTTATTGCTATCCTTCAAGGTTTTCTTGGCCAGAGTTTGAATATCCTTTGCTTCCTCCATGACAGAACTTTGCAAGCCAAGACGCAAATGCTTTTTTTGCTTTTGGGGTTCTCGAGGAAGTCTTTCTTGTAAGTGATGCACTAATTCCTTAAGTTGCTTCAACTCTCCATCGACAACCTCTCTCTGTTTTTTATAACTGGTTTTAAGTTTTGCCATAATGTACCTCCTTAGCTCTGTTGCAACATATTTCGAGTTACGAGTTACAAAAAAGTTACAAAAAGCCTAAAATGAGATGCAACTGTGATGTTGCACTCATGTTTGAGATAACTACTAAAATTATTAGAGTATTATAAGTGACATTGGTTCTGTGATGTTTATGCGCAACTACTCACGCCATAAAAATTCCATCAGCATATTTTAGGTTTTTGGGGGTTCTTTGGAAGAAGTTTCTTCAGTTTTAGGTGCCTCTGTCTTGGGAGCTTCCACTATAGGAGCTTCTACTTTCGGGACTTCTACCTTCGGAGCCTCAGTCTTAGGAGTTTCTTTGGCAGGTGTTGCTGCGGCTACGGTAGGTGTACCTGCTGCACTAGGTGTAGCCGCGCTTGTTTCTGTATTAGGTGTCGAAGCTACATTAGCTTCTGCCACTTTTGGTTTTTTCGCAGTAAAATTTTTGATGAGGGCCATTATTTGACAAATAATCTTTTTAACTATGTCCACTATCATTTTAATAATGTTCATTATGATAGGGATAAGTTTTTTAATCAATTCAATGGTGGGTTTTATGACTTTTTCATTCACTGTTTTGAAAAAGTTTTTGGCTTTTTCTTTTAATTCATCAAGTTTCATTTTTGAGTTCCTTTTGAATTCTTTGAAATATCACAATATGAATTTAAATATAAATACCAAAAATTAATCATAAAACCAACTAACTTTATTATAAATATAGCACAGGGAGCGTTATCGCGTTATGATAAATGACATGATCATAAGATAAAGGAAGATCCCAAGCTCGCTCGCGATGACTGGGAAGTGTGGTTTAGATGTTAATAGGTCGACTATTCTCTAGTCTTATAGAATCTTGACAAAGTTTTATAGTTAGGAGATAAGATGACTAAGCGTGAAAAAATACATGGCTTTAACAACATAGGTCGATTTATAATATCATACGTTGATCTGCCGGTTTGTTGTCCCTTGCCAGATCAACCCGTTTGGAATGCTCATCCCAGAGTATACTTACCGATTCTTAAAACAGGTATGGCAACATGTCCTTATTGTAGTGCACAGTATGTTTTGAAAGATTATGTTGAAGAATTTAGTTAATATAAAATATTTTTCGAGTCAAGAACCAGAACAGCATTCGAACTCAAAGCCCTATAAAATCCTTGTCATTGGCCCAGCCTGGGTTGGTGACATGGTGATGGCACAATCACTGTTTCAGGATTTGAAATTGTCGAATCCAAATACAGTGATCGATGTCTTGGCACCGGATTGGAGTAGGCCGCTTTTAGAACGCATGCCGGAGGTTAATGCTGCTTTTGCTTTGTCTGTTCCACATGGTGTATTGAATCTCAGGCTTCGCTATCAATTAGCACAAAATTTGAAACCAAATGGCTATGATCAAGCAATCGTGCTGCCAAATTCTTGGAAATCTGCCTTGATACCCTGCTGGGCTAACATTCCAAAAAGAACAGGCTTTCGCGGAGAGATGCGTTTCGGTTTATTGAATGATCTGCGAATATTAAATAAAAATGCGATACCTCGCATGGTGGAACGTTTTGTCGCATTGGGCAGGGGCAGTGATGCACCGGTCCCGAATCCCAAAGATACACCAATTCCTTCTCTCAAAACCGATCCAAATTCTGTGCAAGAAGCTCTGGTGAAATTTAGCATAGCTCTCTCTTTGAAAAAACCGATCTTAGGACTTTGTCCGGGCGCCGAATTTGGCAGTTCAAAACGGTGGCCTGAGCATTATTTTGCTAATCTTGCAGAAGAGAAATTAAAAGAAGGCTGGTCTGTTTGGTTGTTTGGTTCTAAGAATGACATGCCGGTTTCTGCTCAAATTCAAAAATCTACCAAAGGTCGCTGCGTGGATTTGACGGGCATTACATCACTCGGTGAAGCTATAGATCTATTATCCTTAACAACCGTGGTAGTCAGCAATGATTCCGGGTTAATGCATATTGCTTCCGCCCTAAACAAACCCTTAATAGCCATTTATGGATCAACCGATCCTGAATTTACACCGCCCCTTACCGGTAAAGCGAGAATTGTGCGTTTGACTTTGCCTTGT
Source organism: uncultured Gammaproteobacteria bacterium (assembly GCA_963784575.1). Classification (GTDB taxonomy): domain Bacteria; phylum Pseudomonadota; class Gammaproteobacteria; order UBA6186; family Azoamicaceae; genus CAWARU01. The sequence goes on from CAWARU010000001.1 coordinate 2,588,750, forward strand.
AGTCCGTGTTTCAAGCGAGAATGTCCATTAGAACATCATCATTGTATGCGAGATTTATCGCCGGTGCTCGTATTGAATACTCTAAAATCTTTGGGAACAGCATGCGGGTTTTAGTGGTTAAAACATCTTCGTTGGGAGATGTCATTCACACATTGCCCGCACTCACGGATGCTGCAAAAGTATATCCTAATATCGAATTCGATTGGATAGTGGAAGAACCTTTTCAAATGATCCCTGCCTGGCATCCGAATGTGAGACAGGTGATCCCGATTGCTTTTCGACGCTGGCGCAGAGAATGGTTTACAGCAGCATTACGAGGAGAAATTAAGCAAACCATAAAAAGAATACGCGGAGAATCTTATGATGCCATCATTGACGCACAAGGCCTTTTAAAATCAGTGTTGCTCTGTTTCTTTGCTCGAGGCAAACGCATGGGTTTTTCCTGGACATCGGCACGAGAGCCGCTATCCAGTATTTTCTATCATCAAAGAGCAGTTGCGTCCTGGTCGCTGCACGCGGTTCCACGGTTGCGCAAGCTCTTTGCAGAAAGCCTGCGTTATTCCTATATAGAAGATACTCCCGATTATGGCATTGAAACTAAGCGTCTTTTCAATGCAAATGCTAATGCAAATGACAGCAATGTTAACAATGATCCCTATTGTGTCTTTCTGCATGGCACCACTTGGGAAACGAAACATTGGCCAGAAAGCCATTGGATACAGCTTGGTAAACTGATTGCGAAATCAGGGTATAAAATCAAGTTGATGTGGGGGAATGCAGTAGAAGAAAATCGCGCCAAAAGAATCGCTGCCGCAATTCCAGATTCTGTTGTAATTCTTCCAAAATTGAATCTGAACGAAGTAGCAGCAGTATTGGCGGGGGCAGATGGCATTGTTTCAGTGGATACAGGACTTGGACACTTGGCAGCAGCGTTTGGCATTCCCACTCTTTCTTTATATTCTGCTTCAGATTCTAAACTCACCGGATTGATGGGACCGCGTCAAATACACTTGAGCGCGAAATTTCCTTGTGCACCCTGTTTTAAAAGAACTTGCCTCTTTTCCAAAGAGACTACGTCCAAAGAGGCTCACGATTTAATTCATCCGCCCTGTTTTACTACTACTTTACCGGAGCAAGTGTGGCAACAGTTGCAAAGTCATATGAAGAAAATTTGAATACCTTGCCCGGGATAAGATCTCGGGAAAAATGGGAAACAGCGAGCAAAATTGCTGCTGTATCCCTGGCCTTCATCGTTCCAATTTCAACCTCTCTCACCCATCTTTCTTTGTCATTATTGATAATTTTTTGGTTTTTAGCGGGCGATTTGCAGAATAAATGCTCCTATATATTTAAACATCCTTTGGCACAGATGGTTTTTGTGTTGTTCGGATTATCGGTGTTGCGAAGCATTCAAAGTGCCGCTCCATTACCAGATATTGCCAATTCACTTTGGAAGATGTCCAAGTTACTGTACATCCCATTTCTGCTGCCTGTGATGAGGGACCAAAAATGGCGCAGGCTGGCATGGGGGTTTTTTATTGCGGCGATGACTCTCACACTGCTTTTAGGATTTTTGAAGGTGTTCGGAAACATTGGAGTTGTGACTCGCCATACGGCGGCATGTACTTTCAAAAATCATATTGATACCAATTTTATGATGGCATTTGCAGCCTTTTTGCTCGGTCATTGGACTTTGCAATCGTTCTTAGAACAGCGAAATCTTAAGTTTACAGGCCTTAGTTTTACATGTCTCGGTTTTATATGTCTTGGTTTTTGTTTGACAATTTTGATGAGCTTTTATGTGCTATGGATGTGCGAAGGCCGTGCTGGCTATATTATCTTCGCTGCACTTTGGGTATTATTTTTGCTGCAACGCTTCCCGCTGAAATATTTTTTAGCGGGGGTCATGGTGCTTATAGCCGTGGTGATGATCGTTGCCATTTCTTCTCCTGCGTTTCAGATGCGATATCACTCTGCTGTTTCAGATGTAAAGGAATACGCATTAAGGAAAGACAGCAGCACTTCTTTTGGTTCTAGAATCGAATACGTTTCAGAAACTTGGCGCTTAGCCAAAGAAAAGTGGTTGATGGGATATGGTTCTGGCAGCTTTAAGAAAATATATGGCGAGCACGCCAAACAAAATCATCTCCAGAGCACCGTCAATCCGCATAATGAATACATGAATATTTTATTGCAATTGGGATTCATCGGTTTGGTCACATTCTTAGCTTTCTTTGTTGTTTCAATTAAGTTAAGTTTTGCACTGAAACTCCCAGATCGTTACTTGGTTCAGGGTTTGATTCTAGCGATGTGTCTCGGATGTCTCGCAAATTCCTGGTTGATGGATGTGACGTCGGGATATTTTTTTGTTACCATGCTTGCGTTTTGTTCATCAAGCTACTGGCAAGGATCAAAACATGCAAAGTAAGACAAAACAAGAGAAGCAAAATAGCACTGAAAAAGTATCGACAAAAGTATCGATAAAAGTTTCAATAGTCATCACCACGTATAATTGGCCGATGGCCTTGCGAGCCGTTTTGAATGCACTCACTGTGCAAACTTGTCATGATTTCGAGATTTTAATTGCAGATGATGGCTCTTCAGTGGAAACTGCCCAGTTGATCCAACAATTCAAAACTCGACTTCCTGTGCCAATCCAACACATTTGGCAGGAAGATCAAGGTTTTCGAGCAGCGATGATACGGAATAAAGCCATTGCAGCAGCAACTGGCGATTATATTATTTTTTTGGATGGTGATTGTATTCCCTGCCCTAATTTTGTCGCTGCACATATAAGAGAAAGTGAAGCAGGCTATTTTGTAGTAGGCAATCGGATACTATTGACGCGTGAATTCACCGTAAAAATCTTATCAGAAGATATTCCTCTCCACACTTGGTCTCCGATTACTTGGATTAAGACACGATTATTGGGCCATTGCAATAAAGTGCTGCCGCTTTTACTCACCCGAACTATTGGCGCCAAGATTTTGTCAAGCTTTCGAAAAATGCGGCCAACACGTTGGCAAGGCGCAAAAACCTGCAATCTAGCGGTGTGGCGATCTGATCTGATGCGGGTGAACGGATTTGAAGAAAAATTTGTCGGCTGGGGGTATGAAGATTCAGATCTGGTGATTCGATTAATCAATGCCAATGTGAAACGCAAGGGAGGACGCTTTGCTGTTCCTGTGATCCATCTTTGGCATCCAGAAAATGATCGAAGCCAAGAATCCAAAAATTGGGAACTGTTGCAGGAGCGTCGCAGATCGCCGCATTTTCTGTCAGAAAAAGGCTTAAATCAATATTATGGTTAACAGGATAATGGTTAATATGATAAATGTTAGAAAGTCATTATTGTAAAGAACTGTAAGGAAATACTATGGAATTTAACGCAATGAATTTTCAAGGCGCAAAAATATTGATAGTAGGCGATGTCATGCTAGATCAATATTGGTTCGGCGGCACATCTCGGATCTCACAAGAGGCGCCAGTTCCCGTAGTTCTGGTTCGCGGCATTCATGAAAGCCCAGGAGGCGCAGCCAATGTGGCTTTGGGAGTTGCTGCATTGGGGGCAGAACCCTTTTTGATGGGACTTTTAGGCCAGGATGAAGCTGCAGGAAGACTCGAAAAACTATTGATTGAACATTCAGTACAATGTCATTTTGCCCGTGTAGAACAGTATCCTACCATCACGAAACTCAGAGTGTTGAGCCGCAATCAACAAATGCTTCGATTGGATACCGAGAAAATTTACCCTGAAAATGAAGCACAAGCTTTACATGAGAAATTTTTACAACAATTGGATGTTGTGAATACCGTGATACTATCAGATTACGCTAAAGGGACTTTGACGGATTCCAAATGGTTCATCAGGCAAGCAAAAAACAAAAATGTTTTGGTTGTCGTGGATCCCAAATCTCAGGATTTTTCAAATTACCAGGGTGCCGATGTTATCACGCCAAATCTCAAAGAATTTGAAGCGGTTGCAGGACCTTGTCATAACACAGCAGAATTGGTTGAAAAGGCAAGGAAATTATTGGATCACTATGAACTGGGTTCCTTAGTCATTACGAGAGGAGAGCAAGGTGTTTCTGTAGTCACTAGGAGCAATGCAGTCCATTTGCCCACGGTTGCGCGGGAAGTGCACGATGTGACTGGCGCAGGAGACACTGTGATTGCAGTGCTTGCTACTGCCTTATCAGCTGGGATGGATGTGGTGGAAGCCGCTCACCTTGGCAACGTTGCTGCAGGCATTGCTGTTGGCAAGCTTGGCGCTGTTACGGTATCGGCACATGAGATACAAGATTCACTCGGCGCATCTCATTCTGTTCCCACGGGAATTTTAGAAGAGGAAGCGCTCTTGTCTGCCATTCGCATGAGCAAGGCCTCTGGGGAAAAAATTGTTTTTACCAATGGATGCTTCGATATTTTGCATTCAGGCCATGTGATGTACTTAGAGCAGGCGAAGCGATTGGGAGATAGGGTGGTGGTTGCTGTGAACGATGATGCTTCGGTTGCGCGTTTGAAGGGTAGCAGTCGGCCTATCAATTCACTCCAAGACAGAATGACAGTCTTGGCAGGTTTGCGATCTGTGGATTGGGTAGTGTCTTTCAGCGAGGATACGCCAGAGAGAATTATTCGGCGTATTTCTCCGCAGGTTCTGGTGAAGGGCGGAGATTATAAAAAAGTGGAAGAATTACCCGGTGCAGAGTATGTGATGAATCAAGGCGGCAAAGTACAGATTTTAGGTCTAAAGGAAGATCGATCTACCACAAAGATTATTGAGAAAGTGGTGGCTCAAGAACAAGAAGCAGAATTAATTTAGAAAGGAAAGGTGTCAAGTCTCGAAATCGGACAAACATGTTTGTCCGATTTCGAGACTTGACACCTTTCCCTCAAGCCAGATGATTTGCAATGATCTTCACTACCTTTTCCACAGCACCTCGATTTTCTTCTACAACTTGTCTGCCGCGTTGCCCTGCCAATAGTCTGTCATCCTTTGAGGACAGTAACTGTATTGCAACATTCGCAAGCGCTGTGGCATTGTCAATTTGTTGCAGAGCTTTAGCTTCGAGCAAAAGCTTCGTGATTTCAATAAAATTGTGCACATAGGGTCCAACGATCACAGGACGTGAGGCAAGGGCTGGTTCCAAAGTATTGTGGCCCCCAACGGGTACTAAACTTCCCCCCACAAATGCAACATCAGAAGCTTGATAAAATAAGGGCATTTCTCCCATGGTGTCGATTAAGAAAACTGCAGTTTCTGGGCTGCAATTTTCTTGAAGGGATCGAAGCGCCATGGATAAATTATGTTTCCGAATGCTTTGCACCACTGAATCTCTGCGCTCGGTATGTCTGGGTACTAATATCAAAAGTGTTTGAGGCTTTGCTTTCCGTACCTGCAGAAATGCTTCGAGCACCATGTCTTCCTCACCCGCATGGGTGCTGGCTGCAATTAAAACGGGTCTGTCCTCTCCCCAAAGCTGCTTTAATTGTAATGCGCTGGTTTTGACAGTATCGCTGGGTTCTGCCATATCGAATTTGACGTTCCCGGTCACTTCTAAACGAGAAGTTTCCAAACCTAAGGCAAGAAAGCGATCTCCGTCTAATTTTGATTGTGCTGCAACTTGAGAGAGACAAGACATCATTTCTTGGGTGATGGTTTTGATACGCTGGTAACCTTGAAAGGATTTTGGTGACAGACGTCCGTTTGCGATGATCACTGGAATGCGGTGCTTTTGTAAGGAAATGAGTGCATTTGGCCAAAGTTCAGTTTCCATCAATACGCAGAGTTTAGGACGAATGCGTTTTAAAAATAATGCCATGGTCCAGGGGAGATCAAAAAGGAAAGTACACATGAAATACCTCATTTCGGAGCATTTCTTGTCGGAGCAGTTCTTGAATGCGGGCAGAACCATTTGGGGTGCCAGTGGTTACTGTTATGGTGGAATCAGGAAATTTCTGAATCAAAGAACGAATAATACCGACAGCTGCAATGGATTCTCCTACTGAAACCGCATGAATCCAAATGCCTTGTTGGATGTTTTTTGTTGCAGGTGTTTTGAAAATTCCAAGACGTTCTAACCAACGTGCGCGATACGAGGGATTTTTTTGACTACGCCAGAGCAACCGTAGGTAGAGTGCTGGAATTGAGATTGTTAAGATGAGGCTATAGAGTCCTCTTAAGAAATGTGTAGTAAACATGGCTTATTATACCAAGTGCAAGCATATTGGTGCAATAAGTATTAGTTGACAAACCTATTCATTAAATGGATTTCCGCGGAGGCTGGAATCCAGTCTAATCAGTCTTATAAGTTAAATGACTATCAATTAAACTGTGTATAGCCTCAATACAATTTTCAAGAGTACTTCCTAAAAAAACAATTAATTCCTCTGAATTTGAAATTTCTCCATAAAATATATCAACATCTGCTGAATACAGGATTTTTGCGCAGTATCCTCGATATTTAATTTCCACAAAAAATTACCCAAAAAACATCATTAAAATATGAGGTAACCAAAATTTCAATCGGGTTTTTAGCATGCCTTATGCCTTAAGAGGATAGTAAAAAAGAGGATAGTAAAATATAAAATATTATAACTAACACACTTCTTATGATTACGTGATCATTACATGCTTTAAAATATTAAAATTTTGAGTGATTTCGGGTATAATTCAACGCATGAACAGGATTAAAACAGCAGAAGTAGATGTTGCTATCTTCGGTGGCGGTATTGCAGGACTTTACACCTTAAATCGGTTAAAATCACTTGGCTTTTCCGTAGCACTTTTTGAATCCAATACCCTGGGAGGCGGCCAAACCATCCATTCTCAGGGCATCATTCATGGTGGATTAAAATTTGCTTTGACAGGGATGCTGACAGCATCTGCCAATGCTGTGGAACGAATGCCAATTCGTTGGCAAAATTGCTTGGCAGGGAAAGGTGAACTTGATTTAAGTAAGGTGCAAGTGCTATCCCGAGATCAGCTGCTCTGGTCCACTGGAAGTCTCAGTTCACAGATCACCGGTTTTTTTGCAAGCAAAAGTTTATCCAGCCGAGTTAAAAAAGTAAAACCTTCCGATTTTCCTAAGATTTTTCAAACGGAAAAATTTAGGGGACAGGTCTGGCGTTTGGAAGAAATTGTACTCAATATTCCTTCCTTGATAGAAGTTTTGAGCAACAACCATTCAGACTCGCTGTTTAAGATCAATGATTACGAAATAATACTCAATGACACGGTGTATTGTGCTGGCAGACCCCAGCCAAATGCTGACATCCAACAACCCAAGGCAGGCATCCAATATATCAAAATTCAACAGCCTTCTCTAACCCTACATTTATCGGCAAAAAGATATCTCTTTTCAGCAGGAGAAGGGAATTTGAATTTGGGTGCGACGCTCCACAATTTTCCCGAGATGCAATGTAGACCCTTACAGATGGTCATAGTAAAAATGGAAGAATATTATCCCCTTTACGCCCATTGTATCGATCAGGGCATGAATCCCAGAGTCACAATTACTACGCATCATACAATAGATGGAAAATATGTCTGGTATATTGGAGGACAACTTGCAGAAGATGGCGCTCATAGGACAAAGGATGCACAGTTAGAAATTACAAAAAAAGAATTGGAAAGCTTGTTCCCGTGGATTGATTGGAATAAAGTGGAATTCAGCAGTTTTTATATCAATCGTGCTGAAGCGAGACAGCCCGATGGCAAACGTCCAGATTCTTTATTTTTATGTAATGAATCAAATTATTCTGTGGCTTGGCCAACCAAACTCGCATTAGCACCAATGCTCGCAGATCGTTTTATAACTTCTTTGGAAGATAGACGTATTGAAGCCTCAATCGGGCAATTACAAAGCTTGCAAGATTGCATGGAGAAACCTAAAATTGCTTTACCTGCTTGGGATCGAAAATTATAACCACGGCTATGGTTATAACTAGAGCCTAAAGTAACCTGACTTAATATTTATATTTAAAGGGGCAGATCATGAGCACAGTATTAGAAATGGTATTAGAAAAAGATCATAGGGCAATCGATGAATCAGCGGATGAATCAGCGAAGGAAAATAAAACCAAAGCCGAAGAAGGCGGGATAGGAGCATTAATTTCTTCCGATGGTAAGCTGTTAGCAGAACAAAGCTCTTTCGTTGCAACGGTATCTGAAACTGACATAGAATTGGCAGAAGTGTGTAAGCCAGAGTCAGTTGTTGAAACAGCAGTTGTAGATTATCAAAAACTTGAAGACAAAGATAAAACTGAAGCAAGACAAATGGCAACTCTTTACGGAGGGTCACCCGATACCCCACATCCCTTACACACCAAAACTATGAAATTTACTTTCAAGAGAGGACAACGCGATCGCAACGCTGAAGAATTAATTAAATTTGCGGCCAGTCTTGGATTGCAATGTGTCTCGCAAGAGGTAACACCAGCAGCAAGCAAAAAAAATAGTGTAGATTTATCGGCAGATTTTCGCGGTCACAGCAGGGTTTCATCAGTCTATGGATCTTTTTCTGGTGACAGTTTTAAACTGAATTTTGTTCCCATGCACAAGCATCTACGCAAGAAAACTTCTTTTGATGTTTTTGCTGCGTTCAAACTGCCGGAGAAAGACGCAGATGCGCCTGCTCTGGAGGGTTCTGCTCATGCTATTCAAACTGAAGTTACTTTGGGTAGGTCTGAATCTGGAATTGCATCTGAACCTTTGCGAACTGCAACTGTTACCTCTCAGAAGTTTTAAACAAAAATTTGTTTAGAATTTTTTAGGCAAAGTCAAAATTTTATAGGAAAATTTATTGTATGATGCAGAAAAGAAATCTTGGCAGCACTGGTATTCAAGTTTCTCCTATTGGAATCGGCACCACAAAATTTGGCCGCAATCAGGCGGTAAAATTTCCTCAACCCTTTGAATTGCCGAGCGATAAGCAAATTCTAAACCTGCTCAGTATTGCAAGAGAACAGGGTATTAATCTCATCGATACTGCCCCATCCTATGGCAGCAGCGAGGAGCGCTTGGGACAATTGATCCGACAGCGCTCCGACTGGATTTATGCTACCAAAACAGGTGAAGAATTCATTGATGGAAATTCTGTCTATGATTTCACCCCAGAGCATGCACAGTTCAGCATAGATCGGAGTCTCAAAAGATTGCGAACAGATTACTTAGATCTAGTCCTGGTACATTCGGATGGCAATGATCTTGAAATTATCAATCATTTTGGCTTGCTGGATTTTCTAGCAGATCTCAAGAAAGCAGGAAAAATTCGCGCCTTTGGCATGTCCACAAAGACTGTTTCTGGCGGCAAGCTCGCACTGCAAAAATCGGATGCAGCAATGATAATGTATAATCCGCTGCATACTGAAGAGTATCCCATTATTCAGCAGGCAGCTGAATTAAATAAGGGGATTTTGATTAAGAAGGCACTCATGAGTGGGCATATTCAAAACATGCCCGGCACAGATCCCGTACATCATGCCTTAGAGTTCATTCTCAAAGAACCAGGAGTGAGTTCAATAATATTGGGGACTATCAATCCGGAACATTTGCTTCATGCGGTGAACAGTGCGATGAGTTAAAGTCGCGAGGCTTTAACCAGGGTTTGACTGCAACCAAGAATTAACATGACACAAATCCTCAACACACAGAATACCTGCTGCGAGCTTCAACTCCAAGCTGCTCAATACATACTGATACCGAGCCGCTGAATGTGCCTGCTGTGATCTGATCAAATCTCGTTGCGCGTTCAATACATCCACGATAGTCCGTGTTCCTTCATTGAAAGAATGCGTGGTTGCTTGGAGTGCATTTTCATTAGAACGCATCGCTTGTTCTAGCACTCCGATTTGTCCAATTTGCGTCATGACACCTCGAAAAGATCTCCGGGTAAGATTCTCTACCTCGCGATAGAGCGTTTCCAATTCACGATCCGTTTTTAGGTACTCATGTACAGCTTGACGCGTCCTATAATTCACAGTGCCGCCTTGAAATACAGGCACACAGATCCTGACTCCTACATTTCGGTCTAGAGATCTGGAATGTGGCCCAGTAATAGATTTTTGATTCCGGGGTGAGCTTAGATTGCCTGTTGCATCAACTCTTGGCAAATGCTCATATTCATGAATCTTGATATTATCTTTGGCAGCTTTAGTGCCAAAACGGCCGGCTTGTAGATCAAAATTTTGTGCTAGAGAAGTAGCAATCCATTTATCCAGATCACAGGGTTCAGGCGGCGTGAAATTGATGTTCTCCCGCAAGGGTAAAATCTCATCGACTTCATGTCCCACAATGGCACGCAGTCTTTCTTTTTGATTGCAAATTTCATTTTCTGCCAAAAGCAAGCTTGCCATAGCGTTATCATGCTGAGCCTTGGCAATTTCAAAATCGGTTTTTGAAGTAAGGCCTGCTTTATAACGTTCCTCTGTCTGTTCTTGAATTTTGCAATAAGCATCTACAGAGGCTTTGGAAAAGTAGAAATTATCAATGGCCTGTAACACGTTAAAATAGGCGGTCGCAAGCCGCAGCATAAGATTTTGTTCTGCTGCCGAATAAAGCGCGTTAGCCCTTTTGACAATGGCAGTGGCTTGCGAATACTTTTTCCAGTGTTCAAAATGAATGATTGGCTGCACGACAGAGAGCCAGTAGCGATTTAAATGAAAGGCACCAAGATTTCTGCTTCGTTCTCTGTCTCGATCTGCGAGATAATTTACTTCGATATCAACCACAGGCAGAAAATGTGCCCGAGCTAATGGCAATTTTTGTCGTTCAGCAAGCTGGATTTCTTTTGCTGTTTGCAAAATTGAATCATTGATTTGTGCTTCTTGGTATAATTTTATCAAATCATATTGTGCAGGGTGAGAGCGTGTAGACTGCGCGGCTTGTCCGAAAGCAGTCGTGCAGCAGAAAATAAAAGAAGTTGCCATTAAAAACACGGTAGTAATTCTGCAGTTATTTTTTGTCATATTTAGTTACTTCGTCATTTAGATTATGGATCCTTTAATAAGGACCTGATATTTTGTAGGTATCTGAACAGTTAGCCGTTTGTTACCTAGAACCTGAATTTATTTGGCTGTTCTGCATTCTGTAGCGGCGGAATATCCGTTTCAAATAGAATTTTATCAGTAAATCGGTTTTTGTTGTGCCGAGTGATAAGTAATGCAGACATAGCCGGAGAATTTCCAACCACCACAAATAAACGGCCATTGAATGCAAGTTGATCAATTAAGCCTTTCGGGAGACAAGGAACAGAGCCAGTCATCATAATAACGTCGTAAGGGGCATGAATGCTATAACCAGTTGCAGCATTTCCGACCTCTAAGTTCACGTTAAAAATGCCTAAATTCCTCAGCAAACCCTTTGCAATTTGAGAGAGTTCTGGAATTATCTCGATGCTTATAATACTCTTTACAAAGTGCGCCGCCAAGGCTGTTATATATCCAGTTCCGGTACCAACTTCGAGTACGCTATCTTTTTTATTTAGTTGAAGAGCTTGCAGCATTCTTCCAATAATATTAGGTTTTAAACTGACTTGATCAAATCCAATGGGAACAAATGCATCGCTAAAAGCCAATTGCTGGAATTCTTTAGCCACAAAGAGTTCTCTTGGGATTTGGGACATAATTTCAAGTACGCTGGGATCTAGCACATCCCATGCGCGTACTTGTTGTTGTACCATATTTGAACGAGCGATATTTACTTCCATGGGTGGTAAAGTACAATGGTTAAAATTAACTTGGAGTATATCATGACCAATTCCTGGACACCACAATTTAAGCACGAAGATGTTAAAATCTTAGAGGAAAAGCTTGTCTATTCTGGTTACTGCCCTATCAAACAATATAAACTTCAATTTAGACTGTTTGAAGGAGGGTGGAGCATTCCGGTATCGCGTGAACTTATTATGCGTCCAAAAGTTGCCGCTGTGCTTTTATATGATGGGGATAAAGACAAGGTGGTGTTTATCGAACAAATGCGCGTTGGTGTTCTAGCAGATTCCAAGAGTCCTTGGGTATTAGATATCGTAGCAGGCATGGTTGATGAGGGTGAGTCTCTGATCGAAGCTGCACATCGAGAGGCACTGGAAGAAGCGGGGTGCAAAATAAAATCCTTGATACCCATTCATACCTATTTAGTGTCAGTTGGAATTTCTGATGAGGAAACGACTATCTATTGCGGCTTGATTGATGCACCAGAACAAGGAACACTTCATGGCCTGCATCATGATGGTGAAGACATCAAAGTGCATGTTTTGAGTTATGATGAAGCGTTGCAGATCATGAAACAGGGCAAATTGCGAGCAGCTTCTGCGGTCATTGCTTTTCAGTGGTTGATGTTGCACCGCGATTCTTTACATGGTTCTCGATAAAAGCGAGGACAGTATCAGCAATATCGACTTTCGCTATTTTTTCTAACACCTCAATCTTGGGACATGAGTCTATATCCAAGAGTAAAGGGCCTCGATCTGCGCGGATGATAGCAACAGTCGCCAAATTTAGCTTGAGCGCAGCAAGCGCTTCCAGAACCAAATTTTTTTCGGCTTGGCTTATCTTAATGGGATGACAATTTGCGAGAAAACGAGCACGAGATTTGAATCCAGTTTCAAAGACGCTTCTCTGGAGTGAAGCAACGATCTTATTGCCGACAACAACACAGCGAATGTCAGCCCCTGCCGCTTCTTGAATATATTCTTGTACCAGAATTTTGATCTTCAATTGTTTGAAAGCATTGATGACGCTGACAGCAGCGGAATGCGTTTCCGCAAAAATAGTATCTTTCCCATCCGCAGATTCTAGCAAACGTACGATAACAGGTGCTCCACCCACTAAAGCAATCAATCTTTCAGCTTCCTCCACCGCGTCTGTAAAGCCAGTGTTGGGCATCGCGAGATTTTTTTTCGACAAATGTTGCAACATGCGTAATTTGTCATGAGAACATGCGGTTCCGCTGGCATTATTCATGATATAGATCCCCTGTCGTTCAAATTGGCGCAAAATTGCTGTGCCATAGAAAGTATGTTTGGCACTGATGCGCGGTATGATGGCATCCACATCATGGAAGGTTTCATTGTTGCGGTAGTAGACGTCTGGATTTTGCCCTGCGATATTGGTATAGCAATATGAAAGATGGATAAATTTTAATTCATGGTTTCTAGCTTTTGCTGCTTGAATGAATCTTTGCTGGCTGAAGGCACTGATATTATGTGTAAGTATGGCTATTTTCATGGCTTTCTATCTATAAATCCTTAAAATTTTGATAACTACATGGACTGGATTGCTTCGCTGTCGCTCGCAATGACGCAAGATCAATGCGATATCGCAGGAATCTGGCGTCATTGCGAGCGACAGCGAAGCAATCCAGGAGATTTGGCTTAGCTTTAATGGCCCTTATGAACATAGAGCGATCTCAATAGTTTTGGAGTTAATTGTCCTTGACACATTTTTCTTCCTGGATCCACGATGATGTGCCCCTTCAGTGCATCTCTTCCAAGCAGCATTCGAAATGACATAGCATCGCGGTTCGTTAAAGTGATCTCAATGTCCCAGATCATGTTGCCTAATGCAATAGGTGTTTTGATAACATAGCGTTTTTCTTTCTGGCCGCTCGAGCTCATGATGGTTCTTTGGTCGATAACACGAGCAGTGCAAAGTTCTGTAATACGGATATTGCGTTGAATAGGATGTATGGTGAAATGAACATAAAGTTCGCCATGGCGATGCGCGGTGTAGATGTCCCAGGCATGTAATGCGGACGTTTTTGCGCCTGTATCAATCTTTGCTTTAATAGCCGGCAAATGAAGTTTTGGTAATGCACACCATTCCTGCCACCCCACAGTGACCTTTGCAATTTTTTCCTTGTGTTTTGTTTGGTGTTTGTGGCTATGTCGAGCATGCCTCTTGTGCGAATGTATCATCCTTGGAGTTTCCTACGATATCATTAATTGTAATTGTATCTCTAAACTGCATGTTAGTACAATTTCAAAAACATAATAATTATATTTTAATTAAATACTTGTTTTGTAATAGAACAGTTGGATGGCTGTGGAGAAATGCCTAAAGATGGGCGTTCATAGGCAGTACCGAGAATTTTATTTTGTTGGGAGGTATTTACCTTAAAGGAATTATCCTTTACCATCTTATTTCGTATAGTTTCATAGTTTGAAACTAAACATCCAACATTAATAGAAGTAGGAGATTACATTATGAGAATGTCGAAAATAAATTTAGCTATTCTGGCTTTGTCAGGCACGATGCTTGTCAGCGGGACTACTCTGGCCTTGGATTGTGATCCACAATTTTATGTCGGTGCCGAAGGCCAAGTGAATCGTTATAGCGGTACAAAAAAGCTAACTGACCGTGCAGGTGAGGTGTGGGAATTAAAAAATAACAAATCCTGGTTTCATAAAAGTGGCGGTGGTTTTTCATTATTTGCGGGTTCTCGCATCAATGAATTTTTTGGAATAGAAGCCGGATACACATTTTTATCGGGTGGAAAAATGCCAAAATTAATCTCACCATATAATTCTATGAATACAGTTACATCACCAAAAGCTAAGCATCATCGAAACATGTATGCTGATATAATGGGTTATGTACCTATCTCTGAGTGTGTTGATTTGATTGGAAGTGTCGGTATTGGAAGATTGAGCACGAAAATCTCTGGGAAAATTGAGGAATTTACTCCAAGAGGGAGATTGGTTGAACAGTCAGATAATTTTGCTAAATCCTCCAAAACGGGTATTCGCGTTGGTGCAGGTGTTGGTTACAATATTGACGAGAACCTGAGTGCACGCTTAATGCTGCGACATCAAAAAGGTAATAAGTACGTCAAGAATATGACCTCAGCTGGACTTGGCTTAATGTATAAATTTTAATACAATGCCACTTTCTGATTGGAAGGGAGTTGTGAGGCTCCCTTCTTTTATTTCCTAAGATGCTCATAAAAAGGGAGTTTGTATGAAAGAAGAAATAACAAAAAATATATTAAAACAAAACCAGAAATCAAAGTTGAAAAGTTTTGCTATTCTTGCCCTGTCACTGGTTACGGGATCTGCAATTGCAGATCTACGTTATTACGAGCCAGGTTTCAATGGTGATCTTGGCCTTACAGGATATCATTACCACTATCGAGAATTAGATAGAAAGAATCGTTTCCTGATGCAAGACAGCGGTCCGCTCTATGGTATTTACTACAGTCTCGGGTATACCCCAGAATGCCAAGTGTTTCGATTTAGCTTGGAAGGATCTTACAGCTTTGGCGATAATATTCGGTATCGTTCCAGGGATACCGGCAGTAATAATTCTGAAAAATATGCAATTTCCGAAATGCGCCTGCTGAGCTATTTTATGTTGCCCATGTCCAATGGCAATATGTTAGAACCTTATGTCGGTATCGCAGGCCGCTATGTGAGAAATGATGGTAACAATTCCCTGAGTTCAACAGGGCATTATGGATATCTCAGAGAATCTCATTATAGTTATGTTCCTTTTGGCGTAAAATTAGTCACTCCTTTAGCAAGTGATATGCAATTGATAAGTCACGTAGAATACGATTGGTTTTTGGGCGGCAGACAACGTAGTCATATCAATGGTGTGGTACATAATCTCCAAAAAAGAGGTATGGGTGCACGCGCTGGATTTGATCTCTACATCCCGTCTCAATTTGAATGCTTTGATTATCTCGTTGGTACTTTTGTGCGGTATTGGAATATCAAAGATTCTACTGTAAACAGAAGCACTGGTGGGCGTTTTGTTGGCTATGAGCCTCGGAACAAAACCTGGGAGTTTGGTTTTAGAGCAGGGTTAGTATTTTAGGCAACCGTTCAGGCTTTGCCATGGACACCAAATCCCCCCAGCCCCCCTTTTTAAAGGGGGGTTAGGGGGATTTCGCTTTTAATGATGTGCAAGTATCGCCAACAGCAACAAGGCGACCAAGTTAATAATTTTAATCATCGGATTGATTGCTGGGCCTGCCGTGTCTTTGTAGGGATCCCCGACTGTATCTCCGGTCACTGCGGCTTTATGTGCTTCAGAACCTTTACCGCCTAAGTGGCCATCTTCAATATATTTTTTAGCATTGTCCCAAGCGCCGCCGCCAGAAGTCATAGAAACAGCGACGAACAAGCCTGTTACGATGGTTCCTAACAGCATGGCACCTAAGCAAGAGAATGCTGCTGCTTGGCCTCCGATCCAGTCAACAACAAAGTACAGCACAATAGGCGCGAGCACAGGTAAAAGAGATGGGATCAACATTTCTCTGATAGCTGCCTTCGTAAGTAAATCCACCGCGGTACCATATTCTGGTCTTGCAGTGCCCTCCATGATACCTTTTATTTCACGGAATTGACGCCGTACTTCGACCACTACCGCAGCACCGGCTCGACCGACCGCCATCATACCGTAAGATGAAAATAAATAGGGTAATAAACCGCCGATGAATAATCCAACCACAACAAAAGGATTTTGCAGGTTAAAATTCACATCCAAAGAAGGAAAATAATGTTTCAGATCTTCGGTATAACTTGCAAACAATACTAATGCAGCAAGTCCTGCAGAACCAATGGCATAGCCTTTGGTGATTGCTTTGGTGGTGTTCCCAACAGCATCCAAGGCGTCTGTCACGGTACGGACATCTTTGTGGAGATGGGACATTTCTGCAATGCCGCCTGCATTGTCAGTAACGGGACCATACGCATCCAGGGCTATGATCATACCCGCTAAAGCCAGCATGGTAGTTGCTGCAATCGCTATACCGAAAAGACCTGCAAAATAGTAGCTAAAGAGAATGCCGGCACAAATTACCAAGACAGGGAGTGCCGTGGATTCCATGGAAACTGCTAATCCTTGGATAATATTGGTGGCATGACCAGTCGTTGAAGCTTGTGCAACGCTTTTAACAGGTCTGAATGCAGTGGAGGTATAATATTCTGTGATCCATACCAGCAAGCCTGTCACAATTAAACCCGCTAAAGCACAATAAAGCAAATGATAGCCAGTCAAAACTCTATCAGCGATTTCAAAGCTGGTATTGATGCCAATGATTTGATAGGTAACCCAGACAATCAATAATCCTGAAATGATAGAAGCGGCTATCAAACCTTTATATAGGGCGGACATGATATTTTGTGTTCTACCTAAACGAACAAAGAAGGTGCCCACAATGGAACCCAAAATACAAACGCCTCCGATGCATAAGGGATAGAGTATCAGGGCATCTTTCAGGGAAGCTGGGGCTAAAATTGCGGCGAGAAGCATGGTTGCAACGATGGTAACGGCATAAGTTTCAAATAAATCGGCTGCCATGCCAGCGCAATCTCCAACATTGTCTCCCACATTGTCAGCAATTACGGCTGGATTTCTAGGATCATCTTCTGGGATACCTGCTTCAATTTTACCGACTAAATCTGCACCGACATCAGCACCTTTCGTAAAGATGCCTCCTCCTAATCGAGCAAAAATGGAAATCAGCGATGCACCAAAACTTAAGGACAATAATGCTTCCATTTGTGTCCTTTCAGGCAGATTGAGTTCTTTCAGAATAATGTAATATAAAGTGACGCCCAATAATGCAAGGCCAACGACTAACAAGCCCGTAACCGCCCCAGCTTTAAAAGCGATGTTGAGAGCTTTGGCCAAACCGCCTTTAGCTGCTTCAGCTGTACGGACATTTGCGCGTACTGAAACACCCATTCCAATATATCCAGCTAGCCCGGATAGAATTGCACCTATTACAAATCCTAATGCTGAATATTGGCCAAGCACAAAATACAAACCAATAGCCATAACAATGCCAACCAAGCTGATGGTTTTGTATTGACGGTTTAAATAGGCACTTGCTCCTTCTTGAATGGCAAGTGCAATTTGCTGCATTCGCTCATCGCCGGAAGCAGACTGAAAGACAGACTTAGCTGCAAAGGCGCCATAGGCCAATGCAAAAAGACTGCTTAGAATAATTAAATATTGAGATTCGATCATCATTGGACCCCTTACTAGAACTAGAATCAGGAAAACCGGAGACTAGAGACTAGAAAGTGTCTAGATTTCTAATCCCTAGAAAAGAGTGAGTATACGCCAGATAGCCAATTCCCTACAACTCTCGTATACTCAAACTGCATATGTGAATGAAAAGCAAGATGCTATCAAGTCGCTATTAAGATATGGAAATTAGGGAATTAGGAATTAATTTATGAAACTTTCAAATAAGGATATTGAGGATGTTAATAAAAATATAAAGCATCGAAATATTAATGATATTAAGAAGGATATTAAAGAGATATCGCATGAAAAATTGTTAGAGTTATTTAATAGTCATGAGATTCCAGCCATAGATCAGGTTTTTCTTCTAAAGCATCTTGATAAACATTTTACAATTTCAGAACTCACTACTCATTTCGAAGTCTCTTTGCCATGGCTTCTAGAAGAAAGCAATGAAGTTACTTCAAAGCAAAGTTGCTCCATTCATAAATTAAGTGACCTTATGCTTTTGGAGAATTTTCTGCAAAATGCCAGAGAAAAAAAATGGCAGCCTACTGTAATCTTACCGTTGTATCATTCCACTTCTACGCAGAAAAATGATGAAAAAACTCCGGATTTTAACAGCAGACCTCTATTAGTAAAACTCAACAAAATGTTAATAGGGATAGGCTTTACTACCTATCAACAATGGGATATAGAACTTAGTATAGACATTCAAACTTTGATTCATATTTGTAAGACTCATGCCATTCCCTATTCAACACAGAATATGACAGAAGCTACTTTTCTGTCTCTTCTACAACGTAAAATGATTCCTGCTGCAGGAGTCGTGAACGGTAGTTAAAATTTTTTAAACAAATTTACGTTTACGACTATCAGTGCTCCAATGTTTTTTAAGCGAAGTTCTGTCTTTGATTGGAGGAACGGCCAATCCTATCAGTTGTCTTTTATCAGTAGGGGATATATCAAGTTCCATGGCAGTATCATCTAGGAGTGATTTTTTAGGATCAGATTCTATAGAGTCCGAAAGATGTAAAGCTTCTTGCGGCATTCCAATTCTTTCATCATGATCAGCATGAAATGAACTATGCAGTTTTTCAGCATGTTGTTTTCGTTCATCTAACCCTACCGTCGAAGCCACTTGACCCGCTCCCGGTGTAGCAGTAGATGAGAATGGAGAAGGTCGAACCGAAATGCCTAACTGCGGTGCACCAACAGTGGCATGAGGGCTGCTAGGTGCACTCTTAGAAGCTCCCTTTAAATTTAAAACAGAACTGCCAGCTTCACTAAAAGTAACAATGGGTGATTCGGATCTTAAGGTGTTTCTCTCAATGTCTAGCTCTGGTGGAGATACAGTTTCCCGTCTTTCTCCTGACCTTGATCTTGATTGGGATCGGAGACCGATTTTTTGCATTATTTTTTTGAGATCTTTATCTTGGCGAGCAGTCATCGAACTAATTCCGTGTGGTTTGTGCGGAGTATCCATAGTTGCAGCCTTGCTACCGCTGTATTGTGTGGCCGATCTGTGGAAAGGTTTGTGAGCAGCAGGTTGAGATCGTGATTCAGTAAGAGTAGGGAGAAGTACTTTTTTGGGAGCTTCTCTGGCAATAACACCTGCTTGCATTCTTTCACGGTCGGAGAGAGCATCGGGTCCTGATCGTCTCTGCAATTCGCTTTGAACAAAATCCGAAGAAAATTGCCGAATGAGCGGAGCTTCTTGTCCTTTTACGGGTATGAGCGTGCGAACCGAAGAACTTGATTTATTGAATAACTCAAGCCCCATTAATGCTTGTTCTGAAAGCCTTTCGATTGGGATCTTAAACTGAATTGATTCAGAGGCTGGATCAAATTGGATGTCAAAGTCATCGTCCCTTTCTGTATCAACTTTTTCTAAAGCTTTGACCCTATCCATTTCTTCTTTTCTCTTCTGAAGTGAAGGCTCAACCAGTTCTTTTTTTCTTTTGTCTTTGATATCACCCAGGAGTTGAACAAGGGGATTAGCATAGACTCCATCATCCAAATATTCTACGATAATGTCCAGAAATTCCCCCATTTCGACATTAAATACTTGGTGCTCATGAGCCAATTCTTTTAGCTTTGCCTTGTGTGCTCTGACAAGTTCTTGCATTTCTTTATGTTCGTTAAGGAGATCTTCCTGCCATTTCCCCAAACGCTCCACTCCAATTCTTTGCGCCTTGAAGAGTTTTGCGCTTTCATCTTCTAAACTGAAACTGGGAATAAAGCTTTGTTCAAGCGCTAGCAGACCATCCTGATACAACTTCAATAGATCGTCACATAAATTATTCAGTTCGCAGAGTTTTACGGTGTGATTGAGTTCCATTTCTTCTTGGTTTTTTTTCACGGCTGCTGTTATTGCTGCTGCTTCAGTTGCAGATTTTATTTCTTCGGGATGTTGCAGTTGCAACAGTTTTTGCTCCCTCATTATTTTCACTTCATTTGCAAGAGTTTGTCGCTCTACACCAAAACTTAATGCTTTGTCCTTTAAGTAATCGATGATCTTCACGAGAAGTGCTCGAAATTTTGTATTAATTAAATAACCCTGTTCATTTGCAAAGTCATCAATTTTTCGAATCTCGCGTTGTTTTTCCACTTTGTCGAGCTTTGTGTTCTTTAGTATTTCTTGTTTGGCAGCCCTAGCATCATCGCCAATTTTCTTGATAAAATTATCTCTGTTGAAAGTAATTAATTTGATGAACGGGGGATTACGCAGTGCTTCTTCTCGCTCTCGGCCCTGCAGTCCTTCGCACAAGGATTTGAAGAGGTCAAGATTTTTTTGCTCGAGTAGAAATTTGATGACCCCAGGTTGTGTGTTAGGATCCAGCAAATGAATGATGAGCGGCAGAGGTTGTGAAGGATTATTAGGATTATATAATTTCTGATTGATATCGCTGATATCGCTGCGAGCTAAGAGAGCATTCGCAATTTCGAGACCAATTTTGTCTTTCTGGGCAACCTTGAGAGCGAGACTCATTGCGGTTTCCTTTGGGATTAAATTGTAGTTTGATGTGGCGGGGTAGAGATCTGCAAATCCATAGGAGAGCAATGCCCTGACAATACTGATATCACCCATGGCCACTGCATACATCAAGGGTGTTCGTTCAAGCTCAGCCTTTTTGCCTTGTACAAGATAAAGATCTCGCCGTACTTTGATATAGTTTATAAATTCTTGGAGTTTTGCTTTCATTTGAACTTTAGCTTTTGCTGTATCTTCGTCTAACTCTGGTTCATTCGGCAAAGCAACAAGTGTTTGTAGAGTATTTAATTGATTATTAGCAAGGACACTAAAGGGAGAATTTGCTGTCAGAGCAAAGGGGAGATCACTCTGGGGGCCTTCAATCGCTTTGGCAGCGGGGGTCGAGGTATCTAATTCGGATTTTTTTTGCTTGGTGTGTTCCAAGAGAGATACTTTACGCCTTTCCTCTTCCATCATCACAGAAATCCATTTTTTTGCAGAATCATCCGCCATCGAGTAGCAGATATCAAAAGGGGTAAGACCATAGTTATTTTCAGCTAAGGGATCTGCGCCGTATCTTCTCAATAATTGGGCAATACTACTTGCATGGGATCCCCCATAGAGATAGGCATAATGGAGTAAGGTATTTTTATTTTCATCTGTATGCTTGAAATCGATTGCCTGTTTATATTCCGCAAGTAGTTTTTTCAAATGCTTTTCTTGGCCATTTTTTATAAACTCAATGATTTTATTGTCGAGATGAGAAAACCCCATAAGTCCCCCTTTGAATTAATTTTTTATTAAATATATTTTTAAAAACTTCTAAAATAACGATGTTAAATAATCGTAACATATTGATTTATTTGATTATTTTAAAAATACTGTTCTTTTAACCAATCAGATAAAAAACCTAGATACAATAAAAGTAAGATCATATTACTATATTCAGAGTGAAAAAACAATGAAGAGAAAGAGTAGGGCCAAAGTAATGGGGGTTTCTGGAGGTAGGTTATGGAGAGGTAATAGCTCCAGGATTTGCTTTTTTATAAGGTATGCTGATATAATGCAATTTATTAAAATTTCATGCTTGATAACTTTATTTGCGGAGAAATAGAGAAAAATTCAAGGATATCAGTAAGTTATATATAATGGACAAACCCTGTTTAGTATTCTTATAGGGTAATAAATAGGGTAATACACCAAATATTTTAAGTACCCAGAGAACCCTAATTGATTCGATAAATAATTTGGTAAATGTTTTTCGTTAAATGATTCGGTTAATGACAAGAGGTAAATAATGGCTGGCAGCACTTTGGACGTAAAAAAGAAAATTTTTGAAGCTCTCAAATCTGCATTCACAAATAAAATACGAACTGAGGAATTTGGCTCGGAGGCTTTTAAAAAAATTCTGCTCAGTACATTAGAACAATTGCATGCGCTCGGCAAAAGCGGCAACGAGGCTTTTGATTCGGATTTCGAGAGATATACTGGCGATCTAGAGAAAATGAAAAAGGCCTTGGTGCATAGCCGACCAGAATTTGAGAGACAAAGTCTCTCTGCCACACTATCCAGTCAATCTTTCGGGATGTTCCAACAAAAGTCGAGGTCTGAAGATGCTGGGTTCGGCGCACATGCTGCAAGGAGAATTGCAGATTCTGATGACGTTGACGGCCTAGTTTTTAATAGGATGAATACGAAATACTTGAAGTCACCTTCAAAAGATGGAAAAGATGGCGGGCAAGACAGCACTTCTTGTGACCGAGAAAAAAACAAGCCAGGGAACGTGATAGTAGAATAGTTCAGAGCTCTGGGACAGAGCCTGACTTCTGCGTACTTTCTGAACAAGAACAAGAAAAAGCACACTGTGAATTTGAGCAAATCATGGCAATGGATACCTATGTTCTTCATTTCTTGAAGAAAATTCTAAACTACTTTTCCGTGGACGATAGATTTCCATTGCTCGAATTCTCTGCTTTCTTGGCTAGCAAAAAAAATGAACTAGAAAATCATATCGTGCTTTGTGAAGAAGAGGTACGTAAAGTATTGATGTCAAAATTGCGATCTGGAATGGATGAATTTTTGAAAGCAGATAGGCCTATTAAGCAAGATGCGGCGGTTTTTAAACTCTGCAAAGAGGACGATGGCATTCTGGGATTATTGGCTCTTTCTTTGATTAAGGCAGAGAATGACCCAAAGCAGTTCATCGATCTTTTTGAAGTTTGTGTGTTGCAAGGTATGGTTGCAAACAGCAGTGGAGAAGCACAAAAGATTGCAGAGCAAGATCTGCAGACAAAGCTTGCAGAAATGAAGAAGGCTGCGGAAGAGAAAAAGATCGCCGTCGAAAACAGATTCAAACCTACAACGGATAAGCGTAAGAGCGCAGCGGACAAACAAAAATTTGCTGATAGTAGCAAGAAAGACGAACCACACAAAGTGGCTGCAGTTGCACAGAAAACTGAGGAAGAAATAAAACAACTGAAAGAGGAAAGAAAGAAGCAAGCAGAAAAGAAAATAGCAGAACAAAGGAAAAGGGATGCGATGAATAAAAAGCGCACCGCTTTCACTAATGATTGGGCTGCTTTTTTGGGCAAATTTAAGAAAAAAATACTGGATTCTGATCAAAGCGTCGTAAAACTGTTCCAATATAAGGCAAATTGCAAGGAAAACTTAGGTTTGTTAACCCGCCTTGGGGACACTCTACATGGCTTCAAAAGGGGCCTACACGATACTTATAGAAATCTTTATTACTCAAGTCGAACTGTAGCTTATCTTCTTTCTGGGGGACAGGGCAAATATTTCGATCACACCAAAGAAGAGGTGCCAGCACAACATATCAGCACCGGGATGTATCCAGAAATGGAACGGGATTTTGGAACCATTAACGGCGAACCCGATGGTGCCCGTCACTTTTTGAAGGCAAAAAGCTTTGTCTCGCCTTTGCATGGGTTGCAAATGGCGATTGGCAACATCATGGAAGAAATGAGAGGACTCCAGGATAAATTTGCAGCCGATGAATTACAGTCATCTGACAGACAACTTTTTGCCAAAAGCGGCTTGCAATTCTCGATGTTAGTGGAAATTGATCTTTTCCATGAAGAGATGAATAGAGCCGTTGATTGTTTTGGTGAGGTGCAAGCAGACATCAAGCTCCATATTGACATGTTTATGAGAGGTATGTACGACAGAAAAGATCGTAATGTCATAAAATCCAAAGAGGATCAAGTGCGCTTCATTAAGGAGCGCAAGCTTTTGATTGAGTATTTTGCCAAAGGATATCGTGATCTGGATCATGATCCTTCAGGGCTTGATCTCCAAAGAGCAGATAGAAATGTCAAGAGGTTCTTGGATGAAATGAATGCAGTTAAGGATGAAATCAAAAAACAAATCCTTGAGAAACTTGCGTCGGCTGCCTTTGCTTTGGAAGTACGGGAAACAATCGAGCAAAAAATCGAGCAAGAAATGCAGCAAGCAAAGTTGGCTGTTCTTAGCGAGCAAGAGACTTTCCTTGCAAGATGTCCGCTGTCGATAAAGAAACTGAAAAAATTAAAAGATGATAAATCGAAAGCATTGGTACAACAGTATGATGACATGCAAGAAAGACATGCTCTCATACAAGAAAGCTTTGAAAAAAGGCGTGAAAAAGCCAGCATTGAAGCGGAATGCCAAAAAGAATTAGAGCGCTGCAAACACGAGAAAGAGGTAGAGAAAAGAGTCCTCAAGAAACTCTCAGAAATACTGGCAAATAGTAAAGAGAAATGCAAATGGAAAGACAAGGACAAAGCTAAAGAAAAAGATGAAGACAGCGACAAGGAAAAAGAACTAGAGGAAGAGCGAGAGAGAGAGAATAAGCTTGTAGAAAGACTGAGAGCTGCGGCTATCAAGCTATTTATCGCCCCTACTTTGGCAAACTACCTGCGCGAGGATTTCTATCCGCTCATTTTTGCTGCAGAATTTGCAAATATTGGTATTGAAAGTTTAAAACATTTTGAGAAATATTTTAATCCCAATGGCAGCAAAAAAGTAATTGAGATACCACGTGATTCGAGTGAGGTTTCAGATCTTCAAGGCGAAGAGGAGTCTCCAGGTTTAGAGTGGGATTCATCAGCAATCGATGTTTGCGAATTTGATGCCAGTGATCAGGCTTCGGTTGCGGTTGTGGCAGCAACATCGCCTAAGTCAGGGACAGATTATTTCTTAGAAAAAAATTACAGACGCTTGTTAGAAATCAGAGATCAAATCCTGAAAAAGGATAGCCTTGGTAGAAACATGCTATTTAAAGTGAATCGCTTCGAACAATTGCCAAACATTGAGGAGGGCAACTCCAGTATTTTCGATTTTACGGATTCTCAAATTTTTGAATGCAGAGTCGGCGGCGATAAAGTAGATTGGATTGGATTAGCAGTCTCGCAATTTTCTAAAATAACCAATAAAGAATCACTCAAGGAAGCTATGGTGATTTTTATTGAAAACTATTACGATAGCTCTGAATATAGAAAATTGAGAGATGAAGCGCGAAGACATATTGAAATCTTTCAATACTTCACCAAATGCTTCGGGGAATATAGATCAACATTGCCAGCAAATAGTGCAGTAAAACTATTCTCTGTTTGCGAACATTTTATAAAAACCGACCCGGACGTTGTCAAGCTTCGTGCTAAAGGGATATATAGAAAATACGTTGCAACTCATGGTTTGCAGACACAAAACTATTTTTGGCGCTTTTTTAACCAGCTTCCAAGGGATATTGGAAAATATTTGGATATTATCAATCAATTCCCAGTACCTTTGAATCGAGCAATTATCAAGTCATTTCAGGAGGCTTCGAAAATCAGCGTTATCGTTCTTTCTTATTTGGTGCCTGACGAATTACAGGCATTATTTAACAGGGAAGCAGAAATATTGAAGATAGAGAATCTGAATCGAAAACCGGAAGACACAGAAGCAGAAACAAAGCGATTAAAAGACGGACCACAGATCACAGGAGGAACCGAGGAATATTTTGAAGTTCTGGGATTAGGATCCGATAAAGATAAAGATAAAGATAAAGCTAGAGCGCATATCAAAGAACAGCAAGAAACGCTTCTGCTTCATCCGCCTATATTAATGGAAAGCGATCAGCAATGCTTGGATCAGAATGGATTTGCTTCGACACACACCGTTTTGTCAGTAGAAATATTTGAAAGTATGTATCATTCAGGGATTGGCGCTGATTCGATCATGAACAAAGAAAAATTGACTTTACTGGTTCAAAATCACAATAGGAGAGCTGGAAAAACAGGAACAGGCGTGGATGCCTCTCACGATGCACATATGAAATTATTTGAAGAACAGACAAAAACTGTGCTGCATCAATACGCATCGTTCAGCAGATCTGGCATGGTTCTATCCATGGTTGATTTTGAAATTGGAGTGAGACAGCATCAACAAATGCAAGCGGTTGAGCTGGAGGCTAGGTCTGAGGTGGTTCCTGCTCCAGCGTCGCAAAGACGTTCAGAGTCGCAGAATGAGTTGCGTACCTTCAGGTAAGTTGGTTCGGTAACAAGCCAACATAGTAGAAATGTCAACAGACCCTAAATAGGGTCTTGTTTCTTGCACAAGATTTCTTGTATCTTGTATGCACCTTGTTTTTTGTTTCATTTATTGTATTTGCGGCATGTCAAAGAAAAGTTACACAGCTGAATCCATAGAAGTATTGAGCGGTTTAGATCCGGTACGGAAACGTCCCGGTATGTATACCGATACGTCTCGTCCAAATCATCTTGCCCAGGAAGTCATCGATAACAGTGTCGATGAGGCCATCAGCGGCCATGCAACCAAAATTTCTGTCATTCTCCACCAAGATGGGTCCTTAGAAGTCATTGACAATGGGCGAGGTATGCCCACAGATATTCATCCCGAACATAAAGTCCCTGGTGTTGAATTGATTCTGACCCGTTTACATGCCGGGGCAAAATTTTCTGCCAAAGATTATCGTTTCTCTGGTGGATTGCATGGTGTGGGTGTTTCTGTTGTAAACGCGCTCTCAAAAAGATTAGAAGTCAAAGTCACACGAGACGGTGAACAATACCACATGGCCTTTGAGCAAGGCGAACGAGTTTCGAAGCTCAAGAAAATTGGCAAAGCAGAAAAAGGCGAAAGTGGCACGATCGTTCAATTCTGGCCTGAACCTAAATACTTCGACAGTCCAAAAATATTGGCAAAGCAATTAAAACATCTTTTACAAGCCAAAGCAGTCCTGTGTCCTGGCTTAAAAGTGCGCTTTGAAGATCGCAATACTGAAGAAGTCGATGAATGGTACTATGAAGCTGGCTTGCGTGCTTATCTCTTAGAACAAATAGGCGAAACTCCAATTTTTCCAGAGGAGCCTTTAGAAGGAAATTTTGAGGGCAATGATGAAGTCGCAAGTTGGGCGCTGCTCTTTACCCCTGAGCGCAAGGAAACATTTCAAGAAAGCTATGTTAATTTAGTGCCGACACCGCAAGGCGGCACCCATGTCAATGGGCTACGCAGCGGTCTTTTGGATGCGATGCGCGATTTCTGCGAGTTGCGAAATCTATTGCCAAAAGGGGTGAAGCTTGCTCCGGAAGATATATGGGAGAACATCAATTTTGTTCTGTCCTTGAAGATTTTGGATCCCCAATTTTCTGGTCAAACCAAAGAACGCTTATCTTCACGTCAAGCAGCAGCCTTTGTCACGGGCGTTGTGAAGGATGCTTTTAGCCTTTGGCTCAATCAACATGTGCAACAAGGCACAGCCTTAGCCGAATTTTTTATTCAGAATGCCATGGATCGCATGCGGGCAGGAAAGCAAATTGCTCGCAAAAAGATCACCTCAGGTCCGAAACTTCCAGGTAAGCTTGCAGACTGCAGCCAGGAAGATCCGAAACGCACAGAACTTTTCCTGGTAGAAGGCGATTCAGCAGGCGGCTCTGCAAAACAGGCAAGAGATCGCGAATTCCAAGCTGTTATGCCTTTGCGCGGTAAAATACTCAACACTTGGGAAGTGGATCCTATGGAAGTTCTGGCCTCAGAAGAAGTCCATAATATTTCTGTCGCCATAGGTATTGATCCAGGCTTATCCTCTTTTGATCTCGATAAGCTTCGCTATGGCAAAATTTGCATCCTAGCAGATGCCGATTCTGACGGTCAGCACATCGCAACCTTGCTTTGCGCATTATTTTTGAAACATTTTAGACCCTTAGTGGAAGCTGGCCATATCTTTGTTGCGATGCCGCCTTTGTACCGAATTGATGCCGGGAAAGAGGTTTTCTATGCGCTGGACGATTCAGAAAAGCAAGGTATTCTAGATAGAATTGCAGCTGAAAAGTCAAAGGCCAAGATTGTAGTGCAGCGATTTAAAGGTTTGGGTGAAATGAATCCTCTACAACTGCGTGAAACCACCATGGCACCGGATACCCGTCGACTGGTACAGCTCACAATAGAACCTGAAGATGACAGTACTGGACTCATGGATATGCTGCTCGCAAAAAAACGGGCTACTGACAGACGTAATTGGTTAGAAAGTAAAGGTGATTTAGCAAATGCCTAAAACAAACACATTACCTTATGCAGGCACAGAAAGCCTACCCTTAAAAGTTTTCAGCGAAAAAGCATATTTGGACTATTCCATGTATGTTATCTTGGATCGCGCCCTGCCGCATATTGCAGACGGTTTAAAACCCGTGCAGCGCAGAATTGTCTATGCCATGTCAGAGTTAAATCTGAGTAACATGGCAAAATATAAGAAATCTGCCCGTACGGTCGGAGACGTGCTCGGCAAGTTTCATCCCCATGGTGAATCCGCCTGCTATGAAGCCATGGTGCTCATGGCGCAATCATTTTCTTATCGCTATCCATTGGTAGATGGGCAGGGCAATTGGGGTTCAAGCGATGATCCCAAATCTTTTGCTGCCATGCGCTACACAGAAGCACGCTTGTCAAAATATGCAGACGTTCTTCTCTCTGAATTAGAACAGGGTACGGTAGAATGGGTGCCAAACTTTGATGGCACGCTAGACGAACCTAAATTATTACCAGCAAGACTTCCTAACGTATTATTGAACGGCACCACAGGGATTGCTGTTGGCATGGCAACGGATATCCCTCCTCATAATATGAGGGAAGTTGTGAATGCCTGCATTCATTTATTGGAAAATCCAAATTGCAGTTTAGAAGATATCTGCAAATTCATTCAAGGACCTGATTTCCCCACGGAAGCAGAAATCATCACGCCTAAGGCAGACATCCGGAAAATTTATCAAACGGGTAATGGTACCTTACGCATGCGCGCTGTCTTCACACGCGAGGACGATGATATCATTATCACAGCCCTTCCCCATGCCGTTTCCGGCAGCAAAGTTTTAGAACAAATCGCGGCTCTCATGCAGGCAAAGAAACTGCCAATGCTGTCAGATCTCCGCGATGAATCTGATCACGAAAATCCCATCAGACTTGTGCTCACCCCTCGCTCCAATCGTATTGAAGTCGACGCGCTGATGAGTCATTTATTTGCCAGTACAGATTTAGAACGGAGCTACCGCGTTAATCTCAATATGATTGGCCTGGATGGCCGTCCAAGAGTTCGAGATCTGAAATCACTCCTTGCAGAGTGGCTTATTTTCCGTGTTGAGACTGTTCGTAAGCGCTTGCAGTATCGTTTGGAAAAGGTATTGAACCGTCTGCACCTTTTGGATGGTTTTTTGATTGCCTACTTAAATATTGATGAAGTCATTCACATCATTCGCTATGAAGACGATCCCAAGAAAAAATTAATGGCTAAGTTTGGTCTAAGCGAAATTCAAACAGAAGCTATTTTAGAGTTAAAACTCAGAAATCTCGCAAAATTGGAAGAAATGAAAATTCGAACCGAGCAAAAAGATCTGTCAAAGGAAAGAGAATCCCTTGAAAAAACACTCGGTTCCGAGCAGCGCTTGAAAACCCTTGTTAAAAAAGAATTAGAACAAGATGCCAAGACTTATGGAGATGATCGAAAATCGAAATTAGTGGAACGTGAGGAAGCTCGTCCCATCGTGTTGGTGGATAAAGGACCTTCAGAGCCAGTCACCATCATTCTATCCAGCAAGGGATGGGTTCGGGCTGCAAAAGGCCATGAAATTGATCCCAAGAGCTTGAGTTATAAAACCGGGGATGAGTTTAAAATGGCTGTGCATGGCAAGAGCTTGGAACCCGTGGTCTTTATAGATTCGACAGGCCGTGCTTATACTTCATTAGCACAGTCCTTGCCTTCTGCACGCGGACAGGGAGAACCTTTAACTGGCAGATTTACCACGCCGGATGGCGCTAATTTTGAAACGATGTTGATTGGTGCGGAATCAAGATCGGTTCCTCATGATCTCAAACGGTGGGTTTGGTTTTGTAGTGCCATTTTTGGAATTGCAGACTAAAAATAAGAGCGGGAAAGCTATCATGAAAGTGCCAGAAGAGAGAAAACTGCTCACTGCACTCAAAGTGCCTTCGGAAGAGGTTCGTAAAGATGCTCGCTTAGTCTTGGCTAGCTTTGATGGCAAATTGCTTGTGGTGAAACTCCTCGATATAGCTGAAATGACAAAAGGCAAAGGCAATAAATTGATGGGGCTTGCTAAGGATGGCAGTGTTGTGGCTGCAGCAATTGTGTTGCCAAAACAGAGTTTAACGGTGAATTGTGGCCGAAGACAGCTCATCTTGTCACCGAAGGAATTATCGGGTTATGCGGGAGAACTCGGTAGCAGAGGCGAGAAATTGCCGAAGGGATATCCGAGCATCACTGATTTGATCCCTACGTAAGATGGGCGTTCAAGGGCAGAGCGAGTACGGTTACAGATGAGTCCAGATTGAATCGAATGGGTCCCCGCCTTTGGGCCCCTTTGGTTTTTTAGGTTCGCTTGGAATATTGCTTTTGGCCTCCATAGCAATTTTGGCAACCTCTGGTTTAAGATCTTTGCTCTTCGTATAATCAAATAATTTATAACTGCCTGTTGCCGAACGCAATTTTAATAATTGTGCTTCTTCCGTTGTACCATCACCGTGCAGAATCAAAATCTCACTGCCCACTTTAAAAGGAATCGTGGGTGTTAATATTCCAGTGTCTAAAATCAAACACCGCAAATAATACCCCGCACCTTTATCTTCTTTAATAATTTGTGCTGCAGCTGCCTCTGCCAACTTATTGCTTAAGAGACGCATGCCAAGCCGCAATTCCGAATCAAAATGCTTAAGCCAGCGCACAACCGCGACAGTCCATTTTTTAGCACCTTCCGCCTCGATTTCAATTCCCAGCAATTCTCCTGCTTGAATGGGTGGATAGCTGTTATCCTCCCAGACCAGGCAGTAGCCCTCATCACTTTGATTGATTTCAAGGGCAGGGTGCACAGAGGGGAATTTTGCGGGAAAACTTGGATAGTCAGCAGATTTTTGTGGGCTCTCGAATTGAACAGTAATAACCTCGCTCTCTTTTTGAACCGTTTCGCTGGTGAATACTTTTGGTTCTGCTGGCATTTCTTGAATACTGAGCTCGGATGTGGCCGCTAGATTGGATTCTAAATTTGCTTGAGGCAGAAAGGGACGTTCTTTGCTCAAATAATAATGAACAGCTGATAAGCCAATACAAACGCGAACATGCTCTTTGGTTTCTTTCCTTTCACTCTCTCTTTTTGGCACAGTTTCCCATTCTTGTATGATGCCATGCAAAACGGGAAGTGATAAAGCATATTCGGGATCGTAACTGTGTTCGAGTCTTGCCTTCAATTCATTAGGTTCTACCACTGCCAGCAAAGATTTGAGGTGCGATACGAGCTGCGTCACATCAAAGAGCCGAGATTTCTTTTCATCTTTCACTTCAGCAAATGTTGGGGAAAATGGTGGTTTGTCCTGGGTAAAATCAAACACATAGAATCCGGGATTTTTATTCTGTGATCCCTTGCGTATGGTAGTATCCTTAGTCCAAACTCGGCTGACGTTAAAAAGAGCATCTAATTCGCTGTGCCGCCATTTATAAGGATCAGTGACTGCCATGATCAAGATCTGCTTGAATCCATCCAATACAGTACCTTGATCAAAACCATGCTTTTCTGCGTATTGATAAAGAATATAAAATTCTTTCCAAAGCTCCGGTGGTGCGGAGGAGTAGAGATGATAGCAACGCAATAATACATGACTGAAGTAATGCAGTACTTGTTCTAAAGCCTCTGGCATCATCGTCTTGTACTCATCAGGGCTTGATTTTGCAGCAAGTTGTTCAATGATTATTTTGTAACCATTCGCCATTTCTAATTGCAGAGTTTGAGCAAGCTGTACGATGGTCAGTTTTTGTTCGTTCAAAGGTGCCGTTTGATTGAGATAATGTCTTCGTAAGCTTTGGCTAATATATTGTACTGGGGTTCTCAATAATTCTAAAATTTGAAATCTGTCACGAATAGAGAGTTCGACCATATTGCAATCACGTATTGCGTGGTAAACTTTACTTGCGGTTGCACCTGTATCAGCCATTGGCAGCCTATTGCGCCAAGCCATTACGCCTGCAGGAGTCATCACCAACTTATCACTGCTGGTTAAGGACTGTACAGGTATTCGTAAACCCAGAGATCCCAAGGTAGTTTCCATATTAATAAAGTATAGTCAAAAGCTTAAGCCTCATTGTTTTTATGCCGGTTTTTTTATGCCGGTTTATTGTTTTTATGCGGTTTTATGGGTATTATTATAAACTTAAAGTATGTATATACTCAGCCCACATTTTTTCACATATTCTTTTAGTTAATCTAGGAAGATCGATGGCACAATACAGTACTAATGAGTTCAAAAGCGGGTTAAAGATTATTTTGGATAATGATCCACATGTTATTATCGAAAATGAATTTGTTAAGCCTGGAAAAGGACAGGCATTCAATCGAGTAAAATTACGCAATTTAAAAACTGGCAGGATCATCGAACGTACGATGAAATCTGGTGATACCGTCGAGGCAGCTGATGTAGCAGAAAAGGAAATGCAATTTCTCTATAATGATGGACATCGCATGCATTTCATGGTTCAAGATACCTTCGAACAATATGAAATTGATCCTGCAATCGTAGGAGACACCGCTTTATGGCTAAAAGAACAGGATATTTGTATTATAACACTCTGGAATGATGCTCCTCTTGCTGTGACTCCGCCCAATTTTGTGATTTTAAAGATCGTGGATACTGATCCCGGAGTTCGTGGCGATACTTCTGGGGGCGGCGGAAAACCAGCTACTTTGGAAACGGGTGCAGTGGTTCGTGTACCATTATTTATACAGGTTGGCGAACTCATCAAGGTTGATACTCGGACTGGAGAATATGTCTCACGTGCTAAATAAGCACATTCAATTGCAAGGGGAGAACCGTTGCTGGCAGCCCAGTGCGTCTATAGAGGCATTAAAAGCCCGTGCAAAATTACTAGCAGATATTAGGCAGTTTTTTCATGCGAGGGATGTGCTTGAAGTCGAAACTCCTTTGCTCTGTGCAACGGCTGCTACCGATCCCTACATTCATGCAATTTCTGCATATCCCAGCCATCAATCTGTAAATCAATCAAAAGAAGCATTTTATTTGCAAACCTCGCCTGAATTTGCAATGAAGCGTTTACTCGCAGCAGGTTCCGGGCCCATATTCCAACTTTGTAAAGCCTTTCGAGATGGAGATTTGGGTCGCTATCACAATCCCGAATTCACAATACTAGAATGGTATCGACCAGGTTTTGATCATCACAAATTAATGGATGAAATGGATGAATTGTTGCAAATGGTTTTGCATATGGGTGCTGCAAAACGCATGAGTTATCAAGAATTATTCGAGGAATTTTTAAGGATTAATCCCCACGAAGCCTCTCTTGCCGAGCTTCAGGAATTGTCATTGCAAAAGATCAACATGGATCCAAAACTTAGCCAAAGCCTAGACAGCAATGATTACCTGCATATTTTGCTTACCCACTGTATTGAACCGCATATCGGTTTTGATGCGCCTGTTATGATTTACGATTATCCAAAATCGCAGGCAGCTTTAGCAAAAATTCGTCAAAGAGAAGGAAATCAGGCTGCGGTTGCAGAACGCTTCGAGGTTTATGTTCGTGGCATTGAACTTGCCAATGGCTATCATGAACTGACAAATGCGGCAAATCAATTGGAGCGATTTAAGCAGGATATTCATTTTCGTAAAGAGCTTCAGATTGCGGAAATTCCGATCGACATGCGGCTTATTGAAGCTCTTACATTCGGTATGCCGGATTGTGCAGGAGTGGCACTCGGAGTTGATCGATTATTGATGATCAAAGAGGGCTACAAGGATATTCGCGAGTGCCTGAGTTTTTCAATAGATTTGGCGTAGCTGCACTGCCCTAACGTGGAGGTCCACCCCTTTTTGAATCATCCGTTTTTTTATTTTCATCGTCTTTTCCCGTCCCCTGCCTTTTTCTTTCCTCATCTAAAGCTTGACGTTCTCTTTCTCTTTTGTGAGCTTCAGTGATTGCTCGTTCTCTATCAGCATCATAATGTACTTTTTTAAGTTCATCATCATCTTTTGGCCTACCCATAAACTCCTCCTTTCAATAAATCAATAAAATATTTATACAATTTCAATAATTTATTTGAAATTGAACATGGAAATAAGTTCCCGAGAAGGCGAATCTTTTAAGTCGTGTGAGCTAATATATGTTTATAATCGCTGGTACCCAATCTCATTCCAACTTGGACACGTTCCCCATCCGTTAGCCCAAGATCCCAGGAAACTGCATTTTTTTCAAACAAGACGATCACTGTGGATCCCATCTTAAACCGTCCTAATTCCTCACCCCGTTTTAATCTGGGTGTGTCATCATATTGCCATTTTTGAATACGCTTCTGCATGCCTTCAACACCATTCTGTGATGTCACTGCACCTGCCCAAATGGTTTCGATGCTGCCAACAAGCATGGCACCTACGAGAACAACTGCGACTCGACCGATAGAAGTGTTAAAAATAGAAATGACGCGTTCGTTGAGGGCAAATAAATTTGGAATGTTGTCGGTTGTTTCGGCATTCACTGAAAATAACTTGCCGGGAACATAGATCATTTCTGACAATTTCCCATCAATTGGCATATGGACACGGTGATAATCTGGCGGCGCAAGATAAATTGTGATGAAACTACCATCCTGGAAATTTTTGCTCAAGTTTTCATCATTGCCTAATAGATCTGAGACAGAATAGAGATGATTTTTTGCTTGAATGATAAGCGTGTCTTCGATTTTACCAATTTGACTGATAACGCCGTCTGCGGGGGAGGCTATGTCATGCAAACCCATTGTTATCGGTCTTGCGGTACCATTTATAGCTCGGGTGAAGAATGCATTAAAGCTTGGGTATGAATACGGATCTTGAACGACAGCTTCTTCCATGTTGACAGTGTAGCGATTTACAAAATAACGAATTAAGAGATTTTTGATCCAAGGGATTTCGCAATTGGCCATCCATCCCGCAAAGCGAGAGAGGGCACGTTGAGGCATGTATTGTTGAAGTGATGGTAACAAAATAATCTTATCTATATGGGTGCAACTTCCAAACGGCGAGCTATTTCATTTAACTCATGGAGTGATTTTTTAGCAAGATTATCAGCAATTTTCCGCCGATGACTTTCACTTAAACTTAAAATAGATTCAGATCGTTTTGAAACGAGCTGCTCTAAACGTTCATTCAAGACATCTAGCGAGTGTTCCATTTGCATCTTAGTCCCCTGACATAAAATATACTCAAAAGCATGCTTATTAAGTATCGAAGATCACAAGTACAAGCAACAAAAAAGTAATCTGACTATCCTGTAGATTACTCATTTAGAGTTTGTATTGTACAAATCCACTGGGGGTTAGTCAATAGCAATTCTAGAAACTAAAGACAGGAAACGGGTGAAATTAGGGAAAAATCTTCTAATAGCCTGCTATCGGAATCTCCTTAAGCGGGTTATCTCACTGAGCCAAAAATGAATTATAATAAAGTTGTTGAACTTTTGATTTGTAAGATATTGTAGTATCTGACTATTATTAGTGTGTAAGGTATGTAAGTTACTTTCAGCTATTGCAAAAGATGGCTGAAAAAAACAGTTAAAAAAACGGTTGAAAAAGACGGTTAAAATATGAAACCAAACCCAAATCATTTAATTTGGTTAGATTTAGAAATGACAGGCCTAGATCCCGACAACGATAAGATCTTGGAAATTGCCACAGTAGTAACCGATGAAAAATTGAATATCATTGCTGAAGGGCCGGTACTTGCTGTGTTCCAAGAAGACAGCCTATTAAATGGCATGGATGAATGGAATACCAAACAACACAATAAATCCGGATTGGTTGAACGCGTACGCAATAGCACTTTAGATGAACAAGCTGCAGAGGCCATCACTTTGGAATTTCTAATGCGTTTTGTGCCGCAAAATAAATCTCCTATGTGCGGCAATAGTATTTGCCAAGATCGACGTTTTCTCTATCGCAATATGCCAAAACTTGAGCAATATTTCCATTATAGAAATCTCGATGTCAGCACTATAAAAGAATTAGCTAAGCGTTGGATGCCCAATGTTGCCAAACAATTTAAGAAAAAATCCAAGCATTTAGCGATGGATGATATCAAAGAATCCATTGCAGAATTAATGCATTATCGGGAACATTTCATGAAAATTGAGAATTAATATAAAAAATGAAAAAAGTGAAAAAAATGAAATTATTAAAAAAAGTGAAACTAGTTAAAAATGAGTGGTTGGAAAATTAGGGAGCCCTAAAAATTTTTACCATCGAAACTTTGTCTTTAAAAAAGTGTCTTGCGGAGTTGCCGAAACGTAACAAGGAGGCAAATAAAGGCAATTTTGGCCATGTTTTGGTGGTGGGTGGAGATTATGGATTTGAAGGCTCCGTTCGATTGACGGGTGAAGCTGCGTTGCGATCGGGTGCTGGATTGGTAACAGTTGCGACGAGACCCGAGCATGCTTATGCTATTGCGGGTAATTGTCCTGAGTTGATGTGCCATGGCGTTGCAAATGCAGAAGATTTAGAACTTTTATTGCACCGCGCTACTGTAGTGGCTATTGGACCTGGTCTTCAAAAATTAGAATTTGGCAAGCACCTTTGGATGCGAGTGCTGCAAAGTGATTTGCCTTTGGTGGTGGATGCCGATGCTCTAAATTTGCTTTCGGAGCATCCAAGTCCCCGTCATAATTGGGTGCTGACGCCGCATCCTGGAGAAGCGGCGAGACTCTTGCAGACAACTGCTGGCGAGATTCAAAAAGATCGCAGTAGAGCTATTGCAAAATTGCAAGAAAAGTATCAAGGAGTCATTGTATTAAAGGGCGCGGGAACATTGGTGCTGGGTGAAGAACTGGATGAAGAAAAAGAGCATCTCTATCTTTGTGAAGCTGGTAATCCCGGTATGGCAGTGGGTGGTATGGGAGATGTGCTCACAGGCATCATCGCTGCTCTGATTGCTCAAGGCTTATCACTCTTGCAAGCAGCAAAACTAGCTGTAATCGTTCATGCGACTGCGGGAGATGAAGCGGCAAAACTCGGAGAAATCGGTATCAAAGCAAGCGATCTCTTTATGTATCTTCCTCGTATTTTAAATGATCATTAACCTTATCCTTCCAGAAGAAAAAGATACCATTGCCATGGGAATGGAACTTGGCAGAAAAATTTCTCCCGGGGTTATTGCATTTTTCAAAGGTGAATTGGGCGCTGGCAAGACAACTTTTATTCGTGCCATGCTGGGCGGGCTTGGGTTTCACGGTAAAGTAAAAAGTCCAACCTTCACAATTGTTGAAGAATATGAGCTAGAAAACGGTCCCCTCTTTCATTTTGATTTTTATCGATTATCGGATCCAGAGGAATTAGAATATATTGGTATTTTTGAGTATTTTAGGGAAAATGCCATTGTTCTGATAGAATGGCCAGAGAAAGGTGAAGGCTTTTTGCCAAAACCAGATCTTATTTTGGATTTCTCTGTACCCGATATGCCCGAGATGGGCCGTCATCTATCGATAGAAAGCCAGAGTGAAAAAGGAGATAAGGTTTTAGCCAGCATTGATAAAACTTGGGCCAAAATTTAGCATGAAAACTCTGACTTGATTACTTTAACATGAAAAAATCAGCAATAAAACGCATACAAAAGCTTCCAATTCAGCTCGCCAATCAAATTGCAGCAGGCGAAGTGATTGAACGCCCTGCCTCCGTCTTGAAAGAATTACTTGAAAACAGCATTGATGCAGGTGCCACTGTGATAGAGGTAACCTTGCTTCAAGGCGGCCAAAAATTGATCCGAGTGCAGGACGATGGCTGCGGTATTTGTAAAGAAGATTTGGCCTTGGCATTGTCGCAGCATGCAACCAGCAAAATTGCAACACTTTCAGATTTAGAAAGCGTCAGAAGTTTGGGTTTTCGGGGCGAAGCTTTGGCGAGCATTGCAGCCGTTTCGCGTTTGTCTTTGACTTCTGCGATAGAATCTCAGGAAACAGGTTGGACAATTAAGATGGAGGGCCGGGAACATAACTTTGTGTTAAAGCCCGCGCCTTTCTTGCAAGGAACCATTGTGGAAGTTCGGGATTTGTTTTACAACACTCCGGCCCGCCGCAAATTTCTGCGATCTGAGAGAACGGAATTCAATCATGTTGAAGAAGTATTTAAGCGTATCGCGCTTTCCAAACCCCATGTTGCCTTTGTTTTAAAGCAGGGGGACAAGCAAATCAAGCGCTTGCCCGCATGTTTCGAGCGAGCGACTGAAACACATCGTGTTGCTGCAATTTGCGGCCATAGTTTTACCAGCAAGGCTCTTTATGTCGAAGCCGAAGCCAATGGACTAAAACTGCGCGGTTGGCTCGGCAGTCCGGAGGCACACCGGGCCCAAGCCGATCTGCAATATTTTTATGTTAATGGTAGAATCGTGCGCGATAAAGTCATTAATCACGCACTGCGCCATGCTTACCAGACCTTCTGTCCGCCTGGCCGGCATTCTGCTTATTTACTTTACTTCGAACTGGATCCGGAAGCCGTAGATGTTAATGTGCATCCTACCAAGCATGAGGTGCGT
Source organism: uncultured Gammaproteobacteria bacterium (assembly GCA_963784575.1). Classification (GTDB taxonomy): domain Bacteria; phylum Pseudomonadota; class Gammaproteobacteria; order UBA6186; family Azoamicaceae; genus CAWARU01. The sequence continues at coordinate 2,627,754 of CAWARU010000001.1, forward strand.
TTTAGGGAGGCAAGAAGCGTGCATGCATTTTTGACATATAGTATACAAGAAGCGCTTCTTGAAACTGAAAAGAAAAAGGAAAAAAATGAAGCAAGAAATAGCAATAATGATATTGAAACTGAAAATATGAAAGAAGAAAATAAAGAGGGTGATAATAAAAATAGAGAATTTAATGCCGCAGCAGTACAACATAAATTATGGGATGATATGGAAATGGATGAAGATGGTGTTCTGAATCCAGTACAGGTAAATCCTGCATCTGTAGCTTCTGTTTTTGCAGATTCTGTGGCCAGACAACAGAACGTTGCTGTAGCTGCTGTATATGTAAAACAACCGAGTATTCTTCGCAGACGAGTGCATCCTATCACGCTTCTGGGGGATGAATTAATGCTTGCATCAATAGCATCTTCAATAGATAGAGAGGAAGAAGATGGAGAGGAAGATGGAGGGATTGGTGAAAACAAGAGTTTAATTGTTGCTGATATTAAAGAATTAAAGAAAAGTCATTTTAGAGTATTGCTTAATGAGGCTTATAAATCCGATGGGATTGCAAAAAAGCCCCTACTTATCCCCCAATCAATTGCTGTTACAAAAGAGCATATTCACAATCTGAATGATTCGGATATTAATTGGCAGAAGCTGGGATTTGAATATACCCAAATCGCACCTGAAAAAATACTCCTTAGAGCCGTTCCTTATTTGCTCAGTTTGAATTTTGGTTATGATGATAATACACACTTTATGATAAATTTATTACAAAAAACACTTATTCAAGATGTAATTGAAGTGATTTCAAATAAGCTATGTCAGCAGGAAATGACTATTGATGAAATGTGTAATATATTAGAATCTTGCATAAAATTAGAATCAGAACATAGAAAAATGTCTCAAAGTACGTATCAAAAAATGTATCAAATATTAAAGTTATGCGATTTAAAAAAATTACTATTTTCCTAAAAACTATTTAGAAAACATTTCTTCTCCATCTAATCATGATAACTTCTCTGACCACATGGATCCTTCCATTTCTTTTTTTATAAAAAATGAAACATTACAGGTACTCATTGGTCAAAAATGGTAAAGGAATTTAGGAGTGAAGATTTTTTAACGTGTAATCACACGGATTATAAATCATAAATGTTAGAAAATTTCATTTTTTTATTATTTTTTATTATAACGAGATAAGAGAGAAACATGCCTAAAGATGATTTAACAACTCCGGATTCGCCAGGCTCGAGTGGGTCTGTTGATGTTGTGACTCCAGATAAAGCATCAGCTGCAAATCCAGCTCAACCCGTCCAGCCTGTGCAATCTGATCCACAAGGCATACCTGCAAAAAAAGAGGAAGAACCAGCTCAAAAAAAGGCAGAGATGCTAGTAGCAGTGCAGCCAGAGATTGCCCAACCTGTAATGGTCCAGCCAGTAATTATTCAACCTGAGAGTGCTAAGTCGGAAAATGCTCAGCCAGAGATTCCTCAGATGAAAGCTGCTCAACCAGAAAATGTGCAACCAGCTCAAGATGTTCAAGCAGCTCCAGGAGATTCTGTAGTACCCACTTCTCAAACTGTACAGCCTGATCAACCTAAATCACAAAGTGTTCCTGTTCAGCCGGGTAGTGTTCAGCAAGTCCCAGCGGTAGTTCCTACTCCTCAAGTGAAAGAGAGAAACATAATACTTGAGATGCAGGATGTACTGCTACATGTCTCCAAATTAGAAAATCCACAAAATGTATTAACAACTGCTAGAGCAGAATCCTAACATGGATAAGGCAGCCTTGCAGGCAGCCGAAAATTCTGTAAAAGCCTATGAAAAAGACCTCAAACGAATTCAAGTATTATCCAGTCAAAAAAGCCATACAAAACAAGAAATTGCAGAATTTGAAGCAATAAAGGGGAGAATGGAAGCGTGGGAGGGACAGTTTGAAAATTGGAAGAAGACTCCTAACACAAAAATATCCTACGGTAATCTCACAGCAGAACAGTTGGACTTTAAATTACGCATACAGCATCTTCACGAAACTGCAAATCCCCTCAGTCTACGTGCAAATCTCGTCAGCAAACGAGGAAAAATTGATAATTTTGATGAACAGGCAAAGGTTATCGTTGCAGGCTTGGAGGAATACGAACAAGATCTGATTCGATTATCCAGGTTAGTAAATAAAGAAAATTATACGTCAGAGGAACAAAAAGCACTTGAAGAAATTTATGAGAGAATGACTAGTTGGAGAGCCGAGTATTCAAAATGGGACGGCAGAGTAGAAACACTTCCAAAACCATACGGGACTTCTGCATCACCTTCGGCACAGGCAGCGTATCCCTCTGGCACAATCACTATACAGCAGGCAGTACCTCTTGTAGGACAACCGACACCACCGATGGGATTGCCTCCAGATTCTGCACGCGCAGTGCAACCACAACCTCAAAGTGCTGGGGTAACCTTAACTGCTTCGGTTCCACAACAAGACCCAAGTAAAAGTGCAGCAGCAGTGAGTGTCACCGATTCAGGAGATGCACAAGTAAAGCCTGCTGCACCAGCATCTCCTGTGACGGAAGTCACTCCAGTTCAAAAGATGCCAGAACCCAAATTAGCAAAGGATCCCAGTATTTTTAGTGGGGGCTGGTTTAGGGCTAAGCATACTAGATTCAAAGCCTGGAAAGCGAGAAGAAAAGTAAACAGTAATGTAAGAGATATCGCTCTATTAGAGAGAGATAGGCTTTCAGCATTATCGAGGAACGATCCAGACACAGCTGCCATCAGGGGTTATCAAATAGAAGTACTAGGCAAACTCAAAGCACGGTATGAAGCTGAAAGCTATAGTGCTCAGGCAAAGCATGATGATCATGTCATTGATGTTGAGAGACGAAAAGAATTAAAAAATTACAGAGTACCCAAGGATGCGACCCCAGAGCAAAAACAACAAGCGAAAGAAGAGAGGAAGAAAGCAGAAAAAGTTTATGAAAAAGTTGCTAAGCTGCGACATCAAGCTCGGGTTCAGCATAAGCAGTTCGCACGTCAATATGTGAAACATGAAATTGATATGATCCCTCGCGGCTATGAAAAACCGCCTGAAACAGTGCCACATAAATGGATCTGGCCGATCAGAAAGAAACTCTCTGCTGCTGAGATCTCTAGGAAAGAACATAAGATTGCGTACCTTAAGGCTCAGTCTGAAAGCGCCAAAATCGATCATCGAATATTGCAAGATTTAACCAGGAATGTACGCTTACATCCTCCTTCTGAAGTGGAAAAATTGGAAAAAGCATTGGCAGCATTTGAGAGAATAAAAGCAATAAGAGATAAAATTGGTAAAGAGTGGCAGCGGGTAGAAACAAGACATTATAACGCTCAATTTGGATTTATTAAATCTCGAACACTTTCACCAAAACAAAAAGAAAATCGCAAAAATAAGGCTATAGATGGCGCAGCAGACTACAAAGCAGCCAATCTCATCATGGCAAGAGCAGGAAAAATGCCTGAGGGCATGGAAAAGCTCGAAGAAAAAATGCAGGAATTTGATAAAATTCGTAATGTGCGTGAAGAATTGAGAAAAATCGCCAAAAAGGCCGATCGCGCTGTGGAAAAAAGCAGCAATAAGCTATTGGGCGCGAAAGTCGATCTCGGAAAATTGGATGGCATCCATACTAACTTAAAGCAAGGAGGGGCAGCAGGTATTAAGCAATTGGAGAACCTGCCAAAGGATGAACTGAACCACATTCACAAGTTGAGGCGTGCCGAATCAGCGAAAGTAGACTATAAAATCGCTCAAAATTTGATGAAAGATCTAGACAAGCCACCACCGGAGCGAGTGGACAGTATCAAGCAGGATATGGATAACTTGATGCGGCTCAAAGCACTCAAAGATCAAATGAGAGTAAAATTAGAGAAGGCTGAGAAAAAGTATAGAAATCCCTATCATGCCATTATGGGGGCAAAATCGCCGCTTCGAAGAGCTGATGAGTTGCGAAGAGCCGAATCCTTACAAGCCGACTATAATGTCACGCAACAAATTTTTGAAAATCTGTCAAAGAAAGACCCGGTCACACCAAAGGATATCGAGCAAGCAAGGAAGGTGGTTGAAGCGCTAGAAGAAGTGAGGCGAGTCAGAGATAAGATACTGGATGATCTTGCTAAAGCTTCGATATCTGTACAGAAATTCAACAACAGATATCCGGAAGTGGCTGCGGAGACTGGCTCACCGCCCTCCCCCAGAAAAACTAAGCTCAATCAACTGCAGAGAAATGCTGATATTCTGAAAACAGATCTTGCCATTGTCAATAATATCATCGCTCATGCAAGCAAAAATTATGATAATGAGAAAATTCTGACAAGCTTGAATGAATGCATGGCAAAATTTGAAGAAATCAGAAAATACAGAGAAGAGATCAAAAAGAATCTGGAAAAGGCTGAAAAAAGCCTGATGCGAAGTAGAATGCGTACTGTGTTGCCCACCATGGGCAATGTCATTCCCATTAATAGAGAAATAGGATTTGGGCAGGGTATTTCTCGGAATAAAACCAAAGCGGAAAAAGATTATGAGAAGCGCACTGTGGAAGATCTACAGAGCGATTTTGATTTTACGCAGAAGATGCTGAAACAATTTGAGCCGCCAAATGAGATAAGTGCAGATAAATTCGATACCGTGAAAGAGCAGCTTGATAACCATAAAAAAGCAACAAAAATTCGGGATAAACTCAGGAAACAACTGAAAGAAAGCGATCTTAAGATTGAGAGATATAGTCTCTTGAAAGCAGAAGGGAAAGCAGGGATGGATCGCAAGATCGAAAAGCACGCAAGACGCTCTAGTGATATTGGACTTGATTACCAGATCGTTCGGGCACTCATTAAAAATGCTGAAAACAACCCAGATCTCTTGAAAGGAAGCCCATCGCCGCTTGAAACACAGATCAAAAACTATCAGAAGTGTGCGGAAATTAGAGATAAGATTCGAAAGTCTCTGGAGGAATCAGAGAAGAAACTTGAAAACTATACGTTAAAAGGTGGCACTCTAGATATAACTCGTCGAATTGACAAGCATACGCGCAGAGTCGCTGATGGTAAGCAAGATCATGCCACATTGAATGCACTTCTAGCTCAGGCAGAAAAAGATCCAAAACTATTGGTGGGTGATCCTTCCCCACTCGAAAATAGAGTGAAGAATTACGAGGCCTGCGTGAAAATCAGAGATGAAATAAGGCAAGCCTTGGAAGCCGCCGAAAAAAGACTAAATCAATATAAAGAGAAAAAACTTAGTGGTAAAGATGTGGATAGGAGCATCGATAAGCATTCTCGCCGGGTTGCTGATGGGAATCAAGATCATAACATCATGCAAGAGATATTGAAGCAGGCGGAGAAAGATCCCAGTCTGTTAGATAATCCACCTTATCCCTCAAAACTAGAAGAGAGAGTAAAAGCCTATCAAGCATGCATAGAATTACGCAATGAGATTAGAGACCAGCTCGATCGGGCAGAAAAGAATGCGCTGAATCCGAGATACGGTTGGATAGAAAGTCAATTCAACGGGATAAGCAGAAATAAGAGCGCGCAATATAGAGGATTTGAGAAGATGGAGGCTCTTCGATCTTAAGGGCGACTGGGAATTTGCACAACGCATGTTGGATAGATTTGATCCTGAGAAAACCAACCCTCCCTTAGAAGCAACCCAAGAGAATCTCAATAAGATCAAAGAACAAATGAAAGCAATGCAGGAGTTGCGAAAGGTTCGAGATGAGCTTCGAGGCCTTATCAAAGACTCTGCTCGTGAGATAGAGAAGCTTGGGCTCGGTGTCAATGCGAAGAATGCTGTTACTGGCCTGCAAGGAAAGTTAGATGATGTAGGCAAAAACGCTTCATTAGATCCAGCACAACAAAGAAACGAACGAGCCACGATAATAATGAATTTCAGTAAAAATGGTAAAAAATTGAATGCTTTTCAAGCACAGAGAAGGATCAACGATCGTACTGAAGTTCACGACTATGTCTCAGGACTCTTGAGAGATGCAGAAAGAGGATTGGAAAAAGAGCCGCAGGATACCGCAAAATTCGATGCAGTTAAGGAGAAAATCGAAGCCTATATGAAGATTTCAGCGTTAAGAGGCGATCTGCGCCGCGAGTTGGACGCTGCAGAGCATCGCTTGAGAGATGCAAATCCCAAATTCTTTCGCAGTGACTATGGGAATTATGTAGCAGCGAGAGGAGAGTACAATAAGCGTGCCGCAGATGATCTCTATGCCAGCTACAAATTCACAAGCGAAATGATGAAGAAGCTTGGGCCCCCTGATAAAGTCGACCTGCAGCAATTGAAAGACATGGGAGAGGTCTTGGAATTGATGAATGAGGCCAGAAAGTCTGTCAAGAGCCTTGGCAAACTCAAAGAATGTGAAGAAGAACGTAAAAAAATCGGCAAGAAAATTAAACCCTTGCAATTTCAGACCTTCAAGACAGCTGTCGAAGAGCATCTAGATCCTAAAGTTGCAAAAGGCTTAGCTAATCTGAATGCTAATATGGGTACTCTCAATGCAGTTGCGACTGCAGATATGGACCCTAAAGCGCTCAGTCAACACGAGAATAATTTGAATTCTAATAATTATTTTCGCGCTTTAGCCTTACAAAGACTGGATGGGAAATCATTGGCTTACATTCAGAATATGCGAAGAGCAGAGGATTTGAAGAGCGATCATGATATAGATTCCAAGCTTACCCGACAACTCGAAAAAGAAATTGCCAATTTGATGCCGCAAAATCCGAAAGAAGCGAAAGAAAAAATCAAAGCCTATAAAGAAAAAATGGCAGCATTAGAGGAACTTAGGAAGACTGTTCGCGAAACTGCACTTAATGCATTGCATGCTTCAGAGGAGTCACTTAGGAAAGAAACCCGAAAGACTTATTTCTCGCCATACAAAGCATTCGTTGCGTCAGGGCTTTTAGCCAATAGATTGGATGCAGGGAATAGAGCTGGTGATCATGAATTTGCGAAGAAAATGCTGCAAGGCATTGAAAATAAATCCGTTGAAGAAATAAAGCGGTTACAGGAGGTTATGGAGAAGTTACAGGAATTCAAGAAGAATTATCGCGATAAGAGCCTGCAAGAATTAGCAAAATGCGAGCAAGCCCGCTTCAAGATCGGCGCTCGGGTGTTTGGTCCAGCAGAAATAAATATGAACCAGATCAAGAATCTGGAAGCCCCCTTCTTAGAAAACAGAAGATCTTTTGACGCCAAGACTTCTGCTGAAGAAAGAGGAAAAATTATCACAGCGCTTGACAAAAACAGCCTTGCTTATCTTCAAAATAGAAGAAAAGCAATTAATCACAGAGCCGATCAGGTACTCGATGCTAAAATGTCAAGACAGCTTGAAATAGAGATTGGCAAGCAGCCGTTTAATCCTGCGCGTGCAGAAAGGCAGATCAGAAAGTATAAGAATATGATGAAGGCTCTGCAGGAAGTTCGGAAGCTTCGTGATGAGATCAGGGATAAGTTGGCAGAAGCGGAGAAAAAATGCCGGTCAGATGCTAAACCAGGACCACGCAGCTCTCAATATGAACAGTTCATAGCTCCTACCCTTGAAAGTAATAAGCTTCAGGCAGGGAATCTGCACAACGATTATGAATTTACCCAAAAAATGATGAAAGGCCTAGAGCCTTTAGAAGCAAAAAATAGGAATAAAACCCAGGAAATACAAAATCTCGAGAATGTTTTGAAAAAGATGAAAAAGTTTAGGGAAACATATCGTGATAAAACTCTCGAGAAGCTCGCAAATTGCGAAAAAGAACGTGCTAATATCGGATTTCTCATGGGAGGTATGAAAACATATGAATTGAAATCCTTAGTTACTTCACACAGCTCGCTACTTAACGATCCGAGCAAATCCAGCGACGAGAGAGCGCAGCTCTTCAAACAGCTTGATGAGAAAAGCCTGAAATATATCCAAAACATGCGAAGAGCGGAAGACTTGAAAGGGGATGCCCATATAGATGCAGACTTGACCAAGAAGTTAGAAGAAAGAATTGCAGCCATGCCAAAGCCTGTGTCACCAAAATTTGTGGAGAAGGAAATCAAGCAATATGAAAAAATAATGAAGGGCATGGCAGACGTTAGGAAGTTCCGCGACGACATCAGAAATGAAATGGATCAGGCTGAGCGGAGATTGAGAGATAGTAAGCCGAGTGGGGAACCGCCTTATGATTACAAGAACTTCATTAAGGCAAACATGGTAGGCAGCCAGATGACAGTCGAAGCGCTGCGATCTGACTATCAGTTCACTCAGAAGATTATGGAGAGATTACCAGCGGGTGAAGTCACACTGAAGAAGATAAATGAGACTAAGCAACTGCTGAAAGAAATGAAGGAAGTGAGAGCACTTCGAAATGAGAATCTAGCAGCACTTGAGCAAACCGAGCGATCGCGATTAAAGAGGGGACGAGCATTATCTTGGGTGCAGATGAGAGAGATAGGAAGCCGGATTCAGGCTTACCAAAAAGTAAATGAAGAACCAGAATTAGGCAAAAGATATGCTTTTCGAAGAGAAGAAGCTCAAAGATTAGGACCTGCAGGAATGAAATACCTGCAAAGCTTAAGGAAGGCAGATGATATCAAGGGCGATCTTGCCATTGATAATCAACATATCAAGGTATTAGAGAGTAAAATAATGGGGCCGCCGCCTTTAGATCCAGCCAAGGCAAGAGCGGAAATCCGAAAATACAAAGAAATGAATAAAGAATTGAAGGCAGTCAGGAAGATTAGGGATGAATTGAGGAAAGAGCTCGAAAAATGCGAAATTCAATTGGCGAAGGGCAATGCTAATGCCTACCTCAATAGAAAAACAGATGACCTTGCCTCGGATTACCAATTTGCTCAGAAACTCATCAATAAAATGACACCAATTACCCTCAAAAATATCAAAGCAGTCAAGAAACAATTGCTGGAGTTCAAGGAACTGCGCAAATTCCGAGATGATGCCTTAAATGAAATGAATAAAGCCGCGAAAGGCTTAACATATGGCATTGCAAACAAGTTGAGCTTTTCTCAGAGAGAATATGAGGGCGGTAAAGTAACGGATGGTAAACGTGATCATGCTGCTTTTAAGGAAATAATAGCGCAGGCTGAGAATGATAAAATTCCAGTCCAAATAGCAAAGAAACTCTGTGAAGAATACAAGCAATGCATGAATGCAAGGGATGCGATAGCGAAACGGATTCGAAATGAAGGTCTTTCCATATCAATGGGCCCCTGTCGGCAGAAGCAAGCCAAAATAAGCAAGATAATCTTAGGGGCGATTTAGAAGCAATGCGCTTCATGATGCGTCAAGCAGAAAAAACTCCAGATGGAATCTCCCAGCTGCGGAAAGACATTAGAGCTTTGCAGCAGGCTGCAAAACTCCGAGATCAAATCTGCAAGAAATTTGAATCGCATGTAAAAATGCCAAACCTGGCGCCGCCGACTCAGTTGGGGAATATAACTCGTAGGTTCTATAAGATAGCCACACAAGATTATCGTGAAGACCAAGCTGCAGCTAAAGCCATCATGGATGCAGTGTCTCCTAAGAATGAAGCAGGTTATCAGGCTGCTCAGAAAAAATTGGAAGAATTGCAGAAATTGCAACAGGCAAGGGATAAGTTAAGAGATAAATATATGAAGGCCGAGAAAGCAATAATTAAAAATGAAAATAAAATAAAAGCGGCTGAGAGAAAAATAGTGAGGGCACAGTTTTATAAGGCAGTTTTCACAGCTTTGAAATTAGATACGTTAGCTTCGATGCAAGATGCAAGAATAAAAAGTGCACAAGGTACCATAGAAAGCTGCAAAGGGAAAAGAGGCGACTTGAAAAGTGCAAGAGATAAAGCAAAAGACGAGTATCAAAAGAAACAGCAACAAATTGTTGATATCAAGAAGAATAATAAACCTCCAGCTTCTCAACCAGCACCTCGAGAGCCAAGAGCAGAATTTGTACAAAGTGGTGCGGTACCGAAGTACAATGTCCCACCGCAGCCACAACCTGCTTCGAAGCTTCAACAGACGATGGCGAAGGCAAGGGAAAAAGGGCTGTCTATTGCCGTTCCAGGCCCACGCCCTTCACAAACAGCAAATCAAGCTCAAGCGGGTGTGGCCAGTCAAACAATGCAGTCCTCGGCCCCTACCAAGCCTGCTCCAACGCCGACTAATATAGTAACATCGCCGCAAAAAACTCTCGGACCGGCAAAACCAACGCCGTCATCGCAGCCTTCACCGCAGACATCACAACAGTCAGCTCCTGGTAAGCCTGTAATTGCATCTCAACCCCCATCTCCAAAAGGCCCAGACACAGCATTAACGCCTGGTAATGGTGCTGTAGCTCCACAAAAGACGTCAGGTAGTCTGCCACAGCAAACATCAAGCGCTACTTCCTCTTATGGCGATAGAAGCAAAACCGCAGATGGCATGAAGCAAAACCCAAATAATAAGGCTAATGCCGGAATGACAACAGCTTGGTCCAGGTTTAAACAGAAATTACCTTCTTGGGATACTCTGGCCGGTCCAAAACCGAAACCCAAACAAGAGGAAGCTCCACAAGAAACTGAAGAAGAACGCACCAGACGCTCTGCTGGTATGAGTGCTAGACCGCATTAATATTAATACAATCAAAAACGAATTCTTATCATTTATGTACTTTTATGTACTTTGAACTTCATAGGACTCCAATACTCCAATTACATATATAAAAGTATATATCTTAAGAAAAAAGAAGGATATACACATGGCAGTTACACCTCCAGAACCAAGTACATTAGATAATTTAAATACATTTTATATTTCTGGCTTTCAAGGGAAGCGAAAGAAGGCTTTTTTTGAATATCTTGGGTTTACAGGTTTTGGGTTTCGTAATTGGCAAATGGGATTTGGTGAAGATCTTCAAGGATTGAATCCAGACAAATGGGAATTATTGCCGGAAACAATATTGGGTAGGAAAACTCCAAGAATTGCAGAATTTACTTGGTTATTGCAAGCGCCATTTCGATATGCGGCATTTGCGATTAAAGTGCCGATAAAAGCAGCAATATATTTGACTGCTGGAATTATGAAATTTTCTTTTAAATTGCTGGGTGCGGCTTGGGATGCCGCAAAGTGGATTGGAGGTAAAGTAGCTTCAGGAATTAAAAATTGTGTAGATTTAATAAAAACAGGTGCTTCGGAATTTTCGAATGGCAAAACCAGAGGTCAGAAAGCTATTGGTGTACTGAAGGTGATTGGTGGTGTTTTAGGTATCACTGCTATCTTAGGTGCAATCGCAGGTGTGGCGGTAAGTGCTGTTTACGGTGGACCCCTAGCGATAGCAGGAATTGCAGGTCTAGCTAAAAGTGTTGCAGCTGTTCCCGCTATACATAGTCTAGGAACTGGCATTGCAGCAGCGGCACAAGCAACTGCAGCAGTGGTTGCTCCTCATGCAAGCATCGGCGGTATGGTGGCCCTAGGACAGGCTTTAGTGGTTCCAGCGGCAATTTATACTGGTGTAACCTGTATTGCAGGTACCATCATCAGAAAAACGAAGATAGGTTCTGCGTTATATTGGGCTACATTTGGGGGATTGGGATTGCTTGCTGAAAAAGCTGGTAAACCTATAGAACGCTGGGGTAAAAATGGAAGATTGCAAAATATAGCTGAAGATAGGCCCGCTGCAGCTCCGGTTCCCCCTCCCTCACAACAGAGTTTACACGTTCCCGGAGTTCCCGCAGCGCCCAGCTCCCACGCATCATCTGTGAATACCAAAACACCTGGCAACGCAGCAGTGCTGCCAGGCTATTCTGCATCCTCAGGCGAAGGCTTGCAAGGCAGAGGAAAAAGATAACCGAGGCAGAGGCCATTGCAATAAGAGATGCGCTTCCAAGCTACAAAAACGCCATTACAGTGAAAGCCGGCACCTTTCATTTTCATGGTCATGATGATAGGGTTGCTGGTGATGCTGCATTAGCTGTAAAAAGAGCCGCACCTCAAATTCAAATTGTTTTGAATGCACCAAATGAAATAGCTGCTGTTCAAAAAATGGCGCGTATGCAGCCAGAGGTTCTTCAGAAACTTGATATGATTGAAATTGGATATAGCCCACCACGAAATAGGATAGTAAAAGGCAGCGATGAATTTAACAAATTTGTAAAAGATGTAGTAGCTGCTCAATCCAGAACAGCGCAGGTCACTCCTATTGCACCAAGTCCTCCAGCTTCTCACAAAAGAACCAGATAAACGAAAAAGTTTTGCCGGTTTTATGATATAATTCTCGCATGAAATCAAAATCACTTAAATCACCTGCTATTTTTCTGATGGGGCCTACAGCTGCTGGCAAAACTCAACTTGCCATTTCACTCGCAGAACGTTTTCCAGTCGAAATAATCAGTGTAGATTCAGCAATGATTTATCGCGGCATGGATATCGGCACTGGAAAACCTACCGCTTCTGAACTTGAAATTGCACCGCACCATTTGATCGACATTCAAGATCCGCATGAACCCTATTCCGCTGCATTATTTAGAAAAGACGCTTTGCAGTGTATGGCAGAAATCACTGCACGCGGACGGATTCCACTGCTGGTTGGCGGAACCATGCTCTACTTTAAGGCTTTACAGCAAGGTTTGTCTCCCTTGCCTTCTGCTAATCCTGAAATTCGTGCAAGATTGCTGAGTGATGCTGAAAACATGGGTTGGCAAGCGCTGCACGATCGCTTAAAACTTATAGAATCCTGCCTCTGCAGCACGCATTCATCCCAACGATCCGCAGCGTTTGCAGCGTGCGTTAGAGGTGTTTGAGATCACAGGGGTCCCGATGTCTGCGTTTTTTCAGGATGTCGAAGAAGATTTCCCATATGAAATTCATTCTTTCGCAATCATGCCGCAGAATCCATCGGAACGCCTGATTCAGCGAGAACGCATTACAGTTCGTTTTCATAAAATGCTAGAGCAGGGTTTTATGGCAGAAGTTCAAAACTTAAAAAATAACTATTGGAATAATAAATATATCGAGGATTCTGAATCTGCAGAAAATACTGAGCATAGCGAACATAAGGAATCTAACTTAAAGAAACTAAGCTTCGAGTTTCCCGCATTTCGGTCCGTCGGCTACCGACAAGCATTAGAACATATGGCTGGCGTATATGAATACCCAGAAATGATTCGCCTAGCCATCACTGCGACTTGTCAATTGGCGAAAAGACAGGTAACTTGGCTACGGGGTCTTTCGAATATTGTTTTTCTGAGTTATCCAACTTCAAATAATGGCTTAAATCAGAAAAATAATCTTTCGGCTTCACTAGACTCCATGATAGACTGCATCTCTCGGATGGGGAGATTGCACCCCCAATAATACAGATATGGAGAACATCCACACAATGGAGAATATAAATATGTCAAAAGGGCAAATGTTACAAGATCCTTTTCTGAACGCTTTGCGGAAAGAAAGGGTGCCGGTATCTATTTATCTAGTGAATGGAATTAAGCTTCAGGGGCACATAGAATCATTCGATCAATTTGTTGTGTTGTTGAAAAACAGCGTTAGCCAAATGGTATACAAACATGCTATCTCTACTGTTGTTCCAACCCGTAACGTTAAATTAGCTTCGGGCGCATCAGGAACTGAAGAAGACGAATTTGTGCACGAAGAACTGGGAAACATGTAGTTGACTCACTATCTTCGTTAACTTTCAGGATATGCTTTTGAATTCGATTGAACGTCCAGATTTTCGGCAAGGTCGCTTTAAAAATTTAGCAAAAAAGCGGATTTTACATGTTGTAAATGAGCAATTTTTGCTAAATTTTTAAAGCGAGTATGCCAAAAGATGGGCGTTCAACGGTTGCAAAATGGAAGTGATAGAAGCAATGGAGGTGAGCGAGTCATCCTGGTTCAGCTCCATCTTCGAGATCCCGAACATTCCGCAGACTTCCAAGAATTCCATGAATTAGCAAATTCAGCTGGGGCTGAAATCGTCGGCACTTTAACAAGCAGCCGCGATATCCCTGACAGCAAGTATTTTATTGGCAGCGGAAAAGTACAAGAGCTACAGGATTTGGTTGCATCCACCAATGCTGAGCTCGTTATCTTCGATCACAGTCTCACTCCAGGCCAGGAACGAAACCTCGAAAAGGCCATCAAATGCCGGGTATTAGATCGCACGGGTTTAATTTTAGATATCTTTGCGCAACGTGCCAGGACTTTTGAAGGTAAACTCCAAGTTCAGCTTGCCCGATTAAAGCATCAATCAACCCGTCTCATCAGAGGCTGGAACCCATTTAGAAAGGCAAAGAGGGGGTATCGGGCTTCGAGGCGGACCTGGTGAAACCCAGCTTGAAGTCGATCGCCGCCTGATTCGTGCCAAAATCAAGAATATTACCGAAAGATTGGAACAGGTAAGGGTGCAGAGAGCGCAAGGCAGACGTTCACGGCGCAAAATCGATTTACCGACAGTCGCATTGGTAGGCTATACCAATGCTGGAAAGTCGACTCTCTTTAATACGCTCACTGGTGCAGATGTTTATGTGGCCAATAAATTATTTGCCACCTTAGACCCCACACTCCGTTCCATTGAGCTTCCGATCTTAGGTAGAATAGTACTAGCAGATACTGTTGGTTTTGTAAGTAAGCTTCCACATGATTTGGTAGAAGCTTTTCGTGCTACATTAGAAGAAGTTAAGGATGCTGATCTTTTGCTACATATCATTGATGGACATGATGAATCATGGCGGGTTCGTGTTAGCCAGGTAGAAGAAGTATTGCAGCAGATAGGTGCAAATGCCGTGCCAAGCATTGAGGTGTACAATAAAATTGATTTGCTTCCAGGAGGAGGCAAAGCACATTACGAGTCCAATCCCGAAGGCGGTATCTACCGGGTCTATATTTCTGCTACCAAAAGGCTTGGATTAGAGTTATTAGAAAAAGCGATAATTCAGCGTTTAAGTGGTGAAATCCAATCTGGAATACTCCTACTACCACCCGATGATGTAGCAGCAAAGTTACGAGCTGCCTTATATGAAATGGGGGTTGTAACAGCTGAACAGCAAGACAGCGATGGGATCAGTGAAATTCATTTTTCCATGCCGCGTCTTAAATGGCAGCAAATGTGTTTTCAGGATCCGAGCATAGAGAAATATTTGAAGAGTGAAAATTAGAAGGCTTTTTTATGATGGATAAATCAAACACCGTGCAAATGGCTTGGAATGAACCAGGCGGTGGCAAAAAAGACAAAGATAAAAATCCCAAAAGTCCCTGGGGTGGCGGCGGCGGAGATCGGGAACCTGGTCCCCCCGATTTAGATCAATTATTTCGAAAATTAATGAATAAATTGAAAAGTTCTTTAGGACAAAAACCCGGGAAAGGTTCTTCAAAATCTCCTTTTAATTGGGGCGATCGCAACTCAAGCTATCGCAGTTCGGACGATCGCGGCAATGGTGATCATGGCGATCGCAATCGGGATGCCGGTGATCGCAATTCGAGTGATTATGGTTCAGGAAATAGTTCTGGAAATGGCTCAGGAAACGGTTCAAGTAATGGCAATGGTTCAGGCAGCAAAGATCGAGGCCAGTCTTCTTCTACTTTTGGCCGCAGAACCCCTCCTCTCAATTTTGGCAATATATTTGCGGGGAATCAAGAAATTCAAACTTTAGGACTAGTGGTTTTAATTGTTTTGGTTGTGCTCTATATTTTAGCAGGCATTTATATTGTGGATCCGCCAGAGAGAGCAGTCATCACCCGATTTGGTAAATATGTAAGCACAGAGGGCCCTGGTCCGCATTGGCTTCCTGTATTCATAGAAGATCGTCAAATTGTTAATGTTGAGCAAGTAGCCACGAGCGATCAAAATGGTTCGATGCTGACAAAAGATCGCAACATCGCTTCCGTTGGTATTGCAGTACAATATCGTATTGGCGATGGTGAGGATGATGTGCGATCTTACCTTTTCAATGTGGTAAATCCAGTCCATAGTTTAAGGCAATCTGCTGAAAGTGCCTTACGTCAAGTGATTGGCCAATATACTATGGATGAAGTATTGACGTATAAACGCGCTGAAATTGCGCAGGCTATTAAAGAACAGATCATTGAAACGCTCAAGAATTATCAAACAGGCATCTTGGTGTTGGATGTGTCGATGCAATACGCTAAGGCACCGGATGAAGTCCGTGCCGCATTCGACGATGTCATCAAGGCTGCTGCTGATGAAGAAAGACTCATCAATCAGGCCCGCGCCTATGAAAACGAAGTAATACCTCGCGCACGGGGTATGGTGGAACGCTTGAAGAATGAGGCTTTGGCCTATAAACAGCAGATAATTTTGAGAGCAGAAGGAAATGTGCAGCGCTTTAATTTGATCTTACCTGAATATCAGAAGGCACCCAAAGTCACTCAAACGCGATTGTATCTCGACACCATGGAACAAGTCTTGAAACGTGTCACTAAAGTAGTGTCCGATCCAAACGCAGGTAACAATTATATCTATGTGCCTTCCGATCGAAGTAATCAGGAAAATGTTTCAGAAGAATCAGAGTATTTGTTTGGAAGTTTAAACAATAAGGAATCTGGAAAAGAATCTGGTGCAAAAGAAACTCCTTCTAAAGAAACTAGGAAAGAAGGTTTGTCTGCTAACACGGGATATTCTGGGAATTCCAGTAATACAAGTAATTCCGGTAACTCTGCCATTTCCTCGAACGGGCGTTATGTTAAGGAGAAAAGCTCGTGAAGAATTCATTCTTTTCAATTATTCTCATCGTCGTCGTCATCCTGCTTCTGATAGGTTCGGTATTTTTTTCAGTCTTTGAGACAGACCGAGCCATCATTGCACGCCTAGGAGAACTCAAAAAAGACAGCCAAACTAATCAAGTTATTGTCTATGGTCCTGGTCTGCACATGAAATTTCCACTCATCGATTCGCTTTATGTTTTTGATGCTAGACTTAATATGACAGAAATTCCTTCAGAACGTGTGGTAACAAAAGAGAAGGAAGTATTGCTGGTGGATTTATTCATTCAATGGCGGATTGGTGATTACGCTTTGTTTTATAATGCCACTCAAGGCAATGTAGAAAGCGGCATTAGCGGAAAAGATCGCGCCGAGCAATTATTGCGTCAAAATGTTAAAGGCGTTTTGAATGCAGAATTTGGCCAGCTTGTGTTGCAAGAAGTCATTTCAGGGGAACGCAATCAACTGATTGAAAAATTAGTAAAGCGTACCGACGAAATTGTCCACGCTTACGGTATGCATGTTGTCGATCTCCGCATCAATCGAGTGGAATATCCCCCAGAAGTTAATGATAAAGTATTTGCCCGCATGGCCAGTGAAAGAAAGCAAGTCGCAGTAGGCTATCGTGCCAGAGGTGAATCGAGGGCGGCAGGTATGCGGGCAGAAGCCGATAGAATGGCCAATGTGATGATAGCAGAGGCCGAAAAAGATGCTGAGCGGGTCAGAGGCGAAGGGGATGCCAGGGCCGTTGAAGTTTATGCGGATAGTTACAATAAATCCCCTGATTTTTTTGAGTTTTACCGCAGTCTAGAAGCTTACAGGAATTCCTTGCAGAATAAGCAAGACACGTTGATGCTTCGTACCGACAGTGATTTCTTCAAGTATTTCCGTAGTGGGAATGTGAAATCCTCTGGGGGTTCCAGGCAGTGAGATTAGAGACTAGAAACTAGAAACTAGAAAAAGAGTATAACCTTAGAAGAGATTAAACTATGTGGCAAGATTTACTAGCAGCTTTGTCTTTGGTCTTGGTGATAGAAGGCATGCTGCCATTTTTGAAACCAGAGGCGTGGCGGAAGACCATGGGACGTATTGCGACACAACCAGATAATGCTTTGCGGCTAATAGGCTTGACAAGCATGATAGCGGGTGTCGTGATGCTATACATGATTCGGCAATAATGTAGGTTGGGACATCAATGGTGCCGAGGAGAGGACTTGAACCTCCACGGAGTTTCCCCCACAAGTACCTGAAACTTGCGTGTCTACCAATTTCACCACCTCGGCAATAGCAATGAAATTACCTGGATGGCTTGATAATGTCAAGACTAGCCCCCATATTATAAGGAAGAATGGGGCATAATGGGGCCAGGACGGAGTTTAGGACCAGCGGTGAAAAAACGGAGTAGTCAATCTAAATAGAATAGTGTAATATGGACATATGAGTAAGAAGACAATCAAAACTGATAAAAGGTATCAGTCCAAAAAAAAACCTAAAGTAGAAACAAGCAATTCTCCTAAAAGAGCGAAAACAAAAGCCAGAACAGGCCTCGCAAAAGGTGGTGCTGGAGTAGGGGCTAAAGGCCGCAAAGAAGGCAAAGAGCAAAACTTACGAGCCAGAAATCAAAGCTCACAAAGCAAAACCCAAGGTTCAAAAGGTAGAAACCAAATAAAAACGAAAAAATCAGAAAATTATAAGAAAATTGGAAAAGTAGCAGTTGAAAAAACAGGAGTTTCAAAATCGACAGTCAAAAGTTCAGTCAATGAAAAATCAGAAATTAAAAAAAATATTCCGAATCAAACCGATCCTTTTTCAGCAAGAGAAGCTTCGAAATATGATCGCCCAATACCCAGTCGAGAATATATCCTCTCTTATCTGGAAAACCGTCAAAAACCCGCCAATTACAATGAATTAATTGCTGAGTTAAAGCTGTCTTCGGATGAAGAACAACTTGCCCTGCATCGCCGCTTAAAGGCCATGATTCGGGAAGGACAATTAGAACATTTAAGGGGCGGCTATTTTTGGCCTGCTGGACATCGGATTCTTGTCAAAGGACGTGTCCATATTGAAAAAGGCATGAAGGGCCGCAATAGCCAAGCATATGTCATTCCAGATGACGGCAGTCCGCGTATCTTACTTCATATCAGCGAGGCTCATGCCGTATATCAAGGCAATTTTGTCGTTGTTTCCGTCGTAGACATCAAGCATGGACCCTTTGCAGAAAAACATCGCGAAGGCCATTTGCTTGAGATCTTAGAACAACAACGTTTGAGGGTGACAGGACGTTTTGTTCGAGAAGAGAGCATCAGTTATGTGATCCCTCATGGTAAAGAGTTCACTGAGGATGTGATTATCCCGCAAGGAAAAGACAAGGGTGCAAAAGACGGCGATATCGTTATCGTAGAAATAGGGACACCTGCTTCGCGATCCTTAGAACCCATTGGTACCATCATTGAAATTTTAGGCCATGAAGATTCCCCTGGCATTGAAATCTTGGCAGCAACTCGTGCCTATGGTTTGCCAGAAGAGTGGTCAATCCCGGTCCAAAATGAAATTAAAGGATTAACAGAAGAAATTCCTCAAAATGCTATCAAAGGACGTTTGGATATACGCCATCTGCCGCTCGTGACGATTGATGGCGAAGATGCTAAAGATTTTGACGATGCCGTTTATTGCGAGAAAAAATCAGGTGGCGGTTGGCTTCTTTACGTCGCTATTGCGGATGTGAGCCATTATGTTCGTCCCAACACTGCTTTGGATGCTGAAGCGCATCTTCGAGGAAACTCAGTCTATTTTCCGGGCAAAGTCATTCCCATGCTGCCAGAAATTTTGTCCAATGGCTTATGTTCTCTAAAGCCTGAAGTGGATAGACTTTGCATGGTTTGCATTATGACCATCAGTCCCAAAGGCAAAATCACTCGCTATGAATTCCATGAGGCAGTGATGCGATCGCACGCACGTCTCACCTATACCAAAGTTGCAGCCATGCTGCGTGAAAGTAGCGAGCATCTTAAGGAACAGTATCAGGCCATTCTGCCGCATCTTTTTGAACTCAATCATTTATATCATACTTTACGATCAGAACGTGAAAATCGCGGTGCGATAGAATTTGAAACCATAGAAACACGTATTATTTTTGGCACAGCAGGGAAGATAAGCAAAATTGAACCTGTGATGCGAAACGATGCTCACCGTATCATCGAAGAATGCATGCTGTGTGCGAATGTTGCTACCGCAAGGTTCCTAAAGAAAAATAAAGTGCCGGGCTTATACCGCATTCACGAAGGGCCGCCCGAAGACAAATTGGCAGATCTCAGAATGTTCCTGCAGGAATTAGGTTTGAGTTTAGGGGGAGGCAAAGAGCCAACACCCTTGGATTATGCCAAATTACTGCGTTCTATTCAGACGCGACCTGACGTAAATATTATTCAAACCGTGCTGCTTCGATCTTTAAGCCAGGCAGTATATTCCCCTGACAATGTAGGGCATTTTGGATTGGCGTATACCGAATATTGCCATTTTACTTCCCCCATTCGCCGCTACCCTGATCTTTTGATCCACCGTCAGATCCGTATGGTATTGCAAGGCAAATGGACTCAGAAAATGCAGGAAATTGCAAAGAGTGAGGAAGCAATCGATGCCTTGACCGCCTTGGGTGATCATACCTCTCTCACGGAACGTCGTGCTGATGATGCCACTCGTGATGCCGTGCGCTGGTTAAAATGCGAATATATCCAGAAACACATTGGTGATACATTTGAAGGTATTATTTCAGGTGTGACGCGCTTTGGTTTCTTTGTAGAATTGAAAAATATCTATATTGATGGGCTAGTGCATGTCACGAGCTTGAAGAACGATTATTACTATTTCGATGCCATCCATCATCAATTGGTAGGAGAACGCTCTGGTATCGTTTTTAAATTGGGAGATGTGGTACAAGTGCGCGTAAGCCGCGTCGCAGTGCACGAACGAAAAATTGATTTTGATCTTATTTCTTCACAGCAAGAAGGACGCCGCAAAAAGGGAAAAGACAAGCATATCCAAAAAGATAAGCATGAACAAAAAGACAAGAAAAAAGCAAAAAAGGCGGCAAGAAAACGAGCTAGGAAAAGAAAAAGACAAAAAATGGATCGTGGATCCCCATCTCCGGGTGAATGACGTTATATATGCAAGATAATATTGTTTATGGAATCCACGTTGTATCCAATCTGTTAAAGAATGCACCACATCGCGTTTTAGAAGTTTATTTATCTGAATTGAGATCGGATGAGAAATTAAAAAACATTCAAAATCTGGCAGAAGAACAAGACATTCCTGTCTTAACAGGATCCAAAAAGCAATTCAAAACTTGGGTTAAAGATGCCATACATCAAGGCGTCATGGCAAAGGTAAAACCAAAAGAAACTATTTCTTACTATGACCTTTTGGAGATAATAAAGAACTGTGAAAATAATTCTAACTCTACGCCATTATTGCTGATTTTAGATGGCGTTCAAGATCCGCATAATCTGGGCGCTTGCCTCCGAACCGCGGATGCAGCAGGGGTTACCGCAGTCATTATTCCCAAAGATCGCTCTGTAGGACTTACCCCTTTGGTTCATAAAGTAGCCTCTGGTGCAGCAGAAACCATGCCGGTTATTGAAGTCACGAATCTCGCAAGAACCATGGAAGATCTCAAAAAAGAAAATTTCTGGTTGATGGGGACGACGGATCCTTTCAGAGCGATTGAGCAGAGCGGCAAAAAATCGGGTTCAGCTGGACACAGCGGTAAAGCAGGCATGCAAATTATCCAATCACTTTATCAAACCGATTTACGCGGTAGAATTGCTATCGTGCTGGGTGCAGAAGGCGCAGGACTGCGGCGACTCACTGAAGAACATTGCGATATTTTGATGCAAATTCCCATGCTTGGCACAGTTGAAAGTCTAAATGTCTCAGTTGCTGCCGGCGTGTGTCTCTATGAAGCACTGAGACAAAGAAGTGGGTAGCGAGTTCTCCTGGATTGCTTCGCTATGCTCGCAATGACGCACTGAATTTTGCGAGAACTCAAGTTCGGTGCGTCATTGCGAGCATAGCGAAGCAATCCAGAAAGTAACTGAACAATTACAATAATTGTCCTAACATTCATTCGCGAATTAATGCGGGGTGTTGTTGCAGCTGACAAAAACAAACCATACAAACACAAGTTTTATCTTGAATTTCATAATACGACCTCACTTTGGTAGAATAGAGGCTCTATTATTTCAGGAATATTCAACTAATTCTTTTTGTAATCGTTGATTAAAATAATGACAGTTTTTGGTTATATTTTTAGTCCTCAGTCCTTACGGTCGGATTCTAAGGTTCAGATAAGGCTGATTTTAAATGTAAAAATACTGATTCATCACTAATTTAATTACCAGATTGACACATACTTTTTTTATGTTATAAAATACCCTAACTTATATTGATGCTTATGCACATTTATTAACAGCGATACTAAAAGGTAGAGGTAATTGATATGGCAACCACCAATCCTTTTCTAAAACAATCGACAGTTTTAATGAAATTGCAGGATCAATTTTTAGATGCACAATCATGGAGTAAGAAAGCATCTGTTTGTAAATCTGTGTACAATCACTATAAGGAGGCCTATGGTGAGGACGCATTGAAAGCAGCACCTCTAATGGACCTTGTCTTGAATATTGACTCAGAGAACAAGAAAAAAATTCTAGACATCATAGCAAGCAATCCAGAGCACATTTTGGTCAGAACCAGAGGCGATGTTAAATATCGCAGCTCTAAACAAAAGAAGATTGCAGTCAGAATTGGAATCAGTAATCTAAGTCCCCTCGAAGCCGCCACCTTCTCAGGGGACTTTCATTTCGTGAACATTTTTAGAGACAAGCTCCCTGGTAATCTAAAACACCAAGCGGGGTTACAACTAGACGCAATTCTGTCCAACTCCAGTTTTCTATCTGCCTTTAAAGCAGTCCTTGACGCCTATCAGAAATTTTTCAAAGAAGTCGAAAGCAAAGCAAAAGAGCCAGAGTGGAAAACTGCCTATGAGCTTTGGGAACAACTGGGCGAGGCGCAGAAAAAACTTTCCACGTTCGGTCTACAAGTATTCTGTAATCCGGTGCCGCATAAACCCCTCCCTGACTTCACACTAGAGCCTGTTCGTGCGTGTCGCTTCGCAGTTTATGACAATGGGTGGAAAGAGGTAGATTTGGATTTAGATTCGTTTGGGGTTGGTACTGATTTTGCTTTATTAAAGGGCGACGGTAGTAACTTATGATGCGCGATTGAACTATAAAAAGACTTGATATCTGTCCTTATCAGAAATTTTGGCTGTTCATCTTCTAAGATTTTTCGTATTCGTTGCGTCGCATGTTTGACCCCGTTTGGACCTAATACCGTTTGGACCCAATAAGAAAAAAGTAAAGGCTAATACCGTACCACCGGGAATTTTGTGCTCTCCACATTCTAGACATTCTAGGGGCTTCCAGCTAGCTTATGCAACCTAATATAATATTGCTAACGTTCTAAACGTTATATATACTAACGTTTAGAACGTTAGTATTTTATTTTAGAGGTAATAAATGGATATTTACAATATAAATCAACATCTTATAAATGGAGATTTAAAAAAAGATGTATTGCCACATTTGGATAATTTAGGTCAAACCCGCTTTATTTTTGAGCAAAATTTTGGTTTGAATGCTCTTCCGGAAGAATCCGGCGTGATTCTTATCAGGGGGCCAAGGCAATATGGGAAAAGCACTTGGCTTGAGGGCAAGATTGCGTCGACCATTCGAGAATTTGGCAAAGGCACCGCGTTATATCTTAATGGGGATGAAATCAAAGATTATCATGAATTATTAAAAGAAATCAGAATAATATTAGGTTTATTCTCAGGATCCTCGATTAAAAGATTGTTTATTGATGAAATTACTGCCGTAAAAGATTGGGAACGTGCTATCAAAAGATTAGTGGATGCAGGAGAGCTCAAAGATGTTTTACTGGTCACAACAGGTTCTAAAGCATCTGATCTACGTAGAGGGCAAGAGCAGTTACCAGGAAGAAAAGGCAAATTGACAAGAACAAAATATATTTTTACACCCGTTTCATATAAAAATTTCTTGGACATTTGCGGTGATACCTTTAAATTGGATAGTATTTTTGCTTATATCTTATCCGGTGGATCTCCTATTGGAGCAAATGCTTTAGCTGAAAATGGGAGGTTACCGGAATATGTCACTGAAATCATTACCGATTGGATATTTGGAGAATTTGCAGCCAGCGGTCGCTCTCGTGCTCATTTGATGGCAGTTCTGGAAATATTATATCGGATGGCGTGCACCCCCATTGGACAGGCTAAACTTGCACGTGAAAGCGGTTTAGCAAATAATACAGTTGCACAAGGCCATATTGAATTGTTGTCCGATTTAATGACAGTTATTCCTTCTTTTCCTTATGATAATCAACGAAACATAACTTTGTTTCGAAAACCCTGTAAATATCATTTTGTGAACCTATTAATGGCAATCTGCTGGCATCCCAAAAAACCACGCACCATTGATGAATTAAAACAATTGGATAAAAAAGATCTGGCTTCTTTATATGAATGGACAGTAGCACAAGAAATATGGCGCAGAATTTGTATTGCAGGATTCTGATCCTCTACCGGAGTTTTTAAATTTTTGGCAGTCAAAAGAACATGAAATAGATTTTGTATTGCCTTCTGAGAAAGACTATTTTGAGGTAAAATCCGGCAAAAGTGAGGCCACAGAATTCATATGGTTTTTAAAGAATTTTGATCATGACCATTTGACCATAATCAATCAAAGTCGATACGAAACCCAAAGAATTAAGGGTATTACGCTCGAGGATTTTTTATTGGCTGATTAATCGAGACTAAAGGTTTCCCTGATCTAAGCAGCGGAAAAATACACGTTGTTGCATCAATAAGAAACTTAAAAAGGAAATCATAAGGGCGTTCTAACCAGATCCCCTGAAAATGTCCCCAGACTTTAACCCCACTAAATTTCTCGCGGCTCTTCTTTGTTTGCCAGTAAGTTTTAGCCAAAATTCTATGGATTTCGCATGTATTATAAGTTACCTTCCTAGCCACCACATCTAACCGCCAAAAACTTGACACATCCCCCCATCCCTTTTTGAATTTAGTTATTATTAGAACTATTATTTAGCTATGAAACCAACTTTAATAGGCTGCCAAGTATTGTCTAGGCAAAACGCTTAATCAAATCGTTTCAGAGAGTTACAGAGTGTCACAGAAAGTAAATGCTGTAGGTCGGCGTCACGGTTTATCAGCATAAGAATCCAGGGATATAGGGTTCAAGGGTTGAAGTTTTTGGCATGGATGCAAGAAGATTTGCAAAAAAATTTATTTGTCTTGTCATCGCAATTATCATTTATATTCATTCTTTTTCCGTTCGTGCCGCTTGCATCCATGCAGAACTTAATCAGGAGTTTTATTGGCTTCGAGAACTCTATGATGACGTTTTGAATGATTATTATATTTATTACACCAGTCCAAGTAATCTAGCTCTTTTAGGAGGATCAATTTTAACAGCAGGTATATTAGCAAATTCAAAAATTGATCGCAGAGTACATCGTCATTATCAAGAAAAATGCAGAACTCGAAATACCGATCGCTGTCTTCGAGGCCAGGAAGGGATTGGGTTATTTTCTTATCCTAAATATTATGTTGCAAGCATGGCTGTGGGATATTGGTTTAAAGAGTATGAACTTGGATACTATGCTTATCATTGGGGCAATCGCACGCTGCGAGCCATGTTCATTGTGAGTCCACAAATTACTTTTTTAAGAAAAATTCTCGGTGGCGGCAGACCTTGCAATAAAGACTATCCGCATTCAAACTGGCGTTTTATGGTGAAAGGACGTTCCAGTTGCAGCGGCCATACTTTTAATGGCGCATTACCATTTATTTCTGCAGCGATGATGACTGATAATCCTTTTTTAAAAACTGGTTTTTATGCCTTATCAATATTGCCTGGCTTATCCAGAATCAATGATGGTAAGCATTATGCTTCGCAGGTGTTTCTCGGTTGGGCATTGGCTTTTTTGGCAGTCAGGGCTGTTGATTATTCGGATTGGGTACGATGCCGTTATCCAGTGACAATGGAACTCGCTCCTGCACCGAATGGTGCGATGATGCGATTTGGGTATTATTTCTGAGCTGTTGTTGTAACGTGGCATTGCCTTAGAGACGCCTTTTTATGTATAATAAAAAACCTAGGATAATTGCTAAGTAATGAGTGTATATGAGCATACATAATCGGTTTAAAGAACAACTACAAGAGATAGAGCGCCTCTTTGAAGAGAGTGAAAGCGCAAGTAGTAGCTCTACCGTTTCCACTTTGAAGCTGAGACCCAAATTTGCAAGACCAGATTTTGCGCCAGAACCCGAACCTGAAATTTTACACGCATTGAAATTAAAAGAATTAGAACATAAAAATCGATTGAAGAAAAAGAAAGCCGATCGCTTAAAAAAGCAGATGCAACTTATCAAAGTTTTATTTTGCATTTGATGCAGAATGGCAAAAATCATCTCGTTCCGGATTGCATTTTGGAACGTGGCACAGGTGTCATTCAATTTCTGTCACTTGAAGTGATGCTTGAGTTTGTTAAGTTCATGCCTGGGATTAAACTTAAGTTGCGAGCGAATACGCGTGAACAAGCATTTAAAGTCTTAAGAGACGTCCATCGCCATGGGGTTTCGCAAGCTGTTCGAGAACTTCAAATAGGTGATGATATTGTGAATGGTCTGCGACTGTCAGAATTCATGAATCGCGCTACTCCAACCCCAAGACCCGTATCCTTCTAGCAATCAGAGTAATTTGACAACTGTTCATGCATAACTGCATTAGAGACATTCTATAAATGGACGTTCAAGGGGCTCTGTGAACGGTTGATCGATCTGAAAATAGTTTGCTACTGTACTTGGTGTCTCATCTCCTCCGGTGATCTATAATATTTAACATATTGTTTCAATGTTACCATTCCCCGAGGATCCAAAATGAGTGACTTAATTAAAACGCCGGAAATATTCGATTCCAAAGAATGTCTTGCTTTATCCCAAAAATCGCTTGGACAGAAAATTGCGACTCGCGCAGCACAGGTTGGCGATGGTTTGACTATCCGCCGCGCTCTGCCGCATCGAGATCGAAAAACCATTGGCGCATGGTGCTTTCTGGATCATTTTGGGCCATTGAGTTTAAAAAATACTGAGGGGCTGCGGATTGGTCCTCATCCGCATATTGGATTGCAAACTTTTACCTATCCCTTGCAAGGTGAAATTCTTCACAGAGATAGTTTGGGATCAAAGCAAAAAATAGAACCAGGCCAGGTAAATTTGATGACTGCTGGAAAAGGCATTTCTCATTCGGAAGAATCACTGCCAGACAGTATTCTTCATGGTGTACAACTTTGGATAGCTTTGCCAGAATCAGAACGTCATCGTGAACCGAATTTTATTCATTACGAAAATATTCCTGTTACGCAAATGGGAAATGTACAGATCAGAGTTTTAGCAGGAGAATTTCAGGATGTGGTTTCGGAAGTCAAAGTATTTTCTCCTTTAATTGGCTTGGAATTAATTGCTTTGGAAGATACCCTTCTGCTACTTCCTTTGAATCCAAAATTTGAACATGGTATTTTACCTTTGATTGGCAGTGTTGAAATGGCAAGTGATAGTATCGATTTGGATATTCTTTTTTATTTACCTAGGGGTAAATCAAATGTGCCGATTCAAGTTAAAAAAGGATCTAGAATCTTAATTATTGGTGGTGAACCTTTCGAGGAAGAAATTCTCATTTGGTGGAATTTTGTTGCAAGAACCAGAGAGGAAATGGTTATTGCTCGAGATGCGTGGAATAATCATACTGCATTTGGAGAGGTGGTGGGATTTGATGGGCCAAAACTGACGCCGCCCGAATTACCGGAGGGAATTAGGAAAAGTTAGGAAAATTGTCTGGGTTACAAGGTAAAAAAATAATTGGAGGAATTTTACATGGAAGGCAGCATTAGAAAAGAACGTATCATCGATAAAATTTGGAAGAGCGAACCTACTATTGAGGGCGCGGGGGTACATCTGAAGCGCGCCTTTGGTTTTCATGAAGTGCCTTTATTAGATCCTTTCTTACTGCTAGATGATTTTCGATCTGAAAATCCAGAAGACTATAAAGCAGGTTTTCCATGGCATCCGCACCGTGGTATTGAAACGATTACTTATGTGCTGGATGGCGATGTGGAACATGGCGACAGCATGGGACATAAAGGTGACATTTCAAGTGGAGATATTCAATGGATGACGGCAGGGAGTGGTATAATCCATCAAGAAATGCCCAAGGGCAATAGCAAAGGACAAATGCTAGGGTTTCAATTGTGGGCCAATCTCCCAAGTCATTCGAAAATGATGGATCCTCGCTATCGCGGTATCAAGAAAAATGAAATACCAGTGATTCATACCAAAGATCAGGCAAAGATTAAAGTTATTTGTGGTGAAGTGAATGGAACTGTCGGCCCGGTTCGCGATATTGTGACCGATCCAGAATATCTTGACATTGAATTACCTGCGGGTAAAACATTTTCACATCCCGTGAAAGAACATCACACTGTACTTGCCTATGTCATAGATGGTGAAGGTTTTTTCGATCATATTCGTACCCCTTTTGCGCATGATGCGAGCGGCGTAAATTATTTCGATATGAGCTCACCTTGCCCCTGTTCGGATGGTACTTTGGTTTTGTATAAAAAAAGTGGTAATCATGTTACTGTTACGACAGTGAATAATTCGGTGCGCTTTCTGTTGGTTTCAGGGAAGCCTTTGAATGAACCAGTGGCCTGGTATGGACCTATTGTGATGAATACACATGCGGAATTGCGCCAGGCATTTAGGGAATTTGAAGAGGGTACTTTTATTAAACATAAACATAGTTAAGTGCCAATTGCTTTTAGTCTATTGGATTGAATTGATAAGGAGATTACGGTGAAAATAGATTTATTGAAAGTAGAATTCTACAAATCTGTATTTAAATTTTCTGTTATCATTTCAGCCCTGAGCTTGTCACCTGCGCTCTTTGCAGAAGCATCTACTGAAAAATTATCGCAGTCGAATTCAGATCAAGGAATTGCATCGCAAACCACGCAATTTTCAGTCGGACCACAGTATGACACTACTCATGTTTATGTGGCGCCGGAAGATTTCGACAAATTCGTCAGCAGTTTCATTGCAACTTTTGGCGGCACTGCGAGTAAACAAGGTGTTTTTCAGGTGACACCAACACCCAGTAAAACCATGTCACAATTGGCGCTGACACCTGTTGGTACAATTTCCGTTTTTGGCTTTAAAACCCCTATTCCCTTTCCCTTTGGTGCAGAAAGAAGCGGTTATTTAGTGAACGATTTCGATAAAGCAGTGGCAGCAGCGCGACAAGCTGGCGCTGATGTTATTGTGGCACCCTTTCCGGATCCCATTGGCCGTGATGTTATCATTCAATGGCCAGGAGGTGTTAATATGCAACTGTATTGGCATACTACAGCACCTTCCTATCAAGCTTTGACAACAATACCGGAAAATCGCGTTTATTTATCGAAAGATCGCGCGGATGATTTTATTCAGGCCTTTATCAAATTTTCGGGCGGCAAAGTGGTCACTGATGAAGCAAATGCACCAGGAAGCGAGATCGGTCGTGCTGGGGAAAGCTATCGTCGGGTTCGCATCGAATCTGGTTTTGGAAAAATGCTGGTGTTAGTAACGGATGGACATTTACCCTGGCCTTATGGACGAGAGCTTACGGGGTATGAGGTCACTGATATGCAGGAGACACTTACCAAAGCAAAAGCTGCAGGTGTCCAGATCTTAATAGATCCTTTTAATTCTGATAATCGTGTTTCTGCCATTGTGCAATTTCCTGGAGGGTATATTGCTGAAATTCACGCTACGGTTGCGGCTTCTACTTCAGGAAATAAAAAATAAATTATAAAGAAATAAATTTTAAAGAAATATTAAGGCTGTGAATGAATGCTAAGATAGCTCAATTTTGTTTATGTTTTTTGGTTTTTTTTCTTGCATCAATAGCAGAATGCAGTGGAATTTCTGATGAGTGCGGTCAAGTTCCAGAATTTAATAAAAAAGTTGAACGTCCAAAAATTCTTTTGAATAGGTGGAAAGAAGATTGGTCCGTCTTAGCAGATCCAAACGTCCCCTATGTACCCTTCGATGAGTTAAAATATATCCCGCTTTCTTACTATGATCCAAAGTCCTACCTTTCGCTGGGAGCAGATTGGCGTAATCGCTATGAGTTTCTGGATGCTATCAATTTTGGTATTGGTCCGATCGGACGGAAACAGTCTTATCTTATTACACGCATGCAGGCACATGCAGATTTACGCGTCAATGAACAACTCCAAATTTTTGTGCAACTTCAAAATGATTATGCACCTGGGAAAACGATATTGATGCCGCCCGATCAGAACAGACTTGATTTAGAACAGGGATTTTTTGCAATTGTAGCACCACTCGGCGATGGTACATTAAAATTCAGGGCAGGGCGTCAACAAATGGCCTTCGATTTGCAGCGCTTTATTTCTCTGCGTGATGGACCAAACGTGCGGTTATCTTATGATGCTATTTGGGCCGACTATGAGACCAAGCAATGGCGTTATATTTCCTTTTTCAGTCATCCGGTCCAAACCCGCAATATTCGTTGTTTTGATGATTATAGCAGCAATACTCTGACATATGGTGGTTTTCGAATTGAACATAAATTTTCGGAAGCATTCAAGGTGTCTTCTTATGTTTCACGTTTTAAACAAGATAATGCCAATACTTTCCCTTTTGTGTTTGGCAATGAACGACGCAACATACTGGATGCTCGATTGGTGTTTAAGGAAGCTCCCTTTGATATAGATTTCGAAACCATGTGGCAAGCAGGAAATATTTCAAGTAAAAAAATCCGCGCCTGGGGTATTGGTTCAATTTCAGGCTATACCTTCGAGGATCTGTGTTTCACACCTCGTATAGGCTTGCAATTCGATGCTGCTTCCGGCAATCGCAATCGAAACAGCAGAATATTGCGGACTTTTAATCCTTTATTTCCTAATGGGATATATTTTACCTTATCAGGGTTTACGGGATATACCAATTTGATTCATGTGAAACCTTCTTGCACTTTGTATCCAATAAGTGATATGTCTATTAAGCTTGCCGTCGCAGGTCAATGGCGTCAAACCACCGCAGATGCTGTTTTTGTGCAGCCAAACCAACCCATTCCTGGAACTGTTGGCTTACCTGGTAGCTATACCGGCACCTATTATCAGTTTCATTTAGAGTGGCAGGTGAATCCAAATATTCATTATCTCGTTGAAATAGTGCAATTTAATATTTCTAATCCCCTGAAGAGCCTTGGCGGCCATAATTCCAACTATGCAGGAGTGGAAGTGAAGTTTGATTGGTGAAAAACTACATTTTAGTATAGTTCGGGCCGCCGCCCCCTTCGGGGGTGAGCCATGTGATGTTTTGGGTGGGATCTTTGATGTCGCAGGTTTTGCAGTGAATACAATTTGGAGCATTGATTTGCAGACGCGGGTTTTGGCCAGATTGATCTCGCACAATTTCATAGACTGCAGCGGGGCAATAACGGCTTTCGGGTGAAGCATAAATCTCTAAATTGACGGTGATTGCAATTTTCGGATCTTTCAGTACTAAGTGACAAGGCTGATCTTCTGCGTGATTGACATTGGCGAGTTGTAGGGAGCTAAGCTTATCAAAGCTGATTTTGCCGTCTGGTTGTGGATAGGGGATCGGTTTGCAATTTTTTGCAGGTTTTAAGCAGGGAAAATCCGCGTGATTGTGAAAAGTCCAGGGGGCGCGGCCACGAAATAGATAGGTGTCGATCGCAGCATAGGATAAACCGAGCCATAAACCAGCGCGAAAAGCAGGGCGGATATTACGAGCGAGTTTTAATTCTTCCCAAATCCAGGATTTTTGAATTGTAGTTTCAAAATTGGGGAGGAGAGGGGAGGATCCAGTGCTTAATTTAGTGGTGCTGCCGGAATTGCTGGAACTGGAATGAGATTTTAATGCTTCAAAAATGGTTTCTGCAGCGATCATGCCAGACTTCATTGCAGTGTGGCTGCCCTTAATCTTTGGCACATTTAAAAATCCAGCAGCGCAGCCTATTAAGAGCCCGCCAGGAAATGCGAGTTTGGGGAGCGATTGCAAGCCGCCTTCATTTAAAGCGCGCGCACCATAACAGATGCGCTGTCCGCCTTCGAGGAGAGGGCGTATGCTGGGGTGCTGTTTAAAGCGCTGAAATTCTTCGAAGGGATCAAGATAGGGATTTTCGTAATCTAGTCCAACCACAAATCCTATCGAGAGCAAATTATCTGCCATATGGTAAGCAAACGAGCCGCCATAAGTTTCGGTATCGAGCGGCCAGCCAACAGTATGTAGAACAGTTCCGATGCGGTGCTTATTGGGGGCAATCTCCCAGAGTTCTTTTACACCAATGCCATAGGTTTGTGGATCGCAGCCTTCTCGTAATTTGAATTTTTCGCATAGGATCTTTGTGACAGAACCCCGTGCGCCTTCTGCAAGCACAGTATACTTGGCACGTAATTCCATGCCTGGTTGAAAATTTGCTTTTTGTTGGCCATTTTTTCCAATGCCAACATCACTTGTTATGACACCAATAACTCTATCTCCGCTTTCAGAATAGAGCGGCGCCTGTGCTGCAAATCCAGGGAAAATTTCGACACCTAAACTTTCTGCTTTTTTAGCGAGCCATTGGCATACTTGTTCAAGGCTCACGATGTAATTGCCATGGTTTCGCATTTGAGGTGGCGTCGGGAGTTTTAGATGATGATTTTTGAATAGTAACCAGAAGTTGTCTTCAGTGACTGCTGTTTTTATGGGCGCATCCGGATCATTACGCCAGTCCGGCAATAATTCCCCTAAAGCTCTAGGTTCTAGCACCGCACCTGATATAATATGTGCACCGACATAGGAGCCCTTTTCAAGCACGCAGATTTTTATTGGAATTTGCTGTGATTGCGACAATTGCGCCAAACGGACGGCTGCACACAAACCTGCAGGTCCCGCCCCGACGATGAGAACGTCATATTCCATGGATTCTCGTTTCAAAAATTTTCCTTAAAAACATGATATAAATAAAATAATATTAATCATTTTATTTACTTTTTGCATATGAGCAAATGAATAAAGATATTCTTGGGTTTGATTCAAGCCTCGTATACAATAGACGGATCATGTAAATTTTTTCATAGGTCAGTTGTTATGTCTCAAATTTTGTCGCAGCCAGCTTTATTGTTAGTTATCTTAATTGAAGGTTTCGTTACCATCTCCGCAGAAATTCTGAGCATTAGGCAATTGATTCCGGTTGCAGGCAATAGCGTTATCGTCACAAGTTTGATCATCGGTGTTTTTCTGCTCTTCCTTGCTTATGGCTATCGTCGCGGCGGCAGCTATCAGGGCGATTATATCAATGTATTAAAACGCAATTTTGCATTGAGCGCTGTTTGGCTTGGGGTAGGACTTTCTTATGTATTCATTTATTGGTTTTTTTCTCTGTTTAAAAGCCATGTTCATTCCTATGTTTTATGGGCATTGACTGCCTATTTACTGATTATCACGGCTCCGCTGGTGTATATTTTGGGGCAAACAGTCCCAATTACCATGAATTTGATCAGACAGTCAGAAACCACTGGCGCAACTGGCGGCAAAATATTGCATTTAAGCACAATCGGTTCCTTTTTAGGTGCAGTGATTACGAGCTTAATTTTGATGAATTATCTTGGGGTTGCATGGACAGTTTTTATCAATTGCATTTTTCTAGTATTTCTTACGGTATTATTATTTGATAATCATAAGGCAGAATGGTTTCGAATATTGTTATTAGCTGCAACCTTACTCATCGTTTATCGGTTTAACATTACCGTTGAAAAAGGGGCTTTTATTAAAACCAATTCCTATGCCAATTACAGTGTGGTGAATTATGATAATGGCAAAATGTTTATGTCAAATGAATCACCGAGCTCTTTTTTGAGTACAGGAACCAAAACGGCATTCCCCTACATAGAATATGTTAAGCATCTTCTGTTCCAGGATTTGAAATTGAGCAATAAAAATATATTGGTTTTGGGCGCGGGAGGATTTACCCTGTCTGCCGCAGGGACCAATGGCAATCAATTTACTTATGTAGACGTAGATAAAGATATAAAGTCGGTTGTGCAGGGGAGTTTTTTGCCAAAAATAAAGGGGGAGTTTATTGCAGACGATGCCAGAGACTATTTGAATAATACCGATAAAAAATATGATGCCATTATTTCAGATGTGTATAGCAATTCCAGAAGTATTCCAGCACATTTATTGACCAGTGAGTATTTCATGCTGGTAAACCATGCTTTGCAAGCTTCAGGATTTGCTATATTTAATATTATTGCCAAACCGACCTTGGATGATGACTATTCAGAAACGATTGATAACACCATCCGGTCGGTGTTTAAGCATTGTATGGTTGTGCCTCTTCCTTATTCTACGGGTCCTTCAAATATTATCTATATTTGTCAGAAGAATCCAAATATGGTCAAGGATCTCTATACAGATGATAAGAATCGGGCCAATTTGGACTTTTTTAATTCTAATGTGCCTAATTAAGGGTGGAGAAAACCAGGAGAAAAGGCGGAGATTAGAAGATGAGATGTCTCGTACCAGTCAAAAGAGTCGTTGATTTTAATGTTAAAATCCGAGTGAAATCCGATGGCAGCGGTGTTGAAACTGATCATGTGAAGATGTCATTGAACCCTTTTGATGAGATTGCACTCGAAGAGGCGGTTCGCAAAAAAGAAATGGGGCAAATATCCGAGATTTTGGCTGTTACTATTGGCAGAAAGGATGCAGAGGAAAGTTTGCGTACTGCTTTAGCGAGAGGGGCAGATCGAGCCCTATTGATTGAAACTGACACGGGTTTTGAGCCTGTTAATATTGCAAAAATATTGAAAGTGCTCGTGAAACAGGAAAAAATCGATTTTGTTATTTTAGGAAAACAGGCAATTGATGATGATTGCAATCAAACTGGCCAAATGTTGGCAGGTTTGTTGGGGTGGGGACAGGGCACTAATGCTTATAAGCTCGAGCTTGATACTTCGAAAAAAATCTGTGAGGTGGTCAGAGAAGTAGATGGCGGTTTAGAGACATTGCAATTAAAACTGCCTGCTGTCGTCACAGTTGATTTGCGCTTGAATGAACCGCGCTATATTTCATTGCCTAATGTTATGAAGGCTAAATCAAAACCTTTGGTGATAAAGAAACTCACGGAGTTAAAGACAGAGTTTAAGGCAGAGATTAAGAATGAAACTAATGCAGAATCTAATTTTGAAACGACGCAGCATTTGAAGGTTTTGAAAGTGGAGGCGCCGGAGGCTAGGAAAGCGGGGGTTAAAGTGGGTTCGGTGCAGGAATTGGTGGATAAACTCCGAAATGAGGCCAAGGTTATTTAATGAAATAAGGAAGGGTGTTAGGTGTCGCAAACCAAAATCTTAATTTTAGCGGAACACGATAATAACAATTTTCAGGCTGCCACAAAGTCAGTGCTGGCAGCTGGCTTTGATTTGGCAAAGAGTGTGTCGAGTGCTGGAATCGGATCGGAAGGATCGGAAGGATCGAGTGGATCCTCTGTTGAAATCACAATTTTAGTTGCAGGATTCGAATGTCGTCCTGTGGCAGAAAAGCTCAGCGAATTAATAGCCGGGACTCCCAATGCAGCCCTGTACAGTCTGCGCATTGTGATCATGGATGCAAAGCCGCTTGGCTCTGGTTTGGCAGAAAATTGTGTTGCAGCCATGATGAAAATCGCGGCCGATTTTCAGTACATACTCGGACCCGCAAGCACTTACGGCAAGAATATCTTGCCCAGATTAGCAGCCCTCTGTGGGGTGGCACAAATTTCAGATGTTGTGGCTATTCAGTCGCCAGATACTTTCAAGCATCCTATTTATGCGGGCAATGCAATGGAAACAGTTCAATCTCTGGATCCCATCAAAGTAATGACGATTCGAGGAACAGCATTTGAATTGCAATCAGGAGCAGCCAATTCATCTGCAGCTGGCAAACCTGTCATCGAACAATTTCAAATCACTGATAATGACTGTGATCTTAAGCTCTCCGAATTTATTCGTGAGGAAAAAACAAAATTAACGCGACCTGAATTAAACAGTGCCAGAGTGGTGGTTGCTGGTGGTAGGGGATTACAAAGTGCTGAAAATTTCAAATTATTGGAAGATATTGCAGATAAGCTGCATGCCGCCATAGGCGCATCGCGCGCGGCAGTTGATGCGGGTTTTATCAACAATGATTATCAAGTGGGGCAAACCGGGAAGGTGGTAGCACCAGAACTCTATATCGCCGTAGGAATATCAGGTGCCATTCAACATCTTGCTGGAATGAAAGAAAGTAAAGTCATAGTTGCCATTAATAAAGATCCGGATGCACCCATTTTTCAAATTGCTGATTATGGTTTGGTAGGGGATTTGTTTCAGATTCTGCCGGAATTCGACCGGGAATTGGCAAAAACTATAAATTAGGTTAGAATGTTACCTCCAAGAGGCCGAAACTAAGGAGCTTTTAAGATGTACGACCAAATAACGGTTGCTGATTTTGATCCAGAGCTCTCTTACGCATTGAATGGCGAATTACAGCGTCAGGAAGATCATATCGAATTAATTGCCTCGGAAAACTATGCGAGTCCTCGCGTATTAGCAGTGCAAGGTTCCGTTTTAACCAATAAATATGCCGAAGGATATCCCGGTAAACGTTACTATGGCGGTTGTGAATTTGTCGACATCGCCGAACAATTAGCGATCGATAGAGTTAAAAAACTCTTCGGCGCAGCCTATGCCAATGTTCAGCCGCATTCAGGTTCACAGGCCAATGCAGCAGTTTATATGGCCCTTCTCAATCCCGGAGACACCATTTTAGGGATGAGTCTTTCTCATGGTGGACATCTAACACACGGTTCTCCCGTCAATTTTTCAGGCAAACTTTATCATGCTGTACAGTATGGCACCAATGCCGATGGCTTGATTGATTATGATGAAATCGCAAAACTCGCACGAGAACATAAACCAAAAATGATCATTGCCGGTTTCTCAGCCTATTCTCGAGTGATGGATTGGCAGCGTTTTCGCGAGATTGCAGATTCCGTCGGAGCCTATTTGGTGGTTGATATGGCGCATGTGGCTGGTTTGGTTGCTGTAGGGCTCTATCCTTCACCCATTCAAATTGCGGATGTTACAACGAGCACCACTCATAAAACTTTGCGGGGTCCAAGAGGCGGCCTCATCCTCGCCAAAGAAAATTCTGATATCGAAAAGAAATTAAATTCTATGGTTTTTCCTGGGTTGCAAGGAGGTCCCTTGATGCACGTTATTGCTGCCAAAGCAATAGCCTTCAAGGAAGCCTTGATGCCGGAATTCAAAGAGTATCAAAAGCAAGTGATAAAAAATGCCCGAACGCTTGCAAATGCCATGATGACAAAAGGTTACAAAATTGTTTCCGGCGGCACAGACAATCATCTATTCTTGGTGGATTTAATTGATAAGGGAATCACCGGCAAGGAAGCGGATGCAGCGTTGGGTCTCGCGCACATCACTTTAAATAAAAATACTGTCCCGAACGATCCCAAATCCCCTTTCGTGACCAGTGGCCTTCGAATTGGAACACCCGCAGTGACCACTCGAGGCTTCAAAGAGCCTGAAATGATGGAATTAGCGGGTCTTATTTGCAAGGTTTTAGATAATCTCGGCGATGAAAACACCAAGGCTCAAGCCATTTCTGAAGTCAAAGCAGCTGCGCTTCTTTTATGCAAGAAATTTCCTGTCTATGGCAAAATGCTGAAGTCAAAAGCCGCAACTGAAATCGAAGGAAACCACTGATGCATTGTCCTCGTTGCCGCTCTCAAGATACCAAAGTCATAGATTCTCGATTGGTGGGTGAGGGCGAGCAAGTGCGCAGGCGCCGCGAATGTATTGTGTGCGAAGAGCGTTTTACCACCTATGAAACAATAGAGCTCAACATGCCGCGCGTCGTAAAGCGCGATGGCAGCTGTGTGCAATTCAGAGAAGAGAAATTGCGCGGCGGTATGTTGCGTTCCCTTGAAAAAAGACCCGTTAGAACAGAACAAGTAGACGCTGCTGTGAACAAGATCTTAAATCGCGTGCGAGCCAGCGGTGAAAGGGAGATTGAAACCCAAGTGTTGGGAGAATGGGTCATGGCGGAGCTTCGTGCCCTGGATGAAGTGGCTTATGTGCGCTTTGCTTCAGTGTATAAGCGTTTTCAGGATGTGGATGAATTTAGGGAAGAGATTGCAAGATTAAAGGACACGGTGGAAACTACAGACTAGGCCCGAGAAACTAAGCCACAAAATAAATATTGATGTACTTAATTGATTTACTTATATGCCAAAACATAATTTTTCAGTAAATGCCAGAAAAAAGGCGAGACGTCTTGCACTACAAGCATTGTATGGCTGGACCTTAACGCAGAATTCCTTATCGGACATCGAAGCTTTTGTCTTTGAAGAGCATGCCGGTGAGAAATTCGATAAAGAATTTTTCCGAACTCTATTATACGGCACCGTGAAAAAACAAGAAGAACTGGATGGCTTAATTGCATCACATGTGACAAATCGCCAGATTCAGGAGTTGGGAATGATTGAATTGAATATTCTCAGGATTGCAGCTTTCGAATTAAAAGAACTTCTGGACATACCCTATAAAGTCGCAATCAATGAATCGCTATTATTAGCCAAAACTTTTGGTGCTCCCGACAGCTTTAAATTTGTAAATGGTGTGATAGACAAATTGGCAAAGGAGCTGCGCCCTTATGAGAAATGACACAGTGAGAAATGACACCGCGAGCTCTGCAATGAAAAAGAA
Organism: uncultured Gammaproteobacteria bacterium; assembly: GCA_963784575.1. Lineage (GTDB taxonomy): Bacteria > Pseudomonadota > Gammaproteobacteria > UBA6186 > Azoamicaceae > CAWARU01. The sequence goes on from CAWARU010000001.1 coordinate 2,666,416, forward strand.
GAATGAACAAGCAGCATGAGAACTCGCAATGAGCTTTGAGTTTGAGCGCTTATGGTAATGAATGAACGGGCGTACTGGTCTCTCATTGCGTTGCTAATCACCTGGGCATTCTTTTTTTGGTCCAGTTTAAAAAATCTCGTTGTACATCACTCCTTAACCACTTTTCTTTTAGGTCTCACAATCATAGGAGCCTTTTTCTACACTATTTACAAAAAGAGCGGCGAATTACGTGAGGTCCCTTATATTTCAAGTCAGTTTGGTCTACTTGATCTGACTATACTCGTCGCTGTCTGGATAATTGCTGGCGTTGTCGGACTTGCTTCTGTTCAAAATATTGCTGTTTTATTGATGCTGCCTGCCATTATTCATACTTCTTGCGGCCCTTTTGTCATTCGGGTTTTAGCATTTCCATTCTTTTATACCTTATTACTGATTCCTTTATTTGATGTCACTTTTCCCAATCGAAATATCGTGCCATGGGTGGCTTTTGGTTTAATGTTTGCTTACCTAAGATATCAAACAATGCCTTATCGTTTACTTTACATCCTGATATCTATTTTCATTGGTTTTATTGCCATCTGGAAAAGCTGGAATTGGATAGTTTCTGCGATCTTGCTGCTGATTTTGATCCTTGCAGGTCTTTTCTTACAAGAAAAACCTAAGGTGAAAGAGAAAATCATCACAGAAAATGAAGCTTTGAAACATTTCGAAACGCAGCAAGTCATGATCCAAGCTTCCCGTTGGTTTGCGCCGACAGTTATTGCTTGTTTTCTGATGATGGTCTCTCCCTGGCTCAGTGAAAACATTCGTGATTTCTACCCGGTGTTTCATAAACCCTTTACTTTGGTTGCGCCTGCCGGTCGAGGGCCTTGGACGGGGCCGCACCAGACATTTCTTAAGAGTTGGGAGCCAGTGTTTATCAATGCCTCTGCCGTCCTTCAGGTGCAATATTCGAATACGGATACTTTTATTCCAATATATCTTTACACAGCGTATTATCAATCAGACCGATCCATTGATGAAATGTTAATTCCAGAAAATAAAATTTTTAACCCCGATATTTGGAACGAAGTTTCATCGGCAAAAAGATTTACGGCAATCAGGGGATTAACAGTGCTAGAAACTGTTTTAGAAGGTGAAAGCACCAAAAGAGTACAGTGGTCTTGGTATTTTGTTTCCGGCGTCACAAGCATCGACTTGAAGATGCTAAAACTGATGGACACGGTTCGTTTGATTGCAAGACATGCAGATGGTCCAGGAATCATTCAAATTTCATCAGCATATCATCTTGATCCAGATGAGGCTCGCCAAAACTTGAATGCCTTTTTGCAGGAAATGTATGGAGTCTTGGGCATTTTAGCAAGACCTGAACAAAATCTGAGACAGCGGGCTCAGAGGATTTTGTGAGTTAAAAGAAAAGCAAGCAATCCAGGGGGAATGAACAGCAATGAAAATAGCAGTTCCAAAAGAGATTAAAAATCATGAATATCGTGTGGGTCTTGTGCCGAGCAGTGTTCATCTGCTGAAAGATAAGGGACATAGCATCTTGGTAGAAACCGATGCAGGTGCGGCCATTGGATTTTCGGATAAAGATTATGAGGCTGCGGGTGCTCTCATTGCAAAAAACAGTGATGAAATTTATGAATATGGTGAAATGATTGTCAAGGTCAAGGAACCGCAACTGGAAGAATGCAGTAAATTAAGAGAAAATCAGCTGCTTTTTGCCTATCTTCATTTAGCAGCGGTTCCGCAGATTGCTGATGGTTTGTTGCATAGCGGATGTATCGCAATTGCTTACGAAACAGTAACGGATAATGAAGGGAGATTGCCATTATTGACACCGATGAGCGAAGTGGCGGGACGATTGTCCATCCAAGCGGGAGCACATTGCTTGGAAAAATCTTCGGGCGGCAGGGGCATTTTATTAGGAGGCGTGCCCGGTGTAGAACCTGGAAATGTGGTCATTATTGGCGGTGGCTCGGCTGGTACTGAAGCTATTCGCGTTGCTTTGGGTATAGGTGCCAGAGTATATGTGATTGAAAAATCTCTGCCGCGCTTACAAGAATTATCACTGCTCTTTCAAGGAAAAATTAATACTATTTATTCTACGCCTGATGCCTTGGAACAACATTTGGCTACAGCAGATCTCGTTGTTGGTGCGGTGTTAATACCTGGGGCTGCTGCACCAAAATTGGTTTCACGAGAAATGCTGCGTAAAATGCGTCCTGGATCAGTCATTGTCGATATTTCAATTGATCAGGGAGGCTGTTTTGAAACTAGTCAGCCAACGACGCATTCTAATCCTACTTACATAGCAGAGAATGTACTACATTATTGCGTCACCAACATGCCTGCGGTGGTTCCATTGACTTCAACGCTTGCTTTTAATAATGCAACCTTATCGTTTGTTTTGGCTTTGGCAGATGAAGGGTATCGTAAAGCTTGTCAAAGAGATCCTAATTTAATGCATGGCTTAACAGTGTACCGAGGCAAAATTACCCATCCTGAAGTGGCGAAGGCATTAAAGATGACTTATTGGGATCCGAAAGAACTTTTGGAATAACCGTTCACGCGAGATTGCCCAAAGATGGACGTTTAGACAACATTAAAGCGGGAGACTGGGACAAATGACGGTATCGCTTATCCCAAACTAAAGTTATATTGGAAATTTAGAGCAATAGAATCTAGAGTTTGATTGGTAACAAAGCTTTTTACATGTAAGATACCGTGAGTTATTTGATTTCTAACTAATTAAAAAAATTGCAAAATTGTTATTTAGGGCCTTTACATGTTAATGTGAATAGAGATAATCATCAAATAGCAAAACTCTAATATCGATAAGTTAGGAGGCTTTATTGAATGAGCGTTAACGCAGTGCTCAACTATTTTAAACCTGCGCCACATCTTCCTGAAATTCAAGATGGAGGAGTTGTTAAAAATGAATATGCTTATTGGCGTATAAGAATATTCTATTCGATATATATTGGATATATTTTTTATTATTTTGGCCGCAAGAGCTTTACCTCCATCACACCATTCATGATCAATGATTTGGGGCTTAGCAAATCAGAAGTGGGTCTGATAGCAACTATCTTGTCGATTACCTATGGAATCAGCAAGTTCGCAAGCGGTATGCTTTGCGATCGATCCAATCCCCGTTATTTCATGGCTTTTGGCTTAATTATCTCTGGTCTTTGCAATATATTTTTTGGTTTTTCTTCTAGCTTCTGGGCGCTCGCAATTTTCTGGGGAATAAACGGATTATTTCAAGGCTGGGGATGGCCATCGTGTACCAAACAATTAACGCATTGGTATAGCCGCAGTGAGCGAGGCCGTTGGTGGAGCAGTTGTACCACCTCACAAACAGTGGGCGGATTTTTAGGTACATTTGTTGCTGTATTTCCTGCCTCCTGGTTTGGATGGCGGTGGGGAATGTATATCCCGGCCATTATGTGCTTGGTTTCAGGAGTATGGCTTTTAAATCGTTTGCGGGATGAACCGCAATCCTTAGGTCTGCCTTCCATTGAAAAATATAAAGGTGAGATCCAGGAACCGAACAGCGAAAAATTAATGCCCATCAAAAAAATCTTGTTTGAACAAGTATTGAACAATAAATATGTCTGGATTTTATCCATTTCTTACTTTTTCGTTTATGTGGTCAGGCAAGCAATCCACGATTGGGGAAATCTATATCTTGTAGAAACAAGGGGTCTCACGGCAGTGCAAGCCGGATTTTGTGTTTCTTGTTTTGAAGTTGGCGGTTTTCTCGGCATGTTGGTAGCTGGATGGGGATCCGATCGCTGGTTTAATGGAAAACGGGTTCCTTTGATGGTTCTTTATGCTCTGGTCTTGGTTATTGCAGTACTGGGGTTGTGGTACATTAATCCAGGCGAGCTCGTCATACCTTCATTATTGTTTTGCATCATTGGCTTTTTAGTCTTTGGACCTCAAATGCTGGTCGGTCTTGCGGTAGCAGAATTTGTCAGTAAAAAAGCAGCCAGTACTTCGAATGGTTTTGCGGGGTGTTTTGCTTACCTCGGCGCTGCTGCTGCCGGCTATCCTATTTTATGGATATCTGAGATTTACGGCTGGTGGGGGTTCATTGTTACGTTAGTGCTTTGTTCAGCCATCACTTCTATTATTCTCATGCCAATTTGGGGATTAAAAGGTGGTATGAAAGGGAGTGAGGAACAAGCTGCAGAAGAGCCGACTACGGAATTTGGCAGTGGTGGGGCGGGGGGACTGCGGCATTCTACTTCCTCAGCTAGATAAGACCCAATAATCGCTATTTACGTTCGTTCAGCGGAACAAAATCTCGCTTCAGCACGCCCGTATAAAGCTGTCTCGGTCGGCAGATCTTCAAATCCTTACCACTCAGCATCTCATTCCAATTCGCGATCCATCCTACCGTACGCGCAATCGCAAAGATTACTGTAAACATATTAATGGGGATCTTGAGCGCTCTTAAGATAATGCCAGAGTAAAAATCAACATTGGGATATAATTTCTTTTCCGCAAAATAGGGATCTTTAAGTGCGATTTCTTCAAGTTGCAGCGCAAGCTTGAAGAGGGGATCGTCGTGGATTTTGAGCGCATCCAATACTTCATAGCAGGATTCTCGCATGACTTTGGCACGGGGATCAAAATTTTTGTAGACCCGATGCCCAAAGCCCATTAACCTAAAACTATCATTCTTATCTTTGGCACGGGCAATATATTTAGGAATATTGGAAACATCGCCCATTTCTTGCAACATATTGATCACAGCTTCATTTGCGCCACCGTGTGCAGGACCCCAAAGTGCGGCGATGCCTGCTGCGATGCAGGCAAAAGGATTGGCGCCAGAAGAACCTGCAATTCGTACCGTGGAGGTGGAAGCATTTTGCTCGTGATCAGCATGGAGGATCAGAACGCGATCCATTGCGCGCGCTAACACAGGATTCAGCTCGTATTCTTCAGAAGGCACTGAGAACATCATGTGCAGGAAATTTTCAGCGAAGCTAAATTTATTCTTTGGATAGACATAGGGTTGACCAATAGAATACTTATAAGCCATTGCAGCGAGGGTTGGCATCTTGGCAATTAAGCGAAAAGCAGCCAGTTCGCGATGTTCCTCATTTTCAACTTCGAGCGAGTCATGATAGAAAGCCGATAAACCACCCACCACAGCACACATAATAGCCATGGGGTGAGAACCTCGCGGGAAACCATAGAGAAAATCTCCGATTTGTTCATGTACGAGAGTGTGATGCAACACCTTGTAAACGAAATCTGATTTTTGCTTTTCATTGGGAAGTTCTCCGTAGAGTAATAAATAGCAAACTTCTAGGTAATCAGATTTTTCTGCCAGTTGTTCTATAGGATAGCCCCGGTGCAATAGAATGCCTTTTTCACCATCGATGAAGGTGATTTTTGAGGAGCAGGAGGCAGTAGACATAAACCCTGGATCGTAAGTAAACATGCCTTCCTTAGCAAAGGTCCTAACATCGACAACCTCTGGTCCCATCGTACCCTTTAAGATGGGGAAATGAATGGGATCTTTACCTGGAATGGTCAAAATGGCTTCAGGATTATCAGCCGGTTTGTTATTGGTTGGTTTAGTATCCGTTGGTTTATTATCGCTCATGGGGACCTCCAAGTTTGATTTTGGTCTCGTAACTGCAATTTAGGGTCGAGTTTACTTTTAATTTATCAAAGTCTCTATCATTGCTTGCTTGACTCATAATATCAAGCTAGAGTCAAAAATGAAGCAAGTTCTTTTACACTAAAGGGTGCTGACTGTGGAAAAACGACCTATCAACTTAAACATCTTGACCATGCATTGGCCAATTCCCGCAATCGTTTCTTTTCTACATAGATTATCGGGCGTCTTTTTATTTTTCTTGATTCCTTTTTTGCTGTGGGCATTACAGGAATCCCTGGCAACGGGATCACAATTTGCGGCCTTGAAAGCAGCGTTTTGGGTCCAATTCATTTGTTGGGTGGTTTTGGCAGCCTTATTATACCATTTAATTGCTGGAATTAGACACCTATTAATGGATGTACATATCGGAGATTCAAAAAAAGGTGGTGAAAGATCATCGTATATCGTTATAGGCTTATTTATAGTGTGTTGGTTGTTGAGTGCGTTTTGGATTTGGGGATGAACGATGGAACGATGGGATCAACGATGGGGTCAAGTCTCTAAAGTAAAAACATCATTTATGAAAATGTTTTTACTTTAGAGACTTGACCCCATCATTTTAAGGAGAATTCATGGAAATAGCCACAAGCTTTGGCAATAGCGGTTTTCAGGATTGGGTCATTCAACGCGTGACTGCACTTGTCTTGGCCGTCTATGTTATTTTTATGATTGCTTTTTTTCTGACGCATCCTCATTTGTCATATGCAGAATGGCGTGCGCTCTTTTCCGCTGCTTGTATGAAATATTCAAGCATTATAGCTTTACTTGCCTTAATCGCACATGCTTGGATTGGTATTTGGACAGTCACTACTGATTATATAAAATCCTCCCTCTTTCGTTTGCCAATTCAGATCTTTTTTATTCTTGGGTTAATGGTCTGTTTTCTCTATGGGATAGATATTCTGTGGAGCGTACATTAGGGCCAGTTTTTTTAGTATTTTTATAGGTGATAAAGAACATGAATATTGCAGCGCAATCATTTGATGTCATTGTTATTGGTGCAGGTGGGGCTGGCCTGCGTGCAGCTCTGCAATTAAAGCAATCTGGTTTGTCGGTCGCTGTCGTTTCAAAAGTGTTTCCTACTCGATCTCACACGGTGTCAGCTCAAGGGGGTATCACAGCTGCATTGGGAAATGTGGATGAAGATCATTGGGAATGGCACATGTTCGATACTGTTAAAGGATCTGATTACTTAGGGGATCAAGATAGTATTGAATATCTTTGCAAAACGGGACCAGACGCAGTTTATGAATTAGAGCATATGGGGCTGCCTTTTTCGAGGCTTTCAGATGGCAAAATTTTTCAGCGGCCCTTCGGCGGTCAGTCGAAAGATTTCGGGAAGGGGGGCCAGGCTACCAGAACATCTGCTGCGGCAGATCGAACTGGACATGCCTTATTGCACACTCTTTATCAACAAAACATTAAAGCAAAAACAGTTTTCTTCAGTGAATGGTATGCCTTAGATTTAGTGAAAGAAGTGGATGGAAATATCTGTGGCGTTGCGGTTCTGAATATTGAATCTGGCGATCCGTTATTTTTGCATGGTAGAGCAGTAATCGTTGCAACCGGAGGTGCAGGACGCATCTATAAATCCACTACCAATGCACAAATCAATACCGGCGACGGACCAGGCATGATCCTTCGTGCCGGCTTACCCTTGCAAGATATGGAGATGTGGCAGTTTCATCCTACCGGCATCTGGAATGTTGGAGTGCTTGTGACTGAGGGTGTTCGAGGAGAAGGTGGCTATCTTTTGAATAATAAGAATGAACGTTTTATGGAGCGCTATGCTCCTCATGCCAAAGATCTTGCGGGACGTGACGTTGTTTCTAGATCGATAATTATGGAAATAAAAGAGGGCAGAGGGGTTGGGAAAGAGAAAGATCATGTTCTTTTGAAATTAGATCACTTAGGCAAAGATATCATACTTTCTCATCTACCAGGGATTCGCGAGCTGGCGATGACTTTTGCAAATGTCGATCCCTTGAAAGATCCCATTCCTGTTGTACCAACCTGTCATTATATGATGGGCGGAATTCCTACCAATAAATTTGGTCAAGTAATTACCCAGAAAGAGAATGGTGAAGATAAGATTATCCCTGGCTTGTATGCCGTGGGTGAATGTGCCTGTGTTTCAGTGCATGGTGCGAATCGTTTGGGCGGCAATTCTTTGCTCGATCTGGTGGTTTTTGGTCGTGCAGCAGGATTGCATATTGTGGAAACCATCAATGAAGTGAGCCTGGCAGAAAATAGAGCGGTCCGCGACAGCGATTTGAAGCAGGCATTTTCGAGATTACATCAGTGGAATGATCGTACCACGGGTGAACGCGTGCCCGATATCCGTGCTGAAATGCAAGACTTGATGCAAAATGATTTCGGTGTGTTTCGGGAAGGCAGCACGATGGAACACGGCATTCAAAAATTGCAGTCACTTCGAGAGAGACTCAAGCATGCTTACATTTCAGATAAATCCAAGGTGTTTAACACCGCTCGAATAGAGGCATTGGAATTAGATAACTTGATGGCGGTGGCTTTCGCGACTGCAGTTTCTGCCAATGCGAGAGAAGAAAGCCGCGGTGCACATTCAAGAGTAGATTTTCCGAAACGGAATGACGAGGAATGGTTAAAACATATCTTATTTTTCCCGGATGGTAAGATTCGGTACCGTTCTGTCAATATGAAACCAAAAACAGTTAAAACATTCGAACCTATGGAACGGAAATATTAGCAGTCAAAGCATTATTATATAGGGAATAGATATAGGAAATAGGAATTATATAGGAGATTAGCCATGCAATTTTCGATTTATCGATTTGATCCAGAAAAAGATCAAAAACCCTATATGCAAGATTTTTCTTTGGATGGAGAAAAAGAATCAGCCATTATGGTATTGGATGCACTGATAATCTTTAAAAAAGGAGATGATAGCCTTTCTTTTAGACGCTCTTGTGGAGAAGGGGTTTGTGGATCGGATGGCATGAACATCAATGGTTTGAATCGATTGGCCTGTATCACTCAAATACAATCTCTGAAGGAACCTATTGTGATAAGGCCAATGCCCGGTATGCCCGTCATTCGTGATTTAATCGTCGATCAAAGCAATTTTTTCAAACAATATGAAAAGATCAAACCTTATTTGCAGAATAGCGGACCATTACCCGCAAAGGAGCGTTTACAATCCGAAGCGGAACGTGCCAAGTTGGATGGGCTCTATGAATGTATCCTGTGCGGCTGTTGTAGCAGCCAATGTCCTTCTTATTGGTGGAATCCCGACAAATTTGTTGGGCCAGCTGCAGCATTGCAGGCGGCGCGTTTTATTTTGGATAGTAGGGATGATGCGACGGAAGATCGTTTAGAACAATTAGAAGACGCTTACAGTATTTTTCGCTGCCGGACTATTATGAATTGCGCTGAAGTGTGCCCAAAACATTTAAACCCAAGCAAAGCAATTGCAGATATTAGGACCAAGTTAATTGATAATGGGACATAAGATTGGAAACTCGGTTGGGGACTCGGTCGGAAACTTGATTGGAAGCTTGATTGGAAGCTTGAGGCTAGACACTAGATTTTGGGGTGGTTATACTAAACTTTTAATCTATAAATTCCTGTTTACTGGTAAAGACAAGGGATATGTAACTAAGAGACATAAATGGCCAACAAATCTGCCACGATGCAGGATCTACATAAGTCCTCGTTGCTCGATGCCGAGAATGCTTCTTATTTAGAAAATTTATACGAATCTTATATCAAAGATCCCAATTCTATACCTCCTGGATGGCAAAAATATTTTGCAGAGGTTATTCAAGGGGGCAGTGGTGTTGCAGAACAATCACACGCGCAGATTCAAGATGAATTTAGAAAACTAGCAAGAAAGCCTAAAACTGTTATTGCGCAAGGGATTGGTACATCCGCTGCTTCTACCGTTGGTGCTTTGGCAAGAACAGATACCGCTTGCCAAGATCTTATTGAACATCAAAAAAAGCAAACTCGAGTTTTGGCATTAATCGATGCATATCGATTGCTTGGCACGTTGCATGCAACTCTCGATCCTTTGAAACTCAAGCAAAAACCGCTTGTTCCAGAATTGATGCTGTCATTTTATCGCCTTACTGATCGCGATCTGCCAACACTTTTTGAAGTGGGTACATTGCCTGGTCCTTCGCCTCGGCCACTGAAGCAAATTATTCAAGATCTACAATCCATCTATTGCGGTACTTTGGCCTCAGAATTCATGCAAATTCCAGATTCACCAGAACGGGTTTGGGTGGAAACGCGTGTAGAAGCTTTGGCAAATTTCAAGTTAACGGATGACGAAAAACGTCTCATTTTAAATCGCTTAACTGCAGCTGAAGGACTCGAAAAATATCTGGGTGCAAAATATCCTGGCGCCAAGCGTTTTTCCATAGAAGGCTGTGACAGCTTAATTGTTCTGCTTGATAAATTGATACATAAGGCAGGCAGTTTTGGTTTTAAAGAAATAGTCATGGGCATGGCACATCGCGGCAGATTGAATGTATTGGTAAATATTCTTGGCAAAAGTCCGAGTCAATTGTTTGATGAATTTGAAGACAAGCATGATGAACGCTTAGAAAATGGCGATGTGAAGTATCATCAAGGCTTCTCCTCTGATGTCAATACTGGCGATGGCAATGTCCATTTATCGCTCATGTACAATCCCTCGCATCTTGAAATTGTTTCTCCAGTAGTCTGCGGTTCGGTACGTGCAAGAATTGATAGGCGGAATGATCTAGAACGGAAAGAAATTTTATCCATCATCATGCACGGTGATGCCGCTTTTGCGGGCCAAGGTGTTGTCATGGAAACTCTTAACATGTCGCAAACCAATGGGTTTTGTATCGGCGGCACCATCCATATCATCACCAATAATCAGATAGGGTTTACCACCAGTGATCCCAAAGATGCCCGTTCTACATTGTATTGCTCCGATATTGGCAAGATGATGGAAGTCCCGATTTTCCATGTTAATGCTGATGATCCAGAAGCTGTTTATCGTGCGGGTATTTTGGCCATTGAATACCGGATCAAATTCAAGAAAGATGTGATTATAAACTTGGTAGGCTATCGTCGTCATGGCCACAATGAAGCAGATGAGCCCTCTGTCACGCAACCCATCATGTACAAAGTGATTCGCAACCTTCCAACAGTTTGGCAAAAATATTCGGAGCAGCTCATCAAAGATGGTGTGATTTCAAAGGACGCTGTAAACAATCTTAATGCCACATATCGTGAACTATTGGATAAGCGGCAAGCCAGAGTTGCATTGAATTTTGTTGAAAATCACACACCCACCGAATATTCCAGTAATTGGCTTATTTATAATGAAAAAAACTGGCGAGTACCGACCATAACTTCAGTCAACTTGGATTTATTAAAGACTTTGGGGAGGAAGGCCGTCACCATGCCCGATGGGTTTGTGTTGCATCCCCGTATCAAAAAAATCATGGACGATCGCCTAAAAATGACAGAAGGCACGATGCCCATGGATTGGGGGTATGGTGAAACCATGGCATACGCTACTTTGCTGAATGAAGGTATTCCCGTTCGTATGTCCGGCCAAGATGTCAGCCGAGGCACTTTTTTTCATCGCCAAGCCACTGTGCATAATCAAGAGACTGGGGAAGAATATACCCCGCTCTGCTTTATTTCAGATACCCAAGCAAAATTTTCAATATTTGATTCTTTACTGTCTGAATTAGGTGTTCTTGGATTCGAATATGGTTATGCTTCCACTGTGCCAAAAAAATTGGCGATTTGGGAAGCACAGTTTGGGGATTTTGCCAATGAAGCTCAGGTTGTCATTGATCAATTCATTAGCTCAGGTGAACAAAAATGGGGCAAACTTTGTGGTTTGGTTATGTTCTTACCGCATGGCTATGAAGGCCAAGGGCCAGAGCATTCTTCTGCTAGGCTAGAACGTTATTTGCAGCTTTGCGCCGAGGAAAATATCCAAGTTTGCGTGCCAAGCACCCCTGCGCAAATATTTCATTTGCTAAGGCGGCAAGTATTGCGAAATATGCGCAAGCCTTTAATTGTGTTAACCCCGAAAAGCTTGTTGCGCCATAAATTGGCCTCTTCTAAATTAGAGGAAATATCAGATTCAAAACGATCTTTCCTGCCAATGATAAAAGAAACAGAGCAGCAAGATTTAAAGAGCGTTCGCCGCGTTGTTTTTTGCACCGGCAAAGTGTATTACGATTTACTGGAATATCGCATGGCGCAAAAAATTCAAGATATTGCAATCATTAGAATTGAACAACTTTATCCTTTTCCAGATCAAGAATTGCAAGAAGTACTTGAATATTATAAAGCGGTTAAAGATATTGTTTGGTGCCAAGAGGAACCCCAAAATCAGGGCGCTTGGTATAGTATTAAACATCATCTCGATGTAGTATGGAATCAAGGCCAAGGCCGAACTTTGCGCTACGCGGGGAGAAAAGCTGCGGCGGCACCTGCTGTGGGGTATCATCATTTGCATGAAGAGCAGCAAAAGGCGTTGGTTTTGGAAGCGTTAGGGTAACAAATGTTTGGGATAGAATGGTAAGGAAACAAAAATATGACGTTAGAAATTAAAGTCCCAGTATTGCCAGAATCCGTTGCTGAAGGCACCATCGCTACCTGGTATAAAAAACCGGGAGAATTCGTAAAACGCGATGAGCATTTGGTGGATATTGAAACGGATAAAGTTGTCTTGGAAGTGGTTGCGCCAGCAGATGGTTCCCTTGAGAAAATTTTGAAAGAACAGGGTAGTACGGTGCAGGCTGAGGAAGTCATTGCGAGCTTCAAAGAAGGGGAGGGCATCGCTGCGGGCGGCAAAGCGGCTCCGGCACCGACTTCTGCTAAGCCAGAAGCGGCAGCAGCAAAAGTTGAAACCGCCAAAGTAAGTTCTGCAGCAGAGGCTCCAGCAAAGAAGAGTTCTGAAGGCGAAGCTGCCTTGTCACCTGCGATAAGACGTTTACTCTCGGAATATGACATCGATGTAAGCAAAATCAAAGGGTCTGGAAAAGGTGGCCAAGTAACCAAAGAAGACGCATTGAAAGCAATTGATGAATTCGAAGAAAAAAGCAAAGAGAAAGAAAAACAAGGGAATGCAAAAGCAGCGCAGCCAGAAAAAACTGAACAGGCGAAAGTGGAAGCAAAACCAGCCGCGAGTGAAGCAAAACCAGCACAACCCTCCATTGCAGGGGAACGCCCAGAAAAACGCGTACCGATGACAAGACTTCGTGCCAGAATCGCAGAACGCTTATTGGCTGCACAACATAATGCAGCATTACTCACCACCTTTAATGAAATCAATATGCAGCACGTGATAAATCTGCGCAAAAAATACAAGGACACCTTTGAACATACCTATGGCATTCGTTTAGGGTTCATGTCATTTTTTACTTTGGCTGTGGTTGAAGCGTTGAAACAATTTCCCATGGTGAATGCTTCTATCGATGGAAATGATATTGTGTATCATGGCTATTACGATGTTGGCATTGCGGTATCCACGGAGCGAGGTTTGGTGGTTCCTATCCTAAAAGATGCAGACACATTGACAATGGCTGAAATTGAAAAGAAAATTGCAGAACTCAGCAATCGCGCGCGAACCGGCCATTTAACGATGGAAGATATCACCGGGGGAACTTTCAGTATCACCAATGGTGGTGTCTTTGGATCTCTGTTAGCAACACCGATCATCAATCCGCCGCAAACGGCTATTTTGGGTATGCACAAGATTCAAGAGAGGCCAGTGGCAGAAAATGGTCAAGTCGTGATTCGTCCCATGATGTATGTTGCTTTAAGCTACGATCACCGTTTGATAGATGGCAGCGAGGCTATTCGTTTTCTGGTGGCGATAAAGGAATTATTAGAAGAGCCTGCGAGATTGGCTCTTGGAATTTAATGAATGATAAGTTTATAGGGTTAAAGTTGTATGAATTTACATGAATATCAGGCCAAAAAATTATTGATTGAGTACGATTTGCCAGTTCCGAAGAGCATTGTCGCACATAGCGTCGAGCAGGCACAAATGGCAACGACTGCTTTAAATTCCCATGGCTATGTCGTCAAAGCTCAGGTACATGCGGGAGGCCGAGGAAAAGCCGGTGGTGTAAAACTCGTTAAAACCCGAGAAGAATTGACTGAGGTTGCTCGAAACTTACTCCATTCACGCTTGGTAACCTATCAAACAGATGCACATGGACAGCCTGTTAACGCTCTTTTGATTGAGGAACCTTGCGACATAGAAAAAGAATTATATCTCGGTGCGGTTATCGATCGCAGCATGGAACGGATCGTATTCATGGCATCAGAAGAGGGCGGCGTTGACATCGAACAAGTTGCGATGAAAAATCCCGAGAAAATTTTGAAACTTGCAGTGGATCCTCTTCTTTCTGTGCTGCCTTATCAGTGCAGAGATATAGCAAATGGTTTGAAATTGAATGGCACACAATCAAAGCAATTGACCAAAATAATCATGTCTCTCGCAAAAATGTTTGTAGACAAAGATTTAAGTCTGCTGGAAATTAATCCTTTAGTCATTACAAAAGCAGGGAATTTGCTGTGCTTAGATGCAAAGATCAATGTCGATGACAATGCGCTCTACAGGCAGGCAAAGCTTCGAGAAATGCGCGACCCAACCCAAGAAGATCCTCGCGAATTACTTGCCAAGGAGTGGGAGCTGAGTTACATTGCCTTGGATGGAGATATTGGGTGCATGGTAAATGGCGCAGGTCTTGCGATGGCTACGATGGACATCATTAAACTTCACGGCGGCAATCCTGCAAATTTCTTGGATGTTGGCGGGGGTGCTACCAAAGAACGCGTTACAGAAGCCTTCAAGATTATTTTGTCCGATGAAAAAGTGAAAGCGGTGCTTGTCAATATCTTTGGAGGGATTGTGCGCTGTGATTTGATCGCAGAGGGCATTATCGGCGCCATCTCTGAAGTGGGCATCAAAGTTCCTGTCGTGGTCCGCTTAGAAGGAAATCGTGCCGATGAAGCGGGCAAAATGCTAAAAGAAAGCGGTCTAAATATCATGGCGGCGATGGGTTTAACGGATGCTGCTGTGAAAGTGGTTGCAGCGGCCAAGAGTGCAGAGAATGCCAAGACTGCAGTAAATGCGGAAAATGCTAAGAATCCCAAGTCAGAAGTTGCGAGTAAAGGAGGCAATTCATGAGTATTTTGGTCAATAAAAATACTAAAGTGATTTGCCAGGGATTTACTGGCAATCAAGGAACCTTTCATTCAGAACAAGCCATTCAATATGGCACTAAAATGGTAGGGGGAGTTACGCCTGGCAAGGGGGGACAAAAACACCTGGATCTTCCGGTTTTTGATACAGTACGAGAAGCTTATGAGGCGACAGCCGCCGATGCAAGTGTCATTTATGTTCCAGCACCTTTCTGCAAGGATTCTATTGTCGAGGCTGTCGATGCCGGCATTAAACTCATAGTCTGTATCACGGAAGGCGTACCGACCCTGGATATGCTTTTTATCAAGGACTATTTGAAGGGAAAATCTGTACGTGTTATTGGTCCCAATTGCCCAGGCATTATTACACCGGGTGAATGTAAAATTGGCATCATGCCGGGATCCATTCATAAACCGGGAAAAATAGGCATTGTTTCTCGTTCGGGGACTTTGACGTACGAAACGGTGAAACAAACAAGCGATGCGGGTTTGGGACAAAGTACTTGCGTAGGTATAGGCGGGGATCCAATACCTGGCATGACTTTTACAGATGTATTGGCGTTGTTTCAAGAAGATCCGCAAACAGAAGCCATCATTATGGTAGGTGAGATAGGAGGCAGCGCAGAGGAACAGGCTGCTGAATTCATCAAAAATCATGTCACGAAACCAGTCGTTTCTTACATTGCCGGTGTCACGGCGCCAAAAGGCAAGCGAATGGGACATGCTGGTGCGATTATTGCGGGCGGCCATGGCACTGCAGAGGAAAAATTCAAAGCATTGGAAGCTGCAGGAGTTCATACGGTACGGAGTCCCGCTGAAATTGGCAAGACTGTGGTCGATGTTTTGAAAAATGCTTCCAGCTCGAAAAAATAAATGGATAGATATAATAAAAGAGTAGTGAGAGTAAATGAGTAGCAAATATAACGAGAAGCAAATATAATGAGCAGCAAATACAAATGAGTAGTATGTTTAAATGAGTGTCAATTCGAAAGACCCCGCGATTAGGAACGAGAATCCCGGACAATCTGCTTCAAGAGAAACTTCTTCACCTGCTGCTACTTCGCCGGGTGGGTCCCCAGGTGGTTCGCCCGCAGCTTCGCAAGCATTCTCCAAAGAACAGCAGAAGGAATCGCCAGAAAGAAGAGAGAGATTGCAGACTTCATCTGCCGGGCCACCTTCCAGTCCGGTCAAAACGGATATGCTGGATATTGGCAAAAGCATGCTCAGGGGTGTTCAGAGAGTGGTTGGGGATGCGCAGCAAATAATGCGCACCTCACCTCTTGGTAAAGTTCTTGCAGGTCATACAGGGCAATCAAGCCCTCATAGAAATTCTCTCAGTGTCATTCCATCAGGTCCAGGTTCTCACAGAAATTCACTCAGTATCGTTCCACCTCAAAGTCCTGCGGGCATTTCACTGCATTCCCCTTCCAGCGCTGGTTTTTCTAAAGCACTGGGCACCCCAGGATTGGATCGATCCTCTGATTCTCTTGGAAGCCCTGCGGATGACAAGCCTATTAGGAAGCTGTCTTTAGATCTTCCTAGTGCAAGAAATTTTTCTTTTATCGAAACTGATCAGATGCGAATGGCTAAGAAAGATAAAGGCTTGGAAAGACCATCCGGAAGGCAGAGCATCAGCAGCTCGCGATCTCAAATCATGCAATCAGGGCAGATCGCGATCACACAAAGAAAAATTCCGAGGGGTGAAATTGCAGGCATTGCTCTCATTGCACACGTGCAGGAACGAATCTCTTATGAAATATTGTCAGAAAAAAGATTTTTCGAATATTTATCCAAATTGCGGCAGTTGGCTTTATCCTTGGATGAAAGATATAAATTGGATGGTGTAGTACTGAAACTGACAGCTGACCAACATCGTCTGGATTCAGAAATTCTCATTAGAGAATTAGGCGATAAGAAAAACAGAAAAGAATTTTCAGAATCTGCAAAACATCCTGTATTGCGGAAAGCGGAAATTTTACGGCAATATTTATTAAAATATTATAGCATGAATTCGGAAATATCCTTAGTAAATTTCGAAATATTGAAAGAAGTCATTATTCTGATGCTAAAGTTGGTGAAAAATCAATTAGCGGAACAAGATAGAACTCACCCTTCACTTCAATGCTTAAAATACATTGATTCTGAATTGCAGCAAGTGAGACAGATCAAAGAGGTTATTTATGGTTTTTCTGAGCAATGTGCTATTTTCTTGCAGAAAATTATTAGGGAGTACAACAAGGCATTCGAAGAGTTGATCGCTTGTTTTAGAAGTGATATTGAGGCCAATGATAATGATAAACGTCAGAAAATCCAAGCCAAAATATATAAGTATTCCTGCGAAAAAGTAAAAGAGTTTTGTGAACAGAAACAAATTCCGAGTTTTAAGGCATATGAGAAATTGAACGACTATAAAAGTTTACCTGAAAGTTATCAAAAAGCTCGTGAAAAGAGTAAAGGTGAAATATCCTACCGAAACCGAAAAGTTTATTTCAAGAACAGAGAAGATCTGCCTGAATGTCGAGCATTGCGATTGCGCGATTTCGATGCTGCTCTATTCATCAAAATGAAGCAGGAGAAACTCAAAGCGCAACTGCAGGATCTTTTTAATCTCACTCAAAGCATTAGACCTGGGGTTCCCTCGTTACTTTTTTCAAATGTGCCTTTCGACTTTGAAGCCATAAAATACCGAACCTTTGCACACGTTGACAAGGATTCCAAAAGGCCAATCTTGTGTTTGCCAAGTACTTTATTCAAAATCGATCCTGTTTTTCTCGAGTTGGAAACGCGTGCTTTTGCTTTAATCAAAGGTCTTTATGATTTGAAAGAGACTCATCTGCATTTCATGCTGTTTTTTAGGGCAGAAACAGATAAAGAATTTTTAAAAATATTTCATTGCAGTTTGAGGCTTCAGTACAATTATAAAGATGATCCTTACGTTTCGATATTCGATCTGATCTATGGAGGCCGTTATGCGAATCCAGAGGACGTCGCAATTGTGCGCTATTTTCCATATAAAGAATCCATTCAATATAGCCATCCAAGTTTGGCAAGCTTTGGGATGCCTGATGCTGAAATACCCCTAAGTGTCAGTCATGTAAAAGTCGAAACTATTACCACATTTCAGCCTATACCAGATGCAGAATATGCCAAATATAATCGGCCTATTGAAGAAAGCGAGCCCTTTAAAGAACGGTTTCCGCCAATACAGCCCTATAAGTCTTTGTTTCAAGACTCTGTTGAAATAGCCAATCAACTACAGATTGAAAATTTAGAAAGCTTAAAATTGAATGCCTCTCAGTGCTTGCAGCAATACTTAAAAGAAGCTTGGATCAAATATTGCCAAAGTTTATTCTGGAGCTGCGGCAGCCAAGAATCTCATCCAATAAAGTTAAAATTGCAATCATTGGATTCTATTGGGTACTTTGATTGAGAGCATTTTATATTTGCAATATGGTTCTGATATAAACTCGAGTGAGCATTTCAATTTTCTTACTACTGTTCGGATGATAAAGAATAGGAAGAATGAATTGAATGACATGATGAAACTCTATGACAATGGTACACTTTTTTTGGCAGCATTACAGCAACATCAGAATACTTTCCAGCAGGGGAGTGAGGTTTTTTTAAAGCATATGGCGATTACTGCGGAGAGCGTTGCACCGTCCCAGGGACTACAGGGACTACAGGGACTACAGGGACAACAGGGACTTGTACAGGAACCAATGCCTGCGCTCGCGTTATCCCAGGCGGGGATTGCAAGTTCTGTTAGTTTGCCAATCCCTTCAATTCCATTTTTATCAGCAGTGTTTGAAAGTCTGGAAGATGCCATAGAAAGAATTCATGAATTGTTGCAAAATCACACAGCACGTAAAATAGGCAGTGGAACTGCAATCAGATATGCGGGACCTAGGGGAGGGAGAGAACCAGGGATAATGAGAATACCAGAGGCGAGGAGAGAAGAAGAACTTGATTATAGAACGGATGAGGATGATGATCACGATGATGAAACACTTAAAACTGTTACAGCACATTCCGTACATCTCTCTATGCAAGATACTGCAAGTCGCTTGGAAAGAATAGAAGCACAATTAGAATTATTGTTGAAGCTTCAATCGAGGGAGGAAACTCTGAAGGAAAAAGGGAAGGAAAAAGAGAAGGAGACTGCGAATGAGAAGGAGAAGAGAGCGGCGAAGGAAAAAGAGAAAGGAAGAGAGGGGACAACGCATAGGGTAACGGATCAGGATGCGAGGAAGGAACCGGAGAGAGAATCACTTGAACTTGAAAAAGATAGACTTGGAACAGTGAATAAATTTTGCTAAGTCATCTGACGTTATAACATTATTTAACCAAATCATAAATATCTAAACATAATTCCAAATTCATTGACAAATACTTAAAAATATTGCAGTATTTCAACATGATTAATGAGACAATTTTTACACAAATTTCATCTTATGCATCTTTTATGCCTTACAGTGCTATTGCGGTTCAACGTGACGCATTTCTCGCCTATCACGAATTCAGGATGCAACGATCTCAATATCTGAAAGAATTAATTTATTAGGTCTTATCAAGTTTTATGCTTGCGACATATCTCAAGCTATTTGACTTGAAACAGCAAGTTAATTACAGCAAGTTAATTGAAGCAGATTATATCTGCGATTAACCATATCACTCTTATGGGGCGATTGCCTAATACGCCCCTCACTCAGATAGTGAGGAACAGTTGAGGACATTTTATGAATAAAAAGTTTTGGATGTTGATTTTATTAAATTGTATGTTTGCTGCTAAAGCACATACCGCGTTTGCAGCTGCGGCATCCGCTGCATCTGCTACAGCAGTTGCCGCGACTGGTGAAGCCTCAAGTCAGCGAGCCCGTTCCCCCAATTTCACAGCGCAAAACGATGCAATTCTGCAGGGAAATGAAAGCGGTATTGTAGATCAACTTTTTGAAACCGCGGACATTACCACCATTCTACCTTTCATAGATAAATATACTTTGGTTGTTTTTGATGTGGACTACACTTTGTTCCGATCCAGAACCAGTTTAGGAACACCAGAATGGATTTTCCATTTAGTTAAAAAAGAGAAAGAACAAGGGGTGTCACGCAAGGAAAGCTTTAAGAAACTATATCCTCTTTGGATGCGGGCCCAGAAATTCAACGAAATTGAATTAATGGATCCCAGAATTCCGAAGCTGTTCCAGGATATCAAAAAGAAAGCCTTTGCTTATATCGCGCTTACCGCCAGACAACCTGATGCAGCAGAAATCACGGCTTGGCAATTGAATAAATTTGGCATTGATTTTGGGATGACAAAAGTTGCTGGCTTGAATTTTAACGGTAATTTTAAATCCCCCACACTGTATGATAAGGGATTATTGCTGGCGCATGATTTCAATAAAAAGGGCGAAGTGCTGGCACAATTTCTCGAGCAGATTAAACTACAGCTTGGAAAGGACAAGACTATCCGCCGTATTGTTTTCGTCGATGATACAGAAAAGCATATTTACAGCGCCCAGAAGTCCGTCCGTGAATTAGGTTTGGAATTTATTGCTTTTCGCTATTCCGCTGCAGATGCCTTCAAAAAGCAATTTAACCCAAATCTCGTTGAAACTGAGCGGCAAATCTTGAGCAGCAATCACTCTGATTCTGAAATCCGCTTAATGCTTGAAAATGCTGGGTCGTATGAAGATTCGAGCGGGGTTAGGAGTGGCAGCGATCAAGACCTGATACTACAATAGTGCTATGCTTGGCATGAGTGCTATGTTTGGTATTCATGCCTTGTTGGTATCATGCTCCTATTTCAAGGTGTCAGGTTTCTGGGTGTCATGAAATGTTTTAGTAAGTTAGCTAATAATTGATAACACAGTTGACCGCTTAAATAATCTGGGTATAATTATTAGCTTGTCTGGGCCGTTAGCTCAGTTGGTAGAGCAGCGGACTTTTAATCCGTTGGTCGATGGTTCAAGTCCATCACGGCCCACCAATTTCATATATTTCTCCGTTCGGAGGTGACCATTTCGGGTTCCGTTTGCTGCTTGGATGCTCTTTTATAGTAGCAGAGGTGGTTCGAACGCAGCAAACGAAACCCGAAATACGCTTCGCCACCTCGTATATACGCTATTACTATTTCTTGGCTCCTAGATTTTGTCTCGCACAATTACGTCATACTACGTTTTGATTTATGAGTTGTGCGCTCAAGTAGATATTATAAGAGTTGTTCTTGCGCGCAATAATATATTAAAATTTAATTATTAACAGCAGAGTTTGTATACACCAAATATGCCGCAAGTAATCATGATTTCAGGCCCCAATGGTTCAGGGAAAACTACCTCAGCACCTGCTTTATTACAGGACGCAATAAATATCAACGATTTTGTTAATGCTGATACAATTGCACAGGGACTGAGTGCCTTTCAACCAGAAAAGGCTGCTATCCAAGCAGGTCGAATTATGTTGAAGCGTATTGAAGAACTTTCAATCGCAGAGGCTAATTTTGCATTTGAAACCACCCTTGCTAGTCGAATATTTGCTCCAAAAATTCAAATCTTAAAAAAACAAGGTTACCAATTTCATCTGATTTTTTTATGGTTAAATAGCCCTGAAATTGCAATCATGCGTGTGAGAGAACGTATTATGATGGGTGGTCATTCTGTCCCAGAAGAAACGATCAGACGCCGTTATAATTCAGGATTAAAAAATTTCTTTGCACTATACAAACCTTTAGCAGATTCTTGGCAGTTATACGACAACTCAAATTCTGCTCTTGACCTCATTGCTGATGAAAATAATAAAGGCCAACTAACTATTAAAAAGACCAACGTGTGGACTCATCTTCAGGAGATCTATTATGAACAACAAACCTGATTCGACTGACGAAGAAATTTCTAATTTTTTCAATGATCCAGAAAGAGTAATGAAAGCATTGCAAGCAGGTATTAATGCTGCTCTATTGCGACATAAGAAGTTGGGTCATCCTATATGTGTGTCTCGCAATGGAAAAATTATTTGGATTCCGCCAGAAGAAATTGATGTGGATATTAAACAATAGAAGGGAAGAACTCATTTGACTTAGTTCTTCTCTTAATTTAAAGTGACGCTCTTTCATTTTTCTTAATAGCTTCTTCGCCAACAAAGATGGTGATTTCTATTCCGATCCTTCCCTACAACTCCTCGCACTTTTATTTCGGCCTCAGACACGTGCTGTTCATAGCCATTCCACCTTCGGTTTTACACTTGTGAAACCCTGATCTCTGCAACACACAATATCTGGATAGCATTTGAATTGTAGTCTTAATTATGATTTTTATATTGCTCATTGCAGAGACTTGGCACCATATTTTTTAAATGGCTTAATATTTGTTAGTTATAAAATCACCTAACTTATTAAGGTTTGCCATTTTTAAAGATTTAGGATTTAGGGGTCGGATCCAAGCAATTTATAAATATATTTGTTGCTTGCCTCGGATTCGACAATATGATTTTATCCAAAGAATTTATCGTCTAATATTTAAATCAAGTGCATTTGTTTTTTTATCAAATATCTTAAAGTTTGGTATACTTTCTGAAAAATCTAACTCATTAGCTGGTGTAATTAGACCGTATCTTCCTACTTGGATATTCATTAATGCCTCAATTTTTACCTGAAAACTGCTTTCTAATGATTTATACCAACGTGGACATATAACAATACTATCATTATTATAAAAAAAATACGTCATCAAATAATTGAATAATTTAATATCCGAATATCTATTTGTGAAATCCAAAAAATAATTAATCAACTCATTTTTTTTATCCTTTTGAGCAGAAATTGTTGCTAAAACAATATATGAGCAATTTAGCAAAGGAATAATATAATATATAAATCCGTGCTGAGGACCTTGTTCATTTTGTATTTTATTTCCTTCAATATCTAATAAAGGAAAAAACACTCCGGTTGTTGCCATTGGAAGCTTGATTGTTTCCAAAGAAACATATAGCAAATTTTCCTTTTGTTTAAGATTTTTGCGTATTCTCGTCAAAATGAACATAGATTCTCGTTTTACTATGAACGCTGGTTCTCTCTTAACGTGAACAACGATTCTCCTTTTGCGTGAACATTTCTATCTCTCCACCATATTAATAAATCCTAAGCATTCTGCAAAGACCCTTCTGTCCAAAGGAAATAAAAAAATCAATTTTAAATTAATAGTTGTATTTACAAAGGCGCTGTGCAGAGAGCTGGGGCAAGCTGTTGGTAAGCTCGTGGACAGATCCTGTCCATAGCTTATCCATCAGCTTGCCCCAGCGCCTCGGAGAGCTCTGCACAGCCACCTTCTATCTCTGACTTCTTATCTGCTTTCTTTGGCTTTCTTAAGGACTCACCCAATAGCTCGACCCTAATAGACTGATGGAGCAGTCTGTCAAGGATAGCGTCTGCGAGAGTCGCATCATTGATGTATTCATGCCAATGAATAATTGGCAGTTGACTTGTGATTATTGTCGAGGCTTTTTGATAGCGATCATCTAATATTTCTAGGAGATCACGTTTTTGTTCATCATCTAATGGAGTTAACCCCCAATCATCCAAAATAATTAAATTAATTTTAGCTATTTGTGCAAGCCATTTGTGGAAAGTACCATCTGCCTTAGCTACCTTGAGCTCGTGCCAAAGCCTTGGAAGCCTCATATACCGAGTAGTCATCCCTTGTAGACAGGCCTTGTGTGCTAAAGCACAGGCTAGGTAAGTTTTTCCGCATCCTGTGGACCCTGTAATCAAAAGATTCAGATGGCTTCTGATCCAGTTGCTTTGCGCTAGCTCCATCACTTTTGATTTGTTTAATCCACGACTGGTTTCATAATTGATATTTTCAATGCATGCAGGTTGTTGAAGTTTTGCATCTTTAAGACGTCTTGTGAGCCTCCTATTCTCTCTTAAGTCCCATTCTCGATCTACGAGCATGGCTATCCTAGCATCAAAATCTAAATCAGAAGGCATTGCAAGCTGTTCTTTATAAGAAGCTACCATTCCTGTCAGTCTCATGGCATTTAATTTGTTAATCGTTGCTTGGTTTAACATTTTCAAGTCTCCTTATTTACTGGTAATAGGATGCGCCACGGACATTGGTGTGACGCAATATGGGGTTTGGTATCGGTTTGCTTACGGAAGTATTTTCCATTTTATTCATTAAGATTGATTCAATTTGTTGGTATCTCGTGATGCCAAGGGCTAAGTGTTACGTTCCGCAATAAATTAAATGATTCGTTTCGACCTAATTTAAGTGAAACAGTCAGCAGTTAAACCTACCTCGCTGACTGTTTTTTCAACAATTAAAATGGATCGACTCCTTCAACCTCCTCGCATCCAAAACTTAAATTACTTTCTTCATCTGATGTCTTGGTATAGCGTCTAAGCTGCGGCATATAGTGATTTTCAAGCGCCAATACAAAATCTTGCAAAAATTCCACAAGTTCATAAGCCGCTTCATCTGTTAGAGTAGGTGGTGTAAATAACATGATAATCTCCCTCATTGGAGTTCCTCTATTGCTGCCTTTAGAACTTCATCTGGAAGATGAGTCAATCCTTTCTTAGCGCCTATTCTCAATGCCCCTTGCAAAATTTTGCTGGCATGTCGCGGCTTTCCTTGTGAAGCCTGCCGCAACATCTCTATACCACTGTCAGAAAGCAATTTTATTTGGCTCCCAGCTTCCTTAAAGGCATAATCAATTAATGCTTGGAATCTCTCTCGTTCTATGATGGGTTTCAGAGTCACTTTTGCAGAAATTCGGCTGTATAACGCACTGTGCACCACCTTACTTAAAACTTGGCTAAGGGAGGGATGTCCTACTAGCCATATTGTCATAATATCCCTGGAATCGAGCGCAAAATTCAGGAACGATGGTAAATCAATAAAAAATTCATGCGGCAAATTCTGGCTTTCGTCAATGATCCAGATTGGCAAAATATTTTTCCCATCATATAGTTCTTGGACCCTATTCTTGATGCTTCTCCACAACACAGCACGGCGTGTTGATGGTTCTAACCCAAGCTCAATAGCAAGGCTACGATATAAATCCACCCGTCCAAAATCCGTTTCTGGCATGTAGATCACTTGATGAGTATGCGGGTTAATGTTTTGTGTTGCTTGGCGTAGCGCTGCGGTTTTACCAACTCCAGGTTCTCCTGTAAAGATACCAATCCCTGGATTATTCAATAGCCACTGAAATTTCTCTATGAAGTCACTAAATTGCTGCCCGTCATCCCAGAAATTCTTAACTGCTTTTCCGATTGGAGTGTGGGTTAAACCAAAGTGTTTATTACTCATCTTCATCTCCTATTACATGTACTCTTAAAGAATTTGTATAATTTTCTAATGCGAGTTCAACCATATTAAATGCTTTTTTGTTCTCCAGCAGTTCCTGTTGCTTTTGGGGTCTTATCCTTCGTCTGTCGAGATTCGCAATAGGATCTAGTTTAGTGACTGCCCCTAAAAATTCCCCTGACTGGGACTCCACACGGATGGCTTCTTTTCGATGCGGATCAGTCACAAGAAACACTGTTCTGCCTGAAAGTTCATAAGGAACCTCAAACATATTTCCTTCAAAGCTAACAGTGCTATCTTTTCTGACAGTTCGTTTATGGCGGTGATAAAAAATTTCATCTAATTTGGTAGTAAAAGACCCGAGAGGCCGAACATGAATAATATCTTTCCGCCATCTTTCCATCGGCGTTAATCCCTGAAGAGCGCTATGCACTTGTTGGTGATATTCGCCTTCTATCCATGCCCAGAGACGTTCATTTAAATCTTGCAAATCGCGTAATTGAGAAGTATCTAGTTCATTTAGAAAATCGCTTCTAAATCTTCCGTGCCATTTTTCAAGTTTACCCTTACCCTGCGGGGCATATGGGCGACAATAAATTAGACGGACTTCAAGACGTGCACAAATTTCCTGCAAAGTTCTGGAACGATAAGCCGCCCCGTTGTCCACGACTAACTTCTTAGGTAATCCTCGTTTCAATATCGCTTGCTTCAGAACTCCCTCGATATCAAGTGCTGTCTCAGCGAGACAAAAGGCGCTGTGCGCAATTAGACGCGATGCATCATCCATTAAGGTCACCAAATAAGCTTTCCTAAGCCTTTTGCCAACGGGAACCGATGGACCATGCAAGACATCTCCATACCAGATGTCGCCGCACTTTTCAGCACAGAAGCTGCGATGTTCAATAGTGACTGCAGGTTCTTCAAGGCGTCGGGATAATCCTACGCTTTTTAACAATCGGTAAATGCTCGAGCGCGACAGCTCACCGATGGCTGAAACTCCAGATAACTCTAACACGCGTTTAATACCCGATATTGAGCGCTTTTTATTCTCTGATTTACATTTCAGAATAGCTTCTTGATATTCCTTCTTTAGCTTTGTTTTGCCGCAGTCGCGACGCATCTTAGGAGCCAATGCTTCTATACCGCCCCGCTTCCAATTGTAATACCAATGCTCAATGGCATATTCAGTCACGCGATTCCTATCTGAGCCTGGAATATCATAACTCTTGGCTGCCAGTTCACGAATAATGCGTTTTAGTTCACCTCGCTCCAATTTCTCACGGCTAGCCAACGGTCCCAGCACAGATAACCGAAACAATGCTAAGGGTGGAATTTTGTTCATATTCGCCTCCTGTAACACAAAAAACTAAAGTGTCCCAGAAAAATGGGCTGCAATAACAGTGGCGAAAGTGTGTGTTTATGTTTTAAATCTTCATTTTGACTGTCTCACTTAAATTTAGGTTTAAAATAGCTTGAAATAACTTTAATCATGGGATGACTTCCCCAGCACAATAAATCCAGAACATTGCATCGGATAATGACATTTGTGCTAGACAAGCTTTCCAGAAAATACAGAATGACTCAGCGCTTCTTCCTAGGTCTGGAGCTCTACTCTTCAAATGCAAGGAATGTATCGGAAACATAGTTCGAAGGCGCAGCTCCCAGCGCGCTATTGTGCTTCTGACTGGAGGCGTCTTACTTGCGATGTACCGCAGGGAATGTTCCAAAATATCCAGTGACAATACAAGCTGCTGCACTGACCAGAGGTACCACCTTCTGGGAGAAATGCAATTTGGTAATACTGAACAAGTACGACGACAGTGTTTGCAAAAAAATCTTGGAATCAAGACAGGATTTAGAGAATCTTCGCAGTGATTCTCTCTGTCTGCTTTGCGTTCGCGAAAACCATGGCATCTTAATCCTGCTTTACCGCAGTATCCGCATTTAGAGGGTCGAAAGGGTTTTGACCCATGCTGATAGATAAATTCAACATATTCTACAAGTGAATTAAAGAACCGCGCTATAATTAACATGATTGATCTCTCCTTTTTTTTAATCCACTTATTTTGAGAGGAGGATCTCTGATCTGTTCCTTCAAAATATTTAGAGAGATCAATCACTATTAACAATAGGTGTATATAATAATAAATAAATTTTGTTTCGTGGTATTTTAAGGAATGCTGAATTATAAGATTTAATTTATCGCGAAATGAAACTGCTTCTTCTGCCTAAAATAAATTGATACATAACACTAAGCCCTTCGAACAAGCTTTTTCAAGACGGTCATTACCATACTTCTTTCCAAGCCTTAAGACACCAAGACAAGCTCGATAGGCCTGCTCCGGAAAAGGTCTGCTAGCTATCATTGCCTCAATAAATTTTGAAGTACAAAGTCCGATTTTTTCTGCCCAACGCCGCATTCGATCCGGCGTCCATTCGGCGTGTGTCTTATGGGCTTCTGGCATATGTTCCTTCTGGGTTGTGTATTTATATTTGTTATAGTCTCTGGCATGT
Organism: uncultured Gammaproteobacteria bacterium; assembly: GCA_963784575.1. Taxonomy (GTDB): domain Bacteria; phylum Pseudomonadota; class Gammaproteobacteria; order UBA6186; family Azoamicaceae; genus CAWARU01. The sequence continues at coordinate 2,694,115 of CAWARU010000001.1, forward strand.
ATTGCAATACGCTTGCTTCGATGGAAGCACTCTATCGTGGTTAATGATGCACAGATTTCTATATATTGGTGGATGTATCGGTAAGGCACACTGTAGTAGTGGTCATCAAATACAAAATGATAATCAATATTTATTTTTGCCTTTGCCCATTGGTGATATTGATATCGCTCTTCAGGCAATGGTTTGAGCTCAGGCTTGTCCAATGCTAAAAAAAGCTCTGCTCGTGAGATTTTCATCTTTTGCATAGGGGCATTATTAAATTGCGTTAAAAGCTCCTTAATCGCCATGTTAATTTCACATAAACTGGTAAATGTTCTATGACGCAATGGAGCCAAAATAGAGCGTTCTATGCAGCCAACTGCATTTTCCACTTTGGCTTTATCCTTCGGAGCCATTACTCGAGCAGGAACAATCGCAATGCCATAGTGTCGCCAAACTTCTGATAATTGGCATTGATATCAGGATCATAAATATGTGATTTCTGCACAGCCCCCCTCAAATTATCAGGCACTAAAATTTTTGGAGTACCTTTGAAAAACTCAAGCATGTAACTGTGAGATTGGATCCAGTCAGGCAATTTTTGGCTAGCCGCAGCATGAACAAACGTATATTGGGAAGCTCCTAATGCTCCTACAAAAATTTGAGCTTCTTGTATAGCGCCTGTCTTCATATCGATCCAAGGCATTGTCATGCCGGCATAATCAACAAAGCATTTTTCACCGGCTTTATGCAGTTGGCGCATGACAGGGGTAATTGATTTGGAGTATTGATTGTAACTTTTGCAAAATCGGCTATAACTCAAGCCGTTGGGGTGCATTTCTTTATATTCACGCCATAACAAAAGTAAAGTAACGCTTTTTCGTCTTAGTTCTTTATGGACATATTCAAAATCTGGTAGTGTCCTTTTAGAATTTTTTTCTGCTGGCAAATTTAGACGCGAATATAGTAGATCCTCTGTTATGCCTTCAGGCAAAGGCCAAGTTAACCCTGCTGCCTTAGCCTTCGCCACATATTTCGCAACGGTACCTACTGCAATATTTAAACTACTTGCAATATCACGATAATTAAATTTTAGCTCGTGAACCTGTCTCAAAATTTCACTTATTTTTCGCATAGATAACTGACCTCTCATTTTGAAACTCCACTTAATTAATAATTAAATAGAGCATGATATCACCTGAGAGATAGACGGCTTACTGTTTCCTTGAAGGAGAAATCATGTTCACGATCAAGGAGAATCAGTGTTCACGGTGAGGGAGAATCTTTGTTCACGCAAAAGGAGAATTCGTGTTCACGTTAAAGGAGAATTGCTGTTCATTTTGGAGGAGAATACACAAGATTTTGATACAAATAATCGTGATCATCTATTTGGTCTCTTAAATGTTCAAATTGTATATGAAATAATTCAGACTTAGAAAATCCCGTTCGATCTTGGCTCTTCAGTCGTCCATTTTTTATTTCATTAAAAAAATTAAAAAGGCATTTTTTTTGAAAAAATTCACGACACAATGCTCTAAAAGCATGATCATAAATCTGTTGGCCAGATGAGATGAAGTCTGAATGTTCGAAACTATGAAAAAGTCTATGATCATGTTTGCTGCAAAAGCCTGTGAATGTCGTTGCCCGGCTAATGCCAATTTCTTTAAATAAGTATAAATTATCTTTGTTATAGGAAGAGCCTATTGGAACAATTACATGATTATCAACTGCTAAATTTTTTAAATATTTTTTACTGATGGCATGAGCCTGCACTATTTTTCCTGCACAATCAGATTTTTCGTAAGCCATACAAAATTTTTGATCTAAGAAATATTTTTTGATAATTTCATTGGGGTTCAAAGGTATGTTATCGTTTTTTTTCATAGTTCCGCCGCAAAAAGCAATTTTTGAAGAATTCTTGATTTTACCTTGGGGTTTCGAGCTATTACCATATGTGTCATGGATTCTTCAGTCAATCATTGTTTGGTCTCGGTTATGTAAGCTAATATCATGTCACCTTTTTTCTAAAAAAAAATTATTAAATAATGCATTCCAATGAGCAGCCTGGATTGCAATCCATACATCATTTTAAGCAATCAGATTTTTGTATAGGCACTTCTAATATTGTTTTATTGTCTTTATCTTTGTAAACATATTTAATTATTTTGCCCTGATCTAGCAATTTACTTTCAAAATCATTATTGCATACATTATTTTTTAGAGCTGTCTCAATATTTTGCCTTATAGTATTAATATTAATATTATTTGTAGGAGAATTTATTAATTTATATTTATAGGAAATAGTATTATCTGAGTAGTCTACATGTTCCAGCTCAGTAATGTCGTCAACCATTGTCGGAAGGCTGCTATTTAAAAAAGAAATCTCTTTCTCTAAATTGTAATCAGATTGTTTTCCAAATAATTGAAGTAAAGTCAATGCAAGTATGAGTATACCTAGAGATACTATTATTCTTGCTAAATATTTCCAAACTCTCCAACCCTTGTACTTTCCAGCACTATTCCAGATTGCAATTGATATAAATATTTGATATGCGATTGTGAAGTAATAATAAACTTGAATAAGCAACGGGCCTGTGTTTTTAATAATTTCAAAATAATTACTCTCGATATAGAAATTTATTAATCTAAAGCAAAAAAGAACTAAAACACCAAAACCCCAATAGGTGGTTTCTAATGACACATCTCCTTTTATTAATTTAATTATATAACTATCTTTTCTTTTGGTAGTATCAATATTCATTCGTGACTCCCGCTGAATTATATTTCTTATCGGAAAATATTGAGTTAAAAATAGGAATTAAGTTGATTATATTAATAAAAATGGCACATCTTTGAATATGGAGCTCAAGTAAATAATTTGGATAATCTTCCAAGTACGGTTTTGAAAACTGAGAATGGGTGGGTACTTGATAGACTTTTGCTTTTATTTAATAGTTCTAATACAATAATTTTTTTGTGGGCAAAACGTGGGCATCAGTAGTGCAGAGTGGTGCATTTTGCTGCAAAATGTAGCGGGCGCAGCGATAAAAAGGTTAATAAAATTAGGTGCTTGTGGTTAGGATATAGGTCTTTTAATCCGTTGGTCGATGGTTCAAGTCCATCACGGCCCACCAAATATCACAATAAAGTCAAAAGATTAGACAAAAATATAGTCGATCAGCTAATATTTTCAAAAACTGCTTGCGAGACTTCTGCGCGAGTGAAAACAAAGCTGCTCCTTAATATGATCGAATATTTTATTAATTGATCGAATGATTTCCTCCGGACCGCGCAATCAAAATAGAACCTTTTCTTCAGTCAAGGTTATTTTACTAGTTTAATTTTGCATTCCTTCAGTTATAATAGGTTACTTATTTAGCTAGTATGGAGTTCTAAAATTCATGAAAAATAGAAAATCATTGATTAATGTGCAAGGAACACCCATCACCATCTTTTCAAATCATGAAGATGATTATATTTCATTAACGGATATGGCTAAAAAGTTTGGTGGCGATGATCTGATCTACAGTTGGATACGCAACCGAAATACATTAGAGTTTTTGGGCATTTGGGAATAGATTCATAATCCAAATTTTAAAGGTGGCGAATTCGACACCTTTAAAACCCTGGTAGGTCTAAATAGTTTTCGTTAAACCCCAAAAAAATGGATAGAAGCTACTAATGCAATTGGTATGCACTCAAAGGCAGGAAGATAAAGAAAAAGGCAGTGGTATTGATAAAGTGATTAATGCTGCTCTATTGCGACATAAGAAGTTGGGTCATCCTATTTGCGTGTCACGCAATGGAAAAATTATTTGGATTCCTCCAGAAGAAATTGATGTGGATATTAAACAATAGACGGGAAGGACTCATTGACTTAGGTTCTTTCGCAAGCTACTTAAGCATGGCTGGGATAGGGATAAAATCTATAATGTTTATAGGTTTTTGGATATAATATTAACCCTAACACCTAAGTTTGAGTTAGAATACAATAAAAAGGCCAAAGAAATTGATAGGAGGTCTGAAATGAGTCTAGTTTTAACTACAGAGCGACATGCAGAAGCACGCTTCTTAATGAATTTATTAAAGTTTAAATTTAACGAAATTCCGGATGGCTATATTAGTAAAATTAATGATGCAGATACACGCACATTAGAGAAATGGGGTATTAATCTCATGTTAGCAAAATCCTTGGATGATGTATTCAAAAATTAATTATCTAATAGGGTTAGTTAAATTCTATAAATAGCTGAATTCCATCTCAGCCTAAATTAGCCGCAGTTGTGTCCATAAAAATCTTCTAGTTTTTGATTGATATCTTTTGAATCATATAATATCTGTCATAGTTTTGGTTTCTCAGCTTCAATGGGAGGCTCAAAAGCATAATCTGCGACCAGTTGTGATATTACTGGATACTGAAGACTCGTACCGGGGCACGATGATGCGATAATGTGTTGTAAAGTATCGATTTGTTCACCAGCAACTGCACTTCCTCTGTTACTCATTGTAAGCAAGGGCGTGTAATATTTTACTTTTACCGCTGCATAATCTGTCTCGGTGCTTGTTGCTTTCTGGTAGAGTTCTACAGCTCTTTTCAAATTCCGACTTAACCCAGGGGCGGATTTCTCATTCAGATAAGCCATGAACAACATTCTTTCTTTTGATAGGTTTGATGGTTTTTGTTTCAAACTTTGATAGAAATTTTCAAGTTGCCCAAGAGGATCTGTGAGATCTTGAGACACTACATCAGAATATAAATGTTGATTTTCTCTATACAGATTAGTGTAGCAAGCGTATAAATCCCAATCACATTCAGCAAATTCTGCGGCTTCTTCGAATTTTTCAACCGCTTTTACAACATCTTGTTTAGTGCCCAATCCTATTTGATAACAAAATCCTAAAGTTTTCAGTAATACAAATTTTTCGGCATCTTTTTTTGTTTCTTCTAGTGCATTTTGATAAACAGACACTGCATTCTCTAGGGTCGGGTTACTAAGTTCATTAAATGGAGCAATAGGATCAATACCTTCTTTTCTTAAAGAAGATTCAACCAATGGGATAGTTTTTGCAGCATCTTGCAAAAGTAATCCGGCTCTTTTTAAATCTTTGGCAACACCAATATTTTTATAATAGCAAATACCCAAATGTAATTTAGCTTTGGCTCTTGTTTCATGATAAACTGCTTCATCTATATCTTGTTGTTCTAATGCCCTCTGCAACCATTCTACACCTTCTATCTCATCTTTTTGAGTACCCCATCCATTACAAAGAAATCTACCCACTAGTACTTGAGCGTAGACATTTCCTTTTTGAGCTGCTTTTTGCAACCATTTAAATCCTTCTTTTTCATCTTTCGGTATGCCATCACCATTAAAACGCATTATGCCAAATCTCAACTGTGACTCAACATGACCTTTTATGGCAGCTTTTTTATACCATTTAGCAGCTTTCTTTTCATCTTTCGATACACCTTGAGCGTTTAGAAACATATAACCCAAGAGATATCGTGAATAAACAATATGATTTTTATTCTTTCTAAACTCCAATAAATCCTCAGAATCAGTTTTGCGTGAGATTTTGATTTTTGCAACCCTTAAAAGCAGAATCCCTTGTAAGGTATCATTCTTTATTAAACCACTCTTATCAGAGATTAAAGTGTACCCTAATTGATATTGAGCTTCAATATTTCCTTGTTCTGCTGCTTTTTGATACCATTCAACAGCTTCTTCTATATCTGGTATGCAATGAAACCCTGCTTTACGCATATTTCCATATAAAACCTGAGCTTTGGGATGACCTTTCATTGCCGCATTCTCTACACATTTTATAATCCAGCACTTAGCTTCTGGAGAAAGAAGATTTTGATAAAATGTTACCAAAAAATATAGAGCTTCGGGATGACATTCTTTTGCGGCTGCCAATATTAATGTGGCTGCTTCAGAATTGATTAAATTTTTTCTTTCTTGTTTAACAACAAACAGAAAATATCCAAGATTCCATTTGGCTTCAATATTATTTTGTTTTACTGCGCAGCGATACCATTCTTCCGCTTTTTTATGATTTTTTTCTACTCCTAATCCGTGTGCATATAAAAATCCAAGATGGATTTGCGCTTGTACAAGACCACCAACGGCTGCTTGTTTGTACAAATTAGCCGCTATTTTTTCATCTTTAGGTACCCCTTTTCCACATTCATATAGTTTTCCTAGAGCGCATTGTGATTCTAAAATCCAAAGATCACTGGCATTTTTGTGTGACAATGTTTGCATAGCTGCTTTTTGATACCATTCAGCTGCTTCCTTATTATCTTGTTTAATGCGACGCCACTCTGACGATTCTTTCTCATCGATGGGTGTTGAGTCTTTTTCTAGAAGTAAACTTGCAAGATGATATTGTGACCTTGCATTCCCTTGATTTGCTGACATTCGTAACCAGTGAACGGCTTCATCAAAAGTTTGTGTTTGTTTCGTTTTGTTTGCTTTTTCCAATAAGAGTATAGCAAGCGTGCTTTGTGCTTCAACATGGTCTAATAGAGCAGCCATTCTTAAATATTTTTCGGAGCCCTCTATATCTTTATCTTTATCTGTTTCTCCAAATAATTTAAATTTACCGATTCTACAGTAGATTCCACTTTTAAGTGTTATTGCTTTTTTTCGTAACAAAGGTATTGAATAAGTAAAATTGCCAATCACCGCAGACATAGGTGTATACTCCGAATTATATATTAGAAAAATCAATTGTAACCTATTCTGTAAGGTTTTTGGAAATATCACGTGAATAATTTTTGTCTTTCAAGATTTTTATGATAGAATTTGACTCCAAGCGACTTTTTTATAGTTATTTACACAATTATTTATGGTTATATTACACGAATATTTAAGTTTGAAATTTAACTAACTTTTAAATAGGAAAATCACCAAAATGATATCTAAAATAATATTGATCACAAAAAAACTAGGCAAATCTATCCTGACCGCGTCAATTTGGCCAATTACATATTTAGCTTCATATAATAAAATAAAAAAATATCAGCGGGATCCTCTTGTCAAGATGTCAGGATTTTTGACTCGAATCAGTAATTCTAGTAATCAGAATGAAGAAGCGTTTAGACGCAAAAAAATAGAATCAGAAGATAATAAATTAATGATGGCCTATGGCATACACGATTCATTAGTAGTACAGGTTTTTGCCGTTTCTTTGATTAATTTAATTTATATTCCTCTATTAATTTCACGTCTGAGATTAGATGAAAACTTTATTGAAACTCTACTAAATGAATGTTGGTCCTTTTACAGTATTAACGCATATAGTTTAGGCATGATACTTTTTTTGAATTACGAATATTGGGATATAAAACCCTATAGTATTAGTGAAGCAGATGTTTATAGAGATCAAATTTTGTTTCCACTCAAAAAATTGATTTACGGTCCAAACGCAAAGAATTGTTTTGGAAATACTGAATTACAAATGGCAATCGCACGTCATGATTTAAATACTGTGAGAAATTTATTGACACCCGGCAAAGCTACACCGTTTTTAAAAACGGATACTATTGACACCCTTAAGGGATTGATTTCTATAGACGAAGATCCTGATGAAGAGATAAGGAATACAATTGGAGAAATTTGGGATCATTATACAGAAATGTCTCAAAAACTAGAAAATGCTAAAATGCCTAAACATAGTGAAGATAGCAAAGATAAAAAAGCAGTCATTGTTCATCAATTTAATCGAGAAAAAACATCTTTTGATGAGAAAACTGAAATGTCAGTTTTTTCTTCATGTAGAAGACGACGCACTGCGGTAAGTACCAGCTAAAGATTTTGTTTAACTTTTAAGAATACGAAAAACGAATCTAGCTTTTAGATTGCTTTTTTTTAATTTTTGTATGTAATTCTATAAATAGATAAATGCCAACTCATATTAAATTAGACACATTTGTACCGTATTTACCTTGCCAATCATCAGTGTTTCAGCCAAAGGAAAACTCTACGTTCCCAGTAGCAGAGCTTACAATCGTTTCGACTCCAAAGGCACTCCTCCTGTCACCCAGTCTCTTCAATTTAAAATTGCTGATGTATCTAAAGGTGTAATATTGCCTAGAATATAATAGATCAATTAGCAACAAATGAGCAAAAAATTAAGTCTTTTTTACGATTTGAACTTATTTTTTTTCAATTCAATACCAGAGTTCATACATAATATTGAAAGGCATCTAAGGCAATCTGGATTTGAACGTTCTTAGTATTTTATCCTTTATAGTTAATGTAGGATAAGCAAAAGCATAATCAACAATATGATTTACAATATCATGAGACAAATTACTTATCGTTCCGACTCTCGTTTTCCAACCAATAAAAAAAGAGTCGGTTTCAGATTCAAGTTTTTCATAATATTCGACTTTATTTTTTGCAGTAGTATAATAAGATCTGTACAAATCATTCAAGGGCATCATCGCAGGTGGCAAACAATCATGGAGTAAATGTAGTGTTAAGAAAAGATATGCAGTTTGATTGTAACCCTGCGCAATAACTTGCTTGTAAAGTTTTATGGCTTCTTTACGATTCATTGGATAACCATTGAGTCCTTTTTCATTTATTTCTGCCAATTTAAATATAGCAAGGACATGGCCTAATGAAGCTGCCTTTTTATAACAGGCTACAGCATTTGAGATATTTACAATATTTCTTTCAAAGCCATGATGATGATTAAAACCGGTAAGAAAAATTGCAAAAGGTTCGTCTTGATACAGAGCTTCATTTATTAATCTGAGTGCTCTAGTGTTGCTTCCGGGCTGTCCATAATATACTAAATTCATGAGAGTGGCCACGCAAGTTTTGGCAATAGGAAGCTCATTTTTTGCACTGTTTATAAGTTTTATTCCATTTATCCTAAGAAGATTATAATGATACGCTAATAGACCCAAACAAAATTTTCCCCAAGGATGATTGGCGCGCGCGGCTTTTTCAAATAATGTTACTACTTCTTGAATTTTTTTGTCTGTATCTTTTTTAGGATATTTTTCTACTTCCAGATAATAGAGTCCTAATAGAATCGAAGCTTCCGCATAATATTGAGATTTATTTGCATCACAAAGCTCAATGATTGTCTTTTTAAATTGTTGGGCTTCAGCTTCACTTTCCTTGTCTTTCGACCTGTAAAATAGGGTATTATCAACAATGATTAGATTATCGCGTAGCAATATTGCTCCACCGATAACTGGATTGAAGGATTTAGACTCCTTAATTAAATAATTTACATAGGAGGATAGAATGAGCTTGAATTCCCAGGGCAGAAACATTACGTGTCTCCTTATAATCCTTATGAATATATTGATTAACGTATATCATATTATAAAGTCTTATGTCAAAAGTAAGAGTGTCGTTGATGAGCTATCTTGTTCATTTTGCTGATATTGAAGATCTTCCATTGAATCCCTGGCAATTTTTCTATTCCAGACAATCCGATTTTCTCACTTTTAACTTCCCCTTTTTTTATTCCCAGCAAGAAATCTTTGTCTTCTTGTGTTAAAGATTTATTTAATGTTCTAATCAGATCTTCTCTTGCAGCGATTAGTGATTCGTACGACATCTCTTGAATAGACATACCTAAAAATTCCTCTTTATAGACATGAGTAAGGACCAGCCGATTTGGTTTCAATAGTTCATGCATTGGGCGGTTATGGCTTGCTAAATATACTAGAAAAGCTTTTTTTATTTCTTCTGAAAGTCCCTCATCTAATATTCTTTTTACATCAAAAAGATCTCGAGGGTGCTGTCGGTCTAATGCTGCACAAATTTTGCCGCCATATAAGTCTGCCTTTGAAGCAATGGCATATTGAATACCGCATACCAAAATCGAGAAACGATAGATTGACTTATATCCATTATAGTGTGTGGAAATACCGTCCCACGTAATACCAAATTTGGTTCAATTTTGATTTCAACTCCTGCTCGTTCAATTGTAAGACGGCTAATGGTCGTATACCGAGGCGGGTTATTACTATTCCAATAAAGCTAGCATTAAATTCCTAATTTCTTCAAATTCAATATCACCCCGCTCGCCATATTTTTTAATTCTTTGGAATTCCCCTAAAATATATTCTCGAGTTTCTTCTGTTTCATGCCAATTGTCTCGTGTGATAAGAGATCCTGTTTTGGGGTGAAGTGGATCAAAAGATTGTTGAAAAATCCTTGTGTTTGGGAAATATTTTCTGAGGGTAAGATAAGCTCTTCCAGCATGATAGCTTTTTGAAGTGAAACATAAAGAAGAGAGATTTTGTGGTAGTAGCGGAATGGAGTACAATACATTTTCGAGCGTATTACTAGATTTTTCTTCTAATAACACTTGCATAGAGTTGGGAATATTTTTTTTACTTTCTTCATACATTTGTTTTGCAGAAGAGACAGCGTAGGGTGTTGTATCATAGGAATTGTGGGTTCCCCCGGTAAAAATAATTCTTGGACTAATAGTTTTTATAATGACGATGCGAATTGCATTGGTAAGTTCGTTTAATGAAGCTACCGAACCAAAAACAAATATTAAATCAACCGGAGGAATGTTGAGATCATTCTCTCGAAAACAAAGGGTTGTTAATAAAGCATTTTTTGAAGTCATTATCATGGAAAATTTATTAATCTCGATTCTTGGAGGAGAGCCACGCATGATTGATTCTTAAATGGATTTGTTATCAATTGCGCTTGCATTTTCTGAAGGTCAAAACTCCAGCCCAATAAAACATCAGTTTTGTTTAAAAATGTGTTTGTCGGTTTATATCGGGAAATAGTAGGAGATGCCCCGCTTGAATAATTCTTCATCGCATCAATTTCACCGTTCAAATCTTTCTCTGCGCCAGGTCTTTTAAAAGCGCGATCTATTCCGAATAATAGTAAATTCGCTATTTCGAGCTTGCTTGTATAATCTGAATTTGCATCCATAATGGTTGGAGATTGTTTTCCAAAAGTTCTTGACACTCTGGGTAAATGATAGGCACTTGATACAATGGCAATTGTTGAACATTTCTCAAATTCTAAGAAGAGGAAGCTTTTAAATGATTTTGCTTGTCCAATGGTGTTTTCAGGCACGATAGGACAAATGATAAAAAGTTCTTTTGGATAATCAAAAATACCCCTTTTTAAGGCTTCTATTAGATGTTCATTGTGCAGTTTTCTGCCATTATAAAAGATGGGTACCCTAACACCCTTGCTGGCATAGATTTTTTTTGCAATCTCTATTCCTTTCAACATTCTATGGTAATCATCTTCTGGATCAGCAACCTGTGTATGATCAATTGATAATTTTAAGGCTGAACCTCTACCAGAAAGAACATATACCAAATCGATGCATTTATAGATTTGTGGCAAGCTCTCTATGGAATGCTCTGCGTCATGAACTTTTCGTAAGTCATCATGAAAAAGATGGTACTCACCCTCTTGTTTCCTTTCTATAGCTATTTGTAATGCTGTGCTATCTATAGACACTTCATACCTCTACTATATTTTATGGGTAATATCATCCCCGTGGAAAACCATCTTCAGTCGTAGGTTGAAGACGAATCTTAAGCCTATTAAATTTAAATGAGCGAGGCAGTTGGCCTGCGGCATATTGCGCGACGATATCCTGCAAAACTTCGGGGAAGTTCAGACATTGCTCTTTTTTCATCACTTCTTTTAGCTTCTTTTGCGCCAATGGTAACATGTAGAGAAGGCTTTCATGATTCCTTTCTGCTGTTGTGCTCAAAGTTTGATACAAATGCAGTGGATGTAAATGAGCTGTATCGCTATCTTGATAGCGATAGCCGAAATTTTGCATCTGCTTTTTATGATGTTCGTCAAGTTCCTTGAGTTCCGTATCATTCAGTTTGGCTCTTTCGGTAGTTATCTCAGTTTCGAATCGATAGGGCAGCATCATGACGCTCGCAGGGTTAGCATGGCGCACATCATGCACATATTTTGCGATAATCGAGCAGCCGCAGAGTGAAGTGAAGCTTAAAACATTCATCTGTTCGAATTCATCCAACCGTTCAATATCACTAATATGATTTATCATAGATTGAATTATTGCATAGATGCCGCTGTAATCACCACTGTATTGACTCTCACTCAGACAGCAATAGAGAAAGCCCCTTGGGTGTTCGGCCATAAACACTGTGCTATTTGCAATTAAATTGAAGAGGACACTGCGTTTATTTCGGGAAGAATGCAAGGGATCTGCACCTCTTTCAAGGAGAGATCTAAAAAAGGCCATTAAAGCCTCATATGCCGGTTTAGTGGTTTGTGAATCTGGGACATGAAGGGTGTATTCTTTGAAAAAATGATACCAGATCTCAAGTGGTGTAACGCCAGTTTCTGATCCCATATTAGGATCAGACCCGAGTTCCAATAGTTCGGTGGAGCGTGAATAATTCTTGATTAATAAGGCATGTATTAAAGGAGTAATGCGTTCATTTGTAATTAATTTTGGATACACAGCCCTCGGATTGAAATCTGCGATAAGATAGCAGGCATTCAAGTGTATATTGCCTTGTATCAGGCGTTTGGCCAAAGGGTACTGCTTTCTATCTAAGGCAGTGCCAATTGCAGAATGACTTCGCTGATCATAAAAGGGATATTTAGGAAAGTGCTCGAAAAAAGCATTAAGCACCGCCTCACTTTTATAATTAATTATAGTGTTAAAAACAGTGTTCCATTTTGTGTCATGCAAATGCACATTGCCTCCATGTCTTACTAATAGGACAAACACTTCAGCTCTGTTGTGTTTTGCAGCAAGCTGAAGTGCACTTTCATCATTCTTATTCCAATAATTGATGCTGAGCGGGATGTTAAGATTTTTTAATTTCATATAGTCGAATAATTCTTGAATGAAATCAGCCTTGCCATTAGCTGCAAGAGCACGCAAAATTGTTTCACAGTGTTTTTGAGTCAGGTTTCTTTTACCAGATTTTAATTCTAGGAGAATTTCTTTGGACCAGGATTTAAATTGCTTTTCGATAAAGCTTAAGAATTGTTCTGTAAACATAAGAAATGTATCCTTCTGATATTATTAGGTGTGGGGTTCTAGGATTGTTGATTGTGGATTCAACGGGATACACTGTACTTACTATTTCTATAGCCGGTCAACTTACTTTAATCATGTGTTGTCTTTAAAAAATACTGCTTATTAAATTTAGATGTCGTGAAGAAGCATATGTTTTAAAATTACATCTTAAATGCTTTACTCATGCTATGTAAGTATGTTACATTAATATAATTATTATAAGCAAATGAAGTTAGCTTTTAAACTAAATTATAAGGAATATAGATAATGGCCAGTCAACCTTCCACAATTGTGGCTACGAGTACTTCTACTAGTAGCATCGCCTCAACCTTGCTTCTTGCGATTAGCAATGGAGATATAAAGACTGCAGAGGACACTATTGCCCCTCTAGGCTTAGTACCAAACCTCAACATTGAAGGTGGTAACACACTCGTGCATTATGCCCTCTTGCATGGACAGACTGATATGGCACTTTGGCTCATAGAAAAGATTGACAATGACCGTTCAAAAGACGATGTTGCTGCGAAAACTTGCTTAGAAGCACTGAATGATGACCGAAAATCTCCGCTTGATATTGCAGCAAGTATATCAGAAAAAGGCCGAACAGGCCCAAATTGGAGATTTATTATACGTTCTTTTTGCTATATTGTTGCACGGAAAAAAAAGGGATTAGAGGGCACGCAAAGCAAGGCAGAACATCAAATGCATGCAACAGTAGAGATCATGAAATCATGGATCTCAAAATTTATTTCATCATGCAAGCAAAACAATATTTATATCGATTATAGGCTATTGGCAGAAGAGATAAATCCCAAGTTCTGGGTAGATTTTGCAGAAGCGACCCTTTCAAAAAAATACAGTGATTTGGATTTGATTCAAAACAAAATCACCCAAGAAGAATATGAGCAATTCCTTGCTGACAGGAAATTCTTGAATGAATTGATTTCAAATAAGCAGCTTATCAGAATTCATACGAGATCGGGCTTCACTTTCATGCTTCCTAAGCTCTCTGATACCGGAAAAATGCTAGAGAAAGAGACTAAAGAACAGAAAATCATCAGATTATTGTGGGGATTGAAACTCGCCTTGGAAAGCGAAAGCTTTGAAGATGCTATGACGAATTTCTGCGAGCTCACCAAACCATTCACTTCAGTCGCGGAGGCAGTGCAATTAAGGCAGGGACTGGGATCCTTGGCCGATCTGGTATTTAAAATTGCCATGATGGCCAAAGCGCAGTCAAGCCACTATTTTCGCGCCACTGCCTTCTTAAAAGATATACCATCACAGTATTCCCTCAAGATTGCCTTAAAGTCTGCATTGAATTCAAAAAATGTCTTCCTCGCAACGCTCATTTTCTATGAGATAGCCGATCCTGAAATTACGATTACAAAGCTTGCAAGGATTCTTTCAAGGACGAATTCAATCGATGCCTTGCTAACGGAAGCAGCAATATATTTTGCAGAGAAATGGCAAGGTCAGTTCCAAAAAAATCCATTGAGCGGCGGAAAAGCGCCTAAAACGGAGAAGACAAGCACAATAGACTCGCAAAGCCAGCTGCAATTAAAATTCAGTGACATAAAAAAGTCAGACATTAAAAAATTATCAGAGGATTTGAAGGGTATTACAGGAAACCTACCTATTGAAAAGCGTTTTGAGCTCATTTGCAAGGTTCATAGCAAAACCACTAAACTGATTGAAATCTTAAAGGTGATGAAAACCGTCGCCACTGGCAATGCCTTCAAACAACATTTAGAATTCATGCTCATGATGGCCAATTGGAAGAGAGATCGCATGAATAAGATGCATCAAGGTGGCAAGTGGAAACCAAAAGCGAAAGACCTCTCAATAATGGATTTTGAGAACTATGGTGGTAGTGAAAAGGGTAGTTCAGATCAAATACAGAAATTGCACAGTGAATCTGAGAGCGATGCTTCCTCAAGCGACACTCCCTCAAGTGATACTATTCAAGCAAACCCTAAAAGAGCAAGAAAATTGGATTCAAAATCTGAAAATGCCGCTGACTCGCTTGATCTCCCTGACTCCAAAAGCTCAAATAGTATGGATTCATCTTCAGATTCAAAATCCGAAAAAGAAAAAAACGAAGAAGGTGGTGAACAGCAAGCAAAAAATAAAGCAGTATCAGAGTTATGCAATGAAATTGACAAGATATTTGAAGAACCCGATTTCGAGGAGAATTTCAAGCGATATTTTGCTAAGATTTTGGAAGATAGCAAAGCGCCAGAGAAATTAGAAAAGATCGGAGATGAAAAGGAGGTTCTAAATCTTCTTTTTGTCGCTGCCGTCAAGAGAAACAGGGTTGCAATCGCAGAATTCCTATTAAACCAAGGCGCTGACATTTGGTTCTCCCATGAACATCATGGTTTTGGGAATTGTCGAGTTTATGAGGATGATCCTGAAATCCGCTTTGCACTCGGCCCCTACTACGATCATGACAAAACTGCACTTTGGCATGCCTGCGAATTTGGCTCGCTTCAAATGGTTGAATTGCTGCTAGATGAAAAATGGGGCGCCTCATGCAACTTTGGGAACACTAAGCATTTTGGTATTTTCATGATCCGCGACAATGCATTTACTGTTGCCGCCCTCAATAAAAAGCTTGATCTCTGGATCTCCTGTATAGATATAGGAGAAAAGACTACTGTGAAGAAAGAGGGGATTGGGCATTGGCTGCAGGAATATCAGGCCACCTAGAGACTGTCCAATTTGTTATTGATCAGAATTCTCTCTTGAAAAGAGATAAGTTCTGCATTGCTTTAGGACATGATGTAATCGGAGGGCACGAATATCATAGAGAGATTGAAGCGGTGATTTTTACCGGTGCCGCAGCAGCTGGCCATATTGATATTCTAAAATTTCTGTTTGAGAGAAATCAAGACATTTGCAAGCTAGCTCCTCTTGCATTTGCTGCAGCGGTTAGTAAAAGACAATATGAGGCTGTGCTATACCTATTCAGCATACATCCTGCATATCTCAACTTGAATTCGGAAATAAATCCTTTTGGAACGTGTGAATATGAGCCCCTCACCGCATTTCACCACATCTGTAGATTTGGCACGAATGAAGATATACAAATGGCAAAATTGCTGTTGCATCTTGGTGCTAAAATTGGCACCCACTTTGTAGATGACGATGAAGTAGAAGATGAAGATTGGTATGAATTGTATTTGCTAGAAGAATGTTGTCATCGCGTCCAAGGCTTAATCACTGATGAAGATGAAGATAGAATAATAGCTTATATAAAAGAAGAAAGGACCCTGGTGACTGCAGTGAAAGAGGATAACTTAAAGAAGGCACAAGAGATGCTTGCGGAGGGGCACAGTGTATTTGCTCGCTATGAAGAAGGCGATACGCTCTTACATATTGCATTGTATAGGGGAAATCTTGAAATGGCGCTCATCCTCTGGCAGCAGGGACAAGACTATCTCGAATCTGCACGAAACAGAAAACTCACCGAATTGTTAAATTCAGCGTATAAACCGAGCATCGATCTTCTAGAACTGCTAAACGATGATGGCTTTGATCCCATCGATGCAGCGCTGAGAGATGCAGTTATCTTGATAACGGAAGATGACGAATCAGAGCCACCAGAATATTTACAAGAAACCATTGACATCTTAACCCAATTTTTTGGGGCTGCCCTCAAGTCATTGCAATCAGATGCCGCGAATTCAAAACAGCGTGATGAAAAAATCAAGAAATTGGAGGCTCGCTTTAAAAAATTCGTAGAAACAGCACAGGCAAGCATAAAGACTGTTTTGGATCACGGATACTCTTTATGCTTTCCTGAAGCTGCTATTGACTATGCTGTACTCGCTGAACAGTTTCACCCTAAATATTGGCTTGAATTTGCGAATACTGTCTCTGCACTCGAGCTTACTCGGAAAGATCTAATCCAAGGCAAAATTACAGAGGAAGAATATCACCGAATTTTGAGCAAGAAAAGCAAGCTTTGTGAACTTATTCTCGATGGAAAGTTGATTTGCAAGGAAAGTGTCGATTCTTCGATACCGATTTTTGCATTGCCAAACTCTGGCTTGGACTCGATTTCTGGCCTAGATGCTGATGACTCAGATGCTGCACTTGAACTTGGAAGCAATAGCATAAACAGAAGCACTGCATTGACTGCAGGCTATTCCGCCAAGAGACAAGCAGCCAAGAGAAGCTTCTCCGACATGAATGCAGATGCCACGCCTGTTGGCTTAAGCAAAGATGAAGATTTGGACTTGAAACCAAGCGTAGAATTTCGTAAATTTAGCTAAGAGTAAGTGAATAAAATGAGTGCAATTTCCGAGCTATTATTTAGGACTTTGAATATCGAATCAGAAACACAGGGTGAACACAAAACACAGCATGAACAAAAAGAACAAAACGAGCGGGTTCCACAAAAAGAACAAAAAGAACAGAAAGAGCAATCAGAACAAACGAGAATATCAATAAAATCACTGAAATTGGATAAAGCAGAGCAAGAACGCATCGATAGGATAGAACAAGAAGCCGATATATTGCTTAGAAATGCATTTGCTCATTACTTTGGAATTTTAGGTGAAACTTCAAATTGGACACAATCACAATCTTTTCAATCAGTGCTGCACAATCTGATATCTCCAAGGAAAAAGAAAATTATGCACCTGCCGTTGCACTTGCTAGAGCTTTCCTGAATGAACCTTTAGAAACCCTTAGATCTTGATCCAGAAAGATCCCTCGATATTAAAAATTGTTTGAGATTCTTTGTCCCAGGCCGAGATTTTTCTGGACTTACTAAAATAACACCAGAGGGTGATTATGGGTTTCCAGATGTTGATATTTATTCAGCCACAATAATAGGCAGAATAGGAAGGTTGATCAGTCCCAATATTATGCAGAATGATATTCGTCAACTCTTGAGTCGTATATCACATAGTAACCCGAATGTCATGGGACCAATAGGTATTTCCTGTAATATACCAATATCAGAACAAGAAATATTGCCATTAGCATTATTGTTTGGTCCTATGACAGCCAAACCAATCACGATTTTCTCATTCATTCAAAACGGCGATACTGATCTGGTTCATTTAAATAGAGTTTTCAAGTTTTCGTTAGGAATTGCACAAGGCCTCACACATCTGCACGAAAGTAGTATTGTGCATGGAAATGTTTGTTTGTCCACTATGAGAATAGATGGAGATGGGATGGGACTGATTGTCACTGGCATTGGCAAACTGGTTCCATTAGCACCTGAAAGCCTTGCGAATAAAGAATTTACGCCTGCTTCTGATATGTTTCAATTTGGTGTTGTAATGGGTGAATTATTGCTGCGCAAGCCTTATCAAGAATGGCGGCGAGGGAAATTGGTTCAAGAGCCACCAGATATATCCGAAGTCATGGCAAAATTCAAGGCTTTAACTAAGAATCAAGATTCCGATCACATAAAACGCGATGCAGCCCATGAATATTTAGTGTTTATTGCTCATTTGTTTTGCAGTTGCTTTAACGTGGATCCTGACAAACGTCCAACAGCCTATCAATGTGTGGAAGTTTTTGAATTTTTGGCAAGCAAGGAAAAAGACAGAGTTCTTCAAAAACTCTGGCTCGATATCAGCATGCTAAATGAAATTGCAATAAAGAAAGAAGAATTGTGTCCGGGAGGAATCTTTGAGTACCTTTATTCAGATAAAATACTGGATGCTATTTTGGAAACTTATGATTCCCAAAGCGGCAAAGCTCAAATTTTATCAAATCTGAGCTAGATAAAGAATTAACTTTCGTCACAAATACTTTCATTCTTCCAACTCCTATGGGACGAATTGCGGCATTGGAGGATCCGCGTCTGAGTGCAAAAGAGCGCGCACTTCTAAGCTATAAATTACGCCACTATTCGAATGCGCCCATGCTGGATTGGGATGGCAGTGTGATGCTGGCTACAGGAGCAAAGCATTTTCCAGCATCAAAACGGGGCACTACGCTACTGCTTTCTGATGAACATCTGAATATGTTCTTAGATTTTGATATTGAGAGCCTTGAAAAAAGGCCGCCGCGATATATTACAGAAGATTGGTGCAGTGGGTATCCTGAATGTCAATGCGAACGTGATGGCCGAAAGCCTGTTCAAAATACGTTTAATGATCTTCCAGAAGAGCTGGTATTGAAAACAATTGAACATTTAGGGCTTTCTGATTATATTGCTTTTGCAAAGACTAGCAAAAACAATAAAAAACTTACCTTGCAATTCAAGGATTATTGGTTAAATTTTTTGCTGCGAGTAAATCCTGCCGGCTCTCCCATCGGAAATTTGCAATCTTTAGCAGAGAAAGCTTATTCAGTAGATATGGCGCAGCGCTGGGTAAAACTTTATACAATATATCAATTTTTTGCCAAAAAATATACATCATATGAGTTTGTTGTCGCAAAAATTACAAATGATATGCCATTTGACACCCCTATGCGACAGGGAAGAATTAAGAGGGCTCTGGAAGCTTTTCTCACGAGCAAGCATTGCTGCAGTATATGCAATGATTTGGTGCAATTTAAAGACCAATCGGGCACCAACCCTTTGATAGTCGAAGGTATAGCTAGCTACTTTATGTGGTGCCCTTCTTGTTTTGAAAAGAATCGACCCAAACAGGAGGGGAAGAAAGTTATCGATGAATTCACAGATGAAGAGCTACAAGAAATCCCTTCTTGGACGCACCAAAATATAAAGCACTACTTGATTGCTGATATGTTGGAGCTACGCAATAAAATTGCGATGCGAAAGGAAAATTTAGAGAATCCACAAAGCGAATTGATCAGCAAAATTCTGTCAGATAAGCGTAAAGAAAGCCATAAAAAGATAGGTAAGATTGCTGCGAGATACGACTCTATATCTTTCTCTAAGGACATAGATTCATCTCTTGTCAAGAAAATGCGTGAATTTGCAGAAAATACAGTATTTAGGGGGAAAATGAATCACCTGGAACATTTTCTTTCAATAGTTGGAGATATCAATAAAATCCCGGGATTTATGATTAAAAACTTAGACAGATATTGGGATGTAGGTGAAAAAGGCCTACACCATTATCCTGAGAGACTCCATTTATCGCATGGAATGCCTTCACTCAAAGACATTTTTGTTGGCCCAATGCCATTTACACCTGATTTGTATTTGCATTATATTTTTTCATTTGATACAGGGTACCCAGAAATGCAGGCACTCTATCCGGTCATTGTTTCAAAAACGCGAGGTTATTTTGCCATTCCTAAGAAAGTAGAGGCTTATCAAAATTATCTGGAAGCTACGGTGGAATTTGATATTCTATGCACTACTGATGCGGAATGTTTGGAGACTCTCAGCAAATCAGATCCGGAAATGGCAGCTCAAGAGCTCTCACTCATTGAACACCGCAAGCCCAACTTGCTTCGAACATTTGGCTTAAGCTATATTGCTCAACCGGAACTCTATAAAAAACAAACCATATCTAAAATATACAGTGTTGGCATTGCCTCATGGTTGGTTCGAAATCCAATTTGCGCCTCAGAAAAATTTATGTCAATGGACGAACAGCGCAAAATACCCTATCCCTATGATCCAATCTATAAATTGATTAGGGGCGTCGTTCCCGTAGAAAATTCAAACAATAGTAATGGGATAATTTATATCCAAGGTGTTTGCCAAAAAACAGTGTTGCTGGAAACACCATTTATAGGCAACTATAATGTTTATTCTGTGACAGTTCGCTTTGCAGAGGAAAATGCAATTGATGTTGATATTTACGTGATTGAAAGACATTTGATTGATGGCAACACAGAATTGGTTCCCGGAGAACTCCCAAATATCCTGCCAGGCTCTCCGACTGCTATTCCAAAACAGGGTGATCTGGTGTATG
Source organism: uncultured Gammaproteobacteria bacterium (assembly GCA_963784575.1). Taxonomy (GTDB): domain Bacteria; phylum Pseudomonadota; class Gammaproteobacteria; order UBA6186; family Azoamicaceae; genus CAWARU01. Next base: position 2,714,994 of record CAWARU010000001.1, read on the forward strand.
GAAGAGTGTGGTTTCAAAGTTTTAACATAAAAGAAGAAAAATTCAGATTAGAATTGCCAATCGGCAAAGTGATTTCTGAAACTGCTGCTCAAGCAGAGCGTACAAAAATGATCAAGTTCTCTGCAATGAATCCATCGGTTGCGACAAAAGCAAAGGATGAAGCAGCAGATAAAAAAGGAATCAGAGTCTGTAGTAAAGCCGTCTACGCCTGCACCTCTGCCTCCGCCTGCAACTGTTTTAGGACCTGCAACCTCCGACAGCAATGACGACAATGAGGAGTCTAGCCTCCCTAACATAAAGAGAATTAACAATCAAAAATTCAGATGATTATAAATTCAAAAGTAGAGAGGCAGATTTTTGGTTGAAAATGCATTGGCTGTTTTAAACAAATTTAAGTATAACTAAAAGATAAACATAAAGAGAAAGATAATAATAAAGATAATAGTATCAGTAAAATAACTCATTTGTTCGTTTTTTAGTTAATATTCTGGTTAATGATTTCATTGTGACTATTCAAAATAATACAAGTAATATAAAATGTTACTTATGGTTAACAAAGTAATTCAAAAATCTCTTTTATCAATCAAAGTTTCTAGCAAAGTTATATCAATTGTAGTTTTGGGCTTTTTGTCAGTTTCAACCGCTACGCACGCAGCTGTTGCTGATGCAATCCAAGATGGACACAAAATGAACAAAGAAAAACGTTCTACTCTTATTTTGAGAAAAGCCGGGGAACGAGGTCTCTCCAAAAATGATTGGCTGGTATCGAGGCATAGTTTTTCATTTGCGGACTACTATGATCCAAAACATTCTGGTTTTAGAGATTTATTAGTCATCAATGAAGATAAAATCCAAGGCGAGAAAGGTTTTGGTTCACATCCGCATAAAAACATGGAAATCATTTCTTATGTGATGAGTGGTGCCCTCAAGCATAAAGATTCTATGGGCAATGAAACAATAATACGACCCAATGAGGTACAGAGGATGAGCGCTGGAACTGGTGTGATCCATTCTGAATTTAATCATATCAAGGACAAGGAAACACATTTTTATCAGATTTGGATTACTCCGAAAACAAAAGGGTCCAGTCCCAGTTATGCCCAAAAATCTTTTGAGAATGCATTCAAAGAAAATAAATTAATTCTAGTTGCCTCAAACACAGGACGTGAAGGATTCTATTACAATCGATCAAGATGTGGATGTCTATATTTCAAGGCTTGGAAACGAAAAGTCCCTGGAGTTCAAGCCAAAATCGAATCGTCATATATGGATTCAAATGGTCAAAGGAAAAATGACGGTCAATGGTCAGGAGATATTGGCAGGGGATGGATTGTCTGGTGCAGCGACACCTCTTCATTTCAAAACACTGGAAAACAGTGAATTTATTGTATTTGACCTAAAATAATTTAAAAATATTTTGAAAAGCGCGAGTCAGCCTAAAAGCTTTGGCTTACTTTCGAAATCAGCACAGACTCCTCTTTATGCACTGTATTGCAAGAGTTTAAGCACAATTACAGGCACCAAAAATGCGTTCGCTACAACTCCGCAGATTCTTTAAAAGTGACCGTGAGACAGATAGGAAGTACAGGAGTCAGGTACAAGCGTTCGATGTCCTAATATAAAGACAAAAAATTAAGAAGTTGCCTAGGATAAGAAATTCCCCAATATTTGAAGAGCTCCCGTTTGTGCGGGAGTTTCTTATTATGAAAGTTGGTTTAAAACAAATCTCAACTTGGTTGTCGGTATTCTTTACCTGTAAAAGTCAGCACATTTGTGGGCATTAGGCTTTCTAACTTTTCCTAAATTTCGTTGAAATTTCCCCAAATCTATTTTCTTAAACACTTTCTTCAATGTAAAATCTCAAAGGATCGACAAATGTCATTCTTTTGAGATTTTTTAACATATTGATTTTAAATGAATTTTCTAAATCATGGAAATTTAAAATGACAAAATTTATCGGCAGGGAAGAAGAACTTGCAACACTAAGGGGAATATTGAAAAAGTCTACTGCAAGTTTGATTGTTGTAAAAGGAAGGCGGCGAATTGGCAAAAGTCGTTTATTAGAAGAATTTGCTCGTTCTATAGATACTTCGTTTACTTTTTCTGGTCTTGCGCCCACCGAAGTTACAACCGCACAATCTCAACGGGAAGAGTTTTCAAGCCAATTCGAAAAACAATTTAGAGAATCTCCTTCAAATAAAGAAAATTGGCATGATTTGTTTTGGGATTTGGCACAGCATTCCAAACAGGGAAGAGTGCTGATCATTTTAGATGAAATTACTTGGATGGGAGACTGTGATCCTGATTTTCTTGGAAAATTAAAGAATGCCTGGGATTTATATTTCAAAAAGAATGATCAATTAATATTAGCAATATGTGGTTCCTCTTCTGCATGGATTGATGAAAATATTTTAAGTAGTACTGGGTTTCTCGGTAGAATCTCTCTTACATTGACATTAAGAGAATTGCCACTCTATGATTGCGCAGAATTTTGGAACCAAGAAAAGGAACGCACTTCTTCTTATGAAAAGTTAAAAGTATTAGCAGTATTGGGCGGTATTCCAAGGTATTTGGAGCATATAGATCCAGTTCTTTCTGCTGAAGATAATTTGCGCCATATGTGTTTTACTGAAAATGGAATCTTATTTGATGAATTCGAAAAGATTTTTTCTAATATTATTGATCTAAATCAATTTTTAGAAAGGAAGCAGTGAGAGGGTCAATAATCTAGAATGCTTGAATTGCTTTAATTCTATCAACAGCAGGAGCTGCACTGTTAAACTGCAAAAACTAAGAACGACAATTGACTAAAATAAGTCGCTTGGACTCGGTCAATGCAGAAATGATGTCAATGACTACAAACCATCACTTATTGTTATGAATTGTGCGTCGAATAATGCATCCGTTTGCAATGCTGTTTGTTTTAAAACTAAATTATTTTTTAACCCAACTTCTTTAATTCATGGTGCCGTGGACGCCATTTACAAGGGTGATTGTATCAGATCCGGGTTTTTGACATTATTGCAACTTGGATTCAAATCAGGTTACAGTTTTTAGTTAGGAACTATTTTGGGGGAATTTATGGTAGACATTCTTCATAGAGTTGGAATAAAGGCCGATCCAAAGGTGGTATTTGATGCATTAACTACAATTGAAGGGCTTTCTAAATGGTGGGTAGTGAATACAACAGGAAATCCTAAACTGGGCGGAATAATTAATTTTGATTTTTGCGAAATGAAGGTTGTAGAGCTTATTCAAAATAAATTGGTGAAATGGCAATGTGTGAGCGGACCAAAAGAATGGTTGAATACTGAAATAACCTTCGAATTAGAGGATAAAGACCAACAAACCTTCATCCTTTTTAAGCATGCAAAATGGCAAAAGCCTGTTGAATTTATGCATCATTGCAGTACCAAATGGGCAATTTTTTTATTGAGTCTTAAGAGTTGGTTAGAACGTGAAGAGGGTAGACCTTATCCCTACGATGTAAAAATTCATATGGGTGATTAGTGTCACAGTGGGGTCAATCAATCTTTGTTATCAGATCTAAGGGAAACATTATGAGTACCGATGCTAACACGCTATATAATTTTGTAAGATCTTCGTGAATTCGTTTTTCTTGCATTTTTTTCAGAATAGTCGATGGAATCAGTCATCTCATTTACCTCTAACAATATTTGGACTATTATGACACTTCTTCTTTATGGTAGATCAAGAATAAAGAATCATGTAAAATAATCGTATTTGAAATATGGTTCAATGCTCAATGCAATTTAAATAACCTAAGGGTGCTGCAGAAAGTTTTGATATCTTAGATAACTTTATTAAATATTTGGAGAAATATATATGTCTGAAAGACGAGATAAAGTTTTTAGTGAAAAATCAAGAAAATCAATGGGGAACACATTAGAACCCTCTAAAAGTGGCATTGATCCAATCTTTTTTTCTATATGGGAGGCTGCATCCAATGGAAATTTAGGAATGATAACGAATGTATTTGAAAAATTATTAGAAAAAAATCTTCGCTTTGTACAAGAAAATATAGTGGGTTGTTATTGCGCAGTATATATGGCAGCTCAATATGGGCGTATACACGTCATTGATTTTTTACTAGAGAAGTCGGAAATTAAAAATCATTTTATTAAGCATGTTTCTGATCAGTATGATACGACATCGATATGTCCTTTACGCGCAGCAGCTGTAAAAGGCTGGACGGAGATTGTCGAGCGACTTGTCCAGGTACTGGTAGAAAATAATGTTCAAGTGCCTGTTGATATTGTTATTGAAAGAAAAGGGGTGAGTGAAAAAGTTGCGAGTCTTGCAGAAAAAATTAAAAAGCTTCAGCCTAAGCCCGGTTCTAGATCGGCTGAATTTCCAGATATCAATGCTGCAACGGGAAGAAAACCCTACTTACCCAGCAGCAGAGCACGTGAGCATTCGAACCACTTAGAAGTTCCTGTCACGAAGTTTCTTCGAGCTACTGTCTCTGATCCACCTACTGGGGTGAGATTTCCTAAAATAATGCTAAATTCTAAGAGTGTCCCCAAAATTTGAAGAACAAATACCGAAATCTAAGAGATTCCTGAGATTTTATCGTATTTGAAGAACTTCAGGATGCCTTTTTTACAAACTCAGATTTTAATTTCATGGGACCTATGCCATCAATTTTACAATCAATATTATGGTCCCCTTCAACCAATCGGATATTCTTTACTTTGGTTCCTACTTTTACAACCGATGAGGAACCTTTAACCTTCAAATCCTTTATGATAGTAACTGAATCACCCTCTTGCAGAATGGTACCATGAGCATCCTTCACAACTAAGTCATGTTCTGTAACAGTGTCTTGCTTCTCACCTGACCATTCATGCGCACATTCAGGGCACACAAATAATTCACGGTCCATGTAGGTGTATTCGGAGCCGCATTGGGGACAGCTTGGTAAAGTGCTCATAGAGCTTTCTCCAATATAGGAATAGTAAGAGATAGGGGCTAGGCTATATTACTCTCTCTTAGCTCTTGTGACCAATTTTCCGCTAAGTCCACTCGATATTTTCAAAAGGATACCGGATTGCGATTAAGATAATGTCGATAATCCACCAAATTCCAAACCCGCCGCCGGTGATTAACTTGAGCAGACCCAAGCCTACATGACCCATGATGAAACGGTCAATTCCGAGCGTGCCAAAGAAAAACGACATGAGCAGCAAAAATATCCAATTGATTTTGAGAGTACCGGACATTTCCTGCACTTTATAGCTTGGTAAAGCAACATAGCTAAATGATGCGTTAGGTTTAGGGATCTCCTGCGCGGTTTGAGTCGTTTGGGTAGTTTGCGACGCCTGTGTCGTTTTACTGGGAACATACTCAACAAAATAAGGATTATCCACCCATTCGATGTTTTCAAAAGGATATCTTACTGTGATAAGTATGACATCTACCAACCACCATATACCAAAGCCGCCAAATGTGATGAGCTTTAATATTCCTAAAAAAACGTGACCCATTAAAAAGCGATCGATTCCAAACCATCCGAGAAAGATGGAGAAGAATAAGATCATTATCCAATTAACTTTTCTGACCATGTATTTTCTCCGACTATACAGAATAAAAAATTGTATTTCTAATATAAGTATATATCACCTTCAATAGAGCACCGAATAAATCGAGTTATACGAAGAAATACACGCATTTTAGAAATTCCTTCTAGCGAACTAGCGAATTCTCTTTGCTTTAGTAGCTATTTCTTCATGTTCTTCATCAACGGCTGGAACTGTAGCAGCTGGATCTGCTTTTTTAAGATAAAAGGATAAGGATAAGATAGTATCATAACATTCCAATGAGATTTTGCAGGGATATATATTAGGAAATTCTATAGTTGTTGTATAATCACATTTTGTGAAGTTCTACAGCTTTAGGTATGTATAGATTACAGATTAGGTATTTTTTTGGGTATTGTTTAGGTAATATAGAGATATTGTTTAGGTATTGTATGGCTACAGCAATAAATCTAAAGAGCATATTTCCGGGTAGCAGTGAAATGGCCCAGCAAATGCGGGCTTTTGATTGGACTCGTAACGAGCTCGGTCCACCAGAAAATTGGCCGGAGGCTCTCAAAACCAGTGTTCGTATCATTCTTACGTCTCGGCACCCAATGTTCATATGGTGGGGAGATAAATTCATCAATCTACACAACGATGGCTACGCGAACTTCTTGCACAGCAAACATCCAGATGCACTTGGAAAACCGGCGTGTTTCGTATGGCCCGAAATTTGGCATGACCTTATTGTACCCAGAATTGAAGCAGTAAAACATCAGGATGGCGGTACATTTGAAGAATCAATGCCCTTCGTTAATCTTCGCCGAGGCTATCCAGAGCTTACCTACGCCACATTTTCTATCAGTCCGATCTTAAACGAAGAGGGTCAATTTGGGGGAATTTTATGTCCGGTTTCTGAAGAAACAGATCGTATTATTGGCCAGCGTCAAGTGGAATTATTGCGGCAGTTAGCAGCAAAAACACTTGGCACCCATAATCGAAAAGAAGCCTGTCGTTTGGCATCTGAAGCGCTGCAAACGAATACAGACGATATTCCATTTGCTTTGTTTTATGAGTTAAATATTAAAACAGGAGTTGCCACACTAGAGGCTGCTATGGGCGTTGCTCCCGGCACCAAATTAGCGCCAAAACAAATAAAAATCGATGAAGAATCGAGTGAATCGGTATGGCCTTTGAGTGAGGTCTTTACAAACAATGACTTGGTATTGGTTTCTGATTTGAAAACCGCATCTCTGCATCTTCCAATCATGCGAGGGCAGTATCTAGGGCACTATCCGATCAACCAGGTTATAGCACTGCCGCTTTCACTTGGCGTTGAAGATCGAAAAGCTGCCTTAATTATTGGTTTAAGTCCGTTACGGCCGTGGGATGACAACTATCGAGAGTTTTTGCATTTGGTTTCTGCTGGGATATCGTCCGCCATACAAAATGCTGATGCCTATGAGGTATTGAAGCAGCGCGCTGGAGCATTGACTGAACCTGAACGTGCCAAGATTCCTTTTTGTTCAAATGACAGTCATGAATTTTGTACTCCGCTCACACTGATTCTAGGACCACAGGAAGATATTTTGGCGGAAACAGAGGATTCGCATCAGCATGATGAGCGGCTAGAACTCATTCGCTGTAATGCGCTGCGGATGCAGAAACTTGGGGAGCGAGCACTTCGTGAATCAGAAGTAAGCTTTCGTGCGCTGGTTTTGGCGAGCTCTGCCATGGTTTATCAAATGAACGCTGATTGGAGTGCATTAATAGGTTTTAAGAGTAAGAACTCTTCCATTGACAATCCTAGGCTGCCCTGCAAAAATTGGTTAGAAATATACATCCCAAAGGATGAGCATAAGCGATTAATGGAGGCGATCAGTTCTGCTATCCATAACAAAAATGTTTATGAAAATGAGCATCGTTTTTTCAAAGCGGATGGCAGTGAAGGCTGGGTTTTTTCCTGTGCAGTGCCGCTCATGAACAGCAAAAATGAAATTGTCGAATGGTTTGGTGCGGCAACTGATATCACTGAGCGCAAATCTATCGAACAAGCATTCAAGGACACGGCACGACGTAAAGATGAATTTCTGGCCATCTTATCACATGAATTACGTAATCCACTTTTTCCGCTCAAAAATGCCATTTTTTTGCTGCAGAATCGGGAAGATAACGACCCAGACCATCAGCAAAAGTTGATCCAAATGATGGAGCGTCAGGTGAATCATCTGGTTCGATTAGCGGATGATTTGTTGGACGTCGCGCGTGTCACTACTGGTAAAATTGAATTGCGCAAGGAACTTATCAGCCTTGTTGATGTTATTAACAATGCCATCGAAGCTGCAAATCCACTGATTGTATGCTCTCAACATAAATTATGTGTTTCATTGCCTTCAGAAGCTCTTATAGTAAATGCAGATATGGTTCGTATGACGCAAGTTTTTGTTAATTTGCTTAACAATGCGGTGAAGTTCACAAAGAAGCAGGGAATTATAACCATAACTGTTCATCGCGAAGATGAAACAGCGGTCGTCTCGATACGTGATAATGGTATCGGTATTTCCTCCACTATGTTGCCTCAGATATTTGAAATGTTTACACAGGACAAAGGTACTCTTTGTGCCAACTATTCTGGTTTAGGCATAGGATTGTCGATGGTAAGTGAGCTTGTAAATTTGCATGGGGGTACCGTCACAGCCAATAGCGCTGGGTATGATCTGGGCAGCGAGTTTATTGTGAAGTTACCCTTATGGGTAGATGCTTCATAAGTATTGATGTTTGAAAAAAAATTTATGAGGAAAAGAAAAACCTATGCAGCAACAAGAAATATCTTTAGAGAAATTTCGAATCCTAATTGTGGATGACAATGAAGATGTTACTACAAGTCTGGCTATGTTAATCAAATCTTATCGATTTACAGTTCAAGCGGTTAATAGCGGTAAGGCAGCTTTGGCCATCTTAGAGGAATTTATGCCGCACATTATATTATTGGATATTGGCATGCCCGAAATGAATGGTTATGAGGTTGCTGAACGTATTCGTCAGAATCTAAATTATGCACATATAAAGCTCTTTGCCTTAACAGGCTGGGGACAAGACAGGGACCGCGCTAAATCATTAGCCTGCGGTTTCGATGCTCATCTGATTAAGCCAATGGATTTGGGAATTTTAAAAACTCTATTACTCAATTCAATAAATCTAGAGTAATAGTCATAAGTCATAATAGGTATAAAATAGTAACTGTATAAAATAGTAGAACAGATAGTGGGTAGAGCTTTTTTTGTTGTATTATCACATTTTTTTCATTTTAATCATTTTAATTAGAGTTAGTTAGAATTAGTGAGTTGTAAAACTTGACTGTAATATAGAATCATGATACATTTAAATCTTTACTTTATTTATTGATATTACAATTATTGTTATAAAAATATTGTTATAAATTATGAGGAGATGTGTGTATGTCTACAGAAAGTACGTTTATTGCTAAAATGGCAGATTTCATGGAAGCACTAGAACAAAGTAAACAAAGAGAAAGACCAGCCGATGTGCAGCGAGAGTATGATTTTTATAATGAACAAGTGGCGAATATAAAAGAATTATCAGCGACTCAGGAGACATATCTAAACTCAAAAGCAGTTAGAAATAGAATTCTTCAGCAAGCAAAAACACTTGAGGAATTTCGCGCGGCACTCGATATTGCAGTTGCAGAATCATCCCCAGAGGTAGAGAAAGCCATGTATGACAGCCTTCTTCAGCTTAAAAATGGTAAAAAAATTGCAGAGCGGGTTGCTTGGAAGATCGCCTTTGAAAACTTGTCCCCTGCACTTGTGCTTGCCGGCATAAATTTGATTTCATTATTTGAGAATAATTATTTTAGCGTTCTTAACGTTCTCTCTAATGGAAGTTTAAAACCAGATGACTTTAAATATGCAGAAGAAATTTATAAAAGTTTGGTTTTGCCTGCTATTGGAAGCAATGACCATCTTAATATTTCTCGAGTTGAACTTGCATTGAATTCGATTAAGAATGGATTACCAGCAGAACTCATCGTGAGAGGAATTCGTTTAGGATTTAATGAAAAATTCATTAAAGATAAGCGATGGTATATGAAAGAAGATGATTATTTTTTTGATGCACTCGTTCTTGTACACAAAGGCCGAGTAAGTTTCGAAGATTCTGAATTCCTTATCAAGCATGGATATAAAACTATTGTATCTGGTAGAGGAAGCCACTATCGACACAATAAAAGCCATCAAGGCAAAATCTGAACAATGCCCGTTAGATGAATATGATGTTACACAAATCGTTGGCAGAAAAGATGTTAAAGAGAGAATGGCTGTCACGCATATGCTTGCTGAAATGAATCGAGATGAGCGCCATTATTTTTCATGTGGGTTCTCCCCAGAAGAGGCCAGAGAATTAACTTCTAATGGAATCCCGTTTGAATATTATAATGATAGGAAATATGGTATATTCACAATAAAGGGGTTCAAATTACTCTTTTTGAATCCTAAGTTGAGAGAGGAAATTTTACGGATATTGCCAGGAGAGTATCTGCCGGCAAAATCTGCATCAGTGCAATCAAAAAGGTCAGCTGAAGTAATGGCGTCAGCACCGACACAAGTATCAAACCCAGCTGTAGAAGTGAATTCTAGTTCACAGCCTGTTTCTGTACCCGTACCGACTCCATCTGTTTCTGCACTAACCCAATATATGAATTTTACAACAAGAAGATTGGGAGTAAGAATATCTGCGGTGAATCCAGAACTATATTCTAAGCTCATTAATGCAGGTCCAGCCTTTAAACGAAAAAACTGATATAATGAGAATGGATGAAGATGGCAGTAGTGGCAGCTCAAAAATTTGGGATATTTCTATCAACTCTGAATAAATCACAAAAAGTAGATCAGACTGGAACTGGGGATATCGATTATACCCGTTCCATAGAGACAATGATTAACCTGAAATATCCCGGAATTTGTCATTACATTCACAATCAGTTGGATGAAGCTGCAGTTTATGCCCACATAGAAAGACATCGAAGCGAATTTCCGCCCATCCTCCACATTCAATTGAATGCACCAGACATCGGTTTTGGGTTCACGAGAGCAGGAATAAATGCCTTCAAAGCACGGAATGGCAAGATTGTGATGACTGCTATCGAATTCAAGAAATATGGCGAGCGTGCTCATAAGAAAATAATGTTGGATTATTTAGAGCTCGCTGATGAAATTATTTTCTTGGATGAATTTGACAAGAAAGAGGCAATTAAAACCGCGCTATTCTTTGAAATGGAAGAGTTATTTCAGGAAAAACTGTCTTATGCAGCTGTGATTCCTGTTCCGCCAACCATTAATCTTGATCTTTTGCCTCTCGAAAAGAGAGGAAGCTACATAGGATTTTTTGGCATCATTCGCAAAGGAAAAGGATTAGATCACATTGTCCGCTTGGCAGTATTGATAAAAAACATTTGTGATGCGGAGTCAAAGAAGGATGATGATCCTCAAAAATCAAAAATTAAAAGTTTATTGCAGGATAAAAAAATATTAGTGATCGGAACTGTGCTTGAAGCAGAAAAACTCGCGCAGCTGATGGAGAGTATCTATGAAGATTGCAAAACAGAAATTAAAGCCTGCGCAGATAACCTCGAAGCCTTAAAAAAATTGCTGAATAATTATCAAGAGTTACAAAAAGCAGGCAAACTCAAAGCAAGCCTTCCAATTGAATTGCATATAGATGTCCCTGAATCAGAACTCGCTCCCCTTTTCAACCAATGCTGTTGCTTTTTCCAGCCGCATTACCGCGGCGCTTCCTATCGTTTCAGCAGCATCAGCTCTTTGTTATCGATGGGATTCGCAGTTTTCAGTCATATTTCTGATATTACCCCAGAAGAATTGGTATTGGGTGCAAACGCAGGATCACTGATTTTGGCTAATGGAGATCATTATCTCTCAGAGGATACTCGGTATGCGAACCTCGTATTAAATACCTATTGCAGGTATTTAATTGTTAGGGCTTCACAACAAGTCATCCGCACAGAAAACCCAATTACCGTAGCCCAAAAAAAGGCTCTAGCACTTTATAATTCCAAGCTAAATCCCGCAATGATCATTCTAGAATTTAGGGCAATTTATGAACGAATTTCCGGACGACCTCTCGCGAATTTTATACAGAACAGAGAACAGCGAGTGCTGCGAGCCTGGATGGATACCCGATCGATAATACAGTCTTTTAAGCACATCCAGAAAATATCTAGGATCTCGATTTTTCGCCAATCGGAGCAGAGCTTGCGAATGCTTAAAGATAGGCTTTATGAGGTTCAAAAACAGAATATCTGTCCAGATATCATGAAACTTATCCTTGAGCAGAGGAAACTCAGCAATTTTAAATTATTTAAATCTGACAGTGATCTGGAAGATACCAGACGATATAGTATGTTAACAACAGACGAAGCTTCTCTAGTACGTTTCATCATGAGTTGTGATTTTGAGGCGAGGCATGTCACTGACGAGGTAGTTTTAAAACAAATTCAGCAAGGATCCAAGCGATTAATGTCGGTTGCTTATCGAAAAAAATTAGGTGAAAATGTTCTGAATTCGCATACTTCAGAAATAGAAGGCTTGACTGATCAGGTATTTTTCAGTATTTGTGATAGAAACCGAAATGCAATGTCGCCGCTATTCTTGCAAAAATATAAAAGAAGCGTAAGTTTAGATCTTGTGGAGCTGAATGAGCGTGATCCTCATTTACTTAAGTGGGGGTGGGTTTCGGATCATTGGTTTGCTTATCATCATAACACCCCGCATGAAGATTTTAACATTAATGGCATTATTTTTAGGGTTGAGTATAGAGAGTGTGAAAAAGTATTAAAATTCATTTTGCCTGGTAGTCAAGAGATTTTTTGCCAGATTGTAAGAAAGGGGGATGAAGTTTTTACGTTGGATAGGATGCATCAAGGGATGGCTCTCCTCACCATCGAAATGGTTCGGCATTTTGATCTGAAGACTTACCAGCAAATCATGGCAATGGCAAGAAAGATCAAGGAAAAACCGCTTGAAAGTGCTTTGGAGCGCAGTAAGATATTGCAAATTGTTCAGGCTCGGTTTTTTCCAGGCATTTGGGAATTCCATCAACCCTGTCAAGTGAGAATTTTCAACCAGCCAGGTGTTAGAATTGAAAAAAGACACGCTTTCGAACTGCCAGAGGTGGATTTGAATGAACTTGCCAGGCAAGAAGGTTTTGAGAAAGAGATTTTAGAGTTTGTCCCCCTCTTAAGTTTACAAAGCGAGGGCATTGAAGATAGTGCGAAGATACAGAATACTACAGATGCTATGAAAACACTCATAAAAATATTGATATGCAAAGACGTAGATCTCGACAAAATCCAAGAAATGATAAGATGTTTGGATAAGCATGGTCTGATTAATTATCAAACAGAATTCTCTAACATAAAATTCAGTCTCATGACCGCAGCAATGTTCGGTGGACGAAAAGATATAGTTGAATTTTTGCTGTCTTTAGGCCCTCATGTTCCGGGGAGTTGGTTTGTCTTGGAAGAAATGAGTTCCTCATCCTATCCGGAAGAAACGTTATACTATGATCCTCTACATCTCGCGATTTGCTTTTCTAACCCTGTATACTTTAGAGAACATTTTTTATCGAAATTCCTCCGTTCAAGCAAACTGTCAATTGAAACGAAGTTTCACAGCACGCTTGCTCTTGAATACATGCAGCTCTTGCTTTCAGGGCCAGCTCGAAATCCTGAATCCTTCTTGGTTGCTACCACACAGTGCGTAAAATCCACTCACATTGAATTTGCTTGTCGCATGTTCAATAGCGAATTGCGCGATGGTTTCGTACCCATCCAATTTCTGCTGAAGAATTATCACGCTGATTTGAATGAAATATCGATTTGCTGGGGGATCCAAACCAATAGTATTGATATCGTCAAAACTATGCTCGATAAGGGAGTGGATTTGCAACAACCAAACAACGAGTTTCATGCGCAACATCATAACACACAAGTGTTAGGCATCACTGCCTTGCAATTATTATGCCTGATGCATCGCGATAAAGGTTGTGACTTACTCACATTTTTATTGCAGCAGAAACCACTCGATCTCAATAAACCTTATAAACACTATCGGATATTGAGACCAGATCCCTATAAAGGAACCAATCCCAGCACCAGAGGCAAAGTGTATTCTAAAAAAATTGCGGGCATTGATCTCCAATCGGTAGATGGATATTCACCTTTGATGCTGGCAGCGATGGGTAAAGCCCTAAATTTAGCGCTATTATTGCTGAATGCTGGAGCAGATGCGAGTTACCAGGCCCCTGATGGGGAGAATTGCTTCACGCTGAATGATTATTTTTTGCAGAAAGCAATCGCTAAGGTTCTCGCTCAAGATTCTGATTCTCTAGAGAAAACTTATCCATTCTTGAAGAATTTTGAAACAAATGCAAAGTTTAGGGGAGCATTTGTCACCTCTGTTATTAGATATCTTATAAATGGAGACGAGCCTTTGCAAACTCTGAATGAGGAATTTCTTCATCTTCTCCATAAATACAATATGATTTTTGAAATGGTGAATATCGGTCAGATCAAAGTGAATGTTTTTATGGCCCTTATTATCCAGGGCAGGGTTGACGCTTTGAAATATATCGTAGCAAAAGGCTTGTCCAGTGATGACGAGGGCTTCTCTCTTACCTTAAGGGGTCTGCCAGATACACAAATTTCGAGTTTGGCTTTAGCAACTGCAATGGGATTGGATCCCGAAATGGTAGCCATGATCAAGGCCAGAACCACATCATCATTCCTATCACAAAAAGAAATAGTAAAAGCCTCTGATGTGCTAGCGCGATTCCCCGGTAGGCTACTAGTACGATCTAAAAAAACTGCAGTAAAGGATACCTGTCTGGACATTGATAGTCCTGGTTATATATTTGAACTGATTCGCACGTGTACTCGATATATATTGATTAAAGGGAAAACTCCGTCAGGAAAAGATTTTTGTATCACTAAGGCTCCTGGTTTTAGATTTCATCATACTGTTTATTTGCCTTTTTTGAATTCTAATCAGGAGTATTACATTGATAAACTTGAGAAAGAATTCAGAGGAATTGATAGACGAAATTTGCGGTGGTTGGATATCGGTATTATTAAATTGGAGTCCTTTTATGATTACGAGGCATTTTCCCTCACGATTTGCGATCTGGGAACTTTGCCAGAAACTGCCTACAATTACTATAAAAAGCATCAGACCTTACATCCTCTTATTGAGAATGTCGAAGAATACGATTGGGGCGAGACTTACGCAACGCATTTTGTAGAACTTGCCATGCAGCCAAGCTCGGATCTTGATCCTAAAAAGATTAGAACCTCTGTTCACAAAACATATGAAGAATATCATCATGGTAAAATGGAAGAGTCGCTGCTCAATTTGGTTCTGACAGGAGACCTTGAAAAACTCAAACTATTTTTTGCACAACATAAAAGCTGGAATCTTGATCTCCTCATTCTGGGCAAATTCGCAAACCGCTTCATAGAGCTCAATGATGACACAAAAGAAATGCGATTTCCCTTAGAAGTTGCTATTGCAAATCAAAATTTAGAAGTGGCAAGGCTCCTATTTGCATCTCTTTCGGCTGATGCTCAATTTCGGGTGCAATGCAGTGAAAAAATGTTAAAGCTCCTAAGCGAGGAAAGCCAAGCCGAAGAATTAGAGTGCGAAGATGAAGGCTCTGGTAGGAAATTTAAAAAATTTGTTTAAGCCAGGTTATTATATTCAATCAGTCTGCCCAACTTAGAAGATAAACTCACCCCGGTATTCATAAAAACAGTTTTTGCTTTTATCTCCAAGTTCTAATACAATGATTAGCGCCTTTTCTTCAGGAAATCTAGAGAATCACTACTTTTTGATAGGAGGTTTTACAATGTCCTCGTGTCCTCCCTCCATAACTTCATTAAATAATAATTTAATGAAACTTGAAAGTTCATTTTTGGATATAAAAAGTTTAGCAGAGTTAGCTCGAACATCTCGTTTTTTGCGTGATAGTTTAAGAAAATTACTGAAAGCTTCAGAGCTACTTGACTGTGTAGTGAATATCAATGAAGAAAGCAGGAAAAGAATTCAGGAATTACTTGAGGAAGAAAAAATAAACAGGGCAGATGTCTTTTCTTTAAACTTAAAGTCAATAATGCTTATTCGAACTTATGGTAGAGTAAGATATTTTAGTTCGAAGCAAAGAAAGATTGCATATCGGGACGTATTCCTAGACTTTAGCCCACTTCAAGCAGCCGCTGACTGTGGTGATTTCTTTTTAGTTGATCTGTTTAAAGATGCCTTGCCTGATAATCAAAAGTATGCAGCAGGAATTCAATTAAAAAAAATTTTAGAGCGGAAAGATTATTTACTTTCTTTCTATAATCTCCATTTTGCCTACCAAAAATTTCTTATTGTATTTCCGAAACTTGAAGCTGCTGCCAAATGGCGCACAATCAGAAAGCAATGGGAAATTGTTGCCGAATTACAAAAAAAGTTGCCAAATTTTGGGTTACAAGTGTTTTGTAATGTGGTTACGCATGTACCGGTGCCAGATTTTACACGGGAACCTAAACGTAGGATGTTATTATATTATGATAGAAAAGATTTAGATTTGGATTCGATGGGGAATGGTACTGGGCTTGGATTATTCAAAGGGCGGGGCACTGGAGCACAATTATGGTCAGCAAGTGAGAGTGCAGGGATACCAGTTGGAAAAGGTGGCAGAAGAGCAGAAGAAGATACAAATGCTTGGGCTATTCTATGTGTGGTAATAGCGAGTAAAATGGCGGAAATTGCCTCTTTTTTGTTGCAGTATGAACCTGATAAGGATCAAATAAACGCGTGTGATTCGAAGACACCTAGAAAAGAATATCAAAACCCTCCTGCAAAACTGCCAGGGAATGCAATAAAGCTTGTGGATGCTACGATGTTGCATGCTTATTTAGGATTAGGATCGCAGTCTAGAGATCAGTCTAAAGACAAAGAAATCCTAGAAGACAAGGGATTGGAGAAAAAAGCAAAAGCCAATACAACAGCAACAGCAAAAGAAAGATTGATCTGAATGTAGACAGCCTTATTCTTATTATACTATATATTTATCCAGGCTAGAGCGCGCAAGAATTTTTGTAATTGTTTAAGTGCAGTGTGTGAATGCTTGCAAAACTTTGTTTGCATTTCGATCGTAAGTTCTGTATTCTGTTCTGCCCGCATAAAGAATAGGTGGTGATATGGCATTACATGATTTTTGTGGTCTAGACTTTGGCACCAGTAATTCTACCATCGGTATCTATAAAGACAATCAAATCACCATGGTCCCCCTAGATTCAGGAAAGCAGATACTGCGTTCGGCCATTTTCTTCGATTATGATACCAGTCAGTGCATTTTGGGTCAGAGAGGCTTGACAGAATATTTGACGGGAACTCCCGGAAGACTTTTAATGTCACTTAAAAGTGTTTTAGGGTCTCCGTTAATGCAAGAAAAAACCCTGATTGAAAATCGAATGGTGGCTTATACCGATATTTTGGGTTATTTAATTCGGCACTTAAAACAACAAGCTGAAAACACTTTGGGAAGAGAATTGCAGCAGGTAGTGATGGGAAGACCGGTCAGATTTCATGATACCGATAATAAAAAAGATAAGCTAGCGCAGGATACCTTGGAACAAATTGCAAAAAATCAAGGCTTCAAGGATATCATATTTCAATATGAGCCAATTGCAGCGGCCTTAAGCTATGAAGCAACGATTGCAGAAGAACAACTCGCCTTTATTGTCGATCTGGGCGGTGGAACTTCGGATTTTTCTGTGATACGTTTAAGGCCGCAACCTGAAAATGCTAGCACTCATCGCGTTCGGAGCCAGGACAGCCACCGCAGAGAGGATGTTTTAGCAAATAAAGGCATACATATTGGAGGAACTGATTTTGACAGACTCTTCAGTTTAAACACAGTTATGCCTGAATTAGGATTGGGAGGCAAAATGCGCGGCTTAAGCGGCAACATTCAAATCCCGAGCAGTTTTTACCATGATCTCACCACCTGGCATACCATCAACAGTTTATATACTTATCAAAGCAAAAATGCCATTCATAATCTCAAAGGCTATGCACTTTTGAAAAACCCCATTGAAAGATTGATAAAAGTGGTAGATAGGCAATTGGGTCATAAGATTCTAAATGAAGTGGAACTCGGCAAATGTCAATTAAGTTCCAAAGAAACTGTACTACTCGATCTATCCTTTATAGAAAAAGAGTGGCTGCTGAAAACTACGAGAGCTGCTTTTGAAGCAATTATCTCTGAAAAAGTAGAAAAATTGCTTGAAACCTGCCAAGAAACCTTGAAAGAATCTGGTGTTTCGAATCATCATATTGATTCTATCTTCTTTACAGGGGGATCCACTCAAATACCTATCATTCGTGACTCTATTGCTAAATTGTTTCCCAATTCAAAGATCATCCAAGGAGATGTTTTTGAGAGCGTTGGCAAAGGGCTTATAATAGACGCTGCGCGTCGATTCATGCATTGACAATAGACTATTATAATATTATGAAACATCAAGGAGATGCCTCTTATATTGAACTACAAGTAAACTATTGCCAATGGAAATGGCAAAGGAGGCAGTGGCTAAGGAGAAATGGCAAATGTCAAAGTTAGTAGCAGATTTGTTGGTTGAAACATTAGAGGCAGCGGGTGTAAAGAGAATATATGGAATTGTGGGTGATTCTCTGAATGGTATTACGGATGCTCTCAATCGAAAAAAGACAATTACATGGATCCATGTACGTCATGAAGAAACTGCTGCGTTTGCTGCTGGAGCTGAAGCACAATTAACCGGTAAGCTTGCCGTCTGTGCTGGAAGTTGTGGACCAGGTAACACACATCTGATAAATGGACTCTTTGACAGTCATCGATCTGGGGCACCTGTTCTTGCCATTGCGGCTCAAATTCCTACCCTTGAAATTGGCGGTGATTATTTTCAAGAAACGCATCCTGGCATTTTATTTAAAGAATGTAGTTATTTTTGTGAAGTTGTTTATTCTCCGGAACAAATGCCACGTCTGTTGAATATGGCAATTCAAACAGCATTGGCTAAGCGCGGCGTGGCAGTACTCGTTATTTCGGGAGATATGGCTTTTAAGAATTCTAACAATAATGCTCTTTTGGAGTTTCCTACGCCAAGTCCTGTGATCGTTCCTAGCTCGGAAGAGCTTCAGAAAATGGCACACCTCTTCCCGACTTCATCGTAATCTAAACTAAATTCCCAAAAGTTTTTTTATTAAATCCTTGTAGCACGGGATCTTTTTTATTTCATGATCAAAAATTTTCTACTGTAGTGCCTAGTAAACAAAAAAATGTTGACACTTTGAAAAAAATTTTTTAAAATTTCACTTAGTTTTTCAAAATAGAGGCGTCTACTTTGTTTGTTCGCGTTAAATCAACACCAAATAGTCCGCGAAAATCGGTGCAAATCGTCGAGTCGTATCGAGAAGACACTACTGTTAAACAAAAAATTATGCGCCATGTCGGTATTGCAATGAATGAAAAAGAAGAACAAAAACTTCGTGACTTGGCCCAAGATATTATTGCCTCAATGCTTACAGTTAATGAAAAAAACTCTGAGCAACTTAGCCTCTTTGAAACCGCTGAAGGCGATTTATCAGCCTTATTAAAAGTAAATAAGAATAAAAAACCTGGCCGTCCCGCAAAAAAGGAAATTAAGGATATTCTTCCTCCTGAGCAGGTCACTTTAGATATGATCGTTGAACATGAACGCATCATTGAGGGCGTTCACGAGGTTGGTGGTTATGTTTACGACGAGTTAGGATACCATAAAATTTTCAAAAGCAAACGGGATAATGATTTGTTAAAGGATATGGTGTTAACCCGATTAGTTTTTCCTGCGAGCAAACGAAAAACTCAACGTATATTAGAAGATAATTTCGGAAAAAGTCATGATTTAGATGCTCTCTACTCAACGATGGATAAAGTGTTTAATCAAATCGATCAAATAAAAAAACTAACGTTCGCTCGAACGCAATCCTTATTTCCTGAAAGTGTAGATTTAGTATTATTTGATGTGACTACGCTTTACTTCGAATCTATTGAAACAGATGAGCTTAGAAGGTTTGGTTACAGTAAAGATTGTCGGTTTAACACAACGCAAGTGGTGCTAGCTTTGGCAACTAATGGTGATGGTTTGCCCATTAGCTATGAATTATTTGAAGGTAATAAGGCTGAAGTAGGGACTTTAATTGCAG
Organism: uncultured Gammaproteobacteria bacterium; assembly: GCA_963784575.1. Taxonomy (GTDB): domain Bacteria; phylum Pseudomonadota; class Gammaproteobacteria; order UBA6186; family Azoamicaceae; genus CAWARU01. The sequence continues at coordinate 2,734,837 of CAWARU010000001.1, forward strand.
CGATTGAGCATTGGCATACTCTATTTAATATTAAATCAGTTTGTTTTGTCGGTGACCGTGCTATGTTCTCTAAAAAAAATATGGCTCTAATGGAAGAAAAAGGGTATCAATATATTGTTGCAGCAAAATTACGCACTTTGCCTGATAATATTAAAAGCGAAATACTTAGTGAGTCTCGTTATTATCCTACTGTTTTAAACGATGAATTTGCGTGGATTGGTGAATTTAATCACGAGAATCGTCGCTTAGTAGTCAGCTATAAAAAGAAGCGAGCATTAAAAGATGTGGCTGATAGAACTCGAGTTTTAGAAAAAATTGAAAAAGTAATTGGTAAAAAGGGCCAAACACAAAAATTAATAACTAATCAAGGCGTCAAAAAATTTACAAAAACAAATCCCCAAGCATGCACTCAATTAGATGAGGATAAGATTGCGCATGATGCGATGTGGGATGGACTACACGGAATTATTACTAATATCGAAGATGAAAAGGCTGAGACATTGCTCGCCCAATATTCTCGGCTCTGGGTGATTGAAGAATCCTTCCGGATCAATAAGCATACGCTCGCTATGCGTCCGATTTATCATTGGAATCCAAACCGAATTCATGCACATATTGCTATTTGTTATATGACATTTTCGGTATTACGACATTTACAGTATCGATTAAATTTGACACAAAAAATTAGTATAGAGACAGTGATTGATGAGTTAAGAGGAATTCAATCCTCTATTTACGTTCATAAGCAAACCAAGGATCTATATCGCGTTCCTGGTCGCATCACTAATACCGCACGAAAAATCTACAAGGCCTTCAATTTAACCCGCTCACCAGACGCAACAGTCTATTTAAGATAACTTTCCAACATCAAATAATGTAGTGCCTAAATTGGCTATAGCCCCCGTGGTACGGGGCTTTTGCTATTTTAGAAGACTCAAAAATAGTGAAGTCGGGTGAAGTTGTTTATTCTCCGGAACAAATGCCACGTCTGTTGAATATGGCAATTCAAACAGCATTGGCTAAGCGCGGCGTGGCAGTACTCGTTATTTCGGGAGATATGGCTTTTAAGAATTCTAACAATAATGCTCTTTTGGAGTTTCCTACGCCAAGTCCTGTGATCGTTCCTAGCTCGGAAGAGCTTCAGAAAATGGCACACCTCTTGAACCAAGCAAAATCGATTACATTACTCTGTGGTAGCGGCTGCGAGGAAGCTTATGAGGAATTAATGTTATTATGCGATGTCCTGAAAGCTCCGATGGTGCATACTTTAAGAGGCAAGTCTTTTATCGTAGAAGACAATCCATATGATGTAGGAATGACAGGTCTTATTGGATTTTCTTCAGGTTATTATGCCATGGAAGCTTGTGATACCCTTTTACTGCTGGGGACGAGCTTTCCCTATAGGCAGTTTTATCCTGAAGATGCACAAATTATTCAAGTCGATAAATATGGAGAGCAACTGGGAAAACGCTGTGATATTAAGCTTGGTTTGGTAGGAGATATTAAAGCAACCATCCAAGCTTTACTGCCACTATTGCATAAGCATTCCGATGCTTCTCATTTAGAAAAATCTCACAAGCACTATAAAAAATCGCGAAAAGAATTGGATGAGCTTGCGCATGGCAAATCTGGAGAAAAGCCAATTCATCCACAATATTTGACAAGAATTATCAACAAAATTTCAAAACAGGATGCACTATTCACTTGTGATGTAGGGACTCCTACAGTGTGGGCAGCACGCTATCTTAAAATGAATGGTCAAAGAAGATTATTGGGATCCTTCAATCATGGATCAATGGCAAATGCACTTTCGCAGGCGATCGGTATGCAATGTGCATATCCGAAGCGTCAGGTGGTAGCGCTCTGCGGAGATGGTGGATTTTCCATGCTGATGGGGGATGTTATCACGCTCATCCAGCAAAAACTTCCCATAAAAGTTGTAATATTTAATAATGGCAGCTTGGGTTTTGTGGAAATGGAAATGATGGGATCTGGGATGTTAAATTTTGGCACCGACTTGATTAATCCTAATTTCGCAGAGATGGCAAAAGCTATCGGTTTATTTGGTGTCCGCATTGAAGATCCCGCAGATATTGAAGTGGGTTTACAACAGGCATTTGCCTATGAAGGACCTGCACTAGTCGATGTCGTCGTCAATAGACAGGAATTGCTGATGCCGCCGATAATCACTTCTGCGATGGTCAGAGGATTTGGATTATTCATGTTAAAGGCCATCATTGACGGCCAAGGGGACAGAATTGTAGAGTTGGTGAAAACCAATTTATGGCGGTGATGATAGCAAGTATTTGAAAGTGAGTATTAATGAGCGTTTGCCGTTGCTGCAGCATTAGTATTTTTAGGCTTAGGTGCTGCCCAAATAATAAATGCCGCCGCAAAAATCAAAAATGCGATGAAGAAGAATATACTGTTGATGGATAAAGTAAAGCTTTGTACATCAATTAATCTATCCAAAATCACAGGATCAGTCGTTGATCCTCTCAGGCTTATGGTGCTAACAAGATCTGAATGATAGACTTTTGATTGGTTTTCCCAAATGGTTGTCACGATGGAGATAGCAAATGCGCCAGAGAGTGTCCGCAAGAAATTCATTAAACCTGCAGCCGAGGCAATTTCCTGCGGCAAAACGCTTGATAAGGCGAGGCCAGTAATCGGCAAAAAGAAAAAGGGCATCCCAAGACCTTGGAATAAAATGGGAATCGCTATTTGGGAATAAGTCATATCAGAGGTGCAAAAAGAACGAAACAATATTAATGAACCCATCCAAGTGATACCAAAGAAAATGAGAATCCGGGGATCGACTTTGACCGAAAGTTTGGCAACGAAGGGCGCCATGAAGACAGCAAAAATGCCGATCATGGCTGCAGTCAACCCAGCCCAGGAAGCTGTGAAACCCAACACGCTTTGCAGCCAGAGAGGGGTAAGAATAACAGAACCAAAGAAACATCCAAAAGCAATGCTAATGGTGATAACACTTATGGTAAAGCCGCGATGCCTGAAAATATTCAGGTTTACGATAGGATTCTTTTCTGTGAGCTCCCAGATAATAAAGCTCGCAAATCCAATGATTGAAATGAACAATAAAGTCAGGATATAATTTGAAGAAAACCAATCATAATTTTTTCCTTCATCAAGCATCAACTGCAGCGCCGATACCCAGACCAAGAGTAAAATCAAGCCTACCAAGTCTATTTTATTTTTCTGTGTCGGAGTTTCAAAAGGTTGAAGGAGATTTCGAATAACAAAACCGCATACAATGGCAATGGGAATATTGATATAGAAGATTACTGGCCATGCCCAGGTATCGCAGATATAGCCGCCAACAATGGGTCCCAATACCGGTGCTATCAAAGTGGTTGTTCCCCAGATGCCAATAGCGGCTGCTTTTTTATTTTCAGGAAAAATACTGAGCAACAGAGTCTGAGAAAGCGGCATGAGAGGACCGCCGGATAAACCTTGTAATATACGACTGAAAACCAAGAAGCCTAAACTTTCTGATAGCGCGCATAAAGCAGAGCATATCCCAAATAGGATCATACCCCAGGTGAACACACGCAATGTCCCAAAACGCAAGGCTAGCCAGCCTGTGAGGGGCACGATAACTGCTTCGGCAACGGCATAAGAAGTGATGACATAAGTGCCTTCTAAGAGGGATGCGGCCAACCCCCCTGCTATATGCGGCACAGAGACGTTGACGACTGTCATGTCTAAAACAACAATAAAATTGGAAATGGCCAATAATATACTGGCGATCAGCAATTTGACATCTGTTAGGGCAGCGGTTGAATTACCGGCAGGAGATAAGTTACCGGCAGGGGAAGAGTTACCACTCACGGCTTGCTTCTGGTATCAATTGTTACAGTCATGGACAGCCCAACTTCGAGCGGGTTTTTCTTAATTTCTTCAGAGTCGAGCGCAATCCGAACAGGAAGCCTTTGGACCACTTTTACCCAATTTCCAGTGGCATTTTGTGCTGGAATAATAGAAAAAACAGATCCTGTTCCTCCAGAAAAGCCTTGCACTTTACCGTGGAATTTAACACCTGAACCGTATTTATCGGAAGTGAGCGAGACTTTTTGGCCAGGCTTGATATTTTTTAATTCATTTTCCTTTAAATTAGCATTAATGTGGACATTATCGAGCGGCACCAATAATAGAATTTTGCTGCCAGAGGCCACTCTTTGCCCGAGCTTTACTTCACTTTGTGCGACAACGCCGTTTATGGGAGCAACAATCTTTGTTCTTTCATAGTTGAGCTCTGCGATTTCTTTCGAAGCGCTAGCTTCTTGGAAAACAGCCTGGGCTATTAGAAACTCGCTTTCTGTGTCGCTGAGTTCTTCGGCAGAAATGAGGTGAGTACCAGAAAGAGATTTTCTTCTCTTGTAATTTAACTCAGCACGATCGGCATCTGCTTTTGCCTTCACAAAGCTCGCTTCTGCTTGTTTTAAGGCAATTTTAGCATCGCTATCATCGAGTGCAGCCAAGAGCTCCCCATGCTGCACATGCTGAGTATTTGTAACATAAACTTTTGCTATGGTACCTGTGGTCAGAGAATGTACTTCAGAAATTTCCGCATCAACATAAGCATTGTTGGTTGATACATAACGGGAACCATAAAAATACCAATAGAACAAATAGCAGACAGAGAATAAGGCAATGGCGGAAAATAGCAGAAAGAACATTCTCTGTCGTTTGGTTTCAAAACGCGACAGAAATTTTTCCAATGAGGCTTTACGATTGGCACAAACGGTTTTGAAATTGTTTAAAATGAGTTCTTTGCTTGCCATACAGGATTTAATTACGAAATTTAGTTAATTACCAAAAGTTAATGTTCAAAATGAAATAATTATCTACTATACCCAAAACATAAGCATTTTTCAATAGTTTCTTTAGTTTCTTTCAGGAGAAGAAACAGATAAGGTCTGACATACTGGGCAATTGTCACCAGGCACTAGTGACTACATAAATCAAAGCTTTGAACCTGAAGTGAGTCTTCCGGTGATAGAAAAGTTCCCAGTTGTCTTAGCGGATTCAGAAGGTTTGACTCCAGACTGCCCGTGAGGCATCAACCATCCTATTTGTTTGTCTATTCGATGATGCGCTTTCAAAGCAGAGGTTTGATTGGTTACAAGGTCATTCTCTTTCCTTCGAATCTGAGAGCGATCACTGAAAATGCGTTCTGGATCCTGTTGTAGTTCTTTTGAATATGTATTGAAGGAGTCATAGGCTTTTTGGAGTTCATCAAAAACTGGCGTTTTAGTCTTTTTATTCGTTAAGCCCATGGTTTCAGAGAGAGGATATAGTGCGGCAAATTCAAATTTGATATGGTCAAGCTCTGCCGTTTTATTTTTGAGTCGATGATTTGCTGCCACAATTTCATCTTCGCATTGCTGTTTTGTTGATTCAAGTTGGTTCATCATGTCTTGAAGAGATAATGCTTGAGTTTTACTATTAATTTGTATATTTAGATCATTGATAGTCTTGTTAAGTGCTTCATTGTCTTTTCTCAATTTCTCTATATCTTCTTTTAATTCGTTAATTTTATCATGATATCTGACCCTTCTTTCGACAAAGAGATCAATCTTAATATTCGCGGGTTTGCCAAAATATGTGTAATAAGTTGCTTTATATTTGCCCGCTTTAAGGTCTACGGATTTATCTTCAAGATAGCCATGTTTAGTATCGTATTTTTCATCACATCGCACCAAAGGTAGACTTCCTTCATATTTAAAAACCTTTTTGGAGTAACCGAACCAACCAAAAGGTGCCATGGCTCTTTCTTCTTGGAATGGAGGAAAGTAATCATATAATTCTACTCTACTGGTATCTAATAAAGCGAGTTCTTCGGCTTTCTTTTTAATTTGATTGAGATTGAATGAGCGAGATTCGCGAAGTTCCCAAATTTGATGCCTTAAATCACTAATCTGCTTCAGAGAAACTTCCTTTACACCTTTGCTGACACAAATCTCAATTTGCTCTTTAACTTCAGTTAATTGCTGATGAAGTTTTTTTAGGTTTCGGGTTAATGTTCCATAATCCTCAAACAGTTTATTGGTTTTCATTGCAACTTCATAAGCAATTTCTTCAAACATGGTTTGAATGCCTTCAACTTCGTGAAAACTGAAATGACTTTTGTCAACAGCTTTCAATTGCGCGATTTTGTCTAAGATCAATTTTCTGTCTTTATCATCATGTAAATTAACAGCCAGAACATTTGATTTCATGGTTTCTAATATTATTTGCTGCTTATAGAGAGATTCGATTCTCAGGGCATCATCATCTAAGAAATTTTTAACGAGCATTTCTCCGGCTATGGAATGTTTCTTTGATAAATGAGGTGCTACCTTCTGCAAGATAGGCCTAGCCGTTACTAGAGATTCAAGACCTAGCTTCTTAAATTTGTTCAAGATATTAACTAAAAAATTTCCTTCGATGAGCTCAGCTATTCCCTTGCTATCATATTGTAAACCGTTTTTAACAGGATGTTTTGGGATTCGTGTCACAATCCAAGTAATTGAACCCAAAATTTTGCTAGGATCTTTGAAGACCTTAGATAAAGTATCAACCAGATTCAAGGCAGCAATGCCAGCGGCTGTCGTTAGTTCTGAAAAACTTATCACGACCACAACCTTAATATTCTTTGCCTGTTGTATTGCTGCTTGTCTATTGATCGACATTGCAATTCTTTTATCACTTTCATTGCTAGAGTCAAGGAAACCTGGGTAATCACACAAAGTAACTTCTTGCAGAGCTGCAGCATATCCTTGTGGATAGACAGTCTCAGATTTACCCAGATTGTGGCCAAGTTTAGGGTATTTGGGATTCATTTCATCACTGGGGATGACAACCCAAAGTCCATTGCGTTCGGCATCAATCATTTGTGCCCCCATTAAGTAGCTAATGAGGGTGCTTTTTCCGGCGCCCGTGTTGCCAATAAATAGAGTGACTTCTTTTCCTTTTAAACTTTCGGCCTTTTCTGTGCCGATAACAACTTGTTTAATGATTTTCTCATGGATCGACTCGAGTTTAGGACCACCAATTTTATCACCCTTAACTTTTGAGTGCTCGGATTTTGATTTGTCATGATTTGAAACAATTTCTGCTGGAACACTGGACATAAAATGAATCCTCTCTGCTTTAAATTAAAATATTAGTTTTCCTTAGTTTGCTTTTGTTTACGGTTTGGAGACCCTGCCTCGTCCGTTTCTAAATCAGATTCCTTCCGACCGGAAGTTAACAGGCTTGTGAGTACAAAAGCACCCGCGGCTAATACAGCACCAGCACTAAAAGCAACAATTCTTTGGGTTTTTAATGAGGCAACTTCTTTTTTATGCTGTGCCAAAATTCTGGCCTCTTTTTCTTGTACTTCTGATTCTTGTTGTTTTTTGAGTTCCTCGTCACGACGAAGTTTTTCTTGCATTTTGGGGAGACTTTGCAAAAATTCGTGTGAGGCGGATCGGATAGGATGGACATCACTTAAATTTTGGTTTGGAAAGAGCGTTTGAGTCATTGGGCTAATGGTTGTTCCTCTTTCAAATAATTCAGTAATAACATAATATTCATAAATATATCCGTCGCTTGCTAAAACAGGACGTTTAAACACTTCCAAAGAAATTGGGCAAGTTAGGATATCTGGTGACTCAATTTCTTGAGCTTTCATGGGGACTGCAAGAATATCTAGTTTTGCTTTCAATTCAGGGTGTAATTTCTGATATGATTCAGAAGAGATAGCAGCCGGACTGCTTTCCAACATGTCCTGCTTCTCTTTGCCTTCTTTTTGTTCTAGTTCCTGAGATAGTTCGCTACTTACGGCTGCCATAGATACCTCCCTGTAAAGTTCTATGTAATATGTAGAAATAAATTTCCCAACTAATGACAATATTTTATACAGGGTGAGCTAAATGAAAGTCAAGCTCGTAACAATCAAAAATATATCATATTTGGTTTTATTAGTGCTGCCAAGCTTGGTGGCAGCATTGTACATACCACCAAGTTGTTTATTTCAAGTGTATCAACTCAAAAACTACCTAGCTGAATTTTTTGTGTTGACGAGAGGGTTTTTTGCCATAATGGACATGATATGTAACCGTCTCTTTATCCGCCGCTGCAGCTGAGCCAGACTGTGGATAAGACCAAGTAAGCGCTGATGCAGAGGAACCAGAAGATGCTGCAGAACCTGAGGACGCAGCAGATCCAGAGGATCCATAAGATTCTGAAGCGGGTGCAGCCGAAGAGGAGGATGCGGATTGAGATTTACTTCCTGGATGTGAAGTCGTCACGTAAATGTATTCCTGAACTTCCTTTGGCAGATCTTCATAACGTTCCCAGGTTTCGCGATCAATTTCTACTGTATGTCCGCTTTGCTTCATGGGCTTTAGTCTACGGGCTGCCAATAAATCTAGCGTGCAATGATAAACCTGATACCGATATTTACGCAACTCAGCCGATCGCCAGGAAGGAACCTCCTCCAATTGCTTGGTGGTAAAGCCCCAAAGTGCTTTAGCAAGAGCTGTGTCCCACATATTATGATCCAAGCAATAGGTACAGGCCATGAAAGGGCTTCCAGTCATTTTCGTCACGGGGTCTTTTTTGTGTTGTTTAAATGGAATGGGTTCCTTACACAAACCACAGTCATGTTCTAGGGATTCGAATCTATCTGCTTCCTTGTATACTTGAGCTTGCATTTGTTGACGTGTGAGATTCTTAGAATTGACAATGTTATGTATTGTAATATTGTAATTAGAATGCTCTAATTGATAGGCATCGAATTGCTCGATGATATGGACACAATTTTGCAATACTTTCAGCCTTGTTGCTTCATTTTTAATTTTTGTAAAGAAAGTCTCTGGAACATTATACGGAGAATTTACTGTTTCAGAGAATTTTTTTATAATTGCTAAATCAGAAATTTCTTTTCTGTCAAGATCCGCGAATAAGGATTTATAGGGTTTAGGCCCGGTATACCTGGGTTGCTCCTGTTTGGGTGCCAGTGGTATATATCTCACCATCCAGAATGCTGAATAGCCTTCATCTTCTGCTGGGACTTCTGGACTGGTAACGGAATCACATTCCTTGGCAATCTTAACTATTGGTGCATCAGTGGTTTTATCAATGAGCGCTTTTGGCATTAATCCCTTAAGATCAGCGTGAATATCGGTAATACGAGGCCGCTGTTCTGGATCATTTGATAAGCAATGCATGATAATTTCAGTAAGGTCAGCAGGGCAAACCAAGGATAATTGTTCTGTTATTTTTGCATATTCATCATCAGACAGTGTTTGCGCTTCACTGAGTTCCTTTTCTGATTTGCCTGATGCAGCAGCGATTTTAGTTTTCAGATCCTTCAATGCAGATCCAGTGAACAATTGAAATAGAGTTTCACCAAATTCGAAGACATCGGCATCGAAAGAAGCAGGCTCTTTTAAGATGCCATCTTTAGGTTTACTGGGATCGGGTCCTCTGCCGGTTGCAATAGCAGCTGTCCCTTGATCATTAATGAAAATATAATCCGGTGAAATATTGCCATGAACAAGGTAATGTTTATGAAAATGACAAATGCTTTCTGCAATATCACTTGCAAATTTGACTGCATTTTCTTTGAAAAATTCAGGATGAGTCAGTAGTTTATGGCGAGCACTCAAGTGTGGACCTTCGATGGGCGCGCAAATCACAGCAAAGCCGATTTTAGGGGCGTCCGTGGTTTCCGGAAACTCAATTTCGGACGAACAGCCTACCGGACCAATGACTTTGGGATGGGGTGGTAAACAGCGAGGAACCAGTGTTGCAATACTTTCTTCTTTGTCTTTAGGAATTATAAGCACGATGTCACGATCACCCAAATTGCCATGGAGCCTGCACAAAATTCCTTCACCAGGAATTTGATAAGCTTCAATATCATATCCTGTGATGGGGTTTGCATAATGATTATGAGGCGCTAAGATACGGAGTGCAGTGCGGAAGCTCGGAACTACCCCGGGATTGATGAGTTTTTTGATTGCATGGGCCACTTTTACTGAAGAATTATCTGGATTTCCCGGCTTTAAGGTATTCGCAAACCAAGCTAGAGCGCGTTCCATTCTACCATGATTCGTTGCTGTATGATCTTTTATACCCCAGAAATGACAACTTGCGAGCAGAAGTTGACAAACACTACTTTTTTTTGGTCCTGCCCCTTCAATAAGATTATTAAAATATGAGTCAATTTCTCCTGCATTATATTGAAGATTTGCGAGCAACACTAACCCTTCCTTAACGGCATCGAAATCTTCTGAGGAACTAGGTAGTGTGGCTCTGCTTAATAAATTTATTGCTTCATCAAGAGATTTTGGAACATCGCGGCCTTCCATATAGTGGCGGGCCAATTGTACGGCTTCTGCTTGACCTCCTTCTTCTACTTTGCGTTTTAAGTCTGTAATGTGTTGTGGAACTGTGGGAGGAGTGGGTGTAGATGCAGATTCAGAGAGAGATTTATCTTCGACTGTCTTTTTTTCTGTTTCTTGAACATTCTGTGTCTGTGCTTCAGTTGATAATGATTCTGTTTGTTTCTGTACTTTATCGAATAATTCGCTCATAGATTTCTCCCAGAATAATTTTAAAAAATAAGTTATTTTATGTTTAAAGGAACTCTCTTACAGTTATGTGTTCGTACAAACTATAAATTTTAACTGAATTACAAAATTCCCTGGATTGCTTCGCTATGCTCGCAATGACGCACTGAAGTTCAATATCTCAAATTCAGTGCGTCATTGCGAGCATAGCGAAGCAATCTAGAAAAGAGCCCGAGTAGTTACTATAAATATCAATCTGTTTATTTTGCCAGAAATACTCATTTAAGTCAATTAACTTTTAACAATTTGCTTGAATATACAAATTTTTATACGGCCTTAAATCTTAAATATTGTATCTAAAATAAAGAAAGGTGTATAGTAATGGATTCATTCCTTTTATAGGTATTACAAGTATTTTGATATAGTCAATTTGCGGTTTTTTTCAGGAGTTCACATGGGGATAAAATTCAAGTTTCAGACCGTGCTTTTATTATTAGGCTTTACTACGGTATCTTTCAGCTTACCCACTAAGGAATTGAAGCAAAAGAAAGATGCATTTGTGTATGATTTAAAAGAAGCTGAAAGGCTTGCTGCAAAGGAAACTTCTGAGGAATTAACCCACAAATTATTGTATGCAGACCGCCTATTTCATCTCCGAAATTTGGATGAAAAATACAGAAAGGATGCGCTTGAAAGCTATCAAAAAATCTTAACATTGTCAGATGAGAAAAATCCCGCGGTTTATTATCGTTTAGCCATATTATTTGATGAAATGTCTGATATTAAAAAGGCCAATTTTTATTTCGAAGAAGCCCGGAATCTAAATAACAGTGCTGCGAAATATAAAATTGCGATGCATTATATATTGGGCCAGCATGGATATCAGAAAAACCCTGAACGCGGATTATCCTTGCTCCGAGAAGCAGCGGAGAGTCGAAATGTGGAGGCAATGGAGCTCCTTGGAATGCTGTATTCAAATGGAATCCTAGTTTCTTATGATATGGATCAAGCGCTGCTTTGGGGCCAAAAAATGCATGAAGAAAAAATTATCCAGAATTATTTAAGTCTCTCTAATCTATTCAGTGCCAAAGGATGGCTAGAAATGAATAATAGCAATCCTAGTACGCAGTATACACATGATGAGCAAGAGGCTTTCAGGCAAAATTCTAATTTTAAAACTGCTTTTGTCTATACCCAAAAAGCAGCTGATTTGGGTTCAAAAAAGGCCGCAGAACAATTAGCGAATATGTATGAGACAGGTCTTGGTGTTGAAATAGACAAGGAAAAGGCTCAATTCTGGAGAGAAAAAGCAGCTGGAGCTGATAAATTTGTGCCTCTGGTCAGCAGTGCCGAGGATTAAAGTCACCACCAGTTACCCTGATTAAAAATATTATTTTTTATCTTAAATGAAGCATCGTTTTCATTTAAGGGGAGAAGCAGATCATGAATGCAATCAAAATTTGCGTCATTTCACAGCTATTTCCCTACCAGACCCCTATAGAGGGCCTCTATTCCTGCAGCGCGGGCTGCCACCCTGCAGGATCAGTGATAGGGTCCGCGGTATATTATTGTGCGCAAGAAGTATTACAGCAATTTTTTAAACGTCTTCCGTAATCAGCTTTTTAGAATTTTTTGAGTATGTTTAGTACTTAAAAAATAAGTCTTTATTTTTAAATATCACGATAAACGAAGCGATAGTAAGAAAAATTGTCATGAGAGCTTGGGTGAGGTAAGCGCCTTTGAGAATTACTTCGGTGAGATCAATGTAGAAGTGAATAATGACTGCCGCGATGATACTGCGATTATTGCTATAGTATATCCAATTAATGATTATACTGAATGGAATAAAACTCAAAAAGAAATTGGCAATATAGAGAGGATGGATTTCCCAATGATTAATGAATAATAAAGGGAGATGCCAAATTGCCCAAAGCAAGGCGAAAATAAGGGAGGTATGGAATAAATTAAATTTTGATCTCAGACTGTCTACGCCATAACCGCGCCATGCTACTTCTTCAAGAAATGGGATCAGTAAGATTAGCAAGAAGCTTAAAAATCGGATTTGTGATGGCATGATAAAAGTCACGCAGGTTTCCGATAAATTTAAGTATGGATATAAATATGAATGGAAATATGAATATGGAGAATGTTTCAATAACATTGAAAGGATGATGGCTAACAATAGGGAGACTGGAAGAAGCAATAAAATAATTGGAAGATAATTTTTATTGATAGCACGCATTGAAAATTTATCTTTAAACGCCTGAATGAACTTTGGATCTCGAGAGGAATAAATAAAATAAAGAGCGGTAATAGCGGGCGGAAATAACCCAAGGAGGAGTAATTGTAATTCTAGGTTTTGTAGCTTGGGGACAGTCTCAAAACTCAAAAAGGCAGCAGGGATCCAGCAAGTCCAGGTACCTATAATTGCCAAAATAAAGAATTGGAGTGGTTTGTATGGGTAGGAATTTGATAGCATAAACTCTGCAAAAAAGTGCAAAAAATGTTGAACAAAAAAAAAGATTTACCGATAAGGTTTAACGAAATGAGTCAGATTACTACATTTCTTTTAATCCATGCATACACTAACATACTACCCGTAAATTTTACTATTTGCTTTTTATACATAAAAGAGTATTGTAGAGATGAATAAAGAATATAGGAAAATTGATTAAAAAAGCAGCAGATTCTGGACACTGTTCAGATGTGCGTCCAAGGATAAGACGTGAACTGCAGCGGTTTGTGAGTTTGAAAGCTTTGGGATAATTGCTTAGACAGTAGTGCGTGAACGGTTGCACTTGAGTTTGATACCATGAAAGATTTATACGCAATACAAAATATCATTCAATATAATGCTGGCATAGCAAACAAACTATTGAATATCTGTGAACCCATCTTCCATAATTTTGGTTTTTCCTCTTTTGGATACACCAGAATCCAAAATAACGGCAAAAGGTTAATATTAGAAACAAACAAAGATTGGCTAAATCTATACAGCGATGTTGGATTTCAGGAAATGAATGAGGGGCCAAAGTCTTTAATCAATAATATAGAGAATTTAGTTATTAATCCCCCCGTCGAAGAATTTCACATTCAAGTTCTGACTGGTGCCCCCAAATCCAAGCTTCATGAACACTTGCGTGTGTTGAATGTCTGGAACAGCGTCAGTATCTATGTCGATATGAATAATTTTGTAGAAGTTTATCATTTAGCCACTGCGACTGAAGATGATGGCGTTATCATGGATCTTTGCATCAACAAAAAATTCTTGCTACAACGTTTCTTCCACTATTTTAGAGAAAAATTGTGCTCATTAGAAGTAGACAAAGCACCTTATATTTCCGATGAAAACCTATCAAAAATATTTGTGAAGAATAAAGAAGAAGAAAATAAAGTCATCTCTGAAGCTACTGTGAGCAACTATTTAAAACAGACACATATCGATAAATTCTACCTAAAAACGCACAATATATTTATTACCAGGCGTGAAGCGGAATGTCTTCATTATTTGGCATTTGGAAAGACATCCAAAGAGATTGCGAAACTCTTGCACATTTCTCCGCGCACGGTAGAGTTTTATATCAATTCATTGAAGAACAAAACTTCTTTCCACAACAAGAGTGAGCTTATCAGGCTTGCTTATGAAAACTATCTTACCAGTCAAGGACTTTTCGATGTTTGAAAACACCTTAGGAATAATTCCATGCAGTAAAGCAAAAATTTGGGATGCATTTCCCGACATTGGAGGCGTATTGGCAGAAAACGCCTATACTAATCCATTTCATCAGCTGGCAAGATCTTATGTCAATCTTTTTGCGAAAGATTGGGTGATTTTTTCTGCTAAATATGGATTCTTAAGTCCCCAGGAAATTATTCCTGAATTTTATGATGTTACCTTTGACCGTCCAGAGGACCCCTACATCTCTATTGACGAACTTAAGCAACAAATCAAGGCAAAGGGTTTGCATAAATACCGCCATATGATTGCAGTGTGTAATAACAGGTATATTGCCAAGCTTGAGAAAGCTTTTTCAAATGAAATCGGGGCAGGGAAAATCAAGTTAGAAGTTCCTTTTGAAAATATAGAGGACGATGCGGCAGGAAGCAGTGTCTTAAATGCAGCCATTCGGAGAACGATGAAGACGAAAGGATAGGTAAGGAGTAAGGACTAAAGGATAGGTAAAGATAAGTAAGGATAGATTATGATAGACAGTTTAATCCAACACTTGAATAACATTCCTACAGAGCTCATGCTCATCATGGAATTCACCACCGCAATTCTCTTATTACTGGGTTTTTTGAAATACTTTGGATTGCCTGGATTGTATGCATTTTTGATTTCTTCGCTCTTCGTCGCAAATATCCAAGTTTTAAAAATAGTTGAATATAACTTTTATCCGCTCCCAGTGGCCCTCGGCAAAGTGATTATTTGCTGCAGTTTTTTCGCAATTGATATCATTGCAGAATTCTATGGCAAGGAAAAAGCAAGAAAGGCAGTCTGGCTTGGGCTCAGTTCCAACATTATGATCGTTCTATTGATGATCATCACAATTGGATATATGCCGTTTGGCAATACCGATCCCAGTTATGCAAGCTTTTTAACACACAACGAAAGCATGAAAGACATCTTTCTGCCATTGCCGAATATTTTAATTGCTGGAATTGTATCCTATCTTGTCAGCCAATACATTGATATCTATTTATTCACCAAAATAAAGGCAAAAACAAAGGGGAGATTTTTATGGCTTAGGGCATTTTTTGCCCCGGCAATCTCTTCTTTTATAGATAATATTCTCTTCTACTCCCTGGCATTTTATGTTCTTAGCAGCAAGCCGCTAGAGCCTAACGTACTGATATTTACCTATATTCTAGGCACTTATATCTTTAGACTCTGCTTAATCTTCATTTCTTCTTATGTCTTATATCTTGCCAGATGGATCGTGAATGGGAACAGTACTGAAAATAGTGCTGAAAGCAGTGTGCAGAATAATAATAGGAACAACAAGAGAAAGGATAACTTTTTACTGAAAGACAAACTGGCTTACTCTAATTAAATTGTTAAATTGCTATGTCAGTTAAGTTGTCATAAATGTTAGTTAAATTGTAATGTCAGTTATGTTTACTAGTAGTTTTTACCAGTAGTTTTTACTGGTAGAGTATGCTGGCAATAAGCTGTTAAAATATGACTAATAATGTAGGTAAAGTAAAGTACGTAAAGTAATGTAAGTAAAGTAAGCCTGATACTGCCTCGCACTATCTGGCTAACATTATAAGGAATTGATATGAAATCAGATATCATCATAGTAGGTGCAGGAATCTTGGGTTATTCAGCGGCACTTTCTCTGCTCCAAAAAGACAGCTCACTTAGAATCTCCTTAGTTGGACAAAGAAAAAAATTGGGAAGTGCTACACTTGCTGCAGGTGCAATGCTTGGGTGCTATGGGGAGATCACGGAATCTCATCTCAAATCCAAATACGGTAGAGCAAAACTTGAATGCAGCATCCAGGCAAAAAATCGCTGGCAAGATTGGTTAGACTTGATAAATGCGAAAAGCGGCGAGTCAATGGCAATCAATAAAGGCACATTTGTCATCAGTAATTCCATCTCGGGTAATATAGACACAAAGAATTTTAGAGCAATCAAAGAAGCTTTGATCGCAAATCATGAAAAATTTGAAGACGTTAATTTTGAAGACATACCAGGCATTAATACCCTTGAAAATCATCGTTCCAATCAGGCCATGTTTATTCCTAATGAGGGCAATCTTTGTGCCAGTGATGTCCTTGAAAATTTGGCAAAGGCCTTAAAAAGTTACAAAAATTTCGAGCATTTAGACGATGAAGTGCTGCGAATCAATCTACAGCAGGAAAAGATCAAAAATGTGACATTGAGTTCAGGCGCAGTATTGGAATCAAAGCTTATTATTTTAGCTGCAGGCGGTTTTTCCCAAAAACTGCTCGATCAATTACCCGAACTTGCTGCTAGGATTCCACGCATTTTGTCCGGTGTTGGACATTCCCTGATCTTGTCGCAAGATAAATCAAATCCGCTGAAGCATGTCATCCGCACCCCTAATCGGGCTGGTGCTTGCGGCCTGCATGTTGTTCCTTATCAAGGAAATGTCTATGTCGGAGCGACCAATGAAATTAAAATAGAACCAGATACTGAACGTACGGTAGGTTGGGTTCATTTCCTGTTAGAGTGTGTATTAGAGCAGATCAATCAAAATCTATTTTCTTCCAAATTGATCGAGTTAAAAGTGGGTAATCGGCCCTCCCCCATGGATGGATTTCCATTATTGGGCTACACCTCGATAGAAAATCTCTTTTTGTTCACTGGCACGTACCGGGACGGCTTCCATCAATCACCTTATTTAGCGGATGCGGTCAGTGATAATATTCTGTATTCCAAGCCTATCATGGATAATTTATTTAAACCTGAGCGTCCTCCTATCGAAATTCAGACTCGAGAAGAAGCAATCGATGAAGCAGTGGAGCATCAAATGGCAAGTCTATATGAGGGCGGCGCAAAATTACCTCCTGCAGTTTGGGACAAATCTTTCATGCGCTACCTAAAACAAGATATACGAGAATTTTATAATCTCTTGAAACCTAATATGAATCTATTGCCAGAGCATTTGTTGATGCTGAGAGAGCAAAGCTCAAATGACGAGATTATGGGCTTTTTTAGGGAATATTTTATTAAATCAAAAAAAGCACATCCAAGGGTTTTGCATGAGCACGAGCACGAGCATGAACATGTTTAAGAGGTTTAAGATAGAGAAGCACCGCTTCAGCAAGGAAATTCATGCTGAATTAACTCTTTTAAATAAATTGGACAATTGGCATGCGTTCATTGGATTGGCTGAAGATTACTTGGTGATTGCTTTAGCAATTGCACTGTCACTGTATAATCCCTATTTTTATCCCCTTACCTTGATAATCATTGGTGCAAGACAGGGCGCCTTGGCAAATTTGGCACATGAGGCTGGGCATGGCAGGCTGACTAAAAGTAAGACACTTAATTATTTTATTGGAACTTATCTGACAGGCTATTTAATTTTCCAAGAGATGTCGACTTTTATTGATTCACACGTCAAGTCGCATCATATTTATTTAGGCGATAAAGAGAAAGACCCAGATTATTGCTACCATCTTCAAGTGGGACTCTATGCGCATAAAGGATGCCGGCAATTTATTAAAGACTATATCTTAAAACCGCTTTATCTCGCGAGTATTTTTCATTACATGGCCAATATTTTTACCAATCGCGCACCGACTTTCAAGAAATATAAATTGCGCGCAACTGTGATGACACTCTATCTCTTGTCAATCATTTTGCTCGTTAGCGCATTAGGGTATTTCAAGTATTTCCTAATTTTTTGGGTAGTTCCTTTCTTTACTGTGTTTCCAACCATTGGATGGTTTGTAGATTTTGTGGAGCACTATCCTTTGGTTGGGGAGAATCGCCTAGATATTCATATGACACGAAATAGATTCAGTCATTTTATCGAGCATTTTATCTTCAATATGCACAATGAAAATTATCATTTGGTCCATCATTTGCGACCAGACATTCCATTTTGGAACTTGAATAAAGCCCATCAAATTTTGCTGAAAGATGTGGAATATAGCAAAGTGAACCAAAACTCAGGAGGTATCTTTGTGTCTTCGAATTCAAGGCCAGCCTTTATCCAATCCATGATTTCGAGACAAAAGAACATTGAAAAACTGGCCACTACTACTGACCATTAACGGACCATTAAAGGAACAAATGAAAGGATAAATGTATCATGAGTACAATCAATAAAAGTACAGTTGATAAAAGTACAGTCAATAAAATATACGATAAGATATGCAATAGAGGATATGGAAGATTCAGGAAAGAGGCTTGCAAATTAGTAGCTTCTTGTAAGCTGCCGACCAAGTTTCATCAGGGAGTCACGGTAGACATGATGTGCTTTGATTACTACGATAAAGAAAATGAAGTTATTGCCTTAGTTCATGGCAGGCCCAATCTACCCAGCGAGACTCCCTGCGTTAGAGTTCACAGTGCCTGTATTACAGGTGAAATTTTTGGCTCAGAGAAATGCGATTGTGGTTTTCAGTTTGACCAGGCGATGGAAATGATCTGCTCTTCCTCTTGCGGGATTATGTTATACATGACTTCCCATGAGGGCAGAGGTATCGGGATCAGAAATAAAATCATGGCATATCAACTGCAAGAGAGGGGAGCCAATACTTTAGAGGCAAATGAGATTTTGGGTTTGCCTTTGGATGGCAGGGATTTTAAACCAGCGGCGGAAGTGCTGAAATTTTTCAATATTGAAGAAATAAAGCTTATCACCAATAATCCAGAAAAACGACTTTGTATGGAAAAGAATGGCATAAAAGTGATAGAACAGCTTCCGATAACGACAAATCTCAATAAACACAATAGAAATTACCTGCTCTTGAAGCAGAATGTCTTGAATCATAATTTTGGTGTTGTGTTGAATTAGTGAGTGACTGGGCAAATTAAAACCAAGATCTTGATTTATCTTGGATTCCCGCCTCCTCGGGAATGACGCTAGGTAATTAGGCACCTAAAAGCTATCGTCATTTTAGTGAATGTAGGAATGAAGATAGGTTATATGAGTATTTTGCATCTCAAAGGTTTCAAACCCAATATCATCAGTTTTACTGGGGTAGATGAGTTTACAAGTTTTGATAAATTGCAAAGAATGTATGCACAATTCCCAAACATTGAATTGGGTATTTGCATTTTAAGTCTTAAAAGCGCTGAAAAGACGCAGTCCAGGCTTTTGGAACGCGTGCAAGCTTATCCTGAGCTACCTTGGGTGGCCCATTTTTCGGAAGAGGCTACAGCAGAAGCACTCTGTACCTATGACGCTATACTTTCATATGAAAGTAAATACTTATTCGAAAAAGAAACATTTTATGAAATCGATGCTTTGTATGAAATTAAGAAACTCACAAAAATTCGATGGAGAAGAATTCAATTCAATTTTGATTGGAAAAATTATCTAAATGATGTGGAATTTCATGGAGAAATAAAGCCAGAGGTAAATATTGAAAACCATACGAACAAGGTTAAAAAGGTTAAAACTGTAATTCATAAGATAGAAGGACTCTCTTGTTCATTTTTTAATGCCCCGAGGAATCGATTATCCCAGAAAATGTAATCTCCCGAGAACTTCTTAAAAAATGTCATTTGCCTAAGAGTTTCGATATTTTGAGCGATGTGAGCGGCGGGAAAGGAATAACCCCGAGTAAAACGAATCAGTGGCCAAAACCCTATCATGACAATTTTGGCTATGCGGGCGGCATTGGACCGCATAACGTGATAGATGTATTAAATCAACTTTCAGGTTTAATTGAGGCCGGGCAAGTCAACACCTGGATTGATATGGAATCTTCTTTAAAGTGCAAGAGTACGGGCAGATTTCAGGTTGAGAATGCAGTTGCTGTATTGGAAAAGCTTAGGTCTTGTGAGCTTGTGAAATTGTAATAATCTTGAACTGTATCATTTAAAACGTTGTCCGATCTCAAGAATCAACCTAAATCATCTAACTATTATTGCGGCTAATAAAAAGCCCTTTTCCGTATTGTTCTAGATTCCATTTCATCGGAATCCTCTACTGCACTGGATGAGGCTTCCGTATCCACCACTTCCGAATCTGGAGAACCAATACGTATTTCCTCTTCTATTTTCGATGCTTTCTCTGCTGGCGTTAATCTTGATAAAAATTCGCTGTGCGTGCAATCAGAGATAGCACCAAAAATCATTATGATAATGTGATCTGTTTCTCGAATACTCTTTCCAAGGAGGCAGTCTAAGGATTTTAAAGATTGGTTGAGATCTTTTTCTGAAAAGATATGTCCAATACCCTGATGTTTGACTTGATTAGAGAGCTCGATAATGCTGTTTAACCATACATCAGAGGAGTAAGGAGGGATCGAAGATGGACCAGAAGGATACTTGTAGGGTTGTGCATTGAGTAAAAGATCGAAAATTTGCGGAAAATCCCGATCTAGGGATTTTTTAAGCTTGTCCTTGGATATAATTTTCTTTCTTCGCAATTCACGCTTCAATTCTTTTTCATTTGAAAAGGCATAAAATTTTATGGCGTTTTTGAGGTGAATGGTGACCCATTTGCCGTTTGGCAAGTAGATCTTGCTATGTACAAATCTTGCGAACGCCTGATCTAACATATGTCTTAATTTTATGATTAGATCTACGATACCCATTTCTATGTCTTGTCGTATTTCTTGATTGTCTGGCTTCAATTTTAGTTTGAAAATTTGTAATTGAAATTTGAGATAGCTGGTTTTGCAGTGTTCCAATTGAGAACAAATATCAGCGTCGATGTTTTTGATGAGTTGATTATAAATATTCTGATTTGATTTTAATTGAATTTTAAGAGTTCTGGATTCTTTTTCAGGAAGTTCGAGGGCTGTTAAATGCAAGCATAAGCATGCTTGATACCAAAGACTTTGTTCTGCATAAATTTTTGATAATAGGAGGCAGACTTTATGCTGACTCTCAGCAGATGTAGGACTAAGTCTGAATAAGGCAAGTGATTTTCGTAAATAATGCAATGTAAGAAATGGTTTGGCGTCTATAATTTCAAGCGCAGCTCGATAGTAGTGTTCCGCGGCACCTACTAGATTTCCGGCTTCTTGATAAGGCTTTATCATTCGAGATAGCGATTGATGCAGTTTTAAATAGTCGCTTTCTTGCAGGGTCTTGGTATCCTTTGGTTTGGTATATTGGAGTTCGGCATCTTTAATTGAAATTTTTGCTGTTTTGTGTTCTGGCACTGACATTTTGGGTTTAGCTGTTTTATGGCTTAATTTTTTAGGATAGGCACCGATTTTTCCAAGAGTATGAACGATATTTCTGGTTTCTTGTAAGGATTTCTGAATCAAACTGTGAAGCTCGACTTGGCTGTCGGTGCGAAGTTCCGCGAGAGAATATTGACAAGCCTTTTGTAACAAAACAACCATAATTTGATAGGCAAATTCTTTGTAAGGCTTGGGTAAATCTTCATATAATTGTTCCAGAAATTTTCTTTCAAATTTTAATGAATCTCGATCATCTTTGGTTTTCTTATAGGCTTCCAAATATTGCAAAGCTAAGGGATGGATCACACTGGCTTTTTTGATATAGGACTTTGATCGTAAAATTTTCAAAATTTCTGCTGAAATCTCAAGTAATTTTTCATCAGAATCAGAAACCATATTTTTAAGAACAGGGACAAAAGTCCAGGGGTAGAATGTTGGCTCGACATAGAGCAGCAAGATGGTCAATTGATTTCGGTTTAATCCAGCAATTCTCTCCGTTAATTTGCCGGATAGAGCCTGGGGAATGAGGCCAATGTGCTTGCCACCGTTACTGATGGCAAGCACTTTTTCAAGCCAGGATGATTTCCAGGTATCAGGTGAGGTTTTATTCAAATCAACTGAGTGATAGTAGAAGGGCTGTACTTTTAGAATTGCGGCTAAGGCGGTGGGGTACGACTGATCTAATGTTTTTTGTTTTTTACTTTGAGTTCCTTGTTTAGATTCTGCAGATTCTGCACTTTCAGCAAGGAGGTGTCTTTGTTTTAATTCTTTCATAAAAGACTCTTGTGACATGCAGCAGGGGAAATAGGAAGGCACACTTTTGATACCATTTGGTTTATAGATTGCACTTTCTGCAAAACGGCCAAAGGCAATATCCAAGACATTATTGAGTTTGATGAATATTTCGGTAATCTTGTTTTTAAGAGGCTCGCTTAGCATATTTGCTATTTCCAATTCTTGCAAGATCTCCACTTGAATGTTAAGGTAGCTCGTATGACAGTTTTCAAGCAGTTGATAGATATCAAATTCTAGCTCCTGAAGCAATGCTTCGCGTTCTCGTATCCATTCAGAAAGCAACTTTTCTGCTCGCTCATTTTTATTTTCGGATAAGGCCTTTTTCATAAAGCGGATCGCAAGATCGAGACAGTGCATTTCTTTAGCAATTTCCGCAAGCAATTGATAAGATTCAAAGCGTTCCCTTGCATGTTTTTCTGAACGTGGCAATACGGAAAGAGCAGAATGACAATAATAATATGCAATGATTGGAAAGGCTTTTCTATAACGTCTTGCTTCTTCAAGGTAAAGTGTTCCCGATTTAGCCGCAAGATTTTGCTTTATGTAAGTGTCAGATAAAGTGCCTAAAAGTTTGTTGTGTCCTATAAGATCATATGTACAGAATTCTCTGCCTTTACTGAAAATGACTTTATAATGAAGGCTTAGCAATTCCTCATAGAGAAGCGCTGCTGCTTGATAGTGAAACTTCGAAACAAGTTCGTCTTGTGATGTCGAAGTAGGGTCTGCTCTCAAATTTGCAATACTGTCTGCGAAGCTTATATGGGCTGAAGCAAGTTTCAAAAGCGATTCAGCAGTTTCATAACTTTCCATTCCCTGTAATTTACGACGAATCATTAAAGCATCTTTAAAAAAAGGAATTGATTTTTCATGCAATTTTTGATTAGAATGGAGTGTTCCAAGATTAGACTGAGCAGTGGCTACTGCGTCATGCTCATCACCAAATAATTTCTTGAATATATCAGCCGTTTTTTTGCAATATTCGTGTGCTTTATCATACTCTTTTAAAGCTGCGTAAACTGTACCGATCGAACCAAGAATCATCGCCGTATCGCTATTCTCCTCGCCTCGAGTTTTTTTAGAAATTTTATAAGCAAGTTGTAATTTTTCTAGGGCATGTTTGTGTAGTCCGTGAAGGGTCAAAACATTTGAAATATTGCAAAGAACTTCAGCGACATGGCTGCTTTCTTTCCCATGAAGGGTTTCTGCAAGCACAAGAGATTTATTATAGCATGTCATAGCTTCTGGAATACGATGTTGATCGACAAAAATATTGGCCATATTCATCAGTGTGGCAGCTAAGCCGCCAAGATTGATTCTGGGCAAGGATTCTTCAATTGCTAGCGCTTTCTTAAGGGATTCTAGACCCTCTTCATATTTACCCTGTTCGTGAAGAATCATACCTTGGGTATTGTAGAGCATCGCAAGTACTCTTTGTTTATCAGGAGTATGAGTATGACTAGGCTGGCTCAAATGAATAGTAATAGCAGAATTGATAAAATTATGGGCTTCCGTTGTTTTGGTCATCTTAAGATAGATAGTACCAATGTTCATAAGTATATCAGTCACCTGGAACGAATCGCTGCCATAGAGCTTACAGAAACTTCGATAAGCCCTATTATAGAATTCCAAGGCGAGTTTATTGTTATCTTGCATAGAATAGGCATTTGCGATATTTATTTCAGTGCGAGCAATTTGTGTACTGTCTTCTTTATAAGTAGTCTTCAGAATATTGAGAATTTTTTGATAAAGATCGATAGCATCTTGATGTTTATCCTTTGACGAGTAGATATTGGCCTGATTAAAATAGGACTCCATGGCTTCTCTGCTTTCGGGACCATGTAAGCGAATACGAATTTCTAAAGCTTGCTCGTTGAATTTGGTGGCCTCATCAAATTGTTCCATTTCAAATAAGACATTGGTGATATTGTGTAAGATATTGGCAAGCTCATTGCCACCTTTATTTGATAGCTGCTTGCATATTTTTACTGCATCCTTGAGATGGCCCATGGCTTGATCAAATTCTTGCATCTTTGAGTAAACAAGGCCTAGGTACTCTAATGTCATTGCCACTTGAATACTGGCGGGTTTACCGGGGATCTTATATATTTGCAGGGCATCCTGATGGAATTTAAGTGCGAGCTCAAATTTAGATTTTTCGCGATAAATGCAGCCAATGCAGTTCATTACCAATGCGGCCTCCAGGCTTTGTGGGCTATTCATGCTTTTTTTGATTTCAAGTACTTCAAAATATGCCTTTAGAGATTCATCAAGCTTATCGGTTTTTGAGTAAAGATAAGCCAGATTATTCAATATTAAAGCAAGCAACGTAGATTGGTTTTGATCCTCTTTTTTGTACTGCTGCAGGAGTAGCTTGCGAGCTTCTTGGTAATGGGTCAAAGCATCATCAAAATTGCCCTGACCCAATAAAGCATTGCCCAAACCATTCCTGGCATTGACCAAATATCTGGATTCAATGCCAGAGGATTTTTTGTAAATCTCCAAGCAGGTTTTGAAGCATCGTTCTGCTGCTTGGTATTTTCCCCACGAGATATAAGTATTTCCGATATTGCAAATAACAATGCCAACCAGAAAATCTTCCTCACCAAAGAGAAGTTGGTAGATGAAGAGAGATTGTTTAAGAGTATCGAGTCCTTTATCGTGGTTTCCCTGTTCTGATTCTTTAGTTCCTATACTTTGGAGACTTGATGCATGCGTTCGCAATGCTTTTTTTAGGGCTTTAATACGTGTCAGGATTTCTGTTAAAAGCTTATGATGTGCTGGTTTCAAATCTTCGTTGAGCTTTTTCAGTTCTGTGCTGATTTTGTTGGCTGCCTCTTTTTCGTTTTGATAGGTTTTGAGTTGCGTGCGAATCGCAGTCGGCAAGTGATGAAGTATGGTTTCTTTTTCTCTGGTGCTTAGAACATAGAGCGGGGCTTTCTCTTGTTCGAGGTGGGATATCTCTTGTTCTGAAATGATCTTGGTTTCTAATGATAACTTGTGGATGTGTACTTCTGAAGACTTACTGCTCATTCGATTTTCTCCTTGGCATACCTATTTCCAAACGCAATTATAGCGTCATTGCGAGTGAAAGGAGAAGCGGCGGAGTCGCAACCCCCCTAGGGTCGGGGGGACGGCGGGGGCTTGTCCCCGTGCTTTAATGCAAAATGGCCGCAAGGCCTGTTCTAGCAGAGCCGGGGCCTGGTGGTTGCTGGTTCCGATTTTGAACGGCAGTCCCAGTGGGAAGTGGTGTCGATGAGACGCTCGAATAGCCAAATACGATCGGATTGGATTGCTGCCTTGCTGCGGAGGGTTGAACAAGGGGAGGAAGCATCAGGCTTGAACTTCCACGCAGACTTGCGCCTGGAATAGAAGACCCATGCTCAGGCTCGAGAACACTCATGAGAGATGCGAGCAATGAACTGGGATCTTGATCATCATCATATGAGCCGTAATCTTCTGCAGATCCAGATCCATCAGCGACGAGCATCCCAGGAGGCACAGGAGGGAGACCAGAGGACAGAATCTGTTCTGATCTGCTTTTTAATGCCATGGAAGTGGATGAAGCAGGAACGCCTGGTAGAGAGGGAGCAAGGAGAGGAGCGGCACGAAGAGGTGCTGGGGGAAGTGCTGCAGCTCTGCTTTCCTTTTCTTTTTGCCAGCAAGTATACATGCGATCCCGAGGTTTCGTTGCAGCCTCAAAGCCTAATTCCAGCGCTCTCTGATAGTGCATGTAGCTCAGTCTGTAACGCTCCATCATATTAGACATCAATGAAGCATCGAGACCCAATCCCTTTTCATAGCAGGTGCCCAATAAATAGAGGCCTTCACTGTTCTGATAAGAGGCTGCTCGTGAAAAATAAGTAAAAGCTTTCTCTGGATCTTTAGGGTGATCATGCAAGCCGTATCGATAAGCATAGCCTATGATGCAATTGGCTTGGGGATAATTTAAATGGGCGGCTTGTTTATAGAGCTCGAAAGCAATTTTTAGATCTTGTTCGACAGCGCTGCCGCTTGCAAAACAAACGCCTTGCCAATAGATGCCTTCTGGGTGTTTTGCTGCGTTCAGTTGTTGAAAAATTTCAAATGCGGCTTTTTGATCTTGTGTGACCCCCAGACCCTTATAGAGAGAAATACCGATTTTGCATTTTGCGGCAAGGCTCCCAAGGTTCATACCCTTTTCGAAATGTTCATAAGCTAGTTTGATGTTTTTATCAAGCTTCGGATCGATAAGTCCTTGTTCGTAAATAAGCCCCAGTTCATAATTTGCAGTAGCTGAACCAAGAGCTGCTGCTTCCTTCCAGAGTTTAATTGCAAGGGCCATATCTTTTGCCAAGATCTGATTACCTTTTTCACCCCATAGTCCTGTTTTGTAACAACTAGCAAGCTTTTCTTTGGATTCAACATCGTTGAGATCTGATCCTTTTTTCAGAAGTTCAACGGCTTTATTTAAATTTTTGCTGACACCATTGCCGTTTGCATAGCAGAGGGCAAGACCAAAAAAGGAGGGTCCATGTTTTAGGGCAACGCCCTTTTCGTGGTATTTGACAGCCAATTTCTGATTTTTTTCAAATCCTGGGATTTTTCCAAAACTATTATCGTAATTGCGTCCTAGATAATAGAAAGCCTCAGGGTGATTTAAATCTGCTGCTCTCATGAGATGCTGCTGCACCCCTTTTTGAATATCTTTGGCGACACCTCTGCCATGATAGTACATGCCATATAAATGAATATGAGATTCGGCATGATCCTGTTTTGCGGTTATTTGCCATAAATCAAAAGCTTGTTTGTAACTTGCCGTATTTCCAATTTTATAGTATGCCATAGCGATATCAGAAAGAAGTTGGACTGAACTCGGATCAAGTTTCTTTTGTAATTTTTCAAGTTTCAGGACAGAGTCCCGAGCCTTGGCCAGATCTTTCGGAACCCCTTTACCCTGAAGATAGCATTCGGCTAAAGCGTTGAACGCAGGTGGGTAGTGAAGTTTCATCAATTTATCTAAGTAATAAAGACCTGTAGAGACATCTTTCGGGATGGCTTTGTTTTCGCCGCTTAAATAATATTTTGCGAGCAGGATACAAGCCTCTGGTACGATGGCATTAGCAGCTTGTTGCAGCAGCTTTGCAGCGGTAATTGCTTTGGATTCTGCAGGGTCTTTACTACTCAGATATTCTAAAGCCAAAAGATAATTTGCATAGGGGATATTTTGCAGTAAGGGTGAGGAGAGAAGTTCAACAACAAGTTTTGAAGATTTTGCAGCGCCATAGAGACCTTCATGAGTAATTTTGGCGAGTAAAAGTGCTGCCGCTGTAGATCCCTCCTGTGCGGCAGTCAGGAAAAGATTCAAGGCCAACTGTGGATTCTTAAAATCTGCTGTAACTGCCAGCAAGTGGAATGCAAGTTTGCAAGCAATTTCTGGTTCTGTTTTGGCAGCAATCTCCACTTGTTGCAATAAGTGTTTTGCTTGTTCTGCATCCTTTTTCAGTACTTGGCCTGTTTCATAGCAGAAACTTAAGGTCAGTAAGAGTTCAGCATGGGCACAATCAGGCATGCTGCTTGTAAGCTTCATGCTATTCTCACACAGGGAGAGTATGGTTTCCAATTTTGGTATTTTCTGACCAGTCATAGCAAGCCGCATGAGACGCGTCAGAGCATGAGGATGCGGCAAAGCTTTTTGGTAATATTTGATGGCTGTTTCAATATCTTGTGGAAATCCTAGAGACCTTTGCTTCATGAATTGAACCTAGGAAAACTAATGAATAGGCATCGCCCATTTCGGCTGCTTCTCCAAAAAGTTGCAGAGCTTTCGCAGGATTGGCTGGACAAATCTCTCCAATACCATGCCAATAACACTGTGCTAAATTAACCATTGCCGGACGTGGCAAACCTCTGAGAGGTACTTCGCTGAGATTTATAGCTTCATTAGCTGCTTTATTTTTCAGTATTTCAAAATCGGCAGAGCTATCCGTCATCGTTAGGAGAAATCTTAGTTTTTCGATGCTGATATAGTGTTTAAGGAAGTTACCATCAAATTCTCGAGCTTCTTCTATGATTGAAGACCCGGAGTAGATAGTGCTCGTTCCGGGCATGCTAAAGCTGTCTTCTTTAGAGCCGCTTAAAACCGCATCTTCACGAATTTTGAGTGCTTGGATTTTTTCTAATAAAGATTTTTGTAATAAGGTGTTCGAAACCGCAGCCATGATAATTCTCCATGTTAGTTATTTAGTTGATTATTAATGTTACTCAATTTAAATAATAATAATAAAATTTATTTTACAAGAAATTTGGAGCCATTACTAGGGCCTGTTGACAATTCTACTATGTTGGCCATAAATCATTGATTTCTTGTGCTCCGTTGCTCATTTATTTCAATATAAACTGCGCTACGGTGCTCAGAAATCAATGATTTCTGACTCAACCTAGCGACAAAACGGCAGGATAGCCGTTTTGGAAACGCTGAATAGCGGAACCCGAAGGGCGAGCGCCATGGATGGCGCGAGTCAATTGTCAACAGGCCCTAACGTGATTGCGCTATTATTATTAACTATCATTAACTCTTATTCGGAAAAATGTGAGTATTTTTGCAAGGAAAATATGAGAAATATATTAAGCCAACTAATTAATAGAAATAAAGAAGGAGTGATTTTTTCTGTTAAAGTGATCCCTAAGGCTGCAAAAAATAAAATTGGCAAAATCGTGGCAGACAGCGAGGGAAAGTTGAGTTTGAAAATTTATGTCACTGCAGTGCCTGAACGGGGCAAAGCGAATGATGCGGTGATAAAATTAGTTTCTGATTATTTGAAAATAAAAAAATCACAGATTGTGATCAAGCACGGCCACACTGACCCCTATAAGATTTTGCAAATTGCGGGGGATCCGGATGAACTGTTTAAGCATATAGAGACGGTGTGGTAGCCAAACTATCTTGCAAAATTATGGACTAATTCTTGCCCGCGTGTCTTGCATACGAGACATGTTTTGCAGCATTTGCCCCTGATCCAAGAGTTTTTAATCCAGTACAATATGCCCGATTTCTGGATTGCGGGTTTTAATTGGTAAAAAAGTACTGAAACTAATGATGGTTAGTCTTGGATTTAAGTCGAGAACTAAATGTTTTAACTTGGATTTCAGCAATCCTGGGGCAAATGCTGACACTACTTGATCGCTCATATCAGTAAAACTCAAATCCAAATGTTCGAGCTTCGGCAAGCCCTGTAGTAGACGCATCAAGTGTGGAGCGTGCTCTACTGTCATGAAATTATTACTCAAGTTGATTGCTTGGATTTCTGGTTTTTTGATCAAAACAGCAACCAGGCTGCCCAGCATTTCAGGAGTGATTTCAATATTGGCTAAATCTAGTTGATTGATACTCTTGTTTTTGGAGAGCATCTCAAGAAAATATTTCCAAACCTCTTTCGCATCCCTTGCACACTCAGAGAAAAATAATTTTCGAATGTTTGTAGTCACTGCTAAAGCCTTAAAAATAGCCATTAAGGCATTGGGACCAAAAAATCCGGCTCGAAGTTCTAATATTTGTTCTGCGCGTTGCTCCGTGCGCTCTTTTCCGAACTTTTGGATATCTGAGATGATCTCAGTTTTCTTAAGCAGGCGAGCTACTATTGCTTCATGAGGTTTTGTCTCCCGTGCATTAATTTCAATATCCAAGCCGCGTTCAAGCTCTTGCAGCAGCGGAATCCTGGGATCTGTTGCTGCAGTCTTACTCAGTTGATTAATGCGCGCTAGGCATAGCACTTGGGCTACGATACTGGGATAAATATCGAAGAAATTATACTGAGCTTGGAATTTCTTCATCAAACTTGGCCAGGCAGCCATCAGTTTTGTATCGAATATTTCATTGACTATGCCTTGCTGATACTCTTTTGTATGCAAGGCACATTCTTTTGCGTTCAAGTATCCCATGCTGGTCAGCGCGCCAAAATCCAATTCCGGTGCTAGGCAGGCGAGGCTTATGATGAATGAATTCCAAAATTCTCTCTTTTGAGTTCTTACTTGGTTAATGGGGAATACGCCAAGGGAGATTGCCATATCAAGGCTGTTATCACCGGAACAACCATACAAATGAGCTGATTTCACTAAGGCTAGGTAATCTGAATCGCTCAAATGAAAGCCTTCCAGTATTGTTATCTTAATTGAGTTATCAGAAGCTTCTTTCAGGACGCTGATTTTCTGGCGTTTTTCAGGGGTGATATAGGCGACTTCGGAAATATTATATTGTCGGAACAGACTCATCTTGAACTTTGCATTATCAAAGTTGCCTTTATTAACAGAGATCACTACTTCTTTACATTTTTGCTTTGAGCCATACTGTGCCAAGCTATATACAATGTTAGCAAAAACTTCAGGACCCTCTTGAAAATAGGCGGGCACTAAAAGTCTGCTGTTCAAGAACTCACCTGCTTGCTTTTCATCAAAGTCATCAAAGCTTGAGATTTTTTTTCGAAGCAAAGCGCTAAGAAATCGTTTGTCTTGGATAGATGCCAGGGATTGTGCTTTGGAAACTTTTTCTTTGGAGAGGGTAAGCAACATACCGTGATGTCTTGTTGCCGTGCCTAAAATGCGGAGCAGCGGCCCATTGGAGTAGGACAAATCTTCGATGTCTTGATCTTGTAGCACAAAAGAACCATCTACATTATACCTATTTCGCCTTTTGAAGCTTGATCCGCCTAAGTCTGAAATGGAAGCGATGGGAACTTCTCCTGGCTTAGTTGCTGTTAAGCCTGTTTTCGGGAAGCCCAGGCTCGGAAGAATATTTTTTTCCATTTCGCGAGTCGAGAAATTGTAGAATACATGCGGCTTTAAAATTGCTTGACTCAATTCTTTTTGTTTTTCGGAATCGCCTCTTAAGTATTTTTTAAGGCCTGCTTCTGGTGACTCGGCATCGAGATGACAAACAAGATGCGTTTTAGTGTCCAAGCCATAATCGCGGAGTTTTTCTAGGACCTCTTTTTCTTGTTTTTTAGAGCAAGTGACAAGATAAAATATATTATATCCCGAGATGATGGGAAATTCAGTAAACTTTTGCGCAAGTCTTGCATAAAGGACTGCGTCGCCAATGCCATCTTTTAGGATATGGGAGACGAGAAATATGTTTTCTCCTTCGCCTTTTAAAAGAGTGGAAAATATGTCTACTATTTCTTTAATTTCTATGATTCCTTTCCTCTCCTCAGTCCTCTCTTCAGTATCTGCGATTGATTTTATTTCAGCACCTAGGGAAGATTCGATGACACTCATGGCAACTCCTGATTAATTTAAGTTAGTTTGTTATCTAATTAATAAATATATAAATACAACTAATATTTATGATTATGTAATATTGCACTTTGTCCCATTATACTTTTATCTAGATAAAAAGGGAATAGGGATTTCAATGTTTTAGAAGTGTTATCTGGAGTGATCCTGGATCTTTGGCTAGAATTTCGCAGTCTCCTCCTATTGGGAAGGTGAATATTGGCATCGTATGGCCGAAGTCTGCGTTGGCGATGATGGGAATGTTTTGGAGTTCGCGCTTGGTTCCGAGGATATACTCGAGTTTGTCTTTGCTCATCTCGAATTTTTCTTCAAAGCGTCCGATAACCATGGCTTTCACTTGCTTGAAGTAAGGTTGATGGATGATGGATTGAAGAGATCGGTCAAATTCCGAAACGCCGTGTTGCTCAGTAATATTATCTGATTCTATAAATAAAATAATGTCTTCTGGTGTAGGGATGTAATCAGTGCCATGAAGTAAGACGAGGGTACTTAAATTGCCGCCGATGATGGTGCCTTTGATTGTGCTTTTTGCTGAACTCGGGTGTATAAGCCAAAAACCTTTATTTTCATGGAAGGTTCTTTTTTCTTGATCCAGGAACCAAGCATCATCTGACCAGTGGGAAGAACAGTGGATTGAAACTGGATTTTTCTCGAAAGCAATTTTATTAAAGAATTCCAAAGTATAATCAAAACCTTTTTGCATTGCGAAGGAACTGAATTGAGGTCCGGAATAAGTCACCAATCCTGTTTTCTGAAATATGGCATTTTGAAGTGCTGTGATATCAGAAAAACCACAGAGTATTTTGGGATTTTTTTTGATGAGTTCATAATCGATATGCTGTAATAAATGATTGGAATTTGAACCCCCGATGACAGCGAGGATAGCTTTGACCTTGGGATTTGAAAGGCCTCATGCAGATCTTCTAGGCGTGATTGTAGGGATGAAGATTGCAGCATATCTTCTTCATTCACATGTTTCCCAAAAGTGACTTTCAAACCCATTTGTTCAATTCTGCTTTTGGCATAATCACAATTTGCCTTTGAGACAATTTTCATGCTAGAAGCAGGCGCGATGACTCGGACTTCATCCCTCGCTTTTAATTTGTTAGGAAATATTTGCAATATTTTACTTGTCATGAAAATGTAAATTATCCTTTACCAAATCCTGTACCAAATTTCTAAATGAAACGTAACGTTTCATAACATATTTAGAATTCCCTGTAAATAGCAATCGTTACGGATTTAATCTCATGTCCACTCTAGTAGTGTTGGAATAAGAGTTGAAATGAGTTAAACAGCCTGTAACGAGTTTTATATGAGATTGTATGAGTTTAGATGAATAGCTTAAAAAATTGAAAGTTGTCTAGCTTTCGACCGGCGGCCGAAGGCAGGCGCAAACGCAAGAGAAGGAGAAAAAAACTTCGAGAAAATGACTCCGAGAAATAATGAGTAGGAACGGGATTAAGAGCTGAAATGAATATATTACAGATCGATTTTCAAGAAAAAGGCTATATTGTGTTGTCAAATTTCATTTCGAATGAAGTTCTAACCCTGATAAGGACTGAGATAGAAAATTTGATCATTCAAGATCAAGGTTGCGCATTGAAACCAACAACCTTCCTAAAATCAAGTTTGCTCAGTGATACAATTTTTTCGGCTAAATTCAGAAAAATAGTGAATCAACTCTCTGCTGGTTACAGATATTTCATTCCGAATTTCACCGCCAGAAAAAATCTCATTATGGGTTGGCACAGTGATGATGAATTTTCTGAACCAGATTCAGAGCCAGAGATAGATTCAGAAACTTTGCCTTCAGTACTCCAGTGCAATATTTTTTTGCAGGACAATTCCAGTGAATTTGGAGGCGGTATCGATGTTGCTTGCGGTACCCATCAAATGACACTGGAAGCAAAGAAGAATTTAATACGCGATGATGCAATTCATTTTGAAACCGCTGAAACAAAGGCTGGTGATCTGCTCATTTTTGACTATAGAGTGGTACATCGCAGTACCTTCCCAACCATCAAGCCAAGAGATTCTGCGCGCTTAACCTTGGAATGGACTGTTTGCAAGAACATTGAGAGTGCCCGGGAATTTACTGCCAACTTAGTCGCGAAGCAGCGAAAAAAACTTCACCTTTCCGATTTTACCGATCAAAGATCTCTCGGCTATTTTTTTGATGCGGCCAATGTTTCTTATCCGAGCAGCTTTTTGGCGAGCAGCAAGCAGCTCATAGAAAAAAATATGATCGTGGTGCCTACAGTTGCCGAGATGTTGGACTTTGAATGTAGGCAGGAAGTAGATCAGGATGAGGAATTCGAGTGTAAGTGATAAATAAGCGATAAAAAGCCAACTGACTTATAATAAAAAACTGAAAAAATAGCTGTACAAATAACGAGGTTTCTTGACAATGTTAGAAAACACTATAAGATAGAGGAGATTCATTATTACGTTTATATTTAGGTTTATTTTTAAGATTTTTGGAGAGTCCCCAAATGCACCTTTATCGCAGTCATACTTGTGGAGAATTAAACAAAAAGCAGGTCAATCAAACAGTTCGTTTGAGTGGTTGGGTGGATAGGAAACGTGATCATGGTAATCTCGTTTTTATCGATCTGCGCGATCACTATGGTATGACCCAGTGTGTGGCACAAATTGAATCCTCGCATTTTGAAATAATTTCTAAGTGCCGCAACGAAGATATTATTACGGTCACAGGCAAAGTCGTGGAGCGGGAGGCGAGCACCGTTAACGCAAAGATGGCAACTGGTGAGATTGAACTTGTCATTGAAGACATCATTTTACAATTTCAAGCGCCCAGTTTCCTACCTCTGCAAGTAAATAGCAGTGCAGAATTTCCGGAAGAAACCCGCCTTACCTATCGCTTTTTGGATTTACGGCGCGAAAAACAGCATGCCAAAATTATATTGCGATCGAAAGTCATTTCTGCACTTCGCAAAAGAATGTTAGAGCAAGGGTTTATGGAGATCCAAACTCCCATTTTAACTTCTTCTTCACCAGAAGGCGCACGAGATTTTCTGGTGCCAAGCCGCCTGCACCCAGGACAGTTCTATGCCTTGCCACAGGCGCCGCAGCAGTTCAAACAATTATTAATGGTTTCGGGATTTGATCGCTATTTTCAAATTGCCCCTTGTTTTAGGGATGAAGATGCGCGTGCCGATCGGTCGCCAGGTGAATTTTATCAACTCGATTTCGAGATGTCTTTTGTGACACAAGAAGATGTTTTTGCAGCCATAGAACCTGTATTAACAGGGGTCTTTAAAGAGTTTTGCGAAAAAGATGCTATTACTGCAGCACCCTATCCTCGCATTCCCTATGCAGAAGCTTTGTTGAAATATGGTTCGGACAAACCAGATATGCGAAACCCGCTGCTTATTTCGGATGTCACGGAAGTATTCAAGGGTTCTGATTTCAGCGTCTTCGCTAAGGCTATCGAGAAAGGCAATATTGTTCGTGCCATTCCAGTGCCTGACTGCGCTAATCGTCCCAGAAGCTTTTTTGATAAATTGAATGCTTGGGCACAAAGTGTTGGAATGCCGGGATTAGGGTATATCCTTTTTGAAGGAGACACCGCTAAAGGTCCCATCGCAAAATTCTTAGACAGCAATCGCCTTGCCATGCTAAAAGAATTGACAGGCATGGGGTTGGCGCAAAATTACGGCGTTTTCTTTGTGTGCGATACAGCAGCAAAAGCCCCCGAAAATGCAGGTTTAGTACGCAATCATTTAGGCAATGAATTCGAGCTGATTGAACAAAATGCCTATCGCTTTTGCTGGGTAGTAGATTTTCCATTTTACGAATGGAATGAAAAAACCGGAAAAATCGATTTCTCCCATAATCCTTTTTCCATGCCTCAAGGCGGACTTCATGCATTAGAAACCATGGATCCCTTAGATATCAAAGCATTTCAATATGACATCGTGTGCAATGGTATAGAGCTTTCAAGTGGTGCTATTCGTAACCATTTACCTGAAATTATGTATAAGGCATTTGCAATTGCAGGTTATCCAGCAGAAGAAGTGGAAAGGAAATTTGGTGGCATGTTGAATGCCTTTAAGTTTGGTGCACCTCCGCATGGCGGATGCGCACCGGGCGTCGATCGCATCGTGATGCTGATTGCGAAGGAGCCTAATATTCGGGAGATCATAGCTTTCCCGATGAATCAGCAGGCACAAGACTTGCTCATGGGCGCGCCGTGTTCGGTGACTGCTGAACAGCTTAAGGAATTGAATATAGAAATTAAAATGCCTAAAGTACGGCAAGATATAAAACAAGAAGAAAAGGAAGAGATATTGTCTTGAAGGGTTCGATACTCATCCGGAAGATACGGTCTTGGGAAAATTGCTTTGAAAAGCAATTGTTATAATTATTCGCAACATTATAGGTTATATTAAGTAGGTTATATTAATTCAGAAATATATCTTGTTGGGTATAATTATTAGGAGAACGATATGAGCGTGACAAACGAATTAGAAGCAGAAATTGCGAAATTATTAAAGGGCGAGGGCGAGAATCTTTTCTTGGTCTGTCATGTGATCAGCGGCGGCATAGGCGATGCGGTTATATTTGGCAAATTGGGGGAAGCTCTAGTGGCAATGCCCATTATTTCTGGCTACAAAGTTTTTCGCATGGTGACTTGCTATAAGGATTATGAAACGCTTGTCAGAGAAGAATTGAAAAAGTACAAACTTGGCGGCGAAACACACCTTATTGTTTGTGATAATAAGGACACTCTGGTTAAAAATGTTCAAGACTACATAGCAGGATCGAGCGCTTCGCAGCGCCAACTCAAAGAAGCTTTGAAAAAGCCACAAGCATTCATTAATATATCAACACGTCAGATGGAATCGCTTATTTTGCCTGCACTTGGATTTAAGAAGACTGAACAATACAGCAGTCACTTGAGTTACAGCAGCCAATTGCGTTCTGGCACTACAGAAGTACCGATACTTTCAATCGCTGAAAATGGCGGTTCTAGTTTTTCCAGAGACAGAAAATTTTGTCTCGATGGTTCTTATGCCTTAAGCTCTATGGCTCCTGATTTTACGCATCTCAGCGCTCCTTTGATGCGTGTGCTTGGTGTTGCAGAAAGGCATCATGGTTTAGTGATTTCAGCGCATCCAAAACATGCGAGCAAGGTAAAGGCTTTGGCTGCCATTAAGAATATGGATTTTCTCACCGCTCTATTAGGAGTTAAAATTAAAGAAATGACCGAAGCCAGTGCTGAAAAATTTTTACAAGATAAATTATTGGTTCCAGCTTATTTCCAAGAAGGTCCTATTGTTTTTAATGCCATTTTGTATGGATTACTTTGGTATTGTTCAAAAAAGGGATATAGAGAGCTTGTTATTCCAATCAATGCAGGAAATTTTGATTATGGCAGTTTAGATCTGGATTGTTTGAGGCAATACAATGTTTCAGAAATTGCCATTGTCACTCCTTTGAAACGTCAGAAGGCTGCAATAATCAAGGGAGAGCCACCGAAAAATGCCCTCAAAATAAAGATTTTGACAGGATTTTATCTGGAAGAGGAGGATTATACTGCATTGGTGCAAGCTGCAGCTATGTATGGTTGCTCCGGAGATAATTCCTTGGAACTCGCTATTTCTAATGGCGTATTTCCCATCTGCCAAGTAAGAGTCTATAAGAAATATTTCTGGGCAAATTTTATCAAAGCCTTGAAAGAACTTGCGCCAGACTTAATGCTTGATTATATAGAATCCATGAAAATATTCAATGCTAAGGAAACAAAGCTTTACGGCGAAGAACATTATCAAGGCCATGTGCGACAAGTATTAAATGATGAAATAATTGCAGCATGGCCCAAAATAATGCAAAAATTCCGTGAAAAATTCAACTTCTATCGTGTTTATCCAGCCATGATACAGCAAGTACTTTGTCTCGCACGTATGCATCAATGGATGAAGTCTGGTTCAAGCTTGAGTGATAAAGGGATCAGAAGATTACAAGCTGCAATATCTGAATTAGATAAGAAAATAACTTGTCGGGATGACTCGGGTCTTGTTAATTTACTGAAAGACCTAGAAAGTGGCTGCGCCGGGACAACGATACGAGATTCTGCATGTTTAGAAAAGAATTTCGCAATACTTGGACTGGATCTTCGATACAGATATTACAAAGAAGAAAGTCTGATCAAAATTTTTGAGAAACTGCAGAAAAATAGCAATATTCGCTTTTTGCGGTTCAGAGATAATGAACAAGATGCAGCTCTTGTTTGGGATGCATTCTTGAATATGCTATCAGTCAATCAAAACATAGTTGCTCTAGATTTGACGGCAAATGATCTGATGCCAAAAATGATAGAAGAATTGGTGAAAGTTTTGTCTCAAAGGACAGCGCACATTGCAGAGCTTAATTTGAGCGGTAATCTTTTTGGTGCCGCAGGCATGCTGCACCTTAAAAAAATCCTTGGAAAAGATTCCAAGATTGAAGCATTAGATTTCTCCATGACTGCTCTCGATGATGAAGCAGCACATATACTCGCAGAAGCTTTGAAAATTAATAGATCTTTAAAAATGATAAAATTGGATCGAAATCCAGAAATAAGCAGTGCTGGTCTGATTGAGCTGCTCTCTGTCAGGGTGCAAAAGCCAGGATTAGTGGAGTTTAGCCTCGATGCTAATTATATGGATCAAGATGAGAAGATTAAGATATCGAGATTTTTGGAAGCATTGACAGATAAGTATCAGAGCTCTGTTCCGGATATTTTTGTTAATATTGCCCATGAAATCGGGTTGGAGGTTTATAGTACAGACATGGGATCTGCATCTGCATTAGAACTCTCCTCCATTCAATTGAAGATGCCATTGGCTGCAATTCATATTCAAAAGGAAACTTCGGCAGAGAAAGAAAAAGACAAAGATAAGGATAAAGACAAAGATAAAGTAAAAACATCTGCCTCTAAAGAGAAATTGAATGGTATGAGGAAGTTTTCTTGAAAAACTATTTTTTCTTTTTTTCTTGCCTAGGATAAGAAATATGCTCAACTTTTTTAAGATTCCTCATATATTCCTGATTAAAATCTTGACTCGGTAGCAGTCGATCGTATTTTGTATTGTTTCTCTCCGAGAGAAAATTTTCATTTGCAAAATACAAAGAACTGTATTTTTTGAGGCATTCTACGCTAAACGCTAGGAACCATAGAGCCGAATCAATCGTTTTGCTTAAATTTTTTGCATAAATTAGAATGACTTTGCTCGAGATTTTGAGCTCTTCCTCGCCAGATTTATGTTGGTGTGCCAAAAGGTAGTTATTAATTGTCTTAATGTAATCATTGATGATCAAAAGATATTCTCTGGCGCGACGTAGGGGGTCCAAGTATACCGGTATATCAGTACCAATGAAATTTAAATTTTCTGCATAGTGTGTATCATCGAAGATTTGGATTGGGATGAGAAAGAATGTTTGGGGTTTCGATTCAAAAGGCTCCAGAATCTCACCCTTGAATTCAAGAAGCAGATTGATATCGCGATTCAACCCAAGGAATGCCGCATTCAACAGGCGGAATCGGAGCTCATGTTCCTTTCTTTTTTCCTTTTTTTTCCCATACCATTTAGCAAAATAATTGCTTCCAAAGGCAAGACCTGCACCGATCATTGATCCCGTAAGAGGAGCAACGAAGGATTGCAGGAGTAACCAAAGTCTAGAATTTAATACCACAACATTCAAGTTGCTAAAGTTTTCTGCAACATATTTCATGAGGTCTGAGTATTCTGCCATAAATTTACTTGATTATGCTCGTATTTAGAAAGTATATCTTCTTTTAATATAGTCACAGAACAGAAAATACGCATCCGGATCTCTAACTAAGTTGACAATCAAAAGCTAAGTTAATACTATTAAAAATTTTATAATTCATATTAGTACACCAGTTCGGAATTGAGGCTTTTTTGGATACCATTATTCGCGACATTATTATTTTAATGCAAGTACACGTTTCAGCTGAAATGATGACAATTGTATTTTTCTTGCTTTGCAGCCTCGTTATCCTGGCTGCATTACGATATTTTGGGCTAGCGGGCCTATACGGTTATAATATTTTGTCAATCGTGGTGGCTAATATACAAGTATTGCGTCTCACGGTATATGAGAGTTTTACTGAACCCGTAGCACTTGGAACAGTATTATTTACCAGTACTTTTTTTGTGAATGATTTGATTTCAGAACATTATGGACCTAAGGCTGCTTCGAAAAGCTTGAGTTTAGGATTTTGGGCCCAGATTGTGATGGTGGTTTGGATGGTTCTGACAGTGGCACATCCCATGGTACCTGCTTTTGATGCGGGTCAACCGAGTGATGCTGGCCAACCCAGCCAAATTAGTCAAACGATTAGTCAAACACTGCAAGAAGCCCTGAATTCACATCAAGCCATGATGCAACTTTTTGTGCCATCGCTTAGAATATTGATCGCAAGTCTTATCGCCTATTGGTGCAGCCAATGTTTAGATATTCTGTTGTTTGCAAAAATTAGGCAGCACACGCAGGATCGTTTCCTTTGGCTCAGACAAAATTTTTCTATGCTGATTGGGGGTTTTTTAGATACAATCATTTTTAGCATTTTTGCTTGGAAGATTTTTGGACTAACAAGAATTTCATGGTATGAATTATTTATGACATATATATTGTCTGCGCAGATTATCCGAACTTTATTAAGTTTGGCGTCAACACCTATCATGTATCTCAGCTATTATTGTCTGCCATACAATGAACAATATAAACGCTACGACTATGACAGAACTAATAACCAATATATTTAAGTTCTCAATCACGAAATTGGGACCACAGTCTGCAAGACGTGGGCAATTGATCACGCCTCATGGCTGTGTTGAAACACCTGCCTTCATCTTCTGCGCCACCAAGGCAGGCATGAAATCCTTAACTATCCCTCAATTGCGTGCTACTAATACTCAAATCATTCTGTCGAATACCTACCATTTGATGCTGCAACCCGGATCTGAGACGGTCCATCATTTTGGGGGTTTGCAGCAATTCACGGGTTG
The DNA here is from genome assembly GCA_963784575.1 of uncultured Gammaproteobacteria bacterium. Taxonomy (GTDB): domain Bacteria; phylum Pseudomonadota; class Gammaproteobacteria; order UBA6186; family Azoamicaceae; genus CAWARU01. The sequence goes on from CAWARU010000001.1 coordinate 2,775,353, forward strand.
GAGAGGCCCCATGTTGACAGACTCGGGCGGATTTCAAATATTTAGCCTGGGTCACGGCACCATTGCAGATGAAATTAAGGGCCGCAGGAACGAAGGCAGGCCAAAAACGCTGCTTAAAATAGATGAAGAAGGTGCCTTATTTCGATCTTATATTAATGGGAAGCAATATCTGCTCACACCAGAAGAATCTATACGAGTACAGCGCAATTTAGGTGCAGATTTAATTGTCGTGTTAGATGAATGCACGCCTTATCATGTGGATAAAACATACACCCAGGAATCTATGGAACGCAGCCATCGCTGGGCGTTGCGCTCTCTTGCTGCGCATCAGCAATTTGAAGCATCGGGGCAATATCAAAATCCACAAAGATTATATGGCATTATTCAGGGAGGAACTTATTCCGATTTACGGAAAATAAGTGCTGATTTTGTGAATGAAAATTCCTTTTTTGGTCACGCAATTGGAGGATCCCTAGGCGCAAGCAAGGAAGAGATGTATGAGGTTGTAGCAGAAACCATGTCCTATTTGTCAAAAGACAGGCCCACGCATTTGCTTGGCATCGGAGGCATTCGGGATATCTTCGAGGGGGTTCTCGCTGGTATCGATACTTTTGATTGTGTTCATCCTACCCGAATTGCGAGACATGGTGCTGCACTGGTTAAACCCTGGAATCGTCCAGAAGGGCTGGATCGAGAACATCTCAATTTAAAAAACACTCAGTTTAAGCTCGATGACAGTCCCATAGAGCCAGATTGTTTTTGCAACACTTGTCGGAATTATTCCCGCGGCTATTTGTATCATTTATTGAGGACGGAAATCTTCTTAGCATTTACTTTGATTGCAGAGCACAATGCCTATTTTATGAATGATTTCATGCAGAGAATTCGGGATGCTTTGGAGACGGACTCCTTTTTAGAACTCTATAAAGGCTGGGGTATTCAAGAAGCGAGAGACAAAAATCAAAAAGGCCAGAAAGTCCAAAGAGATCAATACGACCAAAAAGACCAAATCAACGCAGCTGTGGAGCTTCAGTATCCATAGTCCGGATAAATTGAAACCTGTGTTGTGGTTTCCCCTCCAATTCGAAAGTTCCCTCAAATAAAGCTCTAGGACGCACCCATAAGCCATAATCACCGTACAGTGCCCGATAAACCACCATTTCTTCTAGGGTCTCTGAATGGCGGCAGACCCCCATTACTTGATAGTAATTCCCCTTATAGTGTTGATAGAGTCCTAGTTTCATGATGTTACTCCTAAATAATGAAATTTAAATAATATGAAATCTAAAAAATAAAATAAAGAATAATAAAGAATAATGCCTATAAAATTTAATTAAATTGAATTTAATTTCAAAATTCGCATCCAACCTATAGGCTTTTTAGGCTATCGCCGATAGAGTAAATATGATAGAAGACTTAGACGACCATAGAACATACAAAGATTTGATAGAGAATCGCTATCCTCCTTATGTGCATTTACGAGGTATCAAAGGTGTGTTAGCGAATTTATTAAGTCATGCGGTTTTTTGGCCAATCATCGGCCCTATTTTACAGGGGTATTTCCCAGTGCTTTGCATTTCCTTGAGTAGAGCTCGGCAAAAGGGAGATTATATGGGTCTTTATAACCTATTAATCAATACCTTACTGGGTTCTTTCTATAGAAGAAGAAAAAACTTTAGATGGTGGTATTTAATGCGTTTTGGGGTGGCGGTAGCCCAAGAACGTCAAATTAATTGGCTGATTCGTGATTTGGTTTTGGAAGATAACTTGATATTGGTGGGCTCTCTGGGCCCAAAACCTTGGAAAGGCTATGATGTTGCCTATTCCTTTGTGGGATTTTCCCTTTGGCTTTTTGAACGGGGGGATATCCACGGAGCCCTGAATATGATACAAATTGCAGTACAGGCTGATACAACTTGGGGCTATCCAGAATATTTACATGGTTGGTATGGATTATTTACCACAGGGGTCGATTCAGTCTCTCACTTTACTCGCGCAGTGCAAATAGATTGGAGTTTTTTACAACGCATGAAGCAAGATAAAACCTGTCGATCTCCACCCTGAGGTACTTCGAGAAGTACAAAAAAGGACTTTGGTTGTCAAATGAAAAACCCTTTTCATTCTCGCGTCAAAGCGCTTGAAAATAATGAAATTCTTTTATTCATTCCGGGCATCAAAAGAGGATTTGAAAAAGAAAGCTTACGCGTTGATAAGACCGGCACTATTGCTTTAAGCAGACATCCGCATGCCTTAGGATCCAGTTTAACCCATCCCATGATTACTACAGATTATTGCGAGTCTTTGCTGGAATTTGTGACCCCTGCAGTAGAAGAAATAGATAAGCTTTTTGAGACTCTCTATGATTTGCATCAGTTTACTTATCATATTCTAAAACAAGAAGGAAAAGCTGAGTTTCTATGGGCTGCCAGCATGCCTTCACGCCTGGTCCCAGAAGCAGAAATTCCCATTGCTCATTATGGGATTTCGAATATCGGACAATTAAAATATGTGTATCGGAAAGGTTTGGGAGTCCGGTATGGAAAAACCATGCAGACCATTGCGGGCATACATTACAATTTTTCTTTCTCTAAAAACTTTTGGATAGCCTATCAAGAATTGCAGCAAAAAAACCAAGAAGCCTTGCCGCAACCACATGCGAGAAAATCAGCCGGAATACCGGCCGGAATACCATTAGATATAGATTCCTTCATCTCCGAGCAGTATTTAGGGCTGCTCAGAAATGCGCAACGTTTTGGTTGGCTTCTTCCATTATTGTATGGCGCATCTTCTGCATTTTGTGCTTGCTTTCATAAATCATCGCGGCATGATTTAGAAATGTTTGAGGATCATACTAAGATTGGACCTTATGCAACTTCGCTGCGTTTGAGTGATCTTGGTTATCAAAACAAATCCCAGGCCGGTAATTTAATTTCCTATAATGGGCTTCTAGAATATTTAGAAACCATGCACACAGCAATTCATACCGTAGTTCCAGAATATGAACAAATTGGAGTAAAAGTGGATGGTGAGTATAGACAGTTAAGCGCTTGCCGGCTTCAAATAGAAGATGAGCATTATGCAGCATTTAGGCCGAAAAGAGTAACGCCGCCCGATGCTAGAATGATTGCTGCAATAGCACGAAATGGCATTGAATACATTGAAATACGCTCATTGGATATAGATCCTTATTTGCCGCTGGGTATTGAGCCCAAAACCATCCATGTCTTAGATGCCTTTTTATTAATGTGTTTATTAAAAGACAGTCCCCCTATTACGCCAGAGGAAAGTACTCGTATTCGAGCAAACCATATACAAACAGTCAATTTGGGTAGGAAATATGGTACAATGCTAAGAAAAGAAAATGATGAAGAAATTTCTGTTGTTGAATATGCAAAGGAACTTTTGGCAGATATGGGAAGGACAGCCCATGTACTGGATAGGGCATATTCCGTGCAGGATTTTACTAATTCGGTAGCAGAGGCTTCAGAAAAACTTGCAAATATGGATGAATTACCCTCAGCAAAAATAGTAGCAGAAATAAAGCAAAATCAAGAATCCTATTTTGGATTTGCCAATCGATGGTCGAAGATACACGAAGCGGAGTTTCTAAACAAAGATCTTGATTATGAAAAGCTAAAATATTATAATGAATTAGCTGCAGAATCGCATCATGACTTACTTGAATTAGAACAGCATAAGAACTTAAGCTTTGATGAGTTTCTAAAACGGTATCTGTCGATTTGAATTATCATATTCCGGTTTAAGAGGTGAAGTATGCTACGACAATTACAAGCTTATTTGCTGAAGATCACACTGTTGCTTTCCCCAACTTGTTTTGCGGAAACAATTCCCTCCATCGGAGAGCTTGCAGAAAATATGATAGCGGGTTCCACTGTGATCACGCGCTTGTTTTTGGCTGCCTCTGTGATTTTGGGTGTTGGTTTTATAATTGCCTCTATTACCATGTATAAAACACATCGAGACAATCCAAAATTCATACCGCTCGATCGACCTGTGCTATTTTTGATTCTAGGACTTGTTGCAATCTCTATTCCTTTTCTTGGGAAATTTGTGGGCAAGACCGGAAGCGTGTTGGATCTGCAAAAAGAAGCGAAGCATTATTCGACTATTGTGGATATTGATGCGCCATTGACTAGAAACTAGGTCACCGTTAACGCTCTGCCCTTGAACGCCCATCTTTTAACAATCTGGTCGTTTAAAGATTGTTAGTTATTTGTTTAAATAAATATTTTCTGCCCCTGTTGATTTCTTTTTGATTTGTGCTGAGGCAGTTAAGGAAGACAAATTGATAATAAAAACAATGCGGAGCGCCATGTGGTGCTCCTTAGCATCACCGCCTGAAATTATGGCTGAGGAAGGTCGGGCGCTCAACCTTAGTAGAGGACATTCCAAGTTTTGATAATGAATATAGCGGAGAAAATTCTTTTTTCATATGTGGTGTCTCATAAACTGAAGCTAGTTCATGAATGTTCTTTGCTAAAATGCTATCAGATGATAATGGAGTCTGCAACACGGATATAAATTGATCTATAGCTAAAAATAATATTTTACTTTGTTGAATTGAGTCATTTGTTTCTTGTAAATCATCCTTGGTTTCTTGCAATTTTAACCTAAGATTTCTTAATTTATCATATTGAAGACTTAGTTGTGTTTGAGTTCTAGTAATATTCTCTTGTTGAATTTGTCTCAAAAGTTTTATTTTTCCTTGCAACTCAAATATATCTAATTCTAAGTCAGTTTTTGTTCTTTCCAGCTGAGCTATATTTTCACGTAAACATTTTATTCTTGTTGCATTATCTCTTTTATTTTTTTTCCTTATAACCAATTCAATTGACATATCCGCATTTTCTCCCCAATTAGTATAATATATAGCTTTATAATGACCTCGCATAGCATCAACTTCTCGTTTTCCTATATAACCTGTTCGTATATTTTCTCTATATGTTTCAAAGGGCTCGTCAGAATGGCAAATAGTACTTGATAAATAATAGAACCTTTCATACCATTTTAATGTATACTGGACCACAAAGCGTTTAATAATAATTTCTTCATCTGTATCCAATGCAGTTATTTCTTTTTGTGATGATTCTAATGAATCATTTACTGCAATGAGTTGTTTATTTTTTATATCCAACAGGGTAATATTTATTTGGTGTTTTCTGCTATTTTGACTTAATCTCAAATTTATTTTATCAGTCTTTTTAATTTCTTTTTCAATAAGTTGTTTCTCGAAAGTAAAAAATTGAAGGGCAGCTTGGTGTTTCAATTTATTGTTTGCCAATTGCCGGAGTTGTCCTATAAAGTTTCGGACATATTGAGCCAATGCTAAACGAGGGGCTTCATATTGAAGAAAGGATAATTGATTTGCAGAAATGCTGGGTTGGCTGCTGAGTTGTACCATAATTTTCTTTCGGTCAGAATCTTTAAGAACATTGATAATGGTCAAATTGTTTGCCATAAAGTTGATTAACTTCAATTGAGCATGAATGAGATCCTTATCTTTTTCAAATGCACTTTTGGCTGGAGTTGATAAATGGAAACTTGTATTCACTAGGTTTTTAAGAGTATAAGCAAAACCACCCTCTCCAATTAATTGTTCCTTAATATCATTTTCATCGATTTCATTTGGAACTTGGGAAACTATCCAATAAAGATTTGGAATAATTTGATTAAAATCATTAAATAATTTACTGAGTAACTCAATAAGTTTTGTAAACGCTGTTCCCCTTGCCGCTTGAAGCTCTGCATAATTAATTATTATTAATAGCTTGATACTTCTAGCAGCATTCATTGCATGTTGCAAATTTAATGAAGCTGCTATTCCCTCTATTTCGCTTCTGGTATCAAAAAAACCTGCACAATCACAAAGGTATAGTTCTCCAGCTTGAAATACTTCTGGATATAACGTTTGCGATTCCCCGAGTCGATGACCAATAAGAGGATATTTTCTACCTTCGAGATCTACCAAATATTCTTTGTTGGTTTGTGGGTCTAGGATTTTTTCTAACTGTTTGGGTAAAGCTACTATTCTCCCTGCCATTTTACTAGACACAAATTCCACCCCCATTAAATATCCTATAGTTGTACTCTTGCCTGCGCCAGTATTTCCTATGACAAATACAAGATCTTTGCCAGCGATATCTTTTACTTTTAAATTTCCTTCAACAATCATTTTATATAACGCATTTAAGCTTGATACATTCCACATAAAAATTTCTCTGCTTTCTTGTAGATCAATTCAAGAAATATAACCTGAGTTATATTTGAAAGCAACCATAGTGAATTTACTTCCAATTTCACTTAAATCCTGAATAAAAGATTAAATTTTGGACTTGTTATTTGCAAAGAATGATAATACAATAGCTGAAAAGTAAGCAGAAGTAGTTTTTAGGAATTAAGGTAATTGTTTGTAAATTCAGGGAGACAAGGTTATGAGTTACCAATACGCAGAAAAGGTTTCAGGCAGTTCTAAGGATGTGGAAGTAAAAGCAGAATCAGAAAAAGGTGTCGCGCTACTAAAAACGATGATCTGTAATGGAATAAAAGCTGCCGAATTAGTTGCTGACAAAGATGTAGTAGTGTTTATCGGGGCAACAGGAGCCGGTAAAAGCACAACCATTACCTATTTAATGGGTGCTGAATTTTCTACTACAAAAAAAGTTGGAAAACTGGTTGTAATGCCCTCTAAATTAAAAGAAGAGGAGGATTCAAGAACCAAGAAAAAGTATTTGGTAGATCTCGAAGGTAGAAAATATCCTCTTATTGGTCATCGTCCTGCAGAATCTCAGACATTATATCCAGAAATTTTTTCGTCTGGTTCAATATTTTTTTGTGATTGTCCTGGCTTTTTTGATACAAGAGGTCAAGAAGAACGCATTGCAGTTGCTATCAACATGGAACTAGCTATGAAATCTGCGAGAACTGCCAGGATAGCTGTAACAGTTAAATATGAAGATCTTACAGCGCGAAGAGGGGCAGTCCTAACTGATCTAAGTAAACTCTTGAGCAAAATATTTTCAAGACCGAGTGAAGCCGTGAGCTCGATTATTTGGATAATTACCAATACTCCTAAAGAAACAACTAAAGAAGATATTATCGATACTCTCACAAATGTAGAAGATGGTTATTTAGCTACACTTAAAAGAGGTTTGACCAATATAGAAAATACAATACGTAATGTTTTAAAGGGTCAAATTTTAACCGCCATCACTAATTTTGGGAAAGCAGCAACAGGTGCTGAACAGTTTATAGAAGAAGCAAGACAGAATGGTCGGCAGCAAGAAATTATTGAGGCAATGGCAAACCCTGATAATCTTTTTCTTATTAACGTGCTGACTGATGAGTCAAGAAACGAAATTTTAAAAAGCATTAAAAGTAAACGAGGGATACACCCAGATCAGTTTAATTTTGATGGTGACGATGATAGATTGAAATTTAAAACGTTTATTCATACCTATACAGACGAAGCACTGAAACTCTTTAGTGAGAAAGAAAGAGTTGTTCGTGAAATTGAGGATTCCAAAAGACTTCTTGAGCAAAATAGAATTAGATTATCCAGTTATGAAGCGACAAAAAACGCCGCAGATCAAAAAGCAGCTTTACAAACATTGCAATCAGAGTGGTTTGAATCTTATCAACTTGATATCACTACAAATAGACGGCGCATTGATAAAATGGAAGCCGAGCAAACAAAACTTCGCAAAGAACTTGCTGAACTTGATACAGACGAAGAAGTTGTGCTTTGGACATCCTCTTTTGCTGAAGATAATACACGTTGGTTTTCCTATACCAATCATCCATTTAATTATAACGACGAACCTTTTGAATTGCCTGTAAAAAAGATAGTTGAAGAAGGGGTTTTAAGTAAGGAACAGGTTGATTCTAAGGCTGGCATCTATAAGGCGACATTGACAACTGGATACCATGAAAAAGCAAAAGCAAAAATTGAATTGGTTACAAAAAAGAAAAAGAAAAGAGATAATGCTTTGCGGATTAGCCAAATAAAGGCAGAACTCAAACAATTAGAGGAAGAAGTTGAGAGATTAGAGCAGAAAAATGAAAAATTAAAGAAAAAGCAATTAGAATTTAACACCAAGAAGCCAGTAGATAAAGTAGATTTCGATCAGGAAAAAGCGAAGATAATACAAGAACAAGAAGAACAAACTAAATTAAGAATAGAAAAGGAAAAAGAGTTCCAGGGGATCATGCGACGGCTTAATGAAAATGCTCCCTTGTACGTTGCAATATATGAAATTGCCTCTGTGTTACAAGCTCCTTTTATACAAGAATCTGAATTGGTGAAAAATTTTCTTAGGCAGTATAAAATCCATATCGGAGTAGAAAGATTATCAGACTTTCAAACTAGATCGTTTGAGGATGGCGCAATAGAGAAGATTACAAAAGATAAATTTGAGCCAAAAAAGATGCTATTATATCCAAGGCTCATAGAAGGTAGTGATTCAATAGCAAGCAGATATGAGGTTGACGTACCGGATGATGGAACTTGTTTGTTTTATGCAGTCTCGTTTGCTTACCTTATTCCCGTCATCGATGACCCGGCTCAATTTAGAACTCGGTACATAAATCTTTTTGGAAGTGAAGTGGCAGCATCTGCTGAAGAAAATCGTGTGATACTTAAAGGATATGATGGAAGTGTAGAGTTTATCAAAAAACTTACAGGAATCTTTGAAGTTTTAGTGAATGTGAATTTTAGAAAAAATGTTGTTGATTATATGAGACAAAAGAAAAAGGAATATGTTGAAAACTTCGCTTCCGAAGAGGTTTTTCTTGCTCATTTAACCTATATGGGAGATCCAAAAAATAGAGCTTGGGGTGATCAACCTGAAATCAAAGCGATGTGTGAAATGTTACAAGCTAATATTATTCTGTATGCCCATGATGCACAAGATAAACCCAAACCTATGCCAGGATACAATCATGGCTTGTCTTTTCAAGATAGTTGTAAGCTGCATTTAGTATACACAGCTGCTGATGGAGACAGGCGTGCAAAAAATCACTATCACTACTTGATTGAAGAGCGGCTTTGGCGCTGCCTGACACCTTCAGTAGCTCCAATTTTAACGCAATTTGCTGCTTCTCAAACTCGATCGCAGCCGCTAGCAGCAGCAGAAGCAATCGCAGAAGTAGGGACAGAACGAAAGAGCGAGCGGATAGTCTTTAGTTGAGGTATGGAACATTTGTATGAACGGCTAAAAGGGTACTAAAAAACCTAGTCATCAGTACAGGGAGATAGATAATGATGTCTGCTGTTATGAAAAATGAGGAGTTATGCGAAACAAGGTCAGAATTATTAAAAAAGGCAGGTAGCTTCTTATGGCCATTTTGGAAAGGTGACGCAGGTGCACAATATGAACTTGGCACAATGTATAAGTATGGTCTAGAAGTTGCGAAAGATGGAAAGTTAGTGTTTGAAGTACAAGTCTGAGAATTATAAACTTAGAGGCTTGTGTAGTATCCTATAGCATGGCTGGCCCTATTCTAGAAGCCTGTTAACTGCGCGGGCCTTTAATTCAAATTGATGATTTAATTACCCTTTATTTCTCGGATTTCAGTTTCCAAAAGAATGGGATCCTTAATAATCTTCAGTTTTTCAATTCCTTGAATGATTGCTCTATTCTAACTTCTTTATCTGTTGCTGTTCCGTCTCAAGCTCTTTCTTGCGTGCATTAAGTTTGCTTACCCGATAAGATTCCTTTTTTTCAGCATATTCAATAGCAATGTCGAGTTGTTTCAGCGCTTCTTTATACTCGCCGCGCAAATGATGCCATTCCGCTTGAGTTTGATGCAAATCTACCCGATTTTTTAATAAACTTTGTACCTTAGCAAGCGATTGCAAGAGATTAGTATCGAAAGGACGCACTTTTTGCAATTTCATGAGCATGACTCTTGCTTTTTTAAGATCTTCAACATTTTTGGTTTCCATGAGGAGTTCTACATACATTAAGCTTGCAGCAAAATTAGTGGGATCGCTTTCGCTTAAAAATTTGAAGCGCTCGGCAGCAGATTCATAATCGCCCTTGTCTCGCTCAATCTCCGCCAAACTGTATTTGAAAAGCCATTCATTAGGATAACGGTCGATTAGATTATTAAGATGATCTTCGGCTTGCTTGTACTGGCGATTTTTGGCGAGCGCAAGTGCTAGGGCATACTCCAATGTGGTTTTATCAGAGTGTTTATCAGCATTGAAAATTTCGGTTAATCGTTTGACACGGCGTTTAGCATTTTCTTGATTTCCGACCAGTACTCTGGCACGAATCAATTGATAAAATAAGCTGTCTGGAATTTGCTGTTTCGGCATTTGAATAGCACGGTTATAGGCATCTGCCATACGCTCTTCATGCATCGGGTGTGTTAATAAATATTCTGGCGGTTTTTCATGATATTTTGTTTGGGCACTGAGTTTCTTGAAAATGGATTCCATGGCATGGGGATCAAAACCTGCTTGGGAGAGAATTTGAATACCGATTCTGTCTGCTTCCTTTTCATGGCTTCTGGTAAAATTAATCAAATTTTGCACATGCGCACCCATGGCAGCATTCGCAAGATGCATACCCGCTTCAGGATTGCCGCCCAGAGCACCCAGGGCAATGGCCCCAGCAAGCTGCAACACGGTTAAAGGAGTCATTTTTTTATTAGTGGTAATAATGCGTGCTAGATGCTGCTGCGTAATATGGGCTGTTTCATGCGAGAGCACTGCTGCGAGTTCGCTTTCTCTTTCTGCAGCAATAATCAAACCGCTGTGCACGGCAATATGGCCTCCTAAAAAAGCAAAAGCATTTAAAATGTCATTTTCGATGCAAAAGTAATGGAGCTTGAAATCTGTGTGTGGCGCAGCAGCTTGCAATCGAGTGCTTAAATTGTGCAAGTAATCATTGACAACATTATCTCGCGTGATGAGTTCTGCCTCATTGATCTTTTGCATCATGGCAAAACCGAGTAAACGTTCTTGAGCGGTATCGATGACCCAGTCACCGCCTTGGCCAATATCGGGAACGTTACTTTGAAAGCTTGTGGCATGGACAGTGAGGATGGATCCAAAATAAAGTATGCAAGCAATACTTAGATTTAGAAATGTTCGAATATGAAATTTTTTAGCTGTAACTAAAATTTTATTGCTAGCCATATAGATTTTGAAACTTAATACTGCTGATTAAATGCCAATTAATTCCCATCGTTAGCGTTCACGCACTGCCCTTGAATGCCCATATTGTATTCAGACCTACCATTAAATAGTCAAATAGCTTACAAAATTTTAAAACTTCTATTAAGTATATCAAAAAAAATGGATACAGCCGAAAGGGGATGATTTGTTTTATAAAAATTAAATTGGAAAGGACCTGGCTTGTTCTAATATAAAAATTAAAAAAGCCATGATTAATTAACAATGCAATCGACTGTTAATTAAACATGGCGTTGATAAGCAACAAAAGTTATTAGGCAACAAATAAGATCGGAGTTGCATTGTTTCAGATGTTTATCATTCTGAAAATTCCGATCTTCAGACTAGAATTGCAAATTAGAATTGCATTCTTGTCATCAAATCTACTCGAGGCGCACCAGGTGCCTGAGCCAATTGATGACCATCTGCTTGTCTTGCAACACGACGTTCATGTCTGGCTTCAACTGCTCTTGCTTCCACTCGTTGTCTGCGTTCTTCAAGTTGTGCCCTATCATTGCTCAACACGATGGGTTCTCTTGAAAAACCAGCGGGATCTGGTCTTAAAGAAGATGGCAGAGCCACAGCTGATGCCGCACTCAATTGTGATTGCAATGCGTGTAGTTGCATGCTTTGGAAAGTTGAAACGAAAGCGCCAATTATTCCACGCACCTCATTATTCAGGGGTGAAGCATCGCTGTCGATATCCATTGCCATTTTGTTACGCTGTTCTTGTGCTAATAATTGTTCAAGGTTTAGTTTTTCAATACTCATAATGATACTTCCTTATTGTCTAATAAAACTAGGCGCAATCATAACACAATTATTTTTACTTAGCTAATTTTCTTTTTTCGCGCATATGCACGCAAAAAAAATACTAAATATTAATTATTAAGTTTCGAGAATTTTTATTTTATTATTTTGAATAATTTTGCTGTATTTTTAAGTAAAATTATTCATTCTAGAAATGGGAACGAATTCATAATCATAAATGAAAAATGCAGCACAAGTAAATGAGAGCATATGCACGAAAAAATAATTTAATTAAATTTAAGAGGTAATATTAAAGTAGAAATATCAATAATAATAAATAGGACATATCAGTATGTCGAATATGATGCAAATATGAGTAAGAGAATGAATAATGAATAGACTTATAAGAGTATATGCACGCAAAATAAATTAATGACTCCGATGAATTAAATGAAGCGATTTTTATTGAATAGCTTTTATCAATATTGAAAGACAATATTATTAAAGATGAAAGAAAAAAGAATAAAAGAAATTATCAAACTCTTAAAGTCATAAGGGTCAGATCTTAAATGTAAAAGTTTAAAAATTAGCTTAAAATTTAAGACCTGACCCATCCATCTATACTGCTCTCACAATTAATCAACATTATTGATAAAAATCATATTAACATTGAGTTTAGAACACTGATAATGACACGACAGCAATCACTTGATTTATAAGTTAATTTTGCAGATGCCATTTAAATTACGAAAAAAATCTATAGGATCCATGGAACTAATCTACTCACAACATACCTAATTATAGCTTTATGAAATCATACATATCCAAATATGTGTATGGAAATGATGAAATCGAAATTGTTGTTACGTTCCGCAATAAATTAAATGATTCGTTTCGACCTAATTTAAGTGAAACAGTCAGCAGTTAAACCTACCTCGCTGACTGTTTTTTCAACAATTAAAATGGATCGACTCCTTCAACCTCCTCGCATCCAAAACTTAAATTACTTTCTTCATCTGATGTCTTGGTATAGCGTCTAAGCTGCGGCATATAGTGATTTTCAAGCGCCAATACAAAATCTTGCAAAAATTCCACAAGTTCATAAGCCGCTTCATCTGTTAGAGTAGGTGGTGTAAATAACATGATAATCTCCCTCATTGGAGTTCCTCTATTGCTGCCTTTAGAACTTCATCTGGAAGATGAGTCAATCCTTTCTTAGCGCCTATTCTCAATGCCCCTTGCAAAATTTTGCTGGCATGTCGCGGCTTTCCTTGTGAAGCCTGCCGCAACATCTCTATACCACTGTCAGAAAGCAATTTTATTTGGCTCCCAGCTTCCTTAAAGGCATAATCAATTAATGCTTGGAATCTCTCTCGTTCTATGATGGGTTTCAGAGTCACTTTTGCAGAAATTCGGCTGTATAACGCACTGTGCACCACCTTACTTAAAACTTGGCTAAGGGAGGGATGTCCTACTAGCCATATTGTCATAATATCCCTGGAATCGAGCGCAAAATTCAGGAACGATGGTAAATCAATAAAAAATTCATGCGGCAAATTCTGGCTTTCGTCAATGATCCAGATTGGCAAAATATTTTTCCCATCATATAGTTCTTGGACCCTATTCTTGATGCTTCTCCACAACACAGCACGGCGTGTTGATGGTTCTAACCCAAGCTCAATAGCAAGGCTACGATATAAATCCACCCGTCCAAAATCCGTTTCTGGCATGTAGATCACTTGATGAGTATGCGGGTTAATGTTTTGTGTTGCTTGGCGTAGCGCTGCGGTTTTACCAACTCCAGGTTCTCCTGTAAAGATACCAATCCCTGGATTATTCAATAGCCACTGAAATTTCTCTATGAAGTCACTAAATTGCTGCCCGTCATCCCAGAAATTCTTAACTGCTTTTCCGATTGGAGTGTGGGTTAAACCAAAGTGTTTATTACTCATCTTCATCTCCTATTACATGTACTCTTAAAGAATTTGTATAATTTTCTAATGCGAGTTCAACCATATTAAATGCTTTTTTGTTCTCCAGCAGTTCCTGTTGCTTTTGGGGTCTTATCCTTCGTCTGTCGAGATTCGCAATAGGATCTAGTTTAGTGACTGCCCCTAAAAATTCCCCTGACTGGGACTCCACACGGATGGCTTCTTTTCGATGCGGATCAGTCACAAGAAACACTGTTCTGCCTGAAAGTTCATAAGGAACCTCAAACATATTTCCTTCAAAGCTAACAGTGCTATCTTTTCTGACAGTTCGTTTATGGCGGTGATAAAAAATTTCATCTAATTTGGTAGTAAAAGACCCGAGAGGCCGAACATGAATAATATCTTTCCGCCATCTTTCCATCGGCGTTAATCCCTGAAGAGCGCTATGCACTTGTTGGTGATATTCGCCTTCTATCCATGCCCAGAGACGTTCATTTAAATCTTGCAAATCGCGTAATTGAGAAGTATCTAGTTCATTTAGAAAATCGCTTCTAAATCTTCCGTGCCATTTTTCAAGTTTACCCTTACCCTGCGGGGCATATGGGCGACAATAAATTAGACGGACTTCAAGACGTGCACAAATTTCCTGCAAAGTTCTGGAACGATAAGCCGCCCCGTTGTCCACGACTAACTTCTTAGGTAATCCTCGTTTCAATATCGCTTGCTTCAGAACTCCCTCGATATCAAGTGCTGTCTCAGCGAGACAAAAGGCGCTGTGCGCAATTAGACGCGATGCATCATCCATTAAGGTCACCAAATAAGCTTTCCTAAGCCTTTTGCCAACGGGAACCGATGGACCATGCAAGACATCTCCATACCAGATGTCGCCGCACTTTTCAGCACAGAAGCTGCGATGTTCAATAGTGACTGCAGGTTCTTCAAGGCGTCGGGATAATCCTACGCTTTTTAACAATCGGTAAATGCTCGAGCGCGACAGCTCACCGATGGCTGAAACTCCAGATAACTCTAACACGCGTTTAATACCCGATATTGAGCGCTTTTTATTCTCTGATTTACATTTCAGAATAGCTTCTTGATATTCCTTCTTTAGCTTTGTTTTGCCGCAGTCGCGACGCATCTTAGGAGCCAATGCTTCTATACCGCCCCGCTTCCAATTGTAATACCAATGCTCAATGGCATATTCAGTCACGCGATTCCTATCTGAGCCTGGAATATCATAACTCTTGGCTGCCAGTTCACGAATAATGCGTTTTAGTTCACCTCGCTCCAATTTCTCACGGCTAGCCAACGGTCCCAGCACAGATAACCGAAACAATGCTAAGGGTGGAA
Organism: uncultured Gammaproteobacteria bacterium; assembly: GCA_963784575.1. GTDB lineage: Bacteria > Pseudomonadota > Gammaproteobacteria > UBA6186 > Azoamicaceae > CAWARU01. Next base: position 2,790,584 of record CAWARU010000001.1, read on the forward strand.
TTTTGTTCATATTCGCCTCCTGTAACACAAAAAACTAAAGTGTCCCAGAAAAATGGGCTGCAATAACAGTGGCGAAAGTGTGTGTTTATGTTTTAAATCTTCATTTTGACTGTCTCACTTAAATTTAGGTTTAAAATAGCTTGAAATAACTTTAATCATGGGATGACTTCCCCAGCACAATAAATCCAGAACATTGCATCGGATAATGACATTTGTGCTAGACAAGCTTTCCAGAAAATACAGAATGACTCAGCGCTTCTTCCTAGGTCTGGAGCTCTACTCTTCAAATGCAAGGAATGTATCGGAAACATAGTTCGAAGGCGCAGCTCCCAGCGCGCTATTGTGCTTCTGACTGGAGGCGTCTTACTTGCGATGTACCGCAGGGAATGTTCCAAAATATCCAGTGACAATACAAGCTGCTGCACTGACCAGAGGTACCACCTTCTGGGAGAAATGCAATTTGGTAATACTGAACAAGTACGACGACAGTGTTTGCAAAAAAATCTTGGAATCAAGACAGGATTTAGAGAATCTTCGCAGTGATTCTCTCTGTCTGCTTTGCGTTCGCGAAAACCATGGCATCTTAATCCTGCTTTACCGCAGTATCCGCATTTAGAGGGTCGAAAGGGTTTTGACCCATGCTGATAGATAAATTCAACATATTCTACAAGTGAATTAAAGAACCGCGCTATAATTAACATGATTGATCTCTCCTTTTTTTTAATCCACTTATTTTGAGAGGAGGATCTCTGATCTGTTCCTTCAAAATATTTAGAGAGATCAATCACTATTAACAATAGGTGTATATAATAATAAATAAATTTTGTTTCGTGGTATTTTAAGGAATGCTGAATTATAAGATTTAATTTATCGCGAAATGAAACTGCTTCTTCTGCCTAAAATAAATTGATACATAACAATTGTATATTCAAATAGTATACTCAATAGGAATTAGGGGAGCCCATATGAAAAATTATTTACTCGCATCAGTAGTCACAGGATCACTCTGCGTTGCAGCTGTTCCAGCAAGTGCCAGCGTATCAATACCCACAAGACTAGCAAACAAAGAAACTGCCATTGCCAAATTAAGCGATGTAACTCGACTTAAGTCTGGCACACAGTTAGCATATTGCTCCCATGGTGGTTGCAGATCTAATTATTATTATCATCATTATTCTGAAGATTTCTATCCATATCCCACAGGTTATTGCTATCGAACCTCACCGCTAGTGAACTCACCTCTCGGATTAACCTGGTGGTAAGAAAAAATAAGGAATTTGTTTAATAAAAAATTAATTCTAAGACCGCACGAATCTCGGTATCTTTTTAGAAAAGAGAGATTTTAAAGTCCCCTAAATTTTTGAACAAATTGTATCAATTATGCCGTAAGACCTATTGCTTCAGCTAGAGTGTATCTAGAGAATATAAGGAGGAACTCCGCCTGCTTAGCAGAATGGATTCTACTCAACCCGTAATAAAGTTCGGCAGAAGCTCTAGGTTTGACTGGGTTTTATCGTTAATTTCCTTTTGAGTCTCCAATAAAATTGCGAGCCTTTCTTTGCGAGTCGGGTGCGTTTTTGCCACAATATGTTCTGGGGTAGGTGGAAGTAAAGTTGCAATTCTCTTCCAACTATTTCCGATATTGTCGATTGAATAACCTGCCCTTGCCATTAAATAGACACTCATATAATCTGCTTCACATTCAAATTTTTTGACATAAGACATGCGACGCTTTTTCCCAGTGTATTGTAATGAACTAATATTTTGAGTAGGAACAGATAGGGTTCCTTTTTGTTTCTGAGTTTTATTGGCAAATACGTGTCCTAATAAGGTATGTGAAATTTCATGAGACAATATCATGGCTGCTTCATCTTCATCATTTAAGATTTCGACCAGGCCTCGAGTGATGATGACTCGCTTGCCGTCACTGAATGCTTCCAGCGCAGAATTGTTCTCAATGATCAAAGGATAGAATTTTCGTTTTTGATGATTTAAGACGCTGCCTGCTTTCCATAAATTTGCATAGATATTGGGTAATTCACGCTTTAATTTTTCATTCTTTTCTAATTTCTTTCTGAATTTACTGCTTGGATAAGTTTGTGATTTTCTGGTTTCTGGTAGTGTTTTTGCAATGACAGATTCACACAGTGCGGATTGGATGAAAAGACAAGCGAGTAAAACTAAAAAGAAGGCTTTTAGCTTTGTAGTGCGGGGATGAGCTTGTAATGAGGAACTTTTGGGACGTTGTAAAGTATTAGGTAACATAATATTTCTCCTATTCTAATGCTTTGATTTCTCGCAATTTAATGGCAAATTAATGGCAAATGACTTTAAATCTATAGAGTAATAAGTTATTTAACTTATAAATTTAATAATTAAAAATCTGTTCAGTAAAAAAATAGTAGATAAATGATAGGTCGATCCTATCATGTCCTTTTATGAGAAGCAAGCTCTTAATCTGACTATCTCGAAATATAAATAGAAATTGCGATGAAATTTTGTTTTCTTACTTAGGTTGTGAGCAAGCATTTTTTTAAATTTGTTAGAGACGAGGTACAATGCCCTTGAGCATGCAACTGATTGACAAAAATTCAAGCATAAAATAAGATGCGTTATTGACAATTTCATTACATTTTTTTAGCATTTAGGGTTTATCCCAAAATTTGCCAGATCGTTAAATTTCCAAAATTAAAATCAAAAAAGTTTGCAAGGTGTTGCAACCATTCGTAATACATTGGTAATACGTGAATAGTTGCGAATGGGTTCAAAGCGTTTAGCATTTTTTAGAGAGCATTTATTTAAAGGAGTATTTACTATGCCACAAACGCAATTTCCTCTCAATATAGACATCACCACACTCACTAATTTGCAAGGTACTTCTATTACAGGATTTGCTGAAGCTAGTTACGCAGGTACTAGTATGGCATTGGGTGATCTCAATGGAGACGGAATTCCCGATTGGATTATTGGTGCTCCAGTTCTATTCGGAAGCAACGGAGCAGTTTATGTAATTTTTGGAACTCAAAATATCCCAAGTAATGGATTCAATCCAAATTCACTAACGGGCAGCAATGGATTTGTCATCTCGGGATTTCCTTCAGCATCACAAGGAGGATTTTCAGTCGCTGCAGGCAGCGATCTCAATGGCGATGGCATTGAAGATCTTGCAATTGGTGCTCCTATGTATTCCAGTACCACCGGCATCGTTTACGTCATTTTTGGAAAAGTGGGTATTGGTGCTGGCGGCAGTTTTAGTGTCTCGAGTCCGAGTTTAACTGGAACAAATGGTTTTGTCATTACTGGATTTCCTTCATCGGGGGCTGCGGGATATTCAGTTAATTTTCTTGGGGATATCAACCATGATGGAAAGGCAGATCTAGGAATAGGCGCGCCTTATACTTCTTCAAATTTCGGAAAAGCATATATACTTTTTGGGGCAAACGGCATCGGAAGCGGTGGTACTTTTACCATTTCGAGTTTAATCGGTACAAATGGCTGTACATTTACGGGACCTAGTACGGTATTTGCTGTCGGAATGCTCGTAACTGGAATTGGAGACCTAAATAATGATGGTGTAGCTGATTTTGCCATTTCATCACCTGATGCTTCTGCCACTATGGCTTATGTGATGTTTGGCAAAGCTGGAATTTGCGGTTCAGGTAGTCTTGTTTTTGGGGGAAATGGCTTTACTATCACTGGTCCTTCGACTGGTGCCCAAGGGGCTCTTTCTTTAGGTAGTATGGACTTGGACGGCGACGGCATTACTGATCTTGTTGTTGGTACGGCACAAGTACCTAGTACTGCAGGCGTTGTTTATGTAATCTTTGGAGGAGCCGGTGTAGCAGGTTCTAACGGTTTGACAATTTTAGGATCTGGTTCTAATAGTCTTTTTGGATATTCAGTTGCAAAGTCTGGAGACCTCAATGATGATGGTATTGCGGATTTAGCTATCGCAGCTCCAGGACAATCAGGTATATCTAGCGCAGTTTATGTGATTTTTGGCAATAAAAATATTCGAAGTTTTGGCAACCTGAACATTGCTACCTTAACAACGGCAGAAGGTTTTATAGTGAGCAATTTTCCGTTTGCGAATCCCACAGGGATTTTTCTAACCGGAGGATCAGATTTCAACGATGATGGCCATTCAGATTTAGCAATCGGGGTACCCCAATCCGCTGGACCTGGAGGAGCTTTTGTGATATTTGGTGACACTCCTTGCACCTTAACTGCTAATAGTTTAAATATCACCAAAGGTAATACCGTTCCTATAAATAGTCATTTTCTAAATGCCACTTTCCCGAAACATCCTTCTCTAGATTATTCAATTCCATATTTAGTGTCCCTTGTTACACATGGCTATTTTTCTTATGTTTCTAGTCCTTTTACCCCAATTACAAGATTCTCGCAACAAGAAATAGACAATCTAATGGTACAATTCTCCCAAGACGACAGCCCATTTTCACCTTATTACGAAGTTCAAGTGTTGGGTGATGGCCGCTTAATGAGCATGACGCCCCAAGCTGCACAAGTTAATTTCATTCATAGAGGCGCACAAATTGTCACTAATGATCTTTCTATTGGCCAAGGCCAGACTGTGACGCTCTTTTCCTCACAACTTTCAGCCATCAATCTCGATTTAAGCGCAGACAATCCCAAATTGATTTTTATTGTCAGCAATGTACAGCATGGGTTTTTTCAACAGGCCGGCAATCCTGGAGTTCCTATCACAAGCTTCTTACAATCTCAAGTCCAAATCGGTTCGATTCAGTTTGTACATGATGGTAGTACTAATTCACCAAGTTATCAGATTTCAGTGAGTGATGGATCTTTGCAAACAGCAGCGATGGCGGCAAGGATTACTTTTGATGTGGCACCGATAATGGGCAATAATACCCTGACTTTGAATCAGGGGCAGGCTTTCACTTTAACGAGCAGTCAACTGAGCGCGACGCATGCAGGCAATTTTAGCGCAAGTTTGAATTTTTTAATCAGCCAAATTCAGCATGGTCAATTTGAATTGCTGAGCAGTCTTGGCAATGCTGTTTTAAGCTTTACGCAGGGACAAGTGCAAAGCCGTCAAGTTCGATTTGCTCCGGATGGTACTACTTTTGCACCAAGTTGCAGCGTGGCAGTGAGTGATGGCATAGTCACAACGCCTCCACAAGCTACGGCCATCAGTTTTAATCCTGCGCCACTGCTGCTCACCAATACGCTGACGATCAATCAGGGGCAAACTGTCGTGTTGACTCCAAGTATGCTGAGTGCGAGTAATCCCAGTGGCGGTAGTTCTAGCTTGGTGTTTTTGCCAAGTCAAGTTTTGCATGGTCGATTCGAGCTGGTTGCTGCACCTGGAGTTGCCATTCCCTCTTTTACTCAAGCACAAGTTCAAAGCGGATCGGTTCAATTTGTGCAAGATGGAACCAGCCAAGCTCCGAGTTATGTAATGGCAGTCAGCAATGGCAAAATGACGATTCCTGCTGCAACAGCTGCCATTGATTTTGATCCTTCACCTGTTTTGACAGTAAATAAGCTGCCAGTAAATCAAGGACAGACGCTACTCTTAAGTCCGGCCAATCTTGCAGCTACAGATCCCGGAAGTATCCAAATAGCAAGCTTAAGCTTTATTGTAAACTCTGTGCAATACGGCTTTTTTCAACGAATTTCAAGTCCAGGAACTCCTATTACAAGTTTTACGCAAGCTGAAGTTCAAAGCTCGGTGATTCAATTCGTCACGGATGGAAGCAGCAATGCGCCGATCTGTTCCATCTCTGTGAGCGATGGCAGAATTACAACACCCCCGCAAAATAGTACGGTGATATTCGATATTGCACCGATCCTGGTGAACAATAATTTCAATATTAATCAGAATCAAAATTTGGTTTTAACAGCCAGTATATTGAGTGCAACCGATCCTGACAGTTCCGTTTTAGGCTTGACCTTCATAGTGAATAATGTCCAGTACGGCCATTTTGAATTGCTCACCAATAAAGGGGTGCCAATCAATAGCTTTACTCAAGCACAACTGACATTGGGATTCGTTCAATTTGTTCCGGATGGCAGCGCAAATGCACCTCAATTCAGCATTGCAGTCAGTGATGGAAAAGTCACGACGACTGCAGTCGCTGCGAATGTCAATTTTACGGTTGCCCCTGTACTCACCAATAATATGTTTATCATTAATCAAGGCCAGAAGCTGGTTTTGAGTTCGAGCATGCTGAGTGCCACTCAGCAAGGTGTGGCAAGTTCTACCCTGCAATTTACGGCGAGTCAAGTTTTGAATGGACAATTCGAATTGCTTGCAGCACCCGGAGCTCCAATCACTTCATTTACCCAGGCGCAAGTAGCGAGTGGTGCAGTCCAGTTTGTTCCGGATGGCAGTGTTAATGCACCCAGTTTTTCAATCGCAGTCGGTAATGGAATTATGACGATTCCAGCAGCTTTGGCAACTGTTGATTTTGATCCTGCACCCGTTTTAACTGTGAATACAATTACTATCAATCAAGGTATACCTGTGACTTTGAGCGCAAGTTATTTTGCAGCCACAGATCCGGGAAGCTTCCAAGCTGGAAGCTTAAGTTTTATTGTAAGCTCAGTGCAAAATGGCTATTTTCAGCGGGTCTCAAGTGCAGGAACTCGCATTACAAGTTTTACCCAAGCTGAAGTTCAAAGCGGCAATATTCAGTTTGTTCCCGATGGCAGCAGCAATGCGCCAAGTTTTGCAGTCTCTGTGAGTGATACCAGGATAACAACGCCGCCACAAAATTGCACTGTGATATTCAATGTCGCGCCAACTTTGATTAACAACAACTTTAATATTAACCAGGGACAAAATTTGGTGCTTAGCAGCAGCATGTTAAGTGCAAGCGATCCTGATCCCACTGCAAGCTTAACTTATTATGTTAATAATGTGCAGTATGGTCATTTTGAAGCTCTCACCAATAAAGGGCTTGTTATCAACAGTTTTACTCAAGCACAATTAACGGCAGGAGAAATACTATTTATTCCAGATGGCACAGCGAATGCTCCTAAATTTAGTATTACGGTGAGTGATGGCAAGGTAAGTTCGGGAACACAATTTGCAGCGATTACTTTTCACAGTTTACCTGTTTTAGTTAACAATGAATTTACCATTGCGCAGGGTGAAACACTGGTCTTGAGTAGCACAAACTTAAGTGCGGTGACTGGAAGTTCGGGATCAAGTGTGATTCCAGGTAATTTAAGTTTTATTTTAAGTAATGTTGTGGGTGGCCGCTTTGAATTTGTCAGTGCAGCGGGAGCTCCCATAACAAGTTTTACGCAAGCGCAATTGGATGCAGGCAGCGTGCGGTTTGTGCAAGATGGTACGGCAACGGTGCCTGCTTTCAGTATTGCAGTGAGTGATGGCAGCTTAAGTTCGGGCACAGCGGCAGGGATGATCGATTTTAATGCCAAACCTGTACTGACTAAAAATCAAATCACTGTTGTGCAAGATCAAAGTCATATCATGAATCCAGACGATTTGGATGCGACTGATGATCATACGCCAGCACCCGAGTTGGAATTTACAGCGAGCGGCGTCAGTCACGGTCATTTTGAAAATGTCAATCAGCCGGGAGAATCGATCACAGTTTTTTCACAACAGGAAATCGACAGCGGTTTGGTGAAATTTATCACTGATGGGTCGGCTTTCACACCGTTTTATAATATTTCTGTGAGTGATGGCAGTTTGAGTACTACGCCGTCGCCCGCTATCGTGAATTTTGCTGACAGTACAATGTTGCCAGATATTTCACAAAGCAATAATACTATTCGAAATGCAATCATTGGTGGTTCGGTGAGTGGTGCTATCGGGCTTGGTTTTTTTGCTTTAAAGCGTTTTATTGGCAGTGCCAGTGAAGACACATTGCAAAAAACTCTAAAAGAACACTCTAGAAGGGCGGGACGAGATTGGTACAAAACTTATGATACCATCACTGTACCTTTAGTTGAAGAAATCTTTGCTAAGATTAAAACCACCAATCTAATAGGGTATCGATCGGTGAGAGATACGGAAGAATATTTAACGGCAATTGAATTGATTGTCACTTCATTAGCTGGAATTAGAAAGAGTGGATTTAGAATTGATTTGGATCCAGAGCAAGGTGAGCTAAAAGAGAGTATTGTCAAAGAAATCTTTCAACAGATTAGAAAGGAGGTTGCTCCGTATCACAGCTGTTTGTCTCGCGCCAATTTCAAAAATTTCTTTCGTGCTGAATTCACTCCAGAACAGTTACGTGACAGCGCAATGAAAATTGCTGAGGCAAGCTTTGATATATTAATAGCAAATAGAGCACTCAAAATTAAGGTAGGAGATTCGCAACTTCCGGAGCTTGCGGAGGAAGGATTAGCAAGTGTTAAGAGCATGAAAGACGTTGAGGCAGGAATTGATTCAGATTCTGGAGACAAAGTTAAACACAAATCCAGATCAAAATCTAAATCCAGATCAAAATCTCAATCTCGATCTCAATCTCAATCCCAAACGGATGAACAACATCCTGAGTGGATGGTTCAAACTGTTGATCATACTGCTGATCACACCATTGAAATGAGTAGTTTGAATGGTGGCGAGTTATTAACGCAGAGTGGCGGTTCCAGTACTAGCCCTAGGCCAAGTAAAATGCGTGCGGAGGAGTGACGGTGACTGTTATTTTGAATAAAAGTTCTGAATAATAGGCCAAATTTCTGAAGCATGTTCGATGTAATAATCAGCTTGCCATAGCTTAGCCTCTGCAGTGCTGTTAATATAGCCAAATAATGCACATAGGGTAGTCATTTTTGCGGCTTTTCCTGCGACAATATCGCGTTCAGCATCACCAATATAAATACACTGCTGTGCCGGAATATTTAAATTTCTCGCGGCCAATAATAAGGGATCTCGGATGCGGTTTTGGGTTTGGGGTTGTGTCGCCAGAAATGATGCAAGCTGCTCGATCCGATAGATGCATCTTCAGAAGTAGGGCTTCGGTAAGATTGGCGGGTTTGTTCGTGACGATACCCCAAGGAATATGATTATTTTCTAATAACGACAATAATTCTGGTATGCCTGGAAATTGCACGGTATGTTGCCCAAGGCAATTGCGGTAGTCATTTAAAAAGCGTTTAGCTTGGCTTTCATAAAGAGGATGCTCTTTGGAATAGCCGAAGCCAGTCTGCAGTACTGCGGCTACACCATGTGAAACAGAGGATCGAATATCGTCTAATGAAAGCAACGGGAGATGATCTTCATTTCGCAATTTATTAATGACATAAAGAAAATCAGGTGCGGTATCAAGTAATGTGCCGTCTAAGTCGAATAATAATGCCATAGTGAATTTAACCTTAGTAAATTTACCTTTTGAGTGCGTCTCGGAGTTTATGATTGCGTTTTTTCGATGATATCATAATTCATCGAATTTTGACCACATTTGAAATACCCTTTGATATACCCTTTGATATACCCTTTGAGGTATCCTTTGAGATACCATTTCCTTTCCCTTCCTTTTCTTTTCTTGCCTTTCAAAAGTCATTAATTTGACAAAACATTTAATCTTTCACACAATTAAATTGTATTTCCAATATGTGGGAGATTTGTCATGTCTAAAAACAAACAAATTCATCATCCATAGTATTAGCACTTTTTACCACCAGTATTGCAGTAGGTTCACCCGAAAGCCTAGCCGCTGAAAAGACTGAACCGCCTAATGCTGAAAAGTGCTATGGGATTGTCAAAAAAGGGATGAATGATTGTGCAGGAAAATATTATCCTTGCCAGGGACAATCTACAAAAGATGGTGATCCTGGTGATTATTTATACGTTTTGGAAGGAACGTGTAAGAAAATAATGGGCGGAGTCAAGAAAGAATAAGTAGGACCATTATTTCGGCCCTCTTATTCATTTTTTCATTTAAGGAGATATTTTTATGGGAACAAAAAATGGCTTAGTTTTAGCAGGGATTGCAGCAGCTCTTTTAACGGCAGGTGGGGTTGCCATGGCAGGCGATGGTATGACAATCGCTAAAAACGACATGGTAAAATGTAAAGGGGTAAATAGTTGTAAAGGTAAGAGCGACTGTAAAATGCCCGGCGGATTTTGTAAAGGCCAAAATAGTTGTAAGGGCCAAGGGTTTAAATTAGAAAAGTCTGAAAAACATTGTGAAAAATTAGGCGGAACCGTGATGGAATAACCTTTCATAGAATAGCCTAACTGTATTGAACAATTTCTCTTTAGGTAAGGGTGTTTAACATCCTTACCTAATTAGATTTTTTATAATAATCATCATTTTTGTCGATATACGTTTGTGTCATTATAAATTGTGTTTGTTCTGGATACGATAGGAAGGAGCCAAGATGTCAGGCGGAAAAGGGTTGGAATTTGGTTTAGGGTTAAGAACAACTCACTATTCAACTATTTTAGAAACATCTCCCCCTATCCATTGGTTTGAAATTATTTCTGAAAACTTCATGATGCCTGGAGGGAAACCTCTTTATATCCTAGCAGAATCCGCGAGCAGTATCCACTGGTTACTCATGGAGTTTCATTATCTATTGGGAGTACTCATCCTCTTAAACTGGGATTACTTGAAGCAACTGAAGACTCTTATTGCACGGATCAATCCTGTTCGGGTATCCAATTATTTATGCTGGACCGGGGTAAGCGGCTTAAATATGCATGATTTGCTGCCTCTCCCCGTATACAGAAGAAGTCTTAAATCATGTTGTGAAACGAATTAAAGAAGTACAAGATTACCTAGAAAGACAAATCCTTTTAGAGAATGTGTCTAGTTATGTTTCTTTTAAAGAATCGAACTTTACTCGAATGGGAATTTTTATCAGCAGTCACAAATGAAGCAAATTGTTTGATTTTATTGGACATCAATAATATTTATGTATCAAGTTTTAATCATGGATTTGATCCTTATACCTATTTAAACTCGGTTCCTATTGAACGTGTCCAGCAATTCCACTAAGCTGGCCATACCAATAACACTGATCATATTATCGACACGCATGATGCCAGCATTGTGGATCCCGTTTGGGAACTCTATGCTGCCGCGGTAAAAAGATTTGGTAATGTTGCAACCATGATAGAGCGAGATGATAATATTCCCCCGCTATCAGAACTGCTTTTGGAATTGGAGCATGCAAGGAAGATTGCAAGCGATGTAACAGCAGAAAGATGTGAAGAAATTGTATGATGAAGAACATTCAAAGATTATTTTCAGGCCTACCTTTTAAACTCAGAGAAAACATCAACAGACGATGTTATTTTAAATCACATCGCAGGCAGCGGCTTTGTGTCTCCTGGAACTGGGCTTAACATTTATTACAACGCGTACAGACTGAGGCTCATCGAAATTCTGCGTACTGATTTTCCAATGCTTAGGAAAATTATTGGGGGTAATGAATTTGAGGCACTAGCACTGGAATATGTCGAAAACCGACCTTCGAAATTTCCTTCTGTGCGGCATTTTGGGCAAGAATTTTCAAGTTTTCTAAATGTCCATCCAGAATACTTTAAAAAACATATTTTTCCGAGATGGCCGCTTTTGAATGGGCACTGGGTGACACCTTCGATGCAGCAGATTCCGGTCATGAAACTTTGGAGACGTTGAAAAGCATTTCTGCAACAGAATGGCATCATTTGAAATTCAATTTTCATCCTTCTTTTCAAATCATAAAGTTAAATTGGAATGTTCCTCAGATTCTGGCAAGCCATTGAATATGAAGAAAAGGAGATTCCGAAATATGTGAAAGCATCAGAACCGGTATTATGGATGCTAGTACGTTCAAATTTACAAAGTGCTTTTCGTGCTGCAGAAGAAAATGAATCCCATGCTTTAGAACTTGGACTGAATGGCAAAACATTTGGAGAAATCTGCGAAAAATTATGTGATAAAATGGCAGAAGATCAAGTACCTTATTTTGCTTTAGGGTGTATGCAGAAATGGATCAGCGAAGGATTTATCTCTCAATTATACTAGCCTCAATGCATTGCCCATGAACGCCCATCTTTGGGCAATCTCGCATTAAAAATTTAACAAAAATTGCTCATTTACTAGATTGTAAACTCCGCTTTTTTGTTAAATTTTTAAAGCGACCTTGCCTCAAATCTGGACGTTTTGTCTACATTAAAGCGGAGACCTTGAACAATTACAATAAAATCTAGGGAAACTGTTCACGCTGGCTTCTTTGCTGCCGCCAGATAATTTATCGAAATATTTTTATTGATATAAGCTTCTTTCGTAAGAGGATTGTAGCTCAAACCTGCAAGCTCTTCGAGTTTTAAACCACTTGATTGAAGCCAAGTTTGTAATTCACTCGGACGGATTAATTTTTCATATTCATGGGTATTTTTTGGCAAAATCCGGAGCACATATTCTGCGGCTAGAATGGCAAAAAAATAAGATTTAAGATTACGATTTAAAGTTGAAAAAAAGAGCTGACCACCTGGTTTCGTGAGCCTGGCAGCAGCTTCAATGAGCGATTTTGGATCGGGTACATGTTCTAGCAATTCCATGCAAGTGACGATATCAAATTGTTCTGGATGTTTCTCTGCAAAGTCTTCTGCTGTCACAGATTCATAGTGTATAGATAATTTTTCCGTATCGGCATGTTTTTTGGCAACTTCTATGAGCATTGTGCTTGCATCGATTCCTGTGACCACTGCACCTTTTTTTGCTAAACTTTCTGTTAAAATTCCTCCACCGCAGCCAATATCAATGACCTTTTTATTCGTTAAGCTTGTGCAATCAGTAATAAATTGTAGTCGTGCAGGATTTAAATGATGTAAGGGTCCAGCCGCGCTATTTCTGTCCCACCAATGCGCTGCTTCTTTTTCAAATTTGGCTATTTCAGCGGGATCACTATTTTGGCTATTTTTGTTAGTTTGAAAAGAAGTATTCATCCTGGTTTTGATTCCTATTAGTGTGAGATTTCGTGTCTTTGTGAGATTCCATCATGGTGAGATACCGAATGGCTTCCTGGTCTCCGCTTGCTGCAGCTTTCTTAAACCATTCTGCCGCAATAATATTATCTTTAGGCACACCGTTACCCTCTAAATAGGCCATACCGATGCGAGATTGTGCTTTGACACTCCCCTGTTCAGCTGCTTTGTGGAACCAGTCTAATGCTAATTTACGGTCCTCGGGTGTTGTTGCACTTTTAAATAAAAGTTCTGCAAGATTAAATTGTGCTTTGAGATGACCTTTTTCTGCGGCTTTTTGATACCATTGTTTCGCTTCAAAAAGGTTTTGTTTCATTCCAAGGCCTTGTTCATGCAACACTCCCAAACAGAATTCCGCTTCTTTAAGACCTTGCGCGGCAGCCAAACCAAACCAGTGCGCTGCGAATTGATAATCTTTCGTTGTTCCATTACCGGTATAGTATGCAAGACCGAGGTTGTATTGTGATGTTGCATAGCCTGCCTTTGCTTCGGTTTCGAGTGTGCGCAATTTTTCGAAGCTCAGTATTTCTTTATTGGTTCCTATGGTACTTTCTGTGTTACTTGCACCGAGCGCTTGAACTTGAAATGGAGTGATACCACAAACCAGAATAACCACAATAAAGAGAAAAAATCGAAATAAACGATAGATATCAATCATACTTTACATCCTCGGCAGTGTTCTCAAACCTAGGATAGAAAGTCCTTGGTGCAGCACTTTTGCAACCACTTCACAAAGCAAGAGACGACTCTGCTGTTCCGCACTGCCTTCTACCCGGCATTGGTGGAAAAAAATATGAAATTTTTCTGCTAAACGAAAGAGATAGTCTGTGAGGCGGTTTGGCAGAAGTTCTTCCGCTGTCTGCTCCAATACTTCTGGAAATTGGCAAACCATAAGTCCAAGGCTTATCTCGGATGGCTCTTGCAAGACAATGTTTGTATTGCTTTGCATCAATTCAGCCATATCAACTTTTGTTTTGCGTTGGATGCCGAGAATTCTAACATAGGCATACAATAAGAATGCAGCAGTATTTCCTTCAAAACTCAACATTTTATCATAGCTGAAGATATAATCACTGCTGCGGTGGCAAGAGAGATCTGCATATTTCACGGCATCCAAGCCCAAAATCATGGCAGATTCATCGAGCTCTTCTTGACTCATGTCAGGATTGCGTTCCAGAAGACTCTGCCTTGCTTTTTTGACTGCTTCCATTAAAAGATCGAGTAAGCGTTCTGTATCGCCTTCTCTGGTTTTAAATTTCTTTCCATCGGCACGCAGCACCAATCCGAAATCCACATGATCAAGACGCACTTTTTCCGGATCATAATATCCTGCTTTTTTCGCAGCATCAAAAATCATTTTGAGATGCAGACTTTGTCCAGCATCAATGACATAAATGAGCCAATTACCTTGTTCTTCTTGTACGCGGTGCCTGAGTGCAGCGAGATCTGTGGTGGCATAATTATAAGCCCCATCTGATTTTTGCAATATAAGCGGGAGGGCTTCATTATTTCTGTTCACATAACCTTCTAAAAACATGCATTTAGCGCCATCTGAAATAGTTATCAAACCTTTTTGTTCTAGGTCTTTTATCAGTTCGGGCAAATGTGGATTATAGAAGGATTCGCCTCTATCAATTAGATGAATGTCTAGTAAATCATAAATTTCTTGATAAGCATCTTTTGAAATTTCACAAATATGCCTCCAGGCGCGTAATGCGTCCGATTGACCAGATTGGAGTTTGACCACTTCTTGTTGTGCATTTTTTTTGAAGACAGCGTCATCATCAAATCTTTTTTTCGAGGCTTTATACCATTTTACCAGATCGCCAAGATGGACCTTAGGAGAATTTTCCGCCGTAATTTCTGGCAAAACTTCTTTCAGATAAGTAATCAGCATGCCGAATTGGGTTCCCCAATCTCCGATGTGATTTAAAGGAAGCACTTCATGCCCTAAATAGCGGCATAATCTTGCCAAAGCATCACCGATGATGGTGGTGCGAAGGTGGCCAACATGCATTTCTTTTGCCACATTTGGCGATGAATAATCGATGATCACTTTGAGAGGTTTTTTGACCAGCGGGACACGTAATCTTGGATCACGGAGTTGTTCGGTGATAATTTCTGAAAGAAATTCCGGTGACAAACTAAAGTTAATAAAGCCAGGACCTGCAATTTCAATATTCGAAAAGAGACTTTTGTAGTCGGATTTATTGAGAGATTCCAGCATTTTTTCTGCAATATTACGGGGGGGCACACGCAAAATCTTAGTGAGTTTCATTGCGCTGTTGCATTGATAATGGCCAAATTTTTCTTGCGTCGCCTGGGTGATTTCGATGAGTTTGGGGTCAAGAGTGGCCGTTGTTTCGGGGAATGCTGTTAAGAGCGCTTCATAACAAGCTTTCTTGATGAGTTTTGAGAGGGTTAGGGTCTGTTCTGATTTATTCAATTTAACTATTCCTTTGAAGAGAGATATCTGTGAAGTTAGTAGGCAATCCTAGCAAAGTGTGAGGGTGCAAGTCAAGTGGCTGGAAGCTTATCTTTTGCTGTTAGAAACCTAAAATTTATGGTACAATAATATCTTTGGTTATAAGTATAGGTCACCTCATTTTGGAGTATCGCATTTATGGCAGAAATTGCCAAAGAAATTACCCGCGTTAGCATTGAAGACGAACTAAAACAATCTTATTTAGATTATGCCATGAGTATCATCGTGGGCCGAGCCCTGCCCGATGCCCGTGACGGCTTAAAACCCGTGCATCGACGCGTATTATACGCCATGCGCGAACTCGGAAATGATTGGAATAAGGCTTATAAAAAATCTGCCCGCGTAGTCGGGTGATGTCATCGGTAAATACCATCCTCACGGTGAAGGCGCTGTTTATGACAGCTTCGTTCGTATGGCGCAACCATTTTCCATGCGATACACCTTGATTGATGGCCAAGGTAATTTCGGCTCCATCGACGGTGATCCCCCGGCTGCTATGCGTTATACCGAAGTCCGCATGGCTAAAATTGCCCATAGCTTGCTTGCCGACCTTGATAAAGACACGGTCGATTTTGTTCCCAATTACGATGAATCAGAATTGCAGCCTGCGGTATTTCCTGCTGCCTTCCCCAATCTTTTAGTCAATGGTGGTTCCGGTATCGCGGTCGGGATGGCTACTAATATTCCTCCTCATAATTTGAGCGAAGTCATTGATGCCTGCCTCTATTTGATTGAACATCCTGAAACCTCCATTGAAGATCTGATGAAGTTCATTCCAGGACCCGATTTCCCAACGGCAGGTATTATTAATGGTCGAGCCGGCATCGTAGAAGGCTATCAAACAGGCCGAGGACGTGTTTTGGTTCGCGGCAGAGTTGAGATTGAAACCGATGAAAAATCCAACAAAGAATCTATCATCATCATTGAATTACCTTATCAAGTTAATAAAGCGCGTTTAATTGAAAAAATTGCTGAATTCGTCAAAGAGAAGAAATTGGAAGGCATCACTGCATTGCGCGATGAATCAGACAAAGACGGCATGCGTGTGGTGATCGAATTGAGAAGAGGCGAACCAGCCGATATCATGGTCAACAATCTCTATTCGCAAACCCAATTACAGGTTTCTTTCGGCATCAATATGGTTGCGTTGATAGACGGACAACCGAAACTCCTTTCCTTAAAAGAACTTTTGGAATGCTTTTTAAATCACAGAAAGCAAGTCGTTTCGCGCCGTACTGCCTTTTTACTGAAAAAATCCAGAGAAAGAGCACATGTTTTAGAAGGTTTAGGAATTGCGCTTCGCGAATATTGATCCTGTCATCGAATTGATCAAAAAATCTCCTACACCTGCTGATGCTAAAGACTGAATTAATGGCGCGTACCTGGGCTCCCGGCATGGTGGCTGATATGTTGGAGCGCGCTGGTGCAGATGTCTGCCGTCCAGAGGAACTCGAGCCTCTGTTTGGATTGAGTAAGGCAGGGTCAGGAGCTGCGGCTGGCTATCGCTTGTCACCAGTACAAGCACAGGCGATTTTAGATTTAAGATTGCATCGCTTAACTGGTTTAGAACAAGAAAAAATCATCGAAGAATTTAAAGAAATCATTGTCACTATTCAAGATCTCCTAGATATTTTGGCGAATCAGAGCAGGCTCATGCAAGTTATTCGTGATGAATTGGTAGCTTATCAAACAGGAATTTGGCGAAAAAAGACGCACCGAAATTTTAAGTGATCATCAAGATCTCTCATTAGAAGATCTTATCTCTGAAGAAGATCGCGTAGTTACTTTATCTCATGCCGGTTATGTGAAGGCTCAGCCTTTAAGTGCTTATCAGGCACAACGCCGTGGCGGCAAAGGTAAGGCTGCAACTCGAGTGAAAGAAGAAGATTATATTGAAAAGCTTGTGATTGCGAACACACACGATACGCTGCTCTGCTTCTCAAGCCAGGGTAAGGTATATTGGATAAAAGTCTATGAAATTCCAGTGGCAAGCCGTACTTCGCAAGGTCGCCCCATTGTAAACTTGCTGCCCTTGCAAGAAAATGAAAGAATTTCTGCCGTACTCTCGGTCAGGGAGTATTCCGAGGACAAAGCAGTCTTTATGGCTACCAGTAAAGGTACTGTGAAAAAAGTAGCTTTAACAGATTTCATGCGGCCGCGATCTTCCGGCATTATTGCTTTGGAATTGGATGAAGGCGATACTTTAGTCGGTGTCGATATTACCGACGGCAACCGCGATATAATGCTGGTCAGCAATGCCGGTAAAGCAGTGCGTTTTGCAGAAAGCGATGTTCGTACAATGGGCCGTACTGCTCGGGGTGTTCGAGGTATTAAACTGCAATCAGAACAACACATGATTTCCTTAATCGTGTTGAAAGAAAATGGCGCTATTTTAACTGCAACTCAGCATGGCTATGGTAAGCGTACTTCGGTCGAAGAATTCTCTGCGCATGGTCGTGGTGGTCAGGGTGTTATTGCCATTCAAACCAGCGAGCGAAATGGTGAAGTCATTGGGGCACAACAAGTCTTTGATAATGACGAGCTCATGCTCATCACAGATTCTGGTATGTTGGTTCGAACACGGATTGCGGAAATTTCTCAAGTGGGACGCAATACTCAGGGCGTTCGTCTCATCACGCTGTCAGAAGGTGAAAATTTAGTGGGTATACAGCGGATTGAAGAAGTGCAGTGCTTGGCAGGAAGTGAGGCAGGCGAGAGTAATGACGCAGCTGACGCAGGTGAGACAATTTCTACAGATGATGATTCTGGTGAACCGAGCGATTCAGCTTCAGCAAGTGATGCAGAAGAATCGTAAAAGTTCAAGGTCTCCCGCTTTAATGTAGTCAAAACGTCCAGATTTGAGGCAAGGTCGTTTTAAAAATTTAACAAAAAAGCGGAGTTTACAATCTAGTAAATGAGCAATTTTTGTTAAATTTTTAAAGCGAGATTGCCCACAAAACGGCAGGATAGCCGTTTTGGAAACGCCGAACAGGCGGAGCCCGAAGGGCCGAGGGCCATGGATGGCCCGAGTCAGAGATGGGCGTTCCAGGACAGTGCGAGGAGTTAGTTTGTATTGAGCAAATATCCATTGTCAGATCATTATGACGGCACAAGCTTTTTTAACCTAGGCAATATTCGAGTTAAGAAGACATTTAAAGATGTCTTAAAGATGTTGTTCTCGAAGCCGAAGACCAAAGATTGGCCGAAATGGGTTCGAAATAAGGCAACCCCGGAATTGGCCAGAGATGAGCTTGGACCGGGTGAAGCCTATATCACCTATATCAATCATGCGAGCCATCTTATTCAGATTAAAGGCCAGAATATCATCACAGATCCCATTTTCTCTAAACGAGCTGGGCCAGCAATGACTGGTCTGGGTCCAAATCGAGTCCGAGAGCCAGGTCTTGCCTTGAAAAAATTGCCTCAAATTAATGTGGTATTGGTGAGCCATAATCACTATGATCATATGGATCTCCCATCTCTTTCCAAATTGAAAAAGCGATTTAATCCTTTATTTATTGTACCAATCGGTAATAAGAAATATTTGCAGAAACGCAAGATTGAAAATGTTGTGGAACTGGACTGGTGGGAAAGTTATGAAATGGGAAATACTACCATCACATTAGTTCCGGCAATTCACTGGTCTAGACGCACTATCGGTGATATCAATCAAGCTTTATGGGGTGGATTTTGGATAGAAGCAGAGGTTGGAAAGGGAGTTGGAACGAAGGCTGGAGCGAAGACAAGCCTAGATGGACAAAACTTAAGATCCGTGCCGCTTAAGATTTACTTTTCCGGCGATACAGGATACGGAAATATTTTTCAAGTGATGAAAGAAAAACTAGGGAATCCAGACATCAGTATCTTACCCATAGGATCTTATGAACCGCGGTGGTTCATGAAAATGATGCACATGAATCCAGAAGAAGCCGTATTAGCGAGCCGCGATCTTGAAAGTACTTTGAGTCTTGCGACGCATTATCAGACATTTCGATTGTCACATGAATCTATTCATGATCCTGTGGTTGCATTGAAAGAAGGTATGAAGAAGTATGGAGTTCGGGAAGAGGAATTTTTGGCACCTGAGACGGGTGAAACGATTAAATGGCCGCGATAACTGCAATTGGAACTGCGAATCCAGCTTTTAGCCAGGCACAGAGCGAGGTGGCGATTTTTATGTCCAAGGCTTTTGCCCTGGATAAATCAGAAGCACGCAGGCTGCAAGCGATATATCGAGCAACTGGCATAGAGCGTCGGTATAGTGTGATATCGGATTATTGCGAATTACCAGAACGACACCATTTTTTTAAGACTGATGGCAGGCTGCCTGGCACCAAGCAACGCATGGCACTTTACAAAGAACACGCATTGCCATTAGCGCTTGCTGCTGTTCAGGATTGTTTTTCATCTAATTTTTCATCCAATAATGGAGAGCATGGCCATCATTGTAAGACTATTACTCATATCATCACTGTAAGTTGCACTGGCATGTATGCACCTGGGCTCGACATAGAGCTCATTCATGCCCTCAATCTTCCATTTAATATCCAGCGCACGGCAGTTAATTTTATGGGATGTTATGGAGTTTTTAATGCCCTGAAATTGGCAGATGCTATTTGCAAATCAAATCAGGATGCTAAAGTTTTGATAGTGAGTGTCGAGCTTTGCAGTCTTCATATACAAAATGCCAGAACTTTAGATGATATTATTTCGGGTGCTATTTTCTCGGATGGCGCTGCCGCAATGATTGTTGAATCACATCAAACGCATCAAATGCATCAATCTTCAAATATCAACTTTAAACTCGAGCATTTCTATTGTGATCTGATTCCAGAAGGAAAACAGGATATGACTTGGGCGATAGCAGATCAGGGCTTTGATATTGCCCTTTCTTCCTATGTACCAGATTTGATTGAATCTGGAATAGGGAAATTCTTTGAGAAATTGATCTTGCGGCAATGGAGTTGATATCTATGCAATACATCCTGGGGGAAGTAAAATCCTGGATGTCTGTGAAAAAGTGTTGGGAATAAGTGCGGAACAAAATGAAGTTGCAAGATCTAAGTGCTCCGAAATTACGGAAATATGTCCTCAGCCACCATTGTTTTTTTATTAAAGGCTCTTTGGAATCAAAGGGAAAAACTGCTTAACAAAACCATATTTAGCTGTGCATTTGGACCGGGGTTAACAGTCGAATCCGCTTTATTGCAGGTTTGTGAGGAATGAAAGTGCTTTCAGAGTAGTTAATGTTGTGATTAAGCAGTTACGGGAAAAATACGGGTAAAATATGATAGAAACTTCCAAACCAGTCCTTAAAGATCCCCGCAAAATAGTTCAGCGTATAGCAGCATTTTGGAATGAGGTTTCTTTTGGTTGGCAAGAAATCTGGGGGCATCATATTCATCATGGCTTTTATGAAACAGATCCGCTGAATGTGCAGAATAAGCAAGATACGCAAAATAAACTAAATAAGCAAAATAATAAGCAAAAAATTTGTGATCATCAATTGGCACAGGATATATTGCTTGAGAAGTTAATAGATCTCTTGGATGCAGAGCCAAAACATAGAATATTGGATGTTGGCTGCGGCATGGGGAAAACATCCCTTTATTTGGCGGAAAATTTAGATGCCGAAGTTATCGGCATCACCTTAAGTGAGAAGCAAATTAAGCTTGCAAATGCTTTGGTATCGAGTCGCGGCATTGCTTTGCCCCGAATTCAGCCTGAATTTCTGCTCGAAGATGCGCATTCCATGGCCAAATTTTCCGATCACACCTTTGATCTGGTCTGGTCCCTTGAAAGCTGTGAACAATTCTATGATAAAAGCTTATTTATAGAACAGGCTAGCCGAGTTTTGAAACCTGGTGGACAATTGATGCTTGCGACCTGGTGTTCTGATTCGGAACACTTTGAAGGAGAAAAAAGAACAGCGCTATCTAGAGATTTGCAAAGCCTTCGATCTGCCTTATATGCCAAGTATTGCCTACTATAAAAATCTGATTGAATCAAAGGAAGACTTCAAGTTAAATACAATTTTAGATTGGTCAGAGTATGTGGTACCGAGTTGGAAATTTGGCAGGACGAAGTTAAAAGAATATTCGATATTTAAATTATTGAAATTAGGAGGGCTTAAGGGGCTCATTTTTGCGAAGAAATTGCACCTAATGGAGCGGGCATTTGAATCCGGGCAATTACGATATGGCGTATTCGTGGCGACAAAACAGCAGGACAGTTGTTAAAGACCTGGGGCTTCTTTCCCTTTAGCGGGTTTCAGAGCATCCATCATTCTCTTGATTTCTTTTGTTTCATCGGTTTCTGGCAGCTCAGCAAGGATACTGGATGCAGTTTTGCCAGATTTGTCTGGAATAGTGATGTCAATTTTATCAGATGCAAGCAAGATTCTGTGCAACTTGTAGATTGCCCCTCTTGAGAACATGAACTAGAGCAGTTTCCTGATTTTTATTTTGTGCATTGAGGAGGCTTGGATTCTTGTTCAATCACCCATTGGATGAATTTCAGGCCGTTTTCAAATTTTTGCTTTTTTACTTCACTGGAGTCTTTTTGGTAAATAGGACTAGATCTTATTTCCATACCTGAGAGGGTATTCATCAGTAGAGTATCTCCTCCTGTATCTGCCATTTTCAAGACTCTTTTATTCTTCATGATTAGCCACTTTGCGGTGTCATAATTTCCGAGCATCCCCGCATTCGACGCTGCTGTTTGCCCCATGTTGTTTGTCGCTGTCAGTCGATAGAGAGACTTATCATAAAGATATTTGACGAGTTGGAGATTGTCGCTCTCTGCTGCGGCCATCAAAAGATTTTCTTTTCTATCATTCAATAGATCTAATCTTGCACCATTATTTGCCAAACATTGAACGATACCAAAGTTGCCTTCTCTTGCCGCATACATGATGGCCGGGGTGCCAGAACTTGCTTGATCGAGAATTGCGCCATTTTTTATAAGGCATTGAACGGCCTCCAATTTATCTGATTTTGCCGCCATCATTAAAGCAGTCATGCCATATTTATTTTGGTCATTGATGTTAACGCCCTTTTTGCGGAGAAAAGTGATGATTTCAATCTTTCCATTGCCTGCTGCCAGCATTAATGCTGAATTCTTATTCTTGTCATGATCAGGCAGCTTTTGGTTCATCAACCATTTAACACAGTCCAGATGACCATTTGCAGCGGCTAACATGAGAAGGGATTGGCCATCGCTATTAGTAGCCAGGAGCTTGGATTTATTTTTGCTCGCAATGTATTGGATAGTTTTTAAATCTCCTATCTTGGCACAAGTCATCAATAATGAATCCCCATATGAAGTTTTTCTCTCCAAATTTCTGTCCTCCTCGAGAAAACCTTCAATCAATTCTTGAGGGGTATCGCTTTTTAAGCGCTCTTGATCAGCCCAGTCGAAGATATTTATTGAGATAGGCATGTATTCAGGCGTTTCTTCTCCAAAAAATGCATGTTCAAGGAATGGCTCTAATTGAGTTTGTTGGTCAGGATATTCCTCATTGTAAAGTTTTTCAAAGCGCTGCTCTCCTAATGGTGAGTTTGGAT
Source organism: uncultured Gammaproteobacteria bacterium (assembly GCA_963784575.1). Lineage (GTDB taxonomy): Bacteria > Pseudomonadota > Gammaproteobacteria > UBA6186 > Azoamicaceae > CAWARU01. Next base: position 2,813,574 of record CAWARU010000001.1, read on the forward strand.
CATAGACCCAATAACTATTGTCTTTCCACATAACAGCTATGGCATGATCTGGACTGGCAATCCTTACCATTTTTCCATCCTGATGCTCAACAAGGAATCTGAGCGCTTTCACCAGCTCGTTCCTGTTGAAGTGAAAAGTCAAGTCAAATTCGGGGACGAGTGTCTCGCTATCATTAGCATCATTAGATTTTGCTAAGTTCTTAAAGATGCGATCATAGTCACTTTGTCGCTTTACATTTGAGGAGAGGCGCACGCTTTCTTCATGTACGAAACGCATGTCAGACAAGAAATGTTCAAAAACTGAGGCAAGGTATCTGTCGCCTTTTTGTAGATCTTGGGGTTTATTATCATCCCATTCCGAAATCAGGGATAATTCACCCAGAAATTGAGATTCTTCATCGCGCGATTTTCTGAGCAGATATAATCCCGATAGCCCACTGCAATGGCCTTCTCCTAAGGCTTTGAATAGAACTCTCAAGTCTTCATCCGAATATTGATCTTGATGCGCTTTTTTTTGGATCTTTAGGTATGCAATGCATTTTTTTAGAATAACGGCTTGGCTAACATCTTTTTGGATCATTTGAGTGCCTATATCTGCGCGTATCTACGCGCTTTGTTTAGGTGATATAGAACTTAGACCCTGTTATTCCTGAATAGTTACAATATGTATCTTTGTGTAGTTACATCAATTACCGGATGATAAATTTCTGTATTGATGAATTCCTTGAAGTTGAAATTCCTGGGAGTAAGGAATGATTAATCAGGAAAATTTATAGGAGCGCAAAGATCTTTTGCGACGCTTTGGATTTTCCTCATCTTCATCTGCATCGTCCTGATGTACTTCTACTTGATGCTTAGCTTGTTCTTTAAATTGCGGTTGAACATTTTTTCCCACGGGTTCTTTTACCTGAGCTTCAACACTCTCTTTATTTTGTTCATTTATTTGAAATTCAGAAGAGTGTACTTTATCGCTCAATATGTCGATACATCCTTTTTTCGAAAGCACTTCGATGACCGAATTGATGATACAATGATCTGCCGGCTGAACCATCTTTTTGAACAACCAGTTCATTGCTTCTTCATTGCCTTGCAATGCTGCTTTGCCGTACCATTCAGCTGCTGCTTTTTTATCTTTTGGCACACCATCACCGCTTTCAAACATGATGCCAAGATCGCAATGGGCTTCCAAATCTCCTGCCTCAGCCGCATTTGTAAGCCATTTCTGAGCCTCCTTTGTGTTTCTATCGACAAGAGCACCTTCTTGAAGCAGGGCACCATACACTGCCTGTGCCTTGACATATCCTCGAAATGCCGCATCTCGAAGATATTTTACAGCTTGTGATTGTTTATCGGGATTTCGTTCTTCATCTCCTTGACACAATAAAACTCGGCCAAATTCGTATAATGCCTGTGGGACAGTTTTTAGAGGAGCAAGTGTGTACTGCTTGGTAGGCCATACATTGGTAGGCCATACATAAGCAAAAGCAATTATTGGAGTTTGGGAAGGACTGTTTGTAGTCATGATACTGGGTTCGAGTGATTCTGGTATGCCGCCACTCATTATTTGAGCAATCGAAAGTATAATTTCTTGCAAAGCTGCAGTTTTTGCTTGACAAAATTCGGTCATTGTATTGGGATGAGGACGACGTATACGCTTATTCAAAGCAAATCCAGGGGCAAATGTTGATACTTGCGCAACTTCATGAACGCCACAATTTAAATTTTGTGGCCATATTGTATTTTCATAATAGATAGCTAGGCCACACTGAGAACAGTCCCAATCTATTGGAGCACTATCAAGATGTGATCTATTAGGTTCATCTTTGAATCCATGGGTATTAATACTATCATAAAAAGCCTGTAATCCGTTTTTTGGAAGAGTTCTATTAGCATTCCAAACATCCAATGCCAGTTGATACATTTTATCAGTATTTTTCTCAGCACAGGCTGCAGGAAATTCCTCTTGATATTTTGTATAAATTCTATGGAATGTATGATATGGTGCTAGATAACCGCCATTCTCAGCTGTTTCATTTCGCGCTAAAATCTGTTTAAGTTGCTCCATAGCCAAGGCTAAATGTTTTTTTGGAATATATCTTAAGAGCATTTTGACAATTAAATTATCTCCGCGCCAAGCGGCAGCTTCTAGGGGACTGATATTATCCCATATTAAATTTATTTTTCTGATAGGACTATTACTATGGAGATACTCAGCTGCTTCGGTTCTTTCCAAAACGACACTGGTGTCCTGATCAGCGAGTGTCAGATCATGGGTGAAAAAATTTTCCACTGACTTTGGATCAGCGAAGAATACATGTCTTAGTAAATTAGCGGCTTGCAATCGATTTCGTAACTTGTTTTTTAGAAAAACGTCCTTGTTGAAACGCTTGGAGCTTAATGAAAGAAGCAATGAATCGGCAGTATCAAGATAAGTGATAATGTGATTTGTCAAAACAGTAAACAAATCAAAAAGATGGAAAGGCTTTTGTCTTGGGAGGATTTGAGTGGTTGGTTGGTAATTTTTTTGCAGCTCGACAGAAGTTTGACTCAATCCAGAAGGTTTTTCATAAACCAGTGTCCTGCCAGGATCGCTTGGAATTTTGATCGTATCATTCACTATGCTAACTAGAAAGTTTGTTAATGGAATATTAGTTTCTTTATATTTGATATCTGCTTTTTCCGATAAAAATTTGGCATTTTCTCCATGGAATAATTCGAACAAAGCACAAGCCAGATGCGAATTTTCATTCTTCAAGGCAAGATGTATCAGTATCCCTGTTCTACAACTTTTCGAGTTAAATGTCATTCCGATATCTAACAAGCTACATTGGTTGAATCTATTTCCAATATAATCCATCTCCATTTTTTTCAGATTTCCACCACAGGAAGAAAGATGCATCAAAGCCTGTGTATAAAGCTCAGTGAATTCTTGGGCTAGATGGGATGCGGTGAGTAGGCGATCAACTATATCTATGAATCCGGCATCAAATGCTTGATATACCAAACCGGAATCCTTTGTAGCCAGTTCAAAGACGGCTGGAATATCCAATAAGCGGTGTGCGATTGCAGGTTGATTTACACGCAGTGCTGAAATCAATGCACGATTATCCTCTTGAGTGGCATTTTCAAGTAAATGCGGGATCTCAAGTAATCTATTGACGACCTCAATTTTCCCTGGAATATTTATGGTACGATAACATATACTCATATTTGCTATGGCACCATGTAATAAATTCTTATTTCTTGCTGTTGCCAGTTGGGTAATGGTATCAAGAATCCCCTTAAGGTGCAGCAAGCGATTAACGACTGGCAAATGTCCATTGATAGCAGCGTTATACAAGGCTTCATATTGGCTTGCAGCAGTGAGTTTTGGCTCTACAATTTCAAGCAATCGATTGATGATAAGCAGATTGCCGCCTTCGGCTGCAGCGCTGAGTGCCAAGTGAGCATCAGCCAAAATTTCTGGGATTTCTAGCAAGCGATTTATGATTTTTAGGTGTCCATTTCGAGTCGCAGAGAATAAATAATTTTCATCCACTATTTTTAGAACAGATGGAATTTGTAGCAGAAAATCCACCACGTTCAAATGTCCTGCTTGTACTGCATACTGCAATGGAGGGCACCATTTGCCAGATTTTGGGTTGCTGAGAGAGGTAGTTACGAGGTCTTTTTCGATTTCGCTATCACAGAGCAGAAATTTTAACATTTCCAAATGACCATGCTCTGCAGCTTTCACCAATGCATCAAAGTTTTTTTCTCTGGCAATTCTAAGAATGTCAGGTGATCGGAACAGAGTTTTAACCAAAAATAACTCGCCTTGTTCTATGGCGGTCAAAAGTTCTGTTTTCCAAAGTTTTACATGTTCTTCCTGAGACAGTTTTTTATCTTGTGTAACATCACAGGTTTTATGGATAGCCAAGGGGATTGATAACGGATCAATGTTCATAGAATTCTCCAAATCAAATTATGATTAACTTTATTAAAATTAAACTTTGTTAAGAAATTCATGTTTCAAAAATCCGTTTACATGCACTAAATTGTTATTAAGCTTTTGATTATTGATGTTAAGTTAGTATTCTATAGGGGTAGGGCTTTGATTGTCAAGGAATTCACAGCAGTACTAAAAGATATTAACTTCCGAACGTGAAGGTATAAAGCAGAAGTCCGGGATCTTTTGAAATGAGTTCCAGCATGCCAGCTTCAGCATCATTGAGCTCAATAATCTCATAGAGTCGATTGTCAGTGACTGTAACCGTGCTATTAACCAGATCTTTTCCAGCCCACTTCTCTATGGGGGATCCATTCAAAGTGACTGTCACTTGTTTTGGTTTGCCATCATTGCTGCCCATCACAATGTAAATATTTCGTGCATAGAAATTGAATTTAAGCGAAGCATTTGGAGCTTTTGAGATGATTCTTTCTGCCTGCACTTCCCAGAGGCCTTGCAAGGCCCAGCCATCTTTTGATAAAAATGTCGAATAATGATATTCAGTGGCTTTATCTTGCTCTAAAGATTCAGCACTCTGAAAATTGCTGGCTCTCGCATAACCCAGATAGGTTTCGGGAGATTGCATGAACGAGGCACTAGATGTTGGTTCTGTGGTAGTTTGCATTTCGGAGAGTCCGAGCAAAATTCGAATATTCTGCTCCGTTTCATCATAAGAACCTTCTCCAAAATGTTCATAGACGACAAAGCCATTTTTATCAATCAGGAAATGTGCAGGCCAATAGTGGTTTTTGAAATTATTCCAGATTTTATAATCGTTGTCTAGAACGACGGGATATTGAATGCCAAATCTTTTCACAGCTTCTTTTACGTTTTCAGGTTTTTTTTCAAATTCAAATTCTGGGGTGTGAACTCCAATGATTACCAATCCGTCTTTACGGTAGTCATCATACCATTTTTTTAGGTATGGCAGGGTACGAATGCAATTAATACAGGAATAAGTCCAGAAATCTATCAAGACTACTTTACCATGTAACTGCTCAATACTGAGGGGCGGCGAATTGATTCGAAAGTGCATTTTGTTCCAGGGGGGGAGCTGGGTAAGGTGTCGCGAGACCGGAGATAAGAGTTTGGGTAAGGTTTTGCTCTGGAGCTCGATTTTCATTGCTTGCATTTTTACTGGGAGATGTAGTGGGAGATTTAGTAGGAGGCGGTGTTGCTTCATTAGAATTATTCTGCAGTGGTTTTTTGGCATTATCGATGTTTTGATTGGGCAAATTTTCCATTTCAGGTGTCATTTGCATGGGCAAGAAGATTGCGATGAGCGCGCCAATGATAATAATAAGGCCGAATATTTTACGAAGTTGCTCACTATTTTTTTTAAAGAATTTCAGTTTCGCGAAAAGTTTTCTGCCAATTAAGGCAATAATAATCATAGGAATGACGCTGCCCAATGCAAAACTCAAGAATGTAAAAAAGCTTTCAACGGAAGTTTTCTGAATGGCCGTTTGTACTATGGCTGCTGCCAAAATAGGACCCGCGCAGGGAACCCAAATTAGGCTAACCAATGCGCCGAGAATCAATCCGCTTATGAACCCTTCGCTTTGGACTTTGTCAGAAGATCTATTCCCAATATTTGCGATAGACTCCGTTAACATGCTGAATTTGAGTGACAACCAATCAGACATTAAAATGAGGCCGAATAAAATAATGAAACCAAAGGCGAAGTATCTAAGCTTGTCTAGATCAATCCCAAGCCATTGCACCAAAGTTCTAGCAGACAATGTGAAGAGTGCAAAAACTAAAACAAATCCTACAATAATGCCAATAGGCCTTTTGCGGCCGCCTTCAATGCTGCCAGATAACATGATAGGAAGAATGGGAAGAATGCAAGGGGAAGCGATGAGCGCCAATCCTTCTAAGAACGCTAGGGCGTAATTGACGAAATTTGATTGCATGGGAAATATACCAAAGGTAAAAGGGTGTTAAAGGGATGCCATATCTCAGTATAGGCCATGCCACAGGAAATTAAAAAAACTTACTATTTAAATTTCCTTCTTTTCAGTGCAGATTCTTTTGAAGACGAATCCTCATCATTAATTTCAGCTTTTTCTTCAGGGCGCTCTCTTTTTGGCTTATTCTTTATGGCATCTGCTTCCATTCCTGCTTCTGATGCTGATGACGATTTCTGGAACGATAAGTCATCCGATGTGTCCATAGACATTTTCTTAATGAATGTCTGGGAAGCTGCATTTTTGGGCGTAGAGCTGCTTTCGCTTTCATTTTCTTTGCTTGGCAATTTTTGCAGTGCAGCACAAACTGAATTCGCATCACCTCTAGTCAGGGTGCATAGCTTACCAATTAATATCGCATCGGTTGAACTTGAGCTTACATCGAGATTATCGAATTCGGTAGAATATATAGTAAAATCTAGTAATGGTTTGGAAAAAGGAGAATCCATTAACTTATCATCTAAGCTCGTAAATGCTAACCTTGTGAATACTTGTGTTCTTAAACTCTCATATTTTTTGAATAATAGATTCGCTAAGGTGTCACTTGCATGTTCCAGCACGCGCTTTCGGTAGAATTGAAACATCCAGGATTTATTTAGATAAAAGAGTTCTGCATAATTATTCACGAGCACCGCATGCAAAGATCTGGTAGGTATGAATAATGCAGTATTTTTTGCGAGAAGCTTTACTTTTTCGCAGGCAGCCAGCACGATTTTTCTGAAAGTTTCATTGAGAAAGCTTTCGTCTTTGAGTGCATTGTCAATTGCAAGCCCAAGTTTATCGAGGAATATCGAACGCTCGATATACTGACGATATTCGAGTGTCTTACCTAAGTTCTCTAATTCAAAGCCGAGCAATAATCGTGCTGCACGGCTTAAGAGAGATGCGCCTCTTTTTTTAAAGAGCAGCTTTGCAAGAATTTCGCTCATTTGCAGGAATTCACTTCCCCGGTGTCGTGAGCTAAACTGATGCCTGGCTCGAAAAGTTTTGGCAAATTGAATAGTGAGGAGATCTGCCGTTTTAAGATGCCAATCTTGCAGAGCATTTGGATCATATTCCTTTAAAGCAGGAATACGTTGATTTATAGCTCCCAATAGGGTTGACTGCGGAATAGCCTTGAGATTTTCATCTCTGGCCAGTAAATTCACCATATCTGTAAGTGCTCTAGGCAACATGCTAAAATCAACAGTGCTATTCATTGCGATTTGTGCCATGCGATTCAGTGATTCTGTAAGCTCCTCGAGGTAGGGGCTAAAGCCTGGCTTTTGGAGCAGAGGATTTTGTGCCTTTGGATTATTTATGTAAGCTATACCAAGCAGCATAAAAACGTCAATCAAAGGTTCATTTTTATGTGCCCCAAAGTCTTGAATGGCTTTTTCTATATTCGAAATAAAATCCCGTGTACAAGTAAACATTGGTTTAGAACCCGAGTTTTGAATTCTATTTCTAAGATTGGCTGCAATCTCTGGCCATGCCCTCAAGGTTAAAAGTGAATCTAATAATTTAGGCCTTTGATCAACCTGGTAGGCTGCTTCATATAATTTTACAATATGGCTTGAGGGTGTTTCCCCCTTTGTTGCAAACAACAGATGACCAATCAGTTCTAATTTTGCTGAGATGGTTGTTTTTAATTCTGAAATGTTGTCACCTTCTAGTTTTTTTATTTTTATTAGGAGTGCATTAAGCTCTTCATTTGGCGGTAATAACTCAAGGGATCTGATATAGCAATTTTGAATACTTTTATAATTTTTATGGTTTTTGTCCATACTTTGTAGTGCAGTCGCATGGTGTGAAAATGCAGAGCTGAGTTCTCTGCAATAGGAGGCACGACTTGGACTATAGGAGATTCCAAGAGATTCTTCAAGCGCTTTAGAGATAAAATGGGATCTTTGTTCCCAGTTTTTATAGTAATGCGCTGCGAGTCCAATAGAGATTATCGCCTGGGGCATGCCTAAACGGATTGCCCGCTTAAAAAACTCAAGAGCCATATGAAAAAAATCAGGAAGATTACTTTCATTCGCCAATACCATTCTAGCATCCATTTTAATATTGTGAATCAACATATCATTGTTCAGCCTATCTTCTCCATTGATTGTATCTAACACGCTCAACAATTGTTTTGCAATCCTTAGTGCTTCTCCATACTGCTTAAATTTTAGAAGCGCATTCAGTACATTGCTGAGATCTGCATAATAGTTAGCTTTAACTTTAGGGTTAGATAATTCAAATATTTTTTGATTCAAAGCTACGATAATATTGGCTTCTTCGGCCTCTTGATTACCATGGAACATCTTCAAAACTTCTTTAAAAATATTTTTTAATTCATTTATTTCAGGCAGTTCTCTTTCGTTGCAATAAATCTTTTTCGATGCTTCGAGTGCTTCTTTTGCGGCTTTAATTGCGAGGGTCATATTTGTTTCCTTGCAGAAGCATAAAGATATACATGCGTATGATAAAGCAATAATAGTTAGATTATCAGGAGCGAATTGCCCTAAGTCTATGGCTCTTTGGTAAAGCACGCGGGCAGCCGTAAAGTATTGAAGTTTTAGCAATATGCCTGCGATCGTGAGAATTTCAGCAGGTCTGCTTAAGTTAATAGCATCGCAATATCTTATTTTTTCTTCAATTGAAGCTCCAATGGAGTTTGGTGTTCCAAAGGCAAGAGATCTTTCAAAAAGCAGCTTGGCTTCAAAGAAAGCGGCTTTAGTCAAAAAAATATCCCCGACGTGAGGAAAAGATTTACAAATGTAATTAGAAGTTTTGGAATCTAACTCAATTTTGCTTAAGCTCCCTAGTTCTTTTTCAAGCTCTTGTACAGTATTTTTCGCTTTTTCTAGCTCAAGATGCGAGACTTGAACATGTGCGATCTTAATCAGGGATGTGACGATTCCAGACTTATATTGAGCGATCTTGGATAGTAAATGCACCTGGTTCCAGAGTGTGAGAACTATCTCATTCCTGGTTTTATCGTTATCGAAAAATCTCAGCAAAGCTTCTCCACAAATAAAGAAATGAGAAGTTAGTGATTCACAATTCATTATAACTATCGATTGCAATTTTTTTGAGATACTAAGGGCTTTTCTTGCAGCAGCGTAGGCTTCGCTTTTTTGCTTAAGCACACAATGACTTCGGCAGATTAGGAGATAGCTAACAACTGTTTCATAGTCATCTCTAAGTATTATTGCAGAAATATCCAGGCATTTTTGTTGTAAGAGTAAGGTGTCGATCTGTGTTAATTTGGTTGTATCATAATTATAAAATTGAGAGGCTAAATCTCTGATTTGACCGAGAAGTCTAGCATTGATCTTGCCTTTATTTCTAGGGAAGTGCTCGAGCTTTTGCATCTCCTGCAGCAGTTCACTTGCAGCTTTTGAAGCAAGAACCATATTTTTTAGCCTGAGGTATTCACGGCAGCGAAATATCTGGTTTTGGATTGGATTAATGTGAAAAGCTTGGTCCAATTTGGCAGATGTCTCTAGAAGCAGCAATGCTAGAGCAGCATCCTTGATTTCTAATTTTCCTGCCTTGGATAGGAAAAGGTATGTGATAGATGCACAAGTGTTCATAGTAATGATTCTTTGATGACAAGGTAAATTGCCCTCGAGAATCTTGTTTGCGGTGTGAATGGCCTTGTCCCATTGTTCTAGATGAGCGTACAGCAAACAGTAGAGCATATTTGTGTCAAGGATTTCGAATATATCACGGCTCGCACTTGAAAACATGGCTGCTGCTTCAAGTAGATTAGCCACTTCTTCCCAGGCTTTTTTATTGCCAAATGTTCTTATGCATAGAGTGAGGTTTTCGGCAAGAATTTGATAAGTTGCCTCTTGTCCGGATTTATATACTATTTTTTCTGATTCTTCCAAGAGCTTTGCTGCTGACAATTTCGCGAGAGGCAGATTGTCAAGTTTTAGATATATGTTACAGATGTCGAGATGATGGTGCAATCTTTCGATTTGATTCAAGGGATCAGCAAATGATAATGCTCTTTCCAATAGCAGCAAAGCTTCTTGATGCATTTTGTGCTTGGAAAAGCCATCGCTACAGCCTTTAAATAGATTATGCAATTTTTTACGCAATTCTTCTGTAATTTTGCTGCAGGATTCAGGATCTTTGGTTTGTGATGCATCACAGACGATTTTTGCAACTTCGGCAGCAGCTTTGCTGTCACCAAGCTTCAACATAGTATTACAGATATAAAGTTCGTTGAGTACAGACATGAAAGAGTTGGTAGGGGTTATTTTGTTATTATAAAGGAGCTTCACCTTTGAATGCAGTATAAGAGCTATTTTGCCCGCATCTTGTTCAAGAAAGTCTTCCGCAACTTTTGTGATGTGCGAAATGAGCGTTTCAAAATCTAAAGAAGGTTCTTTTGTAAGTGCTTTAGAAAGTTCTTTTGTAGGTTCTTTGTTGGCAAGTAAGGAATCAATCGATTTTTCCGCATCTAATTCTGCCTGGCTCGCCTCAATGACTTTGCCTTGCTGCAAGTATGCTTCGCAAATTTTGAGGTGGCATTGGGTGATTTCAAATGGATTGGAGATGCTCATCAAACGCAAGCGCAGGATATCAATGTGCAACTCAGCATGAGGATATGTGGATGTAGCAGCCGAGGTCTCTTTCGAAATGGAGGCAAGATCACTTTTCATTTTGGATAGAGTGTTAGACATAATTTTTAAATCCTATGAGTCATTCTTTTTTCATGTAATTACATAAAATTATTCAATTCATTTTAGATGTTTATTGTAACATAATATTGTAGTATTGTAATTTTAATATAGTAATCTGATTAAAAATAATGATATTAAGTCAAACATCTAACAAATGTTGTGTTTTTCTTGTTTTTTGGGATAAGCTTAGGCAAAAATAAGGTTGTCACAATTTTTTCATTAAAATAACGGAGTATTTTTTTATGAGTACAACACCAGAAACCACCGATGCCATCGTGAAATTGAAGTTAGAGCCCGAGAGTCCGGGTACAAAAGTAAAATCAAAGAAATTAGGTGGCTTAAGCCCATTAAAACTATACGGAACATTAAAAGATAAATTGCGATTACCTACCATTGATGGGAAGAACAAAGTTCTGCTCAAAGGGTCTTTAGATTCAAACTTTGAGGGATACCGTTCCTCTATGCTGCCTGCGAGCGGTAGATATGTAAGTGCCGTAGCAACGGCATTCCCTCCTGCTGTTGTATTGTATCAGGAAGATAGAAAATTGATGGGAGCTCCGATAGTACCTGTCGCAATCAAGCTTCACTCAAAAGTAAATGGATATTATCCCAAAGAGATTAGAGATTTGAATTTTGCTAAAGATAGGAAGTTCAGAGACTACTTTGTGGTGCAGAACCAGGGTAGAGCAGCTTTAAATTCTTTGAATTTACATTATGAACATTGCATCTTAAAAGACAAAGATATCGAAGCAGCGAGTAAAGCGGATGTCTCCAGTTTCATTTCAAATGCAGTAGTCATTATTGCATCACACAATTCAAATCATCGCTGTAAGAATGCCAAAATATTATTGCTTGGACAGGATGGATTGGAGGAAGTTGCTGCAACAGAGGGTTCAAAAGAGAGTGCAAAATCTAAGGCTGCTGAAGTATCGAGGCAGAGAGCAACATCGGGGGGAGAACTCAAAGCAGAAACGGAAAGGCTCTCTAGTATCTGGATAAAGAATACTGGTAAGGAGTGGCAAAGTTCACAATCAGATATCGTCTTCTCTGGTATGGATAAAGACAAAGTAGAATATTTCTTTTCCATTGTGATCCCGGAAAAAGGGCCAATTATTCGAACGCTGCATTGGCTAGTGCCGGATCAGCTGTGCGAACTTCTCTGCATACAAATTTCAGAGTTACAGAAATCAGAACCGAGTTTGCAACGTTTTATCCAAGTGAATGAAGATGCTGGACATCCATTGCTTATAGAACCTTTGAAATGCTTGAAAAAATTGCTAGGGCGTTATAAAAGTGCTGCGGAGATAAAACAAACTTCTGAATTGTTGATTGATACTGCTACTCCTCGAGCCATAGCTCGAGCATTTTCACGCGGTTCATCAAAAGATTCTCCTGGTAATTCTTCGCCTTCTCATGCTTCCTTGCATTCGAATTCTGGAAATTCATCAGATGAAGAGTCAGCGGCATCAGCACTTGGAAGAGCAAGATCAGTTTCAAGTAGTAGTGGCAAATCGGGTTCACCAACATCACCCACTGCTCCTAAACAGAAACTATTTGCCAAATTCATGCATGCTCCACAAGCCATAAAACTTGTGACAGAAACTCCAACAATACACAAATCTACTTTGCACTTGCCGGGGGTTTCAGGAGGACGCACAAGAGCAACTTCTGATGCGGAGATCGCTCTCTCGAGGATTGGTAAACTGGGAGGGGGACCCGGTTCTGGCCCTGCTTCTCCTGAGGGTTCAGACCGTATGTTGTTGGCATTTAAGCAGCATGCTGTTTCCGTTGCAGGTATGAATCGGGAAAAATCGATTACTTCAGGGACCATCACAAGAAGGACTAAGAACGATTCTATTTCGTTGAATTCACCAACCCCTATCGCGATCGGAAATGGTGAGAAAGATTCTAGCGCAATAAAAAAACTGAGAGATGGTACTATCCGCCCACCTTCACCAAAAAGAAAACCACCGAAAGTTCCAACAGCCGTGCTTGCTTCAAAATCGGCGGCGAAAAAAGAATCAGCAGCAAAAAAAGAGTCAGCAGGTCTGTCTTCGTCTAAACCTGCAGCTAAACCCGTACCGAAAAGACTACCTCCTGCAAAACCAGCCGAACAAGAAAAAAACACAGAAACCAGGGCAAGATCTGTGACGGTTCCGGGCAATATGAAAGAAAAAGAGCTCATCTTTACGAAATTGCAGGATGAATTGAGGATGGGGAGAGCAGCTTTATCTCCTGTGAAAGGTTCTGGATCTGCCGCCTCTCCCATGAAGGATCTTGTTTCACCCAGGAAACAGGAAACAAGGAAACTCGACTCTGTTGGATTAGGCAAGGCAGCGGGGGGACCTGTTTTAGCAGCGGGTAATTCTAAAGTTCCAGGAGCTCCAGGTACTGGAGGAGCGGGTATTGCTTTGGCTGCAGTAATGACAGGAACCGCGGTAATAAAAACCGCACAGAAAATTACAGGCAAACATTGAAAATATGGTATAATGCCCTGATTTTTATATCATAGTGAACGACATGCAGTATCTATATGCGACATGAGCTACCCATTCGAATTTATTACGAAGATACCGATGCAGGCGGTATTGTTTACCACGCCAATTATTTAAAGTTTTTTGATCGCGGTCGTGTTGAATCTTTAAAAAGTTTGGGATTTGAATTGGTCAGTTTGTGGGCTCAAACTAAAAGTCACTTTGCAGTTCGTTCTGCTGAGCTTGAGTTCTTGCAGCCTGCCCGTCTAGGTCAGTTATTATATGTTGTAAGCGAAATTGATAATGTAGGTCATGCTAGTATTAGGTTCAAGCAACATATTTGCGCTGAAACTCCGCATGGATCAGTTATTTGTGGTGCTAAAATACGCATCGCTTGTATCAATAATGATCATCGACCGACGGGATTGCCGGAACAACTCAAAAAGCGGATAGAAGAGAGTTTAAGAGAGTCCACAACTGTTTAGTAAGAGGAAATTAGAACATGACGACCGATCAATCACTGATAAGTTTATTTTTCAATGCCAGTCTATTGGTAAAAATGGTCATGCTAATGTTGCTTGCTGCTTCTATTGTGTCTTGGACCATCATATTTCAGCGTTGGTATTCCTTCAATCAGGCCAGAAAAGTCAATGATGAATTTGAAGAAGCCTTTTGGTCTGGAGCAGATCTCAACAAACTCTATCAAAAAACGGCAGCACAGCGCGGCGAAGAAAGCGGTGCAGAAAGCATTTTTGTTGCGGGGTTCAAAGAATTCATTCGCTTGCGAAAACAATCCGCTCAACCAGCTGCTATCATGGAAGGTGCGCAGCGGGCAATGCGGGTTGCCATGTCTCGTGAAATTGATCGATTAGAAGCTCAATTACCATTTTTGGCAACGGTGGGTTCTGTCAGTCCTTATGTTGGGTTGTTTGGAACGGTGTGGGGAATCATGAATTCTTTCCGTGCTTTGGGTGCCGTCCAGCAAGCTACTTTGCAAATGGTAGCACCAGGCATTTCGGAAGCTCTGGTTGCAACAGCGATGGGTCTTTTTGCAGCAATTCCAGCAGTGGTCGCGTATAATCGCTATGCGAATCGCCTGCAAGCTTTAACAAACAGTTATGCCACTTTTTTAGAAGAATTCACCAGTATTTTGCATCGCCAAGCGTACGCGCATGGGCATGGTATTGTAATGAATCAAGGGCAAGGGGCACAGAATATAGGCCAAACAGCGTCTGCAATACAACCTCAATCCCAAATGCATTCCCAACCAGAAGCACACATTACGTCCAATACTTCCAATACGTCTGGTATGACGAATATGTCGAACAGAAATCAGGAGGGGCCTTTCTATGAATGAAAGACCGATGTTTGATAGAGCACGACTTCATAAAAAACCCATCGCCGAAATTAATATTGTGCCTTATGTCGATGTGATGTTGGTGTTATTGATCATCTTTATGGCTACAGCACCAATGTTGACTCAAGGCGTGCAAGTAGATTTGCCTTCTGCAAAAGCAGAAATGTTGCCGCAAGATCAAAAACCACCTCTCGTGATTTCAGTAAATGCTAAGGGAGATCTCTTCTTAGATCAAAGTCATGAAACACTTTCGCCAGAGCAATTAACCATCAAGGTCAAAGCAGCTTTGAAGCGAGATCCCAATCGTTCAGTGTTAGTTAAAGGGGATAAAAATGTGCAATACGGACAGGTGATGACAGCGATGGTGATTTTGAAGCGGGCTGGCGCGCCAAAGGTAGGCTTAATGACACAACATGTGGAAACGAATGGTTAGTGGTTGATATAGATTTGTAATTAATGAAATTAATGTGATTGATGCGATTAATGTGATGAAAAATCAGAGTCAAAGACAGCAATATGGACGTGGTTTTATACTTTCCCTGATCATACATGGGGTATTAATCATTTTATTGTTTTTTAGCTTAGAAACGGGTGTCACGCAAATTTCCATCCCTGAAGCAAAAGGTGAAATTGTTCAAGCGGCGGTCGTGGATGATAAATTAGTCGAAGCTGAAGTCAAACGCTTGGAAATGAAGGAAAAACAGCAAAAAGAAGAAGTGGCCAAGGCTGCTGAAGCTCGTGTCGAACGTGAAAAAGAACAGAAAAAACTCAATCAATTAAAGAAAGAATTGGCAGTTGCGAAGCGCGAGGAAGAAGCTCGGCTTGCAGAAATCAAATTGGCCAAGGAAAAAGAACGCAAGCAATTAGAAACTTTGCGGCAGGAAAAGGAGAAAGAACAAAAGCGATTGGCAGCATTGGACGAGCAGCGCCAAGAAGAACAAGACAGAGCTTCGCAATTGCGGCAGGAACGGGAAAGTGAGGAGCGAAAGCAAAAAGAATTGGCTGCAAAGAACAAAGCAGAGGAGGCTCGGAAAGTGGCTGACAAAGCTGCAGAAACAGAGCGAATGGCCGCACAAAGAAAAAGTTTATTAAATAGTGAGCTCGCACGTTATCAAGGCTTATTTCGCGATAAGGTCAATCAATCCTGGGTTCGTGCGCCTGCTTTACCAGAAGGGTTAATGTGCATGCTTGAAATACGCTTACTGCCAGATGGCTCAGTTTTGTCTGTGCAAGTCGCAGCCTCGAGCGGCAATTTGGCTTTTGATCAATCCGCTGAGGCAGCGATTCAAAAAGCATCGCCATTGCCTGTTCCATCCGAGCCTGAATTGATGGAAAAGTTTAGACATTTTACTTTTGAATTTAGACCACCGGAGGCAACGTAGTTTATGCATAATCGTTTACTTTCCTATATTTCTAGATCTCTGATAAATCCTAGGACTCTGACAATTCCTAGATTTCTGGCATCTGTGTTTATCACTTGCCTGTTTACAGCCACCATCCCAGCTGCTCATGCTTCTTTGATGAATATCGTCGTCAATGGCGGCCAGGTGGATGGATTGCCGATTGCTATTGTGCCTTTTGCGGTAGAAGGTTCAGATAAATCAGGCTTGGAAGATGTCGCACAAGTTATTTGGAAGGATTTGCAAAGCAGCGGTCAATTCAAACCAACACCCATCGCAACATTACGACAGCACCCTAGCCGACAAACGGAAGTTCAATATCCTTATTGGCAAACACTGGGTGTTGAAGATTTAGTGGTTGGCAGCATCCGGAAGAATGGCAGTACCTTCACTGTCACCTTTGAATTGCTCGATGTGGTGCGCCAAAAAGGAGATGGTTCAAATGCTGCACTTTTTGCGATGCAATTTGATAATATCAAACCTAATCAATTGCGGGCGCTTGCGCATCATATCAGTGATCTCATCTTTGAAAAATTAATTGGTGTGAGAGGCATTTTCTCAACGCGTATTGCTTATGTTTCCGTTGCTGAAAATCGCAAAGGCCAAGTGTACACCTTAGAAGTAGCCGATTCTGATGGTCACAATCCTAAAGTATTATATCGTTCAAATTATGTTTTGATGTCTCCAGCCTGGTCGCCAGATGGAAAGAGATTGGCTTTTGTTTCTTATGAAAAAGATCGTGCTAGTGTTAATGTCGTGGATGTTGCTACTGGCCGTGCAGAACGTATCACGCAATTTCCAGGGTTGAATAACGCACCAGCATGGTCGCCAGATGGCAGAACCTTAGCTTGCGTCTTGTCAAAAGACGGTGCTCCTAAAATTTATACGGTAGATTTGGGCAGCAAACGTTTGACTAAAATCACCGATGGCACTGGCATGGATACGGAACCGAGTTTTGCACCGGATGGTCGTTCGCTTGTGTTTACTTCAGATCGGGGCGGTAAACCGCAAATTTATCGCGTTGCATTGGGAACTGGAAAAGTAGACCGTTTAACTTTTGCAGGAAATTATAATGCCAAACCATCGCTCACACCTGATGGCAAAAGTTTAGTGACATTGCATCGTGGTGAAACGGGTTTGTTTAGTATTGCAGTCCACAACTTAAGCACAGGGACATTACGTGTCTTGACGCATTCCAGTTTAAATGATTCTCCAGCTTTGGCGCCTAACGGCATGATGGTGCTCTATGGATCACAAGATGGCGGTCGCGGGGTTCTCGGTGCGGTAACTTTGGATGGACGTCTGAAGATTCGTATCCCGTCGCAAGAAGGCAATGTGCAAGAACCTGCATGGTCACCGTTTCAATCGTAATTTCGGAGCGTCAGAATTTCGGATAGTCAAAATTTCGAAGCGACATAAATTTTTGGATTTATATTTTTTTATAAAGGAGGTACATAAGATGAGTGATAACATGAATGGTAATATGAGTAATACTGTGAGTAGTAAAGTGAAAAAATTGCTGAAAATTGCAACCGTTTCAATTTCCGTTCTAGCAGTTTCTGCAGCTGCTATCAGCATCACAGGCTGCGCTAAGAAAGTGCGAGGCGGCAGCATGGATGATGAAGGCGAAATGGGCGTTGGCGATTCCATGACATTTTATGGATCGGAATTGACACCCGCGCAAGAACGCGAGTTGCTTGCCAGAAACACTTACTATTTTGATTATGACAGCAATTCTTTGAATGAAGAAGATACACTCTCCGTTTATGCACATGCCAAGAAGTTAATGACAAAGCCTAGAACTCGCATACGCATTGAAGGCCATACCGATGAGCGCGGCAGCCGAGAATACAATGTTGCCTTGGGTGACAGGCGCGCTAAGGCAATTAGTGATATATTAAAATTGAAGGGTGTGCCTGAAAGTCGAATCAGTCTCGTAAGTTATGGTAAGGAAAAGCCTGCAAACAAAGGACATGAAGAGTCCTCTTGGAGTCTGAATAGACGCGGCATGATTGTGTACGAATCAGAGTAATTTAATTAACTTTGACAGGAGGCATTTTCATGAGAATCATTGCAGCTCTTTGTAGTGTGTTTTTTGTTTCACAGGCATGGGGTTTGGCAGCGGTGGAATCCCGCACCGGGGAACCTGTAGTCAGAGAATCTCAGAGGATGTCTCCTTATAATTCTTCACGAGATTATTCATCTCGCGATAATTCTGCGCGTGTTGTTCAGGAAGAGGGGCAACAGGTAATAGAAATTATGCCGGGCTCAGATTATCGAGAGTTTCATGGCACCAATTCATCCTATAGCTCATCTCAGGATTCGCCACATAATTCACCACAGAGTTCATCGCAGAGATCTTCTCAGTCCCAGAGCTCCACGCAATCACATAGCTCTTCACCAAGATCCTCACAATCTCGTTCTTCTGTTTTTCAAGGCAAACCCCTTTATTCGCAGCCATCAAAGTCTCATGCTAAAGTATCACAATCGCAAGCATCCCAGGCGCAAGTATCTCATTCACGAGAATCGCGTCCACAAGCTGAAGAACAACGTGCGCTGCGTCAATCGCTTACCCAAATGGAAGCTCTCCAGAAAGAGCTTCATGATTTACGCGGCGTGATAGAAGAACAAGAACATGAACTCAAGCAATTGAGAAAAAGCCAGCAAGAACTGTACCAAGATTTAGAACGTAAGATGAAAACTGCAAATTCTAGCACAGGTTCATCTGGTATAAGCACAGGTGAAGCCTCCGAATATTCTGCAGGTTCCACTACCTCCGTAAAGCCAGGAATTAAAGCTGATGTCAAAGCCGATTCCTCACGTTCTGGCAAAAAAACACTTAAAGAAGAAAAAAGCGAAAAAGCCGAAAAAGCCGATAAAATAAATGGAATAAATGGGATCGGAACTGAGGCGAAAAATGACTCCAAGAATACGTCCAAGAACTTGTCAAAGAATGAAGCAAAGAAAGAGGCAAAGAATGAGTCAAAAACCGCAAATGCCAATTCTAAAATCCTAAGAACACCACCCGCGGGTTCTCCCAGCAAAGGCCCCGGCCTCATTACTCGCGAAACAGCAGAGGATCTCGGTGTGATTTCAAAAACAACACCAGCCCCCTCGCAAACTTCTGCGCAAGCATCAACCACAGCATCAACACCAGCTTCATCTCCAACTGCAACGATAGCCTCTAAATCAAATAAATCAGGTTCAATTGATTCAGATTCAATTGACGATTCAAAACCTCTGATGACAATCAAAGCAGAAGATCCCAACAAAGACACCGCTAGCAAATCACTTGACAAAAGCAGTACTTCACAAACTAAGTTTGCCACCCTGAATGAAAATGATGCCTATCAAGCAGCCTATGGCTTCGTACGAAGCAAGGGCTATAAAGAAGCAGTAGAAGGCCTTGAAAGCTACATCAAACGCTTCCCCCAAGGGACACAAGCCGCCAATGCCCACTATTGGCTTGGCGAAGTCTACATGGTGCAATGGCAAGCTGACAAGAGCAATTCAGATCTAATTGAAAAAGCCAGTCAAGAATTCAAAAATGTCACCACCAAGTTCCCGAACCACGCTAAAGCGCAAGACGCAGTCTTAAAACTTGGCCTGATCGAAATCGACCGCGGCAATGTCGACGCTGCGCGCTATTACCTCTCCGAAGTCAAGACGCGCTACCCTGGGACTGCAGCAGCAAGAATTGCCGATACTCGTCTTCAGCAGTTAAGGTGACATAACTCTCACATGACGGAAAACATTGAGAATACTGTAGAAAAAAGAAATTTTATCAATGGATACTATCTGCTTGAGCAAGACTTAAAAGAAATATTTTTATTTGTAGAACCAACAAAAGATAATTACCGTACCTACTCACATAGGCTTTATGAATTGTTTGTAAGGGCTTGTACAGAATTCGAGGCGAATTGCAAAGCAATTCTTGTAGAGAACGGAATAACACTTCCAGCATATCCAAATATTAGTAATTATTTCGCAATACAGAAATACGATCCTTACAATTCAATTAATAATTATCGTGTCAAATTACAACTTTCACAGGAAATAGATTTATCACCTCTGGAAGCATGGGGAGTCGATAAAGCACCAATCTGGTACAAAGAATATAATTAAGTCAAACACTCGAGAGTAACAGCATTTGATAAAGCTAGACTCGAAAATGTCTTGAATGCTATTGCAGCTTGCTTTATTTTATTGTATGCAAGGTTCAAAACTACTTCTTTCTATCAATATCAAGAATATGATATGTTTGTTGGTCCCGATGATGGTGGTTATTTTTATAAACCAGATTCTCTTTTTAGAATAAAGACTGGTTAATACGATACTCATATTTTAATAATTAAATAAACTACCGTTCAAATGCTGTTATTTTATACAGTTATTTTATGAGTTAAATAATTCTTGATTTTCGGACGTTTTTGTCCGATAATGTCTCAATGAAGGGATCTGAATTTGTAAGGAAGGTCAAAAAGCTTGGTTCTAAAAATAGAATCGAAGTGAGTATTAAAAGTAATAGAGGGAAAGGAGGGCATCAAACACTTATTTATGGGGATAAGTTCACTATTCTCCCTAATTTGAAGGATGAACTTAAAACAGGAACGTATAAGGCCATTTTGAAACAATTAGGCATAGACGAAAGAGATTTATAAACACGGAAGATAGGATTTGCATACAAGGATGAAAGCATAATGAGACGTGTATTGGCTAGGTATAGGAATCAAGGAGGCTTTTATGTTAAATAATTATAATTTTGTGTACAAAGTAGTCTTAAAAAAACAAGACGAAGGGGGATATTTAGTTCAATTCCCAGATTTTCCTGAAGCAATCACTCAAGGTGAAACCAGAGAGGAAGCGATACAGATGGCAGCAGATTGTCTCGAAGAGGCTGTAGCCAATCGCATCGTAATGGGGTTAGATATTCCGAACGGTTGTAATGCTGGACATGATTTAATTGCATTGGAAATTATTTTAGCAGCAAAATGTGCTTTATACTTAACAATGAAAAAGAATAAATATAAGAATGTTGATCTCGCGAAAGCACTTCACTGTGATGAAAAAGAAGTGCGTAGGCTTTTGAATCCACGGTATAAGTCTAAGATTCAGAGACTTGAAACAGCATTAAAACTTTTGGGAGAGAAGTTAACACTTTCTGTTGCACCAATGCCCTCAACGAGGCATCGATCGCAATGTCAACATGGGGCAAATATGTGGTAAAATGATTAGCATTCAAGTCGTTGTTCATTGAACGCTCAGTATGATATGGCTAAAATCAAGCAGATCGGGTAAATGACCTTCAATGATTGCACTTACGATTTCAAGATTCAAGGCCGAGTATTCGTGAATAGCAATATTTCGAAAGCCCACCATTTTTTGCATTCTTTTGCTGAGTTCGTCGCTAATGATTTTGGCATTAGCCAATAGTATAAATACATCACGGCTATTTTGTGGAATTCCCAAATGTTTTAAGCGAATTATTCTAGTTCCCATATCAATAGCAGTTTCAGCTGCACGCTGAAGATTCAAAATAATTGCTTCTTGCTTCGTTATATTGTTCTTAAATGCCGCAAGATCAGTATATTCTTCTCTGATACGTTGGATGCAACGTTCAATGGAGGCAGCTTTGTTGATTAACACATCATCCATTAATAAATTCTTCCTCTTTCTTTAATGTCATCCAATATTTCCTTGCGTTCATCATTTAATCGAATGTACATGCCATAAGTTAAATCTTCAAATGCATCACAAGTTTTAAGATTGAGTGTGTCAATTCGTTTTGCAGTACTAATAATCTGGAAACGAAATACAGTAGATGCAGCCAATAAATCAATGAGATCCACGTCTCTTTGGATTCGAGATGCTATATTTTGGGATACATTCCACAGCGTTACGGTATCTGCAGGCTTATCCAATAAAATAGCTATATCTAAATCGCTATTGTCATTGTGCTCTTTTTTCGCAAAACTGCCAAAAACGTATATTCCTTTAATTTTCGGAAATTCTTTTTTTATTTCGTCTATTGCGATGGAAAAAACTTCTTTATCGTCCATATAGCACCAAAAATGTGGTTGAATGCGCTTAACATTTATAAATAGGATTTTAACATTACCTTATTAATTATATTATAAAGAAATCATTAATTGAAATAGCTTGTTGAATTGTAGACTTTGATAGAGATTATTTATAAAGCAGGGATGGTGGTATGTCGCGCTATAGGACCAAAAGATGGGTGTTCAAGAGAGTGCGTAAATGGTTGCAGATGATGAAAATTGTTACTCCGAAGCGATAAGTTTAAATTCATCTTCATAATTCTCCCAGGATCTATTTAATAAAGACGAAGAAATTTCGCAAAGCAACCTCATTTGAATGGGGGCATCTTTATTTACCTGTAACACTCGAACTTGGATAGGAGTATCTTTGCTAATATCGTGAATAAGTTTGGTAAAATAGGCTGGAATATATCCGATTTCGTAAGGTGGTTTTTCTGTGCGCAATAGAATAGCTGATTTGTCTTCTTTATTCTGAAAATCATGAGCCATATAAAGAATCTCATCTTTTTCTAAATCGAGCGTTCTTTTTTGTGCAGCTTCGGACATATGACTCAAGCCATTTACAAAAAATTTAAATGAATATTCGCCCTTTGGATTTTTTTCGGGTACAGGAACAATCCTGAAAAAATCAGTCTCTCTCTCACCGCCACTGATAGCCAATGCCTCTAATTCATCAAAGGGATCTGTTGCTTTTATGCCAAGCCATTTTAAATAATCGGCATACTCCGGTCTTGATTTTGGCATTAATCTGTTCTTGAATAATGAAAATAATTCATTGGAACGATAAACTTTGTTATTTTCAGGCATGTTCAATTGCATAGGAATAGAATTAACTTTTTTAATTCCTTCGGTATAGCGGAATTCATATCCAGAACTTGTGTGTCGCAGTTGTCCAATAATATGCCATCTGGAATTTTGGTCCTGCCAGGCTAAATATACATATTTACTCATTTTTACTCATCTCGAAGCTCATTTAAAATATTGACGCTTTCATTTAATATAGCTAATGCAAAATCTTTTGCTGGCTGAGATATAAAAACATCAGGAATTTGATCAAAAATCCTATACACTGGCTTAGTATCATGCATAGTGTCTATAATTTTATTAATCCAATATTGTGTGGCAACAATGTTGTGCTTTTTGCATTCTTGTACAAGCGTTCTAATATTGAGTTCATGGCCATCTGCATCATAAATTGGCATTTTGGCCTTCTGAATATAAGCACGAACATTGAATCCTTTATCTTTTGTTTTTAATCTTTCAATTCTTCGCTCATCACTTTCGTTACGTCCCAAAGAAGAGGCGTGATCAAAAGTAGGCGCTAAAAAATTAATTTTATTGATTTTATTTGTAATGATGCCCCAATTTTCTGCATGTCTATCTGTATTCCCTACCCATGCATCAAAGCAAAGATAGCCAATAAAGAGATCTGGTGCAGTGATAATTTTTTGTGCATGCTCTGAGTGCGGCGAGCTTTGCAATTGTGTTTTATTTTGTTCTAGTGCAGATAAAATAGCCTCTAAAGTATGTTGGGTATTCTTAAATTTATTTTCTTTGTCAAAACCTTCAATTAATTCATTGCCAAATCTCATTTCATCATTTTTTTCAAGAAAACTGGGAGAAATAACACAGGGATCACCGTTTTTTAATTTGGCAAAATGGTAGTTTGCATGAGGCAAGCCTAACAACTCAGCTAGCTCACATGTTGCTTTCTCAGCCATATCTTCCTCTGTATTAGGCCGTCCTTGCTTGTATAAAATTCGGGTGTCCTGATTATTTAGCTTATACGTCAACCAAGCTTTACGTTTGGAGCCCATCGGCTCAAGGGCTTCAACAGAAAACTGTGCTTCAGCTAAGTTAAAAATCGGATATTTATTTTGAAAAGTCATTTTGCAATCAACTTATAAGTGGCCGCGTGTCTAATGAATCAAATTACTTGATATTATCATACTGTAATAGACGTGTTCAATTACAATTACGCTTCTATAGTGATCTGAAATTATGGCTCTTCAGCCATAAAACGAAAATATGGCTGTAGAGCCATATTTTCATTTTTGCTTACTTTCTTTACCTTCACTTTCACACTTTCACTTAATAAAAAGTTCGGGACGGTATTCGAAGTGCATTGTGTCATAGTGGAAAAATTTGCCGCCCCAAATGAAATGGTGTTTTTCAAATAATTCAACGATATCCCAGGGTATCTGATTTTTGTAAGGGGGGACATCTTCGGGTTTAAGCTCGGTTTCATTTACGGGGGCATCAATGGATAGATTATGCGCTTTTTTGTAATCCCATAACCAGTAATTAGAATATTTGGTATTGATGTCGATGGTCATTCCAAAGCTGTGCGCACTGGGACGGTTGGTACCGGCGATGAGGCGCCACGAAAAAGTGCCGGCGGGGTTTGCGAGATATTTTTTATATTCGGGTTTTTTTTGTACCAGATCATCGAGATCATTGGAGAGTGCTTGCATTATTTCGGAGACATGGTTGACTTTAGTGACAGGAAGAGAGCTTGCTTCTTTGCCTTGGAAAGTGCGAGGCATCCAGGGGATTTCGGTGAGATTTTTAAGTACTTCTTCTTTGGTGCTGCCGTACATTTTTTGAAAAAAAGGTACATAACGGATACGGCCGGGATCTGAATCTGGGCTGGGTGGATTTTTCAAGGGACCTTGGGGGTAGGGGATATAAAGTTGCATGTAGAGATCGGGATCGTTCAGGGCTTTTTCTAAAGATTTGGGATCTGCAGAGGTTTTGATGGGCATCTTAGTGCCGTCTTGCCAGATTAATTCATTGTCTTTGACTGATGCGATGTGATCGGGATAGGCTCGTAGGTAGACTGAGGGATCTACTTGGGGGAGGCCATAGGCATTGTTGTGGAGTAGTGTGATCATAGAAATTACCAGGTAAGTTTTTAAAATAAAACGATTTTGCAACATGTGTGTGTTTCCTAGGAGAGAAAGAGCTGGTTTTTCCTAAAAGAATAAGAGAAAAAGCGCTGCTCTGAAACTATTATTATATTATAAAGGTATTATAAGAAAACAGCAGTTTAAAATCTTTGGGTGTGAGATGATTAACTAAGTTAAAAATGGATTGTAAGAAGGATTGTGAGAAGGATAGCAGGATGGAAGATTTTTTGTTGTTAGATCAAGAATTGCAGCCAGAAGAACGCATGATGCGCGATACAGTCAGGAAATTTGTAGATGAAAAAGTTATAGAAATCATGGGCGATGCGGTGGATAAAGCGCATTTTCCAGCAGAATTGATACCAGAAATGGCAAAGCTTGGGTTATTTGGGGCAACGCTGCCAACACAATATGGCGGGAGTGCAAGCAATTATGTTGGGTATGGTTTGGTGTGTCAGGAATTAGAGCGGGGGGATAGCGCACTCCGCAGTTTTGTTTCGGTACAAAGTTCTCTATGCATGTTTCCGATTTTTAAATTTGGAACAGAGGAACAAAAGCAGCAGTATTTGCCAAAAATGGCGAAGGGAGAATTGATCGGATGTTTTGGATTGACCGAGCCAGATGCAGGATCTGATCCGGGTAGTATGAAAACTGCGGCGAAGAAAGTATCAGGTGGTTGGGAACTTAATGGATCAAAATTGTGGATCACAAATGCGACGATTTCGGATTTAGCGATTGTATGGGCGAAAACTGAAGCGGGAGTACGAGGATTTATTGTCGAGAAGGGCAGTAAGGGTTTCAGTCAATTTGAGATAAAAAAGAAAATGTCACTACGAGCTTCAAATTCTGGAGGTCTTAATTTTGATAATTGCTTTGTTCCGGATAGTCATTTCTTACCAGGTACAGAAGAAGGATTGAGTGCGGCGCTGCGTTGTTTGACTGAAGCGCGATACGGGATCGCTTGGGGTGCAATGGGGGGTGGCATGGCATGTTATGAGGCTGCCCTTTCATACGCGAAAGATCGCAAGCAATTTAATAAGCCGATTGCATCTTTCCAATTGATTCAAACGCAATTAGTGGACATGCTGGTCGAAATTGTTAAAGCACAAACGATGAACTTGCAATTGGGACGTTTGAAAGATAAAAATCAGGCGAGTTTTGTGATGGTGTCTTTGGCGAAATTAAATGCAGCGAGAGAAGCTTTAAAAATTGCGAGGCAGGCGCGGAATATTTTGGGTGCAAATGGGATCAGTCTTGAATATCCAGTTATTCGTCACATGACAAATTTGGAATCAGTCTTTACCTATGAAGGGACTGATAATATTCATCATTTGATTGTGGGCAAACATATTACTGGATTGAATGCCCTGAATTAGGATGAATGTGAATACACATAATTATCTTATTGGGGAAGCCAAAAAGTGACATTTCTACTTTGCGCCTAATTATTTTCCCAACAAGATTGTAAAAGCCATTTCAATAGTCAATCGGTGTCCAGATCCGGGCATAAGACAATAAATTGCCCTATGCCCGGATCCGACACCTTCTATGCGGGCGATGGCGGTCTTTTCTGCATATTCATTTTCTTATCTTTTTTCTTTTTCTTCTTTTTCTGCTTTTTCTTTTTCTTTTCTGGAAGTGCTTCGGATAATACGGGACCTCCTACTGTTCCAGCGCCTGATTGTCTCGCAGGTTGCTGTTGTACCGCTACATCTGCTGGAGGGTTTCGTTGTTCTATTGTCATTCTCGTTGTGTGAAAGGATTTACATGCCAGATCGTCTCTTTTTTGTTCCTTACCTTTGCTATCCTCTCTCTGTCCTTTACGTTCGAGAGCTTTGCCATTGTCGCTTAAAAACAAAGGGTTTGGCGCAGATTTTGGAGTGATCTGAGTTCCAATGATAAGTGGACCTCCAGGAGCTGCAGGTAAAGTCATCATTTCTTTACCAAGCTTCTTTATAGGGGTGTCTATACTTGCTGCTAAAGAACTTCTTTTCAGTGCTAATATTTCCTTTATAGGTGGCATCGCTTTCCCGCTTGATGATAATGCGGTACCCAGACTAAGTTTCTCATACTCTGTATATAACACTCTTTCGTGCTGTTCTTGAAGTACTTGTCCTTTCTTACTCGCAGCATCTAATAATCGATTTCTTATTGTTTCTAATGTACTTATCATGTTCTGAGTCAAATTGATTTCTAGTTCTTCATGATTACGTAGAAATTTTAATGCCTTATATCTGTCTTCATCAATTGGACTTTCGTAAACTTCGCCTGGAACTATAGAACGTGGCCTGGTCTCGTCCTCCAAAAATTCGAAATCAGATTTATATTTATCATTCCTCCAGGGTCGGAGCTTCTTAATCATTTTTAATTCATGTATATATCTATTTAAAAAAGATATGGGAGTTATCTGCGGTGAAAGTGCAAAGAAATGTGCTATCTTATTGGGTTCTAATGATACATATTCAATCGTATCTTGTAAGTCAAAAACTTGGTTCAGGTTAACTTGCGGTGAATTTAATATTTTTTCATAAGCCTTATAATCCAGATTTTCAAAAACACTATATCGTAATACAAACAGTAAAGGAGGAATATTTTCGCGGCCATACTTGAAAAATGCATCTTCTGCGCCTTCTGCTATTTTGTTTAGAATAACGTCAGGTCTTTTAATAATCAATGCGTTAAAAGCGATATAATTCTTGTAGAGCATGGCAATATTAACTGGGCACATGGCATGTATTCTTTCCACCGGCCATGTATAGACTGATTTTTCATTGATATCTTTAACTCCAGTAATAAGTTCCAATGCAATGTTTGTATAATATATATATTCATGTTTCGGAATATTGGCTCTGCCAGCAAGTGTTATGGCTAAACCTAGAGGAGTGAACCAAGATTTTGAAATGGAGCCAGATACAGTAATACGATCATCAACACTTTTGAATTTGTAATCATTTAAAAATTTTTCTACATGACTCTTTTGATTTAGATCATCCCGTGCTGCAAGGGTTTCATAAATAACGGTAGCAGAAGTGGACTTGTCTTTATAAAGCAGTGCGATATCGATTGGGCACATTAAGTATTCTGTAGAGGAATCAGAAAGCTCATAGCCTGAGACTTGATTGATATTAGTTTCTGTTGAACGACTAAGCTTGAAGGCAACACCATAGTAATAGTCGTGTTTTTTTGTGGTTCTATCATGGAGTTCATTATATTTTGGAGTTTCTGCCATGAGAGTAATGGCCAAACCCAGCGGCGAAAATAGAGGACCTTTTTCCCCGATTCGTTTCAAATCATTTACACTCTTAAATCCAAACTCCTCTAGAAAATCCTTCACTACATCCCTGATAAAATTTTCATAATAGTATTCACCATAGCCGGAATATACAGTAGACATAGGGGTACCTCCACGCAATTATTTAATATGTCTTGAACTCGAGTAATGTTATTTTATAATCATACATTGCTAAAACTGATGTTCTCAGGGTGTTTTTTAAGTTCAAACTCTATCATAAGTTCACCCGATAATCAATATTTGAGAAATCGGTGAGATCGGTGTCAGACCGGGCATAAGGCAATAAATTGCCCTATGCCCGGATTTGACACCCTCTAATTATTTCTTCTCTTGTTCTGTCAAAATAGGCTGAACTGCTTTGCCATCTGGCTTGCGTTCGCCAAGCACGATGGTAAAGCTTAAGTAATCTCCCTTGCGGTAGATTTCCAGCGGATAGCTTTTGCCAGGAGTTAAACCTGCCACTAAGCGCACTGCCATTCTTTCATCTTTCAGATCTACATTGTTAATTTTCGTGATGATATCACCTGGGATAAGGCCTGCTTTTTGTGCGGGGCCGCCACGAACGATAGCGCGAACATAGACACCTAAACCTTCTTTAAATCCGATGTAGTCACGGATTTCTTTGTTGAGTTGCTGCAGGCTGACACCAAGATAGCCGCGGCTGACATGGCCGCCTTCGATGAGCTTATGCATCACATCGGTGGCTTGATCGATCGGAATTGCAAAACCAATGCCGGAATAGCCGCCAGTGCGTGAGAAAATAACGGTGTTAATGCCGACCAAATTACCATGCGCATCTACTAAAGCACCGCCAGAATTTCCGGGGTTGATGGCTGCATCGGTTTGAATGAGGTGATCAAGTATCCCAATTTCAACACCAGTGCGTTCGGTGGCGCTGATAATTCCCATCGTAACGGTTTTATCAAAGCCGAAGGGGTTACCAATCGCAAGCACGACGTCGCCAGCGCGAAGTTTGGTTGAAGAACCGATTGGAATCACAGGTAACTTATCCAATTTGATTTGAAGTACTGCGAGATCGGTGTCTGGATCTGTGCCGACGACTTTGGCTTCGGCGCTACGGCCATCTGCTAAAGTGACGGTGACAGAATCTGCTTCTTTTATGACATGATTGTTGGTGAGCACATAACCTTTATCATTGACAATAACACCAGATCCTAGACCTTGTTGGACTTCTTTTGGTAATTTTTCTGAATTGGAACCTAAGCTGTCAGGATTGCCGTTTTGCTGGGGATCGAGAAGTGCGCTGGGATCTCCGAAGAAATAACGAAAGAAGGGATCTTGTAGCAGAGGGTTTAATTCAATCGGAATTTCTTTACTGGTTTTGATGCTGACAACAGCAGGTGCAGCTTTAGCTACTGCATCAGAATAGGAGACAGGCCCAGAAAATGATGAGGCGTGAGTTTGAGTGTGATGCGCCGCGCCATGTGCGCTGGGGTTTGAATTGGGTGCAGTGGGGTTAGAAGCAGCAGGGCTTGATGAAGTTGCAGCACCCGAAGCAATGGGATTCTGCAGCAGCTGGATTTGAGGCAGCAGTACCAGTAGCAGCGGGACTTGAACCCATGGACCCTGAAGCAGTAGGACTGGCATTTGCCGTAGGATTTGAACTTGCTGCTGCTGTGCCAGGGTTTGTTGCAGCAGTGGGTGCTGGCTTTTGGTTCTTGGTATCTTTTGAACTACTGCCAGAGCTGAAAAGGGAAGCGTTTGCGGTCCCGGTAGCAATTGTGGCAGCTATTGCGATGGCGCCAGTGAGTAAGGAAAGTTTTAAAGCTATCTTATTTTTACCAACTTTCTTAAGGTATGTGCTCTGCTTCATCTGTGGTCTCCTATCAAATCAAGTCTCAAGTCAAATAAAGATTGGGTTCAAATCGGTTCAAAATTGTTCTAAAAAATTTGAATAAGAAAAAATTTTAAATTAACCAAGATGTTTTTGCAATTGAGAAATTATTCAAAATGGTTTAGATAAAATAATTGGACTGTTGACAAGCTGACTATAATTTTAGAATTAGTTATTTATCCACTGGATTCACGCCTTCGCGGGAATCCAGGGCTAATTGGATATAGCGTATTTTTCTAATAATTTTCTTAAAGTGCCGCGATTTAATCCCAACATGCTTGCCGCGCGCGATTGATTTCCTTTTGCATGATGCATCACAACTTCAAGCAGTGCCGGCTCAATTTGCTTCTGCACCAGTTCGTAGATATTACAGGCATGTGTGCCTTCTAAGGTTGAAAAATATTCTTGCAAAGCCTTTGTGACGTGCTCACGCAAAGAAAGTTTCGATTGAAGCTCGCTGTTCATCTGTTGTTTCCAAACGATTGAAGTTATCCCTGAAACGTGCCGCTTGCGATTGTCCTTTACTATACCAAGAAACATGCTTGCGAGCGATGCGAACACCGAGTGGTTCGCCGTAGAAGTCATATAAATTTTCGATGTGTTCAAGAAGAATTTTTTTGATTTCGTCGTTGCTCGGTTCCGGCAACTTTTCACCCGTTGCGAGATAATGCGCAATTTCGCGAAATAACCAGGGACAACCTTGTGCGGCACGGCCGATCATGATGCCATCTGCTTTGGTTTCTTCTAATACTTGTTTCGCTTTTTCAGGTGTTTCTATATCACCATTTGCAATGACAGGAATGGAAACAGAGGCTTTGATTGCGGCAATGGTTTGATATTCAGCCTCGCCTTTGAAAAAACAAGCACGTGTTCTGCCGTGGACAGAGAGTGCTTGGATGCCTGCGCTTTCAGCAATCTTTGCGATGGTGACACCATTGCGGTTATCTTTGTCCCAGCCAGTGCGGATTTTGAGGGTCACTGGGATGTTGACAGATTTCACGACAGATTCGAGGATTTCTGCAACCAATTTTTCATTCCTTAAAAGGGCAGAACCCGCTAAGGTATTGCAAACTTTTTTGGCGGGACAACCCATATTGATGTCAATAATTTCTGCGCCCATGTCTTCATTAATGCGAGCGGCTTCGCCCATCATTTTGGGATCAGCCCCGGCTATTTGAACTGAACGCGGGAAAGTTTCGCCTTCGTGATTGGCACGGCGCAACGTTTTTTCGCTGCCGCGTAGAAAGGAATTGGAAGAAACCATTTCAGAGACTGCCATGCCAGCGCCCAATTGTTTGCAAAGTTTTCGGAATGGGCGATCGGTAACACCGGCCATGGGTGCCAATATAAGATTGTTTTCTAACTTGTATTTGGCAATTTGCATAAATATGACTTCAGTCCTACTGCTGATTGCTGACTGTATCTACTAGCCAGTATCTGGTTGCTGTTTATTTGCTGATGAAGTTCTAGTTAATGAACTTAATCTTAAATTTTATCGCGTTTTTAAGTTTGCATCAAGTAAGGAAGTTATATTAAAATGTTTCTCAGTATTATTACTAAAGTTATGTAAATACACACTTACTTACTGGGAGCAAGTGACGAAAAAATGAAGCTTTTTATAGAAAAAGGCGCTGTGGAATATATGAGCGAACAGCAGCTTAACCACTACTTCAAGGAAATGATCAAAGAAGATGGACTTGGCAAGCCTAATTATGTAGTGATCCAATCGTTTGTGGAACAATGTGCACGTTTTAACAGGCTGTCACAAAGATTCTATCCTATTCATATCCTTTTAAAGATGCCCATATTGGGGCTCGAAGAACAAAACTTGATAAAATTCCTATTCGAGATGGGTTCTCCTATTGATGCTATAGAAGATGGTCTGACTTGCTTGGGGATAGCGTTGAGCAGATCGCATAGATTCTTTCAGGCTTCTCATTATGTTCATATAAACCTTTTTCAAACAGAAACTAGAAATCCCGAGGATATTTTGCGTTTTCTCAAACTTGTAGAGGATCCGACGTACAAAAATCCTTATTACTACCTCAATATGCGTTGTGTTAGAAACTATAATACACTTTTACACGAGGCTTCCGAATCCAATTTGGTTCAAGCAAAATTGATATTAGATAAGGTTGCGACCTTACCTTTGCAAGCGCGAATTATGATTTTAACTGCGAAAAATGCCAATAATCTTACTCCATTGGATATTCTTTATAAACAGTTAGAGGAACTACAAAGACTGAAAATATCTTCTGCTGTAGTGGTAGAGAAAAGTAAAGTTCTGAGGTTTCAAGAAACGGCTGGACGGAGATTGGCAACCGATGTAGTGGCAGAATCTGAGGTAGTAGAATTTATAAGATTAGACTTTTATGCTGAAGAGAGCGAACTGCCCTTAGAGACATTAGAAACTAAAGTATCTAGCGAGGCTAAAGAAACACAAGAAAGACTAGTAGTTAATGAAGAAGAGTTAACCGCAGTCATCGCAGTAATGCATGATTTGATGCAGAACCTGGTGAATAAATCTGTGATAGCAGCAAAACAAATGATGAAATTTAGCTTTGAAAAAAATAGCCCGCTGCACAATTTGCCAGAGGATATAAACGCCAGAATTTTCCAATTTCTCTCATTAGAACCTGCCTGTGATTTAGCAACGATCCCTGCAGGCAGAAGTCTTATCGAGGCAGCCATTGAAAAGGCAGCAGACAGTCCTACAATATTGAAATTGAGCGGGGAATTATGGGAGTTAAATGGACCTAAAGCGTTGGCGGAAAAGGAGAGACTTGATAAGTTGAAAAATAAAAATAAAGATCAGGATAAAGATAAAGTTACAGAAGAGGACAGGGAAAAGGATAAAGACCAAGATACAGACAAAGAAAGAGAGACTGATAAATCGGAATTGTGCAAAAATCGAAAATTTGCATAGCGGTACAAAAAATATAGAGAAAAGCTGATAGACAAAGAGATTAGCAAACAGATAAACAAACAGAGAAATAACGGAGGAAATTTTATGGCTACTTCACCAGATGCACCTGAAACCCTTGAAACACTCGAAACGCTTGATAAACCTGAAACGCAGGAAAACATCCAGTCGCCTAGCATTGAGAAATTAAAAAGTGAGTTATACTGGGCAATATACGATAATGAAATAAAGAAAGTAGCAGAAATTTTGGAAGCGGAGCCTAGCCTTCTCAATCAATCTATTAGTGTTTCTGGTGATTCACCACTCTTTGTTTCAGTACGTGCTGATATTGATCCGGAACGCAGGAAAACGGAATGGGGTTATTTTAATCCCAGGTATAGAGAAAGAGATTGTTCCATTACACATTTGCTATTGGAAAAAGGGGCAAATTATAATCAAACAGATAAGGATGGCAAAACACTCATCATGGACATTGCACTTCAGTGTTCGAAATCAATGATTAATAACAATACACTGTATTTGCTAAAGTTACTGGTAGAAAAATATCAGGCTAATGTCAATTTGGAAGATAAAGACAATCGTACCGCTCTTTTCTATGCTCTTATTTCAGAGAATCTGGATGCGATTGAATTTTTAATAAGCCAAGGTGCAAATTTTAAATACTTATCGAAAAATTCAGAAATGGCTTCTACTTTTGATCCAAAAATCCTGCGTTTGATGTTTAAGGCTGGAGCGCTCGAATATTTGTCAACTGAACAACTTGAGTCGACTTTTGGTGTGATGCTACATAAAAATTTTGAATATCACGAACTCGATCTGATGCGTGTCTTCTTCGAACAATACTTTCGTTTTAATCGTATGGACAAGGCATTTTATCCAATGCATCGGCTTTGTGAAAAAATACTTTTTCACTCAAATGCAAAAGCGCTGCTACATTATTTATTGGTGAATGGCATGCCCTTTGATGCAGCCCGTGGCTATCCAAGTGATAATTGTCTATATAAATTAGAAAACAGGAAAACCAAAGACGAAACCTGGATTAATAGATTTAAACTTTGTGCAGAACTGTTTCAACAACTTACCCTAAAATTTGATGCTGATGCCCTAAAAGCTTTGTTTCGAAAAGCAGACGATCTGCTTGGCCGGGGCGCTTTTCTTACAATCAGAACTGTTGTAAATCATAATACTATATTGCACATGGCATGCGAAAGTAATTTGGCTGCTGCAAAACTCCTTTTGGATGAACTTGCCACAGTGCCTTTAGAGGTCTGTGGTAAAGCCCTAGCTGCTGAGAATGCAGAAAAATCAACCGCGCTGGATATTCTGAAACCGAAAAAAACGCAAGGGTTAGACGAAAAAAATCTAAGGAAGGCTCTTATTACTCAGATCCACAATTTGATCCAAAATTTTGCAAATAAGTCCGTTATGAGTGCCGATCAAATTATGAAGCTTAGTCTCGGTGAAAAAAGTCCCTTGCAGCGCGTCCCTGCTGCCGTGAAGGGACTTATTTTTCAATTTCTTCAATTCGAACCAGCTTCCAAATTGGTCGAAAAGCCTTCGTTCAAGAAGCTTTTTGAAACAGGAATTCAGAGAGCTGCAGTCAGTTCCGAAGTTCAAAAAATGATTGAAAGATTATGGTTATTAAATAAGCCACAAGCGGTGACTCATGAAATAGCTTTAAATTCGTTTCCGAGTAGAGTAAACGAGATGATTTGGGGTTATTGTAACGATGAAAAGCCGGGCAAATCAGAATTTGAACCACAAAGGTTAGAATTGACAATATCGCCTGTGAATAAGGTAAAAAAGGAAAATAGGAAAAAAAGAAAAAGAGAGAGAAACGGAAAAAGAAATTTAGGTAAAAGCAGTAAAAGTGGTGAAAATGGCAAAAGTGGCAAAAACCAAAAATTTGTATAAAGTTTTGATACTGAGGTAAGTTCCATGGCAATTTCAAGTACAGACTTAAAATCTGAATTAATGATAGCAATGATTCGAGAAGATGTAGCCGAAGCAGCAAGAATTCTTGATAAGGATCCGAGCTTAGTCAATCATGATAATCCACTTTGGTACGCCGTTCATATGGCGCTTAAGGAAAAAAGTAATTTTGCCATCTGTGAACTTCTGCTGCAAAGAGGTGCTGATGTAAATCATGTGGATGATAACAGAAGTTCTATCTTGATAGAACTTATGGCAAATCACTCCGAGACCCACTCAACTCCTGCTATTAATCTTGCATTACAAAATTTTTTCAGATCATTGGTCGTTGATTGGCATGCGGATGTGAACTTGCTCGATAGCTTGAATATGCCTGCAATCTGTTATGCGATAAAAAATGATAATGTTGAAGCGGTAAGACTGCTGGTGGAACAGGGAGCAAGATTTGAATTCTTGAAAAATGTGTCAAACATCGGTTTTCTTTCAAATATAAAAGATACGCGGATCCTCATGGCAGTTTTATTCAGAACAGACGCGGTTCGACATTTGCAGGAAAATTCCATTTCTTGGAATTTTAAGTCTTTTATTCTGTATAGGCCCATGTTTGTTCTAGGGTTCCTAGAACAATGTTACGAGTATGATTGATTACATGAGCAAGATTTCTATCCGATTCACCATATTCTGATAAATTTATCACTAGACCAACAAAGTAAAGATTGGATTAATTATTTACTTCGAGTTGGTACTCCTTTTGATGCATTAAATGATGATGAAACCTGTTATGATGTTGCAGGGAGGAGAGAACATTTTAGTCTACAAGCAAAATTTTTAAGTTGCCGTACGTTATATCGCAGAATTTTTTCCGATAAATTAGATTCCGAACAACTTAAAACTATACTAGATTCCGGGACTCCACTTACAATTCGCAGTGCCATGATGGATCGACTCGATACGCCTTTGCATTTTGCCTGCAGAGTAGGTACAAAATCAGCGCGAGTAATTATGGATGTCGTCAGGCGATTGCCTTTTTCGCAGCGTCGCGATGTATTGCTTGCCAAAAATGCTGCAGGAGAAACACCATTCGATGTTCTCAAAATACGAATTTCAAAAGTAGAGTCTTTGGAGGCCATGGAGCCTGTGGAATCCTCTGAGTCTTCTGCACACCCGGTATCCTCTGCACCATTGGTATCCTACGTACCTATCTCTGCATCTAAGTCTGAATTACATTCCCTATTAGATGAACTTTGCGATTTAATGAAAAATTTGGTGGATAAATCTGTTGTTGTTTTGAAGCAGTCAGTAAGTCTCTCTCTGGGCCAAATATTGCAGAAAAA
Organism: uncultured Gammaproteobacteria bacterium; assembly: GCA_963784575.1. Lineage (GTDB taxonomy): Bacteria > Pseudomonadota > Gammaproteobacteria > UBA6186 > Azoamicaceae > CAWARU01. The sequence continues at coordinate 2,849,731 of CAWARU010000001.1, forward strand.
ATTGCAAGATCTACAACAAGGAATAAAAGCCAAGATTTTTTACCTAGCACATGATTCAAACTTTTTAGCTTTACCAAAATGCGAAGATCTCATCGAAAAGGCATTTTATAAATCTGTAGGGAGCTCTACCTTGCAGGAGATCAGCAAAAAACGTTTGCAAACGCAGTTGCAGGAAGTTTTAGTAGAAGCTTTGGATGCTACCAAACGAAGTAAAAATGCAACTGAGGATTATATGGTAAAACTCCGTGCGGATAAGTCTCTGGATATAGTGGGGGTCATCAGAAATCAGGAAGCAGAGGATGATGCTTTGAAGCTAAAGATGGAGAAAGATGCTCTGAAAAAAATACTGACTGAAAAGACACTCTCCCGCCCCTATCAAACCATTCTTGAATATTGCGAAGATATCCAATTTCATGGTTTGCATTTCAAATGGTCAGAGGTTTTTGGAGCAAGTGAGGGATTTTCTTTGCCGCCTCTCTATTCCGATGTCAATAAGATGAAAGCTTCTGAGGAGGAAGAAAGGGATATTAAAAAACGCCGTTTTGAATAAAAGGATGTTTTTAATAAATTTTTTTGCAACTAACCCTAGCCCAATCGCCTTTACTTTCTACTTCAATATCTTGAAAATTGTATTCCTGTAGCCTTGCTGTAATAGCAGTGGATTGCGTTGTTAATATTCCTGAGAGAACCAAATCCCCGCCAGGTTTAAGGAGAGTTGCAAAACGAGGGATGAGTTCAATGATGGGATCTGCCAAGATATTAGCTAGGATCAGATCTGCACGGGGATTATTTCCTTGGGTTTCGCGATTAAAGAGTTCGGGGGTCGTGGTCATCAATTGTGATTCAGTGATGCCATTTTTTTCGGCATTATTGCGGGTGCTTTGCAGGGCTTGCTTATCATGATCGACTGCGATCACACGAGTTGCTCCGAGCATGACTGCTGCCAGACTTAAAATGCCGGAACCAGAACCATAATCTATGACTAAGCAGCCGCGAGGCGGATGAGCATCTAGCCACTCCAGACAAAGTGCTGTTGTCTCATGAGTTCCGGTGCCAAAGGCAAGGCCGGGATCGAGTTTTATGATAATGGGTTGCAATGTTTTTTGAATGGATTCCAGAATCTTTTTATCTTCATGCCAGCTTGGAATGATCCAAAGACGTTTGCCAAAGTGCAGGGGTTTGAACTGATCAAGTGATGCCTGCACCCAATTTTGATCTTCTAGATTTTCAATGCGAAGCGAATTCAAAATACTATCGGTTTGTTGCTCATCAAAAGAGGCAAGCAAATTTTTCTTTAAATATTTTTTGATGCCAATTAAATCGGAATGTGCCTCGAATAATCCAGTGACGGTGGTTGTGGGCCAAAGCGGCGTTTCTTCGGGTTTTGGCTCAAAGAGGGGATGATCTTTAGCATCTTGCATGGTAACCGCTAAAGCACCGGCATCGCTTAAATATTCAGAAAGCAAATCGGCATGTGCATCATCAATTTCAAAAGTGAGTTGTAACCAGGCCATATTAGTAATATTGAAGTTAGGTTTCCAAAATTTCCATTATAAAGCATTTTCATATATAATTATATATTGACTATATTTAAATGACTATAGGAATATTAAAATGGGCATATCAATGGAATCCATTCCAGCCGGTGAATTTAAAGCTAAATGCTTGGGTCTTATAGAGGAAGTACACGAATCGGGCAAACCTGTAATAGTGACAAAAAAGGGGGGAGCCTATGGTTATAGTTGTTCCATATGAGTCTGTAGAGACCCCAAAGCAAGAGATTTTTGGAAGCATGAAGGATACTATCACAATAACTGGGGATATAATGTCTCCAATTGATGTAGAGTGGGATGCTGACAAGTGATAGAGTATCCTATTCTGTTTGATACGCATTCATGGCTTTGGATTCTCGCGGGTGAAAAGAGATTTTCTAATAAGATTTTGTCTTTGGTTGATGAGAAGAGAAAAAATAACGGGCTATATTTAGCAGATATTTCCTTATGGGAAGTTTCTATGTTGGCAAGTAAAGGACGAATTACACTAGGACAACCGACACTTTCCTGGCTAAAAATTGCAATCAAGACTTCAAATGTACAGTTGGTACATTTGACTCCAGAAATTTCGGTCGAGAGTACAGAACTTCCTGGTAATTTCCACGGCGATCCTTCTGATAGAATCATTGTTGCGAGTGCTCGCATTTTAAATCTTGCAATTTTAACAAAGGATAAAAAAATATTGGCTTACGGAAATGAGCATCGAGTACATACTGTAAGCATCTGATTATTTTATAATGCCAATTTTTTTTCTAAGTAATGGATATTGGTACCACCGGTACGAAAATTACCATCCCGGATCAAATCATAGTGGAGTGGAATATTAGTTTTGATCCCTTCAATCACAATTTCATCTAAAGCATTGCGCATTTTGGCGATGGCGGTGTCGCGATCTTCACCAAAAGTGATCAATTTCCCAATCAGGGAATCGTAGTAGGGCGGCACGACATAACCACTGTAAATATGCGAATCAAAGCGGACTCCAAAACCACCAGGCGCATGAAATTGCTGAATTTTGCCAGGGCTTGGGATGAAACTTTTGGCATCTTCGGCATTGATACGGCATTCGATGGCATGGCCTTTGATACGGACATCTTTTTGTTCAATTGACAGAGGTTCGCCTGCAGCTATTCTAAGTTGCTCTTTCACAATATCAATGCCAGTGATCATTTCAGTGACAGGATGTTCCACTTGGATGCGGGTATTCATTTCAATGAAATAGAACTTGCCATCTTCATACAAAAATTCAAAGGTGCCTGCACCGCGATAGCCTAATTCAAGGCAGGCATTCACACAGCTTTCGCCAATTTTCTTGCGTTGCTCATGCGTGATGCCAGGGGCAGGAGCTTCTTCGAGTACTTTTTGATGGCGGCGCTGCATGGAGCAATCGCGTTCGCCTAAGTAAATTGCATTGCCTTTGCCATCTGCTAACACTTGAATTTCAATATGGCGTGGATGTTCCAAAAACTTTTCCATGTAAACAGAAGCATTGTTAAAGGCAGCTTTGGCTTCTGCTTTGGTCATTTGAATCGCGTTTAGAAGAGCAGCTTCACTTCGTACCACTCGCATACCGCGGCCGCCACCACCGCCCGCTGCCTTAATGATGACAGGATATCCAATGTCACGTGCCATTTTTAAATTGTAATCGGGATCGTCTGGTAACTCGCCATTAGAACCCGGTACACAGGGCACACCTGATTTTTTCATGATCTGAATTGCAGAAACTTTGTCCCCCATTTGCAGAATATTTTCTGCTTTGGGACCAATAAAAATGAAACCACTGTCTTCGACACGTTCTGCAAAATCGGCATTTTCTGCAAGAAACCCATACCCCGGATGAATAGCGACCGCATCAGTAATTTCCGCAGCTGAAATAATAGCCGGAATGTTTAAATAGCTTTGTGCTGATTTAGGAGGTCCGATGCAAACCGATTCATCTGCTAAACGCACATGCATGAGAGAACTGTCTGCTGTCGAATGTACGGCAACAGTCTTAATGCCTAGCTCGCGACAGGCTCGAAGGATTCGTAGTGCAATCTCACCACGGTTTGCAATCACAACTTTATCTAACATACAATTTTTACTCTGATTTTACCCTGACGGTGATTTTAACGGTGATCTAACCGTAATATTAAAATGCCAGTGCTTACTCTTTGCTGATAATAAAGAGCGGTTGACCGAATTCCACTGGCTGGCCGTTTTCTACTAAGATACGTTTAATTTTGCCGCTGGCATCTGCTTCGATTTGATTCAGCATCTTCATTGCCTCGATGATGCACAAGGTATCGCCGATTTTGACATTTTGTCCGACGTCAACGAAAGGTTTGTCGTTCGGGCTGGGGGCGCGGTAAAAAGTGCCGACCATAGGAGATGTCATGTTGTGATCATTGGGTGATGTATCGCCCACAGGTGCGGACTGCGCAGCAGATGCCGTAGCGGAATGAGCTGCGCTGCCAGTTTGCTGTGAGCCAGTTGTTCCGCTCATGCCTGGCATACCCTGGCCATGCATATTGCTTGTAGCTACATTCCCCGGATGCCCCGGTATATTGCCAGCTCCCCCGCTCACAAGACCATGTCCCATTCCAGGAATTGGTGTATAATAAGCTTGTGCAGGTACATTGCTGCTATGCCGGCTTACCCGCACCAGTTCCTCGCCTTCCCGTATTTCAATCTCTGAAATATTAGATTCCTCTAACATTTCAATTAGTTTCTTAACTTTACGAATATCCATTTTAGATCCCTGTAGTTTCCAGAGGATGATGACTAATACATACTATTTTGCCGAAAATTAACACACATTGCAAGATAAAATAAATATAAATTCTATTAATTCTTTGATGGTTCACTTAATAATCTTTAAACTGATTTTTGAAGTATTTGAACTTTATACTCATCAAGAAGCCTAAATAAATGAAATCTTATAAAGAATTAAGAAATATTATGTATTGACTTTCACCAATTAATATTCATTAGTTATTTTGGGGAAAAAATATGAGTTCTAAAAAATTAGGTAGAAAAGAAAGGGAAGCTGTCGAAGGAGAACCGGCACCTGTTACTGGAGAGCAACCTGAAGCTGAGAAACCTAGCTGGGGCTCTAGAATCAATTCATGGATCGTAACGGGTGGTATAGGGTTAGCTAAATTTGTTCTTTACAGATCTGATAATGATAAAAAAGCTTGGAGTAAAAGGCAAACTAATGCTTGGAATGCGAGTTTTCTCTTTCGCGCAGTTGCAGCAGTTGCAATAGCAGCAGTTGCAATAGCAGCCTCGGCTGTAGTTGGTGTGGTGAGAGGTATATGGACATGTCTTAAAGATGGTATTTGGGGTGGATTAAAAACCATGTGGAATGGAGCAAAATTGATAGGAGGGGGAATTAAAGCCTTAGCTACAACAAGTAGGGATGAAAATGGAAATATAATAAGCAGAAAACAGGCTTTATCAATGATCGGATTAGGCGTGGGAAAAGTTCTAGGTGGTGGGATAAAAGTTGGATTAGGTGCAGCTGGTATAGCGGCTATTGGTTTTGTGACAGTAGCAACGGCTGGTGCTGCTGCCGGTATTCCAGCAGTTGTTGCAACGGTCTCTCAAATACCACTTGTCGGTGGGGTGATAGGAGGAGCAATAGCTAGCTCGGGACCAGTTGCAACCACCAGTGCAGCACTATTAGGAGCCGCTAAAACTGTTGCTCTCGGATATACAGTACCGGCGGGTTTGGCAGCAACATATGGGACAGGAGTAACAGTTGCAGCAGTAACTGCAGGAACTGCAGTTGCAGCTGGCGTTGGTCGTGTATTTAGATTGGGAGAAGCGTCTGATAAGATTGGCGGTGTACAAGTAATTCGTGGCGGCATAGGTGGTTTTTTAAAAGAAGTTGGCGATTTCTTTAAAGATGTTGGAAAATCATATGATAATGCAGTTAATAAAGCAGAAAATTATGCTCGTTATGGGAATACGGTTGGTCCAAAAGGTCCTAAACAGGGAGAGGCAACCTTAAGTGCGGTTGCTCGATCACCGAGTCAATTAATTCCAGGGGGGCAAGCTCAATTAGTTTCTGCACAACCTGGTCAAGTACAACCTGGTAATGTAGCACCAGTAGGTCCTGCACAACCATCAATGCTTGTTTCAAGTTCTTTACCTGCAGGACCTCCTGAAGGGCAGCAATTGTCAAGTATGCAAGTTGTGCAGGGACCATTAGAGGGAAGTATGCCGGCAGCTGTAGGTAGCGATTCAGGAGCTACTTCACATGAGCTTGGAGAAGGGGTTATTGCTGAGGGTCTTCCTAGTCTTCCTTTAACAGTAACAGGTAATTTAGGCGAGGGTGTTTCTCCATCTCCCCATGCAGATCAATTGGTAAATTTACAAAGAGATTATGATGAAATGGCTTTAGGAACAGAAGGAATGTCAGTTGTAGAACCGCCACCGGGAGTTCATCTAGCAGGATTCACTCCATCTGCGAATGCTCGCCTTGATCCCAGCTTACCACTTCCACCACCCGACTACCCTGGTGTCGAGTTGCAAGCGCAGAAACCAAATAAATTTCCGACAGAAGAACAGTGTGCCCTAATTCAAAAAGCAATTGGTCCTGCACATTTAGAATGCGATCAAATGACAACCATATCATTTGCAGGTGTTGACCCAATAAAAGCTGCAACTGCTGCTGCCACGGTACCAGGCGTGGGAGAGATACTTAGCAGTCAAGCGTTTCGATTAGTTGTACCTGAAGAAACAACTGAGGAACAGGCTAGACAATTTTATCTTGCGATATTTAAAGCTAAGCAAGATAATATTCAAATAACGGAAGTACAAGCTGGAAAATATGGGGATGTAGAGCCTGTTCGAGTAGAAGGAAACACAGTCAAAATCGGAGAAGAAGGGCAAGAAGTCGTGGCTACAATAGATGGTGATAAAGTGACGGTTAAAAAACCAGAACCCAAAGAAGGCACTAAACTAACTATCGTATAATATAAAAAGATAACATTGTGGCAGATAAGATTGAGCTTACTCTAATTTACTGCCTTCGCCGCAAATAATCTCCCATCGAAATGGAAAAATCCAAAGGATATGGTATTTTCTTATTCCCGCAGCTTGCAAGATTTTCACTAATTCATCCTTTTTAAACCCCCGCAGCACAGAGGCTGGGCCATCATGTTGCGCTAAATAGGACATACGGAAAATTTTGGTGATGAGTTTGATTGCATAATAGGGAATAATGTTACGGTGTAGATCGTTGATGATAAATGCGAGTTTTGTTTGACGCGATAAGGTTGCGAATAACTCGATGAGAGTCGGGGTATCAAAGTGGTGGCAGACATTGTTGAGGCAGACAATGTCGAAGGATTTGGAGAGGAAGTCGGGGGATAGGATATCAGCGACTTCACAGCTTACTTTGAGCTCGGGATGTTTAAGGAAATTCTTTTGGGCATACTCGATAATGCTGGGGTTGATATCTACAGCGGAGACGATGTAATTGATTTTATTTGAAGCGCACCATTTTGCAATTGCTATGGAGAGATCTCCAGCACCACAGCCTAAGTCGGCGATGCGGATTACATGGTTTTGAATTTTAGAGTGAAGGAGATGGGGTTTTAGGGAGTTTAATGCTTTTAGAAGGGCTCTTTTGGAACCGAGAAATTTATTTATTTTCTCAAATTCTTGTAAATTTTGAATGAGATCGGGTAAGGGGATGTTGGGGGTGTCGAGGATCTCGTGAGAAGTCGATCGATTTTCGAGCATGGAAGGGGTACTACTACCCCTTCTCTTTTGAATGCTCTAAAAATTTATTTAAACGCTCAATAAAGCTATTCGTTTCAGACTTGCCGGCCATGCGATAAGCTTTTGCTTCAGTGCCGTCGGGTCCGAAGAAAAGCACCATGGGAGGGCCAATGATTCCTAATTCCTTTTGCAATTGCTCGCTGGCGGTGGTTTGTTTGGTCAAATCAAGGCGCAGCAATTGAACGCTGGTTAATCTTTTCAGCACATCGTGGTTTTCAAATACTTCCTTATCCATTTGGCGGCAGGAAATGCACCAGTCAGCATAGACATCTAGGATAACGGGTTTTTTCTGGGAGCTTGCAGAAGCTAGGGCTTGGCTCAATTCTTCTTTGTCGTGGACTGCGACAAAGGGTGCAGCGAGAGAAGCTTGGCTAGGTCCGCCAGTGAGAGGGACGGCACGCATGAGAATAGAAACAGAAAGTACGAGGAGCAATACCCCGGTGAGAGATTTGATGTGACGCATCCAGGGGCCGGCTTTTGGCAGTAAATGGCTGCCGACGCAGGCTACTATTAGGAGTGGTAAACCCATGCCGAAGGCAAGTGCGAATAATGCTGCGCCGCCAAGGAATGCGTTACCGGTTTGGCCGATATAGGTTAAGGCACCTACCAAAGCAGGTGTGACACAGGGTGAAACCATGAGGGCGGAAATGGCGCCCATGGCAACTGCGCCAAGCGCTGAGCCGTGCTTTTGTTTTTGCTCTAATTGATGCAAGGCATTAGAGAAAATGGAAGGCAATTGAACATGCAACATGTTAAATTGATTCAGAGCAAAGAGCAGCAATAAGAAACTGAGTACAATTAAGAAGATCGGTTGTTGCAAGGTGGTTTGTAAATGGCTGCCGAGCAATGCTGCTGCGATACCTGCGAAAGAATAACAGACAGAGACGCTTAGAACATAGAGGCTCGCTAAATATAAGCTTCGCTTACGGGTGAGCGGTTGATCTTGCCCAACTAAGATGTTGGCGAGAATGGGAACCATGGGTAATACACAGGGTGTGCAAGCCAACATTACTCCAAGGCCCAAGAAAGCAAGCAGAGTGAAGAAGAAATTTTTGGAATGAAACAAATCTGCGATACGATCAGTATCAGATTCTGTGGGTTCAGAGGAAGAGGTTGCGCTGCTGCTTTTATCTGCTATCGAAGCTGCACTTGCTGATGAAATCAATGCATCCGAAGCGGGATCTACTTCGACGCTCATGGCGTGTGATTGTTCTTTGCTCGTAGCTTTTGAAAGCTTTGCTATTGCAATTTTGGGATCTTCGCGGAATGTTGCTGCAGAGATATTCTGGATTTCCACGTGGCCATTTTTGCCTATAGTAATTTGTTTATGCATGGGCGGATAGCAAAAACCCTCTGAGCAACCTTGGTATTGCATTCTGAAGCCAGTCTTTTCTGCAACAGTGGAGAGAGGGACAGTGATATCAAGGTGTTTTTTGTAAACTTTAATTTCACCCAAATATTCATCTTTTTTAACTATAGGCTTTGGTAGGTTGATGGCGGAAGCCTTGAAGGGCTCGTTGGCCAAACTTTGGAAATGGAAATGTTCCTGATAAAGTTGGTAACCATCAGCAATATCAAAGCTTACGATGGCTGTCTTTTTATCTGTTTCCTTGACGTTGACGCTGATTTTGAAGACTTTTTCAGGCGACAGGGCGTCTGTGTCTTCGGCGTCGCCGTCACTGCTTTTAGCAATGAGGGCAGTGCTGTGATCGGAAGGGCTTTTGTCGGAAGCACTGGCACTTTGTTCGGAAGCGCTTTCTTTAACGCTTGAAATAGCCTGTACTGAGAAGCATGAAAAACATGCTAGGAACAAAACTAGCGCAAGTGCTACGCAGTTAAAACGGTTTTTTCTATCCATTGTAGATATCCTCTTGTGCCATGTTCAATGTTTAGCCCAATCACTTCTGGGCATTCGTAAGGATGCTCATGCAACAGCAAGGCTTCTAATTTTGGAAATGCATCCGCTGTTGTTTTAATGAGCAATAAACTTTCATTTGCAGTTTCGAGCTTATCTTGCCAGGTATAAATAGAAGTGAGACCTGGAATAATATTCACACAAGCTGCTAAGCGCGACTCTACTGCTTTGGTCGCAAGTGCTTTTGCGACTTCCTCTGAGGGACAAGTACAGAGAACAACATAAGCTTTTTTGTTCATTCATGTGTCCCGCCCTGTGAGTCTTTGATTTTTTCAAAGCGATCAATGCCAGTCAAAATCTCGGATTTTGCGAGTCCAGGGCCTTCCCAGCCTTCAATTTTGACCCATTTTCCTTCTTCCAAATCTTTGTAATGTTCAAAAAAATGCCGGATTTGATCCAACAATAATGGGAAAAGGTCTTCCGGTCTTTGTATATTCTGATATTGCTTGGTTAATTTATCGATGGGCACTGCCAAAATTTTTGCATCAGGACCTGCTTCGTCAGTCATTTTCAACATACCGATGGGGCGAATTTTGATCACTGAACCGGAAAGCAGGGGATGAGGGCTTATTACTAATACATCGATGGGATCACCGTCTGCTGCCAAGGTATTAGGGATGTAGCCATAATCGCAGGGATAGCGCATGGTAGAATTCATGAAACGATCCACCATCAAAGTGCCGGTGTCTTTGTCGACTTCATATTTTACGGGTTCGCTATGCGCAGGAATTTCTATGATGACATTGCATTCATCTGGAACGTTGGCGCCTGCTGATATATTTTTTAGCATGAATTACGTCTTACCTGTTACCTGGCACTGCCCTTGAACGCCCATCTTTGGGCAATCTCGCGTTAAAAATTTAACAAAAATTGCTCACTTACTATATGTAAACTTCGCTTTTTTGTTGAATTTTTAACGCGACCTAGCCTCAAATCTGGACATTTTGTCTACATTTAAGCAGGAGACCTTGAACAATTACTGTTTCTATTTTAAAGATATTTGCTGGATGATTAGCGGAGAGATTCATATCTCACTCATCATCATCGGGGTCTATGGGTCATATAATAATTTTAGTACCTAGAGAGGAAATTGGCTCCCTCACTGGCCTGGGCTGTAAACAATATTATTTACAGCCCAGGAAATATTATTTCTTACCAGCGTTCTCTGCTGCCGCCACCGTTGCCGCCGCCTTGACGACCGCGACCACCGCCGTTGCCGCCTTGACCGCCTCGGCTGCCACCACGACCGCCTTCACCGCGACCGCCTTCACCGCGACCGCCTTCCTTCTTTTCTTGAGCAACATTGACACGAATAGGACGTCCATTGATTTCCTTGCCATCCAGGGCGAGTGCTTTTTCTGCTGCTTGGGAAGTTTCGAAAGTTACAAAGGCGAATCCTCGAACGCGCCCGGTATATCGATCGGTGGGTATTTTTACTTCGACAATTTGGCCATAAACAGAGAAAGCGGCTTCCAGTTCTTCCTTTGTAGTTGAAAAGGCTAAATTACCGATAAATAATTGATTTTGCATAACAATTGTCTCCTGAGACTCATATTTCATGACACCGGGTACCTTCGAAAATAAGAGGCCTAACAGGAGGAAGCTTATTTCGGCAAGGACTTGGGGTCGCCATGGTTATGCCCCATGGCATAACCATGCGAACATTATAGCGTAAAATAAGCTCAAAAGCACTCAATATCTATAGTTTTTCTACAAAAAAATGCACTTTCGGTCGACAATTTAATGATTTTTTAAACTGTGCGGCTTCTCTGCCTGGTTAAAGGACTGGGTAAAAAGTGAGTTTGTAATTCAGCTTGTTTGTCAGCCTGTTTATTAGTTAATAAACTAAATGATTCAAATAATTTCAACATATTTTGGGGCTTTATTGGCGTTTCAGGTCTTAAGGGACGTTTTTCTGGGACTGGTACTGGTTCAGAATGGCTTCTAGATCTTGATTCTGAAAGGATATCCGAACTTTGTTCCGTAAAGCTTCTTTCCCGGTGAACTTGATATTTCGTAGCCAGACGATTCAGATCATCACTCATTTTACCAGGACTGATGGAATGTCGAACATAGCGTTTACTCGGATTTCTGCCCTGCATGATTTCTGAACAAAATCTAATCAGATTAGGATTTACATGGGCATCTTGGCATTCTCGGATGAGATCGCCCAGCAGATTAGCAACCGTGGGTTTGAAGGAGGGCATGAAACTCAAAACCAATCTTCCCTTGAATCGAGTCTCAATCACTTCCTTTAGCGCTTCAGCCTTTGCTTTGGGAGAAAGTCGTTTGCCGTTTTCATCCTGGTTTAACTTAATTTGGAGTAGTACCTTGTTTAAAGCCAAGGAATTCAAGCGATGCTCGAGTTGCAATTTTGCCTTTTTGACGATGTATTGCTTGATATCGTTGATAGTGGTTTTGGAAGATGGAATAGCAAGTTTTATATGTCCTGCAATTTGATGCAAGGCAATTCTTTTATTGTTTTCAGTAGGGATCTTGCTCAAAATGGTATTCAGTCCTGTGTTGAGTTTTTGTTCTAAAAGTTCATTTCCATTCGGGATTCCATTCGGGTTTCCTTTTGGGTTTCCGCTCGGGATTCTGTACGGATTTCCATTGGGTTCAAATTCCTGGATTTTTTTCGCAATAGATCGAATAAAAAAATGGCTATTTACAATTTTTGGGAAATCATTTAAATGATTGGTGGGTACAAACCCTCTTTTGTGTGTGGCGCGCTTTCCAACGGGAGATAATATATCGAAAAGATTGATGACACGATTTGCACTTGAACTGCAGAGATCGGCCAGGGCCCAACCATGATCAATTTTTCCGACGCGATTTAATTCTTGAGTGTTCTTTTCAGTAACCGCTTTTTCAGTTACTGTTTTTTCTGTAACCGTTTTTTCAACAACTGCTTTTTCGGCAGCAGATTTTTCGTTAAAAAAGCAGAGGTTTCCAATTTGACAATCATCATCTTTAAATAAAACACAATCTACCAAAATATCAGCGAGATCTTGTTTTTGAGTATCAGTACTCAGTTTATCGAAGATTGCTGCTTTGTTTTTTTCTGAAATGGGGTTGCTGGATAACCAACCTTTCTTTAACCCTCTTTCATTTTTTGGCAAAATGGCGCGATAACCTTCAAAGCGTGGAGACGCAACAAAAATTTCGCCTTGATTACTGACTACGGATTTACATTTTGCAATATTTGAGGTGGCAAGCTCCGCAAACAAGACTTCAAGAAAATCATCGGCAGGATTGGATCTTTTGATATAGAAAGTTTGATCCGTGATGGTTTCTGTATACATGCCTGAAATGGGCGATTTGGCACGTGCACCAAGTTCCACTGCACGGTTTGCTTCGCTGTTTGGAACGAAACCTTTGAAGAAGGAGGCTATGCTCGCTGAATCACTTTTTGGCAGCGGATCAATTGCCTGCATGTTAGCTTTGCTTGAAAGCCTTGAAATCATTATAGATTCTGAATCTGACATAACTGTTTTCCCTTAAAATTATGGTACTACTTAATATTGGGTTTACTAAAAAATCAGTAAGCGTTCATGCACTGCCCATGAACGCCCATCTTTGGGCAATCTCGCGTTAAAAATTTAACAAAATTTGCTCATTTACTATTTGTAAAGTCCGCTATTTTGTTAAATTTTTAACGCGACCTTGCCTCAAAGTCTTCCCGTTTTGTCTACATTAAAAAGGGAGACTTGAACAATTACAAATCAAATATAAAGCTTATCATGTATCGTACCTAAACCATTTGGTATGATATCTTAATTATTTTATTATTGTTGACAACATAACTTTCAATACTATAACGATATTCATTCACATTTGTCAAAAATAAAAATTATTTGTCTGGCGCTCCCTACGGGACTCGAACCCGTGTTACCGCCGTGAGAGGGCGACGTCCTAGGCCACTAGACGAAGGGAGCAGCAAGGATGCTATTATACTCGTAATGCTTTGAAGCTCCAAGAATTGAGGAGCTCCAACAATTGAACTGAATCAGATTGAGAGGCAAAATTATTTTTGATGCTAACTAATTTATTGAAATGGCTGGGTCTATCGACTGCATTAGGAAAATTAACTGGAGGGGGTGCAGAAAGAGACGGAGAACACCCCGCACTGGCTCCTAAGGTGTACCCCCGCTCTGAACACTCCATATCACGTAAGGATATTAGCAAATATGCCTTAAAGGTGCTGTATCGACTCCATGAGTCTGGTTATCAGGCCTTTTTGGTAGGGGGTGGTGTGCGCGATATTTTGCTGGGACTGCATCCTAAAGATTTTGATGTTGCAACGGATGCGAGACCAGAAGAAATTTTGCGCCTTTTCAGAAATAGCCGCATTATCGGCAGACGTTTCCGCTTGGTTCATGTGCATTTTGGCAGCGATATTATTGAAGTTGCCACATTTCGCGGCGAACACCCAAGTGAAGAAGTGTTGGATCCCAATCTCGCACAGGCGCGTGAAGATGGATTGATTGTCAGGGACAATGTGTATGGGTCTCTTGAAGAAGATGTATGGCGGCGTGATTTTACCGTGAATGCGCTTTATTACAATATTGCAGATTACTCCCTAATTGATTTTGTGAATGGCGTGCAAGATTTGAAGGATCGAAAACTCCGTTTGATAGGAGATCCAACCGCTCGTTATCGGGAAGACCCAGTCCGCATGTTACGTGCAATACGCTTTGCTGCCAAGCTCGGCCTTTCCCTGGATGAAGAGACTGAAAAGCCAATTGTGGAGCACGCCGAGTTTTTGGCCAATGTGCCAGGAGCCAGATTATTTGACGAATACCTTAAACTATTCTTGAGCGGCTATGCACTTGAAAGCTACAATTTATTGAGAAAATATAAATTGTTTAAAATACTTTTTCCGTTGACGGAACTTTGTCTCTTGAATGAAGAGGATGCAGTTTTTATTGAAAATGCCTTTAAAAATACTGACAATCGGATTCGAGAGGATAAACCTGTCAATCCTGCATTTTTGCTTGCGGCTATATTATGGTATCCCATGTTTGATCGTATGAAAGATTTGCAGGAAGATGAAAATCTTTCAGAATTCGCATCCTTTTTTCAAGCCTATGAAGAAATCATGCAAGAGCAGCGAGCTTGCTTTCCCATTCCAAGGCGTCTTACCCAAATTATCCGAGATATTTGGAGCTTGCAAATTCGCCTCAAACGGCGTAGAGGACATCGTGCGGAAGATCTCTTTGCCCATCCTCGCTTCAGAGCCGCCTATGATTTTATGCTGCTCCGGATTGAATCGCTAGATGACGAACCAGAAGAATTGGCTCTTTGGTGGACAAAATACATTAACGCTGGATTTGAAGAGCGAAAAGCGTTGGCAAATGCGATCAAAAGCCCGCAGAGAAAACGAAGGAAAAGAAAAGCGTAACTGTTCAGGCACGGGAGACCCAGTGTGGAGAACCGTCTACTAAACGGGAATGAAAGTAAGGGGAGGAGGCCTGTGATCCGGAATTGAAGCTTGCAAGCTCTCATTGATTGCGCGGCATTCGTCTGTAAGCTTCTGTATACCGTCGGGTGCAGCTTTTTGTGGAATGATCAGTGCAGCGATCGGTGCAACGCTTTGTGAATGAACGGTTGAAGAATAACTCGGGGTCAACAGTTTTGCGGGTGTTGGACTCTCTGACTTCAAACTAAAAGTTGCGAGTTTCTTCTTGCCCTCCTTCAGCACAATTTCCGTGGCCGTTTCATATATCAGTGTTGAGATGCCTTTATAGTATTGTGTAACAATACTCCGCGATCTGTCACAGTTTTTATCCAATATTGCAATTGTAATATGAGGCACACAAGGCGCAAATTTTAGGTTTTTTTTCGCAAGAGCCAAACATAATTGAGTGATAAGATTCTCTAACACTTTTTCAGGTCTAATATAGAATCGAGCTGGACCAAATGTTGTACCGTAGGGGAAAGAAAAATAGAGCAGTTCAGGATCATCTTTTGCCACCACTGAAAATTCCAATAAATCTTTTGTGACTTCAGCTATTGCGGCTTTTGTCGCGTTAAGTCCTGAATGATAATTTTTTGCATCAAGGGTGACTCGTGCCAAGGGTATATGATAGCTAGAGGCTGGTAACAGTGTGAGAGAGAGGGCTTCATCTTCTTCGTCCTCTTCTTTTTCCGTAATCTCAACTGAAGAAGAATCAGGGATGATGGGAAAGAAGGGGAGAGGGACTGGGAGAAGAGTCAGAAGGGGTAGAAGAGGTAGAATGGGAGCAAGATTAGAAGATACAGGAAGAGATGCATCAGGTTTATCTGCTTTATCATCTTTATCAGCTTTACTTTTTAATTTTTCAGTAATTTTTTTAAGGTCTGCAACCGTAAAGGATATTTGAGATCCTGTATCGAATTTATCTTTAATTCTTTTGATGCTCGCTTTTAAAGGAAGCTGTATTTCTAATATTGGCATAAATCTCCTAGTCTCTAATTAAGTATTAGATAAATATGTAGGTTTAAATGATTCTTCTATTATCTAAAAATCCAAGTTCATCGTCCAATTAAATTAAAATACCATGGTTAATTTCTAGTTAATAAAGAGTAACTCATTGATTTTTTTGGATATTTATTTTTGTAATGTTCATCAGTTAAGGAATGAAATAAGATATCAAACTTAAGCTAATCAAATTACGCAGAGCAAATTTCTAATCCTTTACATACACGGTTTGGCGCGATTATATTTAACATAGCTAAAATTTGGCGCTATAACCCTTGAAAATTTTTAAAAATGGCTCGATAATAGCATTTTTTGGCGCGATAATTGTATTTTTAATGAAAAAATGGCGCGATAACTTTTTTTTGGCGCGAAAATGGCGCGAAAATAATCATTCGCGCCATTACGTTTATACACACTGAGGTTATATGACTAAATTTATTGAAAACGATGAAATAAATTTAAAAATTTTCGAAATAATTAATAACTATCCTAATGGTGCATCAATAAATGATATTGAAAAGGGATTAGCTAATGTACCCAGACGTACTTTACAAAGAAGGTTATCTGAATTAGTTGATGAGAGAAAACTCAGAAAACAAGGAAAAGGAAGGAACACTCATTATAGCCTTTTACAAATTATAGGTGGCGAAATTTCAAACAGGGGTCAATTCGTACCTTCTCTAGAGGCAAAAGAAGTAATGGAATATGTTGAACAACCTATTTCCGGTCGTAATCCTGTAGGGTACAATATTGATTTTCTTAAATCGTATATTCCTAATGAAACTTATTACCTTTCCAGCTCGATCAGAGATTACTTAAAAAAAATTGCGGTTCTCCCCGATGGAAAAAAGCCGGCCGGGACTTATGGAAAAAAATTATTAGATAGGTTGTTAATAGATTTATCTTGGAATTCAAGTAGATTGGAAGGGAATACTTATTCATTATTGGAAACTGAAAAATTAATTATAAATGGACAGCCTGCAAAAGGTAAAAGTGATTTTGAAACACAGATGATCTTGAATCACAAGGCTGCAATTAAATTTCTTGTTGAGTCTGTAGATGAAATTGGTTTTAATAAATACACTTTGTGCAATCTGCATGCCATGTTATCTGATGGGCTTCTTCCAGATCCTGCGGCCAGTGGTCGCTTAAGAAATATTCCTGTGGGAATTTCTGGAACTGTCTATCATCCGCTTGAAGTTCCTCAGCTTCTAGATGAATATTTTCAACTACTTTTGCGAAAAACAACTGAAATTAAAGATCCATTTGAACAAGCTTTTTTTGTTCTTACTCACCTGGCTTATTTGCAACCTTTTGAGGATGTTAACAAACGTGTTTCTCGTCTTTCTGCTATGATTCCTCTTCTCAAAACAAATCTTTGTCCAATTTCATTTGTAGATGTATTAGAAAAAGATTACATAAATGGGATATTAGGGGTTTACGAACAGAATCGCATCGAACTTCTAAGGGATGTATTTGTTTGGGCTTACGAAAGATCAGCAGCAAAATATGCAGCCATTCGTCAATCTTTAGGAGAGCCAGATCCATTTAGGGTTCAATATAGAACGAAGATGCAGGAATTGATACCTGAAATAATAACAAGACATCTAAATAAAGGAAAAACTATTCAATATATTCAAAGTTTTGCAGATGAACAAATTTCTGCAGCAGATCGAGCTCGGTTTATTGAAATGATTGAGAGTGAGTTATTAGCACTTCATGAAGGAAATTTTGCACGCTATCGTATACGCTTATCTGAATTTAAGGTTTGGAAAGAGGGTTGGAATTAGAGAAACGTTTACTGTCATTAAATACAGTCGTGTAAAAAGCCTATATCATTTAGAATAAGGCTTATTTAAAATTGGTTTTACTTATCAGTATCAATAGTACGAGGAGATAACTTAATGAAACCATATATGTTAGTTGAAGGAAGCAGCAAATCCATCAGCGAGTTTGAGCGGAAAGTGGCGGATGCATTAGAACAGGGTTACAGCTTGGCAGGTGAGTTAGTTATGCATACCATTTCACCAGGTGAAGCAAAAATGTATCAAAGCCTCATCTTGATGGATGAAGAAGAGGAAGATGAAGACGAGGATGAAGAATTCGAAGAAGAATATGAAGCAGCGGAAGAAGATTAAGCTTTAAAGAAAGTTCATGACAAAAGAAGGCTTAACTTTAGAAAAACAGGGGACAAAGCTTAAGCCAAAAAAGAAAGAGGATTGGCAGGGATTGGAAAAGCATTATCATGATATTGCTTTGTCCAAACTTAGGATTCGAGATCTCTTTGAATCGGATCCCGGCCGCTTTGATCGCTTTTCAATTGAGCTTGGCGATCTCCTGTTTGATTTTTCAAAGCAGTTCATTACAGATGACACTCTAAAAAAACTGTGTACTTTGGCTGAAAGCGTTGATTTGAAGGGCCAAATTCAATCACTTTTTGCAGGAGATCCTGTCAATTGTACAGAAGGCCGTGCTGCATTGCATACAGTGCTTCAGGGACCTCAGGCCAGATAATGCCAAAAAAGAAGTTCAGTCTGAACTCCAGAAAATGGCAAAACTGGTGGAAGAGATTCATTCGGGCAAGCGCAAGGGGGCCTCAGGATTGCCGTTTCGCAGTGTCATTTGTCTCGGGATTGGGGGTTCAGAACTTGGTCCCGCATTACTCTGCGAGGCACTGGATGCTTATAAAGTTTCTGATTTAAAATTTTATTTTATTTCAAATGTTTTTGGATCAAGACTTGCAGAAGTTCTTGATAGTTTAAACCCTGAAACCACTTTGTGTATTGTGAGTTCTAAAACTTTCAGTACTGCTGAAACGTTAAGCAATGCAAAATCAGTGCAGCAATGGTTTAGACAGAGCAGTCAGAACTCAGAGAACTCGACGAACCCACGGAAACTGAGTTTCGAAAGTCATTTCCTGGCTGCAACTGCTCAGCCAAAACGTGCTATAGAATTCGGCATACCAAAGGAAAATATTTTTGAATTTTGGGAATGGGTTGGCGGACGCTTTTCTATTTGGTCTGCTGTTGGCTTGCCTGTCATGTTGAAAATAGGCATGCCACACTTCATGTCATTCCTTCGTGGCGCGCATCTTGTTGATGAACATTTTTACAAGAGCGAATTTGAAAGAAACATCCCGGTTCTTATGGGTTTATTGGGAATTTGGAACAGCAATTTTCTAAATGCAAAATCACACGCAATACTGCCTTATGATGATCGCTTGAATCTTTTTCCAAGCTATTTGCAGCAGCTAGAGATGGAAAGCAATGGCAAGGGTGTGGACAAGAATTTGCGGTCAGTACAGCACGGAACAGCTCCTGTCATTTGGGGTGGCATAGGATGCAATAACCAGCATGCTTTTATGCAATTACTGCACCAGGGCCCAGAGTGCATTCCAGCGGATTTTTTAATTGCAGCGATGGGTGATCCTGCATTTCATGAACAGCAAAAATTATTAGTAGCAAGTTGTCTTAGCCAGAGTAAGGCATTGATGGAGGGACTCCAGCCCGAGGCTTTATCGGATGAGGATCCCCTAAAAGCTGCGAAAGTGTGTCCAGGAGATCGTCCCAGCAGCACATTTTTTTATTCGGATCTCACGCCAGAGATTTTGGGAATGTTGATCGCTTTATATGAACATAAGGTTTTTGTTCAGGGTGTTATTTGGGAGATTAATTCTTTTGATCAATTTGGGGTTGAGTTGGGGAAGGAACTTGGTAAAAAAATTATGCCAGATTTGGAAAAGGGAGAGGATGAGATTCTCTGCGATAGCTCCACAAAGGGATTGATACGTTTCTTTCAGAAGAAGAATAATAATACTTTCTAAGTATAAATTCATTTAAGGGTAGGGAAACCCAGAAACTCTGTAAAAGCCCCCACCGGCTCCCTCGTAGTCCTATACTGATTGATTGGCTGTGCCTTATCCTCATACCCCAAAGCCATGCCGCACACCAAGGCACGTTCTTTTGGAACACCCACTATCCCCCGCACAAGATCTGGATATTCTGCTAGCGCAGCTTGTGGGCAGGTTTCAAGGCCAAATTCTCTTGCTGCAAGCATCACATTACCAATAAAAAAACCCATATCAATCCAAGAGCCTTTCTCAAGGTTACTGTCCAGAAAAAAAAGCAACCCTGCCGGCGCACCGAAAAAATGATAATTTCTATACCAAGCAACTTTTCTTTTCTCTTTTTCCTGCATCTCGATCTGGAGTGATGAGTAAAGAGCAAGTCCGCAAGCTTTACGACGGCTCTTATATGGTTCAAACCATTCAGTTGGATAATAATTGTAATCAGGATTTTCTGGGATGCCGTTGTCTCTCGCTTGGATAATGGCATCGCCAATACGTTTTTGATATTCCGCAGTGACTGCAATAACTTGCCATGGCTGAGTGTTAACACCGGAGGGTGCGAAGCGCGCAATATCCAGAATTTGACAAATAATTTCTCGACTGACAGGCTTGTCGAGAAATGCTCTGGTAGAATGCCGACCCTTAATAGCATTAGATACCGATAAGGATGGCGCTTGATTCGCCTGGTTTTGCGGTGTTTTTTCGTTACTTTTAAGAGATGAATTTTCCACTAAAGAAGCTTAAAGTTACATTTGCTTATTGGGTAGTGCGTTCTCTGATTTCATCCAAAGTCTTGCAATCAATGCAAAGGACAGCAGTAGGTCTTGCTTCAAGACGACGAATGCCAATTTCAACTCCGCAAGATTCACAATAACCATATTCTTTGTCTTCAATTTGTTGCAACGCTTCTTCTATTTTACGGATTAATTTGCGTTCTCTATCGCGGGTGCGAAGTTCTAGATTAAACGTTTCTTCTTGGGTGGCACGATCGTTTGGATCCGCGAGGACACTCGCCCCTTTCATTTCACTGATGGTATTATCCACTTCCTTCATCAGCTCTTTTTTCCAGGTTTCCAAAATGTTGCGAAAATGCAGCATTTGCTTTTCGCTCATGTACTCTTCGTTTTTAGCTGGCTGATAAGGTTCGAATTTATAGGGCATCATGCTGTCGTGTGGCGTTTGGGCGTCAGCAGTCTGCGGGGTCTCAGAACCCGTTTTTGCTTTCTTTTTTCTAGTTTGCGTGACCATAACCCTATCCCCCTTTGAGTCTATATCTCAATCCTATCAACGTAGTTTTATAGCAGAAACAAAAAGCTATTTCAATAGTGTAGCTGCACACTCAAGAATTTTAAAGTTATAGCCGACATAACTTTTGAATGGAAAGTGAATGGAAGGCTAGAGACTTGTGACTCCTTCGGCCCTATACATGGAAGGGGTCTCTTAATAAGATTGAAAGCCAACTTTTCGGGATGTTAGGATTTTAAGTTCCATCGCCAATAAAAGGAATAAGAAGAATAGGCGAAACGAATCCCGAATAAAGTCGAATAAAGTAAGGAAACTTGTAAAATAGAGAAGCTTTTAAAGTAAGGAAACTTATTAGATATAAGGAGATATCATAAGCCGTTAATGAATGATTGCTTTGAAATACTGTTGGAAAGACGTGACAAATGAAGTTTAGAACTCTATTAACAGAAGCCACCATGATGAAGCGAACTTTTCGCTTTTTAATGGATGTTGAATTAAAAAATAATAAGAAACGTACATTATATTGCCCAAATTTGGGGCTGCTGCCTTTTTGCGAGATACCGGGTACCAAAGTCTGGTTTAGAACCGCAAACAGGCTGTCACAAGGCTACCTCGATGTGCTTGAATTGATCGAGCTCAATGCCTCAATTTGGATAGCAGTGAATGTAGATTATGCTGGAGCTTTGGTGCGAGAGGCAGCGCATCAAGGTATCATTACAGAATTGCGAGATTACCGCTTTCTGCATCTTAACACCCTGGCAAATAGAAATGATCCAACACGTAATATCCCAAACAAAATAAATCCAGAACTCTTGATAAAGGAGAATGGGGATCGCTGTTTTATTCACATTATTCCGGTGCTATCGTCGAATGAGAGCGGTACTGGATTTTTTCCGGAATCTGCATCTGAAGAGATTTATCCTCTCAATGAATTGATGCATCAAAAAGAAACAGGTGCGCGCGCAATACTCTTTTTGGCGGTTCAAAACACCGGTGTGAATTGCTTGCGTCCAGCCGATCAATTACATCCAAATTTTTGCTCGCTACTTCGCAAAGCGAGTAAGGCTGGAGTTGAGATTATTGCCTATCGTGCCAATATCAATTTACGAGAAATTAGTCTTGAAACGCGAATACCTGTATTGATTTCTGAATATGAGACAGGCGGCTAAGAACTGTTAATTCTAATTCTTCCTTTCTTCTTCTGTCAGCGGTTCCAAAATCTTTAATTGCATTTCTAATACTTCCAGAGTTGCATCTGATGCATCTTGCTTTTCTTGTCTTCGTTTCTCTATGCGTTTCTGAAGTAAGGATTTGTCTGCGTCAAATTGCAAAATTTTAAAAGGAATTCTAAACTCTTCTGCTAACGCTTGGAATTTTTTACGGTGCTTTTTTTGCAAAAAAGCCGCATCCACAAATACCTTAAACCCAAAAGAAAGCAATGCGTGTGCGATTTGATATAATCGTTCGTAAGTCTTTTCGGTTTTTTCCTCGGAATATAGATTTGTAGGCTGCGCTTTATAGAGTCTTTTTCGTTCAATATCCGAGCGGATATGTATGGCTGGCATGGAAGGTGCTACTTGATTTCCAAAGAAAGTTTTACCGCTGCCTGAAACTCCATGAGCGATTATGAGTTCTGGTTTTCTCGCAGTGGTTTCAAGAGCAATTTTATGGGCGTAGTCTAGGTAGTGGCTAAATATCGCAAGCTTATTGTGTATGGGGCTTTCTAAGGTAACTTTAGCGAGCACCATGGCACGATATACCTTATAAAAATTTAGAAGCTCAAGACCTTCGTAATCGCCAATCGCTTGCAAATAGGAATTTAAAAAACTGTAACAAAGTTCTGTATGATGTTTTTCCTCGAGATCCATTGCAAGAAAAGCAACCTCACTCATGATGTCGTTCCATCGAAAATCCGGATTGAATTCTATTCGATCAAAGATGATGACTTTTGTTGATTTAGGTGTTGATTCAGAAGTCGATTCTGGAGTTGATCCAGGTATTGATTCAGGGTTTTCTAATGATTGATCGAATTTATCGAAATTATCGAGTACCATGTTCCGGAGGTGTAGATCGCCATGGCAATCGCGAACAAAGCCGTTTTTCTTACGATCTTGGATCTGAAGTAATTTTTCCAGGAATGTTGTTTCGGACCATTTTCGTAGTGCGTAGAGCTTTTCTTTCTTTTCTTTTATGTTAAGCTGTTCATGTTCGTTGTTAGTTTCTTGCAACAATCTTTCGCATTCTTTGAAATTATCCAGCATGGGTTCTCGGATATTATCTGGGGTTCCAAAGCGGCTATCAGGTGAGGATTTTGGAGTGCTCTCATGAAATTTAGATATTTGCGAGGCGATGCTTACCATGATCTCTTTACTAAGCGCATTTTTTTTTAACAAGCGATCAAGCAATAAATTTTGATCAAATTGCCGCATCTTGACGGCATATTCGATAGGAACTCCAGGTGTTCCAGCTTTAAAGTTTGGCTTGAAACTTGGTTCGGACAAGCTGCCATAAATGGGAACAACAGAAATATAAAGATCGTCTGCCAAAAGCTTATTTAAGCGCAGTTCTTCTTCGCAGAACTTTTTTCGTCTGTCTAGAGTGGAATAGTCAACAAAACCCAAATTGACGGGTTTTTTTATTTTATAGGCAAATTGACCGGTTAATAATACCCAAGAAATATGTGTTTCAAGAATTTTAATGGGATTTCGATGATCAATAGGATGATCATAACAAGAAGCTTCTTCCAAAGCTTTTATATTAATGATTTTTAAATCACCATTGCCGTTGTTGTCTGATTCCAAGTTTGAAATGCTCTTATTCAAGCCAAAGTTTGAAACACCTTTTTTGCTGCGTCTAATGTTTTTTCAATAATAGCATCACTGTGCGCAAGAGACATGAATCCGCATTCAAAGGCGGAAGGTGCTAAATAAACACCTTGCTCTGCCATGCCATGGAAAAAGCGTCGATAGTGCTCTTTGTTACAATTAGCAACTTGGCTGTAGTTGATAATTTCTTGCTCCTCACTAAATAAAAGACCAAACAATCCACCGATCTGATGGCCTTTGAAAGGAATGGAGTGTTCTTTTGCGAGTCTGCAGAGTCCCTCGACAAGGATGCGCGTTTTAGTTTCAAGCAGTTCGAAAGTTCCCGGTTTTTCCAGTTCCTTTAAGGTTGCAAGACCGGCTGCAACTGCCACGGGATTGCCTGATAAGGTTCCGGCTTGATAGACAGGGCCGAGCGGGGCTAATCTTTCCATGACATCCCTACGTCCTCCGAAGGCTGCAATGGGTAATCCGCCGCCGATGATTTTTCCAAGGCATGTCAAATCCGGCTTCACAGAATAATGCGTTTGTGCAGTAGGCCTTGCAACCCGAAAGCCTGTTATCACCTCATCGAAGATCAAGAGGGATTGGTATTGACTGCAAATTTCTCGAAGCTTGGGTAGAAATTCTGGCAGGGGAAGTACACAATTCATATTGCCAGCAACGGGTTCGACAATCACGGCTGCAATATCCTGGCCATGTTGTGCGAATGCAAGTTCCACGGCTGCAATATCATTATAAGGGACGTTTATTGTGCACTCTGTAAAAGCCTGTGGTACTCCAGCAGAATCGGGTAATCCAAGGGTAAGGAGGCCAGAACCCGCTTTGACCAAAAGACTGTCTACATGCCCATGATAGCAGCCTTCAAACTTTAGAATTTTAGAACGATTACTGAACCCGCGGGCGAGACGGATAGCACTTTGAGTCGCCTCTGTTCCCGAGCAAACCAAACGAACCAATTCCATCGAAGGGATTTTGCTGCAGAGATATTCTGCCATCTCCACTTCTAGCGGTGTTGCCGCACCAAATCCGAGTCCTAAGCTTGAGATCTCATGTACGGCTGCGATGACTGCGGGATGTGCATGTCCTAGTATCAGAGGTCCCCAGGAGCCGACATAGTCAATGTATTCTTTATTATTAATATCATATAGATAAGCGCCTTTCCCTGATTTAAAAAAGATAGGAGTACCGCCGACTCCCTTAAAGGCCCGTACGGGAGAATTGACTCCCCCGGGAATTACCGTTTGTGCTCGAGCCAATAATTCGGTAGAATGGGATGACATGTCTTGTCCTTAGATATTTTGCGTGAAGAGATAGGAAAAGATTAAAGGACTAAAGCGTTTTAATCTCACTATCTGTATATACTATAGGCTACCTATAGGTAGCCTATTAGGGTACAAGACCTTATATCATGAAACTTGGTCTATTGAAACTCAGTCTTTGTGAAACTTGGAATATTGGGCTTTTGAACTTTGGATTTGGCTTTGGGCTTGGACCTTAGGCTTTAGAACTTTGATTTTTTGATTTTTTGAATTTTTGGTTTTGAAACGTAGACTTGGAATTTATATTTTTGTATTTGTGAGGTAACAATAATGGATTTGGCTAGCGTTCTGGATATACATTTTTTATTAAGTATGGCTGTGATGTTTGGAATTTTTCTGGCTTTTTATTTTACAGCCTCTAGAAGACAGAAATTGACCATGGAAAAAGTAGAACTTTCCTTGAAATATCAAGAACAAGCCATATATCAAGAAGGGTTGATGCTAAATGAGTTGCGCAAGATGAATCGATTGCTCTCAGAACTTGCCGGAATGGAAGATGAAGTGCCTCAGAACAATGCTCCAGGGGCTGGTATGTCACCCGGAGAACAAACGGCAATGCGACCCCCGCTCAGTTTCGAGGGCAACAATCTAGGTGGTCTCTATAAACTCTATGTTGGGAATATCGATTATACTGCCACTGAAACAGAGCTTGCCAATCATTTCGGTCGATTTGGCCAGGTGGAACTCGTTAATATCCCTGTCAATCGCTATACCGGGCGGGCCAGAGGTTTTGGGTTTGTGACCTTTGCAAGCCGTGATGAGGCTGAAAGGGCGATGGCGCTGAATGGCAGTGAGTTTAGGGGGCGCCAAATTCAAGTGAATTTTGCGAAAGAAAGAGATGGGATTTAACGGTTTAGTGTTAGTACTGTTTTTTACAGTTTAATCATTATTTTGGTGGTATGATGAAACGATATATGTGTTTACTTTGTGGCTTAATTTATAATGAGGCTGAAGGTTGGCCGGATGAAGGAATAGTCGCGGGAACGCGTTGGGAAGATGTTCCATTGAATTGGCGTTGTCCGGATTGCGGCGCTTGTAAAGATGATTTTGAGATGATTGAGATAACAGCTGGGGCTTAAAAACGCCAATCTTTGGCCAATCTCGCTTTAAAATCACTTTAAAAAATAATTAAAATGGCTTAACTACCGCTAAAATTACTATCACAATCAAAAATATCACCGGTATCTCATTCAATACCCTATAAAAGCGATCCGAATGCCGATTTTGATCTAAATAAAATTTCCGGCGCAAGTAACCGCAATATAAATGAAAAGCAATCAATAAAACTACTAATCCAAGTTTTATGTGCAGCCAAAGCATGCCTCGATAGAGTACCCAGCCATAGGACCATAGTAACCAAAGTCCAAGTAAGATTGTTAAAATGGCACCGGGTGCCATGATGCCATAGTAAAGTTTTCCTTCCATGATTTTAAAACGTTCGGTGCTGATTTTATCTGTGGCCATGGCATGATAAACGAATAGACGGGGCAGGTAGAATAAGCCTGCAAACCAAGTCACCATGAATATTAAATGAAAAGCTTTTACCCAGAGCATGATTTCGATCCTAATACGAACCCTAACTTCAATTCCTTAATTCCTTTATATTAAGGCCTGTTGACAATTCTACTATGTTGGCCATAAAGCATTGATTTATTGCGTTCCGCTGCTCATTTATTTCAATATAAACTGCGCTGCGGTACTCATAAATCAATGCTTTCTGGCTCAACCTAGCGACAAAACGGCAGGATAGCCGTTTTGGAAACGCTGAATAGCGGAGCCCTCCGGGCCGAGCGCCATGGATGGCGCGAGTCAATTGTCAACAGGCCCTAAATATAAAACTAACAAAAATATAGTTTGTTTTTCAACTGAATTTAATGATTGCAGTTTCCCGCAAATTCAGCAAAAATAGGATTTGTGTAATTGCAAATTGTAGCAATATTTTAAGCCTAAAATGAAGCATATTCTGTACCGTCAAGAATCGCATGCAAAAACAGGGATTGGAATTTCGTGAGCCTCATCAGCCGCGGAAGAAGTTTCATCGTGGGTTTAATTCTCGTCAAAGCGGTTTTACTTTACTCGAGCTTTTTATTGCGATATCGCTTGGCATAGTGATGTCTTTGGGATTGATTCAATTATTTGTCACCGCCAGACAAACGTATACCGCCAGTAATGCCATCAGTTCAATAGAAGAAAATGCCAACGCTGCAATCAATACGCTCACAAATGTCATTAGTTTTGCGGGGCATCAGGGGGTGGCAGGCTCACTTGCCTCAGGTGAGACTTTCATGGGTTGCTATACGGATGCCGCTTCTCCCAATAATCTTTTTGCAACCACTCTTGGCACGGGGATGACTTTTAATCAATGTCTGCAAGCAGCTACCTGTCCCTGTATAGTAGCTGCTCCTGGAACATCTGTTCCTGCGAGCAACAGTAATCCAAATTGTCCGGTATGCAGCTATTCAAGCAATACCTTCGGATCGACCACCTACTATTATGGAACTACCTACAACTCATTTGCATTGCAAAGTTTTAATGGCACAACTGGTACATGTATGGCGGGATACAATATAAATCCTTTCGCTAACAACAGTGCAATTACTTGCAGCAATGCTGCGACCACTGATTACATTTTCATTGTACAAGGTGCAGCAACGCAAAGCTATAATTTTAATGATTCCAATCATTCATATAGTGGAGGCAAAATATCGATACCAAATTTTTCCGGTGTCTTGGGGACAGGCAGCGGTGTGAACAGTGATACTCTGCTTGTAACTTATTCTGGAGATGCCAGTGGGCAGATAACAGACTGCCAAGGGAATACTCTTAATCAATACACTATGGTTGCAAATTATTTTTCTATACAGTTAGACAGTAACAATAACCCATATCTCGCTTGTACTTTTATTTCCATGAATACTTTGACAAATACTGCTTGGAGCAGTCCACAAACGATCAGAATTGCTTCAGGTGTCGAAGCTTTTCGAGTAATGTTTGCACAAGACACCGATTTTGATGGCGCTCCAAATGTATATCTAAATGGAAGCGGATTTTCAGGTGTTGGGACCGTTTCTTTACCCTTAGGAATCAGTTTCACGAGTGGTCCTTATTTTAATGCTAAGAACGCGGGTGTTGTAGGAGTTCAAATTGCCCTGTTGATGCAAAGTCCAAATGCAGCTTCGACAAGCCAGGATACCAAAACTTATAGTTTACTGGGTAATACTCACGAACCTTTCAATGATATGAAGATGCGAAAACTCTATACCTCTACTTTAACTTCTAATGAATGTTTGCCTTCTATTCGAGCAGATTGCAAAGGCGCACCAATATGGGGTGGTGTCAGTGCTGGATGGTCTGGTTCGGCTCCTTCTGGCGGAACTGCCGTTGGATTGATCAATATTTCAAGTACAGTCTGGTTTACCATGCAGCCTGTTTCTGGAACTATCTATGGTTGCACGATGGATGCTTCGGGTAATATGAGTGCTGTCTCATCAACCGTCAGTCCTCCTCCAACAAACCCAAGCGCAGGACCGAGCCCCGTACCTTATTTGATAAACACTTGGACCGCAGCAACTTCATCAGATGGCAAATTTAATTGTTATTTTCGATAGAGGTATTGGTTACTCAGTAGGATAGGATTGAAATGCTTCAAATGACTGAAAATAAAATCAGAGAACAAGGCTTTGGGTTAATAGAAGTATTGATCGCGATGGTCATTATTTCTATAGGCCTCCTCGGAATATTAGTTTTAAATGCTTCTTTAAAATTAACGATAGACGCTTCTTATCGACAACAGGCAGGCATTTTGATTCAAAATTTAGCAAATCGCATGAAAGTAAATTTTGTGGATGCGAGAAAAGGTACTGGCAGCCAATATCACAAACCCGGTGGCTTAAATGGCTCCAATACTACAAATCCTGGCTGCACCTTTCCCAATACTTCAGGGTCAATAAATTGCAATAATGCTCAAATGGCTCAATTTGATCTGTATCAAATTTATCAGCTGTTAACCACTGGTTCTACAACACCCTCTTCACCATTATTGCCTAATGGTTCCATTGTGGTGTGTTTGGATTCATCTACGAATGGCAGCTGTAATGGAGGCACAACAAATGGTGTAAATGTTTTCACCATTAAAGTTTCATGGACAGCGCCCAATGGGCAAAACGAGTCTATGATGAGCACAGTCGGTCCCTAAAGGTCAAATTTAAGATATGAAAAAAACAACTTTTAATGTGCAGAAATTTCAACGGAAAGAGCAAGGTGCTATTTTGATGATAAGCCTTTTCTTGCTTATGATCCTGACGATTATCGGTATCGCCACTTTCCAGGTCAATTTTACAGAAAGCAAGGTTCAATCTAATTTCAGCAGCATAGCACAAGCCAATTTTACCAACAGTGTCGCTATGAATGCTGCAACGCAATGGGTAAATAGCTTAACTCAGAATCCAAATACTTGTTCGTCAAGTCCCTGCTGTGGTGGGTGTGTCTGGGCGCAAGGTGCTCTGCAGCCTTCACCTGGTTGGCCGCAGGCTAGCAGCATTACGGTGGGAGGAACATCTACAGCTGCGGCAACCTGGTGGCAAAGCAATGGCATCACCATGAATGCCATAGGAAATGTGCCTGCATCACAATATGTGATTGAATATGCGGGATGTGACGAAACGACTATGACACGTTTTTTTCGAATCGTTACCCGAAGTTCGGGTTATGGATCCGTACCCACGCAGATTGCTACTCAAATTGTGGGAAGCACTAAAGCATTACCTCCTGCTCAACAAATGTATAATGTATCTAATAATATGTATACAGTTGGACTTTCTCAGGTACAAAATACGGTAAATGTTAATTTTACAGGTCTAATAACCGATCTTTACATTGGTGAAGGATGTTGGTCTAGTAGCATGCCTGGAACCATCACTTTAAGTTCTGCACACGGCGGGACATATACTTTTTCAGGTAATCTAAGTCCAGCTTGCTGCTGTGTAGGTACTGGGGCGACTTGCAATATGGGGCATATCTCGCTTCCCGTTCCCTATAAAATTTTGCATTCGGACCCATTAACAATTACCGTGGTAGACAATTCAAATAGTTGTGGTTTTCATACTAATTCTTGGAATGGGGTTGGGGCTTTTAGGATGACTATCATGGGGGTCGGCAGCTTTTGTCCTTGACGGGTAATCGTCAAGCGGGAGACCCTGAATAATAATTACTATTAAAGAATATATTAAATGTGTTAAAATTGGTTAAATTTGTGGGATGAGCCAATGAATAATCAGCAAATCAAATTAAAATTAACAGAATCTGCATTAAACAGAATCCAACAACTTATCATCCAAAAAGGGAATGACGCGTTAAAATTACGCGTGTATATCATCGGCGGAGGTTGCTCAGGATTTCAATACGGCTTTTCTTTTGAAGAAACAGTGAATGAAGATGACGAAAAAATTGAAATACAGGGGAAGGATAAAAAAGTCACTGTTCTGGTTGACCCCCTCAGTATGCAATATTTAGAAGGTGCAGTGCTTGATTTTCGGGAAAGCTTGCAAGGTTCACGGTTTCTGGTAGAAAATCCAAATGCTGAAACGACATGCGGTTGCGGATCTTCTTTTTCACTTAAAGAAGATGAGGCGTCCCATTAATTGAATTCTATTAATTGAGATCTATTAATTTAGTATCCAAATAACGTTCTAGAATCCGCAATGGCGAATTTTCTGGATATTTCATTGCCTCCGGGGGCAGATAGAAAGTTTGCTCCAAAAGATGCTGGCCTGAAAGTGCGGCATGCGATACAGAATCGGTCATCACTATCCAGGTTGTGCCAGACGGGAAATGGAATTCTTTTTTGGCGAGATTGTTCTGATATAAATCATTCATTTTCATATTATCATGCAGTTGCAGCATGTAATGATCATAAAGACTGCGATAGGATTTTGTGACACCGGCAAGTTGCAGCATTTTTCGAGTCCCTGGCAGAGGGGCTTCGAAGACATGCAGGAATCTCCTGACCACATTCTCAAAGGGTTCTCCTAAGTTCCAAACTCTGGGCTTATTTTCTGGATTAATATTGCAAAATACTCGCAAAATGCGTTGCCCATGATTTGGACTAGAGGGGAAGGCATCCACATGTAAGCGGGTGTCATCCTTTCGAACTGAGGTTTTACGCCCCAGAATTTCAGCCGGTCTATAACTCGTTCGCCCCATGATCAGAGTATTTTGGTAGCTTGGGAGAAGGTTCTTAATCAGTTGTTCTGAATGGCTTGAAAAACGCGCCATGAATTCCATGAGTTTTGTCATTTTGCTGTCGCGAAGCTTTGAACCCTTTATCTTATTTCGATGCGGGATAAAGCTGACATTTTTGGATGTTCCCTGTAAAAAATTTGGACTTAAGAGCTCTGCTTCTTGATGATTTATGTCGAAGCGTAAAGTGGGGAGATAGAGCACCGTACCATTTTCAAGCGCTTCAATAGCATCCGATTGTTCTTTTTTGGAAACATCTGCTTGCCAGGATGAAATGTCTAGTGTTCGGATCATAAAAGCTTTTCCATAAAAAATATTCTTTAAACCATCTTAAAACTATTTTTAAACTATCTTTTAGTAGGACAAAACTACCTCTAAGTGGGACAAAAGCCAAAAATGCCGCCCAGTGGGGTCGCATGTCTTGCACCTGTAACGGTCGGACAATTTCCGGATTTTCCTTCCAAAGTTTGTTTCGCAAGCCAAGCAAATAAAACTGCTTCGATCCAATCAGGCGGAAAACCCAGATCTTCTGTACTTCTTACCGGCCGATCTAATAGCACACTCAAGCTCAGCATAAGATAGGTATTGTGGGCGCCGCCTCCGCAAACAAATACGGAAGAGTCTGGCAGTGCTTTGGTTCTGATTGCATCAGCAATTGAATGAGCTGTCAAGGAAAGCAAGGTGGCTTGGATTTCCTTCGGAGGTAGATTGGTAGAGAATTTAGGCATTTTTTCTGCAAGCCATCCTAAATTAAAGTATTCTCTTCCAGTGCTTTTGGGAGGATCTTTACGAAAATAGGGATCATTCAAGCAATCTTTTAAGAGTTCTTCCTGAATGTGACCCGTTTTCGCTATGGCTCCGTTCATATCGAAAGGGATATTCCAGTTTTGTCTCGCCCATGCATCCATCAAGCAATTACCGGGGCCGGAATCAAAGCCCATCAGCGGCATTTCTGGATCTTTCGGAATAATGCTTAAATTTGCGATGCCGCCAATATTCACGATA
The DNA here is from genome assembly GCA_963784575.1 of uncultured Gammaproteobacteria bacterium. Classification (GTDB taxonomy): domain Bacteria; phylum Pseudomonadota; class Gammaproteobacteria; order UBA6186; family Azoamicaceae; genus CAWARU01. Next base: position 2,881,912 of record CAWARU010000001.1, read on the forward strand.
ACACGATTTTCTACCGGACAACCAAACACTGCAGCATGGAACGCAGGTGCGAGCGGTGCGCCTTGACCGCCAGCTGCCAGATCACGACGGCGGAAATCAGCTATCGTTGGAATATTAGTTCTTTCTGCAATGATGTTGGGATCTCCAATTTGCAAGCTATAAGGGGGTGTTGCATTGGGTTTGTGACGCAAAGTTTGCCCATGGCTGCCAATAGCTCGTACAGTTTTGGGATCAATTTTAGCTTGTTGCAATAGTGTGAGAACAGCTTCAGAGAAAAGCTCACCTGCTTGAACATCGAGGTGGCCGTAATCATCGATTGAACCCCGTCCCCATTGCGAAATTTCCAAGCATTTATTGCGGAATAAAGAAGGTATCGGAAAGCTCAAGGTGGCAAGAAGTTCTGGCTTGTCAAAACCATTGCTATTTTGATTTTGATCTCGTTTAAAAACAACGGCTGCAGCATCAATCGCATCCATACTGGTGCCAGAAAGCAGGCCAATGAAAATAGGATCGCGATTTAACTGGTTAATTTGTCTGGTCATTTCATCTAGTCATTGTTGATCATCTGATCATTGCGGATTGCGGGGAAGTTCTGTGCTCGCCATTTTGACTTTATTTTCGTGATCATCCATGCTGCGTAATATTTCTTTGGCATGTGCTAAGAATTGGCGCTTGCTGGCATCAGGAATATATTTTGTTTTTGGCAAAGCAACAGTGAGTGGATTATGGTGCACGCCCGCAATTCGGAATTCATAATGCAAATGATTTCCAGTCGCAAGACCAGTTCTGCCAACGAAACCAATCACTTCTCCTTGCTTCACCTCTTTACCCGCTTTTAAGTTCTTAGCAAAACCGGAAAGATGGGCGTAGAGAGTAGAATATTTGCCGCTATGCTGCAATTCAATCACTTTGCCATAGCCTTTTTTGATGCCAGCGAAGGTCACTTTTGCATCTGCGGTCGCTTGAACAGGGGTACCGCGAGGAGCTGCATAATCCACACCTTTATGCTGTCTCATTCTATGATAAATGGGGTGAGAGCGGCTGCCGAAGCCAGAGCTGATGCGGGTAAAATTCACTGGGCTTCGCAAGAAGGCTTGAGTCAAGCCCTGGCCATCTGGTGAAAAATATCCAGATTTGCCGTTTTTGTCCGTGTAACGAACTGCTCGGATTTTTTTACCTTTATTGACAATTTCAGCAGCGAGAATGACACCGGTTTGAACGGGTTCAGCATTTAAATACTTTTGTTCGTAGAGCACACGGAAACTGTCATTTTGACGCAGATCTTGAGAGAAATCGATGTTGCCGCCAAAGATTTCTACGAATTGGGAAATTAATTTGTTATCAAGCCCAGCTTGTCTTGCGGCACCAGATAAAGAAGCATGGATAGTGCCTTTGCCAAAGGCAAGCTTTTTCTCCAGTGGCTGCTCGATATTCTGAACTTCATATTTATTTTCTTTTCGAGTGATGATCAAAGTCTGGCCAGGCCCAACTGCGAGATTAAGTCCATCGATGCGTTTTTCATTGCCGATAGCTTTAGCTTTACTTTTAATATTTTGCTTTTGCGCTTTTTGCAGTGCTTTTTGTGACGTTTGTTCATCGCTTTTTTGTGCAATCACTTTTTCTCGAACTAAGAGTTGCAATTTTTGTTCGGAATTGAGGTTTGGCAGCACAGATTTGCTTTTTTTATCAGCAGCGATGATGGCATGCAAATCTTTTTCTGAATAACCGTTACGTTTGAATATCTTAGCTAAAGTATCGCTTTTGTTGATTTTGATGGTTTCCCAGACTGCAGCTTTATATGCTTCATATGCTTCTTCAAGAGCGGCCTCGGTTTTAGCCTCTTTAGATTCTTTACCTTCTTTCGATTCGTTGGAGGCATTAGCATCACTGGCTTCTTTGTTATTTGAATTAGTTAATTTGCTGGGTTCTTTGCTGTCACCAGTGCTTTGTTTAAGCTTGCTTTTTGCAAGTTTGATTTCATTTCCAGTTTTTTGGCCATCCAGGGATATCTCGGATGTTATGGTGGGATCTGAAGAGCGCCCAGGAATAAGTCCGAAGATGAGGGAGCAAACAGCCAGTGCTGTCATTCCAATATGGATGGTGCGTCTTGGTAATAGTTTCAGACGCAATCTAAAATTATTGATAGGTGTTTTGTAATCTAATCTCACTTTTCTAAAAATCCTATTACAATTAAGTTACAAGATATATTCACTACACTATTGCGCCTACTCTATCTCTCTCTATTGCGTATTTGCTAATCACTGCCATATTTTGAGTTAAATAACTTATTGGCAGAAAATTCTGAGTCTGCTCTAATTAACAATAGTGTTGAATCCGAGCTTATGTCAAAGTTGTGTCAAAGTTATGACAAAATAAGTCAACAGATCATGTCGAAATCAGTGATGACTTGGGAAATGACATATATAAATGACAAATGACATATATAGATGACATATAAAATTTCAAACACTATATCCATAATTACCACAACAATGTGAAAATGGAAATACTAAAATTGGACTAAATTTTTGTTTGGAGCGTAGGTCACATGAAGAAAAATGCTGAAAACTTAGTTGATTCTCTTGAAATAATTTGCAGAGCTGCTGAAGAAATTTTGTTGGAACAGGAACTGAAAGAGCGCTTGGCAGAAAGCATAGCCAAGAAAAAACCGTTACGAATAAAAGCAGGTTTTGATCCTTCCGCGCCGGATTTGCATTTAGGTCATACAGTATTGATCAATAAGCTCCGACAATTTCAAGATCTGGGTCATGAAGTGCTTTTCTTGATCGGTGATTTTACCGGGATGATCGGAGATCCCACTGGAAAAAATATCACGCGCAAAGCATTGAGCCATGAAGAAGTGCTCGAAAATGCAAAAACTTATCAAAAACAGGTCTTTAAAATTTTGGATCCTGAAAAAACCGAGATTTTATTTAATTCAAGCTGGATGGAAGGTTTGGGTTCAAAAGGCATGGTGGAACTTGCGAGTAAATATACGGTTGCCCGAATGCTGGAAAGAGATGATTTCAGCAAGAGATTTTCAACACAGCAGCCGATTGCGATCCATGAATTTCTGTATCCACTGATTCAAGGTTACGATTCTGTCATGATGCGATCTGATATCGAGATCGGCGGCACAGATCAGAAATTTAATTTGTTGGTTGGGCGCGAATTACAGAAGCATTATGGGCAAAGACCGCAGATCGTCATGACATTTCCTTTATTAGAGGGCACGGATGGCGTGAATAAAATGTCAAAATCACTTGGAAACTATATTGGTATTACCGAGCCAGCCAAGGAGATGTTTGGAAAGCTCATGTCAATTTCAGATGATTTGATGTGGCGCTATTTTGATCTTTTAAGTTTCCGTTCCAATGCGGACATCCAGAAATTAAAAGAGTCCGTTGCTAATGGTACAAATCCACGTGATGTTAAGTTTGAGCTCGGTCTTGAACTCGTCGCACGCTTTCATAGTGAACATGCGGCGAATGAAGCGAAGGAAGCTTTTGTGTCGCAATTTAGCCGCGGTGCTTTGCCGGAGGATATTCAGGAAATTACCCTTAAAATTTCTGGAGAAATTGCTATTACACATTTATTGAAAGAGGCTGGTCTTGTTGGTGGAACTGCGGAGGCAGGACGACTTATTGATTCAGGTGCAGTTAGGATCGATGGTGAAAAGCTTGAAAACAAGCAGACCATGATAAAGGCGGGATCAAAGCATCTCTTCCAAGTTGGGAAGCGGCGTTTTGCCAAGATTTCGGTGGAAGACAGTTTCGGAAGAGGAATGACTGATATGAGACCTCGCCCAATGGCCTGAAGATTTTTCGAATCTTTTGGCGCAATAAAAACAGGTAAATATTTAAATTAAACAATCAGAAATCAGAATATTATAGAAGTCTTATTGCAAAAATGCATAGTTAATGCCATAATGAGTCTCAAAGTGGCATCTGTAATGCCAAAATGAGACGCAAAGTGGCATCAGTAATGCCATTTAATAAGCTTTTTTGATTTTATTGTCCTAATCCTTTGAAATTTCGAGATAAATATGAGAGTAATCCCCCGTTTTTTTCATGAACCTGAAAAAAGTTTCTTCTTGTTTGGGCCTAGAGGAACAGGTAAATCTACATTAATGAAAATAAAATACGAGCATGCTTTGAAGATCGATTTATTGCGTGCTGATGTGCTTCGACGCTATTTAGCATTTCCAGAACGATTAAGAACAGTTGTACATGAATTAACAACTCAGAAAACAATTGTTTTGGATGAAATCCAAAGGGCACCTGCCTTATTGTCTGTCGTACATGAATTAATTGAAGAAAAAAGAGGCTATCAATTCATCTTAACCGGTTCTAGTGCTCGCAAGTTAAAAAGAACAGGTGCGGATTTACTAGGCGGCAGAGCTGTAAAACGTGAATTATATCCTTTTATTGCAACTGAATTAGGGGACTTATTTAATTTTTCACATGCATTAAAATATGGGTTGTTGCCTTTACTGCTGGATGTCCAAGATCCACAAGATGTATTAAATGGTTATATAAGTCTTTATCTAAATGAAGAAATTCAAGCTGAGGGTCTTGTAAGAAATCTTGAGGCATTTACAAGATTTCTTGAAATCATTTCATTTTCTCATGGTTCACTCTTGAATATTTCAAATATTGCCAGAGAATGCGAAATAAAGAGGAAGACAGTCGAAAATTATGTTGATATTTTATATGATTTGTTGCTTGCGTATCAACTTAAAGTATTTACGAAGCGTGCTAAACGAGAACTTTCTGTTCATCCAAAATTTTATTTATTTGATGCGGGCGTATTTCGTACGCTAAGGCCTCAGGGTCCGTTAGATTGTCCCGAAGAAATTGAAGGCGCTGCCTTGGAGGGATTAATCTATCATCATTTGCGAGCTTGGAATAGCTATAGTGCAGTGAAAAATGATATTTATTTTTGGAGGACTCGATCGGGTGTTGAAGTTGATTTCGTGGTCTATGGTCAAAATAGTTTTTATGCAATTGAAGTAAAGAATAGCAAATCAGTCTATCCACAGGATATACGATCTTTGGAGACATTTTTGGTTGATTACCCTGAAGCAAAAGCAATACTTTTGTATCGAGGTGAAGAATATATCAAACTTAAGAATGTGCTCTGTATTCCTTGTGAGCAATTTCTTCTTAAATTAATACCAAATAATGAATTATGGCAGTCCTAAAGCACTAATTGTAGACTTACAAAAAAGAACTAAGTAAATCAAAATATAATGTTGTTAATAAACGGATATTATTGCCATTTTCAGGTATTGTACAGAAAAATTACTCATATAACAATCCTTATTTCCTTCTTTAAAGAATCATGAAAGAATGCTGATTTGAGAATGTATGTACAACTTTGGAAGAGCCGAGCTAAACAGCAGTGTGGAGGCAGTGGAAGCGAAGCACTCAAATTGACATGAGAGTTGGGTTGAGACTTGGTTGTCGGATTGAGACATGAACATGAAGGTGATGATATGAACAGTAAGATTTCTTCGATATTAAAGATAGTTGGTTTGCTTATATTTACTGCAAACCTGTCTGCATGTTGTTCTGGATATGCTTCAGG
>CAWARU010000001.1:2890000-3826361 GCA_963784575.1 uncultured Gammaproteobacteria bacterium
ATTGAAGCAAAGAGTATGAGCTGAGTTAGAAGTCTAGAATATGCATTTGCAAGTAGAAGTATTTTTTGTACTCGAAGCTGAGTGCAGATGTTCTTTAACAATTTGGTGTAAGTAATGCAAAGCGTAAACTGACTTAAGCGAAGTTTAGATAGTATACTGTTGAACAAATGAGTCGAGTAGTTGTGAACGTAGTTGACTTGGAAGACGACTTGAGGTTATATGGTCAAGAGAATAAGCGCAAACGGTGGATGCCTTGGCAGTAAGAGGCGAAGAAGGACGTGGTAGCCTGCGAAAAGCTTCGGGGAGCTGGCAACAAGCATTGATCCGAAGATATCCGAATGGGGAAACCCAGCACTGAGTAGATCTATCATCTATACTGAATACATAGGTTAAAGAAGCGAACCTAGGGAACTGAAACATCTAAGTACCTGGAGGAAAAGAAATCAACCGAGATTCCGCTGAGTAGTGGCGAGCGAAAGCGGAAGAGCCCAGTTACGTGAAATCTATAATTATTTAGTAGAATGATTCTGGAAAGGTCAGCCATAGAGGGTGATAGCCCCGTAGACGAAAGATGTATTGATGTGGGTAACGAAGAGTAGGGCGGGACACGAGAAATCCTGATTGAAGATGGGGGGACCATCCTCCAAGGCTAAATACTCCTTACTGACCGATAGTGAACAAGTACCGTGAGGGAAAGGCGAAAAGAACCCCGGAGAGGGGAGTGAAATAGAACCTGAAACCGTATGCGTACAAGCAGTGGGAGCATGGCTTAAGCTGTGTGACTGCGTACCTTTTGTATAATGGGTCAGCGAGTTACTTTCAGTGGCAAGCTTAACCGAATAGGGGAGGCGAAGGGAAACCGAGTCTGAATAGGGCGATAAGTCGCTGTGAGTAGACCCGAAACCGGGCGATCTATCCATGACCAGGGTGAAGGTGCGGTAACACGTTCTGGAGGCCCGAACCCACTACTGTTGAAAAAGTAGGGGATGAGTTGTGGATAGGAGTGAAAGGCTAATCAAGCTCGGAGATAGCTGGTTCTCCTCGAAAGCTATTTAGGTAGCGCCTCGTGTGATTACTCTTGGGGGTAGAGCACTGTTTCGGCTAGGGGGTCGTCATGGCTTACCAAACCGATGCAAACTCCGAATACCAAGAAGTTGAATCACGGGAGACACACGGCGGGTGATAACGTCCGTCGTGAAGAGGGAAACAACCCAGACCGCCAGCTAAGGTCCCCAAGTGATAGTTAAGTGGGAAACGATGTGGGAAGGCACAGACAGCCAGGAGGTTGGCTTAGAAGCAGCCATCCTTTAAAGAAAGCGTAATAGCTCACTGGTCGAGTCGGCCTGCGCGGAAGATGTAACGGGGCTAAAACCATCCACCGAAGCTGCGGATGTACACGTAAGTGTGAGTGGTAGAGGAGCGTTCTGTAAGCCTGTGAAGGTGAATTGAGAAGGTGTGCTGGAGGTATCAGAAGTGCGAATGCTGACATGAGTAACGATAATGCGGGTGAAAAACCCGCACGCCGGAAGTCCAAGGTTTCCTGCGCGACGTTAATCGGACGCAGGGTGAGTCGGCCCCTAAGGCGAGGCTGAGAAGCGTAGTCGATGGGAAACAGGTTAATATTCCTGTACTTAGTTGACTGAGCGAAGGGGGGACGGAGAAGGCTAGGCTAGCCGGGCGATTGGTAGTCCTGGTTTAAGCGAGTAGGAAGGATACTTAGGCAAATCCGGTGATCCATTATTCTGAGACGTGATGACGAGTTGCTCGCATAGGTATACGAGAAGTAGCTGATGCCAAGCTTCCAGGAAAAGCCTCTAAGCGATGAAGTTCATTGAACCGTACCGCAAACCGACACAGGTGGACAAGTAGAGAATACTAAGGCGCTTGAGAGAACTCGGGTGAAGGAACTAGGCAAAATGGCACCGTAACTTCGGGAGAAGGTGTGCCTCTGATAGGTGAAGTCCTTGCGGCTGGAGCTGAGAGAGGTTGCAAAGAATCAGGTGGCTGCGACTGTTTATTAAAAACACAGCACTCTGCAAACTCGAAAGAGGAAGTATAGGGTGTGACGCCTGCCCGGTGCCGGAAGGTTAATTGAGGGGTTAGCGTCAGGCGAAGCTCTTGATCGAAGCCCCGGTAAACGGCGGCCGTAACTATAACGGTCCTAAGGTAGCGAAATTCCTTGTCGGGTAAGTTCCGACCTGCACGAATGGCGTAACGATAGCCACACTGTCTCCACCCGAGACTCAGTGAAGTTGAAATTGCTGTGAAGATGCAGTGTACCCGCGGCAAGACGGAAAGACCCCGTGCACCTTTACTATAGCTTTGCACTGGACTTTGAGTGTGTCTGTGTAGGATAGGTGGGAGGCTATGAAGCTGTGGCGCTAGCTGTGAGTGGAGCCGACCTTGAAATACCACCCTGATATGCTTGAGGTTCTAACCTAGGCCCGTAATCCGGGATGGGGACAGTGTATGGTGGGTAGTTTGACTGGGGCGGTCTCCTCCCAAAGAGTAACGGAGGAGCACGAAGGTACCCTCAGCGCGGTCGGAAATCGCGCAATGAGTGTAAAGGCATAAGGGTGCTTGACTGCGAGACTGACAGGTCGAGCAGGTACGAAAGTAGGTTTTAGTGATCCGGTGGTTCTGTATGGAAGGGCCATCGCTCAACGGATAAAAGGTACGCCGGGGATAACAGGCTGATACCGCCCAAGAGTTCATATCGACGGCGGTGTTTGGCACCTCGATGTCGGCTCATCACATCCTGGGGCTGAAGCCGGTCCCAAGGGTATGGCTGTTCGCCATTTAAAGTGGTACGCGAGCTGGGTTTAGAACGTCGTGAGACAGTTCGGTCCCTATCTGCCGTGGGCGTTGGAGATTTGAGAGGAGCTGCTCCTAGTACGAGAGGACCGGAGTGGACGTACCTCTGGTGTTCCGGTTGTCACGCCAGTGGCATTGCCGGGTAGCTAAGTACGGAAGGGATAACCGCTGAAAGCATCTAAGCGGGAAGCCTCGCCTCAAGATGAGATCTCCCGAGACTGTAAGTCTCCTAAAGGTCCGTTGAAGACTACGACGTTGATAGGCTGGGTGTGTAAGCGCAGTAATGCGTGTGAGCTAACCAGTACTAATTGACCGTGAGGCTTGACCATATAATCTTATATATTTTGAATACCCCAAATTTTAAAGGGCATTGGAGTCTGCTTAGAGCTTGGTTTTAATGGCGAATGTGTCCCACCTGATCCCATCCCGAACTCGGAAGTGAAACCATTCAGCGCCAATGATAGTGTGCGGTTTCCGCATGTGAAAGTAGGTCGAAGCCAAGCTTTAAGCAGATTCTAATATGTTTAAAATCACTTCTGCAATTTTCTTGAATTTACACCTTTGAAATAATCTTGAATTCCCACATGTTTTCATTTCTTTCTACTTGTCCCCAAATTTTTATTCATCATTGCAAATATAAAAATACCTCTTCAGAAAACTTTTTTTAAAATATTTCGAAATGTTGGATGACTTACGAATTTAAATTCCTTTAAGATGTCTTTGAAGTTAGTTTTGGCATAAGGAAGTGCAGTATTGGATACGCCATCCCAATTTTCAAGATGTAAGAAGTGGTTGTACGATTTGCCCATATGTGGTCCCATCTGTTCATCTATTGGTTCCTGTTGTTTTTTTGTATATAAAATTTGTTCTAGTCCTTGTAATCGAAAAAATACAAGAGCAAAAAAAAATCAAATTAGTCCTGTCAGCGAAGCGCAAACTCAGATATTCAATCCTGCTTCACTTCGATCAGATACAGATGCGGGCAGAGAAGGAGATAGTGGGCTGAATAGGCTTCAACAAGAAAAAAAAGAGCGGGAAAGCATGCAAATTGGAGTTGCATTACCTTCGCCAACAGAGAGCCCTCTACTTACACCAATTGGAACAATCCATACAAGTGATACTTCATCGCAATCTTCTACAGCTGTTTCTACTCCAACAATAGGTCCAGATGCTCGAGTACATCAGCACTTCGTATTTAGTGGATCTAAATCCTTGCAAATAAAAGTTTCACTTATTTCCGGGAAGGAAACACAAGTATTATCAGAGCATGATTTAAAAGTGCAACAAGATTTCGAGACTTTGAGGCGTATGATTCACCCGAGCATGAAAGTCATAAAGGAATCTGATGCAAGTGAACATCATTCATTGTCTGACAATGGAAATTCGAGATCTATAAGTCCTCCACTTGTTTTAGTTTCAGAAGTGGGCATTGATGAAAGAAGCAAAGTCGGGAATCCGGAAAGTGCAGCAGACATACCTGGCGCTGTTTTTACACCAGATCTGCAAAGTTCAAGCAAAGATCTTCTAGCCAAGGAAAAAGATGAAGAAAGTGATGCCTTAAAAATTATTGTTGATGTTGCCCAAGAAAAAGAGGAGAGAGTAGAGCTGCTGCTGTCAGGCGCCAGTAGGGGGAGACGCAAATCTTTTACATCACCACATGCTTCACCCGAAGCACCGGCTTCTTATGATAGGGAAATATCAGATTCTGAAGCTGCATCTCTCATAAAAAAGCAAACTTCAATAGGAATGATGTCATTGGCTGCAAAAAATAGGCTCGCAATGAGGAAGCGGATGAAAGATGTAGAAACAATAGCGGTATCGCGCCATAGTTCAGGAGAACCCATTGATGAGGCTGATTTACATAATTCATCGGAAAAAGAGCGAGCATTATTAGATGGAGATCAGCGGTCTCGCTCTGAGCCTAAAACAAAAACTACCCAATCTGATGCTTTGATTCTCCACGGAATGAGGCGAACGACTTCAGAACCAGCATCATTTCATCAGATGAAAAAACTAGAAAGTTCTTCGCCATTACCAGTGAATTTGCATCCTTCATTTATCAGAAGACCCCAAAATCCTATTCGTTGATCCTAGCTATAATTCTGGTCTTGTGAATAGCTGCCAAATGCTATACAATCACCTAAGTTGCTGGTGTAGCTCAGTTGGTAGAGCAGCTGATTTGTAATCAGCAGGTCGCAGGTTCGACCCCTGTCACCAGCTCCATATCAATCAAGAAATTACTCATTGATCCCTAGAAGCCCTAACCACCCTTAAGATCATTATTCTTTAAACGAAGCTTTGACTGACGAGTCCTGAGATAGTACGTTTTTGAGTTGTGCTTTGTGCTGCTTGCTCAGACAATTGTAACGGGTGCCTGGGCATTTAAATTGAGAGAAAAATGAAGCATATGGGTTTGTTAGAGACAAGCGATGAGTTTATTTTTCAAAAATATAATAATGGCATTAAACTAATTAGGCCTGATAATAAGGTTGAGCCTCTAGATGAACGATGGACAGTTAAAAGCATATTTAAACTTCCGCTGAACATAGGTTTTTTAGATACTCAAAGCGTAATTCAAAATATCAATGAAAATACGATAAAGGTATCTGGATATCACTCTGTTAAAGATGCAATCGGTAGCACAGTACGAATTGCCTCTAAGAAAGAATCCGCTGAATATTCTATTAACCATGATAAAGAGGTTATAAAAGCCAATAAGCAAATTATTAGAGAGGAACATTATGTTAGATCAGTAGATGACATTGCTTTTCAAGCCATTACTTTTAAATTACCTTGGTATGGTAATGATAACAAAATTATTGGCGTTTTTTTCTGTGCGTTTGCCATAAATGGAGTGGATGCGCTTCCTTTAACAGAAACATTAACCTTGGTTTCCAAGATAGGGTTGCTTAATAATGATGAATTAAGACACTATAATACTGATGGCTTGCGAATTTTTAAAAAATTCGATATTTATTTTTCTAAGCGCGAAATGGAATGTATATATCTTCTTATTCGCGGAAAAACTTCGAAAATGATTGCAAAAGAATTAAATTTATCTTATCGAACTGTTGAGCATTATTTGGAAAACATTAAAATTAAATTGAATGTTTCAACAAAGGCGGCGCTTGTAGAAAAAATTATTGATGAATGTCTTCAAATATAATTATTTCCCTTTGAGTTTTTGAACCAGTTATATACCAAAAGAGTAGGGTATTTAATACCCTACTTCTGCAAATTATTACTTTTTATACTTCTTTCGTAGTAATAGAAAGGAAAGTAAATAATCTTGGTCAGTTAGGAGGTTCAAATGCCTGGAGCATTCGATATATTGGAATACAGAAAGGAATTGGAAAAGAATAATAGAATTAGAAAAGCAATTAAAAAAGAACACTCAAAATCTAAAACTGAAATGCACCCGACTTCATCGTAATCTAAACTAAATTCCCAAAAGTTTTTTTATTAAATCCTTGTAGCACGGGATTCTTTTTTATTTCATGATCAAAAATTTTCTACTGTAGTGCCTAGTAAACAAAAAAATGTTGACACTTTGAAAAAAATTTTTTAAAATTTCACTTAGTTTTTCAAAATAGAGGCGTCTACTTTGTTTGTTCGCGTTAAATCAACACCAAATAGTCCGCGAAAATCGGTGCAAATCGTCGAGTCGTATCGAGAAGACACTACTGTTAAACAAAAAATTATGCGCCATGTCGGTATTGCAATGAATGAAAAAGAAGAACAAAAACTTCGTGACTTGGCCCAAGATATTATTGCCTCAATGCTTACAGTTAATGAAAAAAACTCTGAGCAACTTAGCCTCTTTGAAACCGCTGAAGGCGATTTATCAGCCTTATTAAAAGTAAATAAGAATAAAAAACCTGGCCGTCCCGCAAAAAAGGAAATTAAGGATATTCTTCCTCCTGAGCAGGTCACTTTAGATATGATCGTTGAACATGAACGCATCATTGAGGGCGTTCACGAGGTTGGTGGTTATGTTTACGACGAGTTAGGATACCATAAAATTTTCAAAAGCAAACGGGATAATGATTTGTTAAAGGATATGGTGTTAACCCGATTAGTTTTTCCTGCGAGCAAACGAAAAACTCAACGTATATTAGAAGATAATTTCGGAAAAAGTCATGATTTAGATGCTCTCTACTCAACGATGGATAAAGTGTTTAATCAAATCGATCAAATAAAAAAACTAACGTTCGCTCGAACGCAATCCTTATTTCCTGAAAGTGTAGATTTAGTATTATTTGATGTGACTACGCTTTACTTCGAATCTATTGAAACAGATGAGCTTAGAAGGTTTGGTTACAGTAAAGATTGTCGGTTTAACACAACGCAAGTGGTGCTAGCTTTGGCAACTAATGGTGATGGTTTGCCCATTAGCTATGAATTATTTGAAGGTAATAAGGCTGAAGTAGGGACTTTAATTGCAGCGATTGAGCATTGGCATACTCTATTTAATATTAAATCAGTTTGTTTTGTCGGTGACCGTGCTATGTTCTCTAAAAAAAATATGGCTCTAATGGAAGAAAAAGGGTATCAATATATTGTTGCAGCAAAATTACGCACTTTGCCTGATAATATTAAAAGCGAAATACTTAGTGAGTCTCGTTATTATCCTACTGTTTTAAACGATGAATTTGCGTGGATTGGTGAATTTAATCACGAGAATCGTCGCTTAGTAGTCAGCTATAAAAAGAAGCGAGCATTAAAAGATGTGGCTGATAGAACTCGAGTTTTAGAAAAAATTGAAAAAGTAATTGGTAAAAAGGGCCAAACACAAAAATTAATAACTAATCAAGGCGTCAAAAAATTTACAAAAACAGATCCCCAAGCATGCACTCAATTAGATGAGGATAAGATTGCGCATGATGCGATGTGGGATGGACTACACGGAATTATTACTAATATCGAAGATGAAAAGGCTGAGACATTGCTCGCCCAATATTCTCGGCTCTGGGTGATTGAAGAATCCTTCCGGATCAATAAGCATACGCTCGCTATGCGTCCGATTTATCATTGGAATCCAAACCGAATTCATGCACATATTGCTATTTGTTATATGACATTTTCGGTATTACGACATTTACAGTATCGATTAAATTTGACACAAAAAATTAGTATAGAGACAGTGATTGATGAGTTAAGAGGAATTCAATCCTCTATTTACGTTCATAAGCAAACCAAGGATCTATATCGCGTTCCTGGTCGCATCACTAATACCGCACGAAAAATCTACAAGGCCTTCAATTTAACCCGCTCACCAGACGCAACAGTCTATTTAAGATAACTTTCCAACATCAAATAATGTAGTGCCTAAATTGGCTATAGCCCCCGTGGTACGGGGCTTTTGCTATTTTAGAAGACTCAAAAATAGTGAAGTCGGGAACAAAGGCGGCGCTTGTAGAAAAAATTATTGATGAATGTCTTCAAATATAATTATTTCCCTTTGAGTTTTTGAACCAGTTATATACCAAAAGAGTAGGGTATTTAATACCCTACTTCTGCAAATTATTACTTTTTATACTTCTTTCGTAGTAATAGAAAGGAAAGTAAATAATCTTGGTCAGTTAGGAGGTTCAAATGCCTGGAGCATTCGATATATTGGAATACAGAAAGGAATTGGAAAAGAATAATAGAATTAGAAAAGCAATTAAAAAAGAACACTCAAAATCTAAAACTGAAATGCAGGTTGACCCCTTGGCGACCTCTCCCAAGGTTTCATCTAATCCCAATATACCCGTGCCGCACTCAGACAAACTACTATATAGTAATGTAAGTGTTTGGATCAATTTCTGTCGAAAACGGCTCTCTTTCTATGAATATTTTATACCGGCAGATGGTGATTGTGGTTATCATGCCTTAGGTATTTCCAGAGCTAAAGCCGTCACACAATTGTTAGAACACATGGAAGACGATGAAGTAAGGACATTCGTTGCTTCTGAAATTGAGGCCGCTGTTTTTGAAGGGAATATATCTGATTTACTTAGAGCAGTACTTGGAAAATCATCTCAGGGGCAGGCATTATTTCAGACGATTGAACAATACTACCAAGAATATTGTAAACTAGGCCCTTTACTAAGCAAAATTAAACAAGATTTGTTACATGCTGGTCGTCAGCGTGAAGAACTCAGGGGACTTACAGCAGAGCAGTTGATAACGATTCTAGAAGGATCCAATAAACTTCTGCTGCAAAATAAAATGGAAGAGCTAGAGGGTTTACGAAAAAAAATAAAGGATTATGCCACTAGTCGTGAAGTTTTTTCATCATATGTGCGCTTTTATATCGCTATTCCTGGGCAATGGTTGGTATACTTACCTAGTATAGGTGGTCAACAACAACACTCTTCTGTTGACGCCATAGCAAAAATTAATAAATTTAACATTAATATTTTGGAAGAATTAGAAAAGAACAGGCCCCTTATACTTCGACATGAAGGAATTTTTGATCGAAATTATCCAACTGTCTATATTAGATTTAATAAAAATCATTATACTCGTTTAGAAACAAAACAAAATTTAAAAATATTCCCTGTCGTAACAACAGCTTTTGAGCTTTTGCAGAGCTATTCTGAGCCAGATCTGTATAAAAAAGAACAGATTGAAAGAAATAATTGTTTAAGCCTCTTTTTTGATAAAATGGAAATGTGTGATTTAGATCTGAGTAAAACATTATTGCAAGAATTTACTTTGATTATTGATGCTATCTACCAAGATAAATTTCAAATCAATGAACAACTGGTTCAAACTAAAAAATTAAATGAACTTACAATGCTTTGCCAAAAAATTCACAAGGACTTTGCAGAAGGAAAAGCACTCATAGACGATGTATTGGATATAGAATCAAAACTAACATTTTATCAAGAAAGTGTCAAAAAAGTCTACCGCTTACTATTTTGTTTCATGTCTAAAAAGACAGATGTTGAGAAAAAATCAATACATCAATTATTGCAAAACAAAAGCACTCATGCCGAACTTTTTCAACAAATTTTAAAAGAGACTCAGTTTAAGGGCAAAAATGCCTTGTCTCCCCAAATTATTTTCGAAACTAAACGATTTCGTTTTGAGGCGAATCATCAAGCGTATAATGCCTTTTACATTATTGCATTTATTGATTCGTTTGGAAAAAAAGAACTAATCTATCAAGGGCGACACATAGCTAGTCCAGAATGTGAAGGAAAATTACCTTTCCCTAAAGAATTTCACATTAATTTAACAAAAGAAGGTGCAATTCAGATTGGTAAATTTCATAACTTAAATAATATTATTTTTAATTTAGATCATCATGATATCCAATTTTTTAATAATCTTAATTTTGCAGGTTCATTAGAAATATTATCTGCTAAAGATTGTTACGTGACGGGGAATATAACAACAATTGGTAGTTTGAAATTCCAAGGAGAAAAATTCTTTTTGGATAAAGAAAAGGAAATTAGAACCCAGTCTTTTGATTGGGGAGCTTCTTTGAAAAGTCATTCATTTGTCAATAGAGGTTTAGTGCATTGTGAAAAATTTAGTTCTATTAAGACGCAGATTTTTGACAATCGTGGTGGGAGAATCAAAGCAGAATCTGCGACTTTTGAGATACTTAAAGATGGACATAACGATGAAGGGCTAATTTTTGTGGATATCACACTCGACATTCGTCTCTCTGGTTCTTTTAGAAACAGTCAGGGTGGTCTTTTATCAAAGAATGGCAATATTACCATAATGGAAATGAATGCTTCTGATAAAACGAGCCTGGTCAATGGTCGTGGCGGTATTATTGTGGCAGAAAATGGACATATCCATGGCAAGTTAACAAGAATTCAAAATCTTGATGGAGGCAGTTTTGAAGCCTCTAGTATTGGCTTTCACACTAACGGCAATGGAACTTATGGTTTCGTTAATGATGGGTCAATTCGAACGCGGGTAGGTTGCAATTTTCACGGTGATCTTTTACATAGGAAGGGCAGTATTTTTAATGCCAGTGGACAATTATTGTTTGATTCTAAAAAACTTTGTTTGCTTGCTCCTGCCCATAGTGGTGGTGCTATTTACACTTCAGAATTGGAATATTTTGATTATAGTGATGACGTTTTATATGCGGTTGAAACTTGTAGACTTGTTTTTAAAACAGCAAGAATTTTTTCGCCTTATGGAGTCTTAGGTCATAAAATTAGTATGAAGGGATTTTTGGAAATAATCGTGGTAGGTGGCACTGATTCTTTAGCTAATCATACAGTAATTCAAGCAGCAGGCATTAAAGTCATTACACCCTGGTCAATACCTGAACCATATGCTTTTCATAATCATGGGACCCTAATTAGTATAAAGGATGACATTATTTTACAAGGCAAAGGATTATTAGGAACATTGAACGGTAATGGTATTCATTCCGCAAGAGATGTAATTATTAATGGTCAAAACTGTACCTCTACTGCATCCATTCACGCTCGTAGAGATACGAAGATTGATGTAACACAGGATGCTTATATAGCCCATACTATCACTTCAGTTATTGATACTAGTATAGCTGCCAGCGTCGCGACTCTTTCGGGTTATTTACAATCGGGTCGCCATAACATAGTATCGGGGGATAGAACTGTGACTTTTCTAGATACAGCCTATTCAGTATCTGGAGAAGACATGAGGATATCTGCGGGAAGTTCTATTACCAGCAATGGACCATTGAATGTAGGAAGTCATTTGATTTTTAAGTCCAAAGAAGTGTATCTTAATGCCAGGGGAAAAGCTGAAAATATTAGTATTTTGGGAACAGATGCAATTGTCCTCCAGGCAGAAACGATTGCAGATGAAGATATTCTCGTTAAAACCAAGACACTACTGATAAATGGCACTATGGATGCTGGTCGCGATGTACTTTTGGATACGGATCGCATTGCCTCCATGACATCCCCTGTAAAAGCAGTGGATACTATTATAGTAAAAACGAAAGAATCTTTTGAAGATGCTTTACAGAGTCCATTTAAAGCAAAGACTGTTGAACTTCATTTACCGTCTTGTCCTAAATTCCCTGCAGAATACCCGAGTTCACTTGCTATTTATCTTTCATCTCAGGCAAAAGAGATCCGCTTGCATCAAGATTTTACCGTTTTTGGTAATTTCACCATACATGCTCCACATTTGCCTCTTTATCTTCAGAATATCATCACCGCAACTGGTAACTTACATTGTACTCTGTTAGCGCTTGATATACTTCGCGGTGCTTTAGTTGCAGGTATGGATTGCTCTGTTGATTGCCAAGGTCCTATTCAGGTTGGTCATCATGTCGATACGCCTACCGCTATTATTTCAGGTGGTAAGACTTCTTTTTCCGGTACTCAAGTTCAATTTTTGGGCACTGATGTTCAAGCCAAGCAAGGTTTACGTCTCGAGGGCAGTCAATCAGTAGAAGTATTCTACTGCGAACTTCGCATTGAAGGTGAAACGATAGTTCTTAGCCCAAAATTTGAACAGAAGAAAAAACTGACGCCTACTGAAATTGAAGAAATAATGTCAAAACAACAAGAAGAATACGACCGTCAAATAGAAGAATGGAATAAGCAATGTAAAAAGAAGAAACGTAAAATGATCTTCAAATCGGTGATAGCCATTGGGGTAGGAGCTGGCCTTGCAGCTTTTCTGGGTCCACAGATGTTGACATTGCTAACAAATCTTGGTGGATTAAGTGCTACTGCAATGGAAGCTGGCGTGGGAGTTTTGCAAGGGATGGTAAGTGGTGGCGTTAGTGCAGCAATTACGAAGCAAAAGGTGTTGAAGGCTGCAATTGAAGGTGGCGCATTTGCTGGTTTAGGCCAAATGTTGGACGGAATCAAGTTAATACAGAAGATGTCCTCTGTTGTTGCAAGAGAAGCAACAAAAGCAGCAATCACCACCACTATTAACACAGGAATGAATGGGGGACCGTTGCTTACTAATCTTGCTGTAGGGGTGGGTTCCTCTGCTTTAGGCACAGCACTGGTTGGTGCACCAAATACTGGAGTTTTATCTCATGAACATATTATGGTGGAAACGTTGAGAAATGTAACCAGAGCTGGCGCCACTGCAGCTGTTAGTCGGGCTGTAAGAGGTAAAAAAGCCAGTACCCCTCTAACGGCAAGCTTATTAGGATCGGCTTTAAGTACAGTGGCTTCCCGCTATGCAGGAAAATTGAGCAGAACATTATTAACACCACAAAAAAGTGATGAAGAAAATAAAAATCACAAAGAAATGCAAGATGTTCCCAGAGAGGAGGTGGGAGGTGCCCCAGTTGATAAAACGAGCAAGGGCTATCCACTGTTATTTGCTTATAGAAGACGAAGAAGCTCCATTAAAAATATAGAATTAGAAAAAAGATCGGATTCGGAATCAATAGGAAAAATAAAAAAAGAATCAGGTGATAAAAGCACTAAAAGAGGTGAGCCCATCTATAAAGCTAAAGGTGTAAAGGTAAGTAAGGGGCTCACCAAAAATGTCAAAGTTAT
Source organism: uncultured Gammaproteobacteria bacterium (assembly GCA_963784575.1). GTDB lineage: Bacteria > Pseudomonadota > Gammaproteobacteria > UBA6186 > Azoamicaceae > CAWARU01. The sequence goes on from CAWARU010000001.1 coordinate 2,903,293, forward strand.
AAACAAAGATACGGAGCGCCATACTTTTTCTGAATCAGCATCTAAAAGAAAATTTGAAGCTATGAAAAAGACATGGCAGGCAGATTTCAAGGTAAAAACCAAGGTGATTAAGGAGGGGGTAGGAGCCGAAGTACGCCTATACCAAAAAGAGATTGTACCTGGTGTCAATTCAGACGTCAGAGATTATGCTGAGGCAGGCAGATCAAGTGAACGCTCATTAGAGCCCGGAAAAATAGTAGAGAAACATGAATTTTATGCAGGTATAGGGAGACAATTATTGACCGCTGAACGTGATTCACCATTGGGTTCTACTCATGCCGTTGTCAATGCACAAACTGCAACTATCAGTGGAACTGCAGTGGCAGATGCATCTGCTGATCACAAATTTAATTTTGAGTTAACAGGGGATGCCGGATTTTCTGCGGCAAGCGGAACTGTAGCACATAAAACTCCTGTCTTTGCCATAGGTGATAAGGCAGTGCAATGTGAAATGCGCCTTGAAGTTCACGCCTTGGGTGCCAGGGGAACAGCAGGAGTTGGTATTAAAGGCTATAAAACGAAATTTGCAGGTCAATTATATTTTCAGGCAGGCTTAGTAGCAGGGCCAGCGGGAGGAATAGTTCGAACAACTTGTCGTATAGATGATATATCTGAAATGGTAAATCCTGAGGATAGCCCGATTGTCGTCCCATTACCATCGATTTTTTCTAATCAGTAATTAACAAATAGATCAGGTCGTCATTCCAATAATATGCTGCGTGACTTGTGCGCGACTCGGTGCATCAGTTTTTAGTTAATTTAGCGTTTGCCTACCTATTTATGTTAAAAAGAATCCTCTTCTCCTCTTGCATCTACTACCAATGATGTATGCTCAAGATCGGCACATAAATAAGGGTGATGAAATTTTAAACTTTCTCGTATTCTACAGCCAGATCTTTGCCACTAAAGGCAACACCAATTTTTATATAATTTTTAATAAAACTTTCTGCAAAGATAGTATTGTATTGCTTAATATTGATCTGATTCAAAGCTTTTTTGGCAGCATCACGCAATGTTTTGGGATGAGTCTCATTTGAATTAGAAACGATAGATTTGACCTCAATGATGAACCCAAGCAAATCTTTATTCTTTGGTATGATGGCGATATCGAATCGACCATAGCCACTTTCTTTGTTGGAAGAAAGCTGATACTTATGTGGATCAATTCCTGCAATCAGCCCTAACATAAAACCATGAAAAAATCGTTCAGGCTCCTGACCTTTTATATCAAAAACACTAAACGATTGTAATAAAATTCTTTGTAAATGATAAGCGAAATCTTCTAAATTTCCCAATAATAAGTTATCAATAAATCGATTAAAAACGGAGGGGCTATCAACCCCAGATAACCAACGAGTAATTAAACTCTTATAGAGATCTTTTACTTCCTTATTTGGGATTTGAACTTCACAAATAGCACCCTGACTTTTTCTCTCTATTACTCTTGCTTTGAGATAACCAGACATTAATAGTAATGACCATATAGCAGAATCATTATTGATAAGATTATTAAAGGTAATATGTTCATCTACAAAAATTTGAGTAGATTGACCTTGCAATAAAAGCTCAAACTGTGCTTTAAATTCATTACTAGATTTTAATAATAATTCTTTGATGAGGACATTATCACTGATGTTCACCCAATATGAATCTAATTTTCCATGCGTCTTGATATAATTAACAATAGACCAAGGGTTATAAATGATCGTATTGCCTGCTTGATATCCATTGTACCAATCTTTAACCATGGACAAATTTTGGTATAGATTCGATTTTTTGAGTAAAGTTTCTACCTCTTTATCTGTAAAACCAAAATATTCTTCATAATCTGAAGTTAATAATGAAAAAACAGATAAATTGTTGAGTCCAGAAAAAATGCTTTCTTTGGATACACGTAAAATACCTGTTAAAATTGCTTTCTCTAAATATGGATTATCTTTAAGCCCTGCGCTCAAAAATTCCCGCATTAGGGTTACCATTTTATCATAATAATTTTTAAGATATGCGGTTTGGATAGGAGTGTCATATTCATCGATTAAAACATAAGGTCTTTCTGCATAACAGCGGGATAAATAGAATGTTAAATTCTTCAAAGCATTTTTGATTAAACTATCAGGGGCCTTTCTGTCTAGAATTAATTCATAGTCTCTCTTATCACGATCAGAAAGCGGAGAGCTTTCTGATAGTGCAATATTTTCATGCTCTGAATAAACCTGGCGAATTAATTCTAAGAGATCAAGAAAGGCATCTTCGAAATTATCGCTCTTAATATCTTTAAACGTTAGAGAAATAACAGGATATTTTCCTTGATATCTTGAGACATATTGCGGGTATTTGGAAATTTCTAAGTTTTTAAATAAGTCGTAGGTGGGTTTATTATCCAAAGAAGCTGAAAAAAAATGCTGCAACATAGACATATTTAAAGTTTTGCCAAAGCGTCTGGGACGCACAATTAAGCGCACTTCACTAGCGTCATCTAATATTGCTTTTATGAACAATGATTTGTCGACAAATAAATAAGGATTTCCTGCTGAGTCCCTGTACTCAATTAATTTTCGAAAATCGCTGACACCAATGGGAGGTTGCACTACAAAAAGTCTCAAACTTTAAATTTTTATTATGAGGTATTGAAATAAATAAGTCAATTAACTTAATCTTGAAGCTAAGAGAACACTCCAGCAATCTGACACCGTTTTTTAGAACCCTAAAAAAAACCAGGGGATAAAAAAATAAATAAGGTAATTATAATAGGGATAAAAGGAATTAGAGCGTCGTATCCCTTCGTGATGAGGATACGAGAACCTTTTATAAAAACTGGCTTTTATTCTTACTATAAGCTAGGGTAATTTTAGTGAATATGTAATAAAACGACTCGAGAGATTTTATAAAAACTGGCTTTTATTCCTCCTATAAGTAGGGAATTGGTACAATGGCAAAAACAATGAAAGCGGCGGTGGTGCACGAATTCGGCGCGCCGCTGAAGATCGAAGAAGTCCCCATCCCCACACCGGGCTACGGCGAGGTTCTGATCAGAGTGATCGCGACTGGGGTATGCCATACCGACCTCCATTCGGCCCAGGGCGATTGGCCTGCCAAGCCATCGCTCCCATTTATCCCCGGGCATGAAGGTGCGGGGATCGTCGCGGCGGTTGGTCCGGGCGTTACTCGTTTGAAGGAGGGTGATCCGGTCGGGGTGGCCTGGCTGCACGATGCTTGCGGCTGGTGCGAGTACTGCCGAACCGGATGGGACGCTCTTTGTCTCGCCCAACGCAACAGCGGCTACGCCGTCAACGGCAGCTTTGCCGAATATGTGATTGGATGTGCCGCCTATGTCGGGCGGTTGCCCAATAATCCCGACTTCGCAGCTATGGCGCCGATGCTCTGTGCCGGAGTCACCACGTACAAGGGCATCAAGGAAACCGAAGCAAAGCCTGGAGAGTGGATCGTCATCTCCGGCGTCGGCGGACTGGGGCAGCTCGGCATTGAATATGCCAAGGCCATGGGCTTGCATGTGGTTGCAGTGGATGTATCGGAGCCCAAGCTGGCGCTTGCACGTGCGTCGGGAGCCGATATGGCGGTGAACGCGAAGTCGCCGGATGCAGTGGAGCAGATCATCAAACAAACCAATGGGGGCGCGCATGGCGTTCTGGTAACGGCCCCGTCGCCAGCGGCTTTTGGTCAGGCGATCCACATGGTGCGGCGCAAGGGCACGGTCGTACTCATCGGCCTGCCACCGGCCGAATTTCTGATGCCCATTATCCCAGTGGTCCTGGGTCGAATCACAATCCGTGGATCGATCGTGGGTGGCCGTCAAGATCTCGAGGAAGCCCTCCAATTCGCCGCGGAAGGGAAGGTCCATTCTCACTATCACGAGATGAAGCTTGAGGACATCAACCAGGTGTTCAGCAAGATGAAGGCCGGTACGCTTGATGGGCGGATGGTTATTACTTCATTTTGAGGGTGGCTTCGCGTGGCGACCCCAAGCATCGTCGTGCGAATCTGTGGCCAGCCGCTTATGTCACCTAAGACGAGTGGAGATGATCCCGATGGCAATGGCCCATGAATTACGGATAGCAATCATAAGTAGTAATAGCATACTGACAGCGACTAAGGTGAGACCAAGTTGAGTGTCATGGAACAACAGGCTTCCACCCAATACAAGGAGCCCGTATGACGCAAATGGAAAAACGGCATATGGGAACCGATCACTCCAATCCAAGTAACTCTTCTTGTCGCCTTGAATTAAACTAATTATCGAATAAACTAAGCCGACGATACCCATGAGGCAAATGCAAAGAGTGGCCGTGAACAGAATATGATTCGGGAAGGTCAGAAGTGCAGCAACAATTAGTACGGAAGCAAAATAGACAACAGTTGGTGTAAGGTACACACGAATCTTAGCGGGGTCTACTTCTTCCTGCACTCGCGTAGCGATGAGAGTGATTGTGACAAACAACAAACCGATCAAGGTTGCTGCAGCCCCAGACGTGATTATATAAAAATTCGTCCATTGCTTAAGTAGTAGCTCTAGTTCACTCATAAGGTTTTTTAAATAGGTAATTCCAAAAAATTCGACCATTTTTTTCGTGAATTTTCCGAGTTGTATACATGAAAGCCCCTTGAAAAAAATTACCATCAATGTAAAATTGTTTAATTTTAGTTTAGCAGCGCAAGGCAGCGCGTCAAAGCAATAAAATTACAAACTTCGATTAATGTGAAAATAGAAAAGCAAAAATTGCTGTGTTAGAGCAAAAATTGCTGCAAACATTCTAATTTAGAAGAAATCAGAGAGACATCCACACATATTCATATATGGATACGGATGTGCTGATAGGTCAGACTTAGCTTTTTCAATTTATTAACTGGCGCAAATAAAAATAATTCTCTAGATATAAATTATACTTTCCAGTATCAACAATCGGTATTTTCAACTTTACAAGCTCTTTAGAAAACTAAGGTATGATAGTGATTCAAAAAATAGCTTCTCTCAAAATCAAAAAAGTCAGAAATACAAAATATTTTAGGAATAGTTGAAGCCCTTCCCTATGCAGATAGGCCATTTAAACAACTATCGGGTGGAGAAAAGCAACGCATTTATCTTGCAGAAGCTTTGCTTGGTAGGCCTAGTATTTTATTGTTGGACGAACCGCTTTCAAATTTGGATCCTAAATACCAGGATATATTTATAGTTTTGCTAAATGAAATCCAACGAAATTTAAATGTCACCATTCTCTTTACAGCACACGATCCTAATCCCCTGCTTCATATTATGAATCGAGTACTATTTGTCGCCAATGGTAAGGCGGCTATTGGAAGTATCGACGAAATCATTACTAGTGAAAGATTAAGTAGTATGTATGGAACTCCAATTGAAGTGGTTCGATTTAAGAATAAGATATTTGTCCTGAGTGAAACTCAAGAAAGCATTCTTGGCGAGGTGCGTCACCACCATGATTAATTTTATTTCAGGATTATTCGGATACGAATTTATGAGCCATGCTTTTATAGCTGGCACGGTTGCAGCTATTCTAGCAGGTATGGTTGGATACTTAGTTATTATTCGTAATTTATCTTTTGCGGCGCATGCTCTCGGTCACATTGGTTTTGCTGGGGCAAGTGGTGCATTACTTGTTGGGTTGTCGCCTATCACTGGTCAATTGCTGTTAACCCTATTTGCAGCGTTAGGAATGGAGCATTGGGCGATCGCATTAGTAAGAATGACATGATTATTGAAATTTAACTGATATTGATCCCAACTATTTTACCTATTCCATAGGTCGCGAGGGCGGCCAAGATGTAATTGATCTCTAAAAAATAGCAAATCAATCCCCGGGAACAAGTATAGTTTAAAAAATAAAGTAGGTGTTAACTATAAAAAATAGTCTATCTTTTAAAATGAATAGCAAACTTTTGCGAATATATAATTTAATGTGCAAGTACAATTAACTGGTGAGGAGAGAATATTTATGACTTTGAACAAAAATATAATCGAAGGAGAATGGCACCAAATCAAAGGTGAGATAGAACAACAGTGGGGCAAGTTAACCAAAAATGATATTGCAAAAATACATGGTTCCCTGGAAGCCCTTGCTGGAGCTCTCGAAAAAGAATATGGCTACAATAAAGAACGAGCCCACAAAGAAATTGATGAATTTTTGAAGAAACATCATTTAACAGAAGAGCAGCTGAACAAAGATGCTTTGAAAAATAAATGGGATCAATTGAAAAGTAAAGTTAAACATCAATGGGCAGATTTGACAACTGACGAAATTGAAAAAATTCATGGTTCCTTTGATAAGCTTTCTTCAGCACTAGAAGAAACATATCGCTACAATCAAAAGCAAGCTCACAAAGAAATTAATGAGTTTATGAAGAAACTGCACATAGCAGAAAAGAAACTAGGCCAAAAAACAAAGAAGTTCTAGTCCTTTATAATTCTTGAGACAAAGACTGTGCTAGTGAAAGTACCAGTTACCAGCACAGTCTTTTCTTCTTTTAAAGTTAATAGTAAATTAACAGCTTAAAATTAATTAAAAATGAAAAGTGCATGCGTTCAAAATAAACAAAATTTTAATTTCTATTACTATACTCAAAATAAGACTACCAGAAATAATAGGACAAATACAAAGAAAAACTTTTCTCAAGGTCATTTTCGCATTTCACAAGAGAGCATCAGCAGGCTTTGAGAAACTGGGGTGTATAAACAACGTTTGGACGAGGAACTTAAAACTCAAAAAAGAATTTTTATTACAGATTTTCTAACTATCTTAGGTATTTGAAATAGAAACTTATGAGGGGACCATCTATGAATATTAAAGATTCTGTTGTCGTAATCACTGGGGGGGCTTCTGGACTAGGAGCCGCTACCGCTAAATTATTATCAGATAAGGGAGCAAAAGTAGCTTTATTAGATTTGAATAAAGAGGATTTGGACAATTTGGCAGAGAAAATTAAAGGTATCGCTGTAGTTTGTGATGTCACCAGTGAAAACAGTGTAAAAAGTGCTTTGGATCAGGTCAAAGAAAAATTTGGAACTCCAAGAGTGTGCATTAATTGCGCAGGTATTTTGGGTGGAGGAAGAATTGAACCGCGGGAAGGCCCGATGAAAGTAGATCTTTTTAGAAATGTTATTGAAATCGATTTGATTGGAACATTTACTGTCATGGATTATGTTCTAGCAGATATGATGAAACTAGACCCTATTCAGGAAACAGGGGAACGAGGGGTTGTGATTAATATCGCATCCATTGCAGCTTATGAAGGACAAATTGGGCAGGTAGCCTATAGTGCTGCAAAAGCTGGCGTGATGGGGATGACTTTACCGGTGGCACGCGAGATGGGTGATTTTGGAATTAGAGTGGTATCGATTGCTCCTGGTGTTTTTGAAACGCCAATGATGCAAAAAGCTTCAGATAAAATAAGATCTGGTTTGCTTGCAAACACCGTTTTCCCAAAACGTTTCGGGAAACCCGAAGAGTTTGCACATTTTATGGCTTGTGTTATTGAAAATCCAATGATTAATGGTGATACGATTCCCTTGGATGGCGCTTCGCGGATGCCGCCTAAATAGTCTTTCAATTAACAAGGGTCGAAAAATATCTAATTAGATTGCAAATGTATTAATCAAGCAGGAAAAGTCGTTGTTAGCGGCATTGCAACGGTCATGGCGCCAACGGAAAAAATTAGATTAAAGCCAATGTCATTACCAAAACTAGACATTAATAATCCTGAGAGAAAGGAAAAAAATGAATGATGATCGTATAAATTCAATTATCTTATGGGTTACTTAACGTTCACTTCCCGTCTCCTGCCAGGTTTTTTCTTTTTGACTATTTTTTTATTTATAGCTAAATTTTTATTTTTATTCTGATTTTCTGAGAGTCCCGGAGCTTTTTGTGTTGGAGTGTAGAGAGGTGGATATTGACGCCATTTTTCATTTACTCGTCCCATGTTATAACCTAATGTAAATAACTTTTTCATATAAGTACTTTCTATGGGTGCGCTTGGTTCCTGTTTAAACATGGATGGAATGTAGACTAAATTATATCCAATGTCATCGTGCAAAGAATAAGTATAAATTCTAAACAAATCTCCAATACCTTGTGCTTTAGTTAAACTACCAATAGATCGAGCAGCAATATCTGTGAGTTTAAGCTCGACATTTTTCCATTCAGCACTTACTTTTGAATTTCTAATGATATAGAGATTTGTGATGAACTTCTCTGGTACTTCTGTTTTTCCTAATAAAAAAAGTTGGTTTTCATTTCCACCATCTACATGCATTTCAGTGAATATTTCTCCACAAGCTTCAACTTCGAACTCTGTAGGTGAGAAGAAATCCGGGATAGAAACCGAGGCAAGCAAAATTTTACGGAAAAGCGCGAACGCTTCAGGCGTACGATGTAGCGCGATGGCGCCCATGTCCCAAATTACCAAACGTTCAGCATTCATTTGGCCAGTGCCAATCAAAAGACGCCTGCCTTTTAAATGCTCATCAGCAATTTTATTCAACATTTTATCATCAGCGAAACGTTCAATCGTTCTAGCCAAAGGCTTATTATCAGCTGCTGAAGTTAATGTATGTATATTAAGCGTGGATAATATTATCGAAAAAATACTATATTTTTTGTAAACGTCACTTTCTGAAGTTGTCGTAAAAGCTTCTTTGAGTAAATCGTCATATTCCGAGCCGAGAAAAGCAAAGGGTGCTATTAATGCGCCTACGCTAATTCCAGTAATTAGTTTAAAATTAGGGCGAGTTCCCAATTTAGACCAACCGCATAAAAGACCTGCGCCAAAAGCACCTTCTTGTCCACCTCCAGAAAGAATTAAAGCACTAGAATTGGGCTTTAATTTTCCGTTTGCCATTTTTTCCTGTTCAATAGATTCACGAATGCTATTTACTAGTACAGAGCTCTGTTCATCTCCCCAAGCTCTACAATTATGGAAACCTGGAACTTGTGCATGACTTTCCAATTTTTCTGGTAGTGGATTATAGGTCTTTGGTTTCGCACACCCTTGAAGAAGAAATGGTATGAGAATTAGAACACAAATTCGAAACTGTAAATCTTCCATATTAATATTCCAAATTTTTCCTCGAATTTGAGTAAACTCAGGTAATCATACTTAATGATCAGGATAGTCCGTAGTTTGTTACTTTCAAGGGTGTCTGATCTTGACTGGAGACAACTTGCGGTCTCCAGTGGAGATCAGACACCCTTTCAGGTACCCTCTATTAGTTTATTGAATAACTTGATAAAACTGATATGGAAATTATATTTAAAGGTGAAGGAACAAAATATGCACTATTACAAGGAACTACCAACAAAAGCACCCATTTGGCTGATGTTGGTCGCCATGCTACTCAATGGGTGCTCGCTCGCACCTAAACACGAAAGGCCAGAAATGCCTGTGCCTAATGTCTGGGCTTCATGTGACGACCCTGCCTCAGAAACCATCGATCAGCGTCTTCGATGGGAACAGTTTTTTCGTAACCCCATTCTTCAGTCACAAATAGAAGCAGCGCTTTGTAATAACCGGGATTTGCGCATTGCAATCTCACAAGTTGATGTGGCTAGAAGCCAATATCTCGTTCAACGAGCCGAGCTATTTCCCCAGTTGAGCGCCGATACGCTCCCCATGCGCTTTGAGATTCCTAAAAGTGTTTCACTGACAGGTAATAAGGTTCTTACTAACCTCTATGCTGGGTTTCTTGGTGCAAGCTGGGAAATCGACCTATTTGGCCGCGTTCGCAATCTCAGTGAGGCCGCTTTTAAAACTTGGCTAGCAACCGATGAAGCCAGACGAGCAATCGCTTTAAGCCTCATTGCCGAGGTGGCCAACACATGGCTGCTCGGCTAGGGAACTGGACGAGCGGATCGTACTTACGAAACGGACGATCGATACCCGGCGAAAGTCAGCCCACATCATTCGTCGGCGTTATGAGGTCGGTAGCGCGTCAAACCTTGACTTGACACAAGCAAACGCACTCTTAGGAGAGGCTGAAAGCGCCTTAATATCACTCGAGCTGCAACGCGAACAGACGCGCAATGCGCTCACTTTAATCCTGGGCGTTCCTGCCGACGACAAAGCAATAATGTTGTCCTCGGTTGAAAATGCGGTAGTACGTGGTCTGCCGCCTGGTTTCCCATCTGATCTTCTCGAGAACCGTCCCGATATCATTGAAGCAGAGGATCGCTTACAAGCAGCAGAGGCTGATATAGGCGCAGCACGCGCCGCATTCTTTCCGCGTATTGATCTATTTGGGGACTATGGTGTGTTAAATACTGCATTTCACAACCTGTTAAAGGCGGAGAGTCGAGCATGGATATAGGTGCCAATGCCATAGCGCCTTTGTTTACTGGTGGACGTTTACTCGGCAATTTGGCCGGAACCAAGGCCAGACGTGCTGTTGCAATTGCTGAATATGAGAAGACAGTGCAGTCAGCTTTTCGCGATGTGACAGATGCCTTGGCGGCACGGCGTTGGCTTAGACAGCAAATTAAAACGCAACAGCAGACACTTGACGCGCTAGGGAGCGTGCCCGCCTAGCCAGATCTGCGATATCACAGGGATCGACCTCCTATCTCGAAGTGCTCGAAGCGAGCGCGACCTTTTTAACGCCGAACAACAACTGGTCGAGACTCGACGTGCACGATTGTCGAGTGAGGTCAATCTTTATGCTGCACTAGGAGGTGGCTGTGATGACCCATCGGCCTGCGTGATACAACCCAGCCGCAGGAGCTAAGCCATGAACAAAAGATTCAAAATACTCTACAAAATACTCTGAAAAAGTAAGAAGTCACACGAAAAGATTGACAAGAAATGGGTGACACTAGGGGCTATAGTTCTGGTAGCAGTTGCTGTCTTGTTCCTCTTGTGGCGAATGCTGATGCCGAAGGGTTTGGGAAATATTTCGCCAGTAGCAACGGCCGAATTGAAGCGACTGAGATCGATGTCGCAGCGAAAATACCAGGTCGAATTGATAAAATCTTAGTTAATGAGGGAGATTTCGTTAATACCGGGCAGATCGTTGCGGTAATGGATCTCAAGACGCTCAAGGCACAACTCGACAGAAGCCGAAGCTGACTCACTCAGACCAAAAGCAATATCGCCATTGCAGAAAGCACAGTCGAACAACGAGTGAGCGAAAAGCCGTCGGCGCTGGCAGTCGTTGATCAACGCAAGGCTGAATTGACTGTGGCGGAAAAACGCTTGGCTCGTTCGCGACACTTTGTCAAAAGAAGGCGCTGCATCCGTACAGGAATATGATAATGATCTTGCCAGCGAGCAATCGAGTGCTGCCGCTGTAGCCTCTGCCAAGGCTCAGGACAGCAGCCGAGTGCTGCAATTGCCACAGCACGTTCCCAGGTAGTTGGCTCACGTGCCAATGCCAATGCCGCATCGGCTAAGATTACCCGGATTCAAGCCGATATTGATGACAGCGAATTGAAATCGCCGCGCTTTGGCCGTGTACAGTATCGAGTGGCGCAGCCGGGTGAAGTCATTAGCGCGGGTGGGCGGGTTTTGAATCTCGTTGATTTCAGCGATGTCTATATGACTTTCTTTCTGCCAACTGATCAAGCTGGCCGTGTTGCGCTAGGCGCCGAGGCTCGGATCGTGCTTGATGCAGAGCCTGAATATGTTATTCCAGCTAAGATTTCCTATGTTGCAGATGTCGCGCAGTTCACACCGAAAACGGTGGAGACTGCAAAGGAACGACAGAAGCTTACCTTCCGGATCAAAGCCCGAATCGATCCAAAACTACTTCATAAATACATGCATTATGTCAAGACCGGCATGCCTGGAGTGGCCTATGTCAAACTCAATCCCAAGGCTAAGTGGCCCACAAGACTGGATCGAGGGCTCCTAAAATGAGTGTAAACCCGCCAGAAGTGAAAATATATCTGGAGATGGTAGCGCAAACAAATCAAAGGTGATTGTGCATCTCGAGGAGGTCGGCCTCTTCTACGGAAAGACTCAAGCGCTTGATTCGATCAGCTCTCGATATTCCTGCCGGCCGCATGATCGGATTCATCGGTCCAGATGGCGTCGGCAAGTCAAGTTTGTTTTCGCTGATTGCTGGAGCACATGCCATTCAGCAAGGACGAGTTGAAGTGCTCGGTGGCGACATGGCCGATCAAAAGCATCGACTTGAAACCTGTCCGCGCATCGCTTATATGCCCCAGGGCCTCGGCAAGAACCTCTATCCAACGCTTTCGGTATTTGAAAATATCGACTTCTTCGGCCGTCTTTTCGGTCAAACCAAGGAAGAGCGGGAGCGTCGCATCAAAGAACTTGTGGAGAGTACTGGTCTTGCACGCTTCGTGGATCGTCCAGCCGGTAAGCTTTCTGGTGGTATGAAGCAGAAGCTCGGACTTTGCTGCGCGCTCATTCATGATCCCGATCTTCTCATCCTCGATGAGCCAACTACTGGCGTCGATCCTCTTTCGCGCCGTCAGTTCTGGGACTCATCGACGATATCCGGGGGGCACATCAAAATATGTGCGTGCTGGTTTCAACTGCTTATATGGAAGAAGCCGCTCGCTTTGACTGGTTGATAGCCATGGATGCTGGTCGCGTGATAGCCACTGGCAGCACTTCAAGAGTTGCTTATGCAAACTGGCACCTCCACACTCGATGCTGCATTCATCTCTTTTATTCCAGAAGAAAAGCGGAAAGGATATCGTCCCGTGGTGATTCCACCCCGCACGGGTAAAGTCGAGTCAGAAATTGCTATCGAGGCTATAGGGCTGACAATGCGCTTCGGCGACTTCGTCGCTGTCGATCATGTGAACTTCCGCATCGCTCGGGGTGAGATTTTCGGTTTTCTTGGTTCAAATGGTTGCGGCAAGACGACAACGATGAAGATGCTGACCGGACTTTTACCTCCTACAGAAGGCAAGGCTACCCTGTTCGGGCATGAGGTTGACCCGAACGACATGCAGACCCGACGGCGAGTAGGGTACATGTCGCAGGCCTTCTCGCTCTATTCGGAGCTCACGGTTTCCCAAAATCTTGATCTACATGCCCGATTGTTCCAGTTGCCACCGGAGACTATTCCTGCTCGCATCGAGGAGATGGCAAAACGCTTCAATCTTACCGAAGTGATGCATGCTTTGCCTGACGAATTGCCGCTTGGCGTTAGGCAACGTCTGTCCATGGCGGTGGCGATGATCCATGGTCCCGAAATGCTAATTCTTGACGAGCCCACTTCAGGGGTTGATCCGATAGCACGCGATGAGCTGTGGCAGCTCCTCGTGGATCTCTCCCGTCGAGACCAAGTCACAATCTTCATCTCGACTCATTTCATGAACGAAGCAGAACGCTGTGATCGCATTTCGCTCATGAATGCAGGCAAGGTACTGGTCAGCGACACGCCTGCAAACATTGTGAAGAGTCGTGGCGACAAGACATTGGAAGATGCTTTTATAAGCTATCTGCAGGAAGCGATAGGGGAGGAGCAAAAAACCATGCCTGCGGTGGAACATGCACCCCCCGTTGTCTCGGCAGACCAATTTGCACATGAGAAAGAAACAGAAAATTTTTCAACTTTCGACGCATGTTCAGCTATACACGACGCGAAACCCTTGAATTGTTGCGCGATCCGATACGCATGAGCCTTGCAGTGATTGGCAGCCTAATTCTGATGTTTGTTGTTAGGATATGGCATCAATCTGGATGTCGATAATCTTTCATTTGCCGTGCTAGATCATGATCAGACAGTAATAAGCCGCGATTATGTTTATGACACTCGCGGGTTCTCGATATTTCATCAATGCAGCCTCCTATCCTGGATTATGCAGATCTCGATCAGCGTATGAGCAGTGGTAAGCTCAGCCTCGCGATAGAGATTCCGCCCGGATTTAGCCACGATCTAGAGCATGGCAGGAATGTCCAGATTGGGATCTGGATTGATGGTGCCATGCCGCAGCGGGCTGAAACTCTCCGTGGCTATGTAGAAGGAAATCATCTCCTATGGTTGACAAAACAAGCTCGTCTGCTGGTTGGCAAAAATGCATCAACACCCAAATTTCAAATAGAGACTCGCTACCGTTATAATCCGAACGTTGAAAGTTTGGTCGCCATGGTTCCTGCAGCAATTGCAATATTGCTGCTTGGAATTCCTGCTATTCTCGCCACCTTGAGTGTGGTGCGAGAAAAGGAGCTTGGTTCCATTATCAACTTCTATGTGACCCCTGTAACGCGGCTGGAATTCCTGATTGGCAAGCAAATTCCCTATATAGCTGTCGGTATGCTGAATTGCCTGCTTCTGATGGCATTTGGTATCTTTATATTCCAAGTTCCATTCACGGGCAGCTTTCTCACTTTTATTTTTAGCGGATTGCTCTATGTGACGGCAACCACCGGAATCGGTATGTTGGTTTCGACCTTCGTTAAGACTCAGATCTCAGCCATGTTCGCCACGGCAATAGTGACCCTTGTGCCAGCTGCGGACTTTTCTGGCGTGGTCGATCCGGTCTCTTCTCTAAATGGGTTTGGAGCTTTCGTCGGGAATATTTTTCCGATGACATATTTCTTGACAATCGCGCGCGGCACCTTCTCCAAGGAACTAGGTTTCTTAAGCCTCACCTCTTCTTTCAATCCACTCCTGATCACTGTTCCGATTTTGATATGCCTCTGCGCCTTTTTCTTGAAAAAGCAGGAGCAATAAGAGTGCATATTTCCAACATCCTGCAACTTGGCATCAAAGAACTTCATGGTCTGCAACGCGATCCGATATTGATCGGGCTTATCATCTTTGCATTTACCGCGACTGTCTACATTGCCGCGACTGCGGTGCCCGACAGTCTCAACGTATCACCGATCGCAATTGTTGATGAAGATCAATCCCCTTTATCAACACGCATCGTCAGCGCCTTTTATCCACCCTATTTCACCAGGCCGAAGCTTATCACGATAGCAGAGATGGATCAGCGTATGGATGCTGGCATTGATACTTTTGCCCTCGACATTCCCCCCAATTTTGAACGCGACCTATTCGCTGGCCGCAAGCCCAAGATCCAGCTCAATATTGATGCCACACGAATGATGCAAGCATTCAGCGGTAATGGCTATATTCAGAGCATCTTGAATAGCGAGGTGAATGAGTTCGTGAATCGGTATCGCTCTGATGTGAACGTGTTTGCGGATAGCTATCACACCAATGTGGCGGCACTTGTCGATCTTCCGCTCCGCCTACGTTTTAACCCAAATATAACGAGATCTTGGTTTGGCGCGGTCATCAACCTAATTGATAATATCACAATGCTTTCTATCATTTTGACCGGTGCTGCATTGATTAGAGAACGCGAGCATGGGACGATCGAGCATTTGCTGGTCATGCCAGTCACCCCGTTCGAAATCATGGTCAGCAAGATTTGGGCTATGGCGTTGGTCGTGCTTGTGGTGGCCGGTTTTTCGCTTATTTTTATTATAGAGGGTGTTCTATCGGTGCCAATTGCAGGATCTATCTGGCTGTTTGGGGTGGGAACTCTACTTCAACTTTTTGCCACTACTTCCATGGGCATTAGCCTCGCGACTGTCGCCGAATCTATGCCACAATTCGGAATGTTGCTGATACTCATTTTGATACCCTTGCAAGTGCTGTCCGGTGGTGTCACACCGTACGAAAGTATGCCTGATATCATCCAGAATATCATGGTCATCGCACCGACTGTGCATTTTGTTAAAATAGCGCAAACGATTCTTTATCGTGGGGCCGGATTCAGCGCAGTATGGCCGGAATTCCTCGCCCTGCTCGGAATCGGGACAGCGCTTTTTTTCTTCGCACTCTGGAGGTTCCGAAAGTTCCTGAAATGAACTACTGCTGCCCTCCAGTCGATTTTTTTGTTTTCTCTATGGTTTTTGAGTGTTCTAGCCGAGGGTTTTTGCTTTTCTTGTCGTGCTCGCTATATGCTGCAGTGAATTCCAGGATTTCTGGCACAATTAAACTCCGGAATTTACTGCCGCTAAAGAGCCCATAATGACCGACTTCTTCAACCAGCAAGTATTTTTTCATGGAGTCCGGAAGATTTTTGCAGAGCTCAAGAACTGATTCAGTTTGTCCCGCCCCTGTGATGTTATCACGCCCGCCTTCAATGGCCAGCATGGCTGTATTTTTGATGTCTTGCACCCGCACATTGTGGCCTCGAGCTTTATAGTGGCCGCTCGTTAAGAGCTTTTCCTGGAAAACGGTATTGATGGTTTGCATATAAAATTCAGCAGTGAGATCCATGGGTGAAAGATATTCCAGGTAGAAATTGACAGTTTTAAATGCGCCTGGTGTATTTTTATTAGCAAAATCTTCCACTGCATTATTTAAAGATTCCATATGGCGCTGCAAATTCATAGAGAGAAAGCCAGAGAGTTGCATAAAGCCAGGATAGACGAGTCTCATAGCACCTGGAAAGCGCATTGGCACATTGCATATCACGTTAAATGTAAACCAGTCGTCTCCTCTTGAGGTGGCAAACTCATTCACAGTGGTGGGAGATTTGCTGGTATCAATAGGTCCGCCTAGGAGAATTGCTGTGCGTGGGAGCTTAGGATCATTATTAGAAGACATTAAAGCGAGGGCCGTGAGAACAGGCACAGTAGGCTGGCATACTGCCATGACATGTACATCAGGACCCAGAAGCTTAAAGTAGGACATGACATATTCAATATTATCATCCAAGTCAAATGATCCTTCTGTCAAAGGCACATCTCTTGCATTTTTCCAATCTGTGATATAGACATCAAAATAGGGCAGTAAGCTCGTGACAGTATCACGGAGCAGCGTGGCATGATGCCCAGCAATGGGAGCAACTAGGAGTAATTTGGGTTGATTTAATGCCTGTCCTTCGAGTTTACTGAAATGTATCAGATTGCAAAAGCTTTTATAATCTACCACTTGCTCTGAGATTTCATAGAATGCATCATTAACCTTGATGTCAGGGATGTTGAATGCGGGCTTTTCATAAATATTAGTCAGCATATAAGCCATATAATAATAACCCGCCATTCTGCGATACCCAGAGCCTATCTGGTCTAAATTTGCTTTAAGCTCTTCTTTTTCCTGATCTGGCATATAGGGTAAGTTAATTGGCAAATCGAAATTTTCCGACAATCGATTGATTCCTCTCGCTAAATGAAGACATAAGTCCGAGTATGGTTGTAGAGAACGCATCCATAAATCATAGATATTGTATAGTCCCCGATTATCTAATGGATTGTAGATCATAGATGACTCCTCTTGGTTCCAGGGTTAATATTTATATCAGTAAATATGATATTAGTAGTACTTAAACTATTTATCATAATTAATTTTGACCTTTACAGTGTATAATTTCATCCTACTATGTGATACCCACCATCAATATAAATCGTATCTCCGGTGACATTTTTGGCATAATCACTTGCGAGAAAAGTTACCATTGCACCCACATCATAAATATCGACCAATGTTTGCAAGGGTGATTGTGCTCTTGACTTGATCATTAATTCATCAAATTTACTGAGGCCAGAAACGGCCCTAGTTTTGACTGGTCCAGGTGAAATTGCCATAACTCTAATTCTCTCTCCCCCTAGTTCAACAGCCATATAGCGTATAGCAGATTCCAAAGCGGCCTTGACAGGTCCCATGAGATTATAGTTTTCAACCGCTTTTTCAGCACCATAGAAGCTCATCGCAAATAGAGATCCGCCATTTTTCATCAAGGGCCTTGCAAGCCGCGCCAGGCGCAAAAAAGAATGACATGAGATATCCATGGCCAATAAAAATCCTTCTTTAGTGCACTCAGTGATAGGATTATGCAGATCTTCCTTGGGTGCAAAAGCAATGGAATGAATCAAGATATCGAGGGAATGCCATTGTGAATTTATTTGTTCGAACAATGAGAGAATATCATTATCAATGGTGACATCGCAGTGTCTGTAGATTGAGGGATTGAGAGATTCAATGGCTGCATCAACAAATGGCTTAGTCTTGTCATTTAAATAAGTGATCGCAAGATCAGCTCCGGCTTGCTTAAAAGACTTCGCGCATCCATAGGCGATAGACTGCTCATTCGCAATTCCTACAATCAGTGCTTTTTTACCTTTGAGAATTTCCGGTTCCATAGTCTATTCCCTCTGTTGAATAATATTGTAAGTGTGATGTGCAATCATCCATTCTTCATTGGTTGGAATCACATAGATCGCAATTTTGCTGTCATTCTTGCTAATTTGAGTTTTGTTTTCTTTGTTTAATTTTGGATCAATTTTCATTCCCAACCAATCTGCATCAAGGCATATTTGTTCCCGAATTTGCCAAGCATTTTCACCTATGCCTCCAGTAAAGATAAGAACGTCCAATCCATTGAGAGCAGCCACTAAAGCCCCTAATTCATGGCGGATGCGATAAATATAAAGCTCTAAAGCCTCTTTTGCTGCCGCTTTCTCACTTTCCAGCAATGTTTTCATGTCATTGCTTAACTCTGAGACACCTAAAAGACCGCTTTTTTTATAAAGCAGTTCTTCTACTTCTTTCGCAGACATGTTTTTAGACTGTAATAAATATAAAATAGCGCCAGGATCGATATTTCCACATCGAGTTCCCATCATCAGCCCGTCCAGCGCCGTCATTCCCATGGTACTGGCTATGGATTGTCCATTTTTAATGGCACACATACTGGCTCCGTTGCCGAGATGAGCCACAATAATACGTTGGTTTATTTTTTCAGGATAGAGTTCCCTGAATTTGACCATAATGTATTCATAAGATAAACCATGAAAACCGTAGCGTTTTACCCCTGCTTCTGTTAAATTTCGGGGGATCCCAAACCAATCAGCGACGGCAGGATGACTACGATGAAAAGCAGTATCGAAACAAGCAACTTGTGGAAGATTTGGATAAGATTGCAAAATAATTTTGATGGCTTCTACATTGTAAGGCTGGTGTAATGGAGCAAATGGTATCAATGACTCTAGATATTGAACGATACCTTTATCCACTAGAACGGGATCTCGATACATCTCACCCCCATGTAAGACCCTATGACCCACTCCAGACACGACAAAATTATATTGATTGGATTCGAATGCAGAAAGTAACATTTCAAAAAATTGATGATAACTTAACCCTGTAGAAAAGGTTTGATCTTGTATCAATTCATCATTTGGATTGAATATTTTTAAAACAGGGGTAATATTAATATTGTCAATGGAACCATGCAAAGATTTTTTTAAATTCAAATCAAATTCAAATACTGCAAATTTAATGCTGGATGAGCCTGAATTGATAGCCACCAATTGATTAGTTTTAATATTTTTCATAGCAATTTTTCAAGAATCTCCAATTTTATGATTTTCTTTTGATCTGCGATTTTCGTGTGACAACAATACTGCGATAGCACATGAACCGATCCGCGATCGCACCCCATCTGCTCGACTTGTCAATATAATTGGAACGCTTGCGCCCAATATAATGCCAGCAGAAATAGCATTTGTTACTATGACTAATTGCTTAGCTAACATGTTGCCAGCCTCAAGATTGGGAACTACAAAAATATCTGCGTCGCCAATGACGGGCGATTTTATGTTTTTGATTTTTGCTGCCTGTAAACTCATGACATTATCATAGGCAAAAGGCCCATCCACAATTCCACCTACGATTTGTTCACGTTCAGCCATTTTGCTCAAACATGCTGCATCAAGCGTCGATGGGATGGCTGGATTAATTGTCTCAACAGCAGAAAGTATGGCAACTTTAGGAATCTCATCTTTGTTAAAAGCTTTAACCAGGTCAATTGCATTTTGAACGATATCTTTTTTTACCATCAAATCAGGATTAATGTTAATGGCAGCATCTGTGATAACAAATGGTTTATGATAGTTTTCAATTGCCATAACAAATGCATGGCTTATCCTGCGACTTGTTCTTAAGCCCGTAGCCTTATTCACCACTTGACTCATTAATTCATCAGTATGAAGACTGCCCTTCATAATGGATTCAGCTTTTCCTTCATGGACTAAAGCCACGCTTTTTTCAGCGGAAGCTTCGCTCGTGTTTACATCGATTAATTCATAGCTTGAGATATCTTCTTTAATTTGTTTAGCAAGCTCTTGAATTTTTATTTTAGGCCCAACCAATATCGGCTGAATTAAACCTAGATGAGCAGCTTCAATGGCGCCATTTAATGCCTCTTCACTGCAAGGATATGCAACAGCAACCGTTATTTTCTCCAATGATTGACATTTGCTAAGAAAATTGTTTGCTAATGCGTCGATGTCTAGTATTTTTCTTTCCATTGTAATCGCTCTTACATTATATATATAGGATTATAGAAAATAATGTGTAATTCCCATTATTGCATTATACGTGGCACAGTAAGACAACAGATTTCCTATTAAATATAGTTCACACTACAAAATTTTGTTTATAGCTCTCAGATGGAGTGTCATATGGAGGGAAATGATTATGATATACGCTCAATTGCGACTGCCGTTGCCTCACCACCTCCAATGCAGAGAGCAGCAATACCTAAGGATTTGTTATAATGTTTAAGAGCACCTAAAAGAGTACAAATAATTCGGGTACCAGACGCCCCAATAGGATGACCCAAGGCGCAGGCTCCTCCGTGCACATCAACTTTATCCTGAGGAAGATTTAAGTCTTGGATTGCGGCCATAGTAACGCAAGCAAATGCTTCATTGATCTCGTACAGATCGGGAGTACCCGTTGCCCAATTTAAATTTTTAAGTAAGGATTTTATCGCTCCTACTGGTGCAGTTGTAAACCAGCCCGGTTCTTGTGAAAAGGAACTATGCCCTAAAATCTTTGCGATTGGCTTAAGCCCACGTTTTTTTGCTTCTGACAATCGCATTAAAACCAATGCTGCAGCTCCATCTGATATTGCACTTGAATTTGCAGGGGTTACTGTGCCAGATGCCTTAAATGCGGGTTTCAATTTTGTAATTTTCTCAATATTTACACTTATTGGATGTTCATCCTCTTTTACAACGATTGGTTCACCTTTATGGGGTTTTACGGTAATAGGCGTTATTTCATATTCGGATAAAAACCAACCATTTTTGGTTGCCTCTTGCGCGCGCTTTAAGGAATTGATTGCAAAGGCGTCTTGAGCTTCTCGACTAAAGTTGTATTTTTCAGCCGTTCTTTCAGCATATACTCCCATAGAAGTCCCTTTTTCATAAGCGTCTTCTAAGCCATCAACTAGCATTTCATCTATGATCTGATTGTGGCCTAATCGGTAACCCGCCCTTGCTTTTTCCTGCAAGTAAGGTGCATTAGTCATGCTTTCCATGCCACCCGCCACTATTATTTTATTTTTCCCTAACAACAGCGAATCATAGGCATTCATGACGGCCTTCATCCCAGAACCACATACTTTGTTTATCGTTGAACAAGGTACTTTATTAGAGATCCCAGCAAAAATCGATGCTTGTCTGGCAGGTGCTTGACCTAATCCAGCTGATAAAACGCATCCCATAATGACTTCATCAATATCTTCTGGCGATACTTTTGCTCGTTCGATGGCCGCCTTTATGGCAAGAGCACCAAGATCTTGTGCTCGTAAAGGTGAAAGAACGCCCAACAAATC
The DNA here is from genome assembly GCA_963784575.1 of uncultured Gammaproteobacteria bacterium. GTDB lineage: Bacteria > Pseudomonadota > Gammaproteobacteria > UBA6186 > Azoamicaceae > CAWARU01. Next base: position 2,924,916 of record CAWARU010000001.1, read on the forward strand.
CCCAATGGGGGTACGTGCTGATCCAACAATTACGATTGCATCTTGATTGTCCATACTGAGTTCTCCTTTATTCCCTTTGAATGGTTTCATTGAGCGACGTATGATATTGTTCTTTGATAAATATCAAAGAACATAGACTGAGAAAACTTGCTGCAATTAACAAATAGGCAGGAGCCGCTAAATTTCCGGTATATTGTATAATATGAGTAGCGATAAAAGGAGCGCCACCCCCAAATATTGCCATACTAATATTGTGCCCTATCGATACTCCTGAACATCGAACACTCGTTGGCACTATCTCTGCGAGCGTTGTAGGAATAGCTCCAAAAAATAATCCCATCATTATTGCTAATATGCCTTGTATTGAGGCAAGAAAATAATAATTTTCTGTTTGCAACATTAAAAAAAGAGGATAAGACAGAGTCATAAACCCTAGACATGGGATCCCTAAAATTGTCTTTCGACCCAAGCGATCGGATAACATTCCCCCAATCAAAGTTGATACTGCAAACACACACATATTAAATGTATTGATGGATAAAGCAATATTTGTAGGAACTTTTAAATGCGTTCTAAAATATGTTGCCAAAAATATCGCAACAATAAAGAAACCAATCGCCGTTAAAAAATCTAATAGAATAATTATTCCTATATTAGATTTATAATGTTTTAATAATCGTTTTAAAGGCATACATTCAGATCCACACCTTTCTTTTACTTCCAAGAAAATTTCAGGATCAACTAAACGACTACGCATATAAGCACCGACAACGCTTCCCACAACGCTTAATACAAATGGGATCCGCCATCCCCAAATATGCATGTCATCTGTCGGAATCCAAGCGTTCAGACTTGATACCAGTAGTGAACCAATAATGACGCCCATCACTGCGCTAAAAGAAGCAAAACTTCCCCAAAATCCCCTTTTTGCTTCCGGTGCGTGTTCTACAAGGAATACCATCGTCCCTGTAAATTCGCCTCCGATTGCAAAACCTTGCAAAGTACGAAGGAGAATAAGAACAACTGGTGCTATGAGACCTACTTGTTCATAGGTGGGCAGGCATCCCATCAAGGCTGTGGGAATAGCCATAAGATAAATTGACCAGGTGAGTGCTGATTTTCGACTTATTTTGTCGCCAATGTAGCCAAACACGATTGAACCCAGGGGGCGAGCGAGAAACCCTGTCCAAAACACTCCCCAGCTGGCTAGAAGCTGCAATGTAGGATTTGCACCAGGGAAGAAAAGGGCACCAAATGTAACCGCGAAATAGCCATAAATGACAAAATCGTACCACTCTAGAGCATTGCCTATCATACAAGAAACTAATAATTGCTTATTAGCATTTGCTTTTGGACAAGAAGCGCTGTCCAAGATGACAAGATTAGAAGAGGCAGGTGTTTCCAATTTGGGATCACTCAAAAAAAGGATTATAAACAATATAGATATAGCATAGTTAACTAACGAGCAATAAATCCAATTATTTAATTAAGTATAATTAAGTATTATAGGTCTACTTTTGACCTAACATTGCCTTGGAATGCATGGTAAGATTCATATGCTTATTAAAAACATATAGGGTCAGGGCCGGGCATTTGACATTTCTTTTTTGAATAGTCTTCAGAATTCAAAAAACTAATAATTATCCGTTAATTGTTAACGATTTTGCAAAAGCGCGCACTTTTAGCGCTTTCTGTTTTTATCAGATCCCCCATGGTTCCCATCTTCTAATGGATGGTCGGCACTGTAGTCATATTGGTGCAAGTTTATCACGGCCCACCATCTTTCAAAGCCTTTTTTATTCCCCAACTCCCAAAAATACACTCAAGGATCACCTTTTTCTTTGTCAGGTAGACAAGGCGTAGGGAATGGAAGAGTAGGGTAGTAGCGTATTACTTCGAATAATGTACATAATAAATTTAGAATTTTGGTTGTTTCAGTGACTTAAGTGCAGCAATAACTTATTCAATTCTTGGACTTGGCATGGGGTCTCTGGACGTGTGCTCAATAAAGATTGTCAATTAATAGTTTAGCTGTATAATGCCCAAAAATGGCTGCGTGACTTTTGCGCGACTGAGTCCTGCTTTGTGCTGCTTGGTCAGGCTAATATAACGGGTGGGTGGATTCTAATCAGCAGGTCGCAGGTTCGACCCCTGTCACCAGCTCCATTAACAGCCAATCAAAATGTGGCGCTCTCTTGGCATTAAATTAAGTCCCCAGTATGCTTCACTCTCGTCGCTAATTTCTACTTCCTTAATTCCTGCGCACTCTTTACCTCGGCCTAAGTCACGCGCACTTCTTCGCTATTTTCACCTGCTTCTTTCCACATGCTAGGGAAGTACTCGTAAAGAAAACTAGAGCATGGGATCTCTTTATCCATCAAGTATTTTATGCCCAATTGTAAATACACACTTTCTTAAGAAAATCGATAAAAAGGCTTGACCTAATCACTCTTTTCCATTTGTTGACCAAAAGTTTTTACATAAAAATGATCAACAAATAGCATTTTTTCAAACTAAAACGAGTAAGCAACCCGGATGTCAAATAGATTATATGATTCAAACAAAGTATAATACTCTTTATATATGCGAAATAAAGTTTACCAAAAACTTAATAGGAATGGATGTTATACGAGATGTGCAAGAAAAAATGAAGCGGCTTAAGATCACCAAGGGATTTTCCATGAGAAGTGTATTAATTCATGTGAATGGTGTCACTGACGAATTAGTGGAATGCGATTTCTCCTCGAAAATTATAGATTTTGGTCTAATTTTTGAGCATTCAGGAGAATGAATGAGAAGAGGTCAATTAAATGAACTTAGGCCATGAGGGCAAGCGATTTAATCTAATTATGATTTGTTACTCTAGCTTTATTTTAGTAGTCACGGTTCTGGTTAGAGTTGGGCTTTTTGTCAAAATTAAACGTAATATATTTGTCATATAATACATCTCTAAATTCAGCTCGAAATATGTAAATTCTGGAAATAGTTAACTAGGGTTTTTTCTAAATTATCAAATACTGTAATAAAATCCACTTGATTATCATTTTTGAAAATGTCACACTGCATTTGCTCAATTTTTCAAGCAAATACCATAGTAAGCAAACTTGCTTATTTTTGCATATGAGTTTTTTCATATGACTTTTTGCATATTACTTCGTAATCCCATGTTATCTACTACTCAATTCAAGGTGATTATATGTCTACAATTTTTTCTAACCCCTTCTTACTTTCTTCATTAAATGGCCTACATGGCTTCACTCTAAATGGTGTGAATGCAACTGATCTTAGCGGTGGCGCTTTTGCATCGGGTGATTTCAATGGTGACGGCATAAAAGATTTAGCCATTGCTGCAGCGAATGGTTCACCGGGCGGTCAACATCTTGCGGGGTATGTTGCTATTCTATTCGGGAAGAAAACTCCGTGGAGTTCCGTCATTGAGCTCGCAAGTTTAGACGGCGCAAGTGGCAGCATAATGACAGGAGTTATTAACAGTCTTAGCGGCAGTTCATTAGCAGTAGGGGATTTAAATGGTGATGGCATTGATGATCTTGTGATCGGTGGATGGCAAGCGGAATCCATTGGATTGTCCACAAATTATCAATCGGGTGCTTGTTATGTGGTATTTGGGCATCGTCCGCCATGGAGTGCTAGTTTCAGTTTATCAAGTCTAGATGGAAGGAACGGTTTTATCTTGCAAGCACTTTCTGACGGTGGAGTGATGCTAGGGGATGGGCTTTGCACTTCGGTTGTGGTTGCAGATTTGAATGGAGATGGCCTTGCTGATTTACTTGCAGGTGCTCCCGCATACTGGACCGCGGCCTCGTCTTATGGAAAAGTAGGTGCCGCGGTTGCATTGTACGGAAAAAACACTACTTGGAATGCCGTCATAAATGGCAATAGCATAGATGGTACCAATGGCGTTATATTCCTTGGTGACACCGGTTCTGATATTTTTGGTCAAGCGGTTGCTGTGGGAGATCTCAATGCAGATGGTATAAAAGATTATATTATGAGTGCTCCAAATAATACTCCCCCCAATCGTATTTCTAAATCAGGGATCACTTATGTAGTGTTTGGCCGAAAAACCGCCTTTGGCAGTGCAACTTTTCAAGTGGATACTGTTGATGGCAGTGATGGTTGCATGTTTTATGGTGTCAATACTGATGATCAAAGTGGTCTAGCACTAGCATCTGGTAAAGATATCAATGGTGATAAAATTGATGATTTAGTGATCGCGGCACCGAGTGTTTCTACTAATGGCCATATCAACAATGGAAATGTTTATGTATATTTTGGCAAAAATGCTACTTGGACTGCCGCTGTAGCATTATCTACTTTGAGTGGAAGTGACGGATTTACTATTTGGGGCGAAAGTGATGGAGACCATTGCGGTCAATCTGTAGCGCTCGGAAATGTAAATGGGGATAAATATGCAGATATACTTTTGGGTGCGCCAGGTGCCTACACTGCGACTGGAAGATCTTATTTGCTTTATGGACAAATAACTTGGCCTTCGGTTCTTGATTTATATGCTAGTTTAGAGTCTCAAAATACTATTGGTACTATTTTTAAAGGTGTAAATACCAATGACTACACTGGAAACGCTGTGGGTTTTTGCGACTTAAATGGTGATGGCATAGATGACATTACCATTGGTGCTACTGGGGCTTCTCCTGGTGGACGTAATCAAGCTGGGATCAGTTACGTTGCTTTTGGCAAGAATGCTTCCGCTATTATAGTTCAGCCATCAAGTTCGAGTACGGGTGGCATCAAATTCAGCTCAAGTACCGGAAGTACTTCCTGTGTTTCCTGTAGCCCGAGTAGTACGGCTGGTACGAATCCTGCAAGCAGCAGCACAGGTCTAGGTGTTGGAAGCAGTAGTACTGGCACTGCAGGTGGACTGCGGAGTAGCAGTGGTACTGCAGGTGGACTTGGAAGCAGCACTGGTACTGGGAACGGTGGAGGTTTAAAAAGCAGTTCTACAGGTTTAACTGGAGCAGTCTCATTCTCAAGCAGCAGCACAGCAGTAAATGGGGTCACGGGAATTTCTAGCTCCAGTGGTGCGGCAATTCAACAATCGAGCAGCGGAGGCGTATCTGGTGTACAGCAGTCGAGTAGTGGTGGAGTTTCTGGGGCGGCGCAGCAATCGAGCAGTGGAAGTGTCACAGGTATAAAACACTCCAGCAGCGGAGGCATTTCAGGCCGGCAGCAATCCAGCAGTGGAGTGGATTCCACTGGACAGGAATCTGGCCAAAATTCAGGATACGGAGACAGTAGTTCTGGACAATCCTATACATTTACAAGCAGCGCATCAAAAGTAAAACCTTGGATTTTCACTGCGATTGGCAGTGCCTTTTCGATGGCTAATTCATATGGTAAAGATTTGCTTTCCAGTCTCAATCCTTTGAGTATCGGATCTATTGCTTCTCATTTCACTTTTGAAGCTCCTGAAACTACTCCTTCATTCTCTGCGGATATTCCTGTTGCTCCTGCTCCTGTGAAAGAATCTGATACTCACTATGAAGAATCCGAAACTCTCTATTCTGACTATTCTGATGAACCAAGATTTGATGAGCCAAGACAAGAAGTTCCTCCGAACAGCAATTTTAAAATGCCGAGCCTATCCAAAACGGATTATCTTGCAATTGCACCTTTGGTATTGCATCACACACTGCCTTTACTCCGTAAGTATTCACCAATTACTTTACCTTGGAATAAAATTCAGCCACTTTCCGCAGATGAATTAGAAAAGTTAAGCCAACATTACACTCTACTTCTGGAAAAGGAAAAAGTTCGGGAGGTTCAAAAACATAGTCATGCCGAAAAATCCGGTTTATTCCAAGATATCTCAAAATATATTGATAAAGAGATAGCAGCTTTAAAAAATGAGGTTAATAATCTGTTAAGCACCAAGAAAGGAAGTACTTCTCAGATTAGAGATGTGGATGATCGGATGAGTCGGGTTCAGGAAAAAATCCATGAGCTCGCAAAATTAAATAAAGATATTAAAAAGCTTGATGTAAAAATCAAACGCAATCAAAGAAAGCATCCTGGAAGTCCTACGATTGCTGCAGTAAGCCATGATCCTATTAAAAATACCCTAAAACAGAAATTAGTATCTTCTCACAGCAAGGAAAGTATTTCTTACCTATTGGATGCGGGCAAAGCTACGAATGGCAGCATACCAGAATCGATGCTTGCAGCTTCACACTCTAAGCCTTTGCTTTTTTCAAGTGCATTAGGAAGCGGTGCAAAAAGAGACTTGGAATCGCATCTGCATCGCAGAGAACTCCGGCAAAGCGCAAAGCTCTAACAAAAGCCCAAAGAGTAAATGGAAGGATAAATATCGTATTAACTCACCTAGCAATCTATGCTTCTACCCTCATTCGAAGAGTTAGGGATCAAAATACAAGAATAGATGAGAAATGCCTTAGCTTGCTGTTTTGGAAAAAGCTTGACTTTCGGGGACTTACCTGGAATAATGATACTTTTGTATGAAATCCTGGCTTAGAGAGTAGAAATCAGAGACCCCGTAGTTTTAAATAACACTTCTGAGGGTATCTTGTTTCTGATCTCTATTATTCTAGTTTCTAGCCATGGCTGGCCATGGCATGACGATCTAACCATAGTACGCAGGATGGCTATTTTGGAGAGGCAAAGAGCCTGCCGAGTAGCCTGTTAGCCTGAGATAATTGGGTAGACGTATAGAGCATCTAGTTTCTAGAAAGGAGGGGTTCCCGAGCGGCCAAAGGGATCAGACTGTAAATCTGACGGCTTATGCCTTCGAAGGTTCGAATCCTTCCCCCTCCACCAGATAGGCGAAACTTGTTCAGAATATCGGTTCCAGGACAGTGCAAGCGGTTACAACAGTCAGGATCAGGGCTGTGACATATGCGGGTGTAGTTCAATGGTAGAACTTCAGCCTTCCAAGCTGATAGCGTGGGTTCGATTCCCATCACCCGCTCCTAGCTAGGCGAATTATGATAGCATTGTACAGCCCACATAGCTCAGTCGGTAGAGCACTTCCTTGGTAAGGAAGAGGTCACCGGTTCAATTCCGGTTGTGGGCTCCAGAAATGTTAGATAGATTATTTAGGTTATTTGGCTTTTATTTATTGATGCAATAAGGAGAGTAATCCGATGGCAAAAGAAATATTTGAACGAACGAAGCCGCATGTTAACGTGGGAACGATAGGTCACGTAGACCATGGTAAGACGACATTAACAGCGGCGTTGACAAAGTGTTGGCAGAGAAATTTGGCGGCGAAGCAAAGGCTATGACCAAATTGACAATGCGCCGGAAGAAAAAGCGCGCGGTATCACGATTGCGACATCGCACGTGGAATATCAATCAGCAAAGAGACACTATGCGCACGTGGATTGCCCAGGCCACGCCGACTATGTGAAGAACATGATCACGGGTGCTGCGCAGATGGACGGAGCGATATTGGTGGTATCAGCAGCAGACGGCCCAATGCCGCAAACACGAGAACACATATTGTTGGCACGTCAGGTGGGTGTGCCATATATTGTGGTGTATTTGAACAAAGCTGACATGGTGGATGATAAAGAATTATTAGAATTAGTTGAAATGGAAGTAAGAGATTTATTGACCAAGTACAAATTCCCAGGGGACAAGACGCCGATTAGTCGTAGGTATCTGCGTTGAAGGCGTTGGAAGGTGATACAAGTGAGATCGGTGTTCCATCGATCTTGAAGTTAGTGGAAGCGATGGATGATTATATTCCCAATCCCAGAACGCCCAATAGATCAACCATTCTTATTGCCGATTGAAGACGTATTCTCGATTTCAGGCCGTGGAACAGTGGTAACAGGCCGAGTAGAGCGCGGTATTGTGAAGGTAGGTGAAGAAATTGAAATTGTTGGATTGAAGCCAACGCATAAAGACGACCTGCACGGGCGTTGAAATGTTCCGTAAGTTGTTGGATGAAGGCCAAGCAGGCGATAACGTAGGTGTATTGTTACGAGGTACGAAGCGAGAAGAAGTTGAACGTGGACAAGTATTAGCAAAGCCAGGCACTATAACGCCCCACACGAAATTTGAAGCGGAAGTGTATGTGTTATCGAAAGAAGAAGGTGGACGTCATACGCCATTTTTCAAAGGATACCGTCCGCAGTTTTATTTCAGAACGACAGACGTGACGGGTGAAGTGACAGTTACCGGAAGGTGTAGAGATGGTGATGCCAGGAGATAACATCAAGATGGTGGTGACACTTGATTGCGCCGGTTGCGATGGAAGAAGGTGTTGCGATTTGCAATTCGCGAAGGTGGCCGTACGGTCGGTGCTGGTGTTGTGCAAGTCTTAAAGTATAGTTGAGAAGTAGGGTAGTACATCTAAGTTAATAGGCCAGTAGCTCAATTGGCAGAGCGGCGGTCTCCAAAACCGCAGGTTGGGGGTTCGATTCCCTCCTGGCCTGCCAAATAGCAAGCTCGACTGTAAATAAGGATAACTTTAAAGCAAAGGCAAATGTAATGGATGCTCAAAAGTAGAAATCTGATCAAGTTGTATTGTGGGTGTTAGTCATTGCTTTATTGCTGTTGGCATTGCAGCTTATTACTATTTGCGATCAATCCATTGTTATTGCGAGCTGCTGGGTTGGTTGTTATTGTGGTAGCATTGCTATTGCTGATCGCTTTTACAAACAGCACAAGGACAGCAAATTTGGCAATTTTGCTTAGGATCCGTGACGGAAGTTGCGAAAAGTTGTATTGGCCAACTCGACAAGAAACCGTGCAAACTACATTAGCAGTTGTTGGCCATGGTGGTTGTGATGGCAATTATTCTTTGGGTCAGAGATTTTGTTGTTACTGTCGAATGGTAACTGGTTAACGGAGGTCAATGAGGAGAGAGACAGAAAATGAGCAAAACGTTGGTATGTAGTCCATGCCTATTCTGGATTTGAAAATCATGTCGTTAAGCGTTCTCTTGAAGAACGTATTCGATTGCATGGCTTAGAAGATAAATTTGGCGAAATCTTGGTTCCCACCGAAGAAGTAGTAGAAATACGTGCCGGCCAAAAACGAAAAAGTGAGCGTAAGTTTTTCCCAGGTTATGTATTAGTCGAAATGGAAATGGATGAAGAAACCTGGCATTTGGTGAGAAATATTCCACGAGTATTAGGATTTATCGGTGGCACAAGTGATCAACCTGCGCCAATTACCGACAAAGAAGCAGAAACTATTTTACAACGTATGCAAGAAGGCGCTGAAAAGCCAAAACCCAAAGTATTGTTTGAACCTGGTGAAGTGGTTCGTGTTATTGAGGGCCATTTGCTGACTTCAATGGTGTGGTTGAAGAAGTGAATTATGAGAAAAATCGCTTACGAGTGGCAGTACTAATTTTTGGTCGCTCAACACCAGTCGAATTGGAGTTTAGTCAGGTAGAAAAGGGTTAAAGCTTCATTGAAGGCGCAGACACATTAAGTGCTGATTAGGAGCTGAATTGTTATTAATATGGGGAGCTAGAAGTAGCGTTTGTACCCAAGAGGTACATAAAATGGCAAAGAAAATAAAAGCATATATTAAATTACAAATCACAGCTGGTGCAGCAAATCCAAGTCCACCAGTTGGTCCTGCATTAGGTCAACAGGGTGTTAATATTATGGAGTTTTGTAAAGCATTTAATGCGCAAACCCAAAATTTGACGCATGAAACAGGCATACCAGCTGCCTGTTGTCATTACCGTTTATGAAGATCGAAGTTTTACCTTTATTACCAAGACACCTCCTGCTTCTTATTTAATTAAAGAAGCAGCAGGGTTGAAAAAGGCAGTAGCACGCCGAATACCAATAAAGTGGGTAAAGTGAATCGAGCACAATTAGAAGAAATTGCTAAAAATAAAAATGCCTGATCTTACCGCTGCTGATCTGGAAGCGGCAGTTCGAACTATTGCTGGCAGTGCGCGTAGCATGGGTATTGAAGTGGAGGGGGTGTAATATGGCTACAAATAACAAACGCAGAAAAGCTATTTAATGAAAAAGTTAGACCAGGTAAAAGTATATCCTGTTGAAGAAGCATGTACAAATTATTAAAAGAATGCTCCACATGCAAAATTTGTTGAAAGCGTTGATGTTGCAGTTAATTTAGGTGTTGATACCACGAAAATCTGATCAAGTTGTGCGTGGTGCAATCTGTGTTGCCAAATGGTACAGGTAAAACAGTTCGTGTTGCTGTATTTGCCCAAGGTGCAAATGCTGAAGCAGCCAAAGAAGCAGGTGCAGATATTGTTGGCTTTGAAGATCTTAGCTGAAAAGATCAAAGCGGGCGAAATTGAATTTTGATGTTGTGATTGCAACACCCGATGCGATGAGAGTAGTCGGTCAATTGGGTCAAGTATTAGGTCCACGAGGTTTAATGCCTAATCCAAAAGATGGTACAGTGACGACCGATATTGCAAATGCTGTGAAAAATGCTAAAGCGGTCAAGTACGTTATCGTACTGATAAAGCCGGTATTATTCATTGTACAATTGGCAAAGTTGATTTTGATACCAAAGCACTGCAAGAAAATCTCGAAGCATTGTTGGACAGCTTCGTAAAGGCAAAACCCAGTACTTCAAAGGGTATTTACTTGAGAAAGATTACAGTTTCAACGACAATGGGTCCTGGATTAGTAATAGATCTAGCATCTTTGAATTTTTAACATTTATTTAGTGTTTAATGAATTTGATGGCGTAAGCTGTCGAAGACCGCTGGGGTCAAGAGTTTTGGACTGTTTTGAAGTGTTTTGAATCTAGTCAGAATAATCGCCGAAACTTCTAGACTTAAATGGCTAAAAGCCGCCCGCGCAGACGGTGGAGCTTAAAGCTTTAGCTGATTTTAGCATAGATGAAGCTTTGAAAATTGGGTCCCCGTAATAGGTGGTAAGTGAACTTTATAGGGACTCTTACCAGGTAATAACTTACTAAAGATATATGGAGGTAATAAAGTGGCATTAAAACTAGAAGATAAAAAAGCGATTGTTGCTGAAGTTGCTGATGTTGCAAGCCAGTCGCTTATCTGTCGTAGTGGCTGAATATCGTGGCTTACCGTGTGCCGAGATGACAGCCTTGCGATCGAAAGCCCGCAAATCAGGAGTTTATCTGCGTGTTGTGCGCAATACCTTGGCACGACGTGCATTTGAAGGCACTACATTTGAGTGCATGCAAGATTCACTCGTCGGTCCAGTTGTTGTTGGCGTTTTCGCAAAGAAGAACCAGGTGCAGCTGCACGCTTAGTACAGGATTTTGCCAAAGACGAATGAAAAGATTGAAGGTTAAAGCTTTGTCCTTTGGTGGTCAGTTATTACGATGCGAAACAATTAGATGCCGTCGCAAGTTTACCAACACGTGATCGAGGCAATTACCAAGCTTGTCACCGTCATGAAAGCTCCGATTACCAAATTCGTACGTACTATTGGCTGAACCGCATGCAAAATTGGTCGCGCTTATGGCTGCTATTCGTGATCAAAAGCAGTCGCAATAATTCACTTTAATTAATATTTAACTTTTATTTGGAGAAATTAATATGGCCGCTTTCAAAAGAGATATTATTAGATGCAATATCAGAAAATGAGTGTAATGGATGTTGTTGAATTAATTGAAGCAATGGAAGATAAATTTGGTGTTTCAGCTGCAGCTGTTGCTGTTGCTGCTCCAGCTGCTGGCGGCGGTGCTGCTGCTGCTGCAGAGGAAAAGACTGAATTTAACGTTATCTTGAAAGCTTTGGCGATAATAAAATCAATGTCATTAAAGTGGTTCGTGCAATCACAGGATTAGGCTTGAAAGAAGCGAAAGACTTGGTTGAAGGTGCACCTCAGCCAGTTAAAGAAGGTGTTTCTAAAGACAGAAGCAGAAGACATCAAGAAGAAACTTGAAGAAGCTGGCGCAACAGTTGAAATTAAGTAATTTTGAATTGAAAGTAATGATAGCCTGGGTTCCGTTACAAGAACCCTGGCCTTGTTGTATTTTTTGTATGTAATTTAACTCCGATTTCTAGCATCTATACCACCGAAAGAGGTCCAAAATGGCATTACTGACATTTCCACGCTATTCTTATAACTGAACGAAAACGAGTACAGCCGACTTCGAGAAACGTCGCAAACTTCCGAGCATTAAGGAAGTACCCATACCCCTTTACTTGCTATTCAAATGCGATTCTTATCGAAGAGTTTTTACAAGCCAGATGCTGACGCAGAAAAACGAGAAGATAGCGGCTTGCATGGAGCGTTTACATCGTATTTCCTATTACCAGTTATTCCGGTTATGCTAGCTAGAATATGTGAGTTATCGTTCGGTGAATCCTATATTTGATGTAAAAGAATGTCAAATGCGCGGTCTAACCTATGCAGCACCTTTGCGAGTTAAAGTTCGTCTTAGTGATTTATGATAAAGAAGCATCCTAGAACGATACCAAAGTTGTTAAAGATGTCAAAGAACAAGAAGTATATATGGGTGAAATTCCCTTAATGACAGACACGGTACTTTTGTCATCAATGGTACAGAACGTGTTGTTGTATCGCAATTACATCGTTCACCTGGTGTGTTTTTTGAACATGATAAAGGTAAAACACATTCCTCGGGTAAATTACTATATTCTGCACGAGTTATTCCTTATCGTGGTTCATGGTTAGATTTTGAATTTGATCCAAAAGATTGTATTTTTGTGCGTATTGATCGTCGTCGCAAATTACCTGTGACCATTTTATTGCGTGCATTGGGTTATACCACTGAAGAAATTTTAGCGACTTTTCTTTGAAAATAATATTTTTCATATTGAAAATGATAAAATTATATTAGCATTTAGTTCCTGAACGTTTACGTGGTGAAATTGCCTCATTTGAAATTAAAAATGCAAAGGCAAAGTGATTATTGAAAAAGGTCGACGTATCACTGCACGACATATTCGTCAAATGGAAAAAGCAGGTATTAAAGAATTAGAAGTTCCGCAATGATTATATGATTGGCAAAGTATTAGCAAAGACAGTTATTGATCCTGAAACGGGTGAAGTCATTGCGCAATGCAAATGACGAGATTACACGCAGATATTATTGAAAGCATTTATGCGAGTTCAGGCATTAAATCGCTTTGAAACACTTTATATCAACGATATTGATCGTGGTCCTTATATCTCTGATACCTTACGAATTGATCCAACAACAAATGCACATTAGAAGCATTGGTTGAAATTTATCGCATGATGCGTCCAGGCGAACCACCGACTAAAGATGCAGCTGAAACATTTATTTAAAAATCTTATTCTTTACTGCAAGAACGTTATGATTTATCTGCTGTTGGTCGAATGAAATTCAATCGCCGAGTTGGCCGAAAAGAAATTACTGGTCCAGGTGTGTTATCAAAAGAAGATATTATGGATGTCTTAAAGACATTGATTGACATTCGTAATGGTCGAAGGTGAAGTTGATGATATCGATCACTTAGGTAATCGTCGTGTCCGTAGTGTTGGTGAAATGACAGAAAATCAATTCCGTATTGGTTTGGTTCGAGTTGAGCGTGCAGTTAAAGAGCGCTTAAGTTTGGCGGATATCTGAAGATATAATGCCGCAAGATATAATCAATGCAAAACCTGTTTCCGCTGCCATCAAAGAATTTTTTGGTTCCAGCCAATTGTCGCAATTTATGGATCAAAATAATCCATTATCTGAAATCACTCATAAACGCCGTGTTTCTGCCTTAGGGCCGGGTGGTTTAACACGTGAACGAGCAGGCTTTGAAGTCCGTGACGTGCATCCACCCATTATGGTCGAGTTTGTCCGATTGAAACACCTGAAGGTCCAAACATTGGTTTGATCAATTCACTGGCAGTGTATGCGCAGAACCAATGAATATGGCTTTTTAGAAAGCCCTTATCGTAAAGTGGTAAATGGCAAAGTCACGGATGAAGTTGATTATCTATCTGCTATTGAAGAAGGCGATTATGTCATTGCGCAGGCAAATGCAACTGTGGATGAAAAAGGTCAGATTGACTGATGAATTGGTTCCTTGCCGTCATAAAAATGAATTTACTTTCTCTACGCCAGATCAAGTGCAATTATATGGATGTTTCACCAAAGCAAATTGTTTCTGTGGCTGCATCACTGATTCCATTTTTAGAGCATGATGATGCTAACCGTGCATTGATGGGTTCTAACATGCAACGTCAAGCGGTGCCACACTTACAGTCCGAAAAACCATTAGTTGGTACGGGTATGGAACGTATGGTGGCAAAAGATTCTGGTGTGACTGTCGTTGCAAAACGTGGTGGTATTGTGGATTCCGTCGATGCTGCGCGTATTGTGGTGCGTGTAAATGATGATGAAGCAGAAGCTGGCAGAACCGGTGTTGATATTTATAATCTCACCAAATATACCCGTTCCAACCAAAATACTTGTATTAATCAACGTCCTTTGGTGAAAGAGGCGATATCATTGAAAAAGGTGATGTGTTAGCAGATGGACCTTCTACCGATATGGGTGAATTGGCATTAGGACAAAATTTATTAGTCGCCTTTATGCCTTGGAATGGTTACAACTTCGAAGATTCCATTTTATTTCTGAACGTGTGGTGCAAGAAGATCGTTTCACCAGCATTCATATTGAAGAATTAACTTGTGTTGCGCGTGATACCAAATTAGGTCCAGAAGAAATTACTGCCGATATTCCAAATGTGGGTGAAAGTGCACTTATCCAAATTGGATGAATGCAGGCATTGTTTACATCGGTGCGGAAGTGAATTCTGGCGATATTTTAGTCGGTAAAGTGACACCAAAAGGTGAAACACAATTAACACCAGAAGAAAAATTATTGCGAGCAATTTTTGGTGAAAAAGCATCGGATGTTAAAGATACTTCCTTCGTGTTCCAACCGGCATGAACGGTACGGTCATTGATGTACAAGTCTTTACCCGCGAAGGCGTTGAAAAAGATGCGCGTGCATTGAAATTGAAAAAGATGAATTAGCAACGCATTAAGAAAGACTTGAGACGATGAAATGCGTATTCGTGAAGAAGATATTTATCAGCGTATTGAAAAATTGCTGCTGGATAAAGTTGCTGAAGGTGGTCCTGATAAGATTAAAATCAGGCACTAAAATTACGCAAGACTTATCTTGACAGAATTGCCGCGTGAAAAATGGTTTGAAATTCGCTTAAAGATGATGAAGCCAATCAGCAATTAGAAACAGCTGCAGATCAATTAAAGAATTACGTAAAGATCATGATGAAAAATTATGAAGTGAAACGTAAGAAATTACAGCAAGGTGATGATTTGCGCCAGGCGTTTTGAAAATTGTTAAAGTTTATTTGGCAGTTAAACGTCGTGTTCAGCCTGGTGATAAAATGGCAGGTCGTCATGGTAATAAAGGTGTGATTTCAACCATTGTTCCTGTTGAAGATATGCCTTATCTGGCAGATGGCACACCCGTTGATATCGTATTAAATCCATTAGGCGTACCTTCTCGTATGAACGTTGGACAAGTCTTGAAACTCATTTAGGTTGGGCAGCAAAAGGATTAGGTCTTAAAGATTGGCAAAATGCTGGATGAACATGCAAACCGTTAGCTGATATACGCAAATTCTTGAATTCAATTTATAACGTTGGTAAGACACAAAGAAAGTCTGATTCAAGCAATTGACTGATGAGAATTACTGACTCTGGCAAAAATTTGCGTGAAGGTGTGCCGATTGCAACACCAGTATTTGATGGTGCAACCGAAGATGAAATTAAACAATGCTTAAAATTGGCAGATCTACCAGAAAGTGGCCAAACCATCTTATATGATGGCCGTACCGGTGATGCATTTGAAAGACCAGTCACAGTTGGTTACATGTACATGATGAAATTAAATCACTTGGTTGATGACAAGATGCATGCGCGTTCAACAGGATCTTATAGTCTTAGTCACGCAGCAACCACTGGGTGGTAAAGCTCAATTTGGTGGTCAACGTTTTGGTGAAATGGAAGTCTGGGCACTTGAAGCATATGGTGCTGCTTATACATTGCAAGAAATGTTGACAGTGAAATCGGACGATGTTACAGGTCGAACCAAGATGTATAAGAACATTGTTGATGGTGATCATCGATATGGAATCAGGTATGCCAGAATCATTTAACGTATTGATTGAAAGAAATTCGTTCACTTGGCAATTAATATTGAATTTGATGAACACGATTAAGCTGATTAGCATGTGCTTACTACGAATATGATGAGGAGACATTAGCATTGAGAGATTTACTTGAATCTATGCATTGGTCAAGCAAAGCAGAGTCAGTCGAAGAATTTGATCAGTATTCGTATTGGTCTTAGCTTCGCCAGATATGATCTCGTTCATGGTCTTATGGTGAAGTGAAAAAACCAGAAACCATTAATTATCGTACTTTAAACCAGAAAGAGATGGTTTATTCTGTGCCAAAATTTTTGGTCCTGTTAAAGATTATGAATGCTTATGTGGCAAATACAAACGCTTGAAACATCGTGGTGTTATTTGTGAAAAATGCGGTGTGGAAGTGACACTTGCCAGAGTACGTCGTGAACGCATGGGCCATATTGAATTGGCAAGTCCAGTTGCACATATCTGGTTCTTAAAATCATTGCCATCTCGTATTGGTTTAATGCTGGATATGACATTGCGTGATATTGAACGCGTTCTTTATTTTGAAGCTATGTGGTGATTGATCCAGGCATGACCCATCTTGAGAAGAGGTCAATTGCTGTCTGAAGAAGCCTATTTAGATGCCATAGAAGAATATGGCGATGAATTTGAAGCACGAATGGGTGCAGAAGCCATTCAAGAATTATTGAAGTGCTATTAATCTTGAAGTGAAGTACCAACGATTCGTGAAGAATTACCTAACACCACTTCAGAAACGCAAGCTCAAGAAACTTGCCAAACGACTAAAACTGATGGAAGCTTTCTTAGAATCTGGCAATAAACCAGAATGGATGATCTTGACAGTACTTACCAGTATTGCCACCTGATTTGCGTCCATTGGTTCCATTAGATGGTGGACGTTTTGCAACCTCCGATTTGAATGATTTATATCGTCGAGTGATTAACCGTAACAATCGTTTGAAACGTTTACTAGATCTGAATGCACCAGACATTATCGTGCGTAATGAAAAACGAATGTTGCAAGAAGCGGTGGATGCATTGTTAGATAATGGTCGTCGTGGTCGTGCTATTACTGGTTCCAACAAACGTCCGTTGAAATCACTTGCAGATATGATCAAAGGTAAACAAGGTCGTTTCCGTCAAAACTATTGGGTAAACGTGTAGATTATTCTGGTCGTTCGGTTATCGTGGTAGGTCCAACATTTACGGTTGCATCAATGCGGTTTGCCAAAGAAAATGGCATTGGAATTATTTAAGCCATTTATTTTTAGCCGATTACAAATGTCGAGGTTCAGCAACCACCATTAAAGCTGCAAAGAAAATGGTTGAACGTGAAGAACCAGAAGTTTGGGATATTTTAGAAGAAGTGATTCGCGAACATCCAGTCTTGTTAAATCGTGCACCAACCTTGCACCGTTTGGGTATTCAAGCATTTGAACCAGTCTTAATTGAAGGTAAAGCAATTCAATTGCATCCTTTGGTTTGTACTGCTTATAACGCCGACTTTGACGGTGACCAAATGGCTGTTCACGTACCATTGACACTAGAAGCACAGTTTGAAGCGCGTGCATTAATGATGTCGACCAATAATGTGCTTGTCACCTGCAAATGGTGAACCCATTATTGTGCCAACACAAGACGTGGTATTGGGCTTTATTACATGACACGTGATACGCGTTAATGCAAAAGGTGAAGGCATGGTTTTTGCAGATGTCGAAGAAGTGCATCGTGCTTATGAAAATGGCGCTGTCGATTTGCATGCCAAAATTCGAGTGCGAATTGAAGAATGTCCAAATGATGGAAGGTGAATAAAGAAGCAAAGACTACGAATTGGTCGAAACCACAGTTGGTCGTGCATTGTTATCAGAAATTATTGCCAGAAGGCTTGCCTTTTGAATTAGTAAATCAGACCATGACTAAGAAAGTCATTTCTCGTTTGATCGATGCTTGTTATCGTCAAGTGGGTATTAAAGAAACCGTTATTTTTGCAGATCAATTGATGTATACCGGTTTCCATTATGCAACTCGATCTGGTATTTCAATTGGTGTTGAATGATTTGGTCATTCCAGAAAGCAAAAGCAGACATTATTGAACAAGCGGAAGAAGAAGTGAAAGAAATTGAATCGCAATATGCTTCAGGTCTTAGTGACCCAAGGTGAACGTTACAATAAAGTTGTCGATATTTGGTCACGTACCAATGATCAAGTTGCAAAAGCGATGATGGAAGAATTGGCAACTGAGATTGTGCAAAGATGCTGAAGGTAAAGAAGTTAAACAAGAATCCTTCAATTCCATTTATATGATGGCGGATTCCGGTGCGAGAGGTTCAGCTGCGCAGATTCGTCAGCTCGCTGGTATGCGAGGTTTGATGGCAAAACCAGATGGACCATTATCGAAACGCCTATTACCGCAAACTTCCGTGAAGGCTTAAACGTATTGCAATACTTTATTTCTACTCACGGTGCGCGTAAAGGTTTGGCCGATACCGCATTAAAAACAGCAAATTCAGGTTACTTGACCCGACGTTTAGTGGATGTGGCGCAAGATGTGGTTGTTACAGAAGAAGATTGTGGTACGACGCAAGGCATTAATCATGACACCATTAATTGAAGGTGGTGATGTGGTTGAACCATTGCGTGAACGAGTATTGGGCGAGTTGTCTGCAGAAGATGTTATGAATCCAAGAACCGAAGAAGTTATCGTACCAGCAAGGCACATTGTTAGATGAAGCAATTGGTTGATGTGATTAGAAGACGCACCGGTGTAGATCAGGTTAAAGTGCGTTCAGCTATTACTTGTCGAATCACGTTATGGTATTTGTGCGCATATGTTATGGCCGTGATTTAGCACGTGGACAATTGAGTCAATATTGGTGAAGCAGTCGGTGTTATTGCTGCTCAATCCATCGGTGAACCAGGTACACAGCTTACCATGCGTACCTTCCATATCGGTGGTGCGGCATCGCGAGCAACTGCGGTAAATAATGTTCAAGTGAAATCGAATGGTACGGCTCAAATTGCACAATTTAAAGTTGGTGCAGACATGCTAAGGGTAATTTTGTGGTACGTGTCACGTTCAGGTGAATTGGCAGTTGTGGATGAACATGGCCGTGAACGTGAACGATATAAATTTCCATACGGTGCTGATCTTGACCGGTGGCTGATGGCGAACAAGTGCAGAGCTGGACAAATAGTTGCAACTTGGGATCCGCATACTCACCCAGTTATCACTGAAGTTGCAGGTACCATTAAGTTTGTGGATTTGATCGATGGCGTGACCATGCATCGTCAAACAGATGAAGTGACTGGACTTGACCAGTATTGTCGTTATGGATCCCAAACAACGCGGTATTGGCGGTAAAGAATTACGGCCGATGGTCAAATTGGTCGATGAAAGCGGCAAGATTTATGTTTGGCGGGTACACAATTTACCTGCACATTACTTCCTGACCAGCGGATGCCATCGTTAAGTCTGAAGATGGATGCACAAGTTGAAGTGGGTGACGTTATTGCGCGTATTCCGCAAGAAACTTCAAAAACTCGAGATATTACCGGTGGTTTACCACGCGTTGCCGATTTGTTTGAAGCGCGTCGTCCTAAAGAAGCCGCAATTTTGGCAGAAATTTCAGGTGTGGTAAGCTTTGGTAAAGAAACCAAGGGTAAACGACGATTGATCATCACGGCACCAGACGGTGAAGTGCATGAAGAATTGATTCCAAAATGGCGTCATGTGAGCGTGTTTGAAGGTGAACATGTTGAGAGAGGTGAAGTGATTGCGGAAGGAGCACTGAATCCGCATGATATTTTACGTTTATTGGGTGTTAATGCATTGGCAAATTACATTGTGAATGAAGTTCAAGATGTGTATCGATTGCAAGGTGTGAAGATCAATGATAAGCACATTGAAGTCATTGTTCGACAAATGCTTCGGAAAGTTATTGTGGTCTCTTCGGGCGATTCACGTTATTTACCGGGAGAACAAATTGAAATCAGCGAGTTGAAGGAAATCAATGACAAGTTGGTTGCGGAAAATAAATTGCCGGCGACTTTCGAGCCCGTGCTGTTGGGTATTACCAAAGCTTCGCTTGCTACGGAATCGTTCTTGTCAGCTGCATCGTTCCAAGAGACTACGAGAGTACTTACGGAAGCAGCTGTTTGCGGTAAGAGAGATTATCTGCGCGGCTTGAAGGAAAATGTCACCGTGGGTAGATTGATACCGGCTGGTACTGGGTTTGTTTATCATGAGGAGCGGAAGCGTAATCGTGAGGCAGCAAATGATCACCCGGGTAATGGTGGTGGCAATGGAGCACCTAAGGGAACTGAACCACAACCACCTATAACCGCAGAGGATGTACAACAGGCTTTGGGTGAAGCGCTGAATTCGGCGGGTGGGGAGTAGGTTCGTAGGTTGTATCGAGGCCTTATAATTCCACCAAAGAGGGGGTCATGGACCCCCTCTTTTTTTCCGCATTCATTTGCTGTATAATAAGTTAACTAAATAAAAGACAAAAGTAGATTATATCCCCGTAATATAAACGTAATGACAATTGCAGCTATAACTTATAAGATGGTGACTGGTAAAAAAAGGTGGCAACAATATGAGCAAGATACTGAAAAAACTGAATAATCTTTCGATACAATTGATATTGATATTTGCAATTGCACTATTCTTAGGGCCATATATTGCACCTACAGTTAAATCCGTTGCGTATTCCATCAGTTTAACTATTAATTCGATGCTGCTTTTCTTATTACCCTTTATCATCTTCAGCTGTCTCTTTCATAGCTTAGTGGCAAATCGTGGTCATGCGATTCGGTTTGTGGCTATTTTGTTGGTTGTTGTCTGTGTTTCCAATTTTGTTTCAATTTTGGCGGCCTACTTTTTAGGTACTGCAGGCTTGTCACAGATCAGCGGATATTTGCAAATGTCTGGAGGTGCAGAAAACGCTGTGAGCGCGGGATTGGAACCCTTGTGGAAGCTCAATATTCCAAAATTGATTCCAAATGAAATTGCTTTGCTTGCAGGATTGATCGTGGGCATTTTCTTCTCTTTGTTTAGAGTGAAAGGGGTGATTAAATTTGGTGAAAAAGCCAATCACTTTGTGACCGTGTTTTTAAGAAAATTATTTGTGCCTGTATTGCCTCTGTTTGCCTTGGGCTTCATCGTAAAAATGGAACACGATGGCATCTTAATGCAGGTGATTGGAAAGTATGCGCCTATTGTTTTACTGATTGTTGCAGCCAATATCATTTATTTAGGGCTCATGTTTGCGATAGCTGCAAAATTTAATCCGCGAAAATTTTGGTTCTACATTAAGAATTCCTTGCCGGCTGGAATCCTAGGGTTCAGTACCATGTCGAGCATTGCAACCATGCCCGTGACGCTGAGTGCGGCTGAAAAAAATACTGGCAACGAAGAAGTCGCTCGTGCTGTGATTCCTGCAACTGTGAATATTCATTTGTTGGGAGACAGTATTTCCATTCCCATTTTGGCGATGGCAGTTGCATTGACTTTTAACCAGCCTTTGCCAGGTTTTGCGCAATACTTTATGTTCTTGCAATTCTTCATGATTGCAAAATTTGCCGCACCCGGCATTCCTTGCGGCACTATCATTGTGATGATTCCTATCCTCGAAAAATATATGGGTTTCACACCAGAAATGTCTGCCTTTATCGCAGCGATTTACATCTTGTTTGATACCATCATTACATCAGCCAATGTTTTGGGTAACAGTGCTTTGGCAGTGATGTTAACACGGATTTTGGGATGGTTTTCGAGGAAGAAGGCTGATGCGACTCACGAACAACCTGCAACTCTGCAAATCTAATTTTTCTTACGTCATTCACAATCTTTTGTAGATTCTCGCCTTTCGATAATATTTTGCAAGGATCTGTCATATTTTGATAGGTTCTTGCAAAATATTTAGGAATATATAAAATAATAAGTAAATGGATGAGGGAAGAAATGAAAGAAAAACTGAGACTATTACTGATGAATCAAAAAAAAACATATATTCGGGATACCGATATTATTTTGCTTTGAAATTGGGTTTAGATGCACCTTATAGCTTGAGAATGTCATCAATTTAGCATACAATACTGGCTGTTTTCCTATTAATCTTGTTAAATTACCAATCTACTATTCAATAAAAGGAAATTTAAACATGAAATTAATCCTAAAAATATTGAAAGAAAAAGATCCCGATTTTAAAATTGAAGACATTCATTGCATAAATCAATTAGATGATACACACTGGACGCGATTTCTTGATATCTTAACGAGCCATCCTACTGTAAAGTGTTTGAATTTGACTTATAATGGCCTTGATAGCCTAGAAGTTACACGCTTTAAACAGCTTTTCGATATCATTGCCTCTCATAAGAAACTTACCAGCCTCATTCTTGACTATATCAGACTGGATCGTTTAGATGGTACTCGCTGGAAATATCTATGTAATGCCATTGCCAGCAATCGCAGTTTATCAAGCTTAAGGCTTTCGCAAACTTTTCTTTATAATCTTGATTCGAATCTTTGGTTCTTTAATTATTCTCGCATTAAACAATTATTTAATGTGATTGGATCCAATTCCAGTTTAACAAGTCTTAATCTTTCGCATAATTCCCTGAGTTCCCTTAATGCTTCTCTGTGGACACACTTTTGCAAGGCACTGGTTGCTAAATCCGGCTTATCCCATCTATGCCTTTGGGGTAACTTTCTTGGCCAGCTGGACGCTCCGCTCTGGAAGGAGTTTTGTGACGTCATTGCTGTGAATCACAGTCTGACTACAGTATACCTTGAAGGGAATTCAATTGATTATAATAGGGATGATGCTCGTTGGAGACAACTTAAAAATGCAATTGCCGCTAATCCCTATATTGTGGGTATTGGGAAATATTTCTACATGGAATCACAGCGCTTAATTTCTATGCAAAAAAGCTTAGATGCCAGAAAACATGGCATGCATCTTGCTGCCGCCCATAGCTTAAGTAAAATTAATTTGGACCCTATAGCACCAGATAAACCTGCGAGAGTGATATCATCAGATATCGCGAAAATGATTCTGGAACGATACGATAACCCAGAAAGCCTAAATAAGCAGGTTGTTCAAGAAGTAATTATGCACAACAAAAAAATACAGGAAGCGTTGGAGCAGAGCTATGAAAAAGATGAAAATAGGCCAAAAAAACGCAAATTTTATTAAAATCAAGTTATCGCATGCGAATATGATAAGGTGAGTCAAATGCATCCTGAAATTACTAAATTATTGAGAGAGCGCAAGAAAGAAACTGGGAAAGAGACTGAAAAAGAGAAAAATATCAGCAGGGAACCTGAAAAAAGTGCAACGAACCTGTTTGATGCTGATGCACAGGAAACGCCAGAGAAGGCGTCCGAATTGCAACTGGATCCATTGCAACTGGATCCATTACAACTGGATCCGAAAAAATTATCTGCAGATGCACTTTTTAATCTTGTCGAGAATCTAATCCAGAATGGAAGTAAAGAGGATTTTGAAAAAGCATATGCTCTTCTAAACTTAAACTTGGAGTCTCTTGTTTCACATGTAAATCGGTATGGGCTGGGAATATTAGACGCTGTTCTCGGGAGGTACTCACACCATACAGAGCGTTACGTACGCGAATTTGAAAAAACAGAACATTGTAATTTCTTTGAAAATTTTTTTCGACTCTCCTTACAAAATGGTTTTAATCCTCTCCGTTGCAAATTAAAATTCGGAACAACAGTTTCCTATTTAGAATATACTTCCTTACTCAATTTTCTGACGAATGTTTACCACGCTGTACATCAAGCTTTGGGGCCAAAGAAAGAAATAGATAATTCATTTGCGAGTTGTTTTATTCATTTACTTGATTTTGGTGCAGGATTGCTCCGATTTGAGACAAGGCATTCAGATAAACTTAAACCTTTGCTTGATGTTACAGGTGCTTTTGTCATGGATTCGGGGCATGATATTGGTACTAAGCCTAAGGGATTTGAGTTTTATTTTGAGGCTCCTATTGTTGTGATAGGGGTACGGATCAAAGACAATAAACGTGTCTGGATATATTCACCCAAGGTGCTAGAGGAAATCCTAAGCGGCACAAGGCAAGATATTGTATTGCCGCATTTAGATCAAATCGCTGTCAATGTATTTCAAACCGAAGAACACCATCTTGCGGAAGGGGTTAGGGAGCTATTCATCAAATATAAGAAGAATCTCGATGTACATCGAAGCCCATCAGTAAGCGATACACAGTACTATCTGGATTTCAAACAAGCAATCATGAAATTATCCGTTCTGCCTTTGAGATCAATTTCTGAAAATGGTTACTATGATTTTCCATCTCATCGAATATCAGAAAAATCTAATTTGGTTTCTTATGACATTACATGTTATGAGCCTTGGCTTTATCATAATATTACAGAAGTCCTTCAGATGCTTGCCATAAAAAATGCAGAGGTAAGTTTCTTTAAACTCATTCGTAAATATCATGCCATGCTTGGTGAAAAGCATTTCTTTAATTTTATCAAAGAACAAGATGAAGCATTTTTCAAGGTAGTTGGAAGGTTGTTGCTTTTTTACAGTATTAGAAAATGTGAATATGAAATAATAGAATATTTGATAAATGATAAACGTCTAGCTCTGAATGTTACTCTTGGCAAAATTGAGAATTCTGTTTTAATTGAGCTTGCAATCTCTACGAATTTCCGTGATCCAGGAATAACTCTAGAAATTTTATCCTGTTTGCTGGATCAGGCTGGAGTTGCAGCGGGTTCACTTGCTTCTTATAGCAATGAACAAGGGGATACCGCCCTACATTTCTTTACTGCAAAATCCGGCCATGAAGCTTGTATTGCAACTTTGCTCCAAGCAGGTGCGAGTCGTTGCATCATCAATAGAGCGGGTGAAACACCCCTTAGTAATGTTCTGCGTCATTATGATGACTTCCAATATGCAATGATGCTGCTATTTCGTTTTGGGGGAGGATTGGTTGCTAGAGAGTACAGATTTTTTTGCGATTCAATGAAGTGTGATATTGAACGCGGTTTGAAAAAGTTACATGAGGAGAGGATTAGTATTTGTAACAGAGAAAAGGCGGAGAACGTTATACACTTGAGTCCGCAAGAATTTAGGCAGAAAAGATTTGATGAACATTATTATGAATCAGATTTTCTGTTGGCTGAAAGTGGTTTGCAACTGAAGGAATACTTTAAATTTTCAAACAACTTAAAACTGTTGGCTAAATCTCTTTTTGGCAATGATGTTGTTTTGGAAGAACATGAAAAGCGGAAGGAAGAGGATTCTTTGTTATTAGAGAATCTGGGACTGATACGAGGACATGTCTTAAATGCTGATGAATTCCTGATTTCGCCTGGAATCAGAAAATTATTTGAAGAAGAAAATGTGGCTTGCGTAAAGCTTGGAGAAATGCTGGCACAATTTCTGACTTGTGATAAGGAGGTGAGCGACATCGTCACTTCGTACCTGTGTAATGGCCTCACTGTTACTAAAAGCCTTGAATTTTTCACGAAAAAGGCTAAAAACAGTAAAGAGGGGCTGGGTTCCTCCTCTTTATTTAAAGAGATTACTAAAGATTTTCCTCTTCCCCAATTGCCTAGAGAAAAATTTATTCATGAGCAATGGAAAGCCTGGAGATGGCAGCAAATAAATGGAAATAACATATTTGGTCAATATGATTCAGAAGTTGACCAGCTGCTAATGAGAAATGATAAAGATCCCTCAAATGTTTCGAAGCTCCAAAGACTCATTGATGATAATGGTTTATTAGTAAGAATGATGCTTGTATTGGTTGGAAGAAATTTCTTTTCTAAGTGTATCATACAGAAAAAATTTGAATTTCTAAAAATCTTAGTGAATGCGGGACTTAAGCTCGGAGTGCTTGGAGCATACATCCAGATAAATGGCGCCTTGCATTATGCCCTGGAAAGAGAGGACAGGGCAACTGCTCTACTTCTTATTGACGCTGGTGCAGATCTCACAGCACCAGAAGTGGGTGTTCGCCATTATGAAGAAATGTTCAAAAGGACGCATCCGAGATCTCCGAGATCTCCGAAATTCATGAAGGAAATGACGGAAGTGATTGCGAAAAAGAAAAACTTTCCTGCCTTGTTGGATCCCACCGGAATGATCGAAGGGAATTTTAAAGCCATTCTAGAGAAACCTGAAGATGATCCAAAAAATCTATTAACATTTCGTCGCTTCGCTGAAGAAAGATTGCTTGCCTACAATTTCTTTCATCCAGAAGGCGCGATGTTTAGATTGATCCATGATCATAAATCCAGGTTATTGGAAATTCTCATCGATGCAAAGGCCGATGTCAATGCAGAATTCAGCCCAAAACTTAAATTACCTTTTACTTATGCGATTGAAGTGGGCGATCTTGACTGCATTGAAGTTCTGATTGATCGCGGCGCACAGTTAAATGAAACCAGTCCTTTTGCAAAGACAACCGGTGAGCGAGCGGTAGAACGGTCACAAAAACCTGGCTGTGAATACTTTATGCGCGATTTGTTGGAACTCCTGAAAAAGAAAGGGAAAGCGGAAACTGATTTATGGTCCAGGCCTTCTCATGCAAGAAAAATGAAAGAAAACGAAGAAATGCCTGGTGCTTTATTACCGCTTTTTACAGCAGGACAAGATCAAGAGCCGGCAGAATCCTCTTTAAGCCCCAGCTCAAGCAGCAGTAGTTCCACCTTCACTAGGTGGTTTTTTTAATCTGAGGATGACATGGAATTCTTTTTTTGACATAATTCAGGTAAAATCTTTGTAACATGCAAATTTCATCGGAGGCGCCATTATGAGCACAAGTGCTAGCGAACAAAAGAAAGCAATCGAGGGAGCTGCGGCAATTGCAGGATCTGAACCCGTCGCTGCAGCGATAACAAAGCTTAGAGATGAAGCAAACGAAGCAAGTGATAGCATAGATAGTGTATCTTCTGATATACCTGAAGCAAATAGAAACTTCGACTTTATTTCAGAAATAAACAAAGCTTCTGCTTTTTTATCCGCTAAAAAAGAGACACTCGTCTCGTTGCTCGATAAAATGATAACCCGGGGAGGGCGGGACGTTAGAAATTTATCAGAAGCCTTTAGATTATTATTACAAACAGATAAGTTGTCTACTACTGAAAAAATATCCTGGATAACAAAAAACATTGCAGTGCTTCCAGCACCCTTTTTGCTGTTAAACGCAGCCTTTTATTCCATGAATCCTGAGACCCTAAAAGAAGCTGGGGCATGGTTTGCATTCGCTAAACTTCGTCTTGAGATCGACACAAAGAAGTGCAATGACTACGGCAATGCTCTATTTGCTGTGCAAAAAATATATATTGCCGTATGGCCTTTGATGAAGCTTGATAAAAGCAATCCTGTTTGCGCTTATGAATTATTTTTAAATTCAATTGAGGGATGTCTTTCGCTGCATAAGCTTTACCCCTTGCAAGTTTCTCATCCGTATTGGTTGACAAATTTCAAAGATATTAAAAAGCTAGATACTGCAAAAGATGCTAAATTATTCAAACCTGTTTCCGAATGGCTTGAAATTGAGGAGTCGCAGCTCGAGATCTTCCGTCAATGCAGATTTTTTTCTAAAGGTCATGGACCTTTGGATGCGGCAGAAATTTCAGACCTTGCGGCACAAGTTTCCAAACAGTTGAAGGCGGCGCCAGAATTCCGAGCAAATTTTGCCATCGTGTTGCCTCAGGCAAGGTGTTTAGACCATCGCCTCAATGTTGAAATCATTGATTATTCTGGGGAAGGTCCGCCAAAAATTTCCAATGAAGCCCAGGAAACTGTTGACGATTCGTTTAGAAAGGAGTTCTGGAAAAAAGTGCAGGAATTAGGTCTTAAGGCGGGCATGCAATCTTTGAAGCTAATCAGCGGCTCTAGAAAGCTTGTTGCAAAGATGTATGACTATAGTAATTACAAGCATGGTGAACCAGTAATGGTTGCAACAAATGTCGGCAGTGCCGACCCCGGTTTTTTAAGGGCAGGTTTGCGATTGTGGGGTAATTATGTCCTGACAATTTATGATATTCGAAAAACGGCTGGGCATGATTTTATTATTGGAGCCTATACCGGGGGAATGGGGAGGCCGGACGCAATGAGAGCCGAAGATGTCACAAATTTTGGGGTAATTAATACTACATCCGAACCCGATTATGCTTCAAAACCAGTGATGCCAAAGCAATTGACATTTTCATTTAATGCAAAACCAACTGATGTCTGGATAGATTCCAAAGCTACCTTTAAACGCTGTCATTCTCCAGAACCTGGGGAAGATCCAGAAGACAATAAGATTCCTCATCCTGAATTTTGGAAAAAGGCTTGAAGGAAGAAATTTACTCGTTTACTAACTTAATTGCCATGCTGCCATTTCATCTTGCCAAATGGCATTTGTAAATGGCTCTCAAGGACAAAATGAGAATATAACATCTATCGATAATAAATTGTCATTCAGCCTAATATAAGGTAAACTATGGGATCTTATAGATTTTAAATGAGTCAATCACTTAATTAAAGGGGAAAACGAACCCATGGTCGTAATACGATTAACACGGGGCGGTGCTAAAAAACGCCCATTTTATCATGTAGTTGCAACAGATAGCCGCAATCGCCGCGATGGCCGTTATTTGGAGCGCTTAGGCTATTTTAATCCCATTGCCAGCGGCAAAGAAGAGCGTTTAAACCTCAATCGCGAGAGGATTGAGTACTGGCTAGGGACTGGCGCAATCCCATCCCATAGAGTGGCTGGATTGGTTAAGGATTGGGACGAGCAGCTTGCTAAAGCTTCCTAATTCCATCGCGATAGCTAAAGCTTCTGTGTTTAAATTTAGAAAACAGTTGAAGGCTTCTTAGGGGTTTCGAACCATGAGTATGGAAGAATCGGATGAGCCGACTTCCTTTGTTGTTTTGGGTAGAATCGGCGCCCCTTTTGGCATTCAGGGTTTTGTGCATGTGCAATCGTTCACGGAGTTTGCGGACGATTTGTTGGAATACGATCCTTGGCATATAAAAGTTCGGGATGTGAAGCCAGAGCACGGAAAAGTTTGGAAACCTTTTAGAGTATTGGACGCTCGGAAACACGGTAAGGGATTGGTGGCGAGGTTAGAAGGCTGTGAAAATCGCGAAGATGCGCAGCGATTAACGAATTTAGAAATTGGTATTGAAAGAGATCGATTACCGGACCTTGTAGAAGGCGATTATTATTGGGTCGATCTGATTGGCCTTGATGTTATTAATGAGGAAGGTGTTCATTTAGGAAAGGTGAAGGAACTGCTAGAAACAGGTGCTAATGATGTTTTGGTGGTTTGGAATGATGAAAAGGATACAGAATATTTAATTCCATACGTTCCTGAAGAATACATATTGAAGATAGATTTGGAAGCCCAGCAGATTTTGGTGCATTGGGGTTTGGATTACTAATTTTGGATTAACTGATGTGGTGTGGTGTAGTAACCTTATTTCCGGAAATGTTTCAGGCGATCACGGAGTATGGTGTCACCAGTCGGGCTGTTGAACGAGGTCTTTTAAGCTTGAAATGCTGGGATCCGCGGGATTTTACCGTAGATCGGCATAAAACGGTGGATGACAGGCCTTATGGCGGCGGGCCGGGCATGGTGATGGGTGTGTACCCTTTACGCCATGCGATTAAGGCAGCGCGAGAAGCGGCAGAACAAGTGAAAAAACCGCGAGTGATTTATGTCTCTCCGCAAGGACGTAGAATAGATCAGGAAATGCTGCAGGAAATTGTGCAGCAAAATGCGCCGCTTATTTTTATTGCTGGCCGTTACGAAGGCATTGACGAACGGTTAATTGAACTTGAATGTGATGAAGAATGGTCCATTGGAGACTATGTCTTAAGCGGTGGAGAGTTGGCCGTGATGGTCATCATTGATGCACTCACCCGATTGATACCCGGTGTGCTTGGACACGAAGATTCAGCCAGAGAAGATTCATTTTCGAAAGGCTTGCTCGATTGTCCGCACTATACCAGGCCTGAGGTGGTAGACGGTTTAAGAGTGCCAGAGGTTTTGTTGAGCGGCGATCATGCAAGTATCGCACGTTGGCGTTTGAAACAGAGTTTGGGCCGAACTTGGCAAAGGCGGCCGGAATTGATAAAGAAGCTTGATTTAGATAAAGAAAGTCAGGCATTGTTGCAGGAATTTATAGAGGGCTTGTAGCTAATGTCTAATTGTTTAGTTACAGGTTCTAATTGGTTTTGGCAGGTTTTACAAGTTTAGGTTTTAAAAAAGTTTTAAAAAGGAGAAGGTGTCATGAGTCGAATAATCCATGAAATTGAAACAGCTCAAATGAAGCAAAATCTTCCTGAGTTTCGTGTGGGCGACACTGTTGTCGTTCAAGTAGAAGTTAAGGAAGGAAATCGTACCCGAGTCCAGGCTTTTGAAGGTGTTGTGATTGCAAAGCGCAACCGAGGCTTGAATTCTTCATTCACAGTTCGCAAAATTTCCCATGGTGAAGGCGTGGAACGTGTGTTCCAATTGCACAGCCCAGTTGTGAAAGCCATAGAAGTGAAACGACGTGGTCATGTTCGCAAGGCCAAGCTTTATCATCTGCGTGGTTTGACAGGTAAAGGCGCGCGTATTCGTGAACGCTTAGATCTTTCAGGCAGCCAAGAAGCTGCTGGTGGTGCGAGCAGAGCAGCGGAAACTGAATCAGAACAGAATGATTCAGAAGCCAGCGAATAAAAATTTATAGTTTGCCTTGCCTTGCAAGTTGTTACGCAATTAGTCATATCAATGCAAGGCAAGTTGTCATAATTTGCCATATATATACAAGATACATACAAGGAATGTAGTCATGAAACACTGCATCTGCATCAGCATAATGAGACTTTTACTAATTTCTATTGTTACTGTATGCAGTGTCTTCACTGTCTGCACTGTTCATGCAACTCCTGAAAATCCTTCAAGTCCTGAAAAACCTGCACATCATGGAAAATCTCCAAACTTCGAAATGCCTTCAACTGCGATCTCCTATGGTCCCGCAAATCCAAAGGCAACCGTTCTGGTTTTCACCGATATCGACTGCCATTTTTGCCGTAAATTGCATCATGATATCCCACGCCTTACAGAATTAGGCATTGAGCTTCGCATGATGGCCTATCCCAGAGAAGTGGGTACCAAAGACTATAATACATTTGTGGCTGTTTTCTGTTCTCCTAATCCAGCAGAGGCCTTGTCCAAAGCTATGGAAGGTGAGGCTTTGGAAATTAAAACCTGTCAAAATCCTGTCAAAGAGCATATGGCTTTAGGTCAAAAGCTCGGGGTCGAAGGAACACCTACTTTGATCTATCCTGATGGTAGGGGACATATTGGTTATTTACCACCAGAGAGTCTGGCGCGTGGTGCGATAAAGCATGCCATCGTAAAATCGGCAACAAATAATAATGAAACAGCAGCAGCGCAATGACAAGCATCTCTGCAGTCCCTGTAATGAATAGAAACTCTGTATTGAGGATAATGAGGGGATGTGATGTTAATCATGGTGGCGGACCAGGACATAGAACAGAGGCGGCGACTAGCAGCCTACATTGAAAAACTGCAACACACGCCGCAGGAGATGCTGACAGCACGCGATGTGCTCGATAAATGCCGAGAAAAATGCCCACATCTTATTTTTGTTGATAAAGAACTCTCAGGAACCCCCGGAATTGAAGTCATTCGCCAAATTCGCCAATTAGGCGGCCATGCAGTGTGGGTGCCCATTGTTTATATGGGAAAAAAGTTTCAAGAGGATGAAATCCGACAAGCCATCGAAGCTGGCAGTGATGATTATTTAGAAAAACCCATCCCAGAACTGCGAATTTTTGCAAAAATCAGTTCAGCAGCAAGACAGCAAAATTTAAAAGAAGATGTGTTCAATGTTGCGCACAGCCTTGTCGTTGCCAATCGCGCCCTAGAAAGTTTGGTGACACAAGATACCCTGACTGGCATCGGGAATTCCAACAGTTTCGATCAAGACTTAGAAAAGGCTTGGTTTCAAGCAAAAGACGCTAAAACACCGCTGACTTTGATCATGGCAAATATTGATTATTTTCAAGCCTACAATCAGGTCTATGGTGCTAATAGAGGAGATGAAGTTATCATCAAGGTTGCGGACGCTTTGAAACGTGCATTGCCAGGTAACAAAGCATCTATTTCAAGGCTTACTGGGGATGTCTTTGCCATTTTAGTGCCAGAATGTAATCTTGAAAAAGCAAACCAAGTTGCAGAAAAATTAAGAGAAGCGATTGAGGCTTTGAATATCCCGCATATTAATTCGGGATGCAGTGATCATGTTACGATAAGTTTAGGTGTTTCCGCTGCAGAAGGTGTTTACACGACGCCATTGGAATTGAGAGAGGCAGCAGATTTTGCGTTATTTCAGGCGAAGCATCGCGGTAGGAATAGGGTATTTGCTTCGCCTTTGTTAAAAGTTGAAAAAGAAAAGACTTAGTTTGTGCGACAAGGACTCGATTAATTTATCCAAACTAGAGTCCCTTCCGGCACCTGATTAAAAAGAGAAATCACATCATCCGCACTCATATGAACACAGCCCTTTGTGCTCGGAAATCCTAATTTCCATTCCATAGTGGTGCCATGAATATAAACCGCGCGTGCTAAGGTGTCGACATTTCTGCCAAGCCAATCTTTGCCCTTATTTAATCCAGGTTGCATGCCTTCAAGGCGTAAAATGCGGGTAGAAATATAATCTTTAAGATGCTGACTTTGTGGAATTTTTTTCCAAGTAGTGCCCATGAATTGTCGATGGTTAAAGATGCCGTATTTCGGCACCCCATGGCCAATTTTTTCATTGACTCGATGCAGACCTTGAGGAGTTTGAAAAGTGTTTGCATGTTGTCCTAAGCCTTTCTTTCCTGTTGAAATAGTATATTTTTTGTGAACTTTATTATCTTTCAACACTGTCAAAATTTGTGTTTTGGCATCGACGTGAATCATGGTTTTGGTTGGTTCTGTGCCATAATTCCGGACCAGATTTGGGAGCTCTGCTGGCGGGATTTTGGGGATCGGGGCTGCGCATCCCACGCAGGTTAAGCTTATTAATAAAGCACTGACAAGAAAGCTAGTCAAGAAACGACAGAAGCTGCGTTTTAAAAATTGATGTAATACCACGTTTTTCCCTTACTTATGTAAAAAATAGATTACATTTAAAACGAAATCCAATACAACAACATTCAATATCAAACAGTGGTAGTGATAATATGGTAATCGGTTTTAAGAAATCAACTTTAATATTTGTAATTTATTTAATTAACTCATAATAATAATGACTTTACTTACGTTAAGCCTCATTTGTTTATAAATCTTTTTCAGTATGGTATACTAACTCCCTTTCTCCTTGCTTCACTGCATTTCGGAGCTGTAACAAGCCTAAATTTCGGGAAGCTACATATTTAATATCCATAGGGAGTTATTATGAGACATTATGAAATTGTTTTTATGGTGCATCCGGACCAAAGCGAACAGGTTCCGAGTATGCTCGAGCGCTATCGCGCTAACTTAGCCTCCAAAGGCGGCACCATTCATCGTTTAGAAGATTGGGGTCGTCGTCAATTAGCCTATCCTATCGATAAACTCCATAAGGCGCATTACATACTCATGAATGTGGAATGCGACCAAGAAGCCTTGGCTGAGCTTACCAATTCTTTCCGTTTTAATGATGCTGTCATACGGCACATGGTCTTACAACAGGACGAGGCAATCACAGAGCCTTCTGTTCTCATGAAAGAAAAAGACGAACGCAAAGAAGGCAAAGGCTATCGCGGCGGACGCGATCGTGGCGGCTTCGAAATGGAAGAAGAAGAAATTTTTGAAGCCGACGAAGATCAGGTCGTTGGTTAATTTATCGGAAGGAGATTAAACTATGTCAGCACGTCAATTTCGTCGTAGAAAATTTTGCCGCTTCACAGCCGCAAATGTTAAACAGATCGATTATAAAGATCTGAAAGTTTTACAAAACTACATTACTGAAAGCGGTAAAATTGTTCCAAGCCGCATCACAGGCACTAAGGCACGTTATCAGCGCCAATTAGCAAAAGCAATCAAATTAGCACGCTATTTGGCATTACTGCCTTATTGCGATCAACACAGAGTTTAAAGGGGGTGCATCGTGGAAGTCATATTACTGGACAGAATTACTGGAATAGGACCAATTGGCACCCAAGCGAAAGTGAAGCCAGGTTTTGCGCGTAACTATTTAATTCCAACTGGCAAAGCGTTGCCTGCTACTAAAGCAAATATTGCACGCTTTGAATCTGCACGTGCAGAGTTAGAACGCGCAGCAGAAGAACGTCTGCAAAATTCAAAAGATCGTGCTTCAAAATTGGAAGGATTTGTTGTCATCATTCCTGCACAAGCTGGTGAAGAAGGGCGTTTGTTTGGATCGGTTGGTGCTTTGGATATTGTGCAGGCATTGTCTGATGCCGGCCATTCTATTGCTAAAAGTGAAGTTCGACTGCCAACAGGGCCTATTAGAAATGTTGGTGAGTATGAAATTGAGTTGCATTTGCAAGGTGGAGAGGTGATAGCGACTATTAAGATTAGCGTTACGCCGCAGTAATTTCCCTCCTCCCTCTTTAACCCTCTCCCTCTTGGGGGAGGGTGGGTGATAGGTAACTTTATGTCTAACATGACAATTGAGCAGCAATACTCTCAAGGCATGACCCCCCAAGGCATCACCCTTAAAACGCCACCCCATTCGATTGAGGCAGAACAAGCAGTATTAGGCGGCTTGATGATCGACAATCAAGCTTGGGATCATGTAGCAGATCGCCTCACCGAAAACGATTTTTACCGCCTCGATCACCGTGCCATATTTCGTACTATGGCAGATTTGGTTTTAAATTCAAAACCACTCGACATCATAACCGTTTCAGAAATATTAGAACGCAATAAAGAATTAGAAAATGTCGGCGGATTAGCCTATTTAGGCGCCCTCGCCAAAAATACCCCGAGCTCTGCTAATATCAGCGCATACGCAGATATCGTTCGTGAACGTTCTATCTTACGGCAACTCGTTGAAGCAGGAAGTGAGATTGTTGAATCCGGATTTGATCCAGGGCATAGAACCGCTGCAGAATTATTAGATACCGCCGAAAGACGAGTGTTCTCCATTGCTGAAATGGGCGGAAAAGCAGGCGGCGGTCCGCAAATTATTTCAGAAGTATTATCTCGCACCGTAGATCGCATCGATGCATTGTTCAATGCAAAATCTGCTATTACCGGTATTACTTCAGGATATACCGATTTCGATCGCTATACTTCTGGCTTGCAACCCGCTGATTTAATTGTGGTAGCAGGCAGACCTTCCATGGGTAAAACCACTTTTGCCATGAATTTGGCCGAGCATGCGGTGATGAAGCATGACGATACTGTGTTGGTGTTTAGTATGGAAATGCCGGCAGAAGCATTGGCCATGCGTATGCTTTCTTCTTTGGGAAGAATTGAACAGCAACGCATTCGTTCCGGTCAATTAGAAGATGATGATTGGCCTAGGCTCACTTCTGCTATCAGCATGATGTCGAGCAAAAAATTATTAATTGATGACAGCGGATCTTTAAGTCCTTTTGAAGTGCGCGCCCGAGCACGCCGTGTCGCACGCACCTACGGAAATCTTGGATTAATAGTTATCGACTACTTACAGCTGATGCGCGTACCTGGCTACAACGAACACCGTTCCGCAGAAATTGCGGAAATTTCGCGTTCCTTGAAATCCTTGGCACGCGAATTGAATGTGCCTGTGGTAGTTGCTTCCCAGCTCAATCGAAGTTTGGAACAAAGACCAGAAAAACGACCTGTGATGAGCGATTTACGGGAATCCGGCGCTATCGAGCAAGATGCCGATTTGATTGTCTTTATATATCGCGACGAAGTGTATCATAAGGATAGCCACGACAAAGGCACAGCAGAAATTATCATCGCGAAGCAAAGAAACGGCCCGACCGGTACGGTACGATTGACATTTCTCGGGCATTATTCACGCTTTGAAAATTATTCATCTGAGCATAGAGCAATGGAGGGTGTATATTAGTTCCGAGTGATTACTAGTGAAAATTTACAGTCTTTAATATGAAAATAAATTATATAACATGAATTAAGAAAATACATGAATCAATAGAATACGTGAATCAAAAAAAAATAGGAGCAATAAGATGAGTTTAGAATTACATGAAGCGGAAGCAAGCATTAAAAGTAATTTAGATATCAACGAATCTATAACTGCAGCTAAAAAAGAAGAGGATGCGAATGCCTTTATTCAATGTCCCAATTCATACAGGAGTCCGTTATATCAGGCTTTAGCCCGAAATCGATTGGATCTTGCAGAAGATCTTATTAAGAAAGGCGCCGATATCAAATCGCTGTTTTTGGAAAAGCTTGAAGATGGCGATAATATTCTGCTTCGCATGGTGCAAAGCAATAATCCTGATGTGGTTCGATTTCTGCTGCGGTTCCCAGAGTTTCAAGATCTCCTGCATAGGCCGAACAAAAATGGCATGACCGCAGCGCTTCTTATTATGAAGCAAAAACAAAAGGTGTTTACAGAAAATTCGATCGCCATCCTAAAATTTTTGCAATATCGCGATGCTGACAACAATACAATGCTAATACAGGCAATCAAAGAGGGCAATTTTCATCAAGTAAAATTTTTGCTGGAATTATTGTCTAGTGTGGATAGGAAATTTGCTCTGGAATATTTGTTAAATGTGAATAAAGATGTCATCAGTGCAATATTTTTAGCCGCAATTAATGGACAATTAAGAATCCTTCAAATGCTGATTGAACTAGGAGTTTTCTCTGCGGAAGAGCGGGAAGAACTTTTTTCAAACCTAGTCTCAGATAAAGATAGCGAGGGAGAAACAGCATTATATCAAATAGCCGTTGCAGGACATGCAGCAATTGTCAATTATATCATCAAAAACAGCAATTTTTCTTTGAAGCAATTGGCAGAACAGAGAGTTAGAAAGGGTGAACATCTTCTACACACAGCAATTTCTGAGAAATCACAGGAAGGTATTGACTATATTCTTGGAACTCCTGAATTGTGTCATTTACTAAATGTGGGATCCAGCAATAAAGCGATATCTACACCTTTGTTTTATGCTATCACGATTTCAAATAGTGATCCGATTTTAATTAAGAAATTAATCAGCTCAGGCGCAAATTTTAATATAAAACGCAAAGACTTTTATTATAGACCTTTCGAGGGCATTGGTAGTTCGCTAATTGACTCACTATTTAAAGCCTTCACAGACTATAGACATGAGGTAGGAGTTTTGAGTGAAACGCAAGAAGAATCATATAATATTTTGCAGGCAGCCTCAGAGTTTGAATATTTGCTTAAAGAACATCCTACGCGCCTCATGGCATGGAATGATCCCGCATCAAATAGTAAAGAAACTCATCTGGAAGTTTTGTTGAAGCGAGGTGCTTCGGTAAATCAAAGAGATGCGGATGGAAATACGCCCCTGCATTTGGCAGCAGAAGCAATGCATACAGGCGTATTTTACGAAATCATGGAACGCGGGGCGCATTATGAGGCAAGGAATAATAAAGGCCAGACAGCTTTAGACATCGCAAGATCGGTTCCTGGCGAACAGGTTCGTTTTGGTTTTGATAAAAGTCGTGGCTTTGATAAAAACCATAAGTTATCGATGATATATTTTTTCTATGCCAAACGATTAATGATTAAAAAAGATTACGAGCAAGCTGCGGAATTTATTATGCTAGGATTATTGGAATGCAGAGTTACGGAGGACCCTGCAGCTCAATATCTAAACTTTGCAAAACTCATCAAAGAAGATGGTGTTCTTCTGAGTATGTTCAAGATGGAAGTAGTTATTACCTTATTGAAAAAAATCCCTAAAGATCTTCATATGAATTCTCCATACGCAGAGGCTCAATTGGAATTGGCAAAAATCTACTTTATGGCATACAAACCAGTTCATGTTCAAGATGCTCTAGATTCTGATCAAGAATTATTAGCTGATTTAGAATCAGAAGACGCAGCATTTTTAGAACCAACAGTAGCAAGCAATGCAGAGGGAGAAGCAGAAACATCTTCGAAGCAAGCAGACCAAAAAAAAGCAGTCGAAGATTATATTATGCTGGGTTTGCCGTCGATTGAAGTGCAGGATTCATCGAAGCCTGGTGCTGCAAAAGAAAATACTGAATTGAAAAAGAAATTCCAAGAATTTGTTGCGACAGATGAAGATTTTTCAAAGCCCGAAACGTTCCTCAAAAAAGCATTTTTTCATATACTTGAAGCAAAGGATTGCGAAGAAACAATAGTGCTTCGGAAAGAAATTATGGGAGCAGTTTTGGGGCTTGGTATGAGAGAAAATGCCATTGACTTGTTAAACCCCGCAGATGCTTGGATATTTTTAGAAGGTAGCAAAGAAAAAGCATTACAACTTAAAGCGAAAGACTCGAAACTCGAGGCGCAAAGTGTGAAATTGGAAGAGCAGCAAAAGAGAATAGCAAGCCTAGTGGCGGAAGTAGAGGTCTCCAGAAATTGCGAAAAGAAGAATCCAGTGCGTTAATGAAGGATGCCGAACCTCTTGGTATCGGACTCAGATTTACAAAATTTAAGATGGATAGTAAAAAAACGGAACTGCGTGACAAAATAGCTGGAGGCGAGATTGAACAGGAGGCAAGCTTGCGGAAGTCCAAGAAGTCTCCAGTCAAAAAGAGGAGACAATCAAGCAGTTTGTGAAGCAATCCAGAAGAATTTCTTTTATTATTATGAGGTGAAAACATGAGTATCGTGCCTGGTGCAGGAAATTTGGAAAAAATAGTACTGAAAACAACAACAAACCCAATTATAAAAGCGCTCAAAGAAGCTGCGTTAAGTGGTTCAGTGGAAGTGCTTGAGAAGAATATCAATAGCATGGCAGCTACCAAAGCAGAGCACGAAGCGATATTTTCAAGCTTGGTGAACGATCTTGTTCCTGAAAATTTTCAAGAAACCATTTTATTTATGGTGGCAAGCGCAGGACTTCAGGAAGTTGTAGATTATATTATCAAGAACAGCAAATATACCTACAAGCAATTGGCGGAATTCCGGAACGGAATGGGAGATCACTTTTTGCTGAAGACTCTCGCGGAAAGCACAAATGAGAAAGTTGATTTGAGCTGTGTTCATTTGGTTTTAAAAGTACCTGAGTTAAGGCATCTCATCAATGTACCAGATCGCACCGACGACATCACGCCTCTTTATCTTGCAGTGAGATATAATAAAGCTCAGGTTACACGCTTATTAATAGCAAGTGGTGTTGATTTTCAAGCAAAGCTTAACCGTTTTGCAGCAGAAGGTAGCAAATACTGGAATGAAACTGTTTATGAAATTCTGAAACCTAGTCAAAAAATTTGCTTGGAAAGTTTCAGGATTTTGGAGGCTGCGGAAGGATTTGACAGCTATAGCAAAGGAGATGATTTTAGGCATTCTCGATTGTGGATTTGCGTGCATAATGGCGCTTCAATGCATCAACGAGATAAGGATGGCAATACACCCTTGCATACAGCGGTATTATTTAGTAACCCTCTTGTTGAAGAAGTTATGAAGTATGGAGCGGATATAGAGGCAGTAAACAATAAAGGCTTGACTGCACTTGATATTGTCAAAACAACGTTCCAAAATAAATCGGATCAATATAAATTGATAGGTAGTATTCAATCATTGTGCTGCTTGGCAAATGAATATGCTAGAGAACTATTAAAGAAAAATGAACCACAAAAAGCTGCAAAATTTATTGCTTTAGCCTTGCTGGCTTGTGCTGAGTTTCCAATTGATAAAAATTCATATTCAACGCTTTATGGGAGTATGGATCAGGGAGAATACATATATATTTTTGCAATGATGATTAAAAATGAACATAGACTGATACAAATACTGAAAACCGAATCTGTCATTGCTTTATTAAAGAGGATTCCAAAGAAGTCTAGATCATATTCCGATGCACAATTAGAAATCGCAACTCTATGCTACATGAATTATAAGCAAATTCCAAGTCAGGAGTTGGATTCAGTAGAACAGTTGCAAATTGCAGCAACGACACAAGTGATTTCATTGATTCAAGAAGCGATATCTGGATCAAGCTCTAAATCTGAACCAAAAGCAGCAAGCGTCTCCCGGGGCTGCTCACCTGATTTCTTGAAAGAGGTCAAGCATCTAGGAGAGGAATTCAATTTAAACCAGAATTTTGAAGAATTTATAGCATTAGAAGAAGAATATTTTGATCCAAATTGCCTGCTTAAAAAAGCCTATATTCACATTTGCCAAGCAAAGGTTTGCGATGAAGCCATGATATTGCGTAAAGAGATCATTGGTTCTCTTCTGGGGCTTGGAATGAAGGTAAATAGTTTGGATACTCTGAATCCAGAAGATGGTCTCACTTTTATCGAAGAACATCGGACCCTAACTGAGCAAAATAAAAAACAAGCTGAACAGCTCGAGATGCAGGCAAAAAAGATAGCGGCACAGGATAAAAGGATTTTGGAATTGGAGAATGCCTTAAAGAAGTTGCAGCAGCAATCAGCACAAGTAGCTGTAGTGGAGGAGAGTGAAACCACAACGATGGAAGAGAGTTCAAAAGAAAGAGTTATTAAGCGTAAATTTGTGTGATATTAATATGATATTCTGATATTTGAGGGGTAAAAGCAAATGAGTGTAAATTTAGATGAAGTTAATACGAAGGCTGAAAGCGATGTCATAAGTTCAGAACAAGTGATAGAGAAATTGACGCAAGACAAACCGAGTGAAATTGCATTAATATCAGCAGTTCAAAGTAACAATGTTGAGATAGTCCGTAATATGCTAGGAATACCTGCTTTCCACAAGGCACTTCATATTTCTAATGAGGAAGGATTTTCGGCAGCGTTTCTTATCATCAAAAGTAATTCCAAAGAAATGATGGAGATTTTGAAGACAAGTTTAGAGACAATCAGGGTGAAAGAATCTCTTGACTCGCAAGGTGCAGAATCCTCTTTCGCTGAAACCTTGTTATCTCCATTTTTCGACTATAAAGATCCGGCTGGCTATAGTATGCTCATGGCGGCGGCAATTGCAGGGAGTTATTTTGGGTCTAAATTCTTATTAGAATTGCTGGATAGCACGAAAACTAAAGCGGAAGCAATAAGCTATGTCAGGGATTTAAGATATTGGCACGAGAAATCAGCAATTGAATTGGCGGCAGAATATGGTCATCTTGAAATTCTTGAAATGTTAATTAACTATGTAGCAACTTCACCGGAGGAAAGGCAGGCAATTATATTAACTTTAATTAAAGGAAGAACTGGGGGAATTGCTTGGCCAACCTTAGCGGCAGTTGCAAAAGGTCGGGAGAAAGTCGTAAATTTTCTTCTTGCAAACAGCAAATATTCCTTCAAAGATTTGGCCGATCATCGACAATCACATAAAGGTAATCATGTTTTAATTACAGCCATAGAACATTTTAAATCGATTGAAGGGGTTCGCTATATTTTGGGTAAGGCGGAATTCAAGTACCTCATTGATGTCAATGATGAGTTTCATGTATCACCGCTCTATATTGCAATTCGTCACAATTTGCCAGAAATAGTGCGCTGTTTGATAAATGCAGGGGCGAATTTGGATTCCATTTTACGACGCGATGCGGTAGAGCCAGAACAAAGGAGTAAAACAGTCCATGAATTATTGAAAAATGATCATGGGATTTCTAAATACTGTACGGAAAGTTTTAATATTCTGGATGCTGCGGTGGAATTTGCAAAAAATCTGAAGAAATTCAACCCTAATGCACTGCTAGAATCAGGAGAATTTAACTCTTATTTGAAAAAACTTAATTCCGGACTTAACGTATGCATTTCGGTTACAGCAAGAGAGACATACACGAACATTAATCATTGGAAAACATTTCTTAAAAGAGGTGCATCTATTCATCAGCGCGATGGGGAAGGAAACACATTACTGCATATTGCTGTTCAACGAGGTTTGCTGTATTTCATAGCAATATTTTGTGAACTTGGTGCCGATCTAGAGGCAACAAATCATGCAGGATTGACTCCCCTTCAGCTCGCAGAAACTCTGTCATTATCTAAGTCGGTTACTGAAGATCATAAAAGGGAAATAATCAGTATCCTCTCTTTTTGGCAAGCAAAATCTTGCTTAAAAAAACAAGAATTTGAGATGGCTTCGAAACTTATCATTCGGGGGGTACTGAGCAGCTCTCTCCTATCTCAAGCACTTGTAAGAACCCAGTTTTATTATTCCTTTGCAACCCTCATCAAGGAAGAATATGAGCTTATAAAAATATTGGACGTGAATTCAGTTTTTGCCTTGTTTAAAAAGATTCCTGAGGAATTAACACGGGTTTCTTTTTCAAATCCGCTCTATAATGATTTGCAAGAAGTACACTTGGAGCTTGCTACGTTCTACTACATGGCCTCATGTAAGAATACAGCAGATTTAGATGTTGGCGAGGTAGTGGAAATATCATCATCACAAAAGCAATTGCAATTGATGGAATCGAAAGAATCGAAGGAATTAAAAGAATTATTGGAAAAATTCCATGACTTCCTTAAGTTCGAAGAGCAAAATTTAGATTCTCGCGAGCTCCTTAAGAAGGCATATCAACATATTTGCAAAACTAAACCGTGCGATGAAACTTCCACTCTCCGTATGGAAATCACCGGGTCACTTCTCGGACTTGGAATGAGGGAGAATCGTTTAGATTTATTGGTGCCGGAGGATGCGATTCAGTTTTTAGAACAGCATAAAGAACAGGCGGAGCTGATTAAGAAACTAAAAGGGCAACTGGAAGCGGAAGCGACAAAGCACAAAGAACAGGCTATTCAAATGGAACAGCAAAAAGCCAAATTAAGTGAAGATCTTAAAGCCGAGCGTGAAAAAGCGTCGAGTTTAGAGCTGGAATTGCAGAAATTGCGAGAAGAGATGTTGGAATTGCGTTCTGCGAGGTCTCTGGGATCTGAGGGGGATGAGAGTGCTCTGGGTTCAGATGATTTGGAAATTACTCAGAAAGCCAAGAAAAAGTTCTTTTAATAACTGAAAATTTCTTACTCTATAGTTTATGGATTCCCGCCTCCGCGGGAATCCATAGGAGAATGGAATTAATCCCACTTGCATCATGCTAGGTTAGACATTTAAATATCATTTTACTGCATTTTCCCCCTTGATTTGAAAAATTCCGCCCCTATATTAATGTTAAATAAACATAGTCTTGCACAGTTTAATAGTGCTACAATGCAAGATATTTTCAGTAGCTCGTAGCTAATAGGCTTATTAGTAACTTAACTTAAATCTAAATAAGGAGGAAAACATGAGTGCAGCAGTTAATATTCGTCCGTTGCATGATCGCGTGATTATCCAGCGTCTTGAAGAGCATAAAACCGCTGGTGGTATCGTCATTCCCGAAACTGTGGGCGATAAACCTCAGAAAGGTGAAGTGGTGGCAGCTGGTCCAGGTAAGTTTGAAAATGGTCAATTGCGCAAGCTCGATGTCAAGGTGGGCGATAAAGTGCTCTTTGGCAAGTACTCCGGCACCGAAGTCAAAGTCAATGGCAAAGATCTCTTGGTCATGCGCGAAGAAGACATCATGGGTGTCATCGAAGGATAAGAGCGTCATCGAAGGCTAAGACCGAAAAGACTGACGAAAGTAATAGTAAAAAACTTTCGAAAGTACTCGAGTTATGAAACTTTCGAAAGTAATTAGTAAATAAACTTTAATCTTGAGGAGAAATTAGAATGGCTGCGAAAGAACTCAATTTTGCTGAATCAGCTCGTGAAGGCTTGTTGAAAGGTGCTGCTGCTTTGGCCCGGGCTGTTGGCAAGACCCACGGTCCAAGAGGACGCAATGTCATCATTCAAAGATCTTTTGGCGCCCCAGTTATCACCAAAGACGGTGTGACAGTCGCTAAAGAAATCGAATTTGAAGATCCCATCGTTAACATGGGCGCCCAAATGCTCAAGGAAGTTGCTTCGAAGACTTCTGATGAAGCAGGCGATGGCACCACGACTGCTACCGTATTGGCGCACTGGATTCTTATTGAAGGTCATAAGGCAGTCGCTGCCGGCATGAACCCTATGGATCTGAAACGCGGTATGGATAAAGCCGTTACTGCTGTGGTTGCAGAGCTCAAAAAATTGTCTGCACCTTGCAAAGACAACAAGGCAATTGCTCAAGTGGGTACCATTTCTGCCAACTCTGATGAATCCATTGGTAATATCATCGCAAGTGCTATGGAAAAAGTCGGTAAAGAAGGCGTTATCACAGTGGAAGATGGCACTGGTCTTGAAGATGAACTCGAAGTGGTTGAAGGTATGCAGTTTGATCGCGGTTACATTTCACCCTACTTCGTCAACAACCAGCAAAACATGAGCTGCGAATTGGAAAATCCTTATATCCTCTTGGTTGACAAGAAGATTTCCAACATTCGCGAAATGCTGCCTGTGCTTGAAGCTGTGGCAAAATCTGGCCGTGCGCTCTTCATCATTGCTGAAGATGTGGAAGGTGAAGCACTGGCTACTTTGGTCGTCAACAATATCCGCGGCATCGTGAAGGTGTGTGCGGTTAAAGCGCCCGGATTTGGTGATCGACGTAAAGCAATGCTGCAAGATATTGCTATTTTAACCAAGGCAAATGTCATTTCTGAAGAAATCGGCGTCAC
Source organism: uncultured Gammaproteobacteria bacterium (assembly GCA_963784575.1). Taxonomy (GTDB): domain Bacteria; phylum Pseudomonadota; class Gammaproteobacteria; order UBA6186; family Azoamicaceae; genus CAWARU01. Next base: position 2,969,723 of record CAWARU010000001.1, read on the forward strand.
CTTGGAATCTGCTAAGCTCGAAGATCTCGGTTCTGCGAAGCGTATTGTGGTTACCAAAGAAAATACCACCATCATTGATGGCGCTGGCAAGAGCACAGATATCGAAGCTCGCATCAAACAATTACGTGGTCAAATGGAAGAAACCACTTCTGACTACGATCGCGAAAAGATTGCAAGAACGTATTGCCAAGCTCTCTGGCGGTGTTGCTGTTATCAAAGTGGGTGCAAGCTCTGAAGTAGAAATGAAAGAGAAAAAAGCCCGCGTTGAAGACGCATTACATGCGACTCGAGCTGCAGTGGAAGAAGGCGTGGTACCCGGAGGTGGTGTTGCATTGATCCGCTCCTGTCAAGCGATCAAGAATTTGAAGGGTGACAATGAAGATCAAAACCATGGTATTAACATCATCATTCGATCTCTCGAAGCACCTTTACGTCAGATCGTTGCCAATGCTGGCGCTGAACCTGCTGTTGTCGTCGAAAATGTGAAGAACAATTCCGGCAACTATGGCTACAACGCAGCGACCGGCGAATACGGCGATATGATTAAAATGGGTATTTTGGATCCTACCAAAGTCAGCAGAACGGCCTTACAACAAGCTGCATCCATTGCTGGCTTGCTCATCACCACAGAATGCACCATCACAGAAATACCGAAGTCTGATAAAGAAGGCGGTGCGCATGCTCATGGTGGCATGGGTGGCGGCATGGGCGGTATGGGAGGCATGGGCGGCATGGGGGATATGATGTAACCCAGTAAGCTGCAAGCCACAAGCTGCAATTGCATCTAGAAAAAACCCCGAAATCATGTTGGTTTCGGGGTTTTTTTATGCCTTTTCGTTATCCTTCTTCGATGTCATTCCTCGGTTTATTCCTCGATGAACCGCAACAGCCCGAGCAGTAGTAAATTCAATCCAACAATCAATAACCACACCCTTGGACCCAAAGGAGCAATTTCTAGAAAGTTGCTGGTGAAGGGATTTTGAATCAGGAAAACCGATAATAAAATAGTCACTGCAATAATAATGCGGCCGCTCCAAGTTTTATAACCGGACAAAGCCAGGATAAAAGTGGAATTCATGAGAACGAGCAGCGCGAGTGATACGCTTCTCGCGTGAGAGCTGTTCCCTAAAAGTTGGAGATTAATGATGTAGTACCCTACCATGGCAATGGTGCCGTAAGCTCCCGCCAAAATAATCGAAACCCAATCGCGTTTTGAAAACATATGTATTTTATCGGTTTTTTTGACCTTACCGAGTTTTTTTTGCTCGGGGAGATATTGAAATACCAGCATTGCGCTTGGATGAATGAATAATTCAATCCATACGATGTGAATCGGATGGAAAAGGAGAGGATAACCGAGCAGGGGGATAATTGCGGCTGAAAATACAAACGGAATGTGAATCATTAATAAATATTTAAAACTCTGCTTTAAGTTTTTGAAAAGCTGGCGGCCTTCAGCAATGGCATTGACGATGGTGCTAAAATTATCATCCAATAAAATGATATCACCCGCTTCTCGCGCACTTTGTGTGCCACGTTCCCCCATGCTGATGCCAACATCTGCAGCACGAATGGCTGGCACATCATTCACGCCATCTCCTGTTGCGGCTACGATCTCACCGACCGATTGCAAAGATTTTACAATGGCAAGTTTTTGCGAGGGTATTGCACGCGCTATCACGTCCACGTGTCGAAAATAACCGCCGTCGCGCTTTTTCGAGTGAATTTCTGCCTCTTCTGCAGTGATCACAACAGGCTTGCCGCGGCCTAAACCAATTTTCTCTGCAATTGCTTTTGCCGTACCAGGATGATCGCCTGTGATCATCAAAACATGAATACCGCTGCCTAAGCAATTCAAGACTGAGTCGCGAACCTCTGGACGCGGTGGATCTGCAAAAACGAGCAGACCCACAAATTCGTAATCGGAATCCGGTTCCTTAGGTTTCGCAGCAGCCATGAATTCAGCATCATTTTTATGATGTGTTTTCAATTCAAAATCAACCACATTATTTTCAACTGGAAAATTGTGAAGTTTGAGCTTGGCACAGGCAATGACTTTATAACCGGAATTGGTATATTCATTGATGCGATCTGTCCATTTGCTGCGCAGAATGTCAGACAACTTGGAAATTCTTAGGATCATTTCGGGTGATCCTTTTGTGACGGCTAAAGTTTTATCTTTTTCAATTTCGATCAAAGCTGTTTCTCTCTTGCGTTCAGAGGTGAAAGGAAAAATGTAAGCGCGTTCAGGCAAAGTAAGCTGTTGCTTTTGAGCCTCCTCTAATACCGCATAATCTAGGGGATCGCCCGTTTCAGCCCGTGAGCAAAGTGCCGCAAAATAGAGCAGATCTTCAGGGACTAATGCTGGATTTGGGATTAAATCTGTCAGCTTAAATTGCCCCTCTGTGATGGTTCCTGTTTTATCTGAGCAGATGCAGGTAACGCGGCCAATGTTTTCCACGGAAACGGCACGTCTAATTAAGGCTTTTTTGCGGGCCAAGCGATAGACGCCCAGACCTAAAAAGAAGGTAAATACTAGGGGAAACTCATCGGGTAATGCTGCAACCGCTAAGATTGCTGCACTTAGGATTGCGTCCAATATGCCAAAACCTTGGAGGTAGCGCACAACAGCAAGAATGATGCATATGACAGTTGCCGCAATAATCAGTATCAGGATAAGTTTGCCAATGGCTTTTTGAAGCGGAGTGATTGCGCGCTGGGTTTCTTGGCTTGATATGACGATTTCACCATAAAGAGTTTCTCTACCTGTAAATACGACTCGTAATAATGCTTCACCTGTCAGCAAAATGGTGCCTGCATAGCCTAAAAATTGAGCATCGACAGAGGGCTCTGAAACCCCGCTATGTAAGGTTTTTAAAATTTCCTTGGTCGCAGGTAGGGATTCACCTGTCAAAGTAGATTCATCCACTTGAATATTGCTGCCGCCGATGATAATGCCATCTGCGGGAAAGGAATTGCCTGCTCGAACGATGACAAGATCGCCAGGCACAATGTCTCTTGCTGGTATCAGATTCTCCGCGCCAGATCGCACTACGAGTGCATTGGTTGCCAGACTGCTTTTAAGTCCCCGGGTAGAAATTTCTGTACGCCAGTGCAGGAAGGCATCCATGCAAATGAGAGGAATGGTTGCTAAGAGTAAAATCAGCGCTTGATGGAAATCTTGCAAAATGGCGAATAAAAGGCTCGTTGCCAAGAGGAACCAGATCATAGGATCGTTGCTGGTATCCTTGGCAAGGACAAGCCAGCGGTTGACAGGTACTTCGGTAATGTCATTGGTGGAATAGTGGGATCGCGCGATTTCAGCGTCAAGATCGTTCAAACTCCAATCAGGAGAAAGCGAGGATCGAATGCGTGATAAGGGTATTTTGCGGTGCACAGGCAATCCAAAATGAAATTCAATTCCAAAGAGTAAAAGTTTCTATTTATTTGAATATCGGCTGGTTTTGGACAGTACTTTATTGCGAAATACTGAATTGCAGAAATATTGAATTCCGGAAAAACTGGCAAGAGCTTTAAGTCGAGCATCAGTTATCCATCCATTATCATTATAGGTCGAAATGCTATTTTCTTTCAAAACCTAGATTTTCGGCTTGCTTTTTGGCTTCCATTGGGTCTCGGAGGTTCCTCTTTATCTACGGTCAGGGCTATGATTTCAGGTATCTGAGTATCTAAAGCCAATGATAGGGCACCATAGCTGTCTTTGATAGTTTTGTTTGTTTTTTTATCTTGAAGGAGCTCTTCCACATTTTTTTTAATTTCTTCAATAGCCAACTGTGCTCCTAGGCCATCATTGTCGGCCATAGATCTTTTCAAGCTATTGATAGAAGTTATTATCTTACTCTCTATTACGTTTTGACTGATTGCAGGTACGCGCATGAGCAAATCACGTAACTCTTTAAATATTTCCGATTTCACATGTTCAGTCCAGGGTCTCAATCCATATGATGCAAGGGTCTTCTGTTGCTCTTCAGCTGAAACTTTACTTTCGCTTCTACCTTTAACTTCGGATGCTGCATTGGCAGTATATCCTTCAGGAAATTCTAGCTTCTCATGATGTCCTCTTCGAAAGATACTGGGGGGTTCAATTTTTTCCCTAAAAGTATTCATTCCATGTGTGCTCATGGCTAAAATATCATATGCAATATCAAGATCCTTCAAATGAACTTTATTTAGGGCGTAAATATTTGTATTGATTGTGTTCATCAGTTCATCATATTGTTTCGCGAAAGTTTTATCATTTTTTCGCAATTCAATATGTGCTTTTATGATTTCCCAATCCCGCAAAGCATCGGTTCTTGACGTTTCTAGCTCCACAGCTTCATGAAGTGTTTTATCTTCTGAGATTGTTTTCTTCCAAGCTTCGAGTTCCTTTTTTGATTGTGCGATTTGTCGATTTGCCGAGACAACATCGTCTAGTGTTAACTTGGTTGTTAACTCCGTCGGAGGTATTTGTGCAAATCTATCTCGGGCATCCATTAACGCTTTAGAAGAGGGGGCTTGATCCAGCAGTGTTTTTATTTTATCTTTAGCAGCACCTGGTTGCAGTTCATTTACTAATTTTGTGACAGTTTGTCTAAAACTTTCTATTTCATGAAGTGCCACTGCAAAATCAATTTCAATATTTCTATGAACTAAAGCACGGAATATTACATCATCTCTTTCTAATTTATGAAGTCTTCTTTTGGTATCATTAAGATCTCTGAGTACACCCGTTGCTGATCTTGGAACCTGAGCTCCATGTCTTAAAACATGACCATATTTGATATCGACCGCCAACACATGATCTCTCATTACTCCATCAACCCATCTTATCCGTTGCGGCTCAGATAAATGCTCATAAAATTGCGCTGCTTGGTCTTTAATTTTCTCTGCTGATTCATTTTGCAGGGCAAAATCGAGTTGAGTAAGTTCTTGATCTAGTTGTTTCGATAATCTGCCCATCTCTCTAAAATATCTGTCTCTAAAAGTACGATCTTCTGAAGCTCCTCTCGTTGCGTCGCTTGTTCGTTGCATCCAGTCTGCTTTTCTTCTTTCAGTCATTTCCAGCTCTAATTTTTGCATCTCATTCATAAGATGAGAAACTCTCTGATAGCCCAGTAAGCCCAGATGTTTTTCACTGGCTCTCTTTTCCTCTTCTTTACTTTTATAAAGGCCTTTTATCAAAGCTTTTCTGTCTTTTTGTAATTGATTAAATCTTTTTAATCGTTCAGATTGCTGCTTTCTAAAATTCATGATTCTTGTATTCAAAGATTGCTGCTCGTCTAATTCTTTTTTTGGCGAAGTAATTTGCGCAGCATTTGTTTTTATGAATTTATTGGTATCCTCTATCCATTTTTTAATTTTTGCTACTTCCTCGGTGTATTTTTTATAGGCTCCAGGACTGACAAGATCATTATTAATATTCATATCTTTCTTTGCTAAAGCCAATATAGAACCTTTCCAAAAATCGAGTTCTTCTGTTGTTAATTGGATTGCCTGAGTTCCTCGTTCCCTTATTTCTTTCTGTAAGCGTGGCAGTTCAGCAAACAATTTATCTAATTCGGCTTTCATGCTTGTTAATGAATTAGGACGAGCAGCAATTTTCGGTGCGGCGGATGTTAATGACCAACCTTTGGGGCCAGGACGTTGTGGATGATCTGGACCTTTTGGAGCTCTGTCCGATTGGTATTTTTTTGGATGAGAGACAACTTCTTGATAAGTAGGGAGTAGTTCTGAGACCGAATCTTGTTGGTCTTTCATTTCTTTAGATTCAAGTTCGGAACGTTTTGCAACAGTTCCTTTCCCAGAGGGCTTCGTTGATTTTTGAGATTTTGGTTTTTTTGGGTTATCAACCATATTTCACCTCATTAAAAAATTTAATGTTGAACATCATTTATCATGATTTATTTAGAATGAATTATTTTGGAATAGTTCTTTGAATTAGAACGATTCTTAGAAAAATCAAAAAAGATATTGAAAATATTGCAAAAATTATCTTTTAATACAGTATTAAAAAGTGTATACTTAGACTAAAATAAAAATTGGTTCATATATGAACTTTTTATCAGTTGTTGATAGGTCAATATGCGGGGGATATTTTATGAAAAAACGTCATTTGGCCCAATCAGTTCCAATAGATCCTGTTAAGTTGCAGGCAACTGCGCTGAATGCCTTTTTTAATATTGCCAAATTGTGGAATTTGGAGAGCCATGAAGAGCAGATTCTTCTGGGTAACCCGCCTCGATCCACTTTTTTTAAATGGAAACGTGAGCGACAAGGACATTTATCGCAAGACACCCTGGAACGTATCTCCTATATCATGGGAATTTATAAAGCACTGCAAATTTTGCTGCCCAATGAGCAAGCAGCCAATTCCTGGATCAAAAAACCTAATTTTGCAGCCTTGTTTAATGGTCAAACCGCACTTGATAAAATGCTTGGGGGTAATGTAGTGGATTTGGCAGATGTGCGGCGTTATTTGGATGCAGAGAGAGGGTGAGCATGATGCAGAGAGAAGGTGAGAAGGTGAGGATTCAGGGAGAGGACAATCATGCAGAGAGAGGGGAAACACTATGCAACAACCTGAGGTAGTACCCGTAGCCAGCATCGAATGGCCCAACAATTATCGTGTTATACCGTCAAAATTTCCTGCCATCAACTTTTTTGAAAAATTGGTGGAACCTGATCAAATGGAAGCCGCATTCTATCTCGAAAGCCTGACAAATGATCGTTTGCGGGAAGAAGTCGGAGAGATCACGCTGCTTAAAAAAGAAGACAGACTTTGCGGCAAGGGATCGAGCGTCGTAATGGCAAGCTTTACCCATGTCGGAAAATACAGTCGATTTACCAATGGCAGTTATGGTGTTTACTATGCTAGCCGTGATCTCAAAACCGCCGTTCGAGAAACTGTGCATCACCGTGAACAGTTCTTATCTTTTACCCGGGAAGAACCTGGTGAAATCGACATGCGTGTGTACGTTGGCACTGTTTTAAAACCGTTGCATGATGTCAGAAGTAAAATTTATGATCAATTGCATGTTCCTAATGATTATGCAGCGTCGCAGCAATTCGCTTTGTTTTTGAAAGAACGTGATTCCTGGGGCATTGTTTACAATAGCGTGCGTGATGAAGGCGGAGAATGTATCGCAATTTTGCGGCCACCCGCGGTTTCCATTCCTGTGCATTCTAAACATCTGGTGTATGTTTGGGATGGCAGTGCTATTACTTCTGTGTTTGAGAAGTCAAATGTGTTGTTTGATTTTAGGGGAGGAGAGGGGAAGAATGAGAGTGATCTTGCCCCGCTCAAGTGGAGACTCTGAAGAGTTAGGAGAGTCAGGCTTATGTTTTAGGGCGGGAGTTTTTAGATATATCGTGTTGAAAATGTCATGATCTTAGCTGTAAATTTCATTAATTTTTGTATGGTAGGAGGCAGTGTAATGCCTCCATTTTGTAATGCTTGAGTTGCATGCCGGCATTCATCTTCACGCATTTTGATTAAAATTTCACGGCTTTTGCTGTCATCATCTGGAAGTTCCTGCAGGTGTTTATCCAAATGTCTCATCACTTGGTGTTCAGTTTCTGCAATAAATCCGAGACTCACCTTATCTCCTGCGAGGCCCGCGATCACTCCGATTCCAAAAGATCCCACTGCAAAAATAGGATTTAGCAAACTTGTTTTGCCGCCAAGTTCCAATATTCTTGAACTGCACCATAAAAGATGCTCTTGTTCTTCTTCAGCTGCTTTCCTAAGTTTGGATTCCAAATCTTTATTACGTGCTACTAATGCTTGCCCTTGATAGAGTGCTTGGGCGCACACTTCTCCGGTATGATTTACTCGCATGAGTCTTACGGATAATTGATTCACGGATAATTGATGCACGGATGATTGATTATTGTCAAAACTCTGAGTTTTTCCTATTCTTTGAGAGATGGTATTAGAGAATGAGTTTGTACCACTTTTAAATAGTGTTTTATCGATTTTAGAAATAATTTGATCAACCAAGCTTAGTTGTCGCATGCTAAGGATAATATCAGTTATTGATTTTCTAAGATAGGGAGTAAGTAGATGAGCTCAGATAAAAATTGGTCAAAATCTACCTTAGCCAGTATATTGGCTCTAGGTCTAGGAATATGTGCTGCACCAGTTGTGGCATCTGATTCTAAAAGTTCTGATAGCGGCTCTAAAAGCAGCCAAACTAATTCAAAAGAGTCCTCAAAAGAGTCATCAAAAGATTATAAGGATTCAAAATCTGCGGATGCTTCGAAATCTGCTGATGCTTCAAAGTCTGCAGATGCTTCGAAGATGGAAAAATGTTATGGAATTGTGAAAAAAGGTATGAATGAATGTGCTGCAAATAACCATCCCTGTGAAGGACAATCACCAAAAGATAATGATCCCAACGAATGGATTTTTGTTCCGGAGGGTACATGCAAGAAGATAACCAATGGATCAACTACTCCAAAGGAAGCACAACCAAAGGAGATTCCGAAAGAGACTCCAAAGTAGACTGAGGCGACAGATGCACAGCCAAAGAGTGCAGAGAAGGGAGCAGGGCAGGAAGCTCGGAAAAAATAATTGCATTCAGTTCATTAAGTCTCAGTTCATCAAATCATGACGCTCGCATTGCATAATCTACAAAACCGTTTTATAGCCAGTTTGCTGCTTAAGCGCAGGGATCCTATACTATCGAGTTATTTATTAGGTGATCATTTTGAATGTTATCGTCGCAATCTGCATGGCGGTTTGATTAAAGCCTTGGCGCATACCTATCCGGTGTGCGAGCGTCTGGTAGGTAGTAAGTTTTTCAAAGCCATGGCCTATCATTTTGTGACGATGGAGATTTCGACAGGATTCAGCCTAAATGACTATGGTGCTCTTTTTCCGGAGTTTTTGGCTAATTTTCCACACGTTGAGTCGCTGCCTTACTTGTCGGATGTCGCTCTCTTGGAATGGAAGATACATCAAATACTCATCGGCCCGGAAAAAAACTGTTTCAGTATTGATAAATTGCAGCAAGTTCCCGTAAAAATGCAGGAAAATATTGTTTTTCAATTGGACAAAAATACCCGGTTGCTTGAATCAAAATTTCCTGTTGATAAAATCTGGGAACAAAATCAGACAGTTTTTGAAGACACTCCGTCAGAGACAGGAACTGAGACGGGAATGCTGGATATGACAGGAAAACCGGATGTAATGCGGGATGATATAATTGATTTGTCGGAAGGCGGATGTTATTTAATGCTATTAAGACAAGGTTATGATTTGCGCTTGGATAGGCTATCTCATCAGGAATGGACAGTGTTACAGGCAATTGAGGCGGGGTATTCTTTGAAAATGCTAAAGAGTCAATTGCAAGTGGAAAATTTGCTGAAAACAGAAGAAATTGCAATAGATACTGCAGAGCTAATACTGAAATTTATCGAAAAAGAGTATATTACAGATTTTGTAATTGTTCAGGCGGTACCAAATTCTCTGGATTGCCCACATGCTTTGCACTGCCCCTGAACGCAACTAATAAATAATTTCCTTATCATCCACTTTTTTCTTATCACCGAATTCGTCAATATCCTCTATGTCTTCGATCTCTTCCATTTCATAGATATCATCCTCGGTGTCAAAATCTTCAAGTTCTAATTGGGTTTGATGGTTTTGATCTGTTGGGGGTGAAGCTTGAATGGGTTCGTGCCGTGAATCAGTTTGAATTTCATACCGTGAATCGATTGGATTTTCTTTCCATGATTCGTTCTGAATTTCATTCTGAGTTCCGCTGGTTTCTGGATGTTCAAGATAATCAGCTGAATCTATTTTGGTGAGCAATTTATTGATGCTCTGTTCCCATTGAGTTTGGCGATATTTCAAGCCGGATATCTCGCTCATAAGTTTTCTGTTTTCATCATGCGCATCGTCTAGTTGTTCGGCTTGCATTGCTACTACATCCAACAATTGATTTATTTTTTCTTCAAGCTTTTGAAATAGTTCATTGGACATAAAGGTATCTCCTAGTATCTAGTCTTTAGCAAGTATAAACAAGCATAAACGAGCATGAGCAAATACAAACATGTATAAATTAGTACATAATAACAAATATATAACCTATGTAATATATAAGCTATGTTAAGATATCATGCATCATGATACGGTATTTTTCTAGTTCTCCCAATCTTTGGCAAGTAATAATTAGTGTACTTGGTGCCTTATTTGGCGTACAAAGCAGCAAAGTGCGGGAAAGAGACTTTACACATGGGCGATGGTGGGCTTATGTGATAGTTGGAATCATTGCTGTGGTGCTTATTGTTTTAATACTTATGGGACTGACAAAATTAATATTAGTATTTGCCGGAGTAAAATGATCCTCAAGGATTGCCACGTTCTTGGCACGTTCTTGGAACGTGGCAATCCAGAGGGCACAGAAGGCGAGATATTAAAACGTTCCGTTCCTAATAAAACACTGTATTCGATTCAATACCGCGTTCTTCCATAATCGAACGCAATAGTTTCAAAGCCTCTACCTGAATTTGACGTACTCTCTCGCGTGTTAAGCCTACTTCTACTCCCACTTCTTCTAGAGTTGCCTCTTCAAATCCTCTGAGACCAAAGCGTCTTAAGATGATGGAACGTTGTTTCTCATTCAGCATGCTTAGGCAATTTTCGAGCTGTGAGCGAATACTGTTATCTTCTAAAATTTCAGCAGGCCCTTCAGTATTATGATCTGCTAAAGCTTCTAGTAAAGGTTTTTCAGTATCATCGCCCATGGGAGTATCGACTGATAAAGTTCTTTCATTCAATCGCAATAATCGATTTACATCATCCGGAGATTTATCGAGTGCTTTAGCAATGTCTTCAAAAGTAGGCTCATGATCTAACTGATGCGTGATTTCGCGAGCTTTTCTAAGATAGACATTCAATTCCTTGATGATATGTATGGGCAGTCGAATCGTGCGAGTTTGATTCATAATCGCTCTTTCAATATTTTGTCGAATCCACCAAGTTGCATAGGTTGAAAAGCGAAAACCGCGTTCTGGATCAAACTTTTCTACGGCGCGAATTAATCCCAAATTACCTTCTTCCACTAAATCTAGTAAAGCAAGGCCTCTATTTAAATAACGTCTGGCAATTTTAACTACTAATCGAAGATTGCATCGTACCATGTGATTGCGAGCTGCTTCTTCACCTTTCCGTGCTCGTCTGGCATAGTGCACCTCTTCTTCGGCAGAGAGTAGCGGAGAAGAACCTATCTCCATTAAATAGAGTTGTGTAGGGTCTGAATCTGATTTTCTATTGGAACGTAAATTGGGATCTGGTAATTCTGGCAACTCCCATTCTGGGTCTGACTGCAGTGTTTCTACTCCACCTTCTTCATCTGCTTCTTCGAAGGGTTCTTCTATAACCGTTTCATCATCAATTTCTTCGAGTGCTACGTCGACAGTAACATCTACTTCTTCGGATTCATGAACAACAGCAGCTTTTTCCCAGTGATTTGCCATGCTTACCCTCCTTGCACAGATTCCGTTGGCATATTAATTAATCTTAGACATAAATTTTAATAATAGTAAATGTTTATAGAAATTATTTTTTTATTTTAATTTGAAATAATAATTTAGCAAATATTCTAACTAATTAACTTTAATAAATTCTAATAAACATGCTTAGTGTCCTTCGCCAATCTGGTATATTATTAAAGACATGCTATTGTAAATATTGAGAAATATGGTTGAAGCATGAAGCTTGTTAGGGGAAATAGATGACGCGATCAGAACTTATCCAAATCTTGGCTGAAAAGCTGCCGCAATTATCATTTAAAGATACTGAAAGCGCAGTACGAGATATTTTTGATCAGATGTCTGAAGGCTTAGGAAAAGGTAAGCGAATAGAAATTCGTGGTTTCGGTAGTTTTTCTATCCGTTTTCGCAAGCCAAGACTGGCAAGAAATCCGAAAACTGGTGAACGCATCAATAAAGAAGGAAAATATGCGCCTTATTTTAGGCCTGGAAAAGAAATGCGTGAGCGGGTGAATGCGAGTGCTAAAGATTTTCCGTTGCTGGAGGTTCCGGAGGATGACGAATAAGATTTATATTCATATCTGCCTTGCTGTAGTGTTGGGTTTGGGAGTAATGACAGTAGCCCAGGCAGATCTCGTCGTGAAAAGTGAATACCAATCCATTCAGCCTTATGGTAACGGTGAATTAGTGTGTTTTAGGGATGCCCTTGCAGGTGTGCCTCCTTCTGCAGCAGAGATCGCAACATTGGAAAGCCAATTACCAGAGCGCGAAGTCGGCCGATATTATGGACGTCTTGATTTAATGTTCGAGAATCTGACTCTGAGCTCACTTCGAAATAGATCTACCAGTCCATTTCAGAATTCAGCTATTTTGCGAAAGAAAGCTTCAAAAAGCCAGACAGGACTTGATTTGGCAATTGGTTATGTTTTTGCCAAGGATTTCCGAGGTGAACTTGAATATTTGGTAAACAAAAATTTCAGCTATACCTCACAGCCAATATTTACAACCGTTCCCTCTGGTCAAATCAGTTCTCTTATTAAAAATAATACCGTTCTTTTTACTTTTTATTATGATTTCTTATACGATCGCTTTAGGCCCTATGTCATGGGGAGCCTCGGGGCTTCTTCAAATGATGTCACGACCAATGTTTCACCGGCGCTTCCATCTGGGTCATCATTTACCAGAAGAGTGGTGCAGTTTTCTTGGGGGGTAGGAGTAGGCTTTCGCGTCAGCATATTTACCCGTTGGTTTATGGATTTTAATTATCGCTATGTCCAACTTGGCAATCCAGTCAAAATACAGCCAAATTCGAACATTTTATTGCAGGGCGTTTTGGGCATGAGTGCGATAAGTGCTGGGTTGATGTATTTATTTTAGGGGTGCCTTATGGCATTTATCCAAGCATTTATCCAAGAAGGTTATATTAAAAGACTGATCTTTTAATCAGAAAATAGATAACTATACTATTAGGACAATGATCACATCATTTAAACTTATCGCCAAACCTCCTTTTCGACTAGAATTTACGGCCTGGGCATTGCGCAGAAGGTCACAAAACCAAATGGATATTTGGGAGGATAATTCTTATCGCAGAGTTCTTACTCTAAATAAAAGACCATTTTTGGTGATTGTAGGACAGAGGCAGAGAAAAATAAAAACAAAAAATAGACCGAAAATCAGGGAAAGTGTTGCGGTGTCGGTGTTTCCTGCGGTTAACAAAAAACAACGTACAGAAATTTCTGCGAACATTAAAAAAATGATGGGGTTGGAGTTAGATTTGACGGGGTTTTACAAATTGGCTGCAAAAGATGCAAATTTGAAAATCCTGGCGGCAAAATTTAAGGGCGTTAAACCTGTGCGCTTTGCTTCGATATTTGAGTGCTTAATCAACGCAATTTCTTGTCAGCAGTTATCGCTTGATGTTGGTATCATACTATTGAATAGATTGACACAAAAATATGGCAAAAAAGTTCGCTATGAACGGAGAGTATATCATGCTTTTCCATTGCCAAATCGTTTGAGAACTTGCTCCATCCAGGAATTAAGAGAGCTCGGATTTAGCTTCAATAAGAGCAGGACTATTATCCAGGTTGCAAATATCTTTAGTAAAGATGAAAAGTATTATGAAGATCTGGTGCAAAAAAGCAATGATGAAATTATGGCGGTATTATGCGCAATAAAAGGAATAGGACGTTGGTCTGCAGAATATGCTCTGCTTCGGGGTTATGGTAAAATTGATACTTTTCCGGGTGATGATGTAGGCGCTCGTAATAATCTCAAAAAACAAATGCATTTAACCAAAAAGTTAAATTACACAGAAATTTCCAAAATCACCCGAAAGTGGCATCCCTATGAGGGGTTTGTGTATTTTCATTTTTTATTAAATAAATTGCAGGAAAAAGGGTATACGGGACCTGTTTAAAATAATATGATTTTATATAAAGGCAGCTGTTTCATAGAATATAATGAAAGTTTGTGAGTAATACTTTTTAAGTAAAATTTCAATGAAATGTTTACGGATACTTTCCTGACTTTTTTGCTTCCTGAATATATTCCCATTGATCTTTACCAGAGAGAGACTTAAATACCATATATAAGCCGTTCCTGGCGATGGTTAAACAATATTTATTTTTGGTATCGGCGAGTTTCTGATTCTCACTTTCTTTGGCGAGCACTGCATTCACAGCAGTGCTTTCGAGTTGCGGATCACCGTTCAATTCATCCGCAACTGTTTTGGCAGTTTCTTCATCCATTAAAAAATTTGTGGCATAGACAAACGGCGTTCTGTCCTTATTTAAGAAGGGAGTAGGGAGAGCCATTTTCGTATCAGCACCTTTGACTGATTCATAGGCGTTTAAAAAAATTCTTTTAAAGAATAAATCTATCCCAGGAAATTCATCTTCAATGTGTAAGGACATAGTCGCCGTTTCCTTGTTTATTGCATTTATTGCATATGTTGCATATTTTTTAAGGCTTGTGCTAAACGTGTAGCAGTTACAGCTTCTTTTTTGAGCATTGCTGCAACGACTGCATCGTTTAAATCACCAGATGCGTTGAATGCAGTGGGCGCATTTGCAATGGCAACTCGATCGGGTACCACAATGAGGCCTATATTAGACAATAATTGTGCTGTAATGGCTGAGCCTCGAATACCGCCCATTGGACTTGGAGAGGCAGAAATTAAAGCAGCAACTTTACCTTCAAATATTTTTATGCCTGAATGAGGATTGTTTTGGTCTGGTCTAGAAGCCCAATCAAAGACATTTTTTAAGAGGGGGCTTGGTAAACCATTATATTCGGGTGAAGCTATTAATAAGCCATCGTGTTCTGCGATTAAAGCTTGTAATTTTTTAGCATTCGCTGGGAGTCCTTGTTCGCTTTCTAAATCGCCATTATAAATAGGCAGGGGATAATCTTTTAAATTGATGGTAGTGACACTCGCACCTGCTGTAGTTGCAGCTTTACTGAGTAAATTTAAAGCTTTTGTATTAGCAGATTCTTTGCGTTCGCTTCCAGAGATGGCGAGTAATCTGATTTTACCGCTTTTACTGGTTTGGCTGCTGCTCTGGCTGCTGATTTGAGCGCTGCTTTGGTCGCTCTGGCTGCTGTTGTGATTGCCATCAGCCATGGCTGCATGGCAAATACTGCTAGATAAGTTAGCAACAACGAATACCGCAGAGACTAAGAAACAACTTAATTTTTTCAGGTTCATCTTCCATCCTCCAAAATTTAGAACTTACTCAAAAATTCTTTGAGCATTTTGAGTACATTGACTTACTATTGAAATAAAAACAATCTGTTTGAATATCTATTTAAAGCTTTTTTATTGTATTTTTCAAGATATCAAATTGTTCAAATTGTAAAGTGTCATTGAGTAATTACACTACATCATAACCTTATAATACTTATGATAAATAATCATAAATATCAAAAAATGATGATATTGAAACAATTAAACCTTTTTAAAGTCAAATTTAAAGTAAAAACAATAATGAATCAATATTGGTATATGCATTAACTCAGCATTAATAACACGCAATAATAAATTAATAATTAATACATTAGAGAAAATAAAAAGGGAGGATATTCATGTCCGCCACTACACCAGAAGACGAAGAATTATCATCTGAAGAATTGCTAAAATTGTTCTTAGATAAATATAAGGACGAAGCGGTACTACAGAAATTTTTGCGAGGGAAAGATGAGCGGGATTTGAGGCAACTTAAAAAAGGCCTTGAAATTTTAATTGAAGTGCCAGAATCCCCGAAATCACCAAGAAGTCCCAAATCTCCCAAGAAAAAACCTATTCCAAAAATAGACATTGACAAAGCGAAATTTGAAAAAGCAATAAAGCTGTTGGAAAGACAAACAATTCGATCCAAATTGAAAAAACCAATCTCAGAAGCAATGGTCGATTATATCCTGGAATATTACGACTCTGGAGTTAATGTAGAAGCTTTTCAAATAAAAGACAAAACAGAAAAAGCTCCTTTGATTCGCATAATAGACTCGGGAAATACAGAGCTCTTCCAAGAACTGTTTGGACTGCAAAAGGAAAGTTGGAGCTATGGCAGAGAATGGCTTTTGGGGAGCAACAAAGAATATTTCATCGATGAATTTTTCAAACCAACAATTCAAAGTCTTTTGAAATCAGACAAGCGGGAAATGATCAAAGAATTCTTGAAATTTTGCTTTGAGTTCGATAAAAAGCATGGATCTGATAAAACACCCTATATCACTATTCTTGCCAACGAACTTTATTTCAATGTGCCTGATAAAGATAAGGACCTAATCGGCTACCAGCGTCACATGGAAAATAGAGCATTGTTTGAAGAGTATATGTTAAAGAGTGAAATTACTGTTGATGACATAGATGAATTATTCAAAAAAATGATCAGCAGTCATCAGCTGGAACTCGCAGAAAAACTCAAATATTATTCGAATTTTAAAGATAGCAACGAAGTCTTAAGGGCCATAAAAGTGCTCGTGATAGGCATTAAAAATACCCAAAAACCAGAGGATAAGAAAATTTTATATGATTTGATTATCAATACAATCAAAGAAGGTTTGAGGCAAGGCGTAGACAAAAGGTATAAGAATAAAGACTATGATGAAGATCCAGTATTGTTTTTTCAACTTTTGAGTGCTACTGGTATTTTTTCAATGACCCTGCAAGATGGCAGAAAAGATCTGACAGCTTATTTGATTGAAATATTTGGGAACTGTGCGGCAGAGCAAGGAAAAACTCTCTATCCATTCAATGCTCGAGATCTGATGGTTGCAGAGCGCACGAAAGACCCAGCCTATTTAGAGTTAATTGAGAAATCGATTGGACGAGATCCTATAGATAAGGTGAAATTCCTGCTTGATTCTTTACCGATTTTGCAATGCAAAGAGCAAGACTTTTTAGATGTGTTTGCACTACCTTTGCCTTGGACAAAGAAGGATGAGTCACAATTCTTTACCATCATTGATAAGAGCAAGTTTGTCACCGATGAGGAAAAATATTATTTAAAGAAAACATTTGAAAAAACGAGAGATATTAGAGATCTTTCTAAAAAGAAAGAGGTGGAGAAAATTTACAGAGATTTTAAATCACAGCAAATTTTGCTCGACACGAGACTCTTCGGCACTATCCAAAATGATCCGAATTTCCAAGGCACCAATATTCAAGGTAGCACCATGAACTTGAGTATACGCTATCTCAACGATTTGATTGATAGAATTCAAGGGGGTGCAATTAATATTCCAGGTCTTAAACCGGAAGAACAAAAAGCCTATGCAGAAAATTTACTTTCTTTAAAATCAAAACTCACGACGGCAATGTCAGTTTATGACAGAATCAATTATTTTATAGCAATGCAAGCAAGTCTGTACTCTGATACTGAAACAGATGAAAAGAAAAAAAAGGAAACCTTAGAAAAAAGAGAAGCTGCTATCAAAAAAATGAATGAAGATATCCAGGTACTTATTTTAAATGAACTTAAAAGCACTGGATCGGTTCTGATACCGGGTGGTTGGACTGGATTGAATGAAATGCCTGGCCACGCCATGCTCTACGAGTTTAAAATCGAAGATGGGAATTTGTTATTCCTGGTGCATAATATGGGGGATGGCATAGATTATCATGCCCAAAAAAGGCTGCAGGATAAAACATATTATTCGAGCGTACGTGCTTTCAAATGTCCATTTTCTGGCAAGATTGATGAAGATTTACCAAAATTAGTGACTCCTATGATAACGAGTCTGTTAAAGCCTCGCTACCTCCCTATCACTACGCAAGAAGCACAAGGTTCCAGAGCGGTGTATTCTCGCATAAAAAAAGTGGTACTCGATTCGGGTATGCAGGAAGTCGATCCTTTTAATTATTCAAAAGAATGGGTGGTGGGACAATTTTCTGGGACCTGTGCATTTCGGGTCTTCGAATCCTTCTTGAGCAGCTATCCTTTTAAAGCGCCTCTCAAGTATGATGACGTTCATTATGAAATCATGCGCAGCAGTTTGCAAGAATTTTTTGACAGAAATAAGAAGGATGGGAATTTACGGGATGAGACTATTCAAAGACAATTGAATTTTGCACTCCAAAATCTTTCTATTCTATTACAAGACTTGGCATCGAAAGTGCCGCCTGCTTTGAGCGATGAAAGAATCGATTCTTGGTAGGAAGCTTATCAATGAGATTTATAGTGAATTGAATGTTGATGTTTCGCAGAAGTCTGCTGCAGAAACTGAAAAGCTTGTTGAAACTCAATCATCTCAATCATTAGGTACCGAACCTGGTGTAGCTGGTACAAGAGCTCTGTTTTCAGGAGCTATTGAATCCAAAGAATTTCGAATTGAATCAGAAGATGCATTGGAACTCGGCGATATAGAATTGCAAGAGCATCTCAAGGCAGACCCACCCAGGGAAGCTAATCCTTCGAAATTTGTGCAATTTCTGGCAGAGTGTAAAAAGAATATTGACTCAGGCTACAGAGGCGCAGTCTCCGCCGCTATAGAGAACTTTTTTCTAGATTTTCCTTATAAAAAAACGGATTGGTCAAAATTCTCAGAGGACGAACTTCAATCAATGCTCAAATCCTTGGAGGAACTTCAGTATCTCTATGGAGAAAATGCAGAGAAAATGGATGGTAAGCCCTTTGCGGAACGGAGCATAACCATGGCTTTGGCTCAAATGTTGGGTGTGGAAGTATTTCAAGCTTATTTTAAAGATAATCCTAATGTGAGAAACACCTGCAATTTATATCTTCTGGGTAAAAATTTTGGATTGGTGAAAGAGAGCCTAGATTCCCCTTATTTTACCGTGTTAGACCCTAAATTCAGAGCTAAAATCCCTCTTATTCGAAAGGAGTATGAACCTAAACTGTCAGTTGAACAACAAGCAGATGTAATGCAAGCTTCTCCTGATAAGCTGTTTCATTTGCTGATGGATGGCATGGACGAACAATCGAAAGCCGAATTAGAAAATTTTCTTGCCGCAGAAAAGAAAATTCACAAGAGAACCGGCGAATGTGCGTTTGGGGATTTTATGTGGGAAATGAGTGGAGATGTGACTTTTTTTGAAAAACTAGAAAAAATGCCAAAAGAATCGAAGTTATTGCATTGCTATCTAACGCTTTTTGGAAGGGCTAATGTGTTAGGAACAGATGTCACGGAGAATCAGAAAGTCTTCCGGGAAAAACTTCCGATGCTTGGGAAGAAATTAAGCATGGTACTTGACATGTTACAAATGGGCCATTTTTCAAACTTAGCATTGCAAGGCCGATTTCCTGCATTCTACAGATCCAGCCGTTATTGCGAGGAATTCGGCGATATTTTGACTGATAGAGATGTCAAAATCCATCAAGCTCAATCTGGTGAATATAATATTCAAGTAAGTGATCCCTTTGAAAGAGAATATGAGAGCCAAAATTCTGTTCCACTGTCGGAAACTCAAACTTCTTTTACAGATTCTGATATAAATAGCATTCTTAGTTCAAGGAGTGATTCGAGCAACGCAATACAGACTGAAACCATGAAGTCTGTTTTGGATGAGAAAGTCTCTTTAATGAGACAACTTAAGAATATGCGTCTCAAACCAGAGACTCAGGTAATCCAGGCCGTCGATTTTATTAAAAGCCATTTATTTAAGGTGTTACTGGACCAAGATTTACAATTATACACTTTCTTGACAATATTTCAGACCCCGCTCCTGGAACAACAATTAGTTAAATCCCCTGAAGTATTGAATGATATTCTGAAAATTATCGAAGGCGGCATTGAAAAATACAGTAAAGATAATATCATAAAACCTGAAATTCTGTTCTTCTACAAGATGGCGCTTTCATGCCACGAAGCGTGCTTGAATATTGAGGAGAGCAGTAAAGATACAGAAATGAGTCAAAGATTAAAGGCAAGATTTGGCGCCTTAAACGATTTCAAGAAAAATCTTTCCAACATTGAAGCACAACTTCCTGCTCTGATATCAAATTTAGAGAAGAAACTACAAAACAAAGCTGTGTCTAAAGCTGTGAATGAAGATTTGCTGTATCAGTTACAACTTTTCAATGTGGAAAATATTGGCATTAAGTTGCAAGAAAGGAAGCAATGCACTGAGTCAGAAATCCTAAGTCTGATTTCTGCAATTATATATCTTGCAAACCACAAAACACCTGAAACAAAAGATATTTACTTTTCTCATCTTGTTTCGCAAACCATTGCGAAAATAGAAGCGCCTTTAAATGAGAGGCTTTCAGATCTGATGTCAAAGTCAGGGTCACGGTCTTTTTTGGTCAAGAGCTTTAACGAAATAGCAAAACAATACGGAATTGATGCTGGACAAATACCATCTCATTGGGAGGTCAAGCCACCAAACTTGACATTAATAGCCAATGATACTCATAAAAAACGCATAAACTTAAATCTCTTGACCGGTATCGTGAGCAGGGAGAGCATGGCACTGAAACCTAAGTTACCAGAGGTGCTTGAAAATAAAGTATTTAAAAGCTGCTTTAATGTAGATGAAATTTCAGGCTTTGCAAGTCCTAACCGTAATCGTTTCGAATTTCAGATTGAAGAACTAGATTATAGACTTATCATAAAACCTCGGCGGAGCATGAATACAAGTGGAGCGTTGCAGCGAAAAGTAGCAAGAGAGGGTAAAACTACATGGTTTGAATTATGTTATTCAAAACCACCGCTTGATTTGCCTTTGCCTATGCAAGGTATAAATTTAAAACTTTGGATGAGTCTCGATACTCTTTCGAATGGGAAGCGTGAAATGCTGATTATTGACAGCAAAACAAACAAACCTCTTTACCAATACGATGGCAGCAAAATTTATGAACTTGATGCATTAGGCAAGAAATCCAGTCACTATTTATTAGATCAAAAATCTCTCCAAGCATTATTAAGACAATTTCCAAGTTTAGAAAATTTTGAAGATCCGAAGTTTATCATGGCCTTTAAATCTGATGTCCCTCCAGAGATAAAAATAGTTTTGCCTCGCTATAATCTTTCTTTTGTGGCTTTGGGGGATGAAACTTTCATGAGCGATTTAGTATTAGAACAAGATCCGCGCTATAAATTAAAAACCAGTGATACTCCTCAGATGATCCCAAACTTCAATTCTATGCTGTGGCTAGATCCAGCAGGTAAAGAATTGGTAAAAGAGCAGGTACTGATTCCTGAACAGCATTTTCTGGCAACCGCTGGACATGAAAAGGAATACTATAGACTGGAATTTGATAGGAAAGCGGAAGTGAAGAAAAATATTCTGCTGAATAAAAAAGTTTTCAGAGGGATATCTCTTATAGATGCTACTGAATGGAGGGGTTCTGAACATTATTCAAGCTATACTGCCTCAAAATCAAAAGTGGGGATCTCTTTACTGCCTGACTCAAACCGTTCAAGATTTTATTTGGCTTATTTATATTTGGCGCGTAGACAGCCCATTCTAGCAAATGAAGTCCTTCAAGCTGCACTGAAAGAGGAGAGTCCGCTTACTGAAGACGATCTTAATATGCTCCGAAAAATTCTATTTGAAATTCCCGTAGATCTTCAAAATAAAGAGGATAGTTATGCCGCGACCCGAGCAGAGGCCCTAATTGATTCTCCTGAATTTGTTGCCATTAGGATGCAGGTGTTCTCCCTTTTAGCAAAACAAAAACTGTCAGATTATACGATAAATATTGCAGAGTCAAGAGAGCTTCAGAGCGGTACGAAGGAGGCCAATAACGAATTTCAAAAACTGCTGCAACAACAATTGAAACAATTTTGGAACAGTCCTTCCTTGGCATGGCAAATGCGAGATTTTATGGAAGACTATTTGAAAAAACTCAAATATATACCAACAGAACTTAAGCTGAGTGAAACACAGGAATTGCAAATCATCCGATTCATTATGTTTTACTATAAAAAAGATATGAGGAGCGAAATCCCTCCCAATATTATGTATCGAAGAAGGGTTTTGGAACTCAATCTTTTAAACAAGGAAAAAGATAATTTATTGGAACTACAAACAAAAGGCAAGCTTGGGATTCAGGGCAACAAGCGCTTGGAACAGATCAGTGCTCGAATTGCAGATTTTCCTAAAGTGATGACAGAAGAATTTCAATATCCAAAAGATCACAAGACAGAGCTTCTTAGCCCGCCCAGGGAAGAACGTGGTTCAAAGCGAAAAGAAATACCGGATTATGATTTCCAAGATATATCATTCTCCTGGGTAGGAAAAGAAGAAGTTTCACAGCCTGTGATTGCTACTTATGCCAAGAAAGTCGCTCTGCCAAATCCCAAAATTGTGGAGGATACCAAGGGAGCAGCAGACGTTAAAGGGCGCCTTGAGAGCCAAGTTCGCTTTCGAAAAATGTATAAAGAAATATATCAGGATCAAATAGCTCATTATAATGTCAAAAAAAAGGTAGATGCATTATACGGCCAAAAAAAAATCAAAGAAAAAGTTCTAGCTTCACTCTATAAAGAAGACAAAGAGGAATATCGCAAGGGCCTGCTCAATAATCTTAAATTGAAGGCGAGACAAGAGGCCTCAGAACAGTTTTATCATCAAAATTTAGAACTTGATCAAGGCAAATCATTCAGAGATAAGATAGAAGCAGCAATAAAAACAGATGAAGCGAGCTTAGCATCACTTCAAGCAGAAATTCTAAAGCTTGCAAATCTTGAACCAAGTGATGCAAAGAAGCGTGGTGAGTGGAGACTTCAAAAAGCTGCGCGTCAAATGAAAGATTTGAACTTGAACGAGATCCTGCATCTTTTCTTGCAGAAAGACCAAGTGCTCTATAAAGCTAAGACTTCTTTAAATGATGAGCAAATTCTGCTCTTGCAGCAAAAAGTATTTGATTTCCTATTGCAATCAAGCCAACAACAATATCAAAAACGTTTGCTGGAGCAACTTGATATTTTAAGCAAGAAAAAAGTGAGTAAAGACGTGCTGATGGACGCTGTTCATCAAATAGGCATGCTGCTGTCGATGAAACGCTGCTATAAGCCGGAACAACACCCTGAAATTCTGCTGTTCGAGTATCTAGATAATAAACTAATTTACCCAGAACAATTTCATTATATAAAAACTTTGATGAAGAAGGACAGAGAAGGTTATGTCTCGCAAATCATTAAATTGATCATGGGAGGCGGCAAATCCAAGGTTTTATTACCCTTGCTCGCCTTAGAGAAAGCGAATGGAAGTAATCTGGTTGTGATGGAGGTACCCCAAGCCCTGTTTCAAATCAATCGTGTCGATTTGAATGTGACGACGGTGCTGCTTTTTGGCCGCGAAGCCAAGGCCTTTATCTTTGATGAATCCATTAAGCTTACCCCAGAGCATTTGCTGAACCTGAAACGCAGATTACGGCTCATCATGCAAAATCGTGACTATTTAGTAACCACCAAGGAAAGCATGCAAGCTTTGGAGCTCAAGTATCTTAAACTATTACGCTTTGCAGATTTGAGCGACAAAGAAGATCGAATAATGCTGAGACACCTTGCCGATATTATCCGAATTTTCAAACACCAGGGGGATTTTCTCATAGATGAGGTGGATTCTACTTTAGATATACGTAAGCAGCTTATTTATACGGTGGGTTCGAATCGAAGATTGAGCAAGGAAATCAGTGCTGCAGCCTATAATTTCTTTGAATTTCTGGATACAAAGCAGTTTCTGATAAATAAGAAGTCGTATACATTAAAACAAATATTGACACAGGAAAGAACGCCGACGAAGGAACAATGGCCTTTACTTTTGGAGCAAGTTCTGGATAAGTTTTTGAATGATGCACAAAGTCCGCTATTAAAATTATTGACAGCAGGGGGAAAAAAGAAATTAAGCATTGTAGAAAAGAAAGAATTGACCAACTATTTTTTAGGGAAGGCAAAGTCCGTTCCCAATATTGTAAAAGCCTTGGATGTGGATGAAAAAGAAATCATTGCCTTATACAAGCTGCAATTAGAATCTTTGTTGGTCAGCACCTTGTCAAAGAAGAAAAATGAAAACTATGGTAGAACGAAAGATCTGAGTAAGCCGGAAATGTTACAGGAAATCGCTATTCCTTACGCTGCAAGCGACACGCCCAATGAAAAATCCCGTTTTAAAAACTCAATTGAAACGCTTAATTATACTTATCAAATGCAATATGGTGAGCCCGTATCAAAAGCGCTTGTGACAAAATTTGTGGCGGAATTCAAGCAACTATATGAACAGGAACAGAAACGCGGCATTGCAGAGCTTAAAACCGGCGCAGAAGCAAGATTTTTGGAGCTCACGGGAGAATCGTTGAGCAATGTTGATCTTAATAATGAACAATCCGTAAATGCATTTTGGAAGCATGTCGCTGATATTCCTGCTGTGAAAAAACACTGTATGATTAATTTTGTTTTCCACAGCATTGAGGAAAGCGAAGAGTATTTGGCAAGTGATGCTCATAACCATTGTGGCCAGGGCCGCTCGATTCAGGGCATGACTGGAACAGATTGGAATAAGCGATGTATGCCAAAATTTATCGAAACGAAACAAGCTTTGGCAGGCAGTGATGGCCAAGTTATCGATTATCTGAGCTTTGATGCTGTGGCTCCTCACCTTATGCAAGAAACGGTGACAGGTTATGAAAAAACCATGGCAGCTGCTTTAAAATTGCTAGAGTCTAATCCCAAAAAATCAGTATTTCATGCCTGGATAGATCTGGGAGCCCATTTTAGAGGCGTACCTAATAGTGCTGTTGCCAGTGGTTTTGCAAAGCATTTCAGAAATCATCCTAAATCCTATGATAATATAAAATTTGTATTGTACTTTGAAAGCACAGGGAAACTTTATGCTACGCCCACAGCGGGTGGGGAGCCAATCGCGCTAGAAGAAAGCAGCCCGGATTATATCAAGGCAAAATTAGGTGTTG
The DNA here is from genome assembly GCA_963784575.1 of uncultured Gammaproteobacteria bacterium. Lineage (GTDB taxonomy): Bacteria > Pseudomonadota > Gammaproteobacteria > UBA6186 > Azoamicaceae > CAWARU01. The sequence goes on from CAWARU010000001.1 coordinate 2,994,604, forward strand.
GACCAGACAATTATTTTACCTTTTATGATCAGCTTCGCACCACAGGGACTGATATAAAGGCAGCACGGAATGCGAGAGCTTTCGTTTCACTGAGTGCCAATACACTAAAGCGAGATCTGTTGCAGGCCGTCATGCGATTGCGAGAACTGCGCGAAAAGCAAAGAGTTGAATTTGTGGTGCCAAAGGAATTGCAAGATTTGCATCCAGAAATTCAGAGAGAAGCATGGTCAAATTCTGCCATTGTGCAAATATGTTTTCAAAATGAAGCAGAGCGTTTGGCAGAAGATCATTATCGTGCTGCGTTACAAGAGATGAAGCAGTTGATACGAGATGATGTCATGAACCGATTTTTGGAGATTGAGGACCTTGCTGTACAGAGAAAATACCTAGAGAAATTCCGTAAAACATTCTTCAGTACACAACCTGCCTCCTTATTTAAATTATACGGGGATGTTTCTGAACCTAAATTGGTCCGTGATTTGTTACGGGATCAACAAAGAAAGCTATTAGTAGATTGGGAGACAATTCTCAAGAATGGCATTGTGACTGATGAAGCTCTGCAAAAAGATATTTTTGCCAGAATGGCAGAAAAAATGAGTACCATCGTCGAAAAAACAGTGCCATTTTGCTATAAAAAGATGACAGCAGCAACTTCCCGGGCCTCGGAATTTGATTTGGGATCAGAAGTTCAAACACAAACGGAAACGCAGAAAGAACAGACACAGACTACGGAAGTTACTGCAACCAGAGAACAAACTCAGGAATTGATGTACGCACCATACGATGATGCAAAAGCAGCAGAGCAAAAATTTCTGGATAAATTACCGGAATTTCCTGCGGAAGATTTGCTTCGTTCGGATCCACCGTTGTCCTATCTAGAAAGCTTGATCGAAAGCGGACTAAGCGCAAAAACGCAAAATGAAAATTTGCGCACCCAAGCACTGCCCTGGAAACTGTCACAAAACTTATTTGCAAGCGAAAGTTTTAAATATTCACTGCAAGGACAAACAAACTATATGGATGCCTATAAGAAAGATGCCACATTTCTACTTGTGCAATATATTCCAGATATGCAGCCGAATTCAATCAAAATTACACTCATAACGCCTGAGGAAGCAGTCAATCTTGGTAAGAAACTTGAGGCTGAATCAGGAAGCGAAGGCAAGGTGATGAATTGGATCGAAACACCGCATCAAACGCTCTATGCAGGACAAAAGCCAAGACCAGACAGACTTCCCAAAGAATATAATTTCTCCATGGAGCAAATCGAATTTTTCAATGGCGATACCGATCTCCTGTATCGCAACTTAGATCAAAACAGCTGGCTTAAAACAAACACTGCTTCTAAGTTAAGCTATTTAGAACGCGTCATTATGCCGCATCATGAAGATAAGCCAAATCTCATAGCAGCATTGAGACTAGAAACCGAGCGGCTGTTTCAAGAAAGCAAACCAATCTTTTTTGCCAAAATGGCAGTAGCAGAGGCTCCTAAACTTAAGCCGGGGCATAAACGGGGGGCGCCTTCTTAGGCTTTTTGATAATCCATAAGCAATCGTAAACAATCGTAAGCAATCGTCATTGCAGCGAGTGGCAGAGATCTGATATTATTTAGTTTTCACTTAATGTAGTTAATGTAGTTTATGTTGAAATTGAATTCTTAAAAAAAGTTTTCTCCCTTTTTAGTCCAAGAACAGCGCCAAGTTTGCTTACCATTACCTCTAAGGCTGGCTTGGGTTTTGCATTGATGTTTTTTGGCAATTTTTTAAAGAATAATACTCAAAGTGACTCAGCTGCATTTGAAGCAACTCTCTATCAAGAGGGTGTGACTGTTGCTGATTTTGAATTCTTACAAGCTAACTCCTCTGGCGATTTCATTGTAAAATCGGGTCAAGTATTGCTGATTGATGCCTCGGTTGATCTTAGCAAGATCTTGGCTGGTTTTGCGGCAAAATTTTATCGTGGTATTACTCAAGAATCAAACTGCCGCAAAACCATGGCATTAATATCCGAAATCGATGATGAATTAAAGCAGAAATTAAATGCAAAGAAGAAACATTCTAGAAAGAACAAAGCAGTTCTGGATCAGTTAACAACGAAGCGAGAAAAGCTTCAGGAGGATTTATGGAATATCAGCCGGAATGAAGCCGATATTAATCCAAAATTTTATTTTTATGTGAACTTCACCGTTGAAATTTTAGCTTCCCTATATCTTTTAATATCCTTTATGGAATCGCTCAATTTACTTTTAGGGAAATCAGACATGAATAATCCCTCCCTGTTTGATGATTCAGCGGAGCAAATTGGAAATAACTATCTTGACTATACCAATGCGAGTCCCTTAACGTATCTGCTCAATAAATTCTTATCACCGAAGTTGTCGCTGGTGATTGCTTCATTACAGATCATTTTAAATAATATAGATTTAACAAAAATACAAAGTTCTAAACTTCTGAGTAATATTCCCATTGTGGCACTTTTGAATAGTTTAGGCTTTAAGTTCATCAGTCTGACTGCGATTTATGACGTGAGCAGAAAAACGCTGGTGATGAAAGGCTGGATGAGATTAATTACTAGGCTTATAGAAAATCCCTGTCTTTTTGAAACAAATGTTTTAACAAGCGATGAATATACAAAACATTACGAACGATTATTAAAGTTGGGTCGTAGTAATGCAAAAGCAGTCGAGGAGGCACAGCAAGCAATCTTCCCGATGGTTCAAAAAATGCATGATAAAGTTCAGAAAGTAGCAAATATAAAAGATTTATTTTTGTTCATGACGCGAGGCATCAACATATATGGGAATTTTAAATTTTACAAAAATTGGCTTCATATCATTGATAATATTCTCGATATTATGGAACGAAGAGCGCTAGTTCCAGTTTTGATTCCAAAACCACAAACTGAAAAAATTGCAGCACGGCTTTCCAAGGCAGAGAATTCTATTAAAAAACTATACCAGGAGTCTAAGGAGGCTAAGAAGATTGCTTCACCTCAACCCGCGGCAATCAAAACATTCTCGTCACATAAGCCTGCTGCGTTTCCAGAAGAAATGGTTAGACAAAAACCTAAAATTAAAACCAAAGGACAAGCAGCGCCATCAAATATCGAAAGTCGAGCTGAATTAAATTCTGAAAGTCCAGTCGATGAGCTAAAATTGAATGCGGAGGATCTTGATAGAAAAAAAAGAAGAGATGAAGTTTTAACCTGCTATCCGTACTGTGATAGAAACTTGCTTCGCACCATATTAAAACCAGAAAAAAACGTTCATTTATCCATAGAAGAGAACGAGATCCTTATGCTTGCGAGAGACTTAAAATTGGATCATCGCAAAACTGAATCTGGTTATCTAATTCAAGTTTATAAAAGATATGGTGCTACTTTTCATTCTATACATGGCAGAGATGGATCCGGAAAAATTAAAAGTTTCTTTATTTCCGATCTTGCAAAGGCTTTTAATGAAATTGGCATTACGATTGACGCATTAAATGAAATAGACGAGGAACTTGATAAGCAATCATGTTTCCAAGGAGGAGCTATAAATATCCTGACTTATGTGTTAACAGAAAGGCCAAAAACAGAAAGCCGAAAATTTCGCTAGCATTGCCCGGTGCCTAGTGAACGAGATAGATCCATAGTGAACCATAAATGTAAGCTATATAATTAAATTATAGCGTGAAAGTATTATAATTTCAAAAAATACTTGATATAAATCATTTAATCTTATACCATGAGAAACTTAATTATTCAATAAAAATCAATATATTTAATTAACCATAATTAATGTACACTTAAGATCCTTTTAAAATTAAATGATGGGTAGGAGAACACAATGATTGAGAAATTATTCGATGCTATTAAAGAAGACGATTTAAAAACCTGCAAAGAGTTGCTTGCCGCAATTAAAGATAAGAAAACCTTTATTTATTGGTGTAGCACTGATGGCCTGACCGACGGCATGACTGCATTAAGCTTTGCAGCACACACGGGTAATCTTGCAATATTTCAGGAATTGTTCGAGCATTTTATGCAGGGTGACAGCAGTGCAAGCAAAGAATTATTTTTGAAGGAATGCACCTGTGCCTTGAGAGAAGCTGCTGCTGCCGGGCATCTCGAAGTCATAAAGTTTCTGCTAAATAATGAAAAAAATCCAATATCGATTAGCCGCATCATTCAAAAACCGGTGAAAGGCTCACGTTATTACAGTGAAGGACAAATCCTGGTTCCTAGCAGTTCAGATAGCAAATCCGTTCGCAGACCAGGACATACGGCTATCTCCCTTGCTGTGCAGCATAACAGACTTGAGGTTTTGCGATACTTATTACCTTTGGTTGTATTATTACCTTCGGATGGAGACTATGGTTATAACGCGGGCAATTTAGGAGCTGCTGATATAGCAATAGCGACCAGAAATTTAGAGGCACTGAAATTATTATATAGCTATGGTTGTGAATTATCTCTGCATGGCGCCAAGCTTTTGGGAGATATGAGCAAACTGAAGTCAGAAGACAGGGAAAAGGCGTTAGCAGTCAAAACCTTTCATGAAGCCGCTCAAACATTCTATTTATTTATGCAGCACACAAACCCTAACAAAACAGAAAGACTCAAATTTAACAAAGAACAGGAAATAGAAAATTTGATGGCTCTTTTGGGAGATGCGCTGCTCGCCCGATGTAATCTCAGTCATCACCATCGTCAATCTGATCATTATTGTTTTAACTATACTGCAGTGAATTTTGCAATCCTACATAATTATGACACCTTGATCGAAAAACTATTGAAAACCCCACCTGCTTTCATCTTTATCAATAATTATGAAGATACTCTGCTCAGCGATGCAGTAAGGGTGGGCAATATGAAATTAGTAAAGCATTTTGCTCCCTTGGTCTTAAAACATCCCCTGAAAGAGAAAATTCTGAGTCATGCCCTAAGAACTGCCATCAAAGAAGGTTATCTTGAAGTTGTGATTTTTATTGTGAATAAACTATTCAAACCTGGGGATAATATTATTGAGAAATTTGTAAATCGTATGTCCTTGGAGCGCACTATTTTAAAAAACAAAGTAGAGGTTTTATACTTTTTGCTAAGCAGGCACTATATTCATGAAAATTTGGTGAATCCTGCAGCCTGCATTATGGATACAATTACCATTCAGAATATATGGCTAGGACAGGTCCGATTTCCACACCCCGCCTATGGAAACAGCAAGACTTCTATTATGTCAGGGTGCATACCCATTAATTCCAAATAAAGGATTGAGATTCGAAAAAAATGCAATTCATGCCACTACTTTAGAATTATTTAAAATTATCTCCGAAGCGAAAGTTTCGGACCAATCTCTCGATACAAAAAAATCTTTGGAAAGATGTCTCAAAATTTTAGGAAATGGAATTAATATTCGTGATTCGGCGAGCTTGGACACTCCATTGCACATTGCTATACGCAGGAAAAATCGTGATCACATGCTGCAATTACTGGCTACAGATCCTATTACCAACATTGCCAATAAGGCGGGCGAAACTGCTTATTCATTGGGCAAGGCATATCTCGAGGAAGACAGTGATCCTTTACTTCTGGCCGTACTAGATTGTTCCAGAGCAGCTTCTTTGTTTGAGGAAATAGCTAAGGGATTTGAAATTATTGAGCGCTGGAAGGATAGCGAGTTTGTGGTGGAGCGTTTAGAGGCAGAAGCAAAATTGCGAGTGGAAATGAACAAATTTGCGAGGGAATTGTGCAATCTGTTACCAGAATGCATGGTTGTACTGCAACAATTAACCGCAAAAATTGCGAAACTCGAAGCGGAAGCTGTTCCTAGCGATACCAAAGCAATAGAAGAATTGGCAAATTGCAAAAAAGTTCCTGCTAAAGTAGCTCTAAGGCTAGGAACCCTGCTCGCAATGCCAGAATCAGAGCCGCGGGCACCCTGGCATGCTTATAGAATATTAAAGCAAGTGGACAAAAGTGATCCAGAAGCTTTTGTTCAGGCAAATCGTATTATGTATAAGCTCGTGTTACAATTTCCTGAACTTGGAGTCTATCTCGCATCTCTCAATTTCGACCAAACAAAGGAAGTCCAAAGTCTTTTTGCAACGGAAATTTCGAATATTCCTGCCCGTTTACAGCTCGAAATCGCGACCCCTGCATCGAAAAAAGAAAGCGAGACGGATGATAAGATGCCATCGGCAATAGCAGAAATAAGTTCTGAATCACAAGCCCTTTCCTTGGATGAAGAAGAGACTTTCGATACAGATTCTTGAAAGTGAACATAGCAAAGATCTCCATTCTAGAAGCAACCCTTGGACATCTAATCCATGGTGAATTTGGACGTGATGAGCATGATGATCACAATAGTGTTCTCGGAAACCATATCATCGAATACACAAAATGCACCGGAAAAGAAGGCAGGAACAAACTGCAGGGAATTGAAAAATTTACTGATTACAGAGATTCCAGCTCCTTCCTGGCCTTGTTAAAGAAGATACGGGAAGAAAATATTAGAAAAGAACAAGAAATGGCCGAATGCATCGCTCATCAAAAAAAGGAAATTGAAGAGCTGCATCGTGCTTTAACTGCATTGGATCCGGCTCATCCGTTGCTGAAATCTCGAGAGAAGATCGGTTCAAAAGGAGCTTTGGTGTTCAACCAACCATTCAGTCAGAGTTCAATTACTGTATCAGACGCTAACTCTGCTTCTCTTCAGAGACCTAATCCGAGCGATATAAGTACTACGATCATTACACCATCCGAAGTTGGTTCTTCTGATGGTGATAAAGAGCGAATGAGCAAAAAATTCTATTAGCCGTGCATACCTGCATAAATAATATTTTAAAAGGTGAGAAGAGTGAGAATATGCTATATTTATAAGTATAGAATATTAAAAATATTAATAAGAATTAGAAAATTTATAAAAAAGGTGATTATGCAAATAATAATTACGATGTTTATCTGGGATAATTTTTAAATATATCTATTAAATATATTGAAGATAATTGATAATAAAGGGTTAAATCAATGAATGGGAAAGAAATTATAAAGCATTATACAGCACTTCCTAATTTGTATGATTTCGATGTGGTCGAGCATGAAATTTTATCAGATAAAATAACTCGTCAATATCTTATGGGTTCTCAGTCCATGCTGGTAAGGTGGACTCTCAAAAAAGATGCCCTAATTTCAGAGCATTTTCATCCCAACGAACAAATTACTTGGATAACAGAAGGTTCTGTAAGAGTTTTGTCGCAAGGCAAAGAATTTATTGTCCGAAAGGGCGGCGTGCTCATTATTCCACCCTATGTTCCTCATGAATTTCTTGCACTGGAAGACACCATCGACATCGATTTCTTTTCACCTGTTAGGGAGGATTGGTTAAACAATACTGCGAGTTATATCCAGAATATCCAAAAATAACTTGGATAGTTATATTTTACTCTTTAATTTTTGTGCTAAAGCCCTAATGTTTTTTGATTCTTGTAATTCGCAGAGATGGATTTTCATCATGAACGCTTTTTCAACATTCGATAGCAAGCGTAATATCAAGAGTGAATGTATACCGAGGTCGGCAAAATTATGTAATACGCTGACACCTTTTAAATCCTAGGTTTTTTCAAAGAGACCAACAAGTTTTGCCTCAATTTCATTTTCAGGAAAAGAGGGGGAAGGATTCTGATTCTGGGCTAATTTCCTATTGTTATCTAGATGGTCACGAGTTATAGAACTTTGCTGCGGCAATGCCAGCAGTTCTTCGATAGGAATTTTGGAGAGAATAGCTTGTTTATGGCCGCTCTGCATAAATGCAAGAAACATTTCAACACCTTCTTCAGGTGAGATTGCGTTTTGAGAAATATTGAAAAAGCAAATATTAGGATTATTAGACTTAGCTGCCATCCCAATTTGAGTCCAAGTATTCCAATTTAACGAAATTACTTTTTTATTGGTGTAGGCTTTTATGCTAGAAAAAGCGTCCAAACTCGCATGTGCAGCACTGTAATCTGATTGTCCAAACATGCCAGCGACTGAACTAATGGAAGAACAACAAAAAAAGAAATCCAAAGGGATATCATGCAACGCATTTAGTAAATTGTATGTCCCAGTCAACTTTGGACTAAATACTTTGGTAGAATTTTCGAAATTGATTTCTTGGGTTAAACCTTCACCAGAAATTCCTGCTGCATGAATAATACCATCTATTTTCCTTTCATTTAAAATGGAATTCATTGCCTTATTGACAGCATCAATGTTCGCCAAATCAGTTTGAATAATGCTGATTCCTGCGCACATCCCTTCTAATTTAACAAGGCGTACTATGGTATTTTTTAGCGCTTCATTGCCATCACACAAGAGGTTAATCCATGTGTTTCGTTTGGGAAAAGGGTTACGTGACAAGAGATAGAAATGTACATCATTGACCTTTGCAGCTATACCTAATGCAATCGATAATCCCACTCCCCCTAAACCACCGGTAATTAAATAGCTTCCTCCTTCTTTAAAACTGGATTTTGAAGCATTATTATTTTGAAAACAAATAGGACGAAACACTTGTTCCCAATAGAATAATTTGCGATAAGCGATGATATTGGTATTTAAAGTTTGAAGGCCGAAATTTGCATGCTTAATAATCGTCTTAGCGTATGTCTGGAATAAATTTTTATCGAGTATTTCCGATAATAGAAAATCCATCACCATAATTTCAAGCTTCGGGTATTCCAATGCAATAGAACGACATAACCCTAATGCACTGGATTTGGCTGGATATATATTATCTTCTTCAGAAACAGCACAAATTTCATTACCCACTATTAAAATTCTACTGTCATGATTCTCTATTTCAGTTAAAGCTTGTATCAAATATAGATTTGAATAAAAAGTGAAGTGGAGTGTTGCATGAATGTTTGAGTGCTGTTCCTCCATTGTCCGATATTCGTGAGTCAGTGACAGTAGATTGATGTCAGTATAGGGTGGGGTTGAAAATAACTGAATTTGTTCAATAAAACTCTGATAATCACTTTTTTTATAAATATCAATAAAGTATTCGTTTTCATTCACTTTTAAGAATTCATTTCCCTTTTTAACTTTGATTATAAATTGCTTATTTTCTGACAGGAGATCACAAATCGCATCGCCTACACCTAAGTCATCTAAGTAAACTATCCAGTAGTTTTGGCTTGTTAATAAAACTTTCACTATTTCATCATCATTATTATTACTGGGTAAATAACGTCTCAACCAGGCAGTTTCATAGAAACACTCTAGTAAATTATTTTTGCACTTACCTGCAACGGTTTTTAATACGGTTTTTAATTCTGAAGGTTCAAACCAATATTTACTTCTTTCAAAGGGGTAGGTTGGCAAAGAAATTCTTTGGCATTTCTTTTCTTTATGGAACTTGCTCCAATCTATTTTTACGCCATTTTCCCAAAGATGTCCAAGGGTGGCCAAAAATTTCTTTGGATCACCCTGTTGCTGCTCTGAGAAAAATGGGGAAATGGGACAATAAAAATATTTGATGAGAGTCGAGAGCATGGGATTCCCGATCCTATTTTTGAAGAATATTCATGTGGATTATCTGTGCAATTTTTATTTGAAGAACCAATTGGGCCTCGTGCTGAGAAAATAAAGCAAAAGCAGTTATTAGATGATAGAGCAATAAGATTAAAAAATTTGTCGAAGAGACAGGTTGAAATCATAAATTTATTAGAAAATTCTGAGGAACTTAAGGCAGCAGAAATTATGGCAAAATTATCAGATCCGCCCTCAGAAAGAACCTTAAGAGATGATCTCGCTTTTCTTAAAAAACAGGGAATTATTGGATTTAGAGGACATGCTTGGAGAACGATATGGTTTTTATTGAAACCTGAAATGAAATAGGATAATCTTTCTGGCGGCTTGCGGCGGTCGAGGGGGTCGAAGGCGGTAAGACCCCTCGAATGTGTGCTTACATTTTTTGTTTCTTTTGAGCTTCTTTAATAGCTCTTTTTGTTATTAAAGCCTGTTGCATGGTGCGTGAGACACTGGGTGCTTGCCAACAAAGAGTTTTAGAATACTCATGTGTGGGAGAAGCCATGAAACTCAGAATGTGAGAAATTAATGCATTAGTCAAGGTGTGTAGTTTAGAAGTACAGGAGACAATAGGATCTGATGCTTTCAATAATCCGCGGCGCATTGCCAAATTGCTCAAGCAGTTTACCCATTCTTGGCTTTTTGGCCTATGATAGGACAAATCAGGCCCCAAAAATTGGAGATTCATAAGAGGGGATGCGTCATCTTTATGGGGCATAAGTTCATTTAAAACCTGGAATTGAAATAATGTGAGATCTGTTTTCCGCGTTCGGCATAATTTCAAGGTGTCAAGAGTGGGATTTGCAAAAATGGCGCGGAAAAGCTTTTTAAAACGGTCTACATCAAGACATCTTATGTCACCGGTATGGAGTGTTAATGACTGCAAGCCTTGATTTTGAGAAAGAAAATCTTGAAAAACATCACAGAGATTCTCAGGAAATTCATTGAGATCAATTCTAATTTCAAGAGCGTGCAGATATTTGTTCTGTCTCAAATGTATAAGAGTCTTATTGAAGGCAGTTGCCAACTGTGTAAACAGAGGGGAGGAAGAGGATATGCTTTGCAGTTCTTGTTTTTCCTTACTAATTCTTACTTCTGCGGCAAAACCCTCTAAGTCCAAAGAGAGATGAGATACGCATTTGTTAGATAAAAGCATTTTTGAAAATTGCTCATATTGCAAAGACTCAGTATTAAGGTGACCAAAATCCAAAGATCTCAAAAAAGAATTAGGAATCAACGCAAGTAATGATTGGAAGTGTTTTGGTGCGTAGTACAAGAAATCCCAATCCCCTAGTCGCAACCCCTGTAAAGTAGGGTGACCAAAAATAGTGGGCATCATTTCCGTGGCGAATGAATAATTAGATAAGTCGTAATCATCTCGTTCTATATACTTGATAAGTTCAGGTGAACAATCACACCAATGCAAATTTGTTAGCGATTTGTTTTGTTTTAAGGCTTCGGACATTTTTCTCAGAAATTGCACTCTTCTTTCTTGTAGGTCGCCATCCCACAAGTACTGTTGAGTAACAGCAAGTTGATCGAGTTTCAATATTTTTATCGTTTGATTGTTGGCGATAATCTGGAGAATGCATCCTAGAAGCTCTTCATAAAAACAAATCCCGCGTTGAAATTCATACTCAGTTATAACGCCTGCTACATTACTCAAATCGAGCTCAGTAATGGTTTTACTCTTTTCGATACCACTCAATATTGTCTTGATGGGACGAAATTCCTCTAATGGTTCTGGACACCACGGAGTTTCACAGGGGACGTGTATATTAAAATGGGCATCCGCGAAGTTTAATTTTTTGATCCTGCTTTCTAAAAGGTATTTTGAAAATTTTATTGCGTCTTCCTCAGAACAACAAATAAAAAAATGTCCTAATCTCTTCAATTCAAGATTAATAAGTTTTGGCATGCCTGAGAGCAATTTTAGCAGTTCAGGAAAGACAATTTCCGTAGCTTCTTGCCAATATTCCATCTTGTCATCGTCATATCCCGCATCGATACAGCTATCTGCGCTGTAAACAAGACTACCTAACCCTTCGAAACTGAAAGAAAGGATGTTTTTACACCGAAATTGCAACATCTTAAGAAAGGAAGCAAGCAGTTTTGGGCCAAGCCTATGTTCAACAAAACCGTCTGGGGGATATTCTTGTTCACATTCTCTCGCCTTAGTTTCTTCTATCTCCAAGCTAGATATTTTTGGGTAATGGTCTAGAACGAAAGTAATGATTCCCAACTCGTTATCTATTGTTTCAGGTACTAAATTACAGAATACTATGGTCTTGCCATTGTCTTTCAAATATAGGGATGTATCCTCATCATCAGTGCGACTTCGTTCCAACAACTTTAGCAAATCTCTAGCCGTTTCAGTTGTAATACACTTAACTATTTTATCTCTTCCGTCGGAAATTTTATCTGAATATCTAGACGCATATTTATTACACCATACCAAGGCTAGTTGTTCATTTTGCTTAACAGCGATTAGTACCAATATGTGTCTCAGCATTGCATCGTAATGTCCTTGATCTGCTGCTCTCTGATACCATTCCGCTGCTGTTTTTCTATCTACAGTTGCGCCTTCACCATATTCAAGACAAAGACCAAGGTTAAATTGTGCATCAGCATGACCTTGCTCTGCTGCTTTTCGATACCATTCCACTGCTGCCTTTTTATCTTCGGTCACACCTGCACCATTTTCAAGGCAAATACCGAGTTTAAATTGTGCGCTAGCATGACCTTGCTCTGCTGCTTTTCGATACCATTCCGCTGCTAACTTTTTATCTTCGGCCATACCATTTTCTAGGCAAACACCAAGATTAAATTGTGCATCAGCATCACCTTGTTCTGCCGATTGCTGCCACCACCTTAATAATTCAAAATTGATATTAGTAAAAGCCATTATGGCAACTCCGTAATTTGAGTCTTAAATATTAAAAGATTATTTAATTACATAAAAGTTTACTTGCTAACATAATTTTCGACAATGTTTGCAAATAACCTACGCAAGGCATCATTGTACAGTTCTTCGTTAGTGTTAGCAATCTACCAAATCCAGAGGGCTTAAATTTACGTAATTTCTGGACTTACTGTGGACTTATGAATACATTTTACCCAGATAAAAAATGGAGGAGGTTGGAATAACTCATTGATTTAATTGGTCGGGGTGACAGGATTTGAACTTGCGACCCCTGCCTCCCGAAGGCAGTGCTCTACCAGGCTGAGCTACACCCCGAATGTGTGATGGTTTTATGGGTTACTGAAGCAAAAATAATTAAAATGTAAATTTAAACAGTAAACATGGTCGCGCTTCAGGAACTAATGGACGCGATCGAGAGCAAATTGGGCTAGAGCAATAGCGGCTTCGCGGTACGGCGTATCGGGAAAGATCGCTAGGGCCTTTTGGGCTCGTTCTGCCTCGGTGCGTGCATAGCGTTTAGTGTACAGAATACCGCCAGTGGTTTCAATGAGATTTTGGATTTGAGGCAGGTAATTAGCACCGCCTTCTTTGATGGCTTGGCGCACGAGGCGCACTTGCTCGGGAGTGCCGTTCTGCAGAATGTAGATGAGCGGGAGCGTGACTTTGCCTTGTTTTAAATCATTACCGAGTTCTTTGCCGCTGTTTGAAGAATTTCCAGAGTAATCCAGAATATCGTCTACGAGCTGGAAAGCGGTACCGAGATGCATGCCATAGCTTTGGGCCGCATGTTCAGCGGTGGTTTTAGATTTCCCTAATATCGCGCCTATGGTGGCGGCAGCTTCGAAAAGCTTGGCAGTTTTAGAGCGAATAATGGTGAGATAATCGCCTTCTGCTGTTGCTGGGTTGTGGCGATCGATGAGCTGTAAGGCTTCTCCTTCCGCCATGGTATTTGCAGCGTTGGCTATGACTTTCATAATTTTTTGATCAGGGATTTCGGTGAGAAGCTGGAAGGCTTTGGAGTATAGGAAATCTCCAACTAATACTGCTGCAATATTCCCCCAGACGCGGTTGGCAGTTTCTTGGCCGCGGCGGAGGTGGGCCTCGTCTACGACATCATCGTGGAGTAAGGTTGCGGTATGAATAATTTCGATGATAGCGGCGAGGGGGATATGATCTCGTCCCTTGTAGCCAGCAGCTCGAGCCATCAATAGCAATACTAAGGGTCGCAGCCGCTTACCGCCCCCCTGAATAATATAATGACCTAAGTCATTGATTATACTGGCCTTAGATTGTAAACTTGAGGTAATAAGTTCATCAACTTCTTGAAAATCATCTTTTACCAAAGTTTTGATAGAATCAAATTGCATGCTTTTGTTTGCTTCCGCACTCCATTTTTAAGCAATGAATATACAGCAAATCGCCTAAAGTGGGAAAGAAATTTCTTATTAAGCCATGCTTTATGCCACTTAATACCAGCACTTGATGCCAGATGCCAGCACTTTATACCAGCAGGTAGCATAGGTGCTTGCAGGTTTTCGGGAATTGTTGTAATATTAACAACCTTATAGAAAATATTCTTAAAAGCATTGAGAATTGAACACTGTGGACTGAAGTTTCTGTACATTGAATATTGAATGTGCAGCTAACATATAGACAGTGACAGTAATTTGGATGATTTTTGTTAGTTTTTTAACTTAATTGAATTTAAATGGGGAATTTATGTACGCGGTAATTAAGAGCGGGGGAAAGCAATATCGAGTGATGGAAGGCCAATCCATTCGAGTTGAGAAACTCAGCGCCGATGTCGGAAATGAGATTAAATTTGATGAAATTCTAATGTTAGCGGATGGCGACAATGTCAAGATTGGTAATGGCATATTGAAAGGATGTGCAGTCAAGGCAGAAGTCGTTGCTCATGGTCGTGAAGATAAAATCAGAATTATTAAATTGAAACGTCGTAAGCATCATTTGAAAACAATGGGGCATCGGCAATGGTACACCGAGCTAAAAATTACCTCAATTTTGGCTGCGTAAGCGCTATAGCACTATTTAGATTATTGGCAGGAGTGATAGAAAATGGCACATAAGAAAGCGGGTGGTAGTACTAGAAACGGCCGCGATTCGCATTCGCAACGGTTGGGTGTGAAGCGTTTCGGTGGTCAGTGGGTGAAAGCTGGCAATATTTTGGTACGTCAGCGCGGTACAAAATTCCATCCGGGCAGAAACGTTGGTTTGGGTAAGGATGATACTTTATTTGCCAAGATGACTGGATTTGTTAAATTCGAAGTTAAAGGTGGGAAACGTCGCTGTTTTGTGAGTATCATTCCGAGCGATTCTCCAGAGCAAATTCTTCAGGTTGCATAAGCAATAAACCAGTAGAATTTAGAGATTAAGATTAAAAAAAGGAGCAGACTCTGCTCCTTTTTTATTTATGGGTGCACCCCAGGTTCTTTTATGAAATTTGTTGATGAAGTCACCATAACAGTTGAAGCAGGAAAAGGCGGCGATGGCTGTTTGAGCTTTCGACGTGAGAAATTCATTCGCTTCGGCGGTCCAAATGGCGGCGATGGCGGCGATGGCGGCAGCGTTTATTTAGAAGCAGTCTCAGATCTGAACACGCTGATAGATTATCGTTTTCATAAGCTTTTTAAAGCACAAAAGGGCCAACATGGCATGGGAAGCGAATGCACCGGGAGAGGCGGCGAAGACCTGGTCTTAAAAGTACCAGTGGGTACCGTCGTATGGGATGCTGATACTCATGAACAAATGGGAGATCTCACCAAAGAACATGAATTATTGTTAGTTGCGCGTGGCGGAGCACATGGACTTGGAAATGTGAATTTTAAAAGCAGCCGCAATCAAGCGCCCCGAAAAACCACCAAAGGAAAACCGGGTGACAAAAGAAAACTGCGCTTAGAGCTAAAACTGCTTGCTGAAGTAGGATTGCTTGGCCTGCCAAATGCAGGAAAATCCACATTTATCAGATCTGTTTCTGCTGCAACGCCAAAGGTTGCTGATTATCCCTTCACTACCTTACATCCGCATCTGGGGGTGGTAAAAGTGGGACCTCTGCAAAGTTTTGTTTTGGCAGATATCCCAGGCATTATCGAAGGAGCTGCGGAAGGTGCCGGGCTTGGATTGCGATTCCTGCGGCATTTGATGCGAACGCGTTTGCTGCTGCATTTGGTGGATGTTGCAATTTTTGAGGAAGAGACTGATCCTACTGATCCAGTCGCGCGTATTGTTCAGGATGTCAGAACAATTGAAAATGAGCTTGAAAAATATAATCCAGAGCTTGCCAAGCGGGAACGATGGTTATTATTGAATAAGATCGATTTGTTACCTGGAGACGAGGCGGCAAAACGTTGTGAGGATGTCGTGCGAGCACTCAATTGGCAAGGCCCTGTGTTTCAAATTTCTGCCATCACGGGAATTGGTACCCAAGCAGTAAGTTATGCAGTGATGGAAAAATTGCGGGAGTTAAGGGTCGATGACCGAGAAAACCAAGACGACCAACATTTGGCTTCTTAACAGTTACAGTAACTGTAAGGCGTACGAGATTGCCGAAAGATGAGCGTTCAAGGGAGGTGTGTGGACTGTTGCCCGGGATGCTCAAGCTCTTAAGCCTGAGCAATAGCCTTGATATGAGCGTTTAAACGACTTTTATGACGAGCGGCTTTGTTCTTATGAATCAAACCCTTATTCGCCAAATGATCCACTTTAGAGCTTGCTAATTTATATTCAGCAGCGGCAAGTTCACGATTGCCTTCACTGATTGCCTTAACAACGCGCTTTAGGAATGTACGCATTTCGGAACGCTGGCTAGCATTGCGCTGCCGACGCTTTTCACCCTGACGGGCTCGCTTTTTTGCTTGTGCTGTATTAGCCAATGGAATACCTCAATTAAATTATTTAAAAAATCTCTTCGGGCTCTACCCAGGGTCTCTATTCTATCGTGCAATTGTATCAATGTCGAGGACAAAAAGCAGTTTTTGCTCGAATTTAGTATATTGCCTTAGCTGCATAGCTTTGTCAAGTGGGTTAAGAACGGTAAAGAACGGTTAGGAGCTAATAATAACTGCTGTATGTATATCAACTTAATGGAGAATATGTAAGTATGAGGTCAGGTATAAATAATTTAGTTAAACAGATATCAATATTGATAAGGCATTATTATATTGCAGAATATAGCAGATAAAAGAAACATTACTATGGTTTTTTGAAAGATGACTATTGTATGATATATAAAATTTCTATTATGACTAAAGTCAAAGACTAAATGTTATGAATCGGCTAACTAGAAATAACAGAACATAAATTTTGATAACAACTTTTTTATACCGATTGGTAACTATTACCAACGGCTAATTATAACCAACAGGTAGCGATAATATGAGGGAATCATGCCAAAAATAATATTAGGGTCAGCAACCACTTTTGCTCTCACGCAAGATATTAATTTAAATGAACAGCAATTTACTTTCTATGAAACTGTGGTACACAAAGTCACAGCAAAGGCTCAAGATTTAAAAGTGGGTGAAAATCCGCAATATCGAATTTTCACAGCGTATAATCAGAAAAATAATCATAAAATTTACATCATACAATTGAAGCAGGAAACCGGTTTAAGGTTGAATTTCAAAAACTTCGCCAAAAAAGAAGAGCGAATAGAGCAAGTCATCATTGATGGTGATATCCCAAATTGGACAACACTGGAATTGCCAGAAGGGACTTTGACCATGATAGATGGCAACATAGGAGATAATGTTGTCATTTCAAGTTCAAATCCACATTCTGTGGGATACACGGGTAAACTTGGAAAAAATTGCGTTGCAAAGCTGTCAGCTGGCAAATGTTTAGTACAATTGCTTTCGAAACAGCAGTTGAAGGAGACGCAGCAAGTGCCAGCCCCATTGTCTCCCGCCTTACTATCGCCAAGATCACCTTTAAATACCCTTTCACCTGTAAATATCCTTACAGGTGGTTTAGGGCAGAAAAGAAAACGAAGCGATGAGTCTCCCAGCAATGGAAAAAGAGCTGAGCTCGCAGTACAACCACCAGAACCTCCTAAACCCCCTAAGGTTATCAGAAGTTCTTCAACATCGAATGGTCATGGCACCGCCACTGCATTGGATAGCTCTAGCAAGGCATCTAGTCCTCATGCAGCAGGAGCGAGTGGTCTTAGAATGCCGAAAGTCGTTCGTTCCATCACAGCACCTGCAGTCATTCAATCAAAAGGCAAAACAAAAATATTAGCCATGGAGGATTGTCCGACGATTCCGAGGGATAAGCCAACCAAAAAGTATTATCCACAATTCCCATTGAGTCCTATTAAGCAAAAAAAGAGTACTAAAAAGACTTCAAAAAGTTCTGAAACAAGTGAAGCAGAATCAACAAAAAATGCTCCTCTCATCATGAAGATTGGAAAAGAAATGAGTTCGTTGCCAAGTCCTCGAGACAAGAAATTACAGGGTCCAGATAAAACAGAGAGCAATGGCAAAAAAATCTTACCCATACCTCTTATCATTCCTGAAAGGCTGAGTGCTGCTGCGCTTGCAGCAGAAATGAAGGCTGACGCAGCAAGGCTGCAAGCTTTTGTGGAGGCGATAAAGCAACGCGCATCAGATCTGATAGAAATGGATAAGGAGAAAAAGAGCAGCCAAGAAGAATTGGAAACGAAAATACTGCAGCAATTTGTAGAGACATTGATCCGAAAAAATTTCAAACCCGCAAGGCACCAACTTGAATATCTGATGCAGCAATCTGAAGCATGGATTAGCGGTCATAAACATGCTGTGGTTGAGCAAGCTACCGGTACCGGCAAGACCAATGAAATAATTTATACCAAGGGGGCCATATCCTGTGTTGCCGATGACACTGCCGCCAATTCTGCTGCCAATCCAAAACGCATCTTATTTGTGGTACATACCAGAACGCTTGTCGATCAAGTCATCGAGCGCTTCGACAATGTAACGGATGGCAAACATAAAATTCAGCGCTTAAGAGAAGACAACAAAAATCCACGTAAAGCGGACATCTGGGAAAAATTCAAGCAATCTGATGTCGTCACAACCATACAGACCTTATCATCAGTTAACTACAGGTCAAAGATCCCATGGCATATGATTAGGCTCGTGGTGTTGGATGAAGCACAATCTTTACTTTCCGTGCGTCGAGCGCAGTATATTCGCGAAGAAATCATAGCAAAAACAGATTGCCGAGTGATCGCCATCACGGCGACGCCATTCCTGGATATTGGCAGAGAAAGGACCGTTTATGAACTGCTTGGCTTTAAGCCGGATGGCAGTGATAATCCTATCCGACCCTATGGTATCCAAGAAGCTATTTTGGATGGTACCAATGTTCCAATCGTGACTGCCATGGTGTATCCCAAAAATTGTGACAAAATCAAATTCAAGAAATCAACAAAACATAGCTTCAATAAAAAACACACAGAAGAAGCAATCAATCGGGAAGATTTTAATAAACTTTTAGTCGACCTTTACATGAATCACGGAGATCCTGTCAATAATAAGCAATTCCGCGGTATGAAAGGAATTATTTTTTGCGGCGGTATTGAGCATGCCAAGGAAGTCACCAAAGAATTCAATAGCATTAGCGTGGAATTGGTAGATTCAACAGGGGTGCTTAGGAAACGCTATGAGACGCGTTGCCGGGAAGACTATATCAAGAGAATGCAAGCACGTTTTGAGGAAGATTCAAGAAACAAAGGAAAGGTGTTTGATGTCAATACATTAAAGCTTGATATCGAATGGAACAAAATCTTCAAAGAAGAGTATGGTGAATTTACCATTGCAGAAGCAATCCATTCTGAAGATAAACTGTCTGCTAAAAAATTGCAGAAATCGAGACTTGGCGGAACATTGCTGCTCTGTGGACAGCAAATGCTCATCGAAGGCTATGATGATCCCGAGATTGAATTCATTGTCAGAGCTGCACCGTCTCTTTCTTCTAGGATAGTGATACAGTCTGTTGGGCGTGGTTTGAGAATCGATCGCAATAATCCAAACAAGATTTTGTATTTATTTGAACTTGCCTGGGCGAGTCGAATGGGTGCCAAATTCTTTCATGATTTCTTGCGAGACAAGAAAACCTGGATCCCAAGATTTTCCTTTCCGGCAGAAAAGATTAAAGTACTTCGCGACAACAGTGCGAAAATGCAAACATCTGATGTTGAAAAAATAGCTATACCTGGTGCCATGCAGATCGATCATATCCAGTGGGAGCCAAGACGAATTGAAAATAAGACCATTGAAGTTTGCGTGCAGCTTATTGATACAGTGATTTGCGGCTTAAAACAAAAATTAGAAGCATTCAAGAATCATGTGAGCAAAGCCGCGATGCCTGGCATCCCGCTTTTTCTGCAGGCTCAAAATAAAGACAAAGATACGGAAATGAATTTAGAGTTAAACTTAGGAAAGACAATACCGATGCCTGCACTTGAAGAAACTCCGACCGATTTGGTGGATAGAGTGGCAGAGGTAGATTTGAATCCGATTGTAATCGATGAAGAATACGAAGAAAGGCTTGGCGAAGATGAAGAATGGTTGCCGGATCGTACAGAGACTGAAGCCCCTGATGCGGATCTGAAATCCAATCCAGGGAGAGTTGGATCAGAAGGCGGCGAAAAAGGCGCGAAGGGTGATGTGACTGAACCTAGGTCGAAGCGTCAAAAACTTTTTAAGGCCAGCAAAGTTTTGAATAAGCAAAAATCACCGACAGCAAAAGAAGAGGAGTTGGAAGAAGGAGAAATGTCGGATCAAAGTAATTCTGAAAAAGAAATCGATATGGATACTTCTGAAGAGCATATTAAACGTGAAATACCTGAAAAGGAAACTCAGGAAACTCGAGAAAAGAAAGAAAGGAAAGAGGCTCTGAAAAAGAATCTCCAAGAAACTGAAAAAGAGGCTGAAAAGACAGGGGCAGATTTAGCGGAGAGCACGAACAAAAAGCAATGATGGAAGAAGAGCAGGAAAAAGATAAAGAAAAAGATAAAGAAAAAGGCAAGGACAAAGAGCAAGGAAAAGAAATGGAGGCAAGGAAAGATGTTTTGTCTTCCACTATGTCCAATACAAATCTCGCAGTCCAAGAATCAATAGAAAAAGCAAAAGCTGCCATTCATCAAATAAAGAAAACGATCGTGGCATCTACAGATATGGATGTAGAGGATCAGGATGAAAAAAATAATGACGAGGCAGGAAAAAAGAAGAAAGAAAAAGATGATCGAGAAGATCCTAATGCTAAAATTGAAGCAGAGAGAGTCACGCAAATTCGGAGTATCGAGGGTCAGATAGAACAACTCTTGGATTTATATCAGCAAGCCAATGAAAAATTAGATTCCTTAATTGAGGCTGCAGACTCGGGCAATCCCATGACTGAGGTAGAGCGTACACGCGCCATAGAAAATTTGCAATTGGAAATTCAAAAGATTGAGAGTCAATTCCAGAAGATCAATATAGAGCTCAGTCGGTTAAAAGAAATTAAGCCAATAGTACAAACAGTGAAATTGGCAAAAGACAGTACAGAAACACCCAAGAAAAAGCCAAAGAAGCCTAGCTTACCAGATGAGAAATTTGAGAAATGGTTGCAAGACAATCCCACTATCACAGCTCTTCAAGTTATTAAAAATTATGGCAAGAGTGCAGGGCAGCATATTAATAAATTATTATCTGTAAAGCCGGAGTTGATCTTGGCGCTAGATCCAGCAACACAAAATAGCCTGCTGCATATTGCTGTCTGCAAACCTTCAATTGTAAAAATCCTTTTGAATAAAAAGATTGAGGTCAATAAACTGAATCTTGTGAGGAAAACCCCTCTGCAAACATTGATTGAAAAAATAGTGAGCAAGTATGCGAGTCATGATATATTGCTTCAATCACTCATACTTCTGCTAAGCGACAAACGAACCAATGTGCATGTCACTGATCAAGAAGGCAATACTCTGCTGCATGTTTTATTCAAGGATTGTAGGAAGGTTTACCATAAAGATGAAATAAATGCATTTTCGGTGATCAGAGACTTTGCGGTGATCCTAGCGGCATTTGGGGCCAGATTCGATGTAAAGAACAAAAAAGGAGAAACGCCACTTGATATGTGTCGGCAAGCAGAGCAATCTGCCAATCAATCACCGCTTCGGCTCAATATAGAGCTCGAAAATCCATCAATTTTTATGCCTTTCAAGATTGAAGGCAAGGGGATCAATGTCCAGGGGCCTAATGGGATATCAGCTCTGATGATTGCTATAAAATTTCGCACAAAGCAGTGCACTAGCGCAGTCCTCAAATTAGGTGCTAATCCAAATCTCTTGGACAAAATGGGTCGGAGTGCTTTGTTTTATGCTATATCCCACACCCAAACAGACAAAGAAATGCCCTATCTAAAATCTCTGCTGCGACATCAGGCCACAGTCAGTGTTTTTGATGCCGAGCAAAGTTCTTTCCTACATTTTGCTATCAAAGAATTAACTTTCCATCCAAGCAATAATAGTTTGAAAACCTTAAAATTTATTCTCAATAAAGCCCACGATCTTACCCTTAGCAAGCCAAATTTGGCGGGTGAAACTGCTTTTCATTGCTATATGGAGCAAATGGTCAATTATTGCTTTCATAATAGACTCTACATCAGCGAAAGAGCAGTATCACATTTCAATAGAAGATATGATTTACTCCTGGAACTTGCGCAAGAATTTTTAAAGCGAGGTTGTTCCTGGACTGCGCTGAACCAAAAAGGTTTGTCTCCAATGCATGTATTCTACAAAAGTGGCTTGGAAAAACTTGCTGAAAATTTGAAAGAATTTACTGAATTGAAGAAATCCATTGACTTAAAGGGTAGTATTGAAGATTTTCGTAATTCCAAGATGGCTTACAGAAAAGCAATGGGCATGTTGGTAAATCGCTCTTCCGTTCAAAGAGTACTGGGGTTTTTTGATGCTGAGTTCCAAAAATTAGAGGCAGAAACAGCCTATTTATCACCAGCGTCGTTCTTGCCTACATTTCCGCAGATCAAAAAAATCTGTCAAGAGCTAATGCAAATACGTCTTCAATTCTTTAAAGAGTTGAAGACGTATTATCTTGAAGAAGATGCATGGAATAAAGACAAGAAAAGGACATTTGTAAAAGGATTCAGCAGAACCAGTCGAAGGGATGCTATTAAATCAAGAGAGGAAGAATTTGAAATAGAAGACAGTGCAGAAGAATACGACGAATTATCTGGTGAGGAGTATGAAAACGAAGGTGAGCACCAGGAAGATCCCGAACTTGAATACACTGATGAACACGAACAGATAGAACCTGAGAGAGAAATTGAATATCTGGATCTGACAGGAATTAAGAGTGCTCAGAAAAATGAAACAGAGCCTCATGCCAAGAAAAAAGAAGATCCCTTAAAAATGCCACTCAATTTACATTACTGTGCTGTGCATACTCAAGGAATCCCTATGGAAGAATATTTAAAAACAAAGCCGCCTGTGCCGAGACCCAATTTTCCAATGCCCCCTTTTCAAAGGCCGCTTTCTTTACCAATGCCAGAGATGCAGTCACAACCTACGGCTCACTATGGAACTCTTTCATCTTCCCAAACTCATGCATCCTCATTTCTACCACAGTATCTGTCATCTGCAGCACCTCTGCGTTCTTATCCAGGAAGACAAGAATTTTTGCCGCCGGAATCAGTGCCTGTGGCACCGCAGTTTCAGCCAACTTCTTTTACGCTGCCTATGCCCCCATTGCCAGTGCCAATGCCAATGCTACCACCAGGGCTGCCGTTCCTACATCAGCCTCAAACATCAGGAGCTCCCTTTTTAATGCAATATCCGAGGGCGACTTCTCCACGGTTTTTCGATGAGGAAGAAAGTCAAAGTATTACTAGAAAATTCTCGTAACAGAATGACATAGGAATTTTGATCATAGCATAAAGAACTTATGAAAATTTCCGTTGCGCGAAATTCCGAAAATCAAAATCAGTTGTGCAAGATCCTGGGGTTGAGATTTCTTTTTCGATTTTGGATAATTCTTCGCCTGGTTTTTCCTTGGTTAATTTAAGATAAAGTTCCCGAGTTTTTGCTAGAAAGCAGAGTGGGGGTAGGGCTCTTTCTGCTGGTTGATCGGGGAAGTCGACCAAACAGGCTTCTTCTAAGAATGTTTCTTTTTCTACGGCAAGTTTTGTAATGGCTGATTCTGGCTTGGCATCTCTTGATGCTGGGGCATCTAAGGCAGGTACTTTGCAGACTTTAGCTTTTGACACAGAAGTGGTAAGTTTCGGATCTTCAAGCAAAGATGTGCTGGGTATCAAGTATGAAGCACAGAGATCAACGATGGGTGTGGGGAATTGGCTGCCCTTATTCCAGCGGAATTCGTATAAATTTTTCCAAGCAAATAAGGATTCGAGTTCACGCCTGATGCGGTGGCTTAAGCCCAAGTAGTGCATCAAGGCAAACTGCATGTTTGGCGAATCAAATGTATCATAAAATTCTAAATTGGTTTTCGATGCTACGGGACGAGGAATGGAAGACAAAATGATATCAGTGAAAGTCCCATTCCGCATTAAGCTCCACATGAGACTTTCTGTGTTCCTTGTAAGTCCTGAAGAAGGAATCTGGCAGCATATTTGAAGTAGAGTGCTTTTGAAGCGCTGGTTAAGTTTTACGGGATCAACACTCGGAACACCTTCTTGATAAGGGAATTCATACCAAAACTGAAAGGGCTCGAACCGTAAAATATGAATATTGAGATTAGTGGTTTCTGCCATGACTTTATGGAATTCCTGCAGCATTTTTTCATCTACTTCATAGTCATAAGGTCCCTCACCACAGGGTTTTAAGAATAATTCTGGTGAATAGGGCAGCTCGTTCGAATCTGAAACAGAATTTTCAGAAGCAGCTGGCAATCCAGGTTGTTTTAATAAAGTCATCACATAATTAAAATGGTTTTTTCGCAATTGCTCCTGTAATGAAGACGAACCAAGGCGACGACGTTGCGAAGGATGGAACATATCAGTTCCTCTGATGGTCCAGAGTGTTTTGTTCCTAGCCAAAGACGCTGTATACTCATCGAACTCAAAACCCTCTCCCTCAAAATTTTTCACAAGATTAGTCGGCTGTAGTGGATTCCCATCTTGTTCTGTAAATTCTAATTCACGAACATGGGTGTTGGCGCCAAGCGCATAGAAAAGATCTTTTCGTTGCCATCCCAACCCGTGGACTTTTTGGCATCTGACTTTGACTACTGTAAGGGTAGGATCATTTGCAGTGATTCGCGCAAGCATTCTATTATGGAGCTGCTCCAATATGGCATCTTTCATCGCTTTCATGCGATCATGATAGGATTCTCTATTTTCTATAAGATGTTTTGCAAGTAATAGGTGGGATGCTTTACCATTATATTCCCTTAGATAAGTTTCTTCTTCTGGCGAAAGTCTAGTCGGGATCTTTGTATGAAAGAGTCCTGTAACATTTCTTATGATTCGGTTTTGCTGGATGGCTGAAAGAAGACGATTCCTTGTGCTTTCATCAAAAAATTGCCTACATGGTAATAGTAGGGAGGTTACATTTCCGCCTTCGCGACTTAAGAAATCGGCTAAGTATTCTACTGCATCACTGCTTAATATTTTTTGGCTTAAATCGAGTTCGACGACACCCTTGAACTCAAAAATTCGATTGGCAAGGGTTTCAAGCTCAGCCTCTGATAAAGGGGTAAACATTTCGTTTAATGTTTTTTGTGGGAAGGGAAATTCCCATCCTTTTAGGAGATCTATGATGCGCTCTTCAATATTTTTCTTTTTAGGTGCACTCACCAATCCACTGGAATCGTAGAGGTACATTTGACATGTCAAATTTGAACATTCCGATATGAGCTTGCGTAGTTCATGTTGGTTCAGCATGGAAGGGTTCTCCTAATTACTTGATATTTATAAGTGTATAGTGTTTCTTGATTGGATTTTGGTTATCGAATGATATTACAGTATTTTATGAAACAAATCAATGATTAATTTGCATGATTTTATTGTTATATAGGGTGGTTTTAATTCAGATGAACCAGGAAGCCTTTTAAATATTCCGATTCTTCAAGCATCGGATGGACGGGGTGATCGGGCCCTGCTTGGAGTCTTTTGACTATTTTTGCAGAGCGAGGGCCTTTACTTGCTTGTGATCGCTGGAAATATTTCGAGAGTGCTCGCATCAAACATCCGTGTAGATCTTCTTCTTTGACATGATAGGAACAGGAAGCAATGAGCAGAAATCCGCCGGGTGCTGTTAATTGTATGCCCTTATTTAAAAGTTTTTCATAGCCTTTGAGACCTGCAGCCAGATCCTTTTTCACTTTTACAAATGCTGGCGGATCTAAAATTACAATATCAAATTTTTGGGATGACTCAATCCGGCTGTCCATATCTTTGAAAACATCTTGGCAGACAAATTCGCAACCCGCTTCAAGCCCATTTTCTGCAGCAGTTTTTCTTGCGTTTAAGATAGCACTTTCAGAACGATCTACGCCAATCACTCTTTTAGCACCTGTTTTTGCAGCTTGCAGGCTGAATCCGCCGCTATAGCAATAATAATCAATAACATGGGAAGATCTTGCCAAAACGAGAGAAGCAACGAGCCTGCGGTTTTCGCGGTGATCATAAAACCATCCCGTTTTTTGGCCAGTAGAGAGATCGATTGAAAAGTTCATCTCATTTTCAATCACACGTAATTCTTGGAGGGGTTTCCCAATAATAACAGGCTCAGTTTCTAGCAGACCTTCTTTTTGTCGTGCATTAGTATCATTTTTAAAATAAAGTGTGCTGGGTTGGAAAAGATCGGTCAGAGCAGCAATCAAGGGTTCGCGGAGTTTATCCATTCCTTGGGTATTCAGTTGCAGCACAAATACGTCGTTGAAACGATCGATAATCAAACCAGGCAAATCATCGCCTTCAGCATGAATGAGGCGATAGTAAGGCGCTTCAAAAAAATGCTCACGAAGTGCTAGGGCATTTTGGAGGCGTTTTTTGAAAAAATCAGCATCTATGGCCTCATCAGGATTTCTGGTGAGCACCCGAAAAGCAATGAGGGAATGGCGATTAAAATAGCCAATCGCCAGGAATTTTCCGTGGAGCTGTAACTCCACTAATTGACCAGGTTCTATAGATTTAGTTGAATTACTTTGTTCAATTTCATTGGCATAAACCCAAGGATAGCCAGAAATAACACGTTTTTGGCATTTCGCTAGTAATTGGATGGTCGGTAATGATTGCTTGAATGTTCGAGTCATGCCTGGAATTGTGACTTAAAAACGGGTACAATGTCTAGGCCCGTTGACATTTCGCTAGGTTGAGCCGAAAATCATTGATTTACGAGCACCGCAGCGCAGTTTATGTTAGAAATAAATGAGCAGCGGAGCACAGGAAATCAATGATTTGCGGCCAACATAGTAGAAATTTCAACGGGCCTTAGATGAGCAAGCAACTTTTAAAATCTACCGCGGTGACGAGCAGCATGACCTTCGTTTCTCGAGTCCTGGGCTTTATCCGGGAAATGGTGGCTGCGCATGTTTTTGGCGCGAGTCTCGGTTATGACGCCTTTATCGTCGCCTCTAAGATCCCAAATTTCATGCGGCGCTTGTTTGCGGAAGGTGCTTTTTCACAAGCTTTTGTACCGATTTTGTCTGAATACCGAGTGAAATGTACTGAAGAAGAAGTGCAGACCTTTGTAAATCGGGTTTCTGGCTGCTTTGCAGTGGTGCTATTGGTCGTTACTGTTATTGGGATCCTCATTGCACCGCTTCTGGTTTTATTGTTTGCACCAGGTTTTGCCACAGTAGAAAATGGTTCTCGCTATGAACTCGCAACAGAAATGCTGCGCATCACCTTCCCCTATCTGATGTTCATTTCTCTCACTGCATTCGCGGGCGGCATCTTGAATAGTTTCGGTCGTTTTGCAATTCCCGCCATCACCCCAGTTTTTTTAAACATCGTGATGATCATTGCATCGCTTTGGTTCACGCCTTTTTTCAAAGAACCTGCGTTGGCACTCGCCTGGGGGATATTTCTGGGTGGTATCGTACAACTTGTGTTTCAATGGCCATTTTTAAAGAAGCTTAATTTGCTACCGCGTCCAGAAATAAATTGGAAGGATAAAGGGGTGCGCAGAATCTTATTGCTGATGCTGCCCGCATTGCTTGGAGTTTCTGTCAATCAGTTGAATTTGATGTTAACGTCAGTCTTTGCTTCATTTTTGCCGGTAGGCAGCGTATCTTGGCTATATTATGCCGAGCGGCTGATGGAATTTCCTTTAGGGGGTTTTGCTGTGGCGCTTGCAACCGTAGTACTGCCCCGAATGGCGCGCCAGCATGCGGATGCGAGGCAAGAAGAATTTTCCATTACTTTGGATTGGGGATTGCGCTGGGTGATGCTGGTTGGCTTGCCTGCAGCGCTTGGGCTTTATTTTTTGGCGGGTCCGTTATTAGTCACCTTATTTCAGTCTGGAAAGTTCACAGAACGTGATGTTTTGATGAGCCAACCTTGTTTGATGGCATATGCTTTTGGCATCATGGGCTTTATGGGCGTCAAAATTTTTGCTTCTGCCTACTATGCCAAGCAAAATATCAAAACTCCAGTGCATTATGCTATCGTCACTGTCATAGCCAATGCTGTTTTAAGCATTCTTTTCATTCAATATTTTGCTCAGATGGGCTTGGCCTTGGCAACTTCGCTTGCTGCATTGTTGAATGCCAGCTTGCTTGCGATAGGATTGTTTCGGCGCGGTCAATTTCAATTGCAACCCGGCTGGGGGGCTTTGATTTTGCAACTTGCCTTGGCTTGTATTGTGATGACCGCAGTGATCTCGTATTTTAACCCGAGCATCGAGGAATGGTTTGCCTTTGATGTCCGGACCCGAATTTTGATATTGGCAGCACTTATTTTTGGGAGCATTGCTGCTTATATTACGACTTTGTTTGCGAGCGGCTTGCGAGTGCATCATATGCTGGCAAAAGCATGAAATGACGCCATTCTCAATTTTTATTAGTGGGTTCCTGCCTCTAGCTGGAATCCACAAAAGTTAAATAATAGGTGAATAAAATGTCTGATAAATCAGAGTCTCAAAAATCTGAAAATTACAAAGATACCTTGAATCTTCCGAATACTGCTTTCCCCATGAAGGCAAATTTGAGTACGCGCGAACCGGAAATTCTGAAAAAATGGCAGGAGTTGAATCTCTATCAGAAAGTTTGCGACAAAACCAAAAACAATCCAAAATTTATTTTGCATGATGGCCCGCCTTATGCAAATGGCAGCATCCACATCGGGCACGGCTTGAACATCATTTTGAAAGACATGGTGATCAAATCAAAGTTTTTGAGCGGCTATTTCACGCCTTTTGTGCCAGGATGGGATTGCCATGGCCTGCCAATCGAGCTTAATGTCGAAAAGAAGGTAGGTAAAGCGGGCGATAAAATCGATGCAAAAACTTTTCGAAAAAAATGCAGAGAATATGCGGAAAGCCAGATTGATATTCAGCGCCGCGATTTTGTGCGATTGGGCGTGCTTGGCGATTGGGATCATCCTTACAAAACTATGGATCCGCAATATGAAGCGGATACGGTTCGAACTCTCGCTAAAATTGTTGAAAATGGCCATGTGATCAAAGGCTATAAACCGGTGCATTGGTGCATCGATTGCGGTTCTGCTTTGGCGGAAGCAGAAGTAGAATATCGCAACAAAACTTCTCCTTCTATCGATGTTAAATTCAAAGTGCTGGATAAAAATACTTTGCCAGACTCTTATAAATCTGCGCTAAAGGCAAAAGGGATCCCAGAAAATCAAGCAGTTTCCGTTGTGATCTGGACCACCACACCCTGGACCTTGCCTGCGAACGAAGCAGTTGCGGTGCATCCGGAACATCGCTATGAATTGGTTAAAATTCCGAAGATTTCTAATGAGCAAAACCGCGATAACGATAGCTTCGAAATCGTCATTCTGGTTTCCGAATTGGTATCCTCTGTCATGAAGCGATTTGGGGTAGAAGAATTCGAAGCACTGGCAGCTTGCGATGGTAAGTCTTTACAAGGCATTCGTTTGCAACATCCTTTTTATGATAAACAAGTTCCTATTGTGTTAGGGGATCATGTAACACTCGATGCAGGCACCGGTGCTGTTCATACCGCACCTGCGCATGGACAGGATGACTTTATTGTTGGTGAAAAATATAATTTGCCGCTTGAGAACCCTGTTCAAGATAATGGCTGCTATGTACCAGATTTACCTTTATTTGGCGGTGAATTTGTCTTAAAAGCCAATGATAAAATCATCGAATTGCTGCAAGATCGCGGGCAATTGTTGCATTTTGAAAAACTCGAACACAGCTATCCTCATTGCTGGCGTCATAAAACAGCACTCATTTTCCGCGCCACCCAGCAATGGTTTATCAGCATGGAGAAGGAAAGACTCAGAAAAAATGCTTTGGATGCCATTCAGAAAGTGACTTGGATCCCAACCTGGGGGCAGGGACGCTTAGAGGGGATGTTGAGAGAAGGCAGACCCGACTGGTGCATCTCAAGACAACGTACCTGGGGGGTGCCTTTATGTTTCTTCACTCACCGAAAGACAGGCGAATTACATCCGAATACGCCTCATTTGATGGAAGAAGTCGCCAAAAGAATCGAAAAATTGGACATCGATGCCTGGTATGATTTGCCGATCGAAGATTTTTTGGGGCCAGATGAGGCAAAGGACTACGAAAAGTCTTTCCATACCTTGGATGTTTGGTTTGATGCCGGTTCTTCACACTTTTCTGTGTTAGAGCGTCGTAAAGAACTCGCTTTCCCAGCAGATTTATACTTGGAAGGATCTGATCAGCATCGCGGCTGGTTCCTATCTTCTCTTTTGACGGCAGTAGCTATGAAGGAACAGGCACCTTATAAACAAGTGCTCACGCATGGATTCATGACCGATGCTGATGGTTATAAGATGTCAAAATCGCTTGGTAATGTGCTGGCGCCAGAAAAAGTTGTCAATAGCCTTGGGGCAGATGTGATGCGGCTTTGGGTTTCAGGCGTTGACTATCAAGGAGAGGTGGCAGTTTCTGAAGAAATTTTGAAGCGAAGCGGCGATATTTATCGGCGTATTCGCAATACGGCAAGATTTTTGCTGGCTAATTTAAATGGTTTTGATCCTGCCTTGCATCAGGTACCTGCAGATAAAATGCTCGCACTAGATCGCTTCATTGTGCATCGTGCCATGGAATTACAGGAAGAAATTATCACAGCCTTCAATAATTATCATTTTCATTTGGTGCATCAAAAGATCCATAATTTCTGCTCCATTGATCTCGGCAGTTTTTATTTGGATATCATCAAAGACCGACAATACACCGGCAAAACCGCTGGGGTGCCGCGACGTTCGGCGCAAACTGCGCTATACCATATCGCAGAAGCGCTGGTGCGCTGGATGGCTCCTATCTTAAGTTTCACCGCAGAAGAAATCTGGCACTTCATGCCAGGTAAGCGCGAAGAATCTGTGTTCCTAGCAGCGTGGTATGGGGAATTTCCAAAAATCGCACTGGAAGAGAACATGAGCGATTCCTTTTGGCAGCAGATACTAGAAGTCCGGGATTTGGTCAACAAAGCTTTGGAAGATGCGAGAGCCCAAGGCAAAATTGGTTCAGGATTGGAAGCTATCGTAGATCTTTATTGTGGCGAAAAACTTTATGGGCTATTATCGCAATTAGAGGATGAATTACGCTTTGTATTGATTACTTCCGAAGCGCATATCCATCCTATCAAGGATAGGCCAAGTGATGCGAGAGAAACTGGAAACCCTGAACTTTGGTTGGTGGTGAAATCCTCAAGTTACGAGAAATGCGTTCGCTGCTGGCATAGGCAGCAGGATGTCAACGCAGATCCCCATTATCCCGGCATTTGTGGCCGCTGTGTTGTAAATGTGAAGGAAGGCAACGGGGAGATTAGGCTCTTTGCTTGAGCAAGAAACTAAAACTGCGGCAGGAAAAACGATAGTGACAGAATATAGGAAGAGGTGATAGATAAATGAACATGGCAAATTCGAAAATTGAGTTTATGTCAGATTCTAGGAAAAAAATGTCCATACGGAGAAAGGCATTGCTGCTCAGTATTGCTGTCATCATTCTAGATCAGATTACCAAGTATTTAAGCACGCACTATCTTGCGGCTTTAGGTTATCAGGGCTTGCCTGTTTTTGAAGGATTCAGTTTGGTATTGCACCACAATACCGGTGCTGCTTTTGGCTTTTTGGCACAGTCATCGGGTTGGCAACGTTGGTTTTTCAGCAGCATGGCTGTTATAGTCAGTGCAGGGATTTATTTTTGGCTTGGCGGATTGAAAGGCCGGAAAAATCTCATGGAAGGCTTATCGCTGGCATTGATATTGGGCGGCGCATTGGGGAATCTATGGGATCGTTTAGTGCAGGGTTATGTGACAGATTTTATTTTATTGTATTACAAAGATTATCCGCCATTTCCTACCTTTAATATTGCAGATACTGCCATCAGTGTGGGTGTTTTCTTGTTTGCGATTGATATGTTCAGAAAGAAGTAAAGTTACTGTGTCCAGCAAGTTGAGGTAGTACTGGTTCCCGAACAATTGGTCGCGCTGAATGCATATCGATTTCCGTTGGTATCGATCTGCATGCATGAGCACTTGGAGTCGCTGGTTTGAGTTCCTGTAACAACTGCTGATGCTAGGAAGCAATTGGTACCGCAAGTATTAACGGTATAATTATAAAAAGTTGAAGCGGTAATTGAACTGGGTAATGTAGTGAAAACGGTGCCTGCAGCTGTAGCGGTAGCGTAGTTAGGAAAAGCATTATTTTGAAGAAAATATTGCTGTGCCAAACTTAGGATCTGGTTCAAATTTGCTTGGGCAGCGCTGCGACGCGACTGCAGGGTGTAGCTGCTATAGGAAGTTATTGCTATCGCTGCCAAAATAACTATTATGGTCATGGCCACCAAGAGTTCTAATATAGTAAAACCCTGGCGAAGTTTGTTTGAGCTACCGTTCATGCATGATCCCTGAACATCCATATAATGTTAATTGTACATGACCTGATGTTAATAAAATTATAGGACGGCCTCAGTTTGTTTCAAGTTTCTTTAATGACAATGGGTAACTTGGTTAATGACAATGAGTAACGCGGTTGCAAGTAACTTTATTGGCCTTGAAATTATCGAGTCCTTTTTTTGGTTTATAGATAAAATGACCTATATCCATAGTCATTGATCTGCCATTGGGAAAAATATTCAATTGCGTTTTGCCGCCGAAATCATACTCGAGCTTTCCATGCGCGACACCTGGGAACTTCTTAATTATTTTATCAGCTTTTATCGGACGGAGTTTTTCAGCGGTTTCATTCTCAAAGATAATAAAACCGCCGGACCAATCATTTTCTTCATTGCAGTAAAAATCTTTGTCGTGAATTTGATTATCTCTACTGCCACAGAGGCTTACAACTTTTTTTCGCAAAAAAGCTTCATTTTTTGCAAAACTGATGGCTTGTTTTAAGCGATCTAAAACGATATCCTGTTCTTGCCGAACATACAATAAATTGAAATTTGGAATGGCAATCATGCATAGGTAACTTAGGATGCTTAGCACTATAAAAATCTCAAGGACAGTAAATCCATTAGTCTCCTTATTAAAAAAATTTAAATGTCCTAATTTTCCCATTTCGTGAATTTTTCCCTAGAAAATTTCTTACTATTTATGCCAGGAAGAGTGTAATAAAACGAGAATAACAGAACTTTATTTTCAAACAATCCGTTTTATAGCCGATCAAATGTTATTCAAAAGTATTTTTTAAAAAATATTTTTAAAAGTATTTATAGCTGCGCTACTTTAATGGCTTTTAGGCCGCTTGGATCCTTCATGTTCTTGGCTTAATGGTTTTGGTTCAATACCTTGTTCTTGCTTAAGTTGCGGTGTTTTTTCATGTGAAGCGGCAACCTTATACCCAGGTAACAAAGGTTCTGCATGAGCTGTCTCTGATCTTGCTTCTCGATCATGAGTTTCTAAAACCCGTTGTCTCGCCCTTTCGTTTTGTATTTTGATATCTTCTCGCGTCGCATTTAATCTCGTTCTATCTCCCCAAGCTGCATTGATGACTCTCTGTCCTCGATCTGTGACAGGTTTTGCGGTAGCAGCTCTTCTTTTTTCCAATTCTGCCATGATTTCCTGATTTCTTCGTTCTGCATCTCGCACAATGACCATGATTTGCTGATTAGCGGTATTCAATTGCTCTGGAGAAACGAGTTGCTTATTGGCAAGTAATGTATTTCTTGCAGATTGGAAATTCGCTACCAAATCCTGATTCCTCTTAAGTTCCACGGCCAGATCTTTATCTTGGAGTGCAGAAAGATTGGCAGGTTTCAATGGTGGCCTTGTTGGTGTGGTTTCTGTCCTTTCTCGCATCGCCTCTCTTTCTCCCTCAACCTCTGTATATGAATGAGGAAAGGAAAAGGAGGGATTATATCCTGTCCAAAAATTGAACCAGGCAAGTTGTTCCATAAAAGAATTGACATTTGCAGCGGTGGTGTTGTCCACAACATTCGAGGATATCAGATTCATATGCTCTATCAACCTGGAATGAGAACCGAGGCTTTGAATAATTGGCAATCCCGTTTGTGAGATTGGATGCGCTGCTGCATTTGCAAACTCTGCGGTGGACTCTGCAACTTTTTCAGCGGCATGTAATGTATGCTCTGCCAGTGGTCCGACACCCACACCTATCTGAGAAATAGAAGGACCTGAACCCATATTTGAAACAAAAGAACCAATACCAGCCAGTAAATGGGCTGCTACTTTTACTAAACCAACAACAATATCTGCCATATAATTCCTTATTTCAAAACTTTGCTATAACTACAGTATAGGATTGGCGAATTTGCTATTGCCACTATTATGGTGTACGGTTTGATATTTACTCTGTAAAAATTAATGTAACGTGTAGCAAGATTAAGATTAGTATGATTGAAACTAATGAATTGATATTACGACATGCGACCAAAGAAGATGCACCGGAATTTGTCTCTATGGTCACTAAACCCGCATATACTGAATTATCCCCCTTTGGCAATCTGTCTGCAGAATCTGCTAATCAATTTATAGATAGCATCATTTTAAGCTTTGAGACAAAGCCCAAGCCAAATTTTCAATTTTGGACTGTCATCGATAAAAAAACCAATACTTATGCTGGCTATGTGGGTTATCAACCCGTTGTTTTTGAAAATAAAGAGGAAAGTATGTATTTTACAGGTTTTGTCAGAAAATTTTGGGGGACTCAAATTCCCCTACATTCTGCTGTTGCAGCCTGTAAATATGCTTTTAATGGTGGAAATAATGGTGGAAATCTTAACCGAATGATTGCTATGATTCACCCCGATGACGTTGAGAGCCTCTATATTGCTCAAACTTTAGGTTGTCATTTTGAAAAAGAATGCCGATATTATGATGCAACATTTCTGCTATTTTCATTGATTGCTAGTCAAATTGCAGAAATGACGGAAATTAAATAAACAATATTAATAAATATACTTAGAAATAAAACTTAGTATTTCTTCAGATGCTACCCACTGGTCAAGAAAAATGCTATTCTTTGCTCTCATTTTTTATCTTTTTACTATGCAATTTTATCGCATCACTCCTATTATTGGGGTAGGGCGTGTTTTTTAATGAAGGGCAAAATAGGAACTGGGTGTTTGTATGAAAACTAAATTATTTTTAATGCTTGCAGCAATGGGAATCATGAACAGCTCATTGCTGGGTTGTGCAACGGGACTCACTGCAGAAGGCTATTTGAACAATACCCGTGATGCGATGTTATCACAGGGAAGGCCGCAGGGATATATTGAAGGTTATTTGGATGGCTGCTCTACAGGACGCAGAATGGCTGGTGACAAAAAGTTTGAATATAAAAGAAATGTGGTGCGTGCCGATCGCGATGCACTCTACGCCCGAGGCTGGCAAGATGGACAAATTCAATGCCGCAATGATGTGATTGCTGAAGAAGAAGCAAAGTGTAAGGAGCAAAGTTTTAGCAACGAACCAGCAGACGAAAGACATCGCCGCATGGAAGCTCAAAAAAACAGCTCTGCAGAGGCACAGGAGATGTGGGAATTTCTTAGAAAATAAAGAAATGTACCGAGATTAAAATTAATTAATTGTAATTCACTTGAAGGTGCTCTAATGCCTATTTATGAATATTCTTGCACAGCTTGCGGTCATCAATTTGACGCGATGCAACGCATTTCGGATGAACCTTTACTTATCTGTCCTGCATGTGACAAACCTGCGTTAACGAAACTGGTTTCAGCAGCAGGATTTCGTTTGAAAGGGGGTGGATGGTATGAAACCGATTTCAAGCAGGGTGAAAAGAAAAATATAGCTCATGGAGAAAGCGAGAAAAAGACTGCCGAAACAACTTCTAAAACGGAGTCCTCTGGATCAAGTGATACTTCAAGTACAAAAAGTGAAACATCGAGTGCTAAAGAAGTTAAAAAAACCTCGGAAACTTCAAGCAGTGCTGCTACCAAAACGAGTTCTGAAAAAGCCAAGGAATAAAGGTAAGTAAGGCTCCCGAATGAAGGCTAGTAAACACAAGGATAAGGATACTCATAAAATGCGCACGGTATATTGCGGCGAAATAAACGAAGCCTATGTAGGCAAAACTGTTGAAATTTGCGGCTGGGTACATTTTCGCCGTAATTTTGGCGGCTTAATTTTTCTTGAAATCCGAGATCGTACCGGTTTAGTCCAGGTGGTTTTTTCGCCAAAACTTGAGGAAAAAAAGATTTTTGATCTTGCAGAACAAATCCGCAAGGAATATGTGGTGCGTATTGTCGGAGAAGTGCGAATACGTCCAGAGGGCACTGAAAATCTTTCGCATCCTACCGGAAAAATTGAGCTGACTGTGAATGATATGGAGATCTTAAGCAGCGCTGAAACACCTCCTTTCTATCCTAGCGAGTATCAAAATGTCAGTGAAGAAGTTCGCATAAAATATCGCTATCTAGATTTGCGCCGTCCCGAGATGCATCATCGTTTTAAATTTCGTTCACTCGTCACCCGTGCTCTCAGGAATTATCTCGATGCCCATGGATTCCTAGACATCGAAACTCCTATTTTAACCCGCGCAACTCCCGAAGGTGCCCGAGATTATTTAGTACCGAGCCGCAATTTTTTTGGCTCTTTTTATGCATTGCCGCAATCGCCGCAGCTCTTCAAGCAATTACTCATGGTAGCCGGCATGGATCGCTATTATCAAGTTGCGCGCTGTTTTCGCGATGAAGATTTACGGGCAGATCGCCAACCCGAATTTACTCAACTCGATATTGAAATGTCTTTTATGTCGCAAGAACAAATCATGCAAATGATGGAAGGCATGATTCGTCATCTTTTTTCTGAAGTGTTAAACATTCATTTACCAGATCCTTTCCCTAGGATGTCCTACAAAGAAGCAATGAGCAGATACGGCATTGATCGACCCGATCTTCGTAATCCTTTAGAATTGGTAGAGATATCGGATTTAGTCCGTGACGTGGAATTTAAAGTTTTTTCTGAGCCCGCAAAAAACAAAGAAGAAGGCAAAGGTTATCGCGTCGCCGCGCTTAAAGTGCCCGAAGGCGGCACGCGACTTTCCCGCAAGGAAATCGACGACTATACCCATTTTGTCACCCAATTTGGTGCAAAAGGCCTTGCCTACATTAAAATCAATAACAAAGAGCAGGGCAAAGACGGCCTGCAATCTCCCATATTGAAATTTTTGCCTGATGACGTTATCGATGCGATCTTGAATCGTACAGAAGCCCAAAATGGCGACTTAATATTTTTTGGTGCCGACAAAGAACGCATTGTGAATGATTCTTTTGCTGCACTCCGGCACAGAATTGGACAAGATCTAAACCTGCTGCAAGGGGAGTGGAAAATATTATGGGTATATGAATTCCCCATGTTTTTACGCGACCCAACCAACACCTTTTGGGAAGTCGTGCATCATCCTTTCACTATGCCGTTAATTCAAAATGCGCGTGAGCTTGAATCATCCGATCCTGGTCAAATAGCATCACTCGCCTATGATCTCGTCTTAAATGGCACTGAACTTGGCGGTGGTTCAATCCGTATTCATGATGCAGATATTCAACAAGCAGTATTTAATATCTTAGGTATTGACAAAGAACAAGCCGAAGAACGCTTTGGGTTTTTATTGAATGCCTTAAAATTCGGGGCGCCTCCCCATGGCGGTATTGCTTTTGGCCTTGATCGCCTAGTCATGCTCATGACAGGCTCGATTTCGATCCGCGATGTTATTGCTTTCCCGAAAACTCAAACAGCCATGTGTCCCATGACAGAAGCCCCTGCGCCAGTGGAAGAAAAGCAATTGAAGGAATTGGGAATTCGGGTGCAAAAGCTCAAGTCTAATGAAAACTGAAAACCAGATACATCCACAATAAGTTTCAGGCTGCAGATCATTTTATCATGTCATATTCATCTGTTTCTCAATACAAGAAAACACAGTCAATGAACTTATGAATTATCCAATTTATCGTAGGCTAATAGTAGAATGTCAATAGGCCCTAGCCATAAGTTTAGAAATTTCGTGCAGGTTCAAAAAAAGCATCGAGATTGTTGTCATCACAGTAATTCGCAAATTGCTCCCTCAAGGTAGCGAGATGTACTTTTTCTTTCACATTAATTCGTAAATTCAAATTGGCAATTTTGGTACCAGTATTAGAACTAAAAGTATTGGTCGAGATTTCTTCAATTGGAATACCCTGTCGGTAAAAGAAATCAGTCAAGCCGCTTAGTATTCCTTCTTTATCTATGGCAGAAACCTGAATATTATAAGACATCATCTTGGTATTCATGATGGGATCGGAGGTTCTTCTCATAATAAAAGTGAGTCCAAGCCGCTGTTCTAAACTGGGGATGGTAGTTTCCATTTTGGCAATGGCTCCCCAATTCCCTGAAAGATAAAACATCAGACAGATTTCTTGGCCTAGTACACTTTGTTTGAGATTGACTATATTGCAACCGCATTGTGTGCATGCACGGATGAGTTCATTGGGCAATTCTGGTCGGAGTCGACCCACAGCTGATAATACTAAATAATTGTGTGTAGATGATGACATTATTATTACCCTAATGATTACTTGATTACCCAGGTTTCAGTGAATCCATTATATCAAGTATCGTTGGTTTTTTCTGTTTTATTACTGTTTTTAGCTGGGTAGAGTGATTTATTTCTATTTATTTAGATTGATTTAAGATTTATTTAAAAAAGATCCAAACTGCTTTTGTTGTGTATACTCCAATAGGAATTCCTATTATCACATCCTCTATCATCCTTTAATGGGGTTCAAAATAATAATAGGGTCCAAAATAACATGCAGAACGTTCTAAATTCTAAATAGGGTAGGCAATTACATTACAGTTGCATTACTAAATTTTTCTTTGTACGATTGTCCTATATCCTATATGAGAGCTGATGAAATAGTTTCTGTAAATCCTGCATTGAACCTATCCTGCATCTAAATTCTTCTATAGTTAAAATATCTAGCGTTGATGGGTTAGATAGGAAATCTTTTGGTTTCGGTTTTTAGATTCAGCTTTTGGATTTAGCTTTTAGATAAGCTAAGAGTTTTGGATAGGATAATATTTTTTTAAGGAATTTTTATGTTTCAAGGTAGCATTGTGGCATTGGTAACTCCGATGACAGCGACAGGCGAATTAGATGAAGAAAAATTGCGTTCGCTCATAGAATTTCATATTGCACAAGGCACTGATGCCATCAGTGTTAATGGCACGACAGGAGAAGCACCAACACTTTCAGAAAGAGAAAGATTGCGATTAATAAAAATTACTATGGAAACTGCTGCAAAACGCGTACCAGTGAT
Source organism: uncultured Gammaproteobacteria bacterium (assembly GCA_963784575.1). GTDB lineage: Bacteria > Pseudomonadota > Gammaproteobacteria > UBA6186 > Azoamicaceae > CAWARU01. The sequence goes on from CAWARU010000001.1 coordinate 3,033,996, forward strand.
TGCAGGAACAGGAACGAATAATACAGCAGAAACTTTGCATCAAACGCAGCAGGCGCTAGATCTCGGCGTTGATGCTTGCCTGGTGGTGACACCCTATTACAACAGGCCCACGCAAGAAGGACTCTATCAGCATTTTAAATGTTTAGCGAGAACCGTGTCAGTACCCATTATCCTATATAATGTTCCTGTAAGAACTGGTTGTGATTTGCTGCCAGAAACCGTCGCGAGATTATCAGAAATTTCAAATATTGTTGGAATAAAAGAAGCAACGCCTGATCTGGACCGATCAAAAAAGATTTTGGCATTATGCAAAGATTCCTTCGATCTCTTATCAGGTGAAGACAGCAATGTTTTAGAATTTATCCTCCAAGGCGGAAAGGGTGTAATATCAGTAACTGCAAATGTTGCTCCCAAACAAATGCACGAAATGTGTGAGGCCGCACTGAAGCGACAGGAAGACCAAGCAAAAGCCTTGCATGCAAAATTAATGCCATTGCATAAAAAATTATTTTTGGAACCGAACCCAATTCCTGTAAAATGGGCTCTTTATGAACTTGGGTTGATTGAGCAAGGTATTCGTTTACCTTTAACCAAATTGTCAGAACACAATAGGGCTCTTTTAAAAGATGCCATGCGTGAAAGTGGAGTATTAAGCAAATGAGAAAATTGAGTCAAAGTAAGCAAGGTAAGCATAAGTCCTTTAGTTTAGCGGGTAATTTAGTAAGTTTGGTATGCTTAGTATGTTTAGCCCTCTCGTTAATGAGTTTATATGCATGTGATTTTAGGAGAGAGGATATAAACGTATTTAGGGACAGATCTGAAGATTATAGAGGAGCAGCTCCGTACCCTACCGTGCAGATTCCCTCGGGAGTTAGTGCAGAGCCCCGTAGTGATGTGTACGATATTCCTTAACATTCCTTAATGGCTTTTGAAGTTATTAATAATTATTAAATTGTTAATAATTTTTAATACTTTTGATGAATAATGTATAGTTCTGATAATTGGTAATGATTGATAATGATTGGTTAATGAGTAGTTCTGCAAATCATTTAAATTTATGTACAAATAAATTTATGAAGAAATTGATTTTAATTACACGATTTTTTGGAGAGGTGACGGAGTGGCCGAACGTGGCGGTCTCGAAAACCGTTGTACCTTCTGGTACCGTGGGTTCGAATCCCACCCTCTCCGCCAGTTAGAATATATTATTGGAATAACGAATTGGTCGTTAATATAATTTTTTATAAAATTATTGTTCCCATGCATTGCATACTTTTCTTCATCTTGCTAATCTGTGATCAATCGATTGATGCTAAAGCTAAAGAAGGATCATATAGGAATGTACAACAACGAAGGCAAAGACGAGAGCTCTATAGATTGCGAAGACGAGATTTACACAAATTGTACAATCTGTCAGTGCAAAAGATTGGCCGCGTATTGGGATGATGAATTGGAATCTTACATTTATTTAAGCGATGAACCTGCTGTTTGTGTTAAGTGCAGTAGCTCAACTGAATTCTTTCCTGAAGAAACTCAGGCTTTACTTCAAGCGAAAACTCCAGAGTTAGTATCCTGAAAAATTAATTTTCTGAAGTTCCTATTCTTGCAAATTTGTATTATTGAAAGTAAGCTTCCTGAGATTTAGTACCATGAGATTTAGTATCCTGAAATTCAGTACCCTAAGATTGGGATCCTGATTTAATGTTGGTAAGTATTGTATCGGAATTAGAATGCTATATGACTGATCTGGGAGGGGTCCCATGCAAGGAAATGCAAATGCAATATCTAGAACAGCATTAATAATTGGCGGGAGTGGTTTGGTTGGGAGTCATTGCTTAGACTACCTCCTTGCTGAAAAAACTTACACCGCAATCACTGCGTTGGTGAGACGTCCGATGCAGCGCAGTCATCCAAAGCTTGTTGAACGTATCATTGACTTTGATAACATTGAAAAGTATCGAGATGACATTCGCGGACAAGATGTATATTGCTGTATTGGAACTACCTTTCTAAAATCTCCCGTACCCTCAGAATATTTCAAAATCGATTTTACCTATCCTTACGAAATTGCCAAAATAGCATTGCAGAATGGTGCGGAGCAATTTGCATTGGTTTCTGCTTTGAGTGCAAATCCGAATGGAATATTTCCGTATAGTCGAGTTAAAGGGAAATTAGAGCGGGCTATCATTGATCTGAGAGATAAAAATACGAATGAAGAACAAAATAAAGATCAGAATGAAGATCAGAATAAAGAACAGGATAAAGTTCGGAGATATCAATCTGTCATCATTTTAAGGCCATCTTATTTGAAGGGGAAACGTGAAGAATGGCGTCCAATCGAAAAAATGGGCAATTTTGCCCTGACAATTCTTTCGCTAGTGCTAGCCGGTCCGCTTGCAAAAATGCGTGCCATCAAGGCAGGCGTGGTTGCAAAAGTTTTGGTTGAACTTTCCTTAAAAAGCAGCATGGAAAATAAATTAGAAAGCAAAAATCGCGTGCAGATTTATGAAAGTGATGAGATTCAGAAAATTTATGACACAAGAAAATAATAAGTTAAATCCGATGATAAGTAAAAATTCATGCCCTACTAATTCCCCTCTGGATTGCAGCTTGAGCAGTTATCATGACGAAGAAATTTGAAATTGAAATACAACCAGTCTTTGCCACGAATGTGACAGCTACTTATGGTGAGTCTGGAAAATTATGGTTGCGCAATTTATCTCAGCATGTGCAAGATTTGGCAGATCGCTGGGATTTTCATCTGATTCATGTCATTCCTAATTTGAGTTATGGCTTTGTGGCCTTGGTTCATTCAAATGAAAACGGCAAAAATGCGATTCTTAAAACTGCTCCGAAATTACCAAATACCCATGGTGTGATTGGCGAGGCAAAATGGTTGAAATCATTCAAGCGCGGCGTACCAGAAATTTATCATATGGATGAAGAGCGCAATGCTTTTTTGATGGAAAATTTAGAACCTGGAAACACTTTAAAAACTTTAGTGGAACATGGTCAGGATGAAACTGCAACTAGAATAATTTGCCAAACGATTTTGGATTTACAATCGGGGTTAGATATAGGATCAAGTTTAGATTTACGATCAGGTTTAGATTTGAAAACGGATTTACCTAACTTTCCGCACATGTCATCGCATATACCATCTCTCGAATATCTGAATGGTCATATGGATCGCGAAATTATTTCAAAAGGAAAGTCTTTATTCGAAACTTTATGCGCTGATCACTCAGAGGATATATTGCTGCATGGCGATTTGCACCATGATAACATTCTGCAAAGTGGATCTACTTGGAAAACCATTGATCCCCATGGTTATGTTGGGAACAAAGTGGCAGAGGTAGGTACCATGATCCGCAATCCTTTTGATTGTTTTCCTAAAAATAAGACTCTAAAAAAAGTGCTTGAAACTAGATTGCAGATATTAATCGAAATGCTCCCTTTTGATCCCGAAAAAATTAAATATTGGGTATTTTGCATCACCCTTTTATCCGCGGCTTGGGATGTCGAAGGATTCAATAAAATTACTGAGAATACAGGAGAAGTGGCTTTAGAACTGAATAGATTTGTGTCGTAGGAGGAGGTGCTGCTGGTACTCAAGTACCATTTTTGTCTTCATTATCTTCATCAATCTCATCCAGATTCAGGTTTTTATTTTTTGGGATATCGCTTTCCTCAAAGCCTTCAGCAATATCATCTTCAGATAATTTTTCTGTGACGGGAATTGAGTAGGATCCATCGGCCCAAGCGCCTAAATCGATCAGACGACAGCGTTCAGAGCAAAAGGGACGAAAAGGTGACTCTTTCGACCAGATTACGGTTTTTTTACAATTTGGACATTGAACTTTAATCATATTATCTGCTATTGTCTATTAAAGACTTGCTTTTGTGAAGAGTTTTTTAAAGGTTTTTTAAGAGTTTTTTTCATAGGATAGAGACTAAATAGGAAATTATCCATGGGTTTAATTGCTGCTGTTCAAATGACTAGCAATAACAAAGTATCAGAGAACTTAGCTGCAGTTGTGAAATGGGTTAGTCAGGCAGCTATTCTTGGGGCCCAAGTTGTTGTATTGCCAGAAAATGTGGCATTGATGGGAAAGAATGAGAGTGATAAATTTGCAATTGCAGAAGAACCTTTTAAGGGTCCGATACAAGACAAACTTCGGGAGATTGCGGTACAAAATAATGTTTGGATCGTTGCGGGTACCATTCCAATCAAAATTTCAGAATTAGGAATTACAAAATCAGGAAATCCGGAATCAGGAATTTCAGAACAAAAAGTCGCCTCCACCAGTTGGGTTTATAATAATAAAGGCGAAACCATAGCGCGGTATGATAAAATACATTTATTCGATGTAAAAGTCCGCCCGGGACAAGAAGAGTATCAGGAATCGAAAACGGTTTTTCCGGGCAATAAAATTGTCTGTGTAGACTCACCTGTTGGAAAGCTTGGTCTTTCAATTTGCTATGATTTACGATTTCCAGAACTCTATCGTAAATTATTGGATGAGGGTGCGGAAATTTTATTAGTTCCTTCCGCTTTCACTCAAATCACAGGAGAGGCGCATTGGGAAGTTTTACTTCGCGCTCGCGCAATTGAAAATGTTTGTTATATCGTAGCTGCAGCGCAGGTAGGGACCCATCCAAGTGGTCGAAAAACTTTTGGTCATTCTATGATTGTGGATCCTTGGGGAACAGTGATCGCGGAAGATAAAGATGGCGAGGGGCTTATCATGACGGATATTGATTTAGAATATTTGAAAAAGACGCGTGAGAGATTGCCAATTGTATTGCACCGCAGGATTAGGGGTTGAAATTTATCACTTCCAGTATTGAAAAAACTAGGAACTAAAATATGAGTAAATCAAATTTTGATGATTCAAGCAGTGCAAGAGATTCAAATCTTGCTACTGCAACTCGAATTTTGCTTGAGCCTGCGAATATCAATGAGCAATCCATAGAGCATATCTTGGGAGAAGTACTCGGTAATTCGGTGGATTATGCAGATTTATACTTTCAAAATGTGAGCCAAGAATCCTGGGTGCTTGAAGACGGCATCATCAAAGAAGGCGGCTTTGGGATTGATTATGGTGTTGGAATTCGAGCAGTGTCGGGTGAAAAAACGGGGTTTGCTTATTCCGATGAAATTATGTTACCTGCTTTGGAACAGGCAGCAAGTGCTGCACGCTCTATTGCCAGATCAGGTGGCAATCATCATGTTCAAGCTTGGCAGCGCAGAGATGTACCGCAATTGTACACACCAGAAAATCCGCTGCTGTCTCTGAAAGACGCAGATAAAATTGCACTTCTTAAAACTTTGGATGCCAAAGCGAGGAAGATGGATCCTAGAATTACTCGGGTTGTGGTTTCTTTGGCAGGGGTGCATGAAGTAATTTTGATAGCGGCGAGCGATGGCACATTTAACGCCGATGTACGTCCATTAGTTCGTTTGAATGTTTCTGTTATTGCAGAAGAAAATGGCAGACGTGAGTCAGGTTCGAGTGGCGGCGGGGGACGTGTTCCATATACTGTATTTTTGAGCGAAAACAGAGCAGAACACCATGCAGAAGAAGCGGTTCGGCTTGCCTTATTGAATCTTCGAGCGGTACCAGCACCTGCTGGCACAATGCCCGTTGTGCTAGGACCCGGTTGGCCTGGTGTATTGCTGCATGAAGCTGTGGGACATGGGTTAGAAGGGGATTTTAATCGCAAAGGCAGTTCAGCATTTTCTGGGCGAATTGGGGAACGCGTGGCATCCACGCTTTGCACGGTGGTAGATGATGGCACTTTGCCGAATCGGCGTGGTTCTTTGAATATCGATGATGAAGGCACACCGACAGAATGCACAACGTTAATTGAACATGGAATATTAAAAGGATACATGCAAGATAAATTGAATGCGCGTTTGATGGGAACTCGCTCAACCGGAAATGGCCGCCGCGAATCTTATGCGCATTTGCCAATGCCCCGGATGACAAATACTTATATGCTGGCTGGAAAGAGCGATCCAAATGATATCATCGCATCCGTCGAAAAAGGTTTGTATGCAGTGAATTTTGGAGGCGGACAAGTAGACATCACTTCAGGAAAATTCGTATTCAATGTGGTGGAAGCGTACCAGATTGAAAATGGCAAAATCACACAACCCGTAAAAGGCGCCACTTTGATCGGCAATGGCCCTGAAATACTCACTCAAGTCTCTATGGTTGGCAACGATCTCAAACTTGATAAAGGCGTTGGCACTTGCGGCAAGGAAGGTCAAAGCGTTCCAGTAGGAGTAGGGCAGCCCACACTTAAGATCGAGGCCATGACAGTAGGAGGTACCGGATAATGGAATTAGAACCAAAAAAAAATCTGACCAATTCGAAAATGCAATCGGCATCGATGCAATCAGCAGTGGTAGCAAGAAAAAATACTGGCTGGAATCGCGAGCACTGGCAGAAGCTCGAAAAAACAGCGGAACACGTGCTGCAAGAGGCAAAACGCGCCGGCGCTAGCAGCGCTGAAGTGAGTTTAAGCATTGATTCTGGTTTATCTGTCACCGTGCGATTAGGGTCGGTGGAAACCATAGAATTCAATCACGATAAGGCTCTTGGACTCACAGTCTATCGCGGTAAAAGCAAAGGATCTTCTAGCACCACCGATTTTAGCCCAAAAGCATTGCAAGATTTGGTAGAAAAAGCCTGCCGCATTGCAGAATACACCGAAACAGATGAAGCAGCAGGCCTTCCCGATCTGGATACTCTGGCAAAAAATATTCCTGAGCTTGATTTGTATCATCCTGAAGATGTCAGTTCTGAAGCGGCAATTGCATGGGCGAAAGAATGCGAGGATGCAGCGCGCGCGAGCGATCCGCGCATTGTAAACTCTGAAGGCGCGAGTTTTGCAAGCCATTCCCATTTTAGCATTTATGGCAATACTGCTGGATTCCTAGGTAGCTACCCCAGCAGCAATTATTCCATGAGCTGTGTGGTGGTCGGCAAAGAGAAAGATGCCATGCAGCGCGATTACGATTTTTCAGTGGCCCGAAGCTTAAATGGCTTGGATCCGTGGCAGAAAATTGGGCGTGGAGCTGCTGCTCGCACGCTGCGCCGATTGTCTGGACGCAAAATCAAAACCTGCCAAGTACCCGTGATATTTGAAGCGCCTATTGCAACAGGCCTAATATCCACTTTCATTTCTGCTATCTCTGGCGGTAGTTTATTCCGTAAGTCTTCGTTTTTGTTGGATCATTTAAATAAGCCGGTATTTCCAAGTTTTGTTTCTATCGAGGAATCCCCTCATATTCGTGGTGCATTGGGATCGGCGCCATTTGATAACGAAGGGGTAGCCAATCATCAACATGATATTGTACGGGACGGTATTCTACAATCTTATGTATTGAGTACATATTCCGCAAGAAAACTTGGCATGAAAACCACCGGCAATTGTGGCGGCGTCCATAATGTACTTGTTAAAACCAGTGATCAGGATTTATCGAGCCTCATCAAAGAGATGGATAAAGGATTGCTTGTCACAGAACTCATGGGCCATGGCATTAATATTGTAACCGGTGACTACTCGCGCGGCGCCGCAGGCTTCTGGGTTGAAAACGGCGAAATTCAATACCCTGTCGAAGAAATTACCATTGCAGCAAATTTGAAAGACATGTTTGCTAATCTTGTGAAGATTGGCAATGACATCGAGCGCCGCGGCAATATTTATGTCGGATCGATTTTGCTGGATCGCATGACGGTGGCTGGAGATTAGCTGGTGTCAGATGTTTAAAAGAAGAAGGAGCAAAGCATGGCAGAAATGGTTGATGATAATTTCATTCTCATACAAACCTCGCATGGCAGTTGGTACGAAATAGACCCTGCTACCTCGATCGGCACTCGCTACATTCCTCGCAATGCAGCACAACGAGACCAAGATGCAGGAAAAATGTGTAGCAATGTGTTACCTGCCCTGAGGGAGGATGTTGAGAGCGTGGGTAGTCAAATTGCGCAAGAGCCCGATCACTACAGAATTTCGGGTAGTGGTCACTTTTATTGTGTTGGAAAAGCTTCCGATGCACCAAAAGTGGCTTTTGCCAGGAGAACACAAGATCAACATCGAGGGAAGGGATTCAAGTGGGGAACCAACGAAGTGGGCGATGGATTATATAGGCTAAGTTGGAAAGGGCATAGTTTGGATGATGCGATTGACATCTTAGCGGTAAGTGCAATAAGAGAAGATCTCGACTCTACTATAGGGTGTCACATGATAGATTGGCCTCAGAATATTGACTATGTTCATCCAGGCGATGACATAGTATTTATAGGGCGAGGCAGAATTATGCGAATGGACTGACTATAGAATTTCTGAAAAGAATATATCATGGAATATTGTCTAACATAAACTTATATACTTACGAATAATTATATCATTAAGTAGCGGCATTGAATTAAAGGATAAAATTATGGTCCCAGATGAAGAATTTACCCAAAATACTAAAAAATTGCTTGAGGAAGTTAGGAAAAATACCTGTTTCGATATAAATACAGGGCGTTGCTATATGACGCAAAAAGACATAGAACTTTTGGCAGAACTTCTAAAACATAACACTTCTGCGAGGAGTATTTTTCTAGAGTTTAGTCTGTCATTTCCAGAACCTGATGCTTTTGATAAAGCCCTGCAAGTAATTTTTGCCGCACTCAAAAAGCATACCTCCGTTAAATTTCTGATAACCACATTTTCAAACTTTCTTATTGAAAGTTTGTCGGAATTAATAACAGAAAATAAATCGCTTTTTCATTTGATATTTATTGGAGTAAGAGATATTATTCCCCCAGAAAACGTAAATCTTCTCAAATCCGGCTTTGCAAACAATAATACCCTGCAAAAGCTAACTTGCTGCGGATTTGATCGAAACTGGTTACCGTTTTTTATTGAGTCGATAAAACGTTGCGAATCAATTCGATATTTACGATTGAGTCCGGGGAAACGTTGCAATAGTTCCGATCTTAAACTTATATTTGAGACTATCCGAACTCATAAGTCCCTCTGTAAATTAGAACTCATAGAATTTTTCGAAGATCCTCTGATAGAGGTTGCGATTGAAATTGCAAAAGAGCTTGCCAAGGATTGCAAGCTGACAGAGCTCACACTTTATGATGATTTCAACGATGAAGACTGTATGACTATCCTAAAAAGCTTAGAAAGTAACAAAAGTATACAGAAATTTCAATTAATTACCCGCAAGAAACCGATAGTTGAGAGCGCACGATCTATTGCAGAAATGCTCGGAAAAAATACCACTTTGCAATATCTCAGTCTTTTTGAAAATAGATATAAAGATGCTGATATCGTAACCATTGCTGAAGGATTGAAAAAAAATACCACGCTCCGCAGCATTTCCATAAATTTTGCTGAGAGACCACGGCTTGGGCTAAAAGCCTTGGCTGAAATGTTGGAAAGCAATTTTACCTTGAAGTCTATAAAGCTTGGGGTAATGAAATACAAAAAACATGTTAAAAATCTTGAACATGTGCCTGTTCTCTTTGATATAACTGCTGGAAATGTAGTAATACCACCACCTCCAACTCCTGAGGAGGCAGCAAATGAAAAGGCTATCCTCAGAGTCATTTGTGCCAGGCTCGATCGCAATCGCGAGCAGCAAACACGAGATATAATGCAAGCATTTCTGATGGGTTTTCATCCGAGACTTGGTGCAAATTCAGCTATTTTTAAATGTTTGGGTGCGGCAGGATCATCTGCTCAAATAAAAGAGACTGGCGAAATCGAAAAACTGCATGCTGAAAAAAGCTCACTCTTCGATTTTAATTTGCTCCCTGATATCTTTTCATTTGTGTTTAAGTTGGATGATCATTTGGTGAAAAGAAGCCGTTTTACCCTGCTTTCTGGTTTAATTCCCCGTTTGGCTCAAAATTCACCCATGAAAGTGTTGGCAGAAAACGAGTACCCTCCTAAGTTTTCCGTAGAAACTGGTTCTCCTCTATCTGCTTCTGCACTTTCTGTAGAGACTGATTCCTCCAGCTCCTCTCTAACCCCATCTTCTGATCCCAGTGCTTCTTTGCCAATAGCGAGCACCAAACCCCCTAAAATCGCCCCAGTTTTTTCGTATATATTTGGTTTTACTGGAAGCTCAGTTTTAGATCATAAACTGCAACTACCTGATTGGGAATATTTTATAAACAAAGTTTCACCTGAAGAGGAACAGCAAAAAGAACAAGAGGCAATATTGGAATCTGCGCGGCGTTGGGAATCTTCTTTGCCACACACAAGTAGTAAAGCAAAAGGAAAAAGTAGCACAACAGAGAGTGAAAATCCGAATTTGGATTCATCAAGATCCTCTCGAAAGTTTTACTAAATGGGGTGAATTTCTGGAGAAAATTTGCGATCCGATCCACCAGAATATCGTGACACCATAATATGTTAATGCCGGAAGAAATTAGGGATTGGCGCAAGAAGTATGGTGCTTGTCGTGCTTGGGTAGAAGATAGTTTTCCAAAAATAATGGACTATAATATAATGCTTGAAAAGTTCTATGAAGAAATAATTATTCCAGATTGCGAATCTATGGGAATAAGCATATTTGAAAATGTTATTCATTATTTTCCATATGGAGCGAGTATTGAAGAAAAAAATAATGTAGAAAATGCGTTGAAAGGTCATTGAGAGGCTGTAGAGTTTTGGCTGAGATCCCGGTGGCGGATTTCGGTGCTGGGGACGCGGGATTTGAGCTTTTGGGCTAAGGATTCGACCATGTAGATGGAGCGGTGTTGGCCGCCGGTGCAGCCGAGCGCTATGGTGAGGTAGCTGCGGTTATCGGCTTCGAAGTGGGGGATCCAGTTTAAGAGGAAGGTTAGGATGTCGTTTTGCATTTTGAGTACATCGGGTTGCTGCTCGAGAAATTCGATTACGGGGGCATCGAGGCCGGTGAGAGGGCGGAGTGCGGGTTCCCAATAGGGATTGGGGAGGCAGCGGATGTCAAACACAAAGTCGGCTTCGGGGGGCAGGCCGTGTTTGTAACCGAAGGATTGCAGTAAGAGTTGTAATTTGCTGCTTTCGGTGCGAATGATACGGTCGCGTACTAAGTTTTGTAAGGATTGGCGTTTGGAGTGGCTGGTATCGATGGTGTAGTCAGCGAGATTGGCGATGGGTGCGAGTAAGTCGCGTTCTTTTTGGATGGCTTCACGGAGCGAGGTGCCGTGGCGGGTTAAGGGGTGCTTGCGTCGGGTTTCGCTATAGCGTTTTACTAGGGTGTTGTCATCGGCATCGAGGTACAGGATTTCGCAGTCTACGGGGGTTGACGATTTTAGGGCATCTAAAATTTCTTTGAAGTGCACTAAGTCTGCGGGAATATTGCGGGCGTCGATGCTTACTGCGACTAAAGGGTGTGCAGCTTTGATGTGGCTTTTTAATTCAGAGAGCATGGTGACAGGCAGATTGTCGACGCAATAGTAGCCAAGATCTTCGAGCGCATGCAAAGCTACAGTTTTGCCAGAACCAGATCGACCGCTGACAATCACGAGTTTGTGTAGTGCACGAGGATTCTTATTACTGCTAGTGCTACCACTACTGCTAACGCTAGGCACTAATCCTCCTTCATTTGGCGATTAAATTCCTTGATCTGTCGATCTAATTTATCGAGTACGACATCAATACTGGCGTACATATCATCAGAAATTTCTTCAGCAACGATGGTATTTTTCTTTGGCAGCACGATGTGGGCTTTTGCTTTGTGCTGCATTCTATGGTTGATGCGTTCAACGCTCAGAGTAATGTTGATGTCAATAATTTGTGAGAAATGGTTCTCGAGTTTGCGGAATTTATTGTTGACATAGTCTTTTAGGGTATCCGTGAGTTCCAAATTGTGTCCAACAATTCTCAGTGGTATATTCATGTCATGACTCCTAATTACAAGTTACAAGTTACAAGATTACATGGTTTAAGTAAATTTTAAGTTTTTCAGAGCTTTTCTGCTAGAATTGCAGTTCTTAAGTTTACAGAGAATTTCAGCCTTATTTTGATTCCTCTTGCGCGCATGCGAGGGAGGAATTTTCAGGGCAATTCGATACTTGGCGAGCGTCCTGCGGTTGATGGTGATGCCGCGATCTGAAAGTATTTTACAGATTTCAAGGTCACTCAAGGGAACAGTTTCATCCTGGATGATTTTTTTGATCTGGGCTCGAACGGAATTGCTTGAGTAGCATGAACTGTTCGAATTGCTCAAATGATTGTCGCTATCTTTTTCCACATACTTTTTCTTTTTGGAAATGGGATTTGAGAAGAAATATCGCAATTCAAAAGTGCCTCTCGGGGTTTGCATGATTTTTTGCTGAGTGATACGGGAGACGGTGGATTCATGATAACCAGCTTCTGATGCAATTTCTTGTAAGCTCAAGGGTTTCAATTGTTCCTCACCATATTTAAAAAATTGCTCTTGTTTTGCCACAATACTATGGCAGACGCGTAAAAGTGTAACATTCCGGGTTTGAATGCTTTTTAAAAACCATTCTGCATCGCTTAAATAGTGTTTGAGAGGGGTTTTATTTGCAAAATTTCGGGTCGTGAGCAAGCTTTTGTACTCTTTATTGATACGCAAATTTGGAATATTAGCCATATTAAGTTCCACCACGAGTTTGTTGTTTTGATTCCTCACAAACACATCAGGAATAATGTAATCTAGGTGTTTAGCTGATATATGAGATCCTGGCTTAGGATCTAACTGTTTCAATAGCCGCAAAACCTCTGCAAGCTCATTATCGTTGAGTTTTAGGATCTTCTTTACCGCGGAATAATCCTTTTCTGCCAACAATTCTAGATAGTTTAACACAAGTGTTTGCAGAATTTCCAGTTGTGGAGTGGATTTTGGAAGCCCGGCTAATTGTATAGTTAAACACTCAGATAAATTTCTTGCTGCGATACCCGCAGGATCAAAATCTTGAATGCGAAGCAACATAAATTCAAGTTCTGATTCCTCAATCTTTGTGAGATTTTCGTATGTGAGTTCTTCATAGAAATCAGATTTTTTATTTTCATGTCTGGAAAGTACATCATTTTGAAGAATGGAGGATTCTATGTTCTCGGATAAATTATTGACCGATACATTGCTGACCAATAAATTATTGAGGAGGTGATGATGAATTTCTTTGAGAGAACTCTGTAAATAACCATTGTCATCGATATCATCGATTATTGCATAAGCTAATATTTTTTCTTTGTTTGAAAGAGGCAGCAGTTGTAATTGAGAAAGGAGGTGTTGTTTTAAAGAAATGCTATTTGGATTATGGTATTGATCGATAAAATCGTAATGATCTTCCTTATTGTTATATTTATGATTAGGAGTATGAGTATGAGAAGAAGTGAGATGGTTATGATGATATACACTCTCTGATGAAGAAATTGAGGGGGAAAAAATAAAAGAATTAACCGAATAGGATTCAATTTCCAAAAATGGATTTTTCTCAAGCTCCAGTTGTATTGCCTGTTCTAATTCCAGTGATGGGAGTTGCAGCAGGGCGATAGATTGCCTGAGCTTTGGTGAGAGGGCAAGTGTTTGGTGTTGTCGTAATCCCAAAGAGGTTCTTAAATTCATACCTTAACTATAGTTAAACAACCAACTATATTAAAGAAAATGTATAATATCTGACTGTATTGATATTTATAGTATATTTATATATAGGTCAGATATGTTTTTATATGCCGATGTGCCCAACTTTTAGATCGACGAAGTGGCGGGTTCTTTCACTTTCATTTAAACATTTAAATTTCAAAGTCCTCACCCAAATATACCTTACGCACTTCCATATTCGCTAAGATCTGTTCAGGCACACCTTCAGCAATGACTCGTCCTTGATTTAGAATATAAGCGCGATGACAAATGTCGAGTGTATCTCGAACATTATGATCGGTGATGATGACACCAATACCGCGTTTAGAAAGGTGATTGATGACTTGTTTGATGTCGATGATAGAAATCGGATCAACGCCTGCGAAGGGTTCATCAAGCAGCATGAATTTTGGTTTGGTAGCCAAAGCGCGTGCGATTTCAACACGGCGGCGCTCCCCGCCTGATAAGCTGATCCCTTGCGTGTCTCGAACATGAGCGATTCGGAATTCATATAATAAATTTTCAAGTGCTGCTTGACGCCCTCTGGTATTGAGATCGGGACGCGTTTCAAGAATTGCCATGATATTTTCAGCCACGGTGAGTTTTCGGAACACAGAAGCTTCTTGCGGCAGGTAGCCTATGCCAAGCTGTGCTCTGGCATGCACGGGAAGCAGCGTCATGTCTTCTTGATTCAATAGGATATTACCATCATCAGGATGAATAATACCCAAAATCATATAAAAGAAAGATGTTTTTCCTGCACCATTGGGACCGAGCAATCCGATGATGTCACCGCCAGATAATTTCAGAGAGACACCGTTTACAATCTTTCGAGATTGATAAGATTTTGAGAGATTTACAGCCATTAATTCATTTGAAGTAGCCATTATGATTTCTCCTTAGGATTTATTATCACGGTGGTGCGTTGTGATTGATCAGATTCTGAAGAGAGCACGCGTGTTTTTAAAAAATAGGTGATGACAGGGCCGCGCACAGTATGATTATTTTGGGTGAGACTTGCTTCTTCTAATAAAATGATTTTATCTTCATGCGGGAAGTATTTCATGATTTTTGCCTCCCCTTCCAATTTTGGTTTGTTGGGTTCGGGTAGAGCTTCAAAACGAACTGGTGCTGCGTCATCACCATAGGCTGTCATGATATCAATCTTACCCGCTTTGGTGCGATGAATGATGAGTTTTTCTGCTGTTAAGTGGCGGGTTCCTTGGTTGACGACTACATTGCCGCGATGGGTTGCATTGCCGGATTTATCATCGAAATCACCGCTGTCGGATTGGATCTCGATGGGGAGATCTTCGTCGGGATTTGCGGCAATCGTAGGATCTGTACGATCTGCAGCATCTGCAGCAACCGTACTCGCACCAATCGCAGCAACAAAAAATAATAATATACAGGTTAAAATGCCTGAACGTATGCAGGATTCTGAACGAAATAGTCTGAACTCAGCGTTTTTGTTTTGGCTCATCTTTTGCCACATAATAAGTTTTAACGTCGTGTAACAATTCCACGAACCCTCGATCTAAAAAAGCTTTCATGCCTTGGCTTGTCACTGTTAGATTAGGTTTTGATAAACTGACGAATTCATCGCTTTCAGCATATTCTTTGTCTGGTTGATAGCGTATTTGAGAAGTTTCCAATTTGATTGGGACTGCTTTAGGCGTAGCAGGACGCCTGATGACGACATGATCACTCAATTCTACTTCCTGCACCTTGGCAATGCTTGGCTGTGAAACTCGGCCTTGCTTTGCATCAATATGCCAGACAGTTTTGTCGGGCTTATAAACTGTGAGATGCGGGGTGGTGAGTTCTGAGCTATTTTTCTCGGGCAAATACGCCCAATAGTCTGCATGAAGTTCGTTTTTGAGTAGGCCTTCCCCTGTATAAGTTTTAAGGGATACATTGGACATGTATTCTTCAGGGTGTTTCATGGCACGGAAACTCAACTGTTCTTCGAGATTATTCGGAAGAATCAGCCATAACGAGCAGGCTACTGCTAGTAATCCAAAGAATAGTTGGCTTCTCATTTTGCTATGCTCATTATTTTTACAAAAGTTCTGGTTTTCACAGAAGCCCTAATTTTCACTAAAAACCTTATTTTCACAAAAGACCCGCATTCAAAATATCATGCATATTCAAAGCTCCTACTAATTTTCCTGATTTATCCAAGACTGGCAGCACAAAAGATTTCGGCGTTTGCTCCATCACAGAAATCGCTTCAACTGCCAAAGTGCCCGTGGAGATGCTTTTGTAGTTTCTGCTCATTATAGTATTGATAGGGGTACGATGCAGATCGAGATTTCGTTCGATGGCACGTCTCAAATCGCCATCAGTGAAAATACCCAGCATTTGACTGGGATCAGAAACAGCAACGACTGTGGTGAATCCTAGGCGTTTCTGTGTTATTTCAATGATAGCTTCCGTCAAGGTGGCTGTCTCTGGAACAGCAGGTATGGCATCACCCATGCGCATGACATCTTCCGTTTTCAACAATAAGCGCCGCCCTAAACGGCCGCCAGGATGTGATTTTGCAAAATCTTCGGCGGTAAAGCCTCGAGCTTCTATCAGTGACAATGCTAGGGCATCGCCCATGGCAAGTGTTGCGGTGGTGCTTGCAGTAGGTGCGAGTCCGAGCGGGCATGCTTCTTGCTCGATGGTGACATCCAAATTGACATCAGCAATATTTGCCAAGCTAGACTCTTTTTTTCCAGTTAATGTGACGATTGGCACATTTAAACGTTTTATGAGAGGTAAAATTTTCAAGATTTCTTCGGTCTCGCCGGAATTTGATAAAGCCAAAACAACGTCTTGTGAGGTAATCATGCCGAGATCGCCGTGCAAGGCTTCAGCGGGATGCAAGAAAAATGCGGGAGTACCAGTGCTCGCTAAGGTTGCGGCAATTTTTCTCGCAATATGGCCTGATTTTCCAATGCCAGTAACGATGACACGGCCTTTGCAATGCAAAAGGAGGAGACAGGCAGTGACAAATAAATGATCAATGCGCTGAGAGAGCGCTGCAATTGCGCGAGATTCAGTTTCTAAGACGAAACGGCCCACTTGCAAAATTTGATTTTCATTGAGTTTTGCATTTTTATTTGCTTTCTTACTGACCGCAGCAACTGGTTCATCAACTGACATAATTTTCCTTTCTTTGCTCTTAAAATAAGAATGATTCTATCTCAAACCTAGTCTTTTTGCATTAAGTGATTTAGTTTAATTAGATAAAGTCCAATGAATATATTTAAAAAGGCTGTAAAAACGAACAATTGTGGAATGCTAAAACCAAGATTCAATATCACAATTGCAATAATTGCAGCAACGACCATGAAAATTGCATTGAGAATGTTATTGGCGGCTATCACGCGAGATCGATATTCCCTACTGCTCTTTGTCTGTAATAGTGTGTAAAGCGGTACACAGTAAATGCCTGCAAAAATACCCATGAGAGCACAATCACAAAGGATGCGCCAGTGTCCGAGATGACTTAAAAATTCAATCGCGCCAATTTGAACGGCATTTGCTCTGCTTCCGTTTGGAACGTATTTTGCAAAATAAGGAGTCAGCGCAAAATCTATCGTAAAAAGTGTGAGCCCCACAAGCCCAATAAATACAAAGCCAATGACAATTTTTTTCTTGGCCAGCCACTCTGAAGAAACTGATCCTGCGCCGATTCCTATTGAGAAACAGGTGAGTAATAATGTTGCCACATGCTCATTACCAGACAGAACCAAGCGTGTAAAATTGGGTGTTTGTGTGATGATGATGGATCCAAACAGCCAGAACCAAGAAATGCCAATGATGGTTGTAAAGATGATCGGCTGACGATAGCTTTCTTTGCAAATCAAATAGGTTTGGCGGAATAGATTCCAATCTATGATTAATTGCTTCGCATAAGATCTTGCTTTTGGAATAAAAAGACTTGCAACAAAGCCCAAAACCGCAATAAATACCATGGCAATAGAAACAATCATGACGCCCAAGTTCGGGATACCCATCAAGAGCCCGCCTGCGATAGTACCAATCAAAACCGCAATGAAGGTTGCCATTTCGACCATACCATTACCGCCCAACAATTCATCTTTCTTCAGAAGTTGGGGCAAAATGCTGTATTTGAGAGGACCGAAGAAGGCTGCTTGCGTGCCAAGTAAAAAGAGCGATGCTAAAAGAATGTAGAGATGATTCAAATAAAATCCCAGCACAGCCAAGAGCGATAGAAATAATTCGACTAATTTTGTGGCGCAAATCAGTTTTGATTTTTCATATTTGTCTGCCAATTGTCCAGCGAAGGCAGAAAATAAAAAGTAAGGAAGAATGAAAAGTGCAGCACAAACATTGATAAGCGTATTTTGATTGAATGGCAGATCAGTAGAATAAATATAAGTATAAGCAAGCAGCATGATCAGCGCTGTTTTAAAGAAATTATCGTTGAATGCGCCCAGGAATTGTGTGATAAAAAGCGGCAAGAAACGCCGAGTTCCTAATAATTGAAATTCGTTGTGAGGTTTGTCGAGGTTCTTGGCAGGAGTGTCATGCGTCATAGGCTTCTTTCTTCATTAATTTAAGTTTAAATGAAGCTTTTAGTTGCTGCAAATAATGTCGACTAAGGGCCAGAAGTGATGAATACAATGTCAGGTAGTTAGCTAGTATACTGTATTGATATTACCAATAGGATAATTTATAATGCTAGCTATTAAAAAAATTAGAAAAGCAGAAAAGCAGAAAAGCAGAAAAGCAGAGAGATAAAAAATAGAGAAATGGAGAAATAAATGAGTTTAACGATAGATGAAATTAATGTCCCAAAAAAAGTTGTGCAAGACATGCCCACCCAAAAAAAATACGCGGAAGAAATCCGATGTATACCATCGTCTAATACACGGGATGCGATTATCTTGCATGAGATAGCGAGAGCACAACCCTACCTTGAGGCTATGCCAACACAAGCAAGGGACTCTATTTTAGAAATAGTGCTGGACCTTCCCAGAATGCTGATTCACCATTTTAATGAAACTGATTTTCTGAAGAATGTAGCAAATGATTGCTGCGATGTAATGATGAAAATGGAAATATATCAGGCAGATCCCACTGCTATGCTTGCAGTTCGGCGGGCTTTTCATTTAACGATGAGCATTATGTTAAAACACGACCCGCGTCATTCCAAAGCTTTATTATATTATTCAGACTACGAGAGAGAAATATTTTTAGGTAACATTCAAGAACTGATAGAAACCTTGACAGAGAGTATCACTAAATGTACAACTTTACCTGAATTAGGAGCTGATTTTCAAAAAAGAACACTATCAATCTACGCGCAACATTTTATAACACCATTATTCAAGTTCAGAGACAAAGATAATAATACCTTACTTATGTTGGCTGTCATGAAAGGGAGTTATTTTGGAATTCAATTGTTATTGCGATTGTTGAAAACTGGTAAGGATAGAAAAGAGGCATGGGAATACATCGTTGCTTGCAAAAATCGCGAGGGGGAAGATGCCATTAGTTTAGCCGCAAAGAACGATTATCTTGCTATATTCGCAATGCTAATTGCTTACATTAGGCCTAAAACTGAAGCAGAGCAAGAATTCTCTGAATTATTGATTAATAAAACAAATACAAGAGGCTGTTCTGTAGTGATTGAGGCAGCCATTAGAGGGCATGAGAAAGTCGTTAACTATATCTTGGAGAATTGCAGCTATTCCTTGCAGCAATTGGCGGGCTATAGAAATTCCATTAGCAATTACCATATATTACAGGTTGCAATACACATTCGTTGTCTGGAAGGGGTGAAGTATATACTTAGGCAACCAGAATTCGAACATCTTATGGATTTCTTTGAGAAGAACACGCCACCTCCTCTCTATTACGCAATCGGAGTAGATCAGCCAGAGATCGTTCGTTTTTTACTAACTGCTGGGGCAAATATTGAAACTGATGCTTCGTTTTGTTATTTTCATCCTAGTATTAATCAGACCATCGATGCGCCCGCGGCCGAAATTCTGAGATCTAGATATGGCAGAACGGAAAGTTATGAAATATTTGCAGCCGCTGAGGCATTAAAATGGCAATTGGTAGAGGAGAATTGGCCACATTCTAAACGCGAGCATCGTTTTGATGATGGTACCTATCCTGACAGGAGAGATTGGACAGAATTATTACGGGCCGGAGCATCACTGCAACAACGGGATAAGATTAGAAATACCCCGCTCCTTCTCGCGGTGCAAAATGGGTTCAATGATGGAGTGCAATTATTTTGCGAGCTTGGAGCAGATCTTCTTGCAGTCAATAATCAGGGGTTCACAGCACTGCAACTTGCAGAGAAATTGCTGGCAGGCAGAGGCACAGATGAAGCACAGCAACCGTACTTAAATAGTTTCAATGAATCCATCTCTCATTTATGCTTCTTTCATGCACGAAAAGACAAAGAAGAAAATAAATTTGAA
This sequence comes from uncultured Gammaproteobacteria bacterium, assembly GCA_963784575.1. GTDB lineage: Bacteria > Pseudomonadota > Gammaproteobacteria > UBA6186 > Azoamicaceae > CAWARU01. Next base: position 3,054,063 of record CAWARU010000001.1, read on the forward strand.
TCAGCTTCAGTATTCATCATGAAAGGATTGTTGGCTTTGGCAAGTTCTAAGATTTCAGATAATGAACTATATCCCAAAATTACAAATATGAAATATGTGCGATTTGCGAAGCTCATCCAGGAAGAATCTCAGCTCGTAAAAATATTGGGAATGGAATCTGTTATCGCAATATTAAAGAGAATCACAAAAGAAAAGCCCAGTGTCTACCATACAGGAGAATCGATATACGGTGCAGTACAATTAGAATTGGCCGAAATTTGCTATATGGCACATAGCTATACCGCCCAGAACTCTCTTGGTAAGGAAGAATTAGCTGAGTCATTAAGGGAATCCTTAAGAGAATCCTTAAGAGAATCCTTAAAGGGATCATTGATGGAATCATTAGAGGAATCAGAAGAAGAAACTGTGATAGCAAAGCTGCAAGGAGACCGTCTCAACCTTGATTTGCAGCAAAAATTTAACGAATTTTGTGTACTCGACGAAACTTATCAAACCCCAATGGGACTCCTTAGAAATGCCTATCTCCATATTTGCGAAGCCGGGCGTTTTATGCAGGGATCTGAAAAGGGATCTGAAAAGGACCATGCAAAATTGAGCATGTTACGAAAGGAAATTACAGGTTCTCTGCTTGGCAAAGGCATGCGGGAGAATAGCTTGGATTTAGAAAAGCCTTTGGATTCTTTGGGATTTATTGAGCAGTTTAGAGAGATCACCGAGAAATTTCTGCAGCAAAAAGAGCAACTGAAGGCAAAGGACGATAAAATTTTAGCGCTTGAAAAGGAAATACAGCAGTTGAAGCTTGGGAGTTTGCAAACCTCGGAACCATTGTCGGACTTACAAGAGAAGCCATTCAATACTCGAAAATTTTTGTAACTAAAAGAATCAAAATAAGTGGCAGAAGATAAGGAAGGGCTATAGTCCCTTGGCTTATCTTAAAAGAGAACTTTGTGTATATAAACAATTCAGTTGTTAGTTTTTGAACTATCGGTACTTGATCTGGCCTTGAAAACGGAAACCTGCATCCCTATATATTCATTGAATATATTCAAATCTTGAAATTTTAAACGATCCAAATATTGTAATGACTGTTTTTATTAGGAGACATTTTTTATGGCTACAATTTTACGATACAAACCTTGGTCAATGTTACGCGGCATTCAGGACGAAGTGAATCAACTTTTCCATCAAAACTTGGGTGAATCCTGTGCGGAGAAATCTTGTAGATGGTCGCCCGATGTCGATATCATTGAAGAATCAGATAAATTTCGATTAATGGCTGATTTACCGGGCGTAGATCCCGAGGCTATCAAGCTTAATGTAGAGCATGATGTGCTTACCATTCAGGGAGAACGGAAGTCCGAGGCTAAAAGAGAGAAAGACGGTTGTTTTAGGGTAGAAAGGTCTTTTGGAAGTTTCTCACGCCAGTTTACTTTACCGGATAATGTGGATGCTAATCAAATTCAAGCAAAGACAAAACATGGTGTGCTTGAAGTGACTATCCCGAAATTAGCGAGCACTGCTCCAAAGTCAGTTGCAATTAAGGTTGAAAAGGAGGAATAAATAGGGTAAAAATAAGGGGAATGGGGGGCTATTAGCTCCTCATTTCTCTTATACCCAATACCGCGAGTTAGGGATGCCTGAATTACCAGAAGTCGAAATCACTTGTAGAGGAATTTGTCCTAGTATCGAAGGCAGAATCTTAACAAAAGTAACGGTGCGCGAAAATAGACTGCGATGGCCGGTACCTTCCGATGTTATGAAATTAAAGGAGGTAAAGGTTGATAGCGTTTCACGTCGTGCTAAATATATTCTGATTCGTATTTTAAAAGGCAAAAATACAAGCAACAAAAATGCAAGGAAAGGTACACTTATCCTTCATTTAGGCATGTCAGGCCGTTTGACTGTTCTAACAAATGAAAAACGACCTGACAAACATGATCATGTAGATTTCATTTTTGATAATGGCATGGTTTTACGCTATACAGATCCCAGGCGCTTTGGATCCATACTGTGGACTACAGAAGATCCAAATTTGCATCCGCTGCTTGCAAAGCTTGGACCTGAACCACTTTCTTCCGATTTTTCAGCACAATATTTGCATCAAAAATCCATGCATCACAAAGTAATGATTAAAAAACTTATCATGGATCAAGCGATCGTTGTAGGAGTTGGTAATATCTATGCCAATGAGGCATTGTTCAAAGCGAAAATTTCACCATTGCGCATTGCAAACACCCTAAGCCTTGCCGAATGTAAGGCTTTGGTAAGGGCCGTGAAAGCTGTATTAGAAAAAGCCATAGAGCAAGGTGGTACCACTTTGCGGGATTTTTTGAGGCCTGATGGAAAATTAGGCTATTTTGTGCAAAAGTTATCAGTATATGGTAGAGAAGGTGAGTCATGCCCGAGTTGTGGTGAAGTACTGCTTGCTGAAAAAATAGGGCAACGTGCAACAGTGTACTGCTCTAATTGTCAAGTTTAATTAATTGAGATACTGGTTAAAAACACAGGTTCCTTTCTCATTTAAAAAATCTCAATACTATGTTAAAATAAAACCTATTGTTTTAATACATCTTTCCATCGTTTTATAAATATTGAGTGAGGAAATTGCGCATGAATACTGTTCTTGTCGGTAGAAAAGCTCCAGATTTTACAGCTCCAGCCGTTAATCCAAAAGGCGAAATTGTTGGCAATTATCAAATGTCAGAGGCACTGAAAGGAAAATACGGCCTTCTTTTCTTTTATCCGCTCGATTTTACCTTTGTGTGTCCTTCGGAATTGATTGCGCTTCATAAAAGAATCCAGCAATTTAAACAGAGAAATGTTGAAGTGATCGCAATTTCGATCGACTCTCATTTCACACATAATGCATGGCGCAATACGCCTATCGAAGCGGGCGGAATTGGTCCGGTGGATTACACCATGGTAGCGGATATGACGCACAGCATTTGTCAGTCTTATGGAATCGAACATCCACAAATGGGTGTTGCATTCAGAGGTGCTTTTTTAATTGATAAAAGCGGTGTGGTGCGATCACAAATTATTAATGATTTGCCTATTGGCAGAAATATTGATGAATTCCTACGTATCATCGATGCTTTGCAATACCATGAAGAGCATGGCGAAGTATGTCCTGCTGGCTGGAAAAAAGGCGATAAAGCCATGCAGCCATCTCCACAAGGCGTTGCGAGCTATTTAGCAAAATTTGCTGAGGAACTTTAATACTTTACGAAAATTTTAAATAAGGAAATGAGAGTATTAGTAAGGAAATAGAGTGGATTACGCCAAATTGGCCAGCGCCGAAACGAGTGAAAGCTCTGACGACGCTGCGCCAGGGCGGATTTAGCAAACCCCCATATGAAAGTCTCAATTTTGGCTATTCTAGCGGCGATGAACCTGAAGCAGTGACACGAAATCGCAAGCTATTGTATGACGCAGCCAAATTACCTTCAGAACCCATCTGGTTAAAACAAGTGCATGGTATAGAAGTTATCGATTTAGTTTCACATGCAAATTCAGAACGAAATAAATTAAATAAATTAGAGCGAAATAAATTAGAACAAAATAAAATTCCAAACTTGGAAGCAGACGCATCCTTCGCTACAAAGCCCAATCATGTCTGTATCGTGACAACTGCAGATTGTTTACCAGTTCTGATTTGCGATCGAAATGGAACTTGTGTGGCTGCGGCCCACGCAGGATGGAAAGGACTGGTTGCAGGGGTTATTGAAGCAACTGTTCAGCGCCTAAAATATCCTGCAGATCAATTATTGGTTTGGCTTGGTCCTGCACTCGGTCCCGATTCATTCGAGGTAGATAAAGATGTACGCGATGCATACATTGAGGAAGGACAGAAAATTGGCGAAAACAACGTTGCAGATCTCTTCACTACTTTTGGTAGCAAATGGAAACTCAATATTTATCTTGCCGCAAAACATCGTTTAAATTTAATGGGCATTGCTTCAGATAAAATTTATGGAGGGGACCATTGTACTTATAAGGAAGTAGATTGTTTTCATTCTTTTCGTAGGTCAACACATGAAGGGAAAAAATCAGGCAGAATGGCAAGTTTGATTTGGTTAGAAGATTAAAATGGATTCTCGCCTTCGCGGGAATGACGACAGCTTTTCGAAATCCGATAACCTATCGTCAAGGTCTAGAAAAATGATCTATTAATCCCCATCTATAATGAAAGCTCGAAATGAATCGAAAAATGAAACAAAAATTGAACCGAAAAATGACCCTAAACAGGAGTTTTTAAATGCGATTAGACAAGCTCACCAATGCAATGCAGGCTGCGTTATCAGATGCCCAATCACTGGCCGCGGGCGCAGAAAGTCCCGCTATTGAACCGCAGCATATTTTAAAAGCGTTATTAGAACCAGAAGACAGTTCCTTACGACGTTTGCTATATGGCATCGGTGTTGATGTTGGTTCTTTACTGTATCAATTAAATCAATCCATCGAAAAAATGCCGAAAATTGTGAGCGGCCAGGCAGATGTGCATTTGTCGAACGATGCTGTGCGCATCTTAAATCGTGCCGATAAATTTGCGCAAAAACGCAAGGACGCCTTTATTTCGAGCGAGATGTTCCTTTTAGCTGCGCTCGAGGAAGATGGTCAAATAGGACAACTCCTGAAAAAAGCGGGTGTCGATAAAAGTTTATTGGAGCAGGCAATTGCAAAAATGAGAGGATCAGAAAGCGTGAGTGAAGCAAGCAGCGAAGAACAGAGACAAGCGCTCGATAAGTACACCATAGATTTAACAGCGCGTGCTGCGCAAGGAAAATTGGATCCTGTCATCGGAAGAGATGACGTGATCAGAAGGACGATTCAAGTACTACTGCGCCGCACCAAAAATAATCCAGTTTTGATCGGAGAACCAGGTGTTGGTAAAACTGCCATTGTAGAAGGTTTAGCACAACGCATTATTAACCAAGAAGTGCCAGAAGGTTTAAAGAATAAGCGAGTGCTGGCCTTGGATATGGGCGCTTTGATTGCTGGTGCAAAATATCGCGGCGAATTTGAAGAGCGCTTAAAAGCCGTTTTAAAAGACCTTGCGAAACAAGAAGGCGAAATCATTCTGTTCATCGATGAATTACATACCATGGTAGGTGCTGGTAAAGCAGAAGGGGCTATGGATGCAGGCAATATGCTAAAACCTGCTTTGGCAAGGGGCGAATTGCATTGCGTTGGAGCCACGACGCTCGATGAATATCGAAAATATATTGAAAAAGATGCGGCATTGGAGCGGCGCTTCCAAAAAATTCTGGTGGATGAACCTACTGTGGAGGATACCATCGCTATTTTACGGGGCTTGAAAGAACGTTATGAAATGCATCATGGTGTTGAGATCACAGATCCTGCTATTGTCGGAGCCGCAACGCTATCACATCGCTATATCAGCGATAGACAATTGCCCGATAAAGCCATTGATTTGATTGATGAAGCGGCGAGTAGTATTCGCATGGAAATAGATTCCAAGCCTGCTGAAATGGATCGCTTGGAACGCAGACTCATTCAATACAAAATTGAACGTGAGGCCATCAAACAGGAAACTGATCCCGCTTCGAAAAAACGTTTGGCTAAATTGGAAGAAGATATCAAGAATCTTGAAAAAGAATATGCCAAGATGGAAGAAATCTGGAAATCTGAAAAAGCAGCGCTTGAAAGCACCAAGCATCTCAGAGAAGAATTAGACAAAGCCAAGTATGAATTGAGCATTGCGCATCGCAAAGGAGATTTTGCCAGAATGTCTGAATTGCAATATGGCAAAATCCCAGAACTCGAAAAACGCTTAGAGGCTGCTTCTAAAATTGAAATTAATCTAAAATTGTTACGTAACAAAGTGACCGAAACTGAGATTGCAGAAGTGGTTTCCCGCTGGACTGGTATCCCTGTTTCCAAAATGCTCGAAGGCGAACGTGATAAACTCATTCGCATGGAAACAGAACTCGGCAAACGCGTGATTGGCCAGATTGACGCGTTGCGGGCAGTGGCAAATGCGGTGCGCAGATCTCGTGCGGGATTAGGGGATCCGAACCGTCCTATTGGATCATTTTTATTCTTAGGGCCGACAGGCGTTGGTAAAACCGAAGTTTGCCGGGCGCTCGCAGAATTTTTGTTTGACAGTGAAGACGCCATGATCCGCATTGATATGTCCGAATTCATGGAGAAGCATGCGGTGGCTCGTTTGATTGGCGCTCCCCCGGGTTATGTGGGGTATGAAGAAGGCGGCTATCTCACAGAAGCCGTGCGGCGTAAGCCCTATAGTGTGGTGCTGCTCGATGAAATTGAAAAAGCACATCCTGATATCTTTAATATCTTGCTGCAAGTTTTGGATGATGGACGACTCACAGATGGGCAAGGCCGTACCGTTGATTTTCGTAATACTGTAATAGTAATGACTTCAAATCTTGGTTCACATCTTATTCAAGATATGACTGGCAAGGAAGATTATTCTGAGATTAAAACGGCCGTGATGGGTATCGTATCACAGCATTTCAGACCAGAATTTATCAATCGTATTGATGAAATCGTGATATTTGAACCGCTGGGTAAAGAACAAATTCGTCAAATCGCAGATATTCAGATCGAATATCTTAGAAGTCGATTAAAAGCTCAGAATATTGAATTAGAAATCACAGATAAGGCTCTGGATAAATTAACGGAAGCGGGGTATGATCCAGTATACGGGGCGAGGCCGCTGAAACGCACCATACGCCAAATGATAGAAAACCCGCTGGCTGAGGAACTCCTCTCCGGCAAATTTGGTCCCGGGGATGTCATTCAAGTAGTATTGAAAGAGGGTAAATTTGATTTCAAAAAGAAATAATGACTATGCTGGCATTCTTAAGAGCAATGACAAATAGATGTGAGAAATGACAAACAGATGACAAACAGTAACGACAAATTGGCATGAATACCCGCAAAAAGCTATTTGATCCCATACTTTTATTTACGGCGTTGAGCCTCGTTGGCATTGGTTTAGTGATGGTTACCTCATCCTCACTAACAGTTGCTGATAATTGGCATTTACCAAGCCATTATTTCGCCGTTCGCCAAGGCATCGCTTTTGCAATCGGATTGCTCGCAGCAATGATCTTCTGCTATGTCCCTATGAATTTTTGGCAGAAAATAAGCCTGCCTTTATTATTCGCGAGCCTTTTTTTACTCATTCTCTTATTGGTACCTGGCGTTAGCAGAGTAGTCAATGGCAGTGTGCGCTGGATCTTTATCGGTCCAATGTCGTTTCAAATATCGGAATATGCCAAATTAGCATTCATTATCTATATCTCCAGTTATTTGGTTCGGCACGAAGAAGAGGTTCCGCAATCGAATTTCTGGCTTTTTGAAACCACTGGCTCTTTTAGGCTTGATAAGCTTATTACTTTTGATGGAACCAGATTTTGGCGCCGCAGTCGTTATTGTGTGTACTGCGCTGGGCATGTTATTTTTGGGCGGGGTTCCCATTACAAGATTTTTAGTCCTATTGCTGCTCGCGGGCGGTGCCCTAGCAGTATTGTCGTTCAGTTCTCCGTATCGAATGGCGCGTTTAACAGCTTTTTTAAATCCTTGGGCAGATCAATTCAATACCGGCTATCAATTAACCCAATCCCTGATTGCCTTTGGAAGAGGAGGATGGTTGGGTACTGGGCTTGGCAACAGCGTGCAAAAATTGCTGTATTTGCCAGAGCCGCACACGGATTTTTTATATGCAGTGCTGGCCGAGGAATTAGGCTTGATCGGTGCCTTACTGGTATTAATTTTATTTTCCATAGCTGTCTTTCGCATATTAAGCATCGGGAGAAGAGCGCTCCTCGCAGAGAATCCTTTCTCTGCTTATATTGCATATGGGATAGCTCTGTGGATTGGTATGCAAACCTTTATCAATATCGGCGTTAATGTTGGCATGTTGCCCACCAAAGGCCTTACCCTGCCATTGATGAGTTATGGCGGCAGCAGCATGATTGCTGGGCTAATTGCATTAGGTATTTTGTTTAGAATAGATTTTGAATCCCGCTTGTCACTCCTCTTTGGCCTTGGCAAGGAAGATACCAAAATCGAGACCACTAATATTAAGAATATTAAGCTGTTACGAGATTTAACCCATAATCCTATTTGACGCAGCCGTTCTCGTTTTTTTCCTGGAACGGCTCGGGTCCGCCGCCTTCATTGAAATTTGCGACCCCCCTTTGAAGCACTAGACGCATCTCCGTCTATTGTTTCTGACTCTGGTGATGCTGCATCCGGCATATCACCTTGGGTCATGGCTGTAGTTGTTCCTGAAACTGGACTGGGAGTAGGAGATATGCTGATGGGAGACACAGGTATTTCTGAAAGACTGGCGGACGAACGTGAAAATGCCAATACCAATCCGGTCTGCGAGTCTCCCTGGGCAGGTATTTCTCGGGATAATTTTTTAATACGTTGTGACATTTCTTTTTTCTGAACTTCTAGCTCTTCAAAACTCGGATGTTTACCTGGAATATATGCTGAGACTTTGAGATAAAGATCTTTATCATCCTGGTCCTTCAGATAATCTAAAACAGATTTATTATTGCAATCACAAGCTTCAAAATCAATATAATCCTGACCAAGTTTTAATAACCATTTAATAAGATTTTCTGCTATCAACTTATCAGCAGCTTTATCAGCAGAAAGAGATAGAGTATGTTGTAGAATTGCACGATGTAGAATCGTGCGGTTTTCGCTATCTGTTACATTGAAATCGATGGGTAATTGAGTGATAAACTGAATTTCACCTTCATTCTGAATTTCTTTCAAGATATCAGAAAGAGTTTCTGGGGTAGTGATAGCAAGTTTAATATTTTCAAGATTGATTCCAGAGGGGGTGCTGCTAAAATAACGAAAATCAGCATGTTTTATCAAAGCAGCAAGCAAATTTTGATTGATGCGCGCAGGATATTTTGCCCCAGGGATCTTATTATAAGCATCGATCATGCCAACTCTACCTGCATAAAGCAAAGTATCTTGCTTTTCACGTTTTAAGGCAAAATCTACGGTACTGATGCCAAGACTATTAATGTAAACGGTTCTTTTATCGTCACTGGATGTCACATGCATGATATCTTCACTATTGGCGTAGAGGAATATCAATTTCGAAAGATATTCGATAATGCCATCGATTTTCTTTCCTGCAATAGGATTTAATTTTCGAGCACTTAGGAAATTTCCTTCTTCCCCATTGATTAAACAAAATCCAAGTGTGGTGTCATTGTAGATTTCTTGCTCATCGAGCAGAAGTTGCAGCTCTTCATTGATGCCGGTGAGATCTTCCGCTTGCATATAGCGTCTGCGATCGAAAATTTTGATTGGGTAATTTAATAGGATACCACCGTCAACATAAGTGTCTTCCGAATAAATACAGATCCCAATTTTCTCTTTTTTACAACGAATTTTAACCGGTTTGAAGAAGAAGGGAATTGCCATGGACGCTCTGACTGCATCGATGATCAATACCTCTGGTGTTGATTCATATGAAAAAACTTCGGGTCTGCTTTTTGAGAGATTGGTGACGACAATGTAGAGATCCTTAAAAATTGTGGGGTCTTTTTTGTGAAGTTCATGTAATTCTCCGAAAGTAAGGGTCTCGTCAAAACCTAATTTTGTATCTCTGGCTCTGTCATTTATCCATTTACAGAACTCGGAAACAATTGTTTCACCTGGGAATATACCAAAATCTTCTTTAATTTTTTTATAAATATCCTTGATATCCGAAAACAGTTTGCTAATAAATTCGGCCTGTTCAACTACTTCATCATAAGCAACATAGGCATGTGCGCTAGATTTTAAAATATTGCCGACAGCGCTGCCATAATAACCCTTGTTATATTTTGACTTGGCGGTTAATATTTTATCAACAGATTTTTTACCTTGTTTGAATGCAAATTTTAAGGGTTCAGCGATCTTCGTCAGTGCAGTATCCCAGCTTACTCCGGCACTGATCATATCTGAAAGTTCTGTGATCATTTTTTGTTCTTTGCCATCCAGAAAAGTTATAAAATCGAGAGACATTGCAATTTTTTGCATTTCGTCTGGATTATATCCAATAGCTAGCAAGAAGGCATTGATTGCACCAGCGGATGTACCTGCTGTTCGCAAAATTCGAGCAAAAAAGGTCGGATCGTCATGATAAATTTGCAGCAAGGCCCCAATATGACCCAATCCTTTGACACCGCCTCCTTTAAATACCAGCGACAAAATTCTTGAAAGATCGACATTTCTCTGCGGCATAGCACGATGCAGAGCACTGCGTTTTATTTCTGCATTTTTAAGTGCATTAAAGATAGTTAAATCTACTTGTTCTGCGAGCCCTTTGGCTTTCTCAGTAATTGAGGCATTTTGGGCCAATAACAAAGTAACTGCTGCTTGCTGACAATGCATGACAGCAAGTTCTAAAGCAGTCAAAGGTTCTTTAAACTGATCAGAACTTCTGGTTTTAAGTTCAAAATTCAAATCTAGAGGCGCCAGATATTTAATGATATCAAGGCAACCATACAGCGCAGCCAGATGTAGGGGGCTAAATCCCTGATTATTTAATGCAGCAAGATTTAATCCAAAGACTTTAGGATTTCCGATTAAAACACCTAATGCACGAGCGCTATTGCTTCGTGCAGCACAATGGAATAAGGTATCGCCATCCTTATTTCTAAGTGCCGCATTGGCCTCAGGATGTAAAAGTAAAATTTTCACCACTTGCCAGTGATGTCCGATAATTGCAAATTCCAGAGCTCTAAATAGCGTACGACTTATTTGTAGTTTTGTGCCTCTTTCAACTGCACCTAAATCAAGCAGAGCTGCAACAACTTCAATATGACCAAGCATCGCTGCATAGTCTAAAGCTGTGTTACCTAGGCAATCTTCAGAAGAAATTGGTAAATGACACTCAAAAAATTTATTAATAAGAGCTGGATGTCCCAATATCGCTGCCAGATGCACAGGGTTTAGTGGCGGATTTGATCGAAAAAATCTTGTCTGTTGTGCGGCTCCGAGATGGGCGTTAATAAATTGTTCAATATCCTTAGATTGACTGAAATCAAAGCTTAAGTTGTCATATAAGAGTGTCCTCAAAAGATCTGTGTCAAGTATTTTTTTCCAAGGCAGTTTGAACTTAAGTCCGGAAGCATTAGCTGCAAGACTGTCTCTGATTTCTTGGAGTTCTCTTGCGTTTTGGAGCTTATCTAGACCTTTTATTACTTTTGTATCACATTTAATCACTGAACCATTTATTTTGAGTGCTTGTGCGATGACCTTAAGAGCGCCTGGAGCTAAAATGGCATTTTCCATATCGATGCATATAACATTTTGATCTAAAACAAGGAAATGGGCAATTTTTTTGGCAGTCGCAAGATCTATTGTCTCATTTTTTAAGCTTAGCTCGCGTCTAACAAAGTATTTTTCTAATTCTAAGAAATTTTTGGTGTCTAATTCTAAAATTTCACTGAGACTGACTTTTGTTGCATTGAGTGACGAGGCAAACAATTCATAAGCTTGCTTTTCATTTTTATGGATACCTTTGCCGGTATAGTAATAAACAGCAAGCTTTAATTGAGCGGCAGTATGATGCCACTCTGAGGCTTTTTTGAAAAAGTTAAATGCCAACTCTGGTTTGTATGGGTATAATTTTTCCGCACATATACCGAGATGATACAATATCAAAGGATCATTTTCTTTGTTACAACATTTAAGTAAAGAATACGCTCTTTGATAAGTTTCTCTGGCGAATTTTTCTTGTCTGGGTACGCTTATTGCTTTTTCATAGCACTCGGCCAAGTAAAATAGTGCAAGTGGGTTGTTTAGGTTTGCAGCTTTTTGGTAGCAGAGAAAGGCTTGTTGTTCGTTACGCTGTGTTCCAAAACCTATTTCAAAACAGTTCCCCCGAAAAAACAATAAGGTAGCATCTTCGTCATAATCCGGGTGGTTAAAAAGTTCAAATGCACGGAATTCATAAGTTTTTGCTTTCTGGACGTCTCTTTTTATGCCTTGGCCAATGTGATAACAAATTGCAAGTTGATGAAATGCACGAGGAATTGGAATTTCTGAATTGATAACTGTATTCAACAAAGGTACAGCCATTTTAGTGTCTCTTCCAACACCTTGGCCTCTGATATAGCAGAGTGCAAGATGAAAACTTGCATTTCTATTACCCCGCTCATGTGCTTGCTTGAAACATAAGAATGCTTTTTCAAAATTTTGCTGCACCCCGTTTCCTTCCGCATAGCATAACCCGAGTTTACATTGAGCTTCAGAATCTTTTTCAGCTAATTGCAAGAGTTCTTCGAATGAATATGAAGGCGTCTTTTTTGCACTGCTTTCAGTGATGTGTTTTTTATCAGATTGTAAAGAGTTTAAACTTTCTTTCCAAGCAGTATACAGTTTTATAAATTCCATTTCTGTCGCTGTTTCAAGTTTCAGTCTTTGGATCAAGTTCTCCAGAGCTTCGAAAAAGTGACCATTTTCACGCAAGATTTTTATGGCTGAATAGTAATTGATTTCTTGTGTGTTAATTTCAGCCTCAAGAACTTTAATTTTAGTACTACTTTTTTCGATTTCTTTTTCAAGTTCTTTGGTCTGTTTTGCAATTATTTCCTCAGTTTTTTTCTTATTTTGGATCGTATCTTCAAGTTCTTTCTTGTGTTCTATTCTTTTTTGCCGTAGAATACTCAAGTTTTCTTTCAGCTTGGTAATTTCAGGTAGAATTCTTTGCGATGCTGCATCAATTTGTTTGATTCTCCTTGCGTTGCTCCTAATATGCTTGTTTTTGATATGGAATGTCAACTCGCAAAAACCATCTTCGCCCCATCCCGATTTGTATATTGCCTGATATTCCAGAAATACATCTTCTCCAAGTTCTTGGCCTTTTGTGATTCTTTCATCATATGGAATCAACTTTCCGTTTTTGATGTTCCTTTCCTCAAAAAGCTTCTTTATTTCCTCTGAGTTTTCGGTAATTTTATAGAAAGGCTTTTCAACTTCATCGGGTTCTTCACCATAGCTTATTTCATGTGCAGACCAACTTATTTTTCCAAAAAAGGTCATTCTCTTTTCAGTGAATAACTTACGAATTACATGATCTTTGGCAGAAACAATGTTATTTTTTTCATTACTAAGGCCTTCATGTTCACCAGTAAGTTTAATAAGCATTTCATCCTGAAGTTTTATTTGGCGATCGATACTATGAATGACTAATCTGAGGTCTTCTATCTTAGCGGCTTTTTCTGTTGGGTCGTCTTTGCCAATACCTTGTAATCTTCTTTTGCTGATTTCCAATTCTTTCAGAACTAAATTTCTTTCTTTTTTCTTGTCCAGCATGAGGCTTTTGGCTGTCAGATATGATTTGATGATCTCTCTGGAATATTCAACTTGATCAGTGAATTTGAGATTGTATGCCTTCCTTTTTTCATCATAGCTTGAAAAGTTGAATATTTTGCGAACCTCTTTGACAGCTTTTTGGGCAGCAATTTTTATTAATATTTTATTCCTGATTTGTTGTTTTTCGATATCGAGCAAGATGATATTGTCTTCTTTATTGAATTTTTCTAATAATTTCAATTGTTTTGATAAGGCATCTATTTCACTTGAAATCTTTTTGAGTTCTGAGCGAATTTTTTGAACTTCTGCGGTCGGCCCCATAAATCTTTCGAGGGTACCAGCAAAGGGTCTCATTAAGAAATTTCCCTTACTTCGCTGTGTATCCATTGCTTTGACTAGAGTGTCTCTCTCTGAAACTTTCAGTTCGCGTTTATCTTTAATCAGTTTTTCGCCAAAAGAAATTTGTTCGAAAATGTCTTTGTATATTTCATCTTCTTGGCCCGCTTCGAAGCTAACCTTATTCACGATAATTATAAAGGGAAGTGCTGCAATCGCGTTGTCTTCAAGGAAGTTTGAAAGATTTTCAAGATACGTCTGAAATTGTCCTCCCCTTGTGTAGGTGTTCGGTTCAGTGACGAGCACAACTGCTTTGATTGCTGCTGCGTTGTTAATCACTATCTGAGAACTTAAGGATTCAAATACGCGATGAGAATCCCTTACTTTCACACCATTAAACCCTGGAAAATCTGTTAAATAAAGTACTGAATCCAGAAAATTTATTGGGTATGGTTTAGGATACAGGGTGACGGATTCTAAGCTTCTTCCTGTTTCTGCCAGCTCGAGCTTTTCGGGTTTATCGAAAATTTCAGCTTTGGATATTCCGCCTCTGGTTACTTTGTAGTTAACGCCTCTCAAAAAATTATTATTGGTACTTTTACCCACTTCAGTTTGGCCAAGAAAAATAACAAGCTCTTTATTTTTTGCTATTTCAAAACTATCCAGAATTTCTAATTGTTTTGAAAGAATCAAAATTTCATATAATGTTTTGTCTGAAGTAAGTTTGTTCTCGAATTCAGTTTCTTTGGCACGGATTTCCTTTGCAAGTTTTTTTATAGCTTCGGATTCATCGGGTTTTAAAGGCGGCAGTGTTTGGATATATTTATCTTTGAGAGTCTTTAAAACATTTTCTAATTCCAGACTAAATTTTTTTTCCATTTGTTCAAGCTTGGTACTCATTTCCTATGTCCTTCAAAATTCCTGAAATTCCCTTCCAAACAAATAAAATCAGGAAAATTTCGCTGGGGAAATTCCTAATTTGCTGCTGTGAAAGGGTGTGCTGCAATCTGCGTGAAATTACAAAATGTGATTATACAGGTTTTTGTGTAGAAGTAACCCCGTAAATCCCCGCAATAAGTCAGATTTCTATGTTTCTTAAAAAGCAATAGTTTATAGGTACATTTAGGTACATTATGGATTACATTGTTCTTCTTTTGGGTTTGGAGTATAATTTTGGCCATAATGTGCTATTAAAGTCTAATTAAGTAAGGAAATTGCTATGACACCACAAGATGATATTACTTATCAATTGGTTTATTTAAAATATGAGATGCAAAAAGAACAAACAGAAACTGCTTCTATCAAATTGATTTCTGAGATGATAGATACCGTCTTGCAAACAGTAAATAATAAAAATTTCTATGGCAGTCTTGCAACAGATGATTTAGAACGATTTGTGCATTCATTAGAAAAAATGACTGAGAAAAATCATTTTCAACAAGCATTTCTGGGCTTTTGTTATCTGAAGAGAATTGGAGTACTGCTCTCTCAATCAGAGGGTAAAATGGAAAACTATTTTAAGGAATCCTTGCGGCTAAAAAGTGACTTTGTTTTTGCATTACATAATTTAGGCTGTTATTACCGGAAAGAATTTAGCTTTACTGGGACCGATGGACCCATTAGGGACTGTATTAGTACTTATGAAGCCGAGCGTTTGTTGCAACAATCCTATGCTGCTGGCTACTTACCTTCGAAAATTGAATTAGCACATTGCTTGTATGGCGTGAGCTATCCTTATGAAGTTGGTGCCCTTATGGGGTATGCCATGTCATCGAAAAATCCCCTTAAATTAGAAAAAGAGCAGCAAGAATTTGATCAGCAGATGTCAGTAGAACTCAAAAATATCCGAGAAACTGAACTTGAAAATGTCCAGAAATTAAGCGAAAAAATGACATTGATTCATGAAACTGTCAGCTGTCTGCCCGATGCACTCTTGGGTACAGTTTATCATTACTTGGGATGGAGGTTTCAGCAGATAGAGCCTAAAGATAAGTGCGCAGGTAAAACCACAAATCGCAACAAATTTGGCTGAATGTAAGAGACGTCCGCATCATTCGAGTTCTAGCATTTGCCTTTTAATGAGGGCTTCTATTTTCTTAATTTCATTGTCATTCAACATTGGAAAGTACTTGGTTCTATTTTCTTTTCCCAATCTTCCATGATTAGCACTTAGGCCATGCGGTCGGGTTCTAAGGTTCAAGATAAGGCTGCTTTTAATTTAAAAATAGTGATTCATCACTAATTTAATTACCAGATTGACACATACTTTCTTAATGTGATAGAATACTAACTTATATTGATGCTTATGCACATTTATTAATAGCAATACTAACAGGTAGAGGTAATTGATATGGCAACCACAACTCCTTTTCTGAAACAACCCACAGTCCTAATGAAATTCCAAGATCAATTTTTAGATGCACAATCATGGTTTAAAAAAGCATCTGTCTGTAAATCTGTGTATAATCTCTATAAAGAGGCATATGGTGAGGTCGCATTGAAAGCAGCACCTCTAATGGACCTTGTCTTGAATATTACTGCAGAGAACAAGAATAAAATCCTAGAAATCATAGCAAAAAATCCAGAGCTCATTTTGGTCAGAACGAAAGGCGATGTTAAATATCCTTGTTCTAAACAAAAGAAAATTGCAGTCAGAATTGGAATCAGCAATCTAAGTCCCCTAGAAGCCGCCGCACTTTCAGGTGACTTTCATTTAGTAAATATTTTTAGAGATGCTCTTCCTGATAATCTAAAACGCCAAGCGGGATTACAAGTAGATGCAATTCTGTCTAACTCTAATTTTCTATCTGCCTTTAAAGCAGTTCTTGATGCATATCAGAAATTTCTGAAAGAAATCGATACACAAAGCAAAGCAAAGGAGCCAGATTGGAAAACTGCCTATGAGCTTTGGGAACATTTGGGCGACGCGCAGAAAAAACTTTCCACGTTTGGGTTGCAGGTATTCTGTAATCCTGTACCACATGAGCCCCTGCCCGACTTCGCGCTAGAACCTGTCCGGGCGTTTCGCTTCGAAGTTTATGATATTGATGGGTTGAAAAATGTAGATGGTGATTTAGATTCGTTTGGGGCTGGGTCTAATTCTGCGTTATATAAAGGTCCCTGGGCGGGGGGTGCCTGCCGCGTCGCGCTGGCGGGGGCTCGGCAAGAAGTGGCGAGGGGTTCGAAAAGCGATTTTGAGGCCATTAACCTCCTATGTAAAGTGATCCCCGAACAATTAGGCAAAACTAGGACTCTGTTATTACAGTATCCGAAAGCTTCCGATAAGAAATCAGATCATGAGCACAGTGTGGCTTCTGCTGAATCTCTTGACTCGGACAAGGATAAAGGGCCTGCTCGCGGCTCTTTATCTTAGCGGCATCTCATGCCGCTAACGCGGCACCACATCTAAAAGGAACTGTTTTCTACAACGCATGGCCTTTTTATTGTAATCTAATCTCGCGATAGCACTATGGTGAAGAAGGCCGATTTATCATTGGTGTTTTGTGCCCGATTTCAACCCCTTGCGCCATAAGGCTATCGTTTTATCCACTAACTTGGAGAAACGATATGAGCAAAGATCGGGATTCTTCAAGCAATTTGTTTTTTAAGGCTTTGATCAGTTCTATTCCAGTTAAATGACGAATATGGGGTTTGCTGCCTTTTGAATGGAAATAGCTGATGTTATCCCTGCCTAGTTTTTCCATGGAAAATCTTTTGCTCGACATAAACTCTCCTATCCTCTATGTTATCCTCAATATTACGAGTATTTTAACAAAAAATGAAATTTACGGTAAGATAAAACGGTATGAATGAAAATAGTAATGACTCATTATTATGAGAGGGGGAAACAGGCGAAGG
Source organism: uncultured Gammaproteobacteria bacterium (assembly GCA_963784575.1). GTDB lineage: Bacteria > Pseudomonadota > Gammaproteobacteria > UBA6186 > Azoamicaceae > CAWARU01. The sequence goes on from CAWARU010000001.1 coordinate 3,071,589, forward strand.
TGGATCAAAAAAAGCAGAAAATATTAGTCATGGCAGGCGGAACTGGGGGACATGTATTCCCAGGTCTTGCGGTCGCGCGTCAAATGCAAGCAGAGGGTTGGCAGATTCTTTGGCTGGGTACCAGACATGGCTTAGAAGCAGAGATTGTTCCTAAGGCTGGGATTGATATAAGTTATTTAACTATAAGTGCGGTGAGAAGAGCGGGTTTTCTGGCAAAGGTGCTGGCGCCGTTCCGTTTGTTGTTCGCTTTCCTTGAAGCGGTCTTTATTATTCGGAAATATGATCCAGCTGTGGTGTTAGGGATGGGTGGATTTGCTTCAGGGCCTGGGGGTATTGCTGCGTGGGTTTTACGACGACCGCTGGTCATTCATGAACAAAATGCGATTGCGGGGGTTACTAATCGCTATTTGGCGAGAGTAGCAGATCGTATTCTGACAGGTTTTCCAGGAAGTTTTCCAAAAAGAATAGCTGCAAAGTGGATTGGAAATCCCATTCGGGAAGAATTAATTGCCGGTAAAACATGGGGTGGTAATAATTCACCACCCGAAGGTAATTCGCACCAAGCTAATTCGCGCAGTGAAAATAGTAAATTGCATGTGCTAATCATCGGCGGCAGCCAAGGCGCATTGGCTTTAAATCAATTAATACCGAAATCACTCGCCTTAATTCCAGCCAGAGAGCGTCCAGATATCTGGCACCAATCGGGCTCTAAACTTTTGAATGCTACGGAAGCGGCTTATGAAGAGGCGGGAATTAGCATTTCAGGCAGCTCAAGCTCACATGTTTTAAATTCAAGTGGTTCAAACGTTTCAAACGGTTCAAAAGAGAAAGATATCAATACCTCATCGGACATTTTGGTTAAAGTTACCCCCTTTATAGATAATATGCTGGAAGCCTATCGTTGGGCTGATTTGGTGGTATGTCGATCTGGGGCTTTAACGGTTGCAGAGTTAGCAGCGCAAGGGTTGCCAAGCATCTTGATACCTTTCCCCTTTGCAGTGGATGATCATCAAACCCTAAATGGCCGGTTTTTGGAGCAGGCGGGTGCGGCCAAGCTTATTGCGCAGGATGCTCTGGATCCTGCAAAATTGGCCGATATTATTCAGGAACTTGGAAGGGACAGAGAGCGTTTAGAGGCTATGTCCAAAGCAGCGCAGAGCTTAGCAAAACCGAATGCTGCATCGGATGTGGTGAATGAATGTATAAATGCAGCTAAGAAGTGGCAAGACAATTCGCTAGGCTGAGACGAAAATCAACGATTAACGAGCACCGTAGCGCAGTGTATGTTGAAATACATGAGCAACGGAGCGCAATTAATCGTTGATTTTCGGCCAGCATAGTAGAATTGTCCCAGAGTTAAGTGTGACGAGGTTAAGTGTGACGAGGTAAAATGAGTACACAACATGAATTATCAATGAGACGGATCCGTCATGTCCACCTAGTGGGTGTTGGCGGTGCTGGTATGGGCGGCATCGCTGAGGTATTACTGAATTTAGGCTATACCGTCACGGGATCGGATCCTTCCAAAAATGCCATGGTAGAGCATTTGCAAAAGCTTGGCATTAAAATTGCGAACCAGCATCTGGCCGAAAATGTGAAAGACTGTGATGTTGTAGTGTCTTCTACAGCGGTGGCTAAAGATAATGTCGAATTAATTGCCGCGAGAGAAAATCGCATCCCTATTGTGCAGCGTGCTTCGATGCTCGCAGAATTGATGCGATTTAAACAAGGTATTGCGATTGCAGGCACGCATGGCAAGACCACGACAACAAGCTTGGTGGCAAGCATACTGGCAGAAGCAGAGTTGGATCCTACTTTTGTGATTGGGGGAAGATTAAATAGCTTGGGCACCAATGCGCGTTTAGGGGAGGGCAGATATTTTGTCGCAGAAGCAGACGAAAGTGATGCTTCCTTCCTGTATCTTACGCCTTTAATTTCGGTTGTCACCAATATCGATCGCGATCACCTAGAGACTTATCAAAATGATTTTTCTAAACTTCGAGATGCTTATCTGCAATTTTTGCATCGCCTGCCATTCTATGGGTTGGCTGTTGTATGTTTAGATGATCCCGAAATCAAGGATATTCTGGGCGAAATTGCAAGGCCCACAGTTACTTATGGATTTTCACCCGAAGCAGATTTCCGTGCAGTGAATTTCAGTCAGGAACTCGGGCGTTCCAAGTTTGAAGCTTTACGAGACGGTAAGCCCCCATTACCCATACAGCTTAATTTACCTGGCCGTCATAATGCCTTAAACGCGCTTGCTGCCATCGCAGTTGCTACTGAAGAAGACATTGCGGATGAATACATTCAGCGAGGTTTAGCTAATTTTCAGGGCGTGTCGCGACGATTCCAGATGTTAGGTGAATTTTCTCCTCAAAATAAGAAAGTTTTGATGATTGATGATTATGGTCATCATCCTAAAGAAATTCAGATGGTTGTAGATGCTATCCGTGCAGGATGGCCTGAGCGGCGCTTAGTCATGGTATTTCAACCCCATCGATTTACCCGTACCAAGGCTCTCTTCGAAGATTTTACCTCAGTATTGTCTACGGTAGATGCTTTGATTTTGCTAGATGTATATTCTGCTGGCGAGATTCCCATTCCTGGTGCGGACAGCCGTATGCTTTCCGGATCCATTCGAAGCCGCGGCAAAGTAGATCCTATTTTTATATCGGATAAATCGCAGCTCTTGGATATTTTATTAGGCGTATTAAAAGACAATGATTTATTGCTGATGCAGGGAGCAGGAGACATTGGAGCCTTGGCCACAGATTTGGCAGCGAATGCTTTGCAGCATAAGAACTCGGAATCAAAGGGTTTGGAACCAAGAGGCTTGGAATCAAAAGGTTCGGAAACAATCTCATGAAAGGCACTTTAAAACTCAAAGAAATAATGGCATCGCACACCTCTTGGCACATAGGAGGACCCGCAGATCGTTATTATTGTCCTAGCGACATCGATGATTCACAGAATTCCTGCAAAATTTACCGCCCGATGAACCCTTAACCTGGCTCGGTTTAGGCAGCAATGTACTGATAGCCGATGCCGGCCTTCGTGGCACGGTCATCCATACCTTAGGCATGGAGCCTGGCAGTCCAAGCATACTTTCCTCTGGTTTGGTGCGGGCCGAAGCCTCCATTCCCTGTGCCAAATTAGCAAAATTTTGCGCCGAAAAGGGTTTTTCTGGCGGCAGTTTTTTTTCAGGAATTCCCGGCACAATTGGAGGCGCATTGGTGATGAATGCAGGCGCTTTTGGAGGGGAAACTTGGACCAAGGTTGTAGAAGTGGAAGTTATTGATCGCAAGGGCATAAGAAGCATGCGATCTCCCAATGAGTATCAAATTAGCTATCGCAGAGTTCGAGCCAATGTAGAAAAAGAAGAATGGTTTATTGCGGCACATTTCCGTTTCGATTTGGGTGTGGTGCTGGAAGCCAAGGATCAAATCAAACAATTATTAAGAAAGCGGGCAGATTCTCAGCCGATTGGTGTTTTCAGTTGCGGCTCTGTTTTTAAAAATCCGCCAGGGGATCACGCTGCCCGCCTGATAGAGTCCTGTGGTTTGAAAGGCTATGAAGTGGGTGCAGCCCATATTTCGCCAAAACATGCCAATTTTATTATCAATACTGGGAAGGCGAGAGCAGAGGATGTGCTGAAGATCATACACCATATTCAAAAGGTGGTTTTTGAGCAGAAAGGGGTTAAATTAGAGCCTGAGGTTAAGATGTTGGGTTTTTAAGTAGTTTAAGAAGAGCCCTAAATTGACCCTTGACAACCATACTTTTTACTGCAATCATACCAATTTTATTCATCATCAATCCTTATAGGAGATGCAGAAATGTACACTTATTTTAAACACTATTGCTTTAGTAGCTATCGATTTTTTTGGCATCAAGTCAAAGCACAGATTAAATCATTATCCAATTTAACAATGAATCTTCTTCTGAAGGGGAAATTATCATGTCTAAAGCAAATACACTCTCTAAGTCCGATAACCGCGATTTAAATAATCATAATTTAAATTTACAATTATTAAATAGCTTATACAGCGCAATTCCTGCAACTTCTAGACCTCGTCCTCACTCCTGTCCCCAGATACGTTCAATCTCCTATAGTGATAAATTTTATTGCAACGACTCAATGAATTTCTTAACCCTTGGTGGTTCCATAAGTCGTTCGATGACCCGGTCAATGAAAGTTTTGAGTACATTGCTTTCAACCAGCACGATCCTGTTCGCAACGCTTGCTTGCCTATTGCTTTCCTCTGAATTTGCGTTTTGCGGTACCGCGGGAAACGTAAACACCACAAAAGATACGGCTGCAAACAGCGCATCTGCAGAAAAGACCAGCAATGCAGTAAAAACAATTGGGATTACTCAAATTGTCGAGCATCCCGCCTTAAATGAAGTTCGCCAAGGCCTCTTGGAAGCGCTCAAAGAAAAAGGCTATGTTGAAGGAAAAAACCTGAAAGTTATTTATGAAAATGCTCAGGGAAATGTTGCTGTTTCCTCACAGATTGCCAGCAAATTGTTGAGTGATAATCTGGATGCGGCCGTGGCTATCTCAACACCCTCTGCCCAATCTTTATTTTTCACGGCACAGAGATCCGGAGCCAAATTACCCATAGTCTTCACGGCAGTCACGGATCCGAAAGATGCGAAATTAGAGCCTGGGAAAAAATCCTATCCAATCACAGGGGTTACGGATGCTCCAAACCTAGAGGGTTTGCTTGAGCTTATCAATAACCTGATGCCTAACCTGAAGACCTTGGGTGTGATTTATAATCCCTCTGAAGCAAACTCAGTTTCAACCATCGTTAAGCTCAAACAATTGTTGCAAGCACATGGTATAGAACTACGCGAAGCGACGGTGAATAGCACCAACGATGTGGCCACTGCGACGCAAAGCTTGGTTGGTAAAGTAGATGCTCTCTACTTCCCTCAAGACAATACCGTGGTTTCAGCGATTGAGGCCGTGGTAAAAGTTGCGAGCCATTCCACGCCTGCATTACCAGTGATTTTGCCCATCTTCACCAGCGATCCTATATTAGTAAAACAAGGGGTTTTGGCAGCAGTGGGCTATGATTATAGGGATATTGGTCGAGAAACAGGCGAGGTTGTTGCCGAGATTCTCGGGGGTAAGGCACCGCAAGATATCCCGATTCACAATGCATCGAAACTGAAAACGGTGGTGAATAAGGCACTTGCAGAAAAATTGGGCTTGAAGGTTCCAAAGAAGCTTAAGTATTCAAGTGTAGAGACAATGTGACAAAGTGATAAATGACAGAGCGACTGCTGTTCATGTGCAGTAGCTAAGATGTGGTAAAACAAGGGCAGTGCAAAAACGGTAGTGTGATTTATGAATTTAATTCAATTTTTGGGTGCATTGGAAATCGGTCTCCTATTTGGCCTCGTTGCCATGGGCGTTTATATCACATTCCGTGTGATCAATTTCCCCGATCTGACTGTTGACGGCAGCTATCCGCTGGGTGCTGCCGTGGCGGCTGCCCTCATCACACACGAAGTCCATCCACTACTCGCTACCCTTGCGGCCATGGTGGCAGGTGCTGCGGCTGGCTTTATCACAGGTTATCTGAATGTTCGCTGGAAAATTTTGGGTTTATTAGCAGGCATTCTCACCATGACCGCGCTTTACTCAATCAATCTCCGCATCATGGGTAAGCCCAATATCGCTCTTATTGCAGAACACACCTTGTTCCCAGAACCCAGTTGGGTATTATACATCTTGCTATGCATTGTGGGCCTGTTGATTGTCATTTTAACCGGATTCCTGATCAGCAAATTTGGTTTAGCCTTGCGAGCAACCGGCATCAACCCCAGAGTAAGTCCTGCCTATGGTATCAATGTGGGCAGAATGACGCTCCTTGGTTTGTGCATCAGCAACAGTTTGGTTGCCTTGGCAGGCGCTCTTTATGCACAAGTTCATGGTTTTGCAGATATTTCAATGGGTACTGGAACCTTGATTATTGGTTTAGCCTCAGTCATTGTTGGCGAAACTCTCTTCCACAGCCGCCATAGTTTTCTTATTCTTGTGAGCTGTGTTCTGGGCTCTATTTTGTATCGCTTGGCAATTGCTCTGGCCTTGAACGCACATGGCCTAGGATTCCAAACTTCAGATCTTTATTTGATCACCTCAATGCTTGTGGTCATTGCCTTATTATTCCCGAAGATAAAGAGTGGTATTAAATCTAAATATCGAGGATTAGTACAATGATTGAATTAAAAAACATTGATGTCACCTTCGGCATGGACACACCTCTCGAACATCGTGTATTCCGAAATCTATCCCTTAAGATTGAAAATCAGCAATTTGTCACTGTCATAGGCGGCAATGGTGCTGGGAAATCCACTTTGATGAATGTTATTTCTGGAGACATCAGGGTTGATAAAGGTAATATTTTTCTGGATGAGAAAGACGTTACAAATTGGAAACCTGAGCAGCGTGCCGCGCTTATCAGCCGAGTGTTTCAAGATCCACTTCTCGGTACTTATGCCGATTTGAGCATCGAAGAAAATTTAAGCATTGCTTATTCTAGAGGACAAAAAAGAACTTTAGCACCCGCTTTGAATTCAAGCTTGCGTGAATATTTTCGTGAGTGCCTGGCCTCGATTGGCATTGGTCTAGAAAATCGTTTAAAGGATAAAATGGGGCTATTGTCTGGAGGACAGCGGCAGGCAGTCAGCCTTTTGATGGCCACATTGCGGCCAGCCAAAATTTTACTGCTGGATGAACACACCGCAGCGCTTGATCCCAAAATGGAACAATTGATATTGAAACTCACCCAACGTTTGATTGACGAGCACAAGTTAACGGCTTTGATGATAACACACTGTATGCAGCAGGCTTTGGATTTTGGTACCAGAACATTGGTAATGCATCAAGGGAAGATTGTGCGTGATTTGGTGGGCAAAGAAAGGCTCTCATTGCAGGCAAGTGAGCTCATCCCTTTTTTCTAGAGTGGTGCCCTTCTTTCAAGGTCTCCTGTTTTAATGTAAGCAAAATGCACAGTGCCATACGGTTGCTTACTCGTCTTTATCGTGATCTTTAAGTTTAACCATAACATCTCCCAGTACGTCAGTTTTATATTTCAAATATTGACGGCGGTTAATCTGTTCTCGAATAACCACACTGATGCTTAAAGCAACTAAGGTATAAATGAGGAGTGCGACAAGTTCGAGATTCACATTGACTGTGGCCTGTGGTGTTTTTGTTAATAAAAATAACACGGTTATATAACAAATAATGCTGAATAGAATTATATAACTTATCAAATTTTTAGAGGCAGTAAAACTGCAAAACAGCAAAACATTCAAACAAAACATTAATAAAACCGGTCTTAAATTCTCTGCGAAATAAGCAGCAATCATAACAGTTATGATGGCCCAAATCATTTGTATGATCGTTAAGCTGGGATCTTTAAATTTTTTATTTAATCCAGATAGGATCGTGAAAAAAATCACAAGATTTATGAGCCACAGGATACTTATCATCATCATGAGGGTCGTCAAACTGACACGAAATGCGTTATGTTGATATAAAATAAGGCATGTAAAGGTAAGGACAAGTGCTCCAACTAGGCCAAGACCACAACGACGTAAGCGCAGTCTTTGATTAGGATCCATGAGCGAATCCTGAGATGAATGTCGGTGTTTTATTCCCATGAGACCCTACCTAAGCTCCCTACCTAATATAAAGTCACAATATACAGTCACTCTTTAAAATATAGTATACAAAACGACATAAAGTACGCGTTTCGAAAGCTTGCGGCCTAAAGCTCAACTTGCCAGTTATTTAGTTATATTTCACTGTGTAATCATACATATTTTTGTTTATACTATGCATGACAATGTAAATCATTATTAGTTGGATACCTTTTGGCTAAGTTAATGTAGCTAAGTTGATGAGAAATACAGGACATACAGGATTTGAGGTACAGAGCGGGATTTTTTTTAGGATATTCTTTATTAATACTTGTAGCTTGCTTGGAAATGAGTAAAATGGTTGATTACACACTAAATCATGATAGTGGTAAAATATTTTCCTTAAATAATTTTCTTTGGGAAGATAGTTAACTCTATGCTTCGTGTTTCACGAGTGTTGTTTACACTATTGCCAATTGCAATAGTGATAGGGGGTGTCTTTTTATTGGTTGCTTGGTCGCAACATCCCGGTCAGTTTCCGTTACGTGTTATTGAAATCAATAGCGAGTTGAAAAAAGTAGACCCGGTTGATGTGACGAGCATTGTATCCCCTTTTATTGAAAAAGGTTTTTTTAATTTTGATGTGGAAGCAGTTCAAAAAGAACTGAGCAATCTTCCTTGGGTAGAACAAGTGACTGTAACTAAATTATGGCCGGATAAAGTGCAGGTTTCAATTAAAGAACAGATAGCACAAGCGCTCTTTGGAGATAATGGCGTTTTAAGCACCAATGCCCGTATTTTTTATCCAAAGATTAATACAATCCCAAGCGGGAGCTCACTACCTCATTTTTTTGGACCCGCCGAACGCGTCAGAGATATGTTGGCACAGTATTTTGTTTTGTTAGAAAATGTAGCACCGTTAGGTTTTTCCATTTCTGAATTGCATTTATCAGCCGATGGAAGCTATTCAGCTAGGCTCCATAACGGGATAATGATTATACTTGGCAAAACAGCGTTGAATGAGAAAATGGCTCGATTGGTTTTGGCTTATCAAAAGATAGAGGACTATCAGAAGAGTCAGATTAATCAGAGCAAAAAAGCTGCCATTGATTATTTGGATTTACGATATACCAATGGCATGGCTATCGGTTGGAAAGATTTGGAACCAAAAGATTTGGAAACAAAAGGCTAAGTAAAATGCCAAAGGAAAGAAATATATTAGTCGGCCTTGATATTGGGACTTCTAAAGTGGTGGCCTTGATTGGCGAAGTCACCGTAGAAGGCAAGATAGAAATTATTGGACTCGGTTCACATCCCTCTCGAGGCTTGAAAAAAGGCGTCGTAGTCAATATTGACTCCACGGTTGCCTCAGTTGCCCGCGCTGTAGAAGAAGCAGAGTTAATGGCAGGATGCCGAGTCGAAACGGTACTGACTGGCATAGCAGGCAGCCATAACCGAAGCTTTAATTCACATGGCATCGTTGCCATTCGCGATCAAGAAGTCACGGCACTTGATATTGATCGGGTGATTGAGGCAGCGAAGGCAGTCCCGATTCCCGCAGATCAAAAAATACTCCATGTTTTACCTCAGGGATTCATTATTGATCACCAGGAAGGCATTCGTGAACCCATAGGAATGTCTGGTGTTCGTTTAGAAGCCAAAGTACATATGGTAACGGGCAGCGTTTCTGCAGCACAAAATATTGTAAAATGCGTGCGTCGTTGCGGCTTTGAAGTGGAAGACATCATTTTGGGACAGTTAGCTTCAAGTTATGCAGTCTTGACTGAAGATGAAAAACAACTCGGTGTTTGCATGATAGACATCGGCGGCGGTACCACAGACATTGCAGTATTTTCTGAAGGGGCCATTCACCACACTGCAGTGATTCCAATTGCAGGAGATCAGGTTACCAACGATATTGCGGTGGCGTTGCGTACTCCAACCCAAAATGCTGAAAATATCAAGATTCAATACGCTTGCGCGCTGCGCCAACTTGCCGGTATAGATGAGATGGTCGAAATTCCGAGCGGAGGAGATCGTGCAGCACGTCGTTTGTCTCGCATGTCACTCGCAGAAATTGTTGAGCCTCGTTTTGAAGAATTATTTTCTTTGGTGCAAGCAGAATTGCATCGAAATGGTCTGGAAGAATGGCTTAGATCAGGAATCGTGATCACTGGCGGCAGTGCCCGCATGGAAGGTGTGTTGGAGCTCGCTGAAGAAATTTTCCGCGTACCGGTGCGCCTTGGCCTCCCAAGAGATATTTATGGTTCAGAGGAAATATTACGAAATCCCATTTATTCGACGGCTGTTGGCTTGCTGCAATACGGGCTGCAGAGTCAACAAAGTAATCGCAAAGAATCTACTGCAAATCAAAGTTTCAAAGGGCTTTTCAGCAAGATGAAAAGTTGGTTTCAGGGGAATTTTTAGGTGCCAGGGTTGGGTGCCGCCTGGCCAAGTTGGGTGCCAGGTCTCTGCAATACGCAATAAAATCAATTGCGTCTAGAGGCATGAAGTGATAAATGAATTTTATTGCGTATTGCAGAGACCTGGCACCCAACTTGGCAGGACCTGGCACCCACTTTTTTAACAGAGACTAGTAAGGAGCCACCTAATATGAACATGTTCGAATTGCCGGATTCAATTCCGCAAAATGCGATCATCAAGGTGATTGGTGTTGGAGGCGGTGGTGGCAATGCCATCAAAAATATGCTCACTGCGAACATACGCGGCGTAGAATTCATTCGGGCCAATACAGACCGCCAAGCGCTTGAAGATGATCTCCCAGGGTTGGTATTGCAATTAGGATCCAACATTACGAAAGGCTTGGGGGCAGGTGCCAATCCAGAAATAGGCCGTCAAAGTGCGCTGGAAGATCGCGATAAAATTCACGATGTCCTAGAAGGTGCTGACATGGTTTTCATCACCGCTGGCATGGGAGGTGGTACCGGAACGGGTGCTGCGCCTATTGTTGCGGAAGTTGCGAGAGAACTAGGCGCTTTAACTGTCGCCGTAGTGACCAAACCTTTCCCCTTTGAGGGCAGGAAACGCATGCAATTTGCTGAAGAAGGCATTTCAAAATTGAGCAATGTAGTCGATTCTCTCATTACAATTCCAAATCAAAAATTACTGAGTGTTCTCGGCAAAGGAGTCACTTTGCTCGATGCTTTCAAAGCTGCCAATAATGTTTTGTTGGGAGCAGTGCAAGGCATTGCAGAATTGATTACGCAACCCGGACTTATCAATGTGGATTTTGCAGACGTTAGAACGGTCATGTCAGAGATGGGCGTTGCGATGATGGGTACAGGCAGTGCAACAGGTGAAAATCGTGCCAGGAAAGCAGCAGAACTTGCTATTTCAAGTCCTTTGCTGGATGACATGAGCCTATCGGGTGCTCGCGGCGTGTTGGTGAACATTACCGCAGGCCAAGACATGGCAATTTCAGAATTTGAAGAAGTGGGTGATGCGGTTAAAAGTTTCACTGCGGAAGATGCCACTGTCATTGTTGGTACTGTGATCGATCCAAACATGACAGAAGAATTGCGAGTTACTTTAGTTGCAACTGGTCTTGGCAGAGCCTCTCGCACAACAGAGACAGGACGCAATGATCGCGTTTCTGAACGCATGCCCGAACGTGCCTCCGAGCGTATGCAATCAGGTCCTGAAATGTCACGAGGCGATCGTCAAAAGCCCACAGTAAATCGAAACAATACCACAGCAAAGCAGCGCTCTTTGGAACCTGTGGAGTCCAATACGGATTATCCTTTCTTGGATATTCCAGCCTTTTTACGCCGTCGAGCGCCGGTAGAGGGAGCAGAATGTGATTAAACAAAGAACATTAAAAAATATTATACGTGCCATGGGGGTTGGCCTGCATACAGGCGAAAAAGTATTTCTTACCTTAAAACCCGCTGAACCAAACACAGGTATTTTATTTAGAAGAGTTGATTTAAATCCCGTTGTTGAAATTTTAGCAAGGGCTGAAAATGTGGGTGACACAACCCTCTCGACTACCTTGATGAAAGACGGTGTTCGCGTCTCTACAATAGAACATCTTCTTTCTGCAATGGCAGGCTTAGGCGTCGACAATGCCATCGTAGAAGTCAGTGCTTCTGAAGTACCCATCATGGATGGCAGTGCTGGACCCTTTGTTTTTCTACTGCAATCTGCTGGAATTGTGGAGCAAAATGCACTGAAACGATTCTTAAGAATTAAAAAGAAATTGATGGTGGAAGATGGCGACAAGTGGGCAAGTCTGGAACCTTTCGATGGTTTTAAAGTCACTTTTACCCTTGATTATGATCATCCTGTATTAAAAAACAGTATTCAATCTGCAACATTAGATTTTTCCAGTGCTTCTTATGTGAAAGAAGTGAGTCGCGCCAGAACTTTTGGCTTTTTGTCTGAATATGAATGGTTAAAATCTCAGAATTTAGGCTTGGGCTGCAGTTTAAATAACGTTATTGTGTTAGATGACTATCGCGTTGTGAATGAAGATGGTCTGCGCTATGAAGATGAACTGGTCAAGCATAAAATTTTAGATGCCGTTGGAGACCTTTATTTGCTCGGGACAGGCTTAATCGGCGCATTCCGCGGCTTTAAATCGGGTCATACATTAAATAATCGTTTATTAAGGGCGTTGTTAGCGAAAAAATCCGCATGGGAAATTGTGACGTTTGATAGTGAAGAGAAAGCTTCACCAGTGGCATATCTTTCGCCTGTAACGGCTTAATTACTTATCCCCTCGGCCTGAGAGGCGTAATAGCGCCTCTTTTAATTTAGGCGAAGCTATTCCCTCTGCACTAGACTGTATAGTAGAAGCAGCCTTCTCTGTTAGTTTTGGCCTGGTTTGTGGTATAATTTTAGGTTGGTAACTCAGGTCTGGGAGTGGATTAGAATGGGGCCGAGACCCTAGACTGAATAGAACTTAACCCGCACCATTCGGGCTCCTGCCTTAAAGCAGACAGCAATTCAATCTCGCTAAAGCGCAGCATATGGCCGAAGGCGGGAGAGTGGGTTGCAAGAATAAGGATGCCGTCGCGCAAATTAGTGACCCGGCAATGGGGAGCGAGCTTGGGATCTAGTTTCTTGAGTACCGCTTGATTGAGTTTGACAAGCTTGCTAGCTTTTTGTGTCATATCTTTTAAAAGAGATGACTGAGTTAAAATTTCTTGCAAGGAATGTTCAGGCAAATTGCCGCGACGGGAATTATAGAGATTCAGAAGTCGCATTAAATTTTGTTTCATTTTTATCATTGTATTGGAAGTAGGCGAAAAAAACCATGTTTATAAATACCCTAGTTAAAAAAGTTTTTGGCAGCCGTAATGAACGGTTGTTGAAACAGTACCGCAAAGCAGTAGAACAAATCAACGCAATTGAACCTGAGATGGTTTCCCTTTCAGACGAAGCACTGAAACAAAAGACCAATGAATTTAAGGAACGCTATCAAAAAGGCGAAACACTCGATCAATTACTGCCAGAAGCCTTTGCAGCAGTACGAGAAGCTTCAAAGCGTACTTTAAAGATGCGGCACTTCGACGTGCAAATGATTGGCGGTATGGTGCTGCACCAAGGCAAGATTGCTGAAATGCGCACAGGTGAAGGAAAAACTTTGGTGGCGTCTCTGCCTCTGTATTTGAATGCGATAACAGGAAAAGGCGTTCATCTCGTCACTGTGAATGATTACTTGGCAAAACGAGATGCTGAATGGAACCAGCCTATCTATGAATTTCTCGGACTCACGGTGGGTGTGATAGTCCATGGTTTGAGTCGTGAAGAGCGCCAAGCTGCTTACGCCGCAGATATCACCTATGGAACCAACAATGAATTTGGCTTTGATTATTTACGAGATAACATGGTGTTTTCGCCTGCGGAACGTGTACAGCGAAGCCTGCATTTCGCAGTGGTTGACGAAGTCGACTCAATCTTGATCGACGAAGCGCGTACGCCGCTCATCATCTCGGGATCTGATCAAGACAGCTCTGAATTATATATTCGCATCAATACCATAATCCCCTGGCTTACCAAGCAAGCAACTAAAGAGGGTCCTGGTGATTACAACATCGATGAAAAATCGAAACAGGCGTTTTTGACCGAAGAAGGTCATCAGAAAATCGAAAAATTGCTGGTGAAAGAAGGCTTGCTTGCAGAAGGTGCAAGTCTCTATGATGCACAACATATAGCATTAATGCACCATTTATATGCAGGACTCAAGGCACATACCCTGTATAAACGCGATGTGGAATATATCGTGCGCGATGGCGAAGTCATCATTGTTGACGAGCATACTGGCCGTGTTATGCCTGGCAGACGCTGGTCTGACGGCATCCATCAAGCAGTGGAAGCAAAAGAAAAAGTGAAGATTCAATCAGAAAATCAAACTCTGGCTTCCATTACTTTCCAAAATTATTTTAGACTGTATGAAAAATTGGCTGGCATGACAGGCACCGCCGACACAGAAGCCTATGAATTCCAGCAAATTTATAGTTTAGAAGTCGTTGTGATCCCAACCAATCGGCCTAATCAGCGCGATGACATGGGGGATATGATCTACCTCACACAAAAAGAAAAATTCGACGCCATTATCCAGGATATCGAAGACTGTAGTAAACGTAATCAACCTGTATTGGTGGGAACAATCTCAATTGAAACGTCTGAATATTTGTCGGATCTCTTGAGGAATCGCAAGATAGATCACCAGGTACTGAATGCTAAACAACACGAGCGTGAAGCGCAGATAGTCGCTGAAGCAGGACGGCCAGGAACCGTGACCATTGCCACCAATATGGCAGGACGAGGTACTGATATTGTGCTCGGCGGTAAACTGGAACTGGACGCAACCGAGGAAGATCGTAACGCTTGGCAGGAACGGCACAATAAAGTGGTAGCTGCTGGCGGGCTTCACATCATTGGTACAGAACGGCACGAATCACGTCGCATTGACAATCAATTACGCGGTCGTTCAGGGCGACAAGGCGATCCAGGTTCGACGCGTTTCTATCTCTCACTGCACGACAATTTGATGCGCATTTTTATTTCTGACAATATCTCCTCGCTGCTTGCCAAACTTGGCTTGAAAGATGGCGAAGCGCTTACGCATCCTTGGGTGACACGCGCAGTTGAAAATGCGCAGCGCAAGGTAGAAGGACATAATTTTGATATTCGAAAACAACTCTTGGAATTTGATGATGTTGCGAATGATCAGCGCCGTGTCATTTATCAGCAGCGCAACGAATTGATGGAGGCAAGCGATCTTACGGATGTTATTAGGTCAATCCGAGAAGATGCTGTCAAAGCATTAGTGAGCGAATTTGTTCCGCCGCAAAGCTTAGAAGAGCAATGGGATATTAAAGGCTTGACGGAAACGCTAGAGCGGGATTTCGGCTTGAAATGTGATATCGCTGGCTGGCTTGAGCAAGATCAAAACTTACATGAAGAATCACTGCATCAGAAAATTTTGGATGAATTCATCAAAGTTCATCAATCCAAAGAGGCGGAAATTGGGCCGGAAGGCATGCGGCATTTAGAGCAATCTTTAATGCTCACTGTGCTTGATAATCAGTGGAAAGATCATTTGGTGACCATGGATTATATGCGACAAAGTATTCATCTCCGCAGTTACGCCCAAAAAGATCCAAAGCAGGAATACAAGCGGGAAGCATTCACACTCTTTTCAGATATGCTGCAGTCAGTAAAACGCGAAGTCGTTGCATTGCTCACCAGAGTGCAGTTCCGAACGGAGTCCGACATTGAAGCAGTTGATCGCCAAATGCGAGAAAGTGAACCGCGTGAGCTGCATTATACGCATGCAGAAGCACCAAAGCTGGAAGTCAATTTGGGGGCAGATAACGTACAATCAAATGTGCAATACATCGAGGAAATCGGTGCTGAGGGAGAAGAGGGTGAGGGCATGCCAGTTGTGAATGCGACACCTTATACTCGGCAAGTTCCGAAAGTGGGCCGCAACGATCCCTGCCCTTGTGGATCGGGTCGTAAGTTCAAGCAATGTCACGGCAAGTTACAAGTTACCTGACCGCTCGCACACTGTTCTTCACCGCTAATCTCGCTTCCAGATCATGAAAGCATGCCATTAGAATTGCAGCTAAAACAGGTAGTGAAAATACCTGGAATGCAAATATTGCTAGGATTCTAACGGTTGCATTTTCCGTGATGAGCGCTGCAATGATAGCTATTATGATGGTGCAGATAATCATCAACACAGCAGTCCCTATCACAAAAAAAGCTGTCCGCCACCAATGTGTATACACTAAACGCCAGGACTGTCCCAGACTTGCAAAAACTCCCTGATTTCGGACAATCAACACGAAGTAAGAGAAATATAACATTATCGCAATCCAGATGAGGGGAAGCAATGCTACATACATAAGCATCATAATGAATCCGTGAGGGTCTTGATGCGAGGAAGCTATCAGAGTGGCAGCAAGAATCATCAATGGCACTGCAATGATAAAGAGAATAATGCCGAAAACAATACTCAGCCCCCAGAGAGGTAATATCTTGCGGAGACCTTGTAGTATGGCAGCCCCAAAACCGGAATCGCGGCCTTCAGCGATACTGTTCAGTCGATGGAGTAAAGCTGCATAGAACATCAATGTTAACGAGGCGATAACCAACCCGGCGATGAATCCAGCAAAACCCAGATTGTGGTATTGATTTGCCGCTGCCGTCACTTGTTCTGTTGTTTCCCCGTAGGCTGCAGCGTGTACTGGATTTTTTGGAAAAATGAAAGAAGGTATGATAGAAACTATGGAATAGAGAAAAGAAATCGAGAGTAAGCGCGTGTAGGAAATTGCGCAATAGTGCAAGCCTGTGCCTATCACAGCTCCTAAGCTTTGAGGCGCTTTGGGAGTACCTGATGTTCCAGGAGTCCTGGGAGTCACTGGGCTAGTATTGGGATTTTTCATGATACATCTCCAACTAATTGTTATATAGTGGTCGTCATTATTTGAATTCTTGGTTCTTAGGTTCTTGGGTTTCAAATTCCCAAAATATGTTTTTCTATTTAAATATAGTTTATTTCAGTCTTTTTTTGTTTTTTATGAGGTAGAGTATAGGTCAGATCTGCTTATTCCAGTCTCTAGATCATAGTTTTTAGATCCGGGTTTCGAGTTGCGCTGGAATATCGCTTTCAGAAGTGAATTCTGTGATTAATTCGGGCAAAATCTTGACGATAAAATCGACCTGTTCTTCTTCAATGATTAAAGCAGGTAATAAGCGAATGACTTTTTCACTGGTGATATTGAACAATAAATGTTCTCTTAATGCCAAATTTAATATGTTGCGACAAGGGCGATCTAATTCAATGCCGATCATCAATCCTTGACCTCTGATATCCACGACATGTGGATGGCCCTTTAATTTAGTTTTCAATCCTTTGATTAATTTATCCCCCATTTTCTCGGCATTCTCCCAAAGTCTAAGTCTCTCTATCTCTGTCAAGGTTGCAAGACCTGCAGCACAGGCAAGCGGATTTCCTCCAAATGTTGAACCGTGATTGCCGGGTTTAAAGATCGAACATTCCTTTTTCGCAATAGTTGCTCCAATGGGTACGCCATTAGCGAGTCCTTTTGCAACAGTCAAAATGTCTGGCAAAAATCCCTTGCTTTGATAATTAAACAAAGTGCCAGTGCGTCCCATTCCGGTTTGCACCTCATCTAATATCAATAACCACGCATTTCTATCGCAAATTTCTCGTACATGGGTAAGATAATCTTGGTGCGGTACATTAATGCCTCCCTCGCCTTGAATGGGTTCAACGATTACTGCTGCAACATCACCATGCTGTTTTGCTGTTTCTTGAAGCGCAGGAATATCATTGAATGGGATATGAATGAAACCAGGCATTAAGGGTTCAAAACCCGCTTGAATTTTGTGGTTTCCACCAGCGGAGATAGTTGCGAGCGTGCGGCCGTGAAAGCTCTTTTTCATCGCGATAATTTTAGGATGTTCGATACCTTTTTGATGAGCATTCAAACGTGCTAATTTTAAGGCGCATTCGACCGCTTCGGCACCTGAATTGCTGAAAAAAACTTGATCTAATCCGGTGGCTTTGCAAATCTTATTTGCGAGTAGAGTTTGATTTTCAATTTCATAGAGATTAGAAGTGTGGATGAGTTTTGCGGCCTGTTTTTGAATTGCTGCAGTGACGACGGGATGGACATGTCCTAAGACACAGACAGCGATACCTCCGAATGCATCTAGGTATTTATTACCTTTCGTATCATAGAGGTACATGCCTTCACCGTGGGTGAATTCAATCGGGATCCGGCTGTAGGTGTGCATTAGGTGGTCCATTGTATAAGTATAGAACCACCTAATTAATATATTTAAAATATATTATGAAAAAGTTATTTTATCCCAAATTTTCTGCCACAAACTCCCAGTTCACAAGCTTCCAGAATGCTTCGACATATTTAGGTCGCTCGTTGCGGTAGTCAATATAATAAGCATGTTCCCATACATCACAAGTCAGTAATGCTTTTTTGTTGTCGGTCATGGGTGTACCTGCATTGCTGGTACTGATGATCTCAAGTGTCCCTTTGCTATTTTTCGCAAGCCAGCCCCAACCTGAACCAAAAGTTGCTATGGAGGTTTTAGTGAATTGTTCTTTAAAATCTTTGAATGATCCAAAAGCTTTCACAATGGCTTTTTCTAAATCTCCTTTGGGTTCACCGCCGCCATTAGGACTTAAGCAATGCCAGTAGAAAGTGTGATTCCAGTTTTGGGCTGCATTATTGAAAATACCGCCTGGAGGTGCAGATTTGATGATGTCTTCCAGTGTTTTATTTTCATAAGGGCTGTCTTTGATGAGCTCGTTCAATTTCGTGACATAGGCTTTATGATGTTTGTCGTGATGATATTCCAAAGTTTCTTTTGAAATAACCGGTGCTAATGCATCTTTGGCGTAGGGGAGGTCGGGTAGTTGAAAGGTCATGATAGTCTCCATTTGTTGGTGGTTACGAGTAGTTACTACTATAACATGGGGTCAAGTCGCCGCAAATGATAATAAATAAAGTCATTTGCGGCGACTTGACCCCATTACTCTTAAATGGTACAGTTTTCAAATACTACTAACTTCGAGGGGGGCTGGTTAAATGACTGATTTAGTTCGTGATAGCAATGAAACCATAGACAGAATTAAGCGCCAAATTGCAGGACATACGGTTTTACTTTACATGAAGGGCTCACCAGATTTTCCAATGTGTGGATTTTCTGCCAGAGTTGTTCATATTTTATCCAGTATGAATACCGAATACGCTTATGTGAACGTGCTGGAAAATCCAGATATTCGTGCTATGCTGCCAAAATACGCTAATTGGCCGACATTTCCACAGCTTTATATCCAGGGTGAGTTGATCGGCGGTTGCGATATTGTGATTGACTTGCATGAAAAAGGGGAATTAAAACCGTTGTTGGTAGCTGTGAATAAGCTTTTGGAAAATCCGAACGTCATAGCGGCTGATTAATTTTCCTAAGTGAAATGCCTCTATTGCATAAATGTGCATAAATGGTTTAAATGGTTTCTAAAAGAAAAAAAACGAAATTAAAAAAAATAAAATTTCCTTTAATTTTAGGGTTTCTTGTTATTGCCTTTCTTGCAAGCCTCTTTTCGAACAATTCTCTTTTTTCAGCGCTTGCAATTTTTGAGGGTGATATCGATGCTCGACATGTTGCAGAAAAAATACCACCCCAAAATTTTTATGAAGCAAAGCGTGCGGCAAGAGAAATTTGGAGCGATCATCGCCAGACTTTTTATTGCGGTTGCAGCTTCAATCAGCACCATAAAATCGATCTCAATTCTTGCGGCTATCAAATTCAAGCAGATTTAGAACGGGCTAATAGAGTAGAGTGGGAGCATATTGTTCCCATAAGTCAAATAGCCGGCCATCTCCCTTGTTGGAAAAAAAAGCTATGCTGTAAGGAGAATGGAGAATGTTATAGGGGTCGCAATTGCTGTCAAAAAATCGATCCGGACTTTGCGAGGATGGAGGCCGATTTGCATAATTTAGTACCCGAAATTGGCGAATTGAATGCCTTGCGTTCAAATTATCGATTCGGGTTACTGCCTTTCATCAACCCAGGCCAGTTTGGCAGCTGTGAAATGAAGATTGATGCAGCGGGCAGGAGGGTTGAACCCCCAATTGAAACGCGAGGTCTTATAGCCAGGGCTTATCTCTATATTGCAGAACGTTATGAGATGCGATTGAGTGATAGTCAACGACAATTGTTTGACGCCTGGGATAAGTTATATCCACCAGATGAATGGGAGCATGAATGGAATCGAAGAGTTACCAGTGTTCAGGGAAACACAAACGAACATATTTCGAAATATCAGGTGAAAAGTGAATATCAGTGATTTTCAGCAAACTTTACAAAATATTTTAATCTGGGCGATACCGATTTTGTTCGCGGTTACTTTGCATGAAGTGGCGCATGGTTGGGTTGCCAGTAAGTGTGGTGATAAAACTGCATTGATGCTGGGGCGGCTTACGCTGAATCCCCTAAAACATATAGATCTTATGGGAACCATTGTGGTACCGATTCTTTGTCTGGTGCTGGGAGGTTTTGTGTTTGGCTGGGCAAAACCCGTACCTGTCGACTACCGTAACCTTAAGAATCCAAGAAGAGATATGGCATTAGTAGCACTTGCAGGGCCCGTATCTAATATTTTAATGGCAATTTTTTGGGCTATTATTACCAAAATTTTTCTTTCATCATTACAGAGTGGATTACAGAATGGATTTGCCGCTCAAAAAATCATGGTATTGATGGGAGTTGCAGGTATTTCAATAAATCTGATGTTGGCAGTTTTGAATTTAATACCTATTCCGCCATTAGATGGCAGCAGAGTGGTTTCGAGTTTGCTGTCACGGCGGCTTGCTATGGCTTACTCTGCCATCGAACCTTACGGTTTCATTATTCTGCTGCTATTGATCATGACGGGATCGCTTTCGGTTATTTTACAAGGACCTTATTTGCTTTTATATAAGTGGATTCTGAGCGTGTTTTTCATACAATAGAGCTATGGATTCCCGCGGAGGCGGGAATCTATAGCTAATTTTACAACCAATTTAGGCTTTCAATCATCGCTTCAGCAGTCATCTTGCCTTTTTTTATCTGTATCAATCGAATCATTATATAATCCAAATCTGCTGCTAACCAAAATCGTGTGCGCTGCTCTTTTTCTATTGCGATATGCTCTACGACCAGCGTTTTGAAAGTGCCTACTGGGGTTTTAATTGCCTCTTCTCCAATCACTTCGTAATGATAATTTTTGGTTCCTTTCGGACCGAAAACGACAAAGTCAAAAGTTCTTTGACCCTGCCGCAAACCCTGCCGCACTTGAAACAATTGTGTGATCATGTCATGGGATTTTTCAGGTAAGGAACCAGAGGAAGTTTTGCCCTTGTCTCCGGTTTTTGTGACTGTGAGATCTTCCCAATTGAAGTCTAAGCGCCCAATATATTTCTTTCTCCTTTCTTTAGACAAGAATTCATAAGTGATTGGCTGCATTTCATTTTTTAAAACGCGGAATTCGCTTTTTTCAAAATCTTTAAGGGGGATAATGGCAAGCCTTGGTTCTGATTTTGCTTCCGCTGAATAATGATTTGAAGCCAAGCGCCGTACGGTATGAATACTTTTCCCGACATGTAAGCCATGCCAATGTAGTCGATAGCTTGCGGAGTATTCAGCGAAGGGTCTATGTTCCTCTGCTTTGCGGGGGGAGCCTTGGAGAGCTGTACCCGGGACAGCAATCAGGAACATCATCAATACTAAGACTAAAAATGGAAAATATAAATTTAGTTTTCTGGCTATTTTTCGCATGCAGGGATCTCCCTTTATCGCTGATTTTATTGCAAAAGTGATTGTAAAGTCATTGCAAATGGGCATCAACAGGCCCTAAAAGAATTTAAGCTATCAATGAAGAATTTAGCGAGATCCTTTATAATAATCAAGCAAAGGGAGATTTATGGAAGGAATAATGAAGGAATAAGGTATGTTTAGAACACATTTGGTAGTTGGTCTATTAGATAACAAACAGTTAATGCGAAAAAGCCTATTTTTGTTGATGTCGGGTATTGTTTTCCTTGCACTGTTTTTTTCGGGCAATATACAGTCTGCCGGTAATTATAATAATGGCAGTATTGACAGTAAAACTTATATCGCAGAGGTCAAAGTGCCTCCCGATGCACCCAATTCTCCAACCTTGCAAACAGAGCTTATGCAACAAGGTCTCAAAGATGTTTTGGTACGCCTTTCGGGATCTGACAAAATATTAGAGAGTCCAAGGGTAACAGGTGCTCTATCAAAGATTGATTATTTTGTAAAGCAATTTTCTTACGAGGAACCTAAGGAAGGGGGGCGGATCCTCAAAGTGCGCTTCAATGAAATGCCTGTGAATGAATTAGTTCGCTCATCAGGCTTTAGCATTAGCGTGGCGCAAGGACCTAAACCTTCGGTATTGATATGGTTTGTGATTTCTGAGAACAATATGTTCCATTGGGTGGGTGGAGAATATCAGCCAGCAGTTGCCGCACAAATTACCGCAGCAGCAAAACGCTTTAATATTCCGGTAGTATTTCCGATGTATGATTTGACTGATACCAACGCTATCAGCGAGCAAACCATTGAAAAACAAGACATTGAAGCCCTGATGAAGGGTTCAGATCGCTATGATGCTGATGTCATCTTGGTTGGAAAAATCAACAAACAACCTGCAGGTTGGTATGCCGAGTGGACTATAGCAGGAGATTTTGAGCCGATCTCTTATGATATTACAGACGGAGAGTTGAGCACTTTGATCAATGAAGGTATTGAAGAATTAAATTCTGAATTGGGCAAACTACAAAGCCAAGGAACATTTTTAGGAGAGAGGACAAAACCATCTCGAGATTCGCAGGCATCACAGGCACCACAGGCATCGGAGGGGATTATTCAGGAAACAGGACCAGCATCCCCAGCAACTTCGGCAACTCCAGCCTCTCCGGCAGCTAAAAATGCTAATGCCACCACACCTCTAACGACGCAAGAAGCAGATGCATTACTCTCTTCTGGCAGCAACATGGCCATCGCCGAAAGTATGCCGCAAGTTTCAGATAGCAAAGCACACCGCAGAGAGTTGAGTATGAGCAGTACGAGCAGCACGAGCACTACGAGCGCGAGCGCGGGAGATCATGCTGCAAACAGAGATGAAATTGAGGCCTTTGCTGGGAAGCCAGCAGATCTTCGCATCGGTGTCTCAGGAATCACAGGAATGGAGCAATACGCCAAGATCGTTAATTACCTCCGAAAATTGCCTTCTGTTACCAATGTTGAAGTGGCAGAAGTGACACCGCATCAAACCATCTTTTCCTTAGAAACAAGCTCTTCGGGTGCTGAGATTCATAAACATATTACCAAAGATCCTCTATTGATTGAAAGTAATGATCCCTCCAATCAAGACACGAATCTCTTAAAATATAAGGTTGCCAATGGTATGTAGTTATAGCGCTTCAGCACAACTTCCTTTAAACATTCAATTACGTGATGACGCAACTTTTGAGAGTTACTATCCAGGTGATAATAAAGAAGCTTTTGCTGCGGTTTTGCAATTTTCAGAAGGCGTTGGCGAGAGATTTTTGTATTTATTTGGCGCAGACGACGTAGGGCGGAGCCATTTATTACAAGCTGCATGTCATACTGCGAGAGACCTGGGTGTTGCAGCAGTTTATGTGCCGCTCAGCGATGCTGATAAATTATCGCCAAACCTCATGCAAGATTTAGAAAATATCCCCATGATTTGCATGGATGATGTACATTGTATTGCTGGCAAAAGGGAATGGGAAGAAGCTTTATTTCATTTGTATAACAGAGTGAGAGCACAAAATACTTGCTTGCTTCTTTCTGCCAATGCATCGCCGACACAAATTCCGATTGAGCTTCGAGATTTGAAGTCACGCTTGTCCTGGGGCGTTGCGTATCAACTCTATTCCTTGAGTGACGATCAAAAGCTGAGTGCGCTTGCTTTGCGTGCCAAATTTCGCGGGCTTACTCTGAATCGGACTGTCGGAAAATTTCTGTTAAATCATTGTCCCCGCAATATGAGTGAGATGTTTCATACGTTGGAGATATTGGATAAAGCATCATTAACGGATCAGCGCCGCTTGACAGTGCCTTTTGTGAAGCAGGTGCTGGGGATCTAAAGAACAATAAATTGATTACAGAGCTTGCTTGCGATAAATGAATGATATTTTTTCTCCGTCCCATACGTAACTGAGATGTCTTTCCTGACGGCAATTTCTGAGGGCTTTTGGCCGAAAAATTGCTGCACATTCTCCCTCTGGGCGGCGAACGCTACTGTATTTGATTCCCAAAGACATTCGACCATCTCCTCTTAACTCCCTAGCAAATGCTTGAGAAATAGTATAATCATTGGGATGATAAATGTCGGGATAGAGTTTTTGCTGGTTTGTAATGTCATGAAGATTTGTTTTTAGATCTGCGAGCAATACGCGCATCACAATCTCGGTTTTTGGAGACTTAAACTCTCTCAAAAATTTTTCTCGGTGATATTTTGTTTCGGCAATTGCAGTGTCTATAGTATCTCCAGCATAATATACTCCATAGCTTCCGTCGGTAAATCTTGAGCCATAAACTGGTAAGTGTGTAAAAGCTGCCATAATTTGGCTCGTTCCTTCGCCAAAAATTTGTTCTTCCCTGTGGATTAGGTTGATATCGCCTACTTCTTGACGAATTCGTGGGTTTGTTATTTGTTCGATCTCATAAATTATGTGAAATAGTTCAGGGTTCGCAACTCGTTCAAAAAGTTCAACCGGGGGAAACCGACTTGGGATTATCCGAAAACAAGGTAGCCATGTGGTATCGCAAAATGGAATTGTCTTTATGTCCATCCGCCACGCTCAGAATCTAGATAACGTCTGACCAAATAAAGATCTGCTACCCGCCCTGAGAGCATGCGATCAATTGGCTTTTGATCTTGGAACAAGTTATTACAATTGGGCAATTGAACCCATTTGTCAGCAATTACGGGATCTGGTAATAAAATTTGAAGAGCTTTGTAAATTCCAAAAATATAACTCAATCTTTCTAATGTATCTACGCTTAAAGTGACTTTTTCTGGGTTTTTTTTCCAATTGAAAAAAGTGGATGGAGTGGAAATCCCTAGCAAAATTTGCATTTCTTCATTATTAAGATCCCAGGCCTTACAAATATTAAAAAATGTGATTAAAGCCGGTCCTGCATATTCTTTACGCTTAAAAGCACTAATTTGTTTCATGTTTGCTCCAAAATTAGATATTTAATATAATTATACTCTAAATTTAGATCATTAATACTATTTTTTTATACAGTATATTTTTCGCTTATTCACTTCCTATCTTTACGGCTAGCGCCGCCAAGCGTTTGCCTAATGCTATACATAAAGTTTTTTCATCTTCAGTTAAAGGCAAATTGCTGTCGCTGCCAGCGATGTGCGTCGGACCATAGGGTGTGCCGCCGGATGTTGTATTCATCAAAGCAGGATCGGTGTAGGGGAGTCCTACGATGAGTGCACCGTGATGCAGCAGAGGAAGCATCATGCTGAGCAAAGTGGATTCTTGTCCGCCATGATGACTGGCGGTGGAAGTAAAGACGGCGGCAGGTTTAGAAGAGAGGCTGCCGGTGAGCCAGAGGGCTGCGGTTGAATCTAGGAAATACTTTAAGGGAGCGGCCATATTTCCAAAGCGGGTGGGACTGCCGAGTGCCAAGCCAGCGCAATTTTTTAAATCCTCTAAAGTGACATAAGGTGCGCCAGTGGGTGGGACTGGAGGGGATGCTACTTCGGTGGTGGGTGACACGGGGGGGACTGTTCTTACCATGGCTTCAATACCTTCGATACTGTTCACGCCTCTTGCGATCAGATCTGCCATGGCGGCTGTGGCGCCATAACGGCTATAATATAAAATCAAGATATAGGGCATAGTTTTAACCTTTTTACCTAGGGTTGTGATAGTTAGATTGTCTGTTAAGCTGTTTCGAAATCATATCAACTATCATATCATATGAAGATTCTAGTGAGGATCTATGGCTAAAATTTGCATGCGCTGCTATGTCTCAGGCCGTGTACAGGGTGTTTTTTTTCGCAGAGGTGCGAGAGACCATGGTAATTCCCATGGTTTAGTTGGCTGGGTAAAAAACTTAGACGATGGCAGGTTGGAGCTTATGATCTGTGGGGAAGAAGACATTGTCGAAAAGATGGTAGAGTGGCTATGGGAAGGTCCGGCTGCAGCAAAAGTAGAAAATGTAGAAAAAGAAAAAATGCCATGGGAAGAGTTTTCAAATTTTGAGGTTAAGTATTAACGCAATTCTGGGATTACCATTCTTTTAATATCGAGCTTGTAATATCAAGGGATAAATTCATATGCTAGATTTTTTTCAAGTTTTTATTTTAGCGATCGTTCAGGGTTTCACTGAATTTCTGCCAGTATCAAGTTCAGCACATCTGATCTTTGTGCCAAAACTTTTGGGATGGCCAGATCAAGGTTTGGCATTTGATGTCGCTGTACACATCGGGACTTTGATTGCATTACTTGCCTATTTCAGGAAAGAGTTAATGGCAATGCTGCGAGATTTTTTCAGCGCTCTTTTTGGCAAAGCAAAATTAACAGCAAATGCGAAATTATTGTGGGCTATTGGCTTTGCAACAATTCCTGTGGGAATTGCTGGTATTCTCTTAAAAGAAACTGTGGAAACGACATTGCGATCGCCAGTGGTGATAGCAGTTAGCACAATATTTTTTGGCATACTATTGTTTTGGGCTGATTTTAGAAATCAAAAGAAGTATGCGGGGTGTGAAAAGAGTGCGAACAGAATACAGAATGAATTACAGAATGGAGTACAAAGTAATAAGCTGCGTGATGAACATAATATTAATTGGCGCGATGTATTGCTGATTGGGCTTGGTCAAACCCTTTCATTGATTCCGGGAACTTCACGCTCTGGTATCACTTTGACTGCAGGACTGATGACAGGCCTCTCCCGAGAAAGTGCAGCTCGCTTTTCATTTCTGCTCGCGATTCCCGTGATTATTCTGGCAGGAGGATATGAGGCCTTTTCTTTAATGCGTGTATCTGAAGGGGTGGACTGGAATGCTTTATGCTTTGGGATTCTAATATCAGCTATTAGCGGCTATTTATGCATCCATTACTTTATAAAGTTATTAAATTCCCTGGGCGTTATGCCTTTTGTCATCTACCGCTTGTTATTGGGATTAGTTTTATTGTCAGTTTTTGTTTAAAAATGCGAGAAATAGTGGTATATTACTAGGCTATTACTTTAAACTTATCATATTGATATGGATTTTAGCTGTATAGATTTTTGTAATCTTTATAACTTATAGGCCATAACTCGATTAATTTGGAGAACTGTGTATGTGCATAAAAATAAGAATACCTCTCAATTCAATTTTATTCATGATGGCACTTGTTTTCGGCTGCGTTACTTCTGTATCTTCAAATGCAGTGAGAAATCCAGACAGCAATCAATCGAACAATGCGACAATAGGTTCTGCTATAGGATCAGAGACTGGTACTCCTAAAAATGCATCGATCCGTCCGGAAATTATTATTCTTTTGGGCGCACCGGGAAGCGGCAAAGGAACTCAGGCAGTAAAATTATCGGAAAATCTTAAGCTCCCCCATATCTCAACCGGCGATTTGTTCCGAGAAAATCTTAAAAATAATACTGAACTTGGCAAAAAAGCCAAAACCTATATGGAAACTGGCAAGCTGGTACCGGATGAAATTGTAGAGCAAATGTTATTTGATCGAGTCTCAAAATCGGATGCAGCAGAAGGCTACATATTGGATGGTTTCCCTCGCAATCTAGCTCAGGCAAAAGCATTTGAAAAAGAATTGTCAAAAAAGAAGAACGTGTTGACTGTGGTTTATATCAAAGTGTCTGATGACGAGCTTATCAATCGAATTGTGGAACGCGGTAAAAAAAGTGCAGTGAAACGCAGCGACGATACTGCAGAAGTCGCAAAAAAACGCTTAAAAGTTTACCACGAAGAAACCGAACCATTGGTATCGTATTATGAAAAGAAAAAGAATTTGATAACGATTGATGGTGCAAAGAAGCCAGATCAGGTGTTTCAAGATATTATATTTAAGTATCGGGAACGTCAAAATCAGAATACAGCTAAAGAATAATAATTGTATAGAAATATTTTAACAAGTTAAATAGACGGCAATAACAGTTCAGTCTGCACTAAAACATCTAGATTGCAACGTGCTTCGCACGATCTCATAACGCAAGATACTTGCGACGTCGCATTGATCTTGCGTTAAGAGATCGTGCGAAGCACGTGGTAATCCAGGATAAAAAGCGACGCAATTATTAATACAAATTATTATGTTATAGAGGATTACATATGAGTACACCAAGTTTAGGAATAAATATGAATGAATTAAATGAGGAAGAGACTAAAAACTCAAGTGATTCAGCAGGAATTAAAGAAGAAACTCGGAATAGCCTTTTCTGTCAAGCGCCAACCGTACTGTATCCAAAACCTCTACCGCAAGATCGCCGAAAATACTGTGTAATGCGCCTCGAAAATGGTATGGCGGTAGTATTGGTAGAAGACCCCCTCGAAATGCAATCGAAAGTCACGCTTGATGTCGGGGCTGGCTCTTTTTTGGAACCAAAAGAGTATCCAGGTCTGGCACATTTTTTAGAACATATGCTTATCAAAGGTGGGAGCACAAATTTCCCTGAACCAGGGCTTTTTCACAAATCCATTAAATCACGTAATGGTGAATTGAATGGAGAGACCTCGGAGGAATATACTCGATATTGGTTTTCGATTCCATCCGAGTATTTTGAAGAAAGCTTGGATATGTTTGTCAATTTCATCAAAGATCCCATACTGAAATTAGAACTTGCAACAAATGAAATAGAAGCGATAGAGAATGAATTTGTCTTGGGCTGTGACATGGATGCACGGCGAGTATCATTAACTTTGCGACATATTCTGGATGAAGAACATGCTGCAAGGCCAATTCATGGGGGCAATAAAAAAACGCTACCACTCGAGAAGATGACCGAAATAGCAGTCTTGTTACGAAAGTTCTGGGAAGAATATTATACTGCTGATAGAATGACCTTGCTTATAACCTCTCCAAAATCTTTGGATATCCAGGTTGGAATGGTCAAAAAGCATTTTGATTCAATTAGGAAATCAAAAACTCCAAAATTGAATTCAACACCGATGCCAAGATTTAGCCAAAAGAATTTGCAGAAGCAAATAACCATAGAAAAAATTAAAAATTCTTATTTACTCTGGCTCAAATTTATTTTCACAGAAGATTTCAGTATCGAATCCATACAAGCCTTGAATTTCATCGAATATTTACTCAAGAGCAAAGCGAGTGGTAGCTTGTTACATGCTTTGAAGAGAACGGGCTATATTCATGATTCTTTCATACAATCTTTTGGTATCATGACTAATTCAATATATATAGCTCAAAATCAAGTTGAACTTGACCTCCAAATACCTTTAACGTTAGTAGGGGCAAGCAATATTGACAAAATCACGATCATGGTATTGGAATATATAGAGTTTATTAAAGGACATGGCATCGATGCTCACATCTTCAAAGAGTTTCAGCAAACATCTTATCGAAAATTCAATTTTGAAGCAGACACAATTAAACCAGACTATCTTTATAATATTAAAAACTTGCCTCCGAATCTTCTGTTACATGGAACTGAAATCTTACCAGAATCTCCTTTTTGCGCCGAAAAGATTGCAAATATTTTGGATTGCCTTACCCCAAGAAATTTACTACAAGTTTTATCGATAGGTAAGGATTTAATAACTGAAGCTTGGCGGGAAGCAGCATCCCTTGAGCCCTATACCAATACACGATATTCAGTACAAGATCTTTCTTCCAGGATACTCTATTGGAAGCCTCGAAAATATCTCAAGTTTCAATTAACAGAACCAAATATCTATATACCAGAAAACTTTGATATCGTAGATCTGGATCCCAAGTTCAAGATTCCGAACTTGATAGTTAATGAAAATGGATTGCTCATTTGGCTTTCACAAGATCATCGTTTTAAAAGTCCGAAATTAGAAACTCATATTGTATTGGCAACGCCTCATATGAATGATTCAGCCGAAAATTTTGCCTGTTTTGCTATTTTGGAAAAATTGCTTTTAAAGCAAATTCAAATACTTTATACTCAATTTTATCGGCACGCAAGTTTTACAGTTTCGCCTCCGTCAAAGCGCGGCAGAGGCATTGCCATGACGGTAAAGGGTTATAGCCATAAACAACTTGATTTTATTTTGGCAATTTTTGCTGTCATAGCCACCTTCAAAATTGATGCAAAAGCATTTGAAACAGAGAAAAGTTTGTTAATAGGAACAACTTTAGGTCAAAAAAACGAGTCACTCTATACGCAAGCTCCAGAATACCTCGCAAATTTAAGCCTAAAAACTCATTATAAGCTTGATGACATAAGAACTGAATTGGAAATGCAAACGCTAGAATCGGTTTCTCTATACTTAGACAATATGATGAAAACTTTGACTCTTGAAATTTTCTGTCATGGCAATATTACACGTCAATCACTTTCGTCCTTTGGAGAAAGTGCAACAAAGATGCTGAATCTGGGGAGACAGTGTGCTCCCCAATACCAGTGTTTGCCTATAGACTGCCCAAAAGGCGGGATTTTGGGGTATAGAGTCGAAACAATGCAGCAGAATGATTCAGTATTATTGTTTTTGCGGGCACCCGATGATTCTTTGTTGTCAGGATTTGCAATATTTCTGCTGTGTAAAATGATAAATCCATATTTGTATAGATCGCTTCGTGATAGGGAGCAGCTGGCTTATCTTCTTGCCTGCAACCTTGCAATTCGTGAGAATGTTCACTTTATACAGTTTATAATCGTATCCAGCAATTATTCCGCGGACTTTTTGGTCGCAAGATTCTATAAATTTCTTGTTGAGTTTAAGGATGTTCTTGAAAAAATGTCTGAAAAGGAATTTAACGATTTGAAAAAAAGTTTGAGCGATGCGCATAAAAAGAGATACGATGCACCGAGAACACCTGATGACTATTGCGGGCTTTTCGTTGCAGAATTTTTTAATGGTCAAAATCGCTTTGAAGAGATGTTTCAAAATCAATTTGAAAAAATGACTTTAAAGATGATACAGGATTTGTACCAGGAAATAACGCATCCACACACGAGACGTCAATTTCTGGTACTTGAAAAGGGGAGTATGACGAAGAATTTGCCAAACTTAACTGATTTGGATATTGAGGGCTTCAATAGAACGGTGAGCTGGATCGACAACATGCGAATTTTTAAGTCAAATGCAACGCACTTACCGGATACCATGACGTTAAGAAACCGCTACCTTTCGATCCATCGGTTTAACTTTCCAAGAGCAAGCGAACATGAGGATAAACCTTTGGTGGATGAAGAGGATTTGCGCCAAGCATTACAGGTAACTTCTTTAGTAAACGAGCACAATACTGTTGAAACGTTACTTTGTTATTGTTTTGCACATTATAAAGGTAACAGTTTTGCAGATTCATCATTGTCGCAAAAATGGGAATCCAGGAAACTGTCAAAATTGAGCTAAACTCAATGAAATTTTCTGTGACTCAAGAGGCTAGTCGCCTCAAATTCCGAAATTTCAATGACGGGTCCCGACAAGCCGCCACTTTCATTCAAGGGTACGCTGTAGTCACCGGTAATACCTTTTGGCAGGATGCGGCCGAGCATTGCGACAATTTCTGAATGGCCATTTTCTTTGGCGAACATGAGCGCCGTTTTGCCGGAACCAGGACCGGGTTGTCCGGGATTTATGTCCAAAACATATAAAAGCAAATCGTTTACAAGATTCAGTTTTCCAGTTGCTGCAGCGCGACGGAGTGCAAGTTCTGGATCGGGGAGTTTGTCACCGTCTTTTAGGGTGGTGAGTGTTTTTAAAATGCTCCGAACTTCGGCTTGATTCTCAATAGTTCTATGGGCGAGATGCGGAGGTAGCGTTTCTGCTATTGGTTGAAGTGGATTTTCGCCTGCTCCAATTTCTTCAGTCAATTTCCGGATTTCACCGCTGCCTGAATTGTGGCTTGAAGTGGGTTTTTGGATTTCTTTTTCTTCTAAACTAGAATTTTCTTTCTCTAACTGCTGGCGGATCATGTTATAGTAAATTTTAAGTTGAGCTGCCTTTGAATCCATTGGATTTTGGAGATCTGATGCAATCTTCGCCAATTGAACCGCATAGGCCAGATCTTTAGCGACGCCAATTCCTTTATAGAATTTATTAGATAGCACTACTAAACCAGAGATTGCTTTTTCACTTCCTAAGAGTGCGGCTTGATGCAATAGCTGTGCAGCTCTCTTATAGTCCTGGCGGACATCTAGGCCATGCTCATATTTTCGGCTGATCGTGATAAGATTATCTATGGATTCTTCATGTCCCAAGAGTGCCGCTTCTTTAAAATATTTGGCAGCAAGTGCAATATTTTGGGGAATGCCGCTACCTACTAGGTAAAGAGAGGCTATGAAGAAATTAGCAACTGTGTCACCTCGTTTTGCAGCCAGACCAAGATATTTGAGAGCGAGTTTCGTGTTTTCAGGAACACCTTCACCATAGAGATAGTTGCGGCCTATAATAACGAGATTGTTACGAGCTTCTATATCGCCATGCAGAGCCGCTTCATTAAACAAAATTGCAGCAAAATCCAAATCCAAGTCTACTTCCTTGCCATAATAAAAACGAGTTCCTATGGCTTTTAAGTTATCAATAGCAGTTTTATGACCTAATCTTGCAGCAAGCAAGGTTAATTCAGCAGCGCGCTTGGTGTTTTTTGCGACTTCTGTTCCTGTATAATAGGCTGCTGCAAGTTCAAAGAGTAGCGGCCCAATGTCTGATTCACCGAGTTGTATAGCCTCTTTTAACTGCAGTTCCGCCTTTTCAAAATCCTTTTGACAAAGTATTCCCGACATATACACGGTTGCTCTATTGCGTTTCGACATGGAATAATTCAGCTCTGAAAGATGCCTTTTTATTTCTAACATGAGTTCTGGGTGTTTTTTGTCAATATTAAAATCCTTATCATTGAAGTTCTGTAAAAAATTCTGTGCATCTTTATGCCCCAACATGGCAGCCTGTTTCATTAAATCTGTACCATGAAATATATCTAGAGGTACTCCTTCACCTTGATAGTAGAGTTTGGCAATTTGTGCAAGATTAATGACCGATCCTTCATGCCCAAGAATTGCAGCTTGGTAGAATAATTCTCCGGCAAGCTTTATATCTTTAGGGACTTCTTTGCCAAGATAATATAGGCAGGCGATTGCGGCTATATTGTGTAAGCCATTTTTACTGCCAAGTTTACCAGCTTCAATAGAGAGTTCGGTTGCTTTTTTGATATCTTTGGAACAGCCCTTACCTTTGACGAGATCGAGTGCAATGCCAACCAGTCCTTCCAATGCCATAGGAGTTTTTATTTTTGCAGCTTCTAAAAATAAATCTGCCGCTTTATAAATGTCTTTTGGTAGACCTATGCCCGCTATTAAATGATTGCCTAACATTATTTTGCCATAACCAGAGCCTAAGCTTGATAAAAATTGCGCGAGTTCTATTACAAGAGCAACATGATTTTCTCGACCAAAATGATACTCACTCAACAAATGTTCAAGCAAATTGAGACCATCAGGAAAGCCGAGTAAGGCGGATTTTTTAAGATTTCCAATGAAATTTTCAGGCTCATCTGATTCAAATGGTAAGGCATTAAAAAGAGCTGCGCCTTCTGCAATAGTTTCGTCCGAGCTATTGTGATCGAATTCAGTGATTAATTTTAAGATCTTATCTGTGGTTAATCCTGTTGAATTGGCAATCCGAGCGGTTCGATGTGTGATAGAACCGAAGCCTTCATCATAGAGGACATCTTTGGCGTAGTTAATCCGCTTTTGTCCTGCGGCTTCAAGCAAATCATTCAACAAAAATAAGGGAATTTCACTATTGAATAGATATCGATTCAGAAATTGAATGAAGTCCAGCATTGCGGGATCTTTGCCATTAAACTGAAATGCGAGAACCGCATGGGATTCATCATTAAGATTGAAAGTGCAGGGAGTGCTCTGCTGGCCGTCTTTGACACGCTTTGCAAGCATTTTAGGGTTGGTATTCAATTTTTTTAATGCTGCATTGGCTTCATTATGATTTAATATTTTTGCATAAATGAGAGTTCCTAAGTGATTACCCTCAATCCATGCCTTATCTCGAAGATTGGATAAGCTCTCTGGTGCTATAACAGTAATTTCATGACCCTCATAAATCAGGGTGTATTTTGAATACTTTTCTTTTTGCATTAGTGCTTGCATAGCTGTATCAGTTGAGGCAGGCAGCGGGCAAGTGATGTTAAATTCTTTGAAATATTTCAAAATATCGATATTTTTAGAAGTTTGATAGTTCCAACGGGTTTTATATAAAGCAAGATTTTGCTGGTAAATTTCCAAATAAATTCTGTGTCGGATATAATTTCGGACGTCATCTCGAGTAACAGCTTCAGTGTCTGGGTGATTCAGAGAAGTTAAGCTAAAAATTCCTTGGGGTTCAAATAATACTTCAATACCATTAGACCAGAAAGCCTGTCCTGCCAATATGCCATCGGGTGTGCCGGTTATAGAATTATTTCCGGTGCTTCTATTTTGGGGGTATTCGTGAGCGAGAATAGCGCGCATTTCATCTACAGTGGATATCAGCCCTGCTTTTTCCAAGTCCATCACGGATTTAGCATCTAATGTGGCTTTTATCATGGATTTTAGGGCTAGGATTGCAATGTCTGGAGATTTATTGGAAAAGTCGAGGTGGTTTTCTAATACTGCATCAATATTTTGTTTTTGCGCTGAGTTGAGTGGCATGGGGGGAGCTCCGTTAATAAATTAAATGAATAAAATAAAATATAATTTGAGTCATGAGTGAATGTGCAATCTATAATAAATGTATTATAACTCTATGCGGTACTATTTATGTTATACAAAATCCAGAAATAACCTGAATGTTACCTTAACTTGCCTCGCCAGCAACCACTGTTTCAGGCGGCTTCACATATAATTTCTCTCGCTTTAATTCTTCCTGGTAGAAGATGGCAAGCCCAACCGTGAATAACACAATAGAAAGGTAGAAATGCCAGGTGATGGTCTCGTTCAAGAAATACCAGCCGAAGAAGGAGGCAAAGAAAGGCGTGACAAGACCTGCAAAAGCCATAAAGGTGGCAGTATATCGTTTTAAGAGGTAACCATATAAGTTATAACAAACGATATTGGAAATGACGCACATCAGCAGGGAGTTTTGCAAAAATGGCCAATAATCGGACACAGGGATGGGATTCCACGATTCGCCTACAAAATAGGAATGCGCTAATGCCATGGCGCCCCCTAATGTCATGCTAATGCCATTCGCCATCAAAGGAGAATATTGATATTCACTGATAACTTTTTTAAGCTGGATCCAACCATAGACGCTTGCAACGACAGCGATTAAAGCGGCAATTTCTGCAAAAGAGATGCCGGCAATGCCGCCCGATAATATTTCCTCTGGGGATTGCGCATAAAAAATAGGAATTAAACCAACAAAACCAATGCAAAGTCCAACCCATTTCTTGGCATTTAAGGTTTCCCGCAATACTAAGTATGCCACTAATGCAGCAAGGAAGGGGGAGAGGCTGTACAGGAGACAGGCTTTTGCAGAGACCATATGTTGAATACCCCAAATTTCAGCGACATTTGTGAGGTAAATCATGGTAAATGCTAGGAGGAATAGGGGTTTGAAATGGGATAATTTAAAAGAAAAATTCTTACGATTCCAAATAAATTGATGCGCAAGTAGTAAGATACCCGCAAAAAACATACGGGAACCTATTAAAAAGAAAGGTTCAGAATACTCTAAAGTGGCTTTACTGATGCCAAATAAACTTGCAAATAGGGCAAAAAGTAGGATAACGAGAGCAATCATTGTTTTTCCTTTAAACAAGTTATTTAAGTTATAAGATTTTACCATATCTTATGAAATAAAAAAAGATGGTTTCTAAATAAAACTGTGTTTATATACAGTTTATCGTAGGGTTGCCTCTGACGGTTGCAGCTACTTCTTTTTCAAAGCTTCTTGCAGGACAGACCCAAAAAGCGAATTCCCCCTACCTTGATCTTTTCCTGATGTATGGGAGTATTTAGAATCTCTAGACTCTCTGCCTTGATCATTGCCTTTTGAGTGTCGAATAGAGGTATTACTCCTTGCATCAGGCTTGTTTGTAGCACCACGTTGTCCTGACCCCGATCCTCCCGGCATGGGAATTTCGTCTTCCAATCGTAATGTCAGGCTGATTCTTTTTCGCTTGACATCCACTTCTAAGACTTTCGCTTTGACAATATCTCCAGCTTTTACCACTTCCCGTGGATCCTTCACAAATTTATTCGACAATGCTGAAATGTGGACAAGCCCATCTTGGTGCACGCCGATGTCCACAAACGCACCAAAATTGGCAACATTGGTGACTACGCCTTCTAAGATCATGCCTGGTTTCACATCTTCAATCGCGTGAACCTTATCGTCAAATGAAGCGGTCTTAAATTCAGGACGAGGATCCCGTCCAGGTTTTTCCAATTCATGAATGATGTCAGTGACTGTGGGAATACCAAATTTTTCGTCAGTAAAATCTTTGGGTTGCAGGGTTTTCAAAAAGTCTTTATTCCCAATCACTTCACCGATCTTATGTTTCGTTTTCGACAAAATTCGTTCCACGACGGGATAGGATTCAGGATGTACAGCAGAGGCATCTAGAGGATTGTCGCCGTTCACGATGCGTAAAAATCCTGCGGCCTGCTCAAATGTTTTGGCACCAAGTCTTGGGATGTTGCCGAGATCTTGACGGGTTTTAAATTTGCCGTGCTCATCCCGGAACTTTACAATATTTTTGGCGAGCGTTGAATTCAAACCTGAAACTCGGGAAAGAAGCGGGATAGAGGCTGTGTTGACATCCACGCCTACTGCATTCACGCAATCCTCCACAACGACATCGAGGGAGCGCGCCAAGGCAACTTGATTGACATCGTGTTGGTATTGACCAACGCCGATTGCTTTGGGTTCAATTTTAACAAGTTCCGCGAGGGGATCTTGCAATCTTCTGGCAATAGAAACGGCGCCGCGAATGCTCACATCCAGATCTGGAAATTCCTGAGCTGCAAATTCTGAAGCCGAGTAAACCGAAGCGCCGGCTTCCGAGACCATGATCTTTTTCAAGCCTAGTTCGGGATGAAGTTTTAAAAGCTCTGACACCAATTGATCAGTTTCTCGGGATGCGGTGCCATTGCCAATACTAATTAATTCAATCTGAAAATGTTTGCAGAGCGCTGCGAGGATTTCGAGAGACTTTTTCCATTCGTCTTTTGGTGCATGGGGATAAATAGTGGCATGCTGCAGTAATTTGCCGGTTGCATCCACGATCGCAACTTTAACACCAGTTCTAAATCCTGGATCAAGGCCCATAGTAGCGCGGCTGCCTGCGGGCGCACTCATCAGTAGATCTTTTAAGTTTTTAGCAAACACATGAATGGCCTCGAGACCTGCCTGCTCGCGCAATTGATTCATGAATTCAAGTTCAAGTTGTATGAAGAGTTTGACGCGCCAAGTCCATTGCGCAGTTTCTAGCAGCCATTTATCAGCGCTACGGTTTTTATCTGTGATTCCGAAAAAGCTTGCAACCATTTTTTCATAGGGTTCCGATTCATGGGCAATAGAAAGATTCAAGATGTCTTCATTGCGGCCGCGAAGGATTGCGAGCATGCGGTGTGAAGGAATTTTAGAGAGAGCTTCTTCATAATCGAAATAATCTTTGAATTTCTGACCAGCTTCCTCTTTACCTTCCATTACCTTGCTGGTAATCTTGCCTTCGTTCCAGAGCCGATCGCGCAATTTTCCGATGAGCTCTGCATCTTCCGCAAATCTTTCCATTAAAATGTGTCTGGCCCCTTCGAGTGCAGATTTTGCATCCTCGATTTTGTGTTCAGGATTTAGATAGGATTCTGCCGTTTTGATCGGATCGAGAGTCGGATCTGACAAAAGTGCTTCTGCTAAGGGTTCGAGTCCTGCTTCGCGTGCAATTTGCGCTTTGGTGCGGCGTTTTGGTTTATAGGGTAGATAGAGATCTTCCAATCGGGCTTTGGTTTCGGCATTTTGGATAAGATCTTCTAGTTCTGGGGTTAATTTGTTTTGCTCTGCAATGCTTTTTAGGATAGCGGCGCGGCGATCTTCTAATTCCCTGAGATACAGCAGGCGTTCTTCGAGGGTTCGCAGATCGGTGTCTGTCAGCCCGCCGGTTGCTTCTTTGCGATAGCGCGAAATGAAAGGGACGGTGTCGCCATTGTCAAGCAATTGTACCGCAGTAGCAACCTGTATGGGTCTGACTGGGTCTGTTGCTGTTCTTGCTGTGCTAAGCTCTGCGGCTATTTGATGGATGATTTTTTCATGTTTTGGGTGTTTGTCAGTGGTTTTGGTTGTTACTGGTCTGTCATTTTGTGTGCTGGTTTCATTCATAAATTTACTACTCTACTCTACTAGAAAAATTTAAACAAAAAATATTAAAATATACCATAAACTAAAACTGAAACTTAAAATTGAACTTAGGAAAAAGTCGCCTCTGCATTTAGCTTCTTTTGAACGAAGTCTAAGATTTCTGGTTCCGGGATGAGTTTGGATTCATCTGAAATACGTGCTTTATATTCCAGCATGCCATTAGCAAGATTTTTTTCACCGATCACAATTCGATGTGGGATGCCTATCAACTCACTGTCTGCGAACATGACGCCGGGGCGTTCATCACGATCATCGAGCAGAACGTCGATTCCTGCTTTCTGTAAGGCATCATAAAGCTTTTCAGTGCTGCGTTGAACGATTTCAGATCGCTTCAAACCTATGGGAATCAAAGAAACTTGAAAAGGTGCGAGAGGTGCCGGCCAGACAATGCCTTTATCATCGAAATTTTGCTCAATGGCAGCAGCGACGATGCGTGATACGCCAATTCCATAGCAGCCCATTAAAAGAGTGCGGGCCTTGCCGGATTCATCGAGTACCGTGGCATTCATGGCTTCACTGTATTTAGTGCCAAGTTGAAAGATATGTCCGACCTCAATGCCGCGTGTTAAGTCCAGAGTGCCATTGCCGTCTGGGCTTTTATCTCCTTTAACAACAGAACGCAGATCAAAAACTTCAGGTTCGACACAATCACGACCCCAATTAAACCCAGCATAGTGGGTATCGTCTTTATTGGCGCCGCAAATGAAATTGGACATGTGGGCGGCATCGGGATCAGCAATCAAAGGAATTGCAGCATTATCTCGTTTTTCATTTTTATCGTTTTTTTGTTTTGCGCTTGGAATTTTGAGATTCAACGGTCCCACAAATCCAGGACTGCAATTGGCAATTTCTTTGAGTTCTTCAGGCGTTATTAAAGATAAGGGATTCGCAACCAAAGGATGTTTTTCGGCCTTTATTGCATTTAACTGATGATCGCCTCGAACCAGTAGCGCCACCACAGGATGTTCCTCTGTTCGGCCACGAACCAGCATGGTTTTCAAGATATCTTTGGTTTGCACGCCGAGGTGCTTTGCCTGTCCTTCTACCGTTTTTATTTCTGGTGTCGTGACAAAACTCAATTCTTTATTTGGTTTGGGTCGAGGAGTACTATCCGCTAAAGGTTTTGCGAGTTCAACATTGGCAGCATAATCGCTTTCAGTGCTATAGGCGATAAGATCCTCCCCGGCGTCTGCCAGGACTTGGAATTCATGCGAGAAAGTGCCGCCAATACTGCCGGTGTCCGCAAGCACGGCACGAAATTTCAGGCCCAGCCGAGTAAAAATTCGGGTGTAGGCCTGATACATGGCATCGTAGGATTGCTGCAGTGACTCTTTGTCTAGATTAAAAGAATAGGCATCTTTCATGAGGAATTCACGCGCGCGCATCACGCCAAATCGGGGTCTGATTTCATCACGAAATTTGGTTTGAATTTGATAAAAAGTGATAGGTAATTGT
Organism: uncultured Gammaproteobacteria bacterium; assembly: GCA_963784575.1. Taxonomy (GTDB): domain Bacteria; phylum Pseudomonadota; class Gammaproteobacteria; order UBA6186; family Azoamicaceae; genus CAWARU01. The sequence goes on from CAWARU010000001.1 coordinate 3,111,361, forward strand.
TTATAGCTTCGGATTTCGCGGCGTACCAAATCGGTGATAACTTCTTCATGGGTAGGGCCGAAGCAAAAATCGCGCTGATGGCGATCCTCTATACGAAGTAGGTTGGGTCCATACTGATCCCATCGCCCTGTTTCAATCCAAAGCTCTGCAGGTTGTATCGCTGGCATGAGTAGTTCTTGTGCACCTATGCGATCCATTTCTTCCCGAATAACTTTTTCTACTTTTCGAAGCACTCTAAGACCTAGAGGCAACCAAGTATATAGACCTGAGGCGAGTTTTCGTATCATGGCAGCGCGGATCATGAGCTTATGGCTGCTGATTTCAGCATCGCTGGGTGAGTCTTTAAGAGTGGCTAAAAATAAGTTTGATACCTTCATAAGTCCCGTGTCATGCAAAAATGGCTTAAAATCGCTCTTCAAGAGAACCGTTTAAGCTCTCATATGCTCATATTGTATTCAATACAGGCTGTGGGTCAAGTGTTCATTTTTACTTTTTAGTAAATCTCATTTAGTATTTACTTAATAGCAGTGTTTTTTTTGGCATCAAAAATCCCAAGGATATTAATAAAGGTTTTAAAAAGGACGTTTCGTAAATGGCCAAATATTTGAGTCTCACCGAATATAATCGTTGGTTCAGATCTTATCAATTAAACTTAGATCGCTATTTGGCACAACTCGATGCATTGAGATTGGCATTAGGGCTTGCACCGGAAACCCCACAACGTGTGGAAGTTGAACAGGATTTTGACAAAATTGATGAATTATTAGAAAAAAGCCTGCCTCGGAATTTCCTATTATATGGGGAGCCTCTCAGTCGCTATGAAGTATTGGTTGAAAATTTCAAGGTTCTGGTTAATTTAATCTGCAAAGGTTTGCGTATCACAGAACCCTTTCAGGGAATCTACCAAACCGAAAAGAATCGCGTGTTAAAACTACATAATGAATATAAATTCAAAGACAAATTTTTGGACATCAAAGACAAAGTGGATGCGTTGCTTTTGGATGTCGGGAAGCTTGAAGAATTGGAGAAGGAAGAAGAAGAGAAGAAGATGAAAGATGCTGCGGCGGCAGGGGCGGAAGCAGCGGAAAAAGTGAGTGGAGAGAAGACTAGCGAAGATGATAATATTGGTTTTTGAAGCGGAGCAGCCTAACGAACTCTAAAGATCGAATCAGAACATATTTAATTCTAATTTTGTAGCTTCGGACATAAGGTCCTTTGTCCAAGGTGGTTCCCAAACCAACTCTACTGAAACTGCTCCAACGCCTTTTACTGTAAGAATACGCTCTTGGACTGTCTGTGGAAAAGTTTCTGCAACCGGACAACCAGGGGAAGTTAACGTCATTTGGATATACACGCAGTTACTATCTTCTTCATCCTTTATTTCAATAGAATAAATAAGACCAAGATCATAGATATTAACTGGAATTTCTGGATCATAGATGCTGCGGAGAGCTTCGATGATGCGCTCATTCAAAGATAATTCTGACTGATTGTTGGGTCCTGTCATTGGCCATATCCCCAAAATATGATAGTTTATTGTTTTCTCATCAAAAAATCAAGAGAAACCGATGTTAAAAAAGGAGTACGAATGTCTGTTGACACTGAAACACTTGAAAAAAATCTAGCTGCAATCCCTCTCCCCAATTCCTGGCGTATTGCTGCAGGTAGCACAGAATGGTTGAATGAAGATCTTGGAGATCGGGTAATAATTTTTGATAAGAAACTTGTAGATCTTGAAGAGATAGAATGTTCAGAAGATGCGATAGAAACGAGAGAAGCAGAAACAGCAGCAGAAAAAGAAAAAAGTGAACAAGACGGCGCTAACGGAGAAGAGGGAGCTGATGAAGATAAAAAGTTTGAACTTTATCGTGCTGCACTCTATAAAACGAAACTCATGCTGAATGTGGAAGGAGAAACGATTGTCGGTCCTAAATTGCTGCTCTTTTACCGATTAAAAAAATGTACTTGGAAAGTACCCATAGAAAAAATAAAAGGCTATAGTCGACTTCACTTTGGAGAAGACTCTGACAAACTTTCGACAATTTTCATCACTTATCCTGGCATCTATATGGATCAGCATTATGTCGTGCCTGACAGCAATAGATTCTCGGATCTGAAAGATGCAGCAACGGAAGGCAGCATTTTGCAATGGTATGAAAGGCAATTTTGCTTCCAAATACCGATTGGTTGTTATCCAAAACAGTGTCTAGAATTGATCTTTAAATTATTTTCTAGAGAAAGGAGGCATAACGAAAGAAGAGCGAGACTATTTCTATCAAATTGCAGGAGAAGAGCAATTAAATGAACATCAAGCGGAAGCGCATCAAAAAGCCTGTCTTGCATTAGAACATTCTATTAAAACAGATCAAGATTGGCGTGACATAAAATCTTTGGTAGAAGACTATCATTCTCTCACTTTGAAACAAGAACTCAATGGAGAACGATTCTTAAGCTTTGCAAGTTTAGCCTATGATTTTGCCTGTGCCATTGAGCTTCATGCAAAAAATCGTTTGAACTTTGCTCTAGATTTATTGAAAATTATCACACAAACCCATGATTGGATGAAATCAAAGGTAACTTCGCCCTATATTTTCCTTGCTATGTCCAAAGTCTGTGATCTTTTGATGGTCGGTGATTTTGGTAGTACCGCTCAAAAAAGAAATATTGTCAAGCAACAGTTGTTAAATCCCATGTCTTTATTGTTAGAGTCAGATTTTTTTGAACCGCGATTTTTGAAGAGAATATTATCCATTTTGTGCGGTTTCTATGGCTTGAGTGATGGCGGTGCGAAAAATCCTCTGGAAAGCATCGGCACGGGGGCAGGAGAAGGAAAGTCAAATTATCCAGCACAATTGATTGAAATTTTTATCAAACTGTTGAACATGGTCAGAAAATATAGCAAGCAATTTGCGGATCTACCGGTGGCAGGCCAAGCGCACTATATTAAAAGTATCAAAAGAAAAGCGAGCCAAAACTGCATCCAGGTGCTGCTTCAAGCTTGTTCCCGAAGCAAAGGAAAACGCGCATCAATCGAACTTGATGCCTCAGGCATCCAGAAAATGACACAGGATGTCGTTGATCTCAATTCCAAAGATTCCAATCCCAAAGTCATTGCACAGAGCAAACTGGCTTCAGATCCCAAAGTTATTGAACCGGACAAGAAAACTGATCTGCCTCCAGGGTTAAAAATAGTAGCAGGAAATCTCAAAAATATTGATAAGGAATTGATTGTTCTCAAAAGAGAATTCAAGGAAGAAGCGTCACTTCTGATGCAGAGCATGAAGCGTGAAGACGGAAGTTTAGCATCCTGGCAGCAAAAAAAATATGAAAAACATTGGAGGATGCAGGTGACTCATATCGCTTTCCTGGATTTTGAAGATTATGGCGGTTTGGTAGATGATATCACTGGTGAAAAATCACCGAGCCTCGAATTCAGAACAGTCCTATTTCTGCTCGGCAATCCTAGCTATCTTGGCCGAAAGACTAGCGTACATATACTCGCGAATTCCTTCAGATTTGAACATTATCTTGAATTGGTAAGTTTTGCATCCAAGTATCAAATGTTTTGGTTTCCAGGCCGACAAAATCGTTTTGAAACCAGGGTTTCCGATATTTTAAACAAAGATTTAGCTCCGGATATTGTTGCGAGCTCGAACAGTCAGCCATTGGAATACTATAGCGTGCAAATAGGACGCATGCCAAAAGCGCTCTGCAAGCTTTTTTTCGATTTTTTAGTCACGAGAGGCGTGATGCCGCAAACCTATTGTGATTTTTTGATGCAATTTGCAACAGCTCATGAGCGTTTCTATTCTGAAATCAGCGCGTCACAAATAAATGCATTTTTGCTGGGTAAGCATTATACTAAAGCAATTCAAGAGGCAGCAGTTGCAACAGAAGCTGCTTTGAATAAGGTGATTTTAGGTTTGGCATACTTACGGCCAAGTAAAAATCAGAAATTTTATTTGGATTCTAGCCTAGCATTTGAATTGGCAGAAAGTCTTGAGAATATATCACAAACCGCAGCATTGGAAGCTCTTTGCATCATTATTAAACTCGCAGAAAAGAATACGGATTCTCCTTTCATGGGTTTGGTTTTGGATAAATTCTGCCGCATCAGTCTTAGCTTGTATAGGGAGGGTGGCAGAGAGGATATATCACTGCTAGAACAAGCTATAGAATGCGGCTTGTACAGGATATTATACTTGGCAAATCAGGAAGCCATGTTTGATTTTATTGCTTTGCTCGAAGAATACGCGGGTTTTAGTATCGTTGAACGAGAGAGTATTAATGCTTTGATTGTGGATCCTGAATATATTGCGAATCCTGCTGAAATTTTGGCATATGTTATGGGATCTCTATCTGATATTGTTTATTATGCAAAAGATGCTGTGGAATCAGTTGCTCCAAAACCGTCATTGGTTTTCAGTCTTGAAGCAGAAAGACTTCAATCGACTTCAGATACAGATAAATCGAAAAAGAAGGAAAGACAACTGGGTCACAAAGGGCAGCAGCAAACGATAGCGAGCAGGCAGCAGCATCAGACTGCAAGTGGATCGCAACGCAAACCAGGGAGCAGGCAGCAACATCATGACAGGAAATTTAGATAATTTATGTCAGTAGAGGTTTTTTAAGAAAACTAACTTTATTGTAGTGATGTAGAATAGCAGCATCGAATATGTTAAAATTCCCAGGCAAATCTAGAGGTTTGGCTTTGCTACTATCCCTCCATTACCTCGGAGGTGGTAAATTATAAATAGCGAATTGGAGAATTATATGTCTACTACTACAGATGGAATTAGGGAAGAAACTGGAAGGCAAGTAAAAGAAGGCAGCCAGTTAGCTAATATTCCTTTACCAAAGTGCTGGCGTATCATTGCAGGTTCCCGAGAGTTGCTGGACACAGGCTTTTTACCAGCTGACTCTACATTTTCCCACAATCCACCTATTCTTATTTTTGAAAAAAAAAATGAGACTCACCTGCAGCAGCAATCAAGTATAAATTCCTCATATGAACTTTTTCGTGTTGCTATCTATGCAGCTGATCTTCTGTTGAATAAAGATAACGACAGGTATTTTGGACCCAAAATGGTCTTTTTTTATAGGATTAAAGATTCCGAACCGAAAGTCATTATATGGAATGTGAAGCCTTATAGCCGCGAAGAATATGGCGCTCCCTATGCACCACTTTCAAAGATTGATACATTATACCCTGGGATCTTTCTAGATGGCGCCATCAGTGCGAAAGAAACATTGGCATTGGGATCTTGTCAAAATCTAGAAACCGGAACAGATCTTTTGTGGCCAGAGAAGCAGTATTCGGTTGGATTTCCAATGCATATTTGCGGAACATTCTGGAAAAAGCTGGTGTTGAATTTTTTCTTCGAAAACGGGGGTGTAACTCGGGAAGAGTTTGATTATTTTTTGAAAATTTCTGGCGATGTGATTTATTCAACAGAAGAGAAAGAGGCCTATGACAAAGCCAAAGCTGAGGTTTGGCAAAAAATTGCTATGGATGATTGGGATCTTGAATGGCAGAGGGAATTAAAAAAAATCGTTCAAGAGGCCCATAGAAGTACCTACCTGAAATACGAGGAAAATGGAAAGTATCTGGATTATTCATCCCTCGCCTATGATTTAGCATGCGTGATCTCAGAGCAGGCACCACATCAAATTGATTTTGCGCTCGATTTATTGAAGATAATTACCTGCACTTTGGATTGGAGAAAAAGTGAAGTGATGTCTCCCTACGCTTATATTGCGTTATCCAAGGCAGGTGATATCATTTTGAACGGAAATTTTGGTTCACCTAAATTAAAAAGAAGCTATATCAGAGAAAATTTAAGTCATTTTATCTCATTGGATCACTTTGCTGCACACTTTGAAGTGATGCCGCTCCAAAAAATGCTTGCAATCCTATGTGGTTTGGATCCCAAAACAGATGCTGATAATCCTCTGTTACAAGATAATATACCGATCGCTGAAACCGTCGCTGACAAAGTAACGCAAGTCATGGATATTTTTATGACCTTAGCGAAAATGTGCAAGCAATATAAGAATGAAATCCTGGCGTTAGGCCATTCTGTTCCAGAAATGGCAAAGGAAGAAGATAGAGAAAAGAAAATAGAAAAGGATGAAGGAAAAGATAAAGGAAAGGATAAAGAACAAGAAAAGGATCAAAGATTGCAAGACGGGAGAGAAAAAGCAATAAAAGCAGCAAAATTAAGACTGGGTATCCAATCAAACGCAAGCGAGGAGCACGAAGAGAAAGAAGGGAAAGAAGGGAAAGAAAGAAAAGACAAAGCTGAAATCAAAACCAAGGCTGAAGTGAAAGCTGGATCTGAAATTAAAGCCAGAGCAGAAACTATTGCAACGCCTTCTGATTTAAAGGTGGTCGCTGGAGATATCAACATAGCAGAGAGCGGAATGGTGCTTTTGAAAAGAAACTTCTCTGCTGAACCCCGCCAAGTACCGGTTGAACCCTGGCAGAAAAAAGTATATGAGCACTATCAGGATTTCCAAGTCCAGTATATTGGTGTTGTGACTTCAAAAATCCAATTAGGAAAAGACAAGTATTCAGAGAAAGAATTTACGACTGTCTCTTTTATTTTTGGAAATCCACAGGGAGGTCGAAAATTTCAAAAAGACGGGGTGACTTTCGTTTACAATGATCCGTTCCAGGTTGAATCTTTAGAATCTCCTTTCAAGCTTCTCAATTATCAATTTTTAGTTCCTTTTGCTTCCCATTATTGGGTTCCCCATTTTAAAGATCAGGGCAAAGATTTTGAAGGCGAGCTTGAAAAATTCTTAAATAAAGAATGGCAAGTGCCCGAAATGCTGATAGGAAGATCTACCAGTCCTCGAATAATGAAACATTTTAGCTTGCAAATTGGACGCATGCCGAAAGTACTCTGTAAGCAATTTTTTGACTTCCTGGTGACGAGAGGTGTTATGCCAGCCCATTTCAGTGATTTCCTGATGCGATTTGCGACAGGCCATGAATTGTCGTATTCAGAAGAAACATCATCCTCCATTCGCAAGCTTCTTGGAGATGGACACTACCGAAAAGCTGTTCTTGATGCCGAAAAAGCGATTATTGAACCTCTCCAATCAATCGTTGCAACTCGAAAAGAGCACATGGGAGATGATCCAGATTGGAGCTGTCATGATGATTCGAGTCTCTGCTTTGATCTTGCTTGCAATCTAGAACAACTTTCACCGCTTGATGCATTAGATGCATTAAGAATTATTATTGACTTAGAACGTCACAAAGGCAACTCTGCATTCTGGCGTCTGGCCGTGGATAAATTCTGCAATATTAGCCTCGCTTTAGTGAAAAAGGGTGATGAAAAAGATTTGCCGCTGCTCGAAGAGTCGATCAGAATTAATTTGAAGAGAATATTAAAACTCAGCAAAATGGAGAGTATCTTTACTTTGATCGATCAATTGGAAGCTTATTGCGGCGTTATTTTATTAGATAGGAAAGCAGTGCGTGAGCGCGTTACAGATCCTGAAGTGATCGCAAATCAGGGCGAAGTCTTGAGTTTCATCATGAGCAAAATGGCAGATTTAATATATCAAGCCAGGAATGCTTTGGAAATCAGACAGCCTTTATTCTTAAGCCAGAAATCTATGTCATACAGTTCTATTAGTACTATTAGTAATGGATCTTTACTCGCATCTGCACCTATACCAGTAGATTCGAACTCTGGCTGTTCATTGGATGAGCTGGACTCGGAAAAGGATGAAGGAAAGCAGAAACAGCGTGTTTTTCGTTAAAAATCGAATTTTAGTTTTTGTCATTATTTTGATTACTATTAGGAGGAAACATGGCCATCACAAAAGCAGCGATTGAATTTGAATACACGATGACGCACAAAATGGCTGAGGATGCAGTTGTAAGCGGCAATTTAGATGTATTAAATAATCTATTGAGAGAGAGAAATCAAACAAGCAAAAAACTCCTTATTGAAAGCGTTACTTTTCAGGAAAATTGCTTATTGCAATTGGCTGCGCAAAACGGCCATTTAGCAATAGTGAATCGTTTGCTTCAAATTCCATATGTTGTGAAGGATGCCGCCGCAAAAAATAATGCTGCATTATGTGGTGCAATTGAAAATGGTCAATTGGCGATCGTAAATCGTCTTCTTAAAATTCCCTCTGTCCTTGAGAAAATGATATCTGAATCCAGCAAGACGCTGAGATTGGCAGTTCAGAGCGGGAGCTTGGAGATCTTAAATTGCGTTCTGGATTTTCCTGGGATGTTAGAAGGGCTAGATGCGTGTGATAATAGTATATTGAAGTTAGCAATTGAAAATAAACATTTTGATGTGGCAAAACGCTTGCTTGAAATCCCAATTATTCAGATGAAGGATGCTGCATCCAGGGGCGATTTAAAAGAATTGAAACAATTGATGGAACATGAAGTTCTTTTGCCGAGTATGACTATATATACTTTATTATTGATTGCCGTTAAAAAAGGTCATTTAACCATAGTCAATTATTTATTTGAATTTCCAGAGTGTGTTGACAAAATTTCTGACATTGAAATTCTGGTTGAAGCAGCGTCAGGAGGACATGTAAATATTGTTAATCGCTTACTCGAACTCCCATGTATTCTTGCAAAACTTGAAGCCGAGAGCGTGTCAGTCCTTTGCGCTGCAGTGAGAAGTGGTAACTTAGACCTGCTTAATCTCTTGCTTGAGATCCCTGCCGTTTTAAAAAGCGCAGCAATAGGCTTCAGTACCGCCATCGAATCTTCAGATCGCTTGCATATGGTAAATCGTTTTCTTGAAATCAAAGAAATTGCGGACTCTGTGGCAAGTTCTGGTTCAACTATTGATACCGTAGCATATTTAGAAAGCGACAATTTTCTGATATTTGAGCGTTTGCTTCAAATCCCTGGCGTAAAAGATAAATGCAGTTTAAGGACGGTAAATCAAGCTTGTTACTGGGGTTCCGTAGAAAAATTAAATCGATTGCTCGAGATCCCCCATGTCTTGGAAGCAGTAAAGCAAGAAGGGGTTGTTGAGAGTCTGAGATATGCTGCGAAGCGTCACTATGCTGCCATAATCGGTCGTTTATTTCAAATCCCAGAGGTTTTTGATAAGACGATAGGAGGTTTTCAGGGCGCCTTAGTACTAGCAGTAGATGGCAATGATTTAACTTTGCTGAATCGTGTACTTCAAGAATCCTCTCCTTCTCAGATAGCAGCAATATTGAAAAAAGAGATGGAAAATGATAATTTTGCATTGCAAAGAGCCGCCGAAATCGGGAATCTTGCGATTGTTAATCGCTTACTCATGGTTGATTCTATTCGGGAGCTTTTCATTTGTAAAATGGCTCATGATGCATTTAAAGAGTTATTTGAGCGCTTACCAACTGTCAGTTCTTTGAGAACACAATTTATTCCAGATCAAGTCAAAAAATCTTTCCATGAAGGTGCATTGAGAACAGCCGTTACTAATCGAAATTTGCCTATCGTTAACCGGCTCTGTCAGGTTTTGCTCGAAAATGGTGTTGCCTTACCCTCAAAAATGACCATGATCATTGCAGGCGTCAAAGAATCGCTGCAAACTTTCAACAGCAAAATTGACTCTATTATAGTTTCTTTGTCATCCGAGTTATTCCCTGGAACTTCATTAGTGAAGGGTATTATGAGTTTAATCCTAGGATATGCTGATCTTCCCGAAGGCAATTTGAAGGAGTTATGTGCTCTGAAGGGGGAGAGTTTGAGACCTGTTTCTCTTCTCCTCTCACGAGCTACCGAGCAACAGTCGGCAACCCTCATTTTTTCAGGGCCAGAAACAGGTACTCGTCTGGGGCTTTCAGGAGCAATTGCACTGAGGCCTGCTGCAGTGGCATCTGAAACTGCACAGACTGCTCAAAGTTCTTCTATTGATGAAGCTGCTGCTACCGCAGCTTCTAAAAAGAAATTCTCCTAAAGATGGGCGTTCAAGGGCAGTGCGTGAACGGTTGCTCAAAGCATGACACAGCAAGCACTATTGGTTTGGGTAGGAACTAACTCTGCTAAATTCCATACTTTGAGGGTTTTATCATCAGATCCGCTCACCAATTTCCCATTGGGGAGTAACTTTAGGCAACGAACCGTGTCATTGTGATCATTCAAAGTATTGAGGCATTGACCAGTCTCTAAATTCCATACTTTAATAGTGTGATCGGTTGAGGCGCTCATTAGCAAGTGTTCTTTTGGACTGTGTTGCATTGCAGTAATGCCACCCATATGTCCTTGCAACAATAACCTGCAGGTGCCGCGTTCGTGATCTTTGGGGGAAATAAGATTATTTTGCGGCAGCTCATGAGAGGGATCGATCTTCCAAATGCGAACAGTATTATCAGCGCCGCCACTTGCCAATTCAAAGTCCTGCAATGATTTGAAACTAAGTAGGGAATCGGTATGACCGCATAATTTCATTTTATAGTTGCTACCTCCGATAAATTCTAGCGCTTCCATCTGTGCTTTAAGTCTGGTGCTTTCTGTAAAATGAATGATACGGCATTCAAAACCAAAGTTGATTGCTAAATCACCATTTGATATTGATTCAAGGCAAACAATTGGCTCTTTCCAGTTTTTGATAGTTGTTTTGCATTTGTGTTTTTGCAGATTCCAAAATTTGAGAGATTTATCCAGAGAACCACTGACGAGCAGGCCATTTTGCAGCAATTCTAAACAAAGAACTGTTTTTTTATGTCCTGTTAAAGTAAAGAGACATCGGCCCGTGTTGATATTCCAAGCCTTAATTGTACCATCTTCTGAACCACTCAATAATCTGCCATCTGGCAATAATTTCAGGCAGCGTACAGACCCTGTGTGGCCTCGCAGCGTTGCAAGACATGTCGCTGTTTTTAAATCCCAGATTTTAATGGTTTTATCAACAGAACCACTTGCTAAATTACCGCCTAAAGTACTTTCAAGACAGCAAATTGCCGCTTCGTGTCCTTGAAGGTCTCTCTCTAGCCCGATAGTTTTTGGTACGAGTTCTAAAGCTTCTTTTTTTCTTTTTTGTTCAAAAGCAGGACTGAATGTTGAAGGTGCAATTTTTGGGTTTCCAAGCACGTGATGTTGTTTCAAAAGCCTTATGTCGTTTAATGACAGTCCTTCCGAATTTGCAACATTGGCTTCCCCTAACATTAAAGAACGCTGATGATTTGACCATAATAATTTTAAATCGAGTCTCCAGAAATCTGAGCTATACCCCCCTGGTGTATAGAGAGGCTGCAAGTGGCCTTCAATCTTAAAGACATCGATGCCACCTTTCAGATTTCCAGTGCATAAAATTGTCTGATTTTCAGCAATTACACATGAAAATGCGGCGACATTTAATAATAAACGGCCACCTATTACATACCTCATAAAATCTTTATCAACAACATTTAATATTTCTATCCGCTGTTCAATGTCTCTATACTTTGGATCATAATACTTCAATTGATTGTCTTCTGTGAGATAGAGCACGACCTGTTCTTTATCTGGGGTAATTGCAAAACTTATTTTCTTCACTTTTTCTTTAATCTTGATACTTCTTTCTGAATTTCCACTTGCGATATCCCAAATTCTGATGAATCCACCCTCATCTTTATCATCCCATGAATTTTTCAAATCCCAAATTCTTTTGGGCTCGCAGTAACCGCCTGTGGCAAATTGCTTTGAATTAGGGCTGAAGGCTAGCCAGGCAACTTTTTCTCTGCCGTCAACAGATTTTAACTCCTTTAGAGTCTTTGCAGTAGCAACATCTAATATTGTTATTTCATAGTCGGAAAGAATTGCTAATTGTTCTGCATTATGGCTGATTGCAACAAACTTAGCGTCGTAATAGATATCGCTCATCAGTTTAGCCAACTCTGAATTTGGATTAATTCCTCCCCAAAGCATTTGTTCATAGTGAATTGCTTTCGCAGTTTTTGGAAAACCCGCGTCCTTTCGTGATATTTGTATGATTTTCGGATCTCCTTTCTCTCTTAAGTCAATGATCGAAACTTTTTCAGGTTTTTTAGTAAAATACTCAAGTTGTACGGAAAATAGTTTTGTGGCATCCTGGTTAAAGAGCATTGTGTAAGGCCTGTATGTGCTAATGGCTCTTAATAAGGTACCTGTCTTTGCATCCCATAATTTAATTCCCAGGCGCTCTGTGGATACAATCATAGAGCCATCGGGACTAAAATTAAGGGCCTCAATTTTGTCGAATTTATTTTTGTAGAATCTTTTAAGCGTTGGAGTTCTTATATTTCTCATATCCCAAAATTTGATGCTTTTGTCTTGAATAGTGAGAAGTTTTGATCCATCGGAGGTAAAGGCAATTTTCTCTGAAAAAGGGCCCTCAAATACTTTGAGCATTGCCCCTGTGGCTGCGTCCCATAATTTTACAAAATTTCCGGTGAGCTCTGTACCCTCTTGTAAGCTAGCAACCATCATTCCATCAGGTGAATAGGCAATATCTTTTATTAGATTATTTTCCCCTTTTGAGACATTATCAGTGAAACTATTCAGTAAAGCCCAATTTGCAATATTGTAAGTATTAAAAGTAGTGAGAGTCATGCTCATTGAGGAGGCTTCCACTAATTTATCGCCTGCTGGGCTTAAGTCAACATGACGCTCAGCATATAGGAACATGGTACGTTTGACATCATTTTCAAACTTTTTGAGACAAGTCCAAGTGGTGATATCCCATAAGGCTGCAAGGTCACTACTGCTAGAGACTAAGTATTTTTTATCTGCACTAAAAGCAACTTTCTGTATAGCACGCCTGTGTCCTTTAAGAGACTTAAATTTTCCGACTCTCTCAACGTCCCATAAATTGACCAGCGCTTCGACTCGGTCTTCGGGTTTATATTGTCCAACCACTGGCGCAAAGCCTATGACGTCGTTATGACCCACAGCCAGTGTTTTACCATCAGGACTGAAGGCGATGCTTGTAGCCCAACCTTGTCTTTCCAAGATCAAAGCTTTTTCATAAGCTCCAGTCATTGCGTCCCATATTCTGACTGTGCCATCTATGTTACCAGCAGCAATATACTTTCCATCTGGGCTAAAACTTAAAGAGAATGGTGTGCGCCTGCAGTTGATTCTGTCGTTTTTGTCGTCTTCTGGAATCGATCGATCATTTATAATGGATCTCACAAATTCTCGAACGTCAGGGACATCATCAGTTTCCAGATGATGTCGCGCTTCATAGGAATTGATATCATACAAAAGAACTTCCAGTCCCATAATAACTGCGATTAAATTACCTTTATGAGATAAACAAAAGCTTTTAATAGATGCTCCGAATCTCAATTCAGGTAATTCACGAAATTCAACACCGGCCATCCTGGCAAAGGATAAATTGGCCTTTTTTAAACAAGCACTATCAAATACAACTTTCTTTAGGTTTGCGTTTCTAAAGTTTGTGAGATCAAATTTGCCATCGGTAAAATCCGCAGATTCTAGCTGTGATCCTTCAAGATTTTTACCGGTAAAAGAAACTTGTCCTCTGTTCAACATGGTTGCTGCATTCGATGAAGCCAAACCAATACTCAAATTTTTACTGGAATGTATGATAATTTGAAAAAATGATTCTATCATCTTCCAGTTTATTTCTGGCCATGCTTCCACAAGATAATTCAATACTTCTGGTTCCTCTAGAAATAGACGTTTATTCATAAGCGCTATGGCTGTTTCGAAAATCGACTTTTCATCCATTAATTTTAAGCGAACGATATTTTTGGCTACAAAAAACTCAAAGAATGATTTGTGGCTAAATTGCCAAGAGCTAGATTTATGCTTTAGAGGAGACCCGGTTGAAAATTGATCATACCGCCTTAAGATAATGGCAATATAATCTGTTTCACTCAATAATGCTCTTCTTTGATGTTGATCTGTTAATGATTTTTGTCTCTCAGTGTAATTTTTTCTGCTCTCTTGAACGATATGATTTTTTAAGTCTAGCCAGAGCTGTGAATTGGCTGTCACTTCTTCTAAGGAAGTCATGTTGAAGTTAATAGCTCCTTGCTGAAACGCTTTCATTGCAATCTCTGCGCCAAATGCTTCAAAGCCGTCTAATAAACTTGGCCTGCCTTCCATTAATTGTTTTTGAATTTTTTCCGGCAATAAAACCCGATTTTTTTCTAGCCAACATTCCAAGAATTTTTGATAAATGTGCCAACGTTCTAATTGATTGAGTTCTTGTTCAGAAATTTTTTCAATACTTTGAAGAAAGAGATTTAATACAAATGGATTACGCAATACGGAACGCAATTCTGCAGATGTGTTAATTCTTTCATAATATTTTTTATAAGCTTCAGTCTCCCAATTATAGCCTACAGCTAAATAATTAGAAATCTGTAAAATGCTGAAAGGCAGAAAATATCGCACTGTCAAATTGTCTTGCAAAGCAAATCGGAGCTGTAATTCTTGTGCGTCTACAGCAACGGGTCTGCTGATGATCAATAGCTTTGCATTGGGTAGCGCATTCAACCCGAGCTGAACTGCTAAGTTTTGAGGTTTAATATCTACTTGGCATTCATCATAGCCGTCTACAATCACCAATAAGCGAGCATTCTTGAGTTCCATGGCCGGAATATTTAAGTCATACTTCTTTAGGGCCTTGTCTAGCGCACCGGTAAGTTCACTGTGAGACCATCGCGTGAGGTTTGCACGAATAAATACCGGCAGATAAGGTGTTGCCTCTTTCTCTTTTGGGTTCTGCAGCATCTGCCACCAATCGGACAACAAGCTGTTTGCTAATTGATAGGCGCTTAGAGTCTTGCCAAGACCAGATTCTCCTAGGAGAAGCAAAGTTGCAGGGTTTTTTTCTGCCAAAAAGCTAGCGATGATGCTTGTGATGGGCAAGGGGGGATTTCTTTCAAATATTTCTTCCGATCGCAATTTCACAATTTCATGGGACTCTTTCTCTCTTTTATCATCTTCCACTTCAAACCGTTTCCAGTAAGTGTCTAAGTCTTCTAGTACTTGATATTGGGTAACATAGGGAGGAATATATTTTAGAAGCTCTTCTCTTGCCGGGTGAATTTCCATGTCGATACTTTCACAAAATTTTACCCAGTGCGATTGTTTATGAAAAGCAGTTCCAACATCATTTAGGCGAGATATAATATGTTCTATTTTGGGCCGTTTTTCTGGAGCAACTTGCCAACAGTCCAAAATGAGCTTTTTAAATTCGGCCGGACACTGTACCGGAATGCTTTCCCGCTCTCCTTTCCGCATTTCTGTCAAAATTGTGTCATCAAATGCTACCGTATCCGAGCTCTCATTTTTAATTAAAATATTGCGGGGCTTTTTTCCGGTCACGATTTGCCAGAATACTATCCCTAAGGCATAAATGTCGGTTGCTGCGGTACTTAAAGTTCTATTTTCAACCTGCTCAGGGGCGATAAAATTCAAATCCTGCAAACCTTCAGCAACAACATAGGCTTCTTTTCGTTGTAAGAGAGCATCCACTTGAGCAACGCCAAGATCTGCTAATCGTGCCCGTTTTTGTCCATCTAATAAGATATTTTCTGCTTTGAGATCTCGATGCAGGATGCCTTGATGATGCAAATAAGCCAAACCTTGACTCACTTCTAATGCCCATTGCCAACGCAGGGACCAGGGAGGATTTTGACTCAGCATTTTTTGAAGACTACCGCCTTCACAATATTCTAGAATAAGGAAGTTCTGATCTTTTTCGTTATAGATTCCAAAGAATTGTACCAGATTAGCATGAGAAGTACTTGCAAGACGAGAAACTTCCCAAGATAAGGCTTCAAGAACTTGATCTTTCTCAAGGCCTAGATTTTTTCCTGCTCGTTCAATATCAATTTCCTTGATGGCAACTGGGCGTTTTTGCCAAGCACCTTCATACACCAAACCAAATGCACCTGAGCCTAAAATTGTCTCTTTAGCAATTTTGACTGAACCGGCAGGCAAGCGTTTTACACCCAAAAAGACATCGCCCGTTTCGGGGGCTTCTAAGCTTGTTTGTCTTTTAATTGTGGGGGGAGAAGCGCTTGGAATGCTTGGAACAGGAGTGATGGCAAGGGATTCTTTAGATTGTGAACCGAGGGGGTCACTTGGTTTTGGTTCAACGGGAGTGGGTTTAGAAGCTGTAGCATATTGGACTGAAGACGGCAGAGCGTAAGAGGCGGTATCGCTCGCTATTTTATTGATTAATTCTAGGCTCGTTTTTCCATGCTCTGCTTGCAAATCACTCTGAACTGCGTCTTTTGCATACATCTTATTTGTCCTCCTTGGTTAGTTCCTGTCACTTTTCTCATTTAAAGCATGATTGCGCATGACTCCGAACGGTATAGGATTTAATAGAACTTATAATCGAGCTTATAACATCACACAAGAACAACTACTTTCTGGTTTTGAATTAATATCAACGAAGTATTCAACTCCACGAGCGGATGTCATTTGCATGATTGTTTGACCTTTTTTCTCTTCATCAGGACAGCTTCCGACTGGAACATAGAGCGACCCCGAGTTTGTCAGGGACCATACTCTAGTTTGCGCTTCACTGTTGCCTTGCGCCGCTGCTGCCCGATACCATTGAATTGCTAAATCGCGATTTTCTCTGGCTTTTGGCAGCCATTTTTTTCTTTTCCAGTCAATGAATGGTGTCTCTAAATTTGCTGTTGCTTGGAAATCATACATCTGTCCCAGCTTATTTTGAGCGTCTGCTCTACCTTGTTCCGCGGATTTTTGATACCAGAAAAATGCTTGATCAAAGTTTCTGGCTACACCTGTGCCTGATTTAAAACAATCACCCAAATATTCTTGTGCCTCTGCATCCCCTTGCTCTGCGGCACTGGTTACCATCTCCATGCCCTTTTTCTGATCTTTGATTACCTCTTGCCCATTTATAAATTTCATCCCCATAAATAACAGTGCTTTTGGTTGATCTTGCTTCTCTCCGGTCTGAACCTGTTCTGCCCACTTTTGCTGCGTTTTACTCATCTCTTCTGCGGTTTGCATGTTTAACTCCTTTTAAATAAATTACAAAAAATGAAAATAAAAACATCATGTGCCAATGGAAGTTTCATGTCAATAGGCAGTTATGGCCTACAACAGTACAGAACAAATGCTATTAGTTTCGGATTGAAGTAATTCGAAAGATCTTAACTGGGTTAAACCTTCACTTTTTGCGCTGCACTTCCTGCTTGCCTTGTTTGCAATTTTTGAAGACGTTCTTTTCCAAACTGATCTCCAGCTTCTGCTGCTTGTTGGTAGTAATCAAATGCTAGCTTCAGATCTACAGCAACCCCTTGGCCTTTTTCATAGCAAAAACCTAAATAAGCTTTTGCTGTGGCACTGCCCTGATCGGCTGCTTTACGATACCAAGCAGCCGCTGCTTTTTCATCTCGAGGTCCACCTTCGCCATTGTGTAGGCAAACAGCATAATTAAATTGTGCTTCCATATGATCTTGACTTGCAGCCATTCTAAACCACTCTCGGGCTTTTACTGGATCGGGAGCACCCGTTCGACCTTTTTTGAAACAGTTTCCGAGATTATTTTGAGCGTCTTTGTCTCCAGCTTCAGCAGCTCTCGTATACCAGAGTACTGCAAGCGGATAGCTTTGCGGAGTGCCGTGGCCTCTATAAAAACAGTTTCCTAAATTAAATTGAGCAACGGTATGTCCTTTTGCGGCTGCCTTACTAAACCAAGAGAAAGCCTTATCGTAATTTTGTACCACAACTTTGCCATGATAATAACAATCGCCAAGATTATTTTGCGCATCTGAATCCCCTGATAGCGCTTTTTCTTTCAAAGATTCTTGTCCAGGGGAGTCTGGTCTTGATATCGCTGTAGCAGCATCAGTTTTATAGAGTGTTTGACTGGGCAAAGCATAACTTAAAGCATCGGGTCCATCGGGCAGTCTTGGTTCGGAAACACCTGCGCCAGATTGGCTCGGAATTCCAGAAGCTAAAGCCCCTGACAGAGGAGAGCTTGTTTTAGAAGCGGATTGATAGAGCATTACCACTGGGGGCGAGTAAGCAGAGGGACTTGCGGCAATAACATCTTTGGCCATCGAAGTCCCCTTCTCGGAAGCTTCTTTCTCTGAAGTTTCTTTCATTGATTTAGTTTCTTGGCTCGAAGGGGGTAATGTTGGAGATAGGGCAGCACTTTTACTGCCATTATCAGAAGCGATTTGATGTTTTCGTGCTTCTCTTAAATAATGAATGGTACGGCTTTGTAAAGCTAAAGTTAAATCAGCTTCTATGCGGCCTAATTTCCCATACAATTGATCAAATTTTTCATGATGAGATTTTGCTTTACCAAAACTTTTAAGATTCATCAATAATTTTTTTATATTACTTTGGGAAGCTGCAGCAGGATTAAGGGTATTTAAAAATTCAAAACATTCTTGTAGACATTCTTCCAATGGTTCTAATAATACTTTATAGCGATCTGGATCTGAACTGTCGGTTAATAAATCCTTCACTGAAAATTCAATTCGTATTAATCTAGCACTCAGTTCCTCGCATTGTTTTTTATTATCACTTCTAAGATTAGCCTGTGTATAAATCGTTTTTGCAAGAACACAAATACCACTAATTAGATCAGTTAGCATAACGACACTCCTTAAAAAAGCCGATAAACGTGAATAGCATATTCTTAACGATTTTGGGTTTTAACTGCAAGAGAGAGTTTCGACATAGAGCAATACTTATTATAGAGTGTTGTTTTTCTCGTTCGGAGGTGTTTTTTTCCGTTCGGATGAGACCATTTCGGACACCGGTTGCTGCTTTTGAAGTTCATCTCTAGTAGTGTACATTATTTGAAAGCAGCAAACGAAGTCCGAAATACGCTTCGCCACAACGTACATACAATATTACTATTTCTGAGTCTCGGTATTTTCCATGGAATTTTTATTCTGCTTTTCCTTCTCTCTTACCTCCGGGTACACACCAAGTATTTCCTTCCGATTTTGATGGATGTCTTTTAAGAAACAAAAATTCGTCCTTATATTTCAAAAAACAGGCTACGACTTCCATATCAGGAACGAAATTTATTGGAGGATTTAAAAATACAAATTTTGTTGCTTTCTTTAACAATTTTTAGACTTCCTTAGCATTGTTAAAATAAATCATTGAGGGATTTTACCTCTCGATAAGTATAACACATTATGGACAATTTCCCTGATCATCAGCTGGATAGTAATAGCCTGAACCAATAAAATAATCTCCTTTTATAGGTAAGATGTAACTTTTTTTGCATTCGAGTTTACCAGTGTACGGATGCTTCTTTTTACGCCCAACGAGCCATCCTCCACCTTGTTTTGCTTTTTCAATTTCTTCTTTGACTAAATAAACACCTTCGGCATCCTGTAGGTTGAGTTGATTTGTGCCAATCCAGACAGGATTATTCATGTTCGCCAGAACAATACCCTCGTAATCTAGAGCAAAAATATAATAAGTATCCTTATTAAATATTCCAGTCTTTTTATTAAACTCTTCGAGAGCCCTTTCCTTTCCATGGGTCGAAATATATTGATTAGCTTTTTGAACTAAAGAAATAACATATTCTTCATCTTTAGTTTCTTTGATGTTGGTTGCTGCAAGTAGGCTTGAATTGGAAATGGATATCCCCAGGAAAATAATCATGAATATAAAGTTAAAATGATATCTTGATTCTTTAGATTTAATTCTCATGTATGTGTCCTACTTTTCTCCGCCAATAATTAAACATCTAGTCCCGATTACAGATGAGGCATGCTTGGATTCTGCCTTAAAATTCTTTAAACTTTCGTGTTACCACACACCTAAGTTCAATGGATTGAAATATCCAAAAGAAGCAATACCGCATCCGTAATTGGCATGATTATAACGAAGCTTTAGTAAAAAGGGGAGAAATAACTTTCTGGTTCGATGAGGAAGTTATCCGACAATGGTATATAAAAGGAACGACAAGAAGCAGAGGAAGGCCTAGAATATATTGTGTTTCAACGGGGTTTGTAATGATTTGTTTGAATATTTTAATAAATCAGGATCATCATACACTTTTTCAAGATCTTTTAAAAGTTTATGATGCAAAATCGATGAATAGAATGATTTTATATCGGCCCTTATTAGGAAGAAAATTCTGCCAAGAACTATCTTCAAATTTGTGCATATATTTAGCACCATAATTATTATTGTGTCATAGCTTTTTCCTGCTACTGCTTTACCGCTATGTGCAAGATGTGCTGGGAGGCTGTGCATTAGCCCCCCTCGTTATTACTTCAACATTTTTTTAGATACAGGTTCACTTAATGTAGGAATTTCTTCCACTGGTTCAATAGTTAAATGGGGTATATTACGATTTGCTGCAATTGTACTCATGAATGTCTCCCATTGAGCAGGAGACAAACTGTTAACATCAACACCAGTATTAGCTTGAGAGCTTGAAGAATTAGATTGAATTTGTACCGCATAAAGACTTTCTGTTAAAGATTTGATTGATTCTGATGGTACTGACACGTGTAACCTCACTATTGTTTGCTGGTTAAAAATTATAACTAAAAGATTACAGAATATCATACTTATTTAGAAAAGTATACAGTAGTTAACATACTTACCAAATTTCTTTTCGGATCCAATCCAGCCCATGCTTAAAAATTGTTTTTTTTGCATATCAATGGGTTACATAACAATCTTATTTAACTACCTAATATTCTAATTTTTGTCCTGTACCATGTGAGAAAATAGTCAATTTGATTGTTTTAGCCTGTCTTTAACTGAGAAGCCAGCGACCTCTGAATATCTTGACTACTTGCCGATTCGCTTCGTTTTTTCAACATAGTGGTTATTTTAGAAAACAATATAGCTTTTGGAGGCAGAATATCACCACTAACGACCGGACCTGTTAAATCACCCATCTGTGCAGGTTTTTCTGACTGCTCTCGTAATATTGTTCTAACAGTATTGATAAAAAACTGTATTTTAGCAAACAGTTCTTTCAAGGCAGCTTCCTTGCGAGGATCGAAGAAAGCATTTACAATTCTCTCAAATACCTCTATTTCTGGCCTAGTTTGCCTTTCTAGTCTGCTTTTCTGCGTAAGCTTCAATTGTGTTTCGGCGCTCATATGTTTATACAGAAAATTTTCTAGATCGTCTGGCTTTCCATTTAATAAAATCTTGTTTTGTTCAGTCTGTTTATCCTTTTTGGGAAGAACTGCTTCTCGTTTATCAGCAGGCAGTTCAGGCAGTTCACTATTAATTTCTTGTATAAACTCTGGATACGCATTCAAAATTCTTATGAGATCATCTGAGCTCACTAAGTCATAGAATTTTTGTAATAAAGATTTCTCGTCGCTTATTTCAAGTTGATATTCTGATGTTGTCTGAAATATAGAGAAATAATAATCAAGTTCCACAAAATTAACTTTAGATAAAATTTCCTTTGGCAATGATACTTCTTTTTCTTTAATGCATTCTAGCTCATGCTCATCTTTTTTTTCAGGAATATCAGGCTTTTTATCATTAACTCCACGTTTTTTACGGGAATCTTCTATTCGTATACAAAGCTCAAAATGTTCGCTTACAAATTTGCAAAATTTTATAACTTTTTTAACGCTCTTGAGAGTATAGTATTTTGTTTGATTTTGTTTTTCAGTAAGAAAAGAACTAAGTTGATCTATTATTTCTTTTTGGGTTTTCCAATCATCTTTTTTCATTTTATCTAAAATATTAAGCACCTTTACGAAATTTTTCTCAGCCAAGGCAAGCATTAGAGATTCCATTGAAACCGATTGAGTTTCATCGTCTGATATTGTGTTAAAGCCTTCCTCATAAAATTGAATCACTTTAAAATTACCTAGGATTTGCTGCAGTCGGGCATTTGCAATGCTACATTGCTTGCGTGTTGCGGCAATAATCCACGCTAACGTTTCAGTTTCTGAAAGTACTTGTGTTCTTGAGTCTTTTGGATTTGCTTTATTTTTTAAGAGTATTAACAGATTTTTATCATCAGGTTGTATATCATCCAATAATTGTCTTTTAAGATTCTACTAAAAGATCCGGGTAGTCCTTCGTTAATCTTGCAAACTCACCGGAACTCATTAAATTTAGGAATTGTATTAATACAGGGATTTTACTATTAGTCATCTGATCATATTTTTTCCCAAATCCATGATGTATAAACGCAAATAGCATGGTTTCTAGACAATAATATATGATTTTGGGTAATTTTTGTTTGCGAGGGGATGAGATTTTATCTTTTTCCGCGATTGTTTTTGTCTCCACTTGTTGTTTTCTTTCAGCCCTATCTAATAACAGAAGATCAGCTGGAAATGCTTCTAATTCAGTTGTTTTTCTTTTATCGAACTCTTTCAAAAACTCTTTCCACCGTTCATCAAGTCCACACTCAAGATGCAATAGCCTTTCTTTAAGATCTTGTCTTTTTTTGCGTTCGGCTTCTAGCTCGGCTCTCCATTTTGTTTCCTCCTCCTTCTCACGAGCTTGCATTTCAGCGTGATGTTTTTGTTCTTCTGCTTTTAAAGCCGCCGTTAAATTTAGTTGATGTTCTTGCAGTTGCCTTTGTGCATCTTCCTCTCTTAGTTTTCTTTCGAGTTCTCTCTGTGCTTTTTCTTTAGCTTTTCTTATTTTTTCAAAATTTTTGTGATGTGTTTCTAAATCAAAATCAATTCCAAAACTTGCCAATTTTGTCAGCAATTCCTCCGAAACCGCTTCACAATAGTTTCCTTTGAGTAAAGCTTGTAATATTTGTGTTTGTTCATTTACAAAAGCTTCATTTTTTTTTCGATGATCGTATAGGTATTCAGTGATACCTTCAATGAATGAAAGAAATTTACCTTTAGGTTCAAGGGCTTTTTTGCATTTTTCTAATGCGTATTCAAAATCTTTCTTCTGTTGCTGGACCTTATTATTGAAAGCCATTTGTTCTGCTTCAACTGCATCCTTTGTGGCTTCTTTCTTTAAAACTTCGAGTCTATCATTGAACTCTTCTTGTTGCTTCTCTAAGCGTTTGTTGAAATCCATTACGTGCTGTTCTGCCCATTCTTTGATTGCGTGACTCCTGGCTTTAAGCTTATTTTCAACATCCAACGCAAAAAGGATTTGTTCAAAAGTGAGAGATTCAAAATGTGGGACAATGATTGTTCTTGTAAATGGACAAGAATTGTTATGGCTTTTGAGCCAACTCTCAATTGCATCTCGGTCATAAACGGTATTTTTTTGAACTTCAGCAGGATGGTTAGCAATTCGTACACAATTGATGGCAAAATTATATTGTATCGCACATGAATAGTATTCAGTGCCCTTACGTAGTTCTTTTAAACTGATAATATTATCAAGATCTTGTTGAATAGAATCAATCTCTATCGAAAAAATATCATCTGCTAAAACCATGTTTTCCTCCAAAATAATTTTCATTATTCTTAAATTTAAATTCGTATTCTGTTATGGCTAGATAAAGTTGTAAACTATCTAATGCTTCAACTTTTTATCAGTTTATCAACTTATCATAAATATAGACTGGGGTCAAGTCTCTTCTTTATACACAATGATCAGTTAAAAGTAGGGCCTTTACATCACTTTAGATCACACTTGCTTACAAAATATTAAATCAACAAACTGTTTTTATATATAGTTATTTAGTCTTTAGTAACAGCCCAGGTTGTACCCAATTCCCCTGGATTGCTTCGCGCTACGCGCTCGCAATGACGCAAGTTCTTAGCAAATGTGCAACGAACTTGCATCATTGCGAGGCCGAAGGCCGTGGCAATCTAGAAAAGTACCTGGGTTGTTACAGTCTTTATTAATTAAATAAAAAAAATGTAAATAATTCGAATTGAGTTTAACTTGACGTTTCATGGTACAGGAATCAATTACTCTGTCGTAGCTTTTTCCTGCAACTTCTTTAGTGCGGCGTGCAAGGTGTGCCAGGGTAGCGTGGCGCATTTGACGCGGGTGGGGAAGGCGCGGACGCCTTGAAGGGCACACAGTTTACCGAGGTTATAGGGCTCTTCGGGATTGGTAATACAGGAGGTGTTGCTGCAGTTTAGGGTTTTATTGTTGGTGATGGAGTGATCAGTTTGTAGCAGGAGAGTTTTGAAGTTCTCGAATAATAAGGCTGCTTCGGCTTCGGTTTTTCCGAGCAGGGCTTCGGTCATGAGGGAGGCCGAGGCAGTGGAGATGGCGCAGCCGTGGCCTTGGAAGGCGATGTCGGTGATTTTTTGATCGGATTCAGATAAGGAAATAAATAATTCTATTTTGTCGCCGCAGAGGGGATTGAAGCCTTCGGCTTGGTGGCTGCAAGAGGGAATATTACGAAAATTTCGGGGAGAGGTGCCGTGATCGATGATGAGTTCTTGATAGAGTTCGCGGAGTTCAGTTTCATCTAACATGTGATATTTACTTCCGTTCACGATTGGGTTTTGAGAATAGGGCTTGCGCTTTGCGGAGCGCGGCAATTAATTGCTCAATATCTTCAGGCGTTATTATAAAGCCCAAGAGATACTCGGGTGGTTGCGGGAATTCCAAAAAATTCCATTATTGGCATGGCACAGTGGTGCCCGGTGCGGAGGGCTACTCCATACTGATCAGCAATGGTGCCGAGGTCATGTGGGTGAATGCCGGGAAGGGTGAACGATATAATTCCTATGCGATTTTTACTACTTGATGGCCCGATGATTTGTATGCCGTCGATTTCAGAAAGTTTTTGCAGGGTGAGATCGAGCAAATATTTCTCATGTTGTATAAGGGCATCAAAGCCGATGTTTTGCAGGTAATCAATGGCGCTTCCCAAGGCAATCGCATCTGCAATGGGAGGCGTTCCCGCTTCAAATTTATAGGGAAGATCATTATATTCAGTTTTGCTGAAACTTACTTTTTTGATCATCTCGCCGCCACCTTGAAAGGGAGGCATTTTTTCCAACAATTCAGATTTACCGTATAATACACCGATGCCGGTGGGACCATAGGTTTTGTGACCGGAGAAAACAAAAAAATCACAGTCGAGGGCTTGAACATCAACTGGGAGGTGTGGCGCTGATTGCGCTCCATCGACAAGGACAGGTATACCTTTGGCATGGGCAAGGGAAATTATTTCAGGGATAGGGTGAATTGTTCCTAATGCATTAGAGATATGAGAAACAGCGACAAGCTTAGTGCGATCGGTGAGGAGGTTCGGGAGAGCGCTGATGTCTAATTCTCCTGCGGTTGTCATGGGAATGACTTTGAGATGAGCACCTACTCGCTCACAGAGCATTTGCCAGGGCACGATGTTAGCATGATGTTCCATCGCGGAGATGACGATTTCATCATTTTCTTTGACAAATGCAGCACCAAAGCTTTGTGCCACAAGATTAATACCTTCGGTCGTTCCTTTGACAAAAATACACTCGCTGGAATGCTTTGCATGGATGAATTTTTGAACTTTTCGGCGCGCTTCTTCATAGGCTAAAGTAGACACTTCGCTTAAATAATGGACGCTGCGGTTGACGTTGGCATTGGAGGTTCGATAGTACTCAGAAAGTGTTTTGATGACGCAGTCTGGTTTTTGGGTAGTAGCTGCTGAATCAAGATACGTTAATCTCTTGCCTCGAACGGTTTGTTCGAAGATGGGGAAGTCCTGACGCAGGGAGAGCAAGCTGTTGCAAGGCTTTGGTGTTACCTTCGATAATGGGAGGTGTTTGGCATCGAGCGTGGTGTCAAGCATGGTATCAAGCATGGAGCGAGGCCTCCAAGGTCTTTTCGAGCTCATCTTGCAGCATTTCCAGGAAGGGCTGCAGGAGTATGGTTGTTACCGTATCCTGTTGGGTAATGCGTTCGAGTATAGGCTCTATAAAGGCATTGATAAGGAGTTTTCGGGCTTCTTGTTCTGGAATGCCTCTGCTCTTCAAATAAAATAGCGCATCATCATCCAAATGCCCTACAGTTGCGCCATGGGTACAACGTAGATCGTCGTGATAAATTTCAAATTCAGGTTTGGTGTATGCTTCGGCGGTGCTCGAGAGCAATAAACTTTTATTTTCAAGGTGTGCAGAGCTTTGTTTTGCGCCTTCCTGAACAATTATTTTGCCAAACATTTTGCCTTTGGAGTAAGAGGGGAGAACTGTTCTTGTAACACAGTGACTCTGGGTATATGGCTTATGATGATTGATAGTTGCGGTGAGTTCTGAAGTGCTGTGATTACTTGGGAACAGTAGATTATAGAAGCGACATTTTGCCTCGTTTTCTGTCAGATGAACAGTAAGATTTGTGCTGTTGTAGGGACCTTGTAAGGCAAGTTGCACTGCTTCATAGCCGCCATTTTTGCTGATGTTTAATACCAGATCTTTTGTAAATGGTTTAAGGGCAGAACCCTGTTTAATGAGAAAATGCTTTAGATGACAGTTTTTTTCAAGATGAATTTCGGTATTATTTCGGATTAACTCGGTTTGTGATCCTTCATAAAGATGACATTCGATGAGAGTACAGTTCGAACCGCTGAGTCTAATAGTGGTAGATATCTCTGGTATTGAATTGCTGTTATCGGTTACATAAATGAGTAAAAGCGGGTTGGATGTTTCAGCTGTTATGGAGAGAGTGAAATGTGGGATAGGATCCATTGTGGTGCAAGTCAGGGAAATTTGGCAATTATTTTGAATCCTGCCATTTTGAACCTTGCCATTATGAATCATAAGGACTTCAGCATTCATCGCTGCAAGCAACGAATCCACTACGGGTGACCTAAAAGTATCATTAGCTGCGCAAACAAGATTCATACTGCTTCCTCAACTGCGCGTTCATCTTTAATCCAGCTATAACCTTTCTGCTCCAGTGCAAGACTTAAATTCTTATCACCCGAATGGATAATTTTGCCCTGTGCTAAAACATGCACATGGTCAGGCTCAATATAATCAAGCAAACGTTGATAGTGCGTGATGAGCAAGATAGCCCGATCTGGACTTCGCATCGAATTTATGCCCTGTGCCACTGTTTTTAAGGCATCAATATCAAGGCCGGAATCTGTTTCATCGAGAATCGCAAGCTTGGGTTCGAGTAAGGACATTTGCAAGATTTCATTACGCTTTTTTTCGCCGCCAGAAAATCCGTCATTCAGGGAACGATACAGTAATTCCGGAGCCATTTTAAGTTCTGCCATTTTCTCTTTCACAATTTTCAAGAAATCGACTGAATCTAATACTGCTTCATTGTTGGCTTTTCTCGCAGCGTTGTAGATGGTTTTCAAGAATTGTGCATTGCTGACACCAGGAATTGCTACGGGATATTGGAAGCCTAGAAATAAACCTTTCCAGGCACATTCTTCTGGCGACATTTCCAACAGATTTTCACCTAGGAATTCAACGCTGCCATCTGTGACAGTGTAATCATTTTTTCGAGCCAGAACGGAAGCAAGCGTGCTTTTGCCGCTGCCATTCGGTCCCATAATCGCATGCACTTCTCCAGGGCCAATCGATAGATTGATCCCATGTAGAATGGGTTTGTCATCAATTGCGACGGCTAGATTGTGTATCTCGAGAATAGTCATAGTCATTTTATCCCACTTATCCCACAGCGCCCTCAAGGCTCACTGTTAATAGTTTCTGTGCTTCTACTGCAAACTCCATAGGAAGTTCTTGCAACACTTGTTTACAAAATCCATTGACTATCATTGCCATGGCATCTTCTTGGGATATGCCGCGACTTTGACAGTAAAATAATTGTTCTTCACTGATTTTTGATGTGGTAGCTTCATGCTCAATCTTGGCGGTTTTGTTTTTTACCTCGATGGCAGGGAAGGTATGCGCACCGCAATGACTTCCAATCAGCAAGGAATCACATTGCGTATAATTTTGCGCATTTCGTGCTTTTGGAGTTACTCGCACCAGACCTCGGTAGCTGTTTTGGCCGCGTCCGGCGGAGATTCCTTTTGACAAAATAGTACTTTTGGTATTGGCACCGATGTGAATCATTTTGGTGCCAGTATCCGCCTGTTGACAGTTATTTGCGATCGCAATCGAATAAAATTCACCAATGCTGCCTTCCCCTTGTAAAATCACGCTGGGATATTTCCAAGTAATAGCAGATCCTGTCTCCACTTGGGTCCAGGAAATTTTAGATTTTTGGCCGAGGCATTTGCCGCGTTTGGTGACAAAATTATAGATACCGCCGCGACCTTCTGCATCGCCTGGATACCAATTTTGGACGGTAGAATATTTGATAAAGGCGCGATCTTTGGCAATGAGCTCAACCACAGCAGCATGAAGCTGATTTTCATCGCGTCTCGGTGCCGTGCAGCCTTCTAAGTAACTCACAGTGCTGTCATCTTCTGCAATGATGAGAGTTCGTTCGAATTGACCGGTCGAGGCTGCATTGATGCGAAAATAAGTTGAAAGCTCCATGGGGCAGCGTACCCCTTTTGGAATGTAGCAGAAAGAGCCATCCGTAAAAACTGCGGAATTAAGACAGGCAAAAAAGTTGTCGGTATAGGGAACCACAGTGCCCAAATATTGTTGGATGAGTTCTGGATGATGTTGCAGTGCTTCAGAAAATGAGCAAAAGATAATGCCAAGTTCTGCGAGTTTGTCCTTGAAAGTGGTGGCTACAGAAATGCTGTCAAAAACAGCATCAATTGCAACGCCAGCTAATCTTTCTTGCTCTTTTAAGGGGATGCCGAGTTTTTCATAAGTTGCAAGAATTGCAGGATCGACTTCATCTAAGCTCTTCGGGTTTGGCTTTGATTTGGGAGCGGAGTAATAAATAATATCTTGATAATTAATAGGATCATAATGCAGATGTCCCCAATGGGGTTCCTGCATCGTGAGCCAATGCTGATAAGCTTGCAAACGCCATTCCAGCATAAAATTCGGTTCATTTTTTTTACTTGAAATGGTACGAATGATGTCTTCATTGAGTCCTTTAGGAACAGTGTCGGATTCAATGTCGGTCACAAAGCCGGCTTCGTAATCCCTGTTCAGAAAATTGTTTATATTTGTATTTGTCATATCAGCTTTATCCTTGACTCTATCGGCTGCAATGGTTTCGGCTGCAATTGTTTTTTGACACTTGCAATATGAGTTTGCTTAGGGGTATACAGGGGATTTTTTAAATCCGATAATTTGATGGCGGCCAGAGTAGCGCTGATAATATTGTTGATATGCAGCCAGGGGGTACGCATCGTACACTGTGTTTCTGTGTTACAGTGATCATGCCCAAGATTGCATTCTGTGATGGCAAAAGGACCTTCCAACGCTTCAATGACATCCATCAGGGAGAGTTGATCGGCGTCTTGTTTTAACCGGTATCCGCCATCTTTGCCTCGCAGAGAAAGTAGAAAATTGTTTTTAGCAAGCATTTTAAGTAATTTAGAAACGGTCGGTAAATTGATGCTGGTGTGATTTGATATTTCTTTTGCTTGGAATAGTCTGTTGGGATCGCTTGCAATAAAGGCTAGGATCACGACCGCATAGTCTGTTAATTTGGTAATTCGAACCATTTTTCACCGAAGATTTTGATTGGACCAAGAATACTGTATAGAATTACCGTTAATCAGTACTAACTTAGTCCTAATTGCATAAAATTGTTGTAAGTATAATGCATTTAGCATTGTGATACTACTGTAAAATCAGCTATTATTATCTATTAAGAATGCAAAAAATAAGCGAGTTAACTCAATTTTACTGTAAATTAAACTGTATAAATTTATAGGAAACTAAAATGACTGAATTAAGTACTGAAACTGAAAAGGCCGTAGAAGAGCGTTATACTCCGACCTACTCCTACATACCACCCGAACCAATTGTCGACAAGTTAAAACATCTGGTGGAAGAAAAGGAAGAAGAAAAATTGGAGCGAGAGAGACTTGCCCTGATGCCTAAGAAGCCTTTCGTGAGAGAAGAGCCAAGGGTTGGCAGGAATGATCCCTGTCCTTGCGGCAGTGGCAAGAAATATAAGAAATGCTGTCTCGTAAATGAGTAAGCAGTGCCTTACCTCTTTCGAAGAACGTAAAGATCGCCAAGGATAGCCTTTCCCTCATGCTCGCGCGGCGTAATAGATTCTTCTAATTCAACCTCAAGATCATTTTGTGCTGCCAGCGCATGAATATAAGCAGGTGAGTGGGCAAAGCGTCCGGTTTGCTTTAAGAAATAATCACCAGTTTCTAAATGTTCTGTGGTAAAGGCAAAACGACCAAGCGGTAGAAGTGATACTGCGACGGCTGCAAAGAGAGCACTCAAATCACCTTGATACACTAAAACGTCTCCCGCGATGATAAGATCAAAAGGCTCATGCTTTTCAGCTAAATATTCATGAATATCTGCAACAATGACAGATTCATAGGCACCTAACAGCACTGCTTTTTCCACCATTTTGGGGGACAGATCTACACCGACAAAATCAATCGCGAGATCTCGAAAATAAACCCCACAAAGACCTGTGCCGCAACCCAGATCTAACACGCGTCCAGCGTGCGGAGATTTTGCTTCTTTAGCTATACAGCGGCCCACTGCAGCGCGGAGCATTCCGGGTACGGCATAATGTAGTTTTTCTTTCACATGCGCATTGTAATAATCTGCATACTGATCGAATAATTCAGAAATATAGTGCTTGGGTGCTTCTTTGCTTTCTGCACCCCTCAAGGCCATAATCATGTGTCGGGCCGTGTCATTATTGGGATCGATGGCGAAGGCTTCCTCAAAATGCCCGAGTGCCTTTTCTTTATTTTCCTGCCGCAAATAAAGTATGGCGAGGTTATGGTGGGCATCGGCCAAGAAGGGGGCAAGCGATAATGCTTTCTCAAATGCTTCGATAGACTCTTTAGCATGACCCAGAGAAAGTTCGGTATGACCCAGATATTGCACTGCTGTGACATCATTCGGCATGAGTTCATGTGCTTTTTTAAGAAGAACGACGGCATTATCAAAATCTTTTTGCTCATAATAGATCAGCCCGAGATTAAAATTTGCGGTTTTATGATCAGGCAAAATGCGCAGAGCTTCGCGATAGTGCACAGCGCTGCTCTCCATTTGATTTAACATGGCAAAGCTATGAGCAAGATTGTAGTGAGCCTCAAAATAATCTGGATTTATGCGCAGGGCTTTCTCAAAATATTTTATCGCGTCTTGAAATAGCGATTGTTTATAATATAAACGGCCCAAATTATTGTAACTTTCAGCGTGGTGAGGAGATAGATTTAAGGCTTGGTACAAGTGCTGTTTTGCTTCCTCAACCTGGCCAAGACCTAAATACGCATTGCTGATATTATTATGGTAGGAAGTATTTTCAGGATTCTTTTCCAGTGCGCTGCTTAAATAGCGAATGGCCTGCAAAAGATCTCCGGCTTTGATCGCGACGAGGCCCGCACAATTCATGGCCTCGTCTGAATCAGGTTCATTTTCAAGCCAACGGCTACAATAGGCTTTTGCTTCTTCAAGCTTGTTATTGATTAATAAATCTTGAATTTTTGATGACACAAGCAATTAGGCCTATTGTTGTCAATGAATTTCAGTCGTTATCCTCTTGTTCAATACCACCTGCGGAAGAGGGTTCATCGAGGGATGGCTTTACCGCGAGCAGTTCGATGTCGAATATAAGCGCAGCATTAGGTGCGATTTTACCGCCAGCACCACGCTCGCCATAACCCAATTTGGGCGGGATGTAGACAGTCCATTTTGCACCTGGCTTCATGAGCTGCAGAACTTCAGTCCAACCAGGGATGACCGCATTCACTGCAAAAGTGGCAGGCTCATTGCGGGCGTAGGAGCTGTCAAATTCTGTGCCATTAATAAGTTTGCCACGGTAATTCACTGTCACAAAGTCAGTGGGTCCAGGAGAGTTTCCAGCGCCTTCGGTTATAATTTTATATTGTAGGCCAGAAGGCAGCGCGGTAACGCCGGGTTGTTTCTTGTTTTCTTCCAAAAAGGCATGGCTCATATTTAAATTTTTCTCCGCAATGGATTGTGCTGATTGTGCTGATGTACTAGACGCACTTGCAGGATTAGCTGCGGCGCTTTTGCTTGCAGCTTCAGAAGCTGTTGCAGCTGCAGCTGTCGCTTCTGCAGCAATTAAGCCCTGTGAGGTGCTAAAGCAAACAGCGCTTAGCAGAACGAGAGTGGTTTTTTTTAACATAGACTTTGTTTCCTTACACTGATTACACTGAACACAGAATAGAAATACCTGTTTGGACCTGTTATAACAGGTTGACATTAAACCGGAAATGGCAACGCCACATTTTCATTTTTGCATTATTTAATTCGAATTGACAAGACTTCTAGAGGACTTCCAGACGATTTGTATGATTTGTATGTTATTTGACTAATTAATATTAAGGGCATATTAGAGCAGCAATTGACTTAGAAAATGCTGTTGAAGTAGAAAATCCACATTTAAGGTTTTTGTCTAGGATACACAACAGTCTCTTGTCGCACTTCAGCTTTCAGAT
Source organism: uncultured Gammaproteobacteria bacterium (assembly GCA_963784575.1). Lineage (GTDB taxonomy): Bacteria > Pseudomonadota > Gammaproteobacteria > UBA6186 > Azoamicaceae > CAWARU01. The sequence goes on from CAWARU010000001.1 coordinate 3,143,724, forward strand.
CATCGAGTTTCTTGCCTTCAATAACGGTTTCATTGGCGCCCGCATTCAAAATAATCTTAGTAATATTTAAGAAGGGAGTGCCATTAACAGCATCTTTTAGCCTAGCTTTAGCGTCGTCGCTCGATGCTGAAATGATAGCAAAATGCGGTAAGGGTTCTACTTTATCTTTCAGATATTGCAATACTAAAGCTCTGGCACCATCATTCGCTTTACCGCCCTCAAAAGTTATCTTATTTGCAGTCTTATAAATTCTGCAATCTGCTTTTGGATCTTTGAATTGATCGGCGATTTTATCCACCATATTACCATGCTGTGGATCGCTGGATGTTGTCACTATTTTTTTTGGTTGAGCAGCACCTGATGGCGTATATTGAGGGGGATGGGATGGTGCAGGCGCTGCAACTGCCTTTGGTTTTCTTAATTCGTTTAATTCAGTTTGAAAGTTATTGATTTCTGTCTCTATTTGTTTTGCGACAGCAATTCTGTTTTGATCAGTTGCCCAATTGTATCTGATACTCTGCAATTTTATGGCTATATCATGTAATCTATCTTCAATTGTTTGATCACCAAGCTTTTTATCTTGAATGAGCTGTGTCTGCACGGTTAACTGTTCTAAGGCAATATCCAATTTTTCTAAATGTCTTGCTTTCTCGGGCTCGAAAACATCATACAAGGCACCCTCAACTTCCTTAGTCCAATTATTCAATTCTTCCAATTTGCTGAGTATGTACTTTCGATCTTCCCCTCGAGCGATATAGTTATTGATTCTATCCCGACCTGCGTCTAAAAATTCTATAGCTTTATCCACAATTTCTCTCTGCGGCCCAGAAAAATTTTCAGCCATGAGCCTAATATCTTTCATGCTATTTGCATAAGTATCGAATTTAACCAAAATGTCATGTTGTTCTAATGCAGCATCTATGAGATGTCGTATTTGCGATCTGGTACTCAAAAAATCAAAATATAACGAATCATGGTTATCTTTGCTTCCAGCTCTGAATTGGTTGATCCGAGCTTCGATTTCCTCGCTTAAAGTTTTGCCGTGAGTTCCATATGGCTTCACTTCTAATAACTCAGAGAAAAGTCCTAGCGACGCGTCATCCTCTAATTGAAAGATACATTCTTCCTTTTCCTTCTGTAATCTCGCCTTTTCCAAAATATTGGCTTTCTCTTTTTCACCCAAAACCGGAGATCTGCCAGCCCTTACTTTCTCATTCACCGCACTGCGGAGCGCTGCTTCTGCTTCGCTATGCTCGAGCGAAATATTGAGCAGTCTCAATTCATGATCAGATTTTATCACTCCTAAATATTTGAGCGCATCGTTTATGTTGTCACAGATCTTTTCTCCTCTGCCATCTCGCACTTTAAATCCCTCAGGAGAAATCCAAATAGCAAATTTATGAATGTAAGGTTCTTTTTCTTTGAGATCTAATTTAACTCTCACTATATAAGTTGGGTTGCCGATGCTATCCTTTTCTCCAGTATTTTCTATGGTATACGGAACATCTTTGAGCTTAATGGCCTCTTTTGCTTGGACTCTCGTGCCATAAAATCCGGAATGATTTTCGATTTCCTGGACAAATTCGCTGCCCTTAGCCACTTCCGCAACCTTTACTGCTGGCACTTCTACCATTTGTATGCGTTCCATTTCGGCATTAATGTTTTGTACTTCTTTGATCTGATCTGCAATATCAGTACCAGGAGATCTCCAGTTGCTCTCTAAAATGTTTATTCTTTCACGCAAGTCTTTAATTCTTTTTGCCAATTCAGGATTTGCTGCCCAGACATCATGGCTATCAAAGAACAGAGTATTTAAATTTCCATTTAATTTGGAAATATAATGTTCTTTCTCCTTGGTAAGATTTGCTTTCACTTTTTCTTGTCTAGCCTGTTCGAGTTTGGCATCGAGTTCAGCTTGAGAGACCTCGAGTTTCTGCACTGGGGTTAAAATATTTGCATCAATATTAGCTTTTATCAATAATTTTTTTAGGTATTCATTGTATTTCTGATAGTCTTCAAATCCTCTTAGCATGGGAAAAACGTGAATTCTTTTCTCTGCAAAATCAGAGTCAGCCGTAAATTCGCTGAGAGATTTTCGCATTATTCTATCTGTAGGCTTATACTCTGATAGTTCCGATTTAAAGCCCAGTTCTTTTAGTTGCTGTTCAGCTTTATCAGCATTCGCGCTCACAATGTCAGAAAATTTTTCTCTTGCTATTGTTCTACCCGCAGCTTCTAAGATCTTTTTTCTCTCGGCCTCGGTGAGATCAGGACTTTCAATTTTATAGGGTTCAATCTTATCAAGAGGTCTTGGTGTCGACATGGCTCACTCCTCATACACTCCATACAGTTTTATATTTATTGCAAATGCACGATTAAAATAGGTTTATACCCATTTTTTTGAGACAGCTCCTTTTAAGGAGGGTTCACTTAAGGGGAGTCACTAGAGAAAGTTATTAAAGTTATTCAGAGTTATTCAGGAGGTGACAGAACTCAAAACAAATTCTTTAATGCTTGTATAATCAGTTTTACCGGTGCCTAACACAGGTAGGTCTTTAATAAAAAGAATGGTTTTAGGAATGCTGATGTCGGGCATTTGGCACATTTTGGCGTGTTTTATGATGTCTTCTTGATTGGCGTCCGAGTTGTTTGAAACGAGCACCAATTGTTCGCCTTTTTTCGGATCTGGAATGGCAACAACAGCGTGTTTATGATCTGGCCATAGTTTATAGATCTCATTTTCTACCATGGGTAATGAAACCATTTCACCACCGATCTTAGCAAACCGTTTCACGCGTCCTTTGATGATTACATATCCCATCTCATCAACAGATACGATATCACCGGTATCATACCAACCCTCTTTAGGCGGAATGAGGATGCCAGGATTATCAGCCAATAAATACCCCATCATGATATTTGGGCCTTGTACTTGTAAAATGCCACCTTTCTCGATACCTTCAACAGGCTGCAATTTGTATTGAATGCAGGGCAAAAATCGACCTACAGTTCCAATTTTGGAGTGAATAGGAGTATTGGTCGCAAGTACTGGGGAAGTTTCAGTCGTACCATAACCCTCGAAAATTCGCACCCCGAATTTGTTCACCCAAGCGGAACGCGTTTCCTCGCGCAATTTTTCTGCACCAGCAAATACGTATCTGACACTATAGAAATCGTATTGATTTGCATATTTTGCATAAGAGGACAGAAAGGTATCCGTTCCAAATAAAATAGTGGCATTCGAGTCATAGCATAATTCAGGAATGATACGATAGTGCAACGGAGAGGGGTAGAAGAAAACTCTCACGCCAGAAAGCAAGGGCAGCAGCATGCCTGCAGTTAAGCCAAAAGAATGGAAGATAGGCAATGCATTGAATATTTTGTCGGTGCGAATAAAATCGACTCTGGCACTTAATTGATGACGATTGGATTGAACATTGCGATGTGACAATTGGACGCCTTTGGGTGTCCCTTCAGATCCAGAAGTAAATAGAATCACAGCGCAACTTTCGGGCGATTTGTGTTGGGGCAAAACCTTGGAATTGATGAATTTATAAGCAAGACCTGGAAATTGTGCTAAGAAGACGCCTTTTAATTTGTCCCATAACCCTAAAGAATCGCGCAGAGTTTCTAAATAGATAACTTCGATTCCGGCATCTTGCAAGGTTGAAACAACGGAATTTAGTTTTGCTAATTTGATAAACTTGATTGAGGTATAAACTCTTTTTACTTTTGCCGTATTGCACGCGATTAGGATATTTCTTGCACCTGCTGAAAAATTGAGCATGGCAGGTATGCGGCAATAAGCTTGCAAGGCGAAAAAGGTTAAAGCTGCAGAAATCATATTGGGCAATAATATCCCTACAGGTTCCGCTATGCTGGTTTTTTTGGCAATAATTCCGCCGAGGATGAAGCTTCGCATCATAAATTGTTGATAGCTGCTAGGATTTCTATCAATATCTTCAATAATTTTGAATTTACTACCATGGAGGGATTGTGCTTCAATCAGCGATTCAAATAAAGTTTTTTCATAGGCGCTGCTGTTGAATAAAGTGGTGCTCATTAAATCATATAATTGCATGCTCGATTGGCTACGTCGATTACGTCCTGCGATGTTTGCGGGGATCTCCAAGGCTTGCTGCGGGAAAATGGTAATGGTGATTTTGGGTGCAAATTTAAGTTTGACTTTTCCTCTCATTCTAGAAAAAGGAGTGAGCTGCGCTCCTTGAATACAAATTGGTAATATTTTTGCACCGGCCTTATCTGCGATCATGCCTGGGCCTTCATATACTTTCATGAGTGTGCCAGTCATGGTCAGGCGGCCTTCGGGAAAGATCACACATCTGCGATCTTTCTTGATGAATTCGATCAAAGATTTGATTGCCATGGGATTGGTAGGGTTTAGCGGAAAATAATCAACCATTCTTAAGAATAATTGAATCCACCATTTTTCTGCAGTCACACTGTCTACGGCATAAGTCAATTTCTCTGGCAAAAAGCATGCAAGCAGCAGCGCATCGAGATACGAAGTATGGTTTGCAATGATGAGAACTCGTTTGTCGGCATTTAAAAAATGCTCCATTCCAATGACTTCTACCCGATATAAAGTATTTAAAATCCAAATGAAAAAGCTTTTAATCAAGTCATCAGGCAGGAGTTTGGAGATATAGAGAGCTACCAGAGTTGAAAAACAAGCGGTGATCAAAAATAATTGTTTGACACTGAACCCCAATTTTACAAGAATCATAATGGTGAAAACACCGACCACCATGAAGAGGGCATTAAAGATATTATTGCTGGCAATCACTCGAGAACGATGGGAATCCTCAGTCCGACTTTGCAACAAGGTATACAGAGGTACTGTATAGAGCCCAGCAAATATGGAACAAAATAAAAAGTCTAGAGAGAGTCGGAAGCTTCCGGGACTTGCAAAGAATTGCAATAGCCCCATCAGTTCAGTTTTATCGGAAGAGTTGATTGTGTTTATCGTATTTAAGGCAAAATAAATGTCGAAGATAAAAAATGACATTCCGAGCGCCCCTAAGGGAATAAAGGTAGTTTGTACTCTTCCTTTTAAGAGTCGATGACAAAATAATGAACCGATCGCAATGCCTATTGAGAATAAGGCAATAAAATAAGTGAACACATTTTCATTGGCTTGCAAGATATTTTTGGTTAAGAGAGGGAACAAGGCTATAAATACCGAGCCCACCAGCCAAAACCAAGAAATACCTAGGATAGTGATGAAGATACTTTTATGATTTCTAGAATATTGAATTATCTCTAAAGTGTCCTTCACAAAATTGAAGCTCAATTTGGCATTGCTGTTTTCTAGGTGAGAGTTTGCTTTGGTTTTAGGGATATACCAGCTGCTGATAAAGCCGAGCAGGGAAGCTGCCACCAGAATAAAACTGATGATATATATGCCAATAGTGGATGAGATACACAAACCTCCAATACAGGTTCCTAGTAGAATTGCTATAAAAGTGCCTGCTTCAATCATACCGTTGCCAGCGATCAGTTCTTCATCTTTTAAGTGATATGGTAAAATGGAATATTTGACCGGTCCAAAGAAGCTTGCTTTGGTTCCGATGAGAAAGAGTGCCAGAAATAGCAAGGGAATACTGCTTTGGAAAAATCCTTTGATCGCAAGCAGCGTTAAAATAATTTCAAAAAATTTGATGATCTGAATAAGCTTGGTTTTTTCATAGCGGTCCGCTAAAATTCCAGCAGTGGCAGAAAATAAGAAAAAGGGCAAAATGAAAATCCAAGCAGCGAGAACTATATAGTAGGACCCATGAAGCTCTAAAGCTGTGACCAACTGATAAGTAAGAAATATAGTCAGTGCATTTTTAAAAACATTGTCATTAAAAGTCCCTAAGGTTTGTGTGACAAACAAAGGCAGGAATCTTTTGGTTTTCATCAAAGCAAATTGCTGTGCTGGGGCATCATGATGCCCTTTTACTTCCGTTCCCGCCTCTGCTATCTTTGCTGGCTTATTTTCAATCTCTTGAAACATATTACTCCTTTATCCTTAACACTTTTAAAACCCTTTTTACAAAATGTTCATATTACCATAACTTTGCTCTTTTTGGATTTTCTAGCACTTCATTCCATTCCTCCCATTCCTCAAAATCCGCATCAGACATATCTATAGCAGCTGCACTGTCCTGCTCGAAAGTCAAGGAATCCTTGTCAACAGCTGGATCACTTTCTTCTTCTGTTGTGAAAGAGGGAGAGTGAGAGTGTGGTGAATGGGGTGAATGTGGTGAAACAGGAAAAGCTTGGATCGATTTTTCAGGTAGGGTAGCGAGATCACGCTTACCATGGTGTTTTTGATGCAGCTCAAGTTCGGTGTTTTTGATGTTCGCAATGAATGTTCTTGATAACATTAAGCTCTTTGGGACTGATAGGTTTAAGTCCACAGGTGCACAGTATTGTACCATCTCATTGATAAGTGGTTTAAAGAAAGAGCAGCCTTCACGCCAAGAAAAACTGGACAAAATCTCGATCAATGATTTGGAAGTATGTTTTAACCAATATTCTCTAACTTCAGTGCAATCCGGTCTTGGTGTCTCTTTGGAATGCAGTAGAGAAGAGTTAAGTACTGCTCTACTTCTGTTGCATAAAAAAACTGGGAGCAGCTGGTGACATCTTGTAAAAGCGCGTTCTGCTGCAATTTCTTGCTCCATAGAATCTCGGATGGCTTTAAAGCACTCCTCCATGAAAAATTGCTCTTTTTCAGTCCCTGCTTTTTGGCGCGGCTGAGCATCTAATCGGCTTCTTTGTTCCTCTCCAATGCTTAAATAAAACTGTTTGAATGCTTGACTGAATTCAAGGCGCAGATATCTTTCGGCAATGCAGTAGAAACGCGCGATTATTTCGGCATTTTGTTGTTCGGTTTTATAGCGTTTAGCTCGAATGCTGAAACCGCGATCGAAAAAAGTGACTTCTTTGGCAAATTCCAATACATTTTTCTTGCTGGAAGTGAGTATATTTTCAATTTCTTCTTTGATGTCAGTTTTGAGAGTGGCCATATTTATCTCCAAGTATTTTATTTATTAAATATAAAGTTCAAATTAAAATTATAGTTAAGTAATTTAGTTTATTAACTAAATAAGTTAATTGATATAAGTCATAACGTATTGTCGCTTGAAAATCGATAAAAGACAAGGATTATTTGATTAGAAAATATCCGCTTTTTATCCTGGATTCCAGCGGAGGTAGCAAAGAAGGCAAGTAGCTGAACTAGGGCACTAAGGCTTTTTTTCTTGCTCGAGCGTGGGCCAATCTGTATATCCTTTTGCACCGCCTCCATACCATGTTTCTTTGGGTGCATCTCGTAATGCGGCGCCCATTTCTAGACGTTTTACCAAGTCTGGGTTTGCGATAAAGGGTCGGCCAAAAGCAATCAGATCAGCATGGCCCAGGTTTACGGTTTCTAATGCCAATTTTAAATCGTAACCATTATTTGCCATATAAAGACCCGTGAATAATTTTTTAAGTTCTACAAAGCTGAAGTTTTCGGGTATTGTTCTCGGCCCCGCGGTTTCCCCTTCGATGCAGTGAATATAAATAATCGAAGTTTTATTGAGCTCTTTCACAACATATGAAAATGTTTCGAAGGGATAGCTGTCTGAAATATTGTTGGCTTGGCTAATAGGCGCCAATCGCACGCCAATTCTGTCTGCATCCCAAACAGTTTTCACAGCTTCAATCACTTGAAGTAGGAGTCTGGTACGATTTGCTAAACTTCCACCATACTGGTCGCTGCGGTGATTTGTTTTATCACGGAGAAATTGATCAATTAAATATCCATTCGCGGCATGGATTTCAATGCCATCGAAGCCTGCGTTCTTGGCACATTGTGCTGCATGTCGATATTGTTCGATGATGCCAGGAATTTCTTTAGTCTCTAAGGCTCTTGGTGTAACAAAAGGTTTGAATCCAGTTTCTGTGAAAGCTTCTCCTTCAGGTTTGATAGCAGAAGGTGCTACTGGCAACTGGCCATCAGGCTGGAGATCGGGATGCGATATGCGTCCTACATGCCATAATTGTGCAAATATTCGACCTTGTTTTTCGTGTACGGCTTTTGTGACTAATTTCCATCCCGCCACTTGCTCCTCGGTATAGATTCCTGGGGTAAAAGCATAGCCTTTGCCTTGTTGTGAAATTTGAGTGGCTTCACTGATAATCAAACCGGCTGTTGCTCTCTGGGCATAGTATTCGGCATTCAGCGGGCCTGGAACATCACCTTTCAAGGCCCTGCTTCTTGTCAGAGGTGCCATGACAATACGATTGGGAAGGGTCAAAGGCCCCATTTTAATGGCTTGAAATAATAGTTCATTGGAGAGATTTTGTGCGTCCATACTATTTATTTAAGTAGAGAATGGCTGAAAATAAAAGTGACTGGAACCTTATGGGAGCTAAAGAAGTCAGTTAGTTTGGGCATATACTCGTAATTTGAAGTGGTTAGGGTAATTGAAGTAATTGGAGTTAAATTCTGTAGCAGTTAGCAATGCCGTGTATGAATATGATTGATTTGAGTTTGCTATTGATTGATTTTAGTTTCGAAATATGGTATATTTGAAGCTTGTTCTTTATAACTTTATTTATAAGTAGAATAAAAAGAGGTGTCAGTTTTTGTAATTTTATTATTAAATTTTTTTGTTAAAATTTTAAAATTAATTATTGAGGGGATCTTATGAAATCAGAACAATTTGTAAAATATTTCTTTGAAGCAGTTAAAAATTCAATTTCACACTCTGAAAAATTCAGCAGAGAGCATGCAAGCAGACGTGAAAATTTTGCAAAAACTTGCCGCTATTCACTCGAGGAAATCTTGAGAAATTCAAAAATAACCGAAATCACCACAGAAAATTATAGAACTTTCTCAAAGATTTATTTTGAAAAATTGCGTGAATTGGTCGCTAATGAAAAAGTGAGACATGCTCAAAAAGTGCATTGGATAAACCAAGCTGCAGCTGACATCGCAAGTGAAGCTTTGAACCAGGTATTTCAAGAGAAGATTCAGCAAGCAGCAGGTGCTGGAATTGCAAAGCCTGTTGCTCAACCTGTACCCGCAGCCAGAGCTGCTCTCGCGCCAGCAAAGGCTGCTGCTCCAATGCTTCCAGCTTTTTCCGCAGCCCTCAAACCTAAATCCACGCCAAAATCAAGCTGGGCGGACACCACTCCATTTCAAAAAGATGACTTTGAATGCGCTGATCTGTCTGAAAAAGAAAGAAGTGAAGTTTTTGAATTTGCAAGCAACTGCTGCGCTTATCCCAGATTAGCCGTTTATATGGCGAATGCTCATGGTTTTAATCCTCGTTATTCAGCAATAGCTATAAATATGATAGAAGCAGAAAATAGGGCCGCCACACAAATTACGCCAAATCAGATTTTAGCGCTCCCTAAAGATGCAGAAAAAGCTAAAGAATTAGCATTACGCGCTGGATTCTGATATTTTTCATCATTTGCAAGATGCGGAAGAAAAGCTGGGCCGAAAAATTAATCCTAGCATTTATTCGATTAAGGAGTGGATTAGCAAATTTAAGGAAAATAATAATTTTGTAAAAAATATTGTGGAACAGCCTAAAATATTTCTAATAGGGGATGAAAATGAGCTTAAAGCACTTGGACAATCTGGTTAAGTGTGGGCAACTAAAACTAGAACCATTCAATCAATTGGAATTTGAGCGATTAATTGATTCTGGTATCAAGAGATTAAAAGATGCTAATAATGCTAGTCTCGCAATAGATTGTTGGATTTGTTATCAGCTACTAAAATTCTTTTAGAAAAAGCAAAAGAACTATGAAATAATAATGGTGTCCTATTTCCATTAAATTTAAAACCTTGCCCTAGCCTCAATCACGCCACCATCAGGTTTTGGCACGAAGTTGAGTTGGAAGGTGGGAAGGCGTGCTTGATCGGATTCGTAGACAGCACGAGCAGAGAAGTAAGCGAGAGCCCAGCCGAGCAACACTTGTGAGGCATAGTGGGCTTCGGAATCAATACGAGACAGGCCGGGCAGGGTAGAAGCTATGTAGAGGATACCTTTGATGATGGGGGGATCGGCCATCATGGCGGCGGTGATGAATGGTAAGGCGCCAAAGAAAGCATGGCCGCTTACGCCAGTTTTGTATTTGAAAGGCTGCCATTTGGAAGGTTCATTTTTAGAAGGTCTGCCGCCACCGAGTGTTGGCGCTAAAATAATTTCTTGAATGCCTCCTAATAAAAACGCTCTTAGGTTACGATAACCCCATTGATACACAACATTTCCAAACATGTCTTCACTGCGCCAATAGCCTAAAGTCATTGCGGATAAGTAGAGTGGAAAATACCAATACGACAATCCACCAATCGCTTTAAATGGTTTGAAAAAATTTCGACTGCGGTTACTTTCGATTTCATCACGCCAGATATCGGTGATGGTGCGATCTAAACCGGTATTAGCAAGGATTGCAGCTGCTAGGAAAAAATTACCGAGTTGTAACAGATTGTCGGCACAAAAATAGATGGCGAAATCACGTTTGACATCGCTCATAAAATTATCAACCCAATTGCATTCATAATATTCTCGGGGGTAGCCATAAACTGAAAACCAATTATTGGGAGGACCATAAGGATTGGTTGGCTCACAGGTTGGACAGCGAGGGTTGGCAACGACTGCACCAGGCTTGAAGGAGTGATAGCTGCCATCGGGTGCAATATAGTAACTGGGTAGATATCTTGTGTCCGTGCCAGTATAAACTGCAGCGGGAGGCGCCGGGCAGGGCGAGTAAGGATTGCCATAATCTTTGGCGGAAACCACTGCACGAGGCGGCTCACGCACGACTGGTGGTTTGTAAATTGCAGGGCCATAAGAATTGGGAGGCACGTAGGTATAACCAGGTTCGTAAATGCTACGATAAACACCATCGCAGCATTCTGCAGCTTGTGCAGTTTTACTGAATAATAGAGTGTGACAGAGTAATGCGGAACACAAAATTGCAGGGCTGATCAATGCCGGTGCAAGAAGTGCAATGTATGCAATGTAAGAGAATAATTTGTTGGATATCAATTTTGTGTAATTCACAGCATTAAACCATTTAACTACCTAAGTGATAATAGTGACAATCCTATATTGGGATTGCATGTATTGGGAGTACATGTATTGGGATTACATGAAAAAATTGCATGCACATAATTTTTCAAAACGCTATTTACCTCAGAGATTTTTTGGTGATGATCTATTTTAAGAATGGACCAGGTTAGTCATGACGTCAAAATAATTATATTAACTAACTTTGTTACAATCCAGAGAAAGGTAATTCGACTTATAATTCGCTTATTTCTTTATTCCGCTATTTTTTTATCCCACCTTTGGTTAATTCCATCGGATCCAATAACTGTTCTAATTCACTTTCCGAAAGATCTGTCATCTCTTTTGCAACTTCGAGAATTGTTTTGCCTTCTTTGTAAGCACGCTTGGCAATGGCCGCCCCTTTTTCATAACCAATGACAGAATTGAGTGCGGTCACGAGGATTGGGTTTTCGAGTAATTTTTTCTTAATATTATCTTTATTCACAGTAAAACCGGCGATGGCTTTATCAGCTAAATTGCGAGCCGTGTTGGAGAGTATTTTAATGCTCAGCAGAATGTTGTAAGCAATCATTGGCATCATGGTGTTTAATTGAAAGTTGCCTGCAGCGCCGCCGATGCTGATTGCGGTATCGTTGCCAATAACTTGCGCACAAACCATGCAGGCTGATTCAGCAATCACGGGATTTACTTTTCCGGGCATGATGCTGCTGCCGGGTTGTAGGGCGGGTAATGCAATTTCAGCAAGTCCGCTCAAGGGGCCGCTGTTCATTAAGCGTAAGTCATTGGAAATTTTCATGAGGCTCACAGCCAAGGTTTTTAATTCACCAGAGAGTTCTACGATAGTATCAAGGCAGGCAATTGCTTCAAAGAGATTGGTTTGCTGCTTGAAAGTGATGCCTACTTTTTGTGAGAGCAGCACGCACACTCGATTTCCAAAGCTAGGTTCAGCATTGAGTCCTGTGCCAATTGCAGTTGCACCGAGTGCGAGTGCATGGAGTCTTGGGAATGTGGCAGTGATGCGATCAAGATTGTGTTGAATTTGGCTGCTCCAAGCACTCATTTCCTGGGCAAAGGTAAGTGGTAAGGCGTCCATCAAATGCGTTCTACCGGTTTTGACAATGGTATCTAATCCTTTGGCGTGATGATCGATGACAGTTCGCAAATGCTGCAAGGCTGGAATCAAATTTTCATGGATATCTAAGCTTGCACTCAAATGAATGGCGGTGGGGATGACATCATTGCTGCTTTGGCACATGTTGACATCATCATTGGCGTGCGCTTCAATGTTGCCGCGGAGCTTTGCCAAATGCGCTATGACTTCGTTGCAGTTCATGTTGGTGCTGGTACCAGATCCGGTCTGGAAAACATCTACCGGGAAATGATCATCATAATGACCTTCCGCCACACCCTCTGCAGCATCGATAATAGCGGTTGCAATGCTGGGATCCAATAAGCTTAAATCCATATTAGCTTTTGCAGCGGCTGCTTTGATTAACCCTAAGGCCCGAATGAAACTGCGCGGCATTCGAAGACCGCTGATGGGAAAATTCTCTACCGCACGCTCTGTTTGCGGCCCCCACAAGGCATCTTTTGGAATTGCAATCTCGCCCATGCTGTCTTTTTCCTTGCGTGTGTCATTGCTCATGTCGACCCCTTAGGCTGCTTTACTTGCCAAATTTCTTAAAACGTAATGCAAGATACCGCCATGCTTGAAGTACTCCAACTCTTTCGGGGTGTCAATTCGCACCAAAGCTCGGAAAATTTGTGTTTGGCCATCTTCGCTTTTGGCTGTGACTGTCACTATTTCGTGATGCTTTAAATTTTGCAGCGGAATACTATACGTTTCAAACCCAGTGAGATTTAAGCTTTTGGCATTTTGTTCATCGATAAATTCTAAGGGTAGCACACCCATACCGATGAGATTGGAACGGTGGATGCGTTCGAAGGATTCTGCTATCACGGCACGCACACCCAAGAGCCTGGTCCCTTTTGCAGCCCAATCACGCGAAGATCCGGTGCCATATTCTTTACCTGCAATGATGATTAAAGTTTGATTGTCTTTTTGATATTGCATTGCTGCATCATAAATTGACATTTTGCTTTTGTCTGGAAGATACAGGGTCCAATTGCCTTCGGTACCTTCCACCAAGCGATTTTTTAAGCGAATATTGGCAAAAGTGCCGCGCATCATGACTTCGTGATTACCACGCCTTGAGCCATAGGAATTAAATTCAGATACAGGCACGCCAAGAGATTCTAAATAATGTCCAGCAGGACTGTTTTTGCTGATATCGCCTGCAGGGGAAATATGATCAGTCGTGACAGAATCACCGAGCAAGGCCAACACTCTCGCATTTTCAATATCTTGCAGCGGAGACGGGGTTAATGTCATATTTTCAAAATAAGGAGGATTTTTAACATAAGTGGATTTGTCCGACCATTTGAATAATTCCCCTTTTGGAATTTCCAAATTTTGCCATTCTGAACCGCCATCAAACACGGAAGCATAGCGTTTGGTGAACATTTCACCTTTTAAGAAACTCATGAGCACCGTTTGGATTTCTGATCGACTTGGCCAGAGATCGGAAAGCATGATGGCCCGACCTTCCTTGGTGAGTGTGATCGGATCTTTCAAGAGATCAATATTGACTGTGCCAGCCAGTGCATAAATGACAACCAAAGGAGGAGATGCGAGATAGGCAAGACGCACTTCAGGATGGATGCGGCCTTCGAAATTGCGATTGCCAGACAATACAGCTGCAACTGAGAGATTACCAGATTTGATGGCAGTACTGATGGGGTCAAGCAGAGGACCGGAATTGCCGATGCAGGTGGTGCAACCGTATCCAACCAAATTAAAACCCAGATCATCGAGCGGTTTCATTAATCCCGCCTTTTCCAAATAATCTGACACTACTTGGGAACCAGGAGCTAAACTTGTTTTAACCCAGGGTTTGGGCTTAATGCCAAGCGCCTGCGCTTTTTTGGCAATAAGTCCTGCGGCAATCATCACATCAGGATTTGAGGTATTGGTGCAGCTCGTTATGGCTGCAATTGCTACAGAGCCATGACTCAAATTGAGTGATTCACCTTCAAGTAACAGCGGCTGATGGGTAGGATGCAAGTTTTGTTCTTTGATCATTTCCTGGAATTTTGTTTTGCTGTCTTTTAATAGAATGCGATCTTGCGGACGTCTCGGACCTGCGATGCAAGGTTCGATGCTGCTTAAATCGAGCTGCATATGATCACTATATTCCACTTCACGGCATCCTGTGGTACGGAACATGCCCTGGGCTTTCGCATAGTCTTCCACCAGTTTGATTTGTTTGGGATCTCGGCCGGAAAGTTCCAGATAATTGAGCGTTTCAGCATCGATTGGGAAAATGCCGCAGGTCGCTCCATATTCTGGTGCCATATTGGCAATGGTGGCGCGATCTGCGATGGTTAAATGATCGAGGCCATCGCCATAAAATTCCACAAATTTCCCTACAACGATTTTTCGGCGCAGCATCTCGACGACAGTCAGAACCAGATCAGTTGCAGTGGTGCCTTCAGGGAGTTTTCCTGTTAATTTAAATCCGATCACTTCAGGAATGAGCATGGTGATCGGCTGGCCAAGCATGGCTGCTTCGGCTTCAATACCGCCAACACCCCAGCCGAGCACTCCCAGTCCATTAATCATGGTGGTGTGAGAATCGGTACCGACTAAAGTATCTGGATAAGCGACAGCGTTTTCATCAAATACGACGCGCGCTAAATACTCAAGATTTACTTGATGTACGATGCCTGTTCCAGGCGGCACCACACGAAAATTTTGGAAGGCTGTTTGTCCCCAGCGCAGGAATGCATAACGTTCTTCATTACGGCCAAACTCCATCGCGACATTTTTAGCAAATGAATCGGCTTGGCCGTAATAATCGACCATTACGGAGTGATCAATGACAAGCTCGACCGGCGAGAGAGGATTAATTTTCTGAGGATTTCCCTTTAATTTAGACATCGCTTCGCGCATGGCGGCCAGATCGACAACGGCGGGTACACCTGTGAAATCTTGGAGAATAACGCGGCTCGGTGTGAAAGCAATTTCTTGAATCGGTAGAACTTTGGGCGACCAGGTGATCAAAGCCATGATGTCTTCTTTTCTGACCGAAACACCGTCTTCTGTACGCAATAAATTTTCGAGTAATATTTTTAAAGAGAAGGGGAGATGGTGGACATCATGCTCTTTTGGGAGTTTATTCAAGTCATAGAAATCATAGGATTTACCAGAAGAGGTGAATTTGGATTTAGTTTGAAAACTATCTTTTGACATGGCTTGTGACATGACTTGCTCCCATTGTGTAAACCATAAGTGTAAGATTGCAAAGGTGCTGAATACATTTGCACAGCTTCATGATTTAAAGATACATGATTTATGGGGATATTCACAAGTCCGTCATACGAATTTTTGTGACTTTACGGGCTTATCGCTTGATTCATCCATGTCGTCGATTTTTTGTGACTTTGCAGACTTATCGCTTGATTCACCTGTGTCTTCGATTTTTTGTAACTTTGCACGTTTTGCGCTTGATTCATCCAAGGCTTCGTCTTTGTCAGGTGTGCGATAATGAACCCGTTCTGTTTTCTGAGTGGGAGCGGAAGAGGGGGCAGAAATGGAAGGGGAAGGCGCTTCTTTTGATATTCCTTGATCATCGGTGGTATCCATTTTGTGCTTTAACTTTGCGATATCCATTTTCTGTTTTGAATCGGCGGTATCCATTTCGTGTTTTAAAATGGAATTGATAGATGGCAAGTTTTTAATGAAAGATGCAACTGTTGATTTTTTATTTTTCTGAAACAAAACGAGTAATGCAGCTTCGATTTCTGTCGAATCAAGACTTATTTTCTTTTGGAAAAACACTATTTCAGTAGTCGTACTCGGTCCAGTAAGGCCAACATAGCCATCACTACTGTAGGTGAATTTTGTGGGAAGCAAAACAGAAAAACAAAGCGGTCTCAGCACGGTTGCCATCTCTTTGCTTGTGGTGAAAAAATTATAATGATTAGATTGATTTTTCAGTGCTATATATTTTTGGAGGATGAGATTTGCCAATGTATCGGAAAGAGCTGCCAGTCTTTCTTTTTTGTGAAATTGAAACAGCCAATTGTCTTTTTGGTAATGCTGTACTACAAAAGTGCGAGTGAGTTCCTGACTCAAAGCAAAAAGCTGTCCTGAAAAGAGACCGTTTCTTTGAATTTTTTCATTTTTACCATTAATTTCAAACTCTTCATAGTGTTTTTGGATTTTTTCGTTTGCTTCTTTGACAACAGAAGCGAAACACTTATCAAATTGTTTGTAATTTCGAAGGGCATTGTCAAGTGCAGTTTCAATGTTACCCCGGTAGGGATAGAGTTTTTTCATGCCCATGGATCCGAATTCAAAATTTATCAACTCCCGCAGTGCGCGGCTTGGAATTTCAACTCTAATTTTGTTGAATAATACCTCTTTCAAGAGAGCGCTTGCTTGCTGAAATTCACTGCCTTTATGGCGTATGCTGAAAGCTTGATTTTGTATGATGCGATATTGCTGATAGAATGCTATGAGTGCAAGATCTGAGGTTTTTTGAAGCCAGGTGCTGCGCTCTTCTTTTTGTGGAGCGAGCTTTTGGGCAGTTTCGATATTTAATAGACCATGTGTTCCCTTAAGCATTTCAGCTCGTTTATTAAGCACTTCCAAGAGTGTTGAACTAGGAATATCTTTTAAGTCTGGATCGATTGCCATGAGCACAATTTTGTTCAAGAGATTTGAAGATAGCTTGCCTCTATCGGCAAAATTATGCCGCAGGACTAAGGCCAGGCTATCGAGAGAGGCTCCGATTCTGTCTAAATGATTAACAAAATTAGGCTGTCTATAGAGTGGATTTGATTCTTTATCAAAGCTTAGGCTCATTGTCACTAGAAAGGTTGTTAAACATTTTAATTCGGCAGGTAATGCACCAGGTACACCATTTGTTACTGTGTTCAATGTGTTCAAAATGGGAAGCGATTCTGCGAAGCGTTCAGGCGCTTTATTACCGAGTTCCAGAGTGATGAGTTCTAAGGGCTTCCAATTGTGATTACGTGCCATAGTGGTGATTAAGTCGGATTTTTCATATTTTGGCGCGAAGCGATATTGTGCTATTAAAAGTTTGTCGATCAAAGTGCTGAGGGGAGGATGGCGAAACCGTTTTTCGACGGTTCTTAAGAACTTCAGTAAATCGTCAAAGTAACTTTTAATCTCATCACAATAATCATGAATAACACTATAATATTTCTCAGTTAAGAATTTCTCCGATATTTGGCAAATTTGCTCTGATGTTTCAAAGATTTCCTTGCACTCCCCGAGAGAAATATGCTCTTCTCTGGGTACCAGCCGAAATTGGGTGACAGGTAATTCTATCAAATATTTAGCTAAATATACCCAATTATTTACATATTGAATTGTAACAATTGCTTTCTTGTGAAAAAGGATGGATTGTGGGTAATCCTTGCGTTCCCGGAACAACCAATCAGCATGATTAAATAATGCATCGCTCAATGGTTCAAGATATTCTTGATTATAATCTTGACTAAAACCTAAGTTGTCTGCGGCGCTAAGCGCTTTTGTGGCGGAGTCAGTCATTTTGTCAAATTGGTTATTTTTTCGGTAAATTTTTGCGATTTGTAAATGAATCAGAGCGGTAAGGGGAGATTTTTCTGGTAAGGTGATTGATAACTTCAAAGCTCTGTCATAGAGAAGCAGAGTTGATTCTGTGTCACTATAACAATATTCATCAGCCTTGGTACAGAAGTCAGAGATCAATTGTTTGAAGTGGGTATCTTGTTCAGGTTTATAGATCAATTCCTCAGAGTATTTTAAGGCGAGATGCATACTGGCTAATCCAGTTGCTTTCTCGCTTTCAGTATAGTCTTCATCATCCTCATCTGCCGCAGGAGAAAAACGAGAGAATATACCAAGATGGGCGAGGGCACATTCTAAACGAAATTTGGGTTCAACGACGGCAATTAATTTTTGAGTGAATTCCAGTACTTTCTCTTTATAAAAACAACCATCAAGTAAGAACTTAAAAAGAACACTTATTAAGTTTTCATAATCTGTTGATTCTTTTTCATCTGCAGAGCACTCTTGAATTAAGTTGATAGTTTTTTCAAAAAAGGGAAATCCAAGATTGCTTCGTATTTCACTTAGAATATCATTGTTATTGTAATAAGAAGCGAGCTTAATGTAGCATTTGATAAGTGAAAACCTATCCAAAGGAGAAAATGTATTTAATTCCACAATTCTTTTATAGAAAAGGATGATAAAATTATTCTGATCTTCCTTAAAAACCCTATTCGAAAAATCCAGTAGCTCTTTAGGATTTTTACTATCCAGATAGAGTGTGCAGCACATCAGATTTTCAGTGATTTTGCTGGTATCGGTGCCTGGATTTGCAAATGATAATGCCTGTTGAAAAAGTAAGCGTGCGTGAGAGAAGTCTTTTAATTTCAAGAAGTCTGAACCCCGAAATTCAAGATTCTCACTTAAATTTTTGTACAACATTCTATTACTTTCTTCAAACTTCAGACCTTCAACTTGGAGTATTTGCAATGCTTCTTGCATCGCAGAAATAGCTTCTGTTCTTTGATTAAGTTTAAGTAGAGTGGCACAGATATTAAGAAGGATGGAGCTGGTTTTGAGCTTATTAGTTGAACTTAGGTTGAGTTCTTTCGACTGTAGATAAAGTGCTAATGCAGAATTATAATCAGAGCAGGCAAATATTTTTGAGCCAAAATCACAGAATCTGGTTGTAAAATAATCAAGATTTTCTTTAATCTCAATTAAACATTCTTTTGTTGCAAGCTGTAAAGCTTGCTTTACATGGTAAGCTGTTCCAGTATGATTTCGAAGTCTAGATTGAAGCAAACAGATATCTGTGTGGTCTAGCATTAACTGAAATTTAGTAGAATATAGGGAATCCAATTGCAAAGTTATTAATCTCAAAGATAACGCATCTTTAAAAGCTGAATTTGCGATAAACTTATTGATGCAAGGCATGGCTAGATCCCTAAATGATTTGGCATATTCTGGCTGTAATGGAGCAGGTAACATTTTTGCCAAATAGACTACCTGTTGTGTAGCTTTTGTGGCTTCATCCATGTTCTGTAGCAACAGATAGTTGTAAGTAAGGGATAATTGCAGTTCAATTAATTTGGCAACTTGGATGGTAGGGGCTGAATACATCAATTTCAAGGCAATTTCATAAAAAGGAATAGAGCGCACATCATTGCCTTGATTATATTCTCTTGCATGAACGATGAAATGATCACTTAATACTTGACACCATTGGCTAACAAAATACTTTTTATTCATGTTACTAAGTGCTTTGTTGGCCAAATCCAAAGCTTCTTGCCATAAAGAAAGCTTAAAGTAACAACGACAAATATGCATGGTAAGCAAGTAAGGTTCTGTGTTCCATGGATAAGTAAACATCTGTGCTGATTCAAAGCATTTCAATGCTTCGTTGACAGCTCCACTGTTAAATAGATCATTGCCAAATT
Source organism: uncultured Gammaproteobacteria bacterium (assembly GCA_963784575.1). GTDB lineage: Bacteria > Pseudomonadota > Gammaproteobacteria > UBA6186 > Azoamicaceae > CAWARU01. The sequence continues at coordinate 3,163,370 of CAWARU010000001.1, forward strand.
GAAAGAGTGCGCCGGCAAACCTTTGATAATGAATTTTATCTCCAGCTGAATAGAAAATATCATGAGCTTCTTCAAGAATTTTTTCTATGATAATCTTTGTTTCATCTATATTTTTTAAATTTAGCAATATTCTTCCAATACTAACAAGATCAACTAGGGTATTAGTACTGTCTGTCACATCCATGGTTAATGCTATTGCATAGAGTTGCAGTGCTTCTTCGTAAGCATTGTTTTTAAGAAATTCCTCACCACACATTTTAAATGGTTCGCATAAGGTTCGATAATTATTTCTTTCCGAAGGCAGCAGTTTGTTATAATTTAAAATTGCTTTTTTGGCTGCTGCGGATGCGGAGGGTATATCATTTAACTTTATATAGTCACGGCATATCATTAGGTTTAAGCGAAGGCCTGGAGCTTGATTTTCAGTACTAAAATAGGTTTCCTGGAGTTCCAAGCATTTCAGAGCCAGGGGCAGAGCATCCTTTAAGGCGCCGTTTTCTTGCAATAATTGATAGCACAGCGTCAGGCGTTTTATGAAATTCTGGCATTCTTCTAAGTGTTCACTGTCAAATTTCAATTTTTCAGCAATGGTGAGTGCTTCTTTTGAAATAGAGGCTGCTTTTTTGACTTGCTTTAACAGCAAATAAGCTTCACAAAGCTCCAAAAGGCATAAAATTTTGTCGATTGGGTCGCTTAGGGCCTGTAATCTTAATAGTAAAAGATTTTTCAGGGATTCGATTCGGAAGCTCTTGATTTCGAATAGATGTAGTTTCACTGGTTAATTTAATAATACTGGCCATGGAGTAATTCCTGCATTAATTGGTAATTTTAAGAGAATATGCGCATCAAATAAGAGTTAGATGATAACACAAATGGATTAAAAATTGAATAAATAGTAAGTAAATAATCTGGTATTTTTCAGGATTTACAATTAAAACAGTATTCATTAAAACTTTTAGTTATAAAACCAAATTATGCTAAAAGTTGAGAAAAGATCAGATAAAATAGTTAGAATAATTTCTAAAAACCCTGTTGCTTGTTTAGCGAAGCCGCTTTCTGTATAATAAATTCTTGATTTTACACAGTTCCTTTTTATTCAAAATACAACGGTTACCGGAGAAATATATGGCCATTGAACAAACCCTATCCATCATTAAACCCGATGCAGTTGCCAAAAATGTCATAGGCAAAATTATCAGCAAATTTGAGGATGCAGGCCTTAAGGTCGTTGCAGCGAAAATGATTCGTTTGAGCAAAGAACGCGCTGAAGCATTTTACGATGTCCACAGAGGCAAGCCATTCTACGATGGATTAGTGAAGTTTGTGAGCTCGGGTCCTGTTTTAGTACAGGTGTTAGAAGGCGAAAATGCTATTCTCAAAAACCGTGACATTATGGGCGCTACAAATCCCAAAGATGCCAAACCAGGCACTATTCGTGCAGAGTATGCGAACAGCATCGATGAAAATGCAGTTCATGGTTCAGATGCAGTAGAAACAGCAAAAACTGAAATCGCATTTTTCTTCAGTCCCGCTGAAATTTTTTCGAGATCTTAAAATTTTAAGAGATAGATAAAAAGATAGATAAAGAGAGAGCTGGATTTAGGTAATTTATGAAAAATCTCTTGGATTTGAGTAAAGCAGAGATGACAGAATTTTTCATCGAACTCGGTGAAAAACGCTTTCGTGCTGATCAAGTCTTTAAGTGGATCCATAAATATGGCATGGATGATTTTGCCAACATGTCAGATCTTTCCAAATCGCTTCGTGAACGCCTGCAAATTCTGTGCGAGGTAAAAGCACCAGAAATTGCAAGTGAAAATCTATCGAGCGATGGCACCATTAAGTGGCTGCTAAAGCTTAACGATGGTAACCATATCGAAACTGTGTTTATCCCAGAATCCGATCGCGGCACGCTTTGCGTCTCTTCACAAGTCGGTTGTGCGCTCGATTGCAGTTTTTGTTCTACCGGCAAGCAAGGCTTCAGCCGCAATCTTTCAGTATCAGAGATCATTGGCCAAGTTTGGCTTGCAGCCAGGAGATTAAAAATATTAAATAATCCAGCGCCTGGTGACAAAACCATCACCAATGTCGTGATGATGGGCATGGGGGAACCCTTATTGAACTTTGATCCTGTGGTCAAAGCCATGTCTATCATGCGCGATGACAATGCCTATGCTCTACCGCGCAAAAGAGTTACTTTAAGCACCGCCGGCATGGTGCCAAAGATTGATGAGTTGAAAGAAAAAGCAGATGTTGCTTTGGCTATCTCCTTGCATGCACCAAACGATGAATTGCGTAATGTCTTAGTGCCCTTAAATCGAAAATATCCAATTCGTGTGCTAATCGAAGCTTGCAAACGCTATGCAGATGGTAATCGACAAAGAAGAATTGTGATCGAATACATCATGCTAAAGGGTATCAACGATACACTTTTTCATGCCAAGCAATTGGTGAAAGTGTTGGAGGGGCTGCCTTGCAAAGTGAATCTCATTCCGTTTAATCCACATGAAGGCACCGAGTATGTGAGATCTGCATCTCACGACATACAAAATTTTCGGTTTGCCTTGATAAGAGCGGGTTTTATCACCACTGTCCGTAAAACGCGTGGTGAGGACATTGACGCTGCCTGTGGGCAATTGGTGGGGAGAGTCATCGATCGCACCGAACGTTCCAGAAGATGGCGTGAAAGAAAATTGAAATTGCGAATTAATGAGCAACCCAGGGAGGAAGGATCATGGATCGAAAAAAGCGCGTAGCTTTGCCACTATTTCTTGTAGTTCTAGTGTCTAGTCTCTTTTTAAATCTCATGGGATGTAATCCATCATCTACGACTGAAGCAAAAAAAGACATTGAAAAAGATCCCGTATTGTTAGCTACCGGTCATGAATCAATCGATCCGCCGCCTCCTGAACTTCAAAAAGCGGCATTGGTGAATGTCGAAATGGGTTTAGGCTATTTAAGCCAGGGTAATACTTCACGCGCCAAAAGCAAATTCATCCATGCGTTGAAATTAGCACCGACGTCACATGAAGTACATACTGCAATGGCTTTTTTCCTCGAGAAAGTGGGAGACATTAAAGAATCCGAAAAAGAACACCGCAAGGCTATTCGTTATGGCAGCGGCAAAGGAGCTGTTTACAACAATTATGGTGCTTTTCTCTGTCGTCAAGGCCGCATGAAGGAGGCCGACGTGACTTTCCAGAAAGCGCTTTTAGACAAGCAGTATGAACGTACTGCGGAAGTCTATGAAAATGCCGGCATGTGTTCCATGAAGGCCGAAGATATGGCAGCTGCCGAAAATTATTTTAAAACAGCTTTGATGCGGGATCCGAGACGCAGCAATACCATGCTAGAGCTAGCAGCCTTGAATTTGAAGCAAGGAAATTTTCAAGAAGCAAAAACCTATTTGAACCACTATAAGCAAACTTCAGAGCCTTCTGCGCGATCTCTTTGGCTTGGCATACAATTAGCACATCGTACACACGATAGCACTGCTCTTGCTAACCAATCTTTAGTATTGAAAAATCTGTTTGAATCATCCCCAGAATATCAGCAATATTTGCATTCGGGTATCGGAACTAGTGAATGAAACGGAACGAAAGCATGAGTACGAATACACGCATCCAATCCATCAAAGGCATGCCAGATATCCTGCCAAAGACAGTACCTTTGTGGCAGAGATTTGAGACCCTCTGGCGGCAACTGATGCTGGTATATGGCTATGAAGAAATTCGTTTTCCTATTGTTGAAAACACCAAGCTCTTTAAGAGATCGATTGGTGAAGTTACCGATATCGTCGAAAAAGAAATGTTTACTTTTGTTGATAATGATGGAGACAGCATTAGCTTGCGCCCAGAAGGCACTGCAGGCTGCGTACGGGCTGGTATCGAACATGGCATTTTGTATCACAACACACAACGTTTGTGGTACATGGGCCCTATGTTTCGTTATGAAAATCCTCAGAAAGGCCGTTATCGACAGTTTCATCATGCGGGCATTGAGGCATTTGGTTTTAAGGGCCCGGACATTGAAGCAGAACATATTATGCTCTTGGCACGTTTGTGGCGCTGGCTAGGTTTGGAGGAAGTACTTTCTCTGCAAATCAATAGCCTGGGTTCAAAAGAAACCCGAGGTGCTTATAGAGACGCTTTGGTGGAGTACTTCACTAAATACCATTCAGATTTGGATGAAGACAGTCAGCGTCGCTTAAACAGCAATCCGCTGCGAATCTTAGACAGCAAAAATCCAAGACTTGCCCACATCATTCAAGGGGCACCGCAAAGCTATGATTATTTAAGCGATGAGGATAAAGCCCATTTTGAGTTATTTCAGCAATATCTTAGAGATGCTAGAATACCTTTTGCAGTGAATCCGCGCATTGTGCGTGGCTTGGATTACTATAATCGCACCGTTTATGAATGGATTTCACACAGCAAGCAGCTGGGATCGCAGAATGCCGTTGCTGCTGGCGGCCGCTATGATGGCCTGGTTCAGCAACTGGGAGAAGAAGCCACTCCTGGGGTTGGGTTTGGAATTGGAATAGAGCGTGTTGTGCTTCTGCTAGAGGCCCTTCAGGAAGTGAAAGCTTCAGAGTCTGATGTCTATTTTATTGCTGTGGGAGAGAAAGCAGAAAGACAGGCATTGATTAAAGCAGAAAAGCTTCGAGATTTGTTCCCAAAACTCAAAATCATGACAAATTGTGGAGGCGGGAATTTCAAATCACAATTTAAGCGAGCCGATAAGAGCGGCGCTAAGATTGCCTTAATTTTGGGTGAGAATGAATTGGATTCAGGAAGTTTTAGCATCAAATTTCTGCGCGAAGAGCGTGAGCAAATTACGATAGCGGAAGGGGATATTGGAAAATTTTTAGGGGAATTAAAGGTAACTACTCAGGTAACTTAAGTTTGCAACTTGAGTTTGTGACTCAAAGTTTGTAACTAAAAGTTTGTAATTCGATTAGGTGTGGTAAAACGCCCAAAGATGGGCGTTCAAGAACAGTAGAAGGAGGTGCATTATGGAGTTTCAACAAACAGCAGGTTGGCAAAGATATATCAAACTAATTGTGGTGTTAGTCTGTCTCGCCTTATTTGGTGTGGGCGCTTGGCAGTACACCGAGGCACAAAAGCGTAAAAAAATTGAAGAAGCTTCTGCGCATTACGAAACGATGCTGCTTGCAGCACGGAATAAAGAAATGAAAAAGGCTGGTGAAGAGGCGCAGCAATTGGTTCAAGAGTATTCTCGCACCACGTATGCACCGCTTGCCTCAATGATGTTGGCACGCATCGCTGTAGAAAAAGGGGATACCGATAAGGCGATGGATCATTTGAAGTCAGCCATTCAGGCCGGTGCAAAAGGCCCAGTTGAGCCCATTGCCAGAGTCAGGCTAGCAAGAATTCTTATTTCAGAATCAAAGTATGATGAAGCATTAAAAGTGTTGCAAGACTACAGCAAGGATGGTTATACCACGCTTATTGAAGAAGCTAAAGGTGATATCTATGTTAAGCAAAATGATTTGAAAAAAGCCAAGGAATCTTATTTGCTGGCGCTTCGATCTGCACCACAAGGTGTACCCACTACTTTGCTGCAATTGAAAAGCGCTGACATACTAGAAGCCAAATAGTGGTAAGAGAGTAGGGCCTGTTGACAATTCGCTAGGTTGAGCCAGAAATCATTGATTTCTGAGCACCGTAGCGCAGTTTATATTGAAATAAATGAGCAACGGAGCACAAGAAATTAATGATTTATGGCCAACATAGTAGAATTGTCAACAGGCCCTAGAAAAAGAGATAGATAGGAGAGTTTATAATGTACCAGATCTTACGCCAAATTCGAGCAGTATTGGCAGTTGTTGCTGCGATTTCCGTGCCTGCGGTCATACTTTCAGCTTGCAATCCGGTAGAACATCGTTCTGAAGCAATTCCCAAAAAGAAATTGCAGGCCGTAGCGTCCAGAGTCAATCCAAGATTAGTGTGGGCATCAAACAAGGGCTCAGGTGCTAAAAATTCTGAGGTCAAATTAAGACTGGCTCTTGTCAATAATGCATTGATCAGCGCTGATGCTAAAGGCGCAATTTTTGCGCAAGATCGAAATAGCGGTGAGATTCTGTGGGAGACCAGTACTAAGACTCAGATTACCGCTGGTCCTACTATTATTGGCGATCGCGTTTTGGTTGGCACCAAAGACAAAGGCGTCTACGCATTCGACATCACGAATGGCAAGGAACTTTGGAAAACACCTCTGTCCGGTGAAGTATTGGCAGCTCCTCAGGGTTCACGCGACATGGTATTTGTCCATGCAATGGATGGCAGCGTTGCCGCTTTGAGTTTGAGCGATGGACATGTACTCTGGCGGCAAAGCTTGTCTATCCCACCTATTGTACTGCACGAAAGCAGCAGCCCTGCCGTGGAAAACAATAGAGTTTTCGTCGGGTTTTCTAATGGACGCTTGATGGCATTGGATCAACAAGATGGATCCTTGAATTGGGAACACGAAGTTGCTATTCCAAGAGGTCGTTCAGATATCCAAAGAATGGCAGATATTTCTGCAGATCCCATCGTGCGCAATGGTATCGTCTATGTTGTAAGCTATCAAGGTCGCCTTGCGGCACTCAAAGCAGACTCAGGTACTTCCCTTTGGGAAAGAGATATGTCTTCTTACGCAGGATTTACACTGGATAATTCAGCCATTTATGTGTCTGATGCCCGGGGTTCCGTCATAGCAGTGGATCGCAAATCAGGCAAAACATTGTGGGAGCAGGACGGTTTGCAAGGTCGTCGTTTATCCAGGCCTTCTGTTGTAGGAAACACCATTGCTGTAGGCGATGAGGATGGCTTTTTGCATTGGCTTTCTGCCCATGATGGAACATTTCTATCGCGCACTATGGTGGATAGTAAGGGAATCGAAGCACCTCCTTTGGTACAAAACAATATGCTTTATGTTTTGGGAAGAGGGGGTAAAGTGGCTGTGTATACTTTGGAAGAGGGTAGCAGCAATAACAATATTTAATGAAGTCAAGGTCTCCGGCTTTAATGTAGACAAAAGGTCTAGGACAAGGCGATAACGTTAATGAATATGATTCCTGTCGTTGCCATCGTGGGTCGCCCCAACGTTGGCAAATCTACCTTATTCAACGAATTGACTCGAAGCAGGGATGCTTTGGTCGTAGATTTGCCGGGTGTCACGCGGGATCGACAATATGGTGAGGGTGTTCTGGGAGACAAACCCTTTATTGTGATCGATACAGGGGGGCTTGTCTCAGAAACACACGCCAAAGAAACAAAAGCCTCTAAATCAGCAACAGCTTCAACCGCTAAAACAAAACCTGGACAAAAAAACCGAGTTTTAAGTGACGCTGAATTTGAATCTCAAGTAGCCGATCGAATCTCCGAACAAGTCTGGCAGGCTGTGAATGAATCAGACTTGGTGTTTTTTCTGGTGGATGCGAGAGCTGGATTGACAGCACTTGATCAAACCATTGCCAATAAATTGCGTCAGATCGAAAAACCTCTTTTTCTCATTGTAAATAAAACCGATGGATTGAATAGCGAAGTTGCCATCGCTGATTTTTTTCAATTGGGATTGGGGGATCCCATTCCGATTGCTGCAAGCCACGGCCGCGGCGTTACCTCACTCATCGTTCATGCCTTGAAAGACTATGAAATCCCTTCAGAAGAAAGTCAGGAACAAAAAAAAGAAACAGGTATTAAAATCAGCATCATTGGCAAACCCAATGTTGGTAAATCCACACTGGTAAATCGCATGCTCGGCTTTGAAAGAGTTGTGGTTTTTGATAAGCCTGGCACCACACGCGATAGCATCTATATTCCTTTAGAGCGTGAGGGACAAAACTATACCATCATTGATACTGCGGGTGTGCGGCGAAAATCCAGAGTTTCTGAAACGATCGAAAAATTTTCAATCATCAAAACATTGCAAGCCATTGAAGCAAGCCATGTTGCGATATTGGTCATCGATGCTCGAGAAGGTGTTACTGATCAAGATCTCGGTTTACTCGGTTTTGTGGTAGAAGCCGGACGCGCTCTGGTGATTGCAATCAATAAATGGGATGGATTAACAGATGAGCACAAGCAGGAAGTCAAACGAGAATTAAATTATCGATTAGCATTTGCAAATTTTGCCAAAGTACATTTTATATCAGCACTGCACGGCAGTGGTGTCGGTAAACTTTTTGATGCGGTCAAAGCTGCTTATGAATCGGCAACACGGGAAATTACGACTGCAAAACTGACACGTACTCTAGAACGCTTAGTTTCAGAGCATGCCCCGCCAATGATTCAGGGAAGACGTATCAAATTAAGATATGCCCATGCAGGAGGCCATAATCCACCCCTAATTGTGATACATGGTAACCAAACAGAGCAGCTGCCAGAAAGTTATCGACGTTATTTAATGAATGGTTTTAGGAAACTCTTAAAATTGCAGGGCACACCGATTCGCTTGGAATTTAAGACCAGCGAAAACCCCTATGCCGGGCGGAGAAATAAGTTAACGCCTAGGCAGGAGTATAAGCGCAAAAGAATGATTCGGCATCGTAAGAAGAAATAAAGAAAAGGGGAGCCAAACGCCCCCCTATATCGAGTAGCCTTTAACAATATTTATATATTTTAAGGTTTAGTTTGAACCACGCCAGTTTGTACTTCTCCAGCTTGTGGTCCTTTAGCTCCATTTCCTGCCCCTGCGCCCGCAGCTCCTGCGGCCGGAGCCCCAACGTTGATATTATTGCCACCACTGTATCCTGTAGAAGGTCCAAATAACTTTTGGAACACATCATATTCAAAGACCTCATTACAAACACCACCTTGACCTGCTTTGCTTTCATCACTGGCTCGTTTAACAGCTTCATCTGCTTCTGACGAAATTGCTTCTTTATCAGGCGCTTGTGCAGCAAATTGCTGAGCTTTTTGATAATGCATTTTGGCGGCACTGAGATTCACTTTGGTACCTCTACCACATTCATAGATGCGACCTATTTCTAAGAACATTCTAGCTTTTTGAGCAGGTGGTAATGTTTGGAGCTTTTCTTCAGAACTGGTTAAAAATTTTCTGTAGAAAGCACTGGCGTAAACTTCGTTTTGGATTCCCGCATTTCTATAGTAATCCCCGAGCAATCTATCAGCTTCGGCGCTTGGAACTGCAGCGGAATAAACCCTTACACCTATGATAAAAAGTTCTTTATAGAAAATGACAATTAATATTATTAATAATATCAGTGTCACCCAATTAAATGATCGAGAAGATCGAATATTTTGCTGCATAAAACGCTCCATTCAAAATAGTAAGGCAACTAATGCCTTAGTAAAAATATTTCCATTACGTACTACTTATATCTACTTCATTCATAAAGAATAGCATTGAATTTAAAGAAGTACTAGCTTGTTCAAATTACTTGTGTTAGGGTATCGCAATACGCAAGACAAGTTGCAGTAATAAGTCATGTGAAAGTGATTTAATTTGGTCGGAGGCAATGAATGATTAGGATGAATACAGCAAAATCAAAATATAGAAAACAATTCCTAGCTGGATTAGCTGGGGTTAGTATTGCTATGAGCGGTACAGTATTAGCGAATAGAGCAGAAAGCCCTGCAATGCGACACGAAGGCTCTGTATTTGGTCATAGTAAAACGAAACATAGATTCGAAAGACGAAATGCACATCTTGAGCAAGAAAATCGCGCAGCCATTTCTGCTTATTCAGCAGAGACTGGTGCTCCTAGGTCTGCAGTTAAGAAAAGTAAGCCCAGCAAATGCGAACCTTGTATGAATGGCGATATCCTAAGTCGGGATGGATGGAAGCTGTCTAGCAAAGGCGGATTATCCTATAAAAACCCCAAAGACCAACGTTATTGGTTTGAAATTTCGGGAATTATTCGTTTCGATGAAACCATCTTCTCTGGATCTTTTCGAGATAAACGCATAGATTTTCCTAGAAGAGCTAATAATAGAGACCCTATTATAGGTGCTGATGAACGTTATCCGAGCGGCGGCAATGTTCGTTCCCTTGAAATGTATGTCGAATCTGGGCTCGGTGAAAACTGGCTTTCCATGCTTGGATTATCAATTGCACCAGGAAATAGATCTTTGAATGAATCCAATCGACTACTTTTTAATGATACTTATGTTGGATACACAGGATTCGCTCCTAATATTGAAGTAGATATCGGGCGTCTATCTGGAAACTGGTTTGGTTTAGATAATTCCTCCAGTACCTCCTGGAATCCTTTCTTGGAACGCAGTTTACAAGCTAATGCTTTTTATATGCAGGATGGCGTTGGTGTCATTGGAGATATTTGGTGGAAACATGGTCAAATGACCCTGCTTGCCACTCAAGCAGATCATGGTGACCGAATCATCAGGGGAGCAACCGGTGAGCTCTTAGGTAAAAATGATCGTTGGAAAGCTCTATTCCGAGCGTCATTTGCACCAAATGTTTGTCTCGGCGATGTCTGGCATTTTGGTGTATCCGTCGGTTATAAAGGTTTTTCTCCTTTCTTTAAAGGAGCAACCTTTGAAGAAGAAGGATTTAGGGTTTATCCTGGCGGACGTGCTAGAAACACACCTCGTCTAGTTGATACAGGCGGCATAGTGGCCAAATATACCCGGCAATGGAACGTCGAAGCTGCAAAACAATTTGGTCCGCTTATCTTAGAGGGTGAGTATTCGGAGGTCTACGTACGACGTAAGTTCCCACTGCCTCCAACGCCATTGGCTCGTGCAATTTTGGCTGCACAGCCGCTTCCTTATCAAGGACATGTTCGTTTTCGCGGCTATAACTTCCAATTCCGTTATCTCTTGACTGGTGAAGTACATGAATATGATGCCAGAGACGGTGCATTTGGTAAGGTGAATATTACAAGTCCTTATGGGGCATTTGAAGTTGCTGCTCGTTATGATTTCTTAAATTTGAACGATAAAGATGTTCGAGGCGGCAGCCAGCATAATGTCACTGTCGGTTTAAATTGGTACATTACCCAAGAAGTACGGTTCTCGACCAATTATATCCGAGCAAAGATACGTCAGGCCGATCATTTTGGAATTGGTTTTACCCCAAGATACCTGGATATCTTCGGCATGAGATTCCAAGTCCGGTTTAGATAATTAACTTAATTTTGGCTATCCCGAGCGTTTGGCTTGGGATAGCCTTGTGATTACCCCAAAACAGCAATAAGTATTGCAGTAACTGAACGGTTGCGTGATTTTTTAAATTCTACGAACTAATATTTTATTTTAGCATCAAGATTTCCGAGAGACAAATTCCAGGGTTTCTTCAATTAATTCTTTGACAGCACTGATCTTTTTGGGATGGGATTCGGGGTGATTAATTAAACCGATGAGATTGCTGAGATCTTGGATTTTGATGCTTTTCTCGAAGTTATCAGGGAGCGGTTCGCTGCGTGCTGCTTCTAAAGTACCCATAAATTGGGTTTTGACAAAATCAGGTAACTCGAATCTTAAAAAGGTTCCTACGTCAAAGAGCGAATTGCAAGAAAAGGCAAATTCCCAGTCTAATATAGCGAGTACTTTGCGGGTATCAGGGGAAATTAAAATATTGTCAAAATTAAAATCGCCGTGCACAAGGCAGGAAGGTTTTAGGGGTGGCAATTGATCTGCTGAAGCCATCACAAAGTCCCAAAATTTTGCAGAAAATTCTTCGCCTAAATGCTTTTTTGCATAACCATTACCCTTGAAAAGACAATCTTCGATATAGGAAATGAAAGGATGTGGTTGCTCATTTTCAAAGGGGACTATGCTAAGATCCCTTTTAAAAAATCCAGGTTCAGAAAAGGGAATGCTAGAAATTTCTGCTAACACTTCTGCAATGGATTTTACGCAAGTGCTGAGATCTGATACGTGGGAAGATTCAAGAAATTTAAAGAAAGGGGTGCCATTAAGCCATTTTTGAATTACAAAGTGCAATGGGTTGTTTCTTTGAGTGGATGCTTCATTGCAACCTATATAGAGAAATTCAGGCATGGGAATGAGGCTGCCAAATTTTTCCTGCAAGGCATATTCTATTTCTAAGGAAATTTCTGCTCGTTGATAGATGCGAAGTAGAAATGAATCATTCAAATCATCGACCTTAAAAAAAATATTAACATTGCCAAGACCTGTTGGGATAATTTCAAAGTGTTGTAGTTTATGGCTTGGAAAGAAATCTCTAATTTTAATCTCTATCATTTCTTTAGAGATGGGTGGAACGGAGGAGGTTTTTTCCCAAAGATGTTTATTGAATTTCATGTAGGCTCCAATGCTGTGAAGAGAGGTCTTTTATCATTTCATTAGGTGCCGAGCTTAGGTCGGTTTCGATTGGATGGCTGCAGCAGCAGAAGCCCAATCAATTTTATTTCTTTTATGGCTTGCACATAAACGATCTGCCAAATATTCATCACCACCTGCTCGTTTAAAAAGATAGTTTTGGTGATATTCTTCAGCACGCCAAAATATTCCAGCAGGTTTTATTTGGGTTGCGACCGGTTTTGTTTCAAGAGATTGTACCTTATTTTTTATGTCTTCGGCAATTTTGGTCTGCGTATCATCCAAACTGAAAATAAAACTCTTATATTGTTCTCCAATATCATGTTTTTGACCATCTGCCTGGGTTGAGTCATGTATTTCAAAGAAGAGTTTTGTTAAATTTTCAAAAGATGTTTCTTTGGGATCAAATTCTATGCGAAGAGCTTCAATATGATGTGTCTTTCCAGAACAAACATCCTCATAAGAAGGCGCTTCTTTATCACCTCCGGTGTAGCCAACTTCGGTTTTAACGACCCCTTTTTCTTTCTTAAAGAACCGTTCTACTCCCCAAAAGCATCCTCCTGCAAATATCGCAACTTGAAGTCCATTTTCGAGAACGGCTTTAGGTTTAATTCCGGTTGTGTGTTCGACCATAAATTTACCCCTTTTATTCAACTATTCAACCTATTTCAATTCATTTTCCATCGAATTACTGCCAATATACAACATATTGAATTTATTTCAATCTTTTGTATTTGACAAATTATTTTTGAATAGGTTTCAAGGCTCGGTTCGAAGAAACCGTGGGTTCTAGGAAAAAACTCGTCGTTTTGGTTCTGATTTTGGTTTACGACGGGTGCCGACCTCGTGTAGAGGACCGCTCTCATCTGATATAGGTGTTATACCAGCTGGCTTAGACTGTGGATGCCTGAATTCAATTGCAGTTTTTAGAAACCACTCGACACTTTCGGGCAAGATACCGGGAACTTTATACATTTTCAATTGCGAGGGTTGAGCATCGCGTAGTACTGCGAGATTGGTTCCGATCCGAGTTTCAGCAAAGCGTTGTGCGAGTTCTATCACTTTCAGATAAGATTCATCACCGTTTGCGTCAGTCATTTTTGAAAAACAAGCTTCCAATTCAATTTTGCCGAGACTGATTTGGGCATGAGCTCGTTTGATCAAGATATTCTTGGTGCGATCCTCGAGATCGACAGGAGGTTTGAGGACTTTTCTTGCTTTGGTGAGCGCCAGATAGAAATCGTTTGGGTTTATTGGCTTGACGCAGAGTTCGTTTTCAAGCTCTTTTTGGGTTTTGGCGGCTTTTGTTTTGTTTGCTCTGATTTTTTCGAGATAAATGATGAAATTAATGGCAGTGGCACGTATTGCATTGTTGCGTTTTTTCTCAGCATCATTCAATTCTCGGGCCGTGGAAAGCGGTGGAACGAGATCGTCATCGTGGAAAATGGCATCTCGGATCCGGGTGTAAATGTCCTTCAGTTCTTTGTTGCTTGAAAAGAATTCGTCACGCATCACTTCTGCAATTTGTCCGATGGTGCCAAGAAATGCAAGCCTTTCAATCAAGTAGTCTTCCCAGGTTTTATCAGGGTCGGGTTTAAGAATCGATTGCTTTACAACTTTATGTAACAGCGCCAATTCATCGGCTTGCAAAACCATTTGGGTGATTCCGCCCACTGTGTCAGCACTGAGCGGCACTATCAGAGGACTGGGTTTCTTTTTAGAGGCGAAATCCCAACTGAGATCACCTTGGGTTTCTGCGAGTTTTTGCCACTTTCTTTCTCGTTTCAAGCTTTCAGCATGGAGATGCTCTGCTTGCTGCTTTGCCTGGAAAGCGGCTTGCCGGGCGGGTCGTTCTTCTTCCCACTTTCTTTTTTTCTCGGCACGTGCCAATTCACGAACGCTGGCATCAATTTGCGGAATATTAAGAGGAAGTGATTGTATGCCATCTATATTGGTTTCTTCATTGCTCTCATCGTCTCTATTCTGTGTGGCAGCAGATTTGGAACTCTTCATAAGCGCCGAGAGCTTTTCAAATCGAGCTGAGATACTGCTGTCTATCTTGAGGAGAGTTTCACGTTTCGCAGTAATCGCATCTGATAAGTGTTGAATTTTATCCTGAAATGCTTTTAAATCGTTTTTAGTTTGTTTTAATTCAGATTCGGGTTTGTTGCTATCGGTTTCAAGATTTTTCTCCAATGCAGTAAATGCATTAAAGACCTCAATATGAGGTTTCAGAATATTTGCAGAAAGAGATTCAATGGCCAAAGCTTCTTCCTTTTGCCTTTTACAGGCTTCTAGGCAGTTTTCTCTTTTAAGCAACATTGCTGCTTCACGGGGCATCCAGGGTTCAATTTGATCTTGGTAGTCTTGGATTTTGGCAGAAATGCTGAGTTCTGCTATTTCTGTTTGGCTTTGTTCGATGGTCAGTTTCAATTTTTTCAAGTTTTTATTAATGTTCGAAACCTCTTGCAATAGTTTCCTGATTCTGGCCTCTTCTGTGAGTTTCTTGTTTGGGGCAGATGCTGATTGCGCAGAATCTTGGTCTTTTTGCTTCGGGGTTTTTGTCTCAGGCAAAAGTGATTTCAGTGCCTCATAAATTCGTTTATTGTTTTTTGATTGCAAACTTTCATTGTTCTTTTCATGCAGAAAAATCTTATCAATAAGTTTTTGAATGTCTTCTTTATTTAAACTTAATCTCACCTTGAGTGCCGATTCAGTGGTTTTTTCTGGAACAGAGTGTTTTTTTGTGCCACTATTCTTTGGTTTAAGCAAGAGGGAAAAACCACCGGTATCCTCGAACTCTATATTGAGTGAAAGGAGATAATCCATCAAAATATTCAGTACTCGTTCTATGGCAATTGATCCGAGAGCATGGTTTTTGTTGGCCAGTTCAGCAACAGGATGCAATATTGCTGCAAGTTTAGATTTGTCAGTATTATGTACTGCCTTAACAGCAATGCGGGCTCGCGGTTTTTTGACATTGTCTAAACCTTGTTTGCATTGAATGAACAATGCATCAAAGAATGCCTTTGCCTCTTCTCTTTCTTTTTTGAAGTGGCGTTTTTCACTTTCAAAAGCAAGATGATAATGCTTCAACGCAAGCAGTGGATTTTTGATACCGTGGTTTGTGCCTGTTTCAAATTCTTTTCCGAGCTTCAAATGAAATTCAATGTTGTCGACTTCTTGCTTCCTAGAATAAATAACTTTATTTTGTTCGGATGCTTTGAGCGCATTTTCCGAATATTGTATAGATTTTAAAAGATCTTTTAGACTCCCTGACATCCTATAGTAGTTTGCTGCAAAATCGTAAATCTTCGGAGGTATAATTTTTGGGGCTTCCAGAGCCAATTCATCAATCAAAGTGATGATTTTGCCACAATACTCGTGATGGATTGATCCAAAATCCGTAGTCTCTTGATTCAATCGCAGCTCGATAAGAAGCAGTTTAGCAAGAGGCGATCCAAACTTTATGCCTCTTTCATAGCAGGTGACAGCTACAATCTCAGAATCATTGATTTTTTCATGATACTTCCCGATGCAAGTAAAGGCATCTGGATGAAACAGTCGAGCTGCTGTTTCATAATATGAAAGACCAAGCTTTTTGAAATCGTCGGATTCAGTTTTTTGGTTACAAAAATAATCCCCAAGCAGGCAATAAGCTTCTGGCATAAAATACGGCATTTCGAATAATAAAGGAATCTGTTCTGGAATAGGGAGTCGGTATTCGGGCAGTGCACCCATTTTGATGCTATCAAGCCGCTTAATGCCCAAAGTTCTTTGTAGTATATCTGGGCTCTCTAGCTCTTCACGTCCCAAATAATAACAAGACAGAGGGAGCGGCATGGCCAATTTATGACAAATCCTTGCAAGTTCCAAATCTTCTTCAACACCGAGAGCTTCTTGATAGCATAATCCAAGCAGTGACAAAGCGTCGCGATCTGTGATTGTGGCAGTCATGCAGTGATCTTGGAGAGTTCTGTAGACAGCAGAAAGATCGTCCGAATTCAATAAGTCATTAATGATATCCTTTAATTTAACATTTTTTTCATAATGCTTGACGAGTCTCTGCAATATAATTCTAACGTCATAATAAATTTCTTTTGAAGAAAAAAGTTGTTTCGAAGACTCCTTTAAAAGTTTCTGCATGTCTGCTTGCTTTTCTCTTGCCCAGAATACTCCCGCACGGTACGCTTCCTCATACAGGCGATTCCCGAGCCACACATCTCTTGTGGCACCTCCTAGTCCGAAAAAGTAATATTTTGCAAGATAGGCTTTTGCTAAGGATGAGCCGAGTTCATAAGCCTCGCTCAGTAATCTAAAAGATTGTTTCACATCTGCTGGGGTGCCAATACCTGCTTCCACTAGGAGCGCATGATTTATTTTGCCAGCAAGAGAGTGACATTTGTCTGCCATTCGAAAAGCGGAGATAGCTGATGTATTTTCTTTTTTGCCTGAAGGTGCTAGTACCGGAGTCTGCATAAAAAAGCTTCCTAGAAAATTATGCGCAACTCCTAAATTGAGATCTGCCGCTTTTTGGATGAGCTTATATCCCTCAGCAAGATTTCGTTTCGAAGTAAGGCCATAAACTTGGAATAATCCCAAGCAATAGATTCTGACGCGAAAAGTGCTAGGTATATCGGATTGTATACAATATTGTTCGAGTGCAGTGATCGAATCATTTCTATCTGATGCTTCAGCATTTAATAATTTATTGATTAAAATTAATATTATTGATAATTTCTCATCTTTTTCTGGAGAGAGTAATGAAGTAAAAATTTCCTGTTTCAGAATAAAAAAATGCTCCAGAGCTTCCTTAGGGATTGGATGAGACTTTGGATCACCCTTCGCTTTTGCTAAGGCTTTTTGAGGAGGCAGAGGTTTATATGGCTTTGCATGGATCTGCTTCACGAGTTCATGATATAACACGGATGCAAGTGAGCGGTTTGCTGCATCAAAAGCGTCGACTTCCAAATTTGAAGCGGAAAAGAAACATCTTAAAGCTTGTAAATAGGTTTTGTGCTTCAAATGTTTCTGGCCTTCAGCGATGAGCATCATGATTTTGGTATTTTTGGACACGAAGGGATCGGGTTCAGGCTTCTTATCCAACTCTGCTTTCAAGAATGCTCCGAATTCTCGGAGTACTGCAGCGCCTTCAAGATCTTTTTTTGGTGCTCCCCAGCCATTTTCGAGATACCATGCTATGGTAATAAAATCTTCTGGATTTCTATCTGCGATAGACATTGCTCGTAGCAGAGTGCTAGGTTTTTCCATAGTAGCTTCTGACATCTCAGCTTTTTTACCGTCTTTTAGAGCTTGTGCAGTAGTTCTCACTGCTTCTGGAAAGTCTAGTTCTGTAGCAAACATCAATAGCGCTGAGGATGTTGGTACATCTTGTTTAACCCCACTAATGCCGACTGCAGTATATTTGCTAAGAGAGAATAGTGCAGGAATATAACAACCTATGATTGATTGTTTGATAAACTTTATCCCAAGAGAACTATTGTTTCCTTGATCTGGGTTTAAAAAAAATTCTGCAAGTTTAAATGCGGCTTTTGGGCAACCTTCTGTCGCAGCTTCCCAATAGAGCGAATAGACTTTGTGTTTTGGGATGTTGGGTGCTGTTTCCAACAAAGCAGCAAGCGATGTTTTTGCAGCGGTGTAGTGGCGTTCAGCTGCCAATTTATAAAAGAGAATCGCATACTCCTCATCTTTATCAAAGGCTATGCCATGTTCACAGATCATCCCCCAGAGATGCAAGGCAGCAGTTTCGATATTTTCGATTTCATGGCCATGTATGTAGCTTTGAAGTTGATTCACGCCAATCTCAACATCGTTTTCTTCTTCAGAAAAGAGGTAGCGGATGATATCTTCGAGCTCATCGCTTATGTATTTGTGTTGAGCGTTATTTTGTAACAGGGATTCCATAAATTTCTTAACTTCATAAGGGGGTGTTTTTTTGCGGGTATTAAGTAACTTAATGAATTCCTTTTCATACTTCGTCCTTATTTGAATGGATTTCTGTTGCAGAGCATCTTTTTCTAAAGGTACCTTCTTGCTACCTGGCTTGAAACCCGGTTCCTTCTTTCCTGCAAAACTTTTAAGATATTCAAAGCTAGAACCGAGCAGTTTACTTATTCCTGAATATAAAGAAGTAGCAGTACTCAGGTATTCAGGGGAATTAAATAACTGTAGCAGATAGCCGATTTGATCTGTTTTTCTTTTTTGATGATACTCACGAAGCTCGGCAAGACATTGCTGTCTGACTGCTGCATCGCTTTCACTCCGCGAATTGCATTTTAAGAGTTTTGCAACGCGGATAGCAGTAAAAGCCAAGTCTTCAAATTGAAGATAAATTTCATCTTTCATGTCCGCAAGGGGAGTTTGCAATAAGATTTCTTGGCGAGCAGAGAGGCCAGCAGCCAATGCTTCGAGCTTATTTTTCAGATCTTCTGAATATATCATCTATGGATCTCTATGCTTAGCCAAAGGGTCTTTGACTCGCATAATGATACGGAATTCTACTTTCAGAAGCCATAGTAACTTGTCCCCTAGCATGTCCCCCAGAACGATGAGTCATGATGGGTGAATGTCGAACGGAGTGATCTGCAAAATGTACCTGCCTAGAATCCAATCCAGAGAAATGTGGGTGGTATCCAGGATAATACACTGGAGTGCTCTGGTTTGGATATAATTGCATACTTGGTGGTAAGTACGGGATTGGTAAGCATGGGGCATGATGGGAATAGTCAACGAAAACACGAGGCCCTGGATTGAAAGGCTGCGGGACTAATGCAGGGCTTCTGTGCTTTGCTGGAGAAAAACGCAATGGTGGATGTTGCGGGGCAGGGCAGCGTGAAGGTATATGTTGCTTCGCCGGGCACTGTGAAGGTACGTGTTGCGTCGCCGCGGCATGAAGTTGCTGGCTTTGCGTTCTGCCTTGGTGCTGCCTTCGTTCCCGAAGTTCTTTTTCCTTTTTTATGATGCCTTCCTCAATTTTCTTTCTGGTTTCTTCTCTTAGTTTCGTTTCTTCCCTTTCTTTCAATGCTGCTGAACTCAATCTTAATTCCTGTTGCTCTTCGCGCTTTCTTTGAGATTCTAGCACCCTATCTCGACCCTGAATTTTGAAATTTGCCATTTCTTCCATGCGCAGAAGAACTCGGAACATCCTGGTATAATCATTATGCTCTATCTTAAACAGAATTTTCTGCCCATCTGGAAAGCCATCCAGAAAGTTCTCATGGATTCTATCAAGACTCTCTTGTATAGTTTTTCCTGTGCGGGGAGATTCGATAGGCTTCTTCCTTAATTTGAACCAGATGTTTGACAATTCTAGCAGCCATATCAAGCTCAATTTTTGCCAATTTTATTTTTCCCAGGGTAGATTCGTAATTGGCTGAGTACCCCGTTTCTTTCTTGAAAATTTTTAAATATTCCTGCATAGATTCCAAAATTTCAGTTTTAGCTTTATCGAGACATTCTTTGAGGGACGCAAAAGCTTCTTGATTTGGATCTTTTTCGCTGATTATCTTTATCATTTCTGGACCAATAGTTTCTGGTTCTGTCGGTTTTTTTATAAAAGAAAAATAATCGGTACTGAAATAAGAAAAACCTTCGGTCAGGATGCTGCTCATTGAAATCTCCCGTTGATTGATTAAATTATTATATAACTAACTTAAGTTATAATTATGAATCATAAATTATGAATAAATGCTTTTCACTTATTAATAATTATTGAATTTTACATGTTAATATATTCATCTGAATAGTACAATATTGATTATTTATACAGAGTATCCAATGATTGGAATTGTTCTGCTACTTCCTGGATTGCGAGTGCGAAGCACGTGGCAATCCAGAGAGACTTATTGTGGAACTAATGGAGTGTTATGAACAACAAGTCAAATCGCTACGCAGTGCCTGAAGATGAAGACTTTGAACCAGACTCTAATAATGAGGTATTAAAAAATTACCTTGAAATTAAATCGAAAGAAAAGATGGAAGCGATTGAGGAACAAGAATTAGGCAGAGCGGAAGAAGAATTATTAACAATTTCGATTTTTGATAAAAATCATCAATTTACCGTCGAGGTATTCAAAAAATATTTATTGAAATTTTAGAGAATTCTATCGAAATTCCTAATGTTTAATTTTTAAAATTTTAAGTGAGCTATTACCTTTCCTTTGAGGAATGATGAATTGTTCATTGTTAGCTTTTTCTTTGATACCTTCCACTCCAGAAGAAGTTCTTACTGATCGGGCAATAAATTTTTTCCGTTGAGCCGGGTTTTTTAAATAGGGATTTGTTTCGCTTGGTGATTTTGTCTTCATATTACAATATTATATCAGATTATCCCAAATAATTCAAAGATTTGTCTTGTAAATCAGAAAAAGTACGTGACTATACATTTATTTATCAATTATATATTATAAAGGTTTAATTTTGATAAAAACTTATTTTTCTTTTGAAATAAGCTTGGTATTAATTGTACCATCCGACAATTTGACTTGCAACAGATCTCCCTCATTTAATTCCTCTACAGAGCGCAGGATTTTTTGGGTGCCAGCCTCCATCACAATGGCATAGCCGCGGGCAAGAGTAGCCAGAGGACTTATAGTATTCAAGGAGCGCAGTAAATTCATCGATTCGGTTTTCTTCTGTTTTAAAATCTGCTGGATGGTATAAAAAAGCCTGCTTTTTAGGGAATGTAAACGCTCTAGCTGCCTTTCGATTTCCTGTCCTGGGTGACGGAGGCGCTTTAAGAGATTGTCGAGTGTTTGACTGCGATATTGCAAGCGTCGCAGGATTTCATTTTTCAAGCGAAGTTCCAGTTTAAAAAAAGCTTGCAACCATTCTTGTTGATTGGGACTTACCAATTCAGCCGCTGCAGAGGGGGTCGCAGCTCGCTTATCAGCAACAAAGTCTGCAATGGTGAAATCTGTTTCATGCCCTATGCCGGAAACTATGGGAATTTCACTCGCAAAAATCGCGCGTGCTACGATTTCTTCGTTGAATGGCCAGAGATCTTCGAGCGATCCGCCGCCGCGCGCCAATATTAATACATCACAAATTTTAACCTGATTTGCGAGTAGGATAGCACGCACAATTTCTGGAGCAGCTTCCGCTCCTTGTACTTTGGTTGGGAACACAGTGATTGCTATCCCAGGAAAACGTCTGCCAAGCACCCATAAAATATCTCGTATTGCAGCACCTGTTGGCGAAGTGACAACGCCTATATGTCGCGGCATATGTGGGATCGGTTTTTTATAATGCTCTTCAAATAGGCCTTCTGCCCCTAATTTTTGCAGCAATTTTTCATAGGCTATCCGCAGCAACCCATCTCCTGCGAGCTCTACTGATTCAACAATTAACTGATAATCACCGCGATCGGGATAGATGCTCACCTTCGCGGTGAGTTGCACCAATAGACCGTTACGCAGATCAAAATTAATGCCCCGTGTTTGCCCTCGAAACAGCGCACAGCGAATTTGTGCCTTGGCATCCTTCAAAGAAAAGTACATGTGACCTGAAGTCGGGCGAGATAAGTTGGAGATTTCTCCTTCTACCGTAATCCTGGAAAAATGGCCTTCCAAGATTTTCTGGGCAGCAAGGTTGAGCTCAGAAACTGTAAATATGGTTTTAAGATTGTCTTTGTGCATGCCGATGTACCTACCTGAACCTACCGAAGAATCTATTCAAATATCATTATATAGTTGAGCAACTATAAGTGGAATCCCTATTTAATCAAATAATGACTAAAATGTCCAATAATTTGGTAATATACGATTTCGATTATTACGAATATGATTGGGTAGTTATGCAGTGAGGATAGCTTAATTCTTTACAGATAAAATATAAATTGATATATTAATATAAGTATGAAATGCATTTTAATGACACTACAAGAAGAAAGATCAGCATAAGTCTAGTATTGTGTTAAATAACGATGAATTTTGGATGAGACGTGCATTAGCGCTTGCAAAAAAGGCAGAAGCGCTGGGCGAAGTTCCTGTTGGCGCTCTTTTGGTGTTAGATGATGAACTTGTTGCGGAAAGTTTCAATCAATCGATTCAAGCCAAAGATCCTACTGCTCATGCTGAAATTTTGGTGTTGCGGCAAGCAGCACAGAAACTCAATAATTATCGACTCATTAATACCACTCTTTATGTTACGCTTGAACCCTGCCCTATGTGTGCTGGAGCCATGGTACATGCTAGAGTTCAACGTTTGGTTTTTGGAGCACTTGATCCCAAAACGGGAGCTGCAGGCAGTATTTTGAATTTAGTGCAAGATCCTAGGTTGAATCATAGAATAAATTGTCATGGCGGTGTGTTACCGGGAGAGTGTGGGGATTTATTGAGAGAGTTCTTTCGCACGCGACGCTAAGTGAATATTACTCGGGTAATCAAGTAAATATAATAATATAATTGTTGTAATAAAATCTTTAGGTAGGTTGCATAGCTGGAATAATATGTAGTATCTCAAATACAGAGCTGTAAACTTTCCTAAACACTTTACCAAATGTATAAGCAGGTATCAGTGGAATCTTCTTTTACGATTGAAGTAGATGATTTAATAAAACCCATCTCTCAAGAAATGGCGACCGGTCAAGATCTGCGTCAAGTAAATGCTGAGGGTTCGTTGTATTACAAGATAAAGGAAGCAAGAAATCGCGCTCGTGCTAAAGAAAGGCGATTGATGCAAGGTTTTGAAGATTTAGGGATTTCCCCAGTAGAAGATTGGAAGCAAGTTTGTGAGATTGCAACAGAAATTCTATTAAAATACAGCAAAGATTTAGAAATATGTGCTTGGTTTATCGAAGCGTCTTTAAGAATACTCCAATTTGAAGGACTCAAAAAAGCTTTCTGCGTAACACGGCAACTATGTGAAAAATATTGGGATTCATTGCATCCTGTTCCTACTGATCAAGACATTTCAATGAAAGTGGCGCCGATAGCAGGTCTCAATGGGGAAGAAACGGAAGGTACATTGATAGTTCCCATTTCCAGCACTTACATCATCGATGCCAATGATGCAGGAAGGTTTGCGCTGTGGCAGTACAAGCAAGCAGTAGAGATTAGCAAAATCACCGATCAAGATAAAAAATCGAAATACTTGTCAGAAGCGGGCATTGATTTGAAAAATGTCGAATCTGCGATTAATAAAACAAGCCCTGAATTTTTCAGTAATTTAATACTAAACTTAGAGGGATGTATAACAGAATCAGCCTCATTATATGAATTTTTGGATAGTCACTGTGGACAAGAAGCGCCTCCCTGTTCAAGGATTCAAGAGGGTTTAAAAACCTGTTTAGACACAGTAAAATTTATCAGCAAAGAAGTGCTATCGAGTGCTGCATTAAAAAACTTGATTGCGGTAGATTCTAGTCAGAGACAAGATTCGCCACAGCGAATGCAAGATATTCAAAAGCCACAAAGTCGCGAGGCAGCCTTGTCGAAATTATCAGAGATAGCTCAATTTTTTAAAGAAACGGAACCTCATTCTCCTCTCTCTTATTTAATTGAAAAGGTGGTACGTTGGGGCAAAATGCCATTACCTCAGTTATTAAGTGAATTAATTACAGATGCTAATACTCGGACAACCGTTTTTGAGTTGACTGGAATACCTCAAGAACCTCAAAGTACTTGAAGTGGATGCAAGTAAAAAATTAAAAATAATAAAACCTCAAAGTATCAATAAGAACAAAGAGCTTGAAAAAAACAAGAAATTAGTGGATCAGCTCAGTTGTAATCCATCAAAGTTTGTGGTTCTATAGCATTTTAATACAAATAGGAAGTATTCACGTTGACTTATCAGAGGAGGAATATATGGAGAGTGTTCAGAAGAAATTGAGTAGGGTTCGTAAACCTCGTGTTCACATTATTTATGAGGTGGAGACAGGTGGCGCCGTTGTTCAAAGAGAATTGCCTTTTGTGGTTGGGGTATTGGGAGACTTTTCAGGGAATGACTCTGCCCCCAAAAAGCCACTCAAAGATCGTAAATTTATTCAAATTGATCGAGACAATTTTGATGAGGTAATGACTAAAATTGAACCCAAATTAAATTTAAAAGTCGACAATACTTTGGCTTCAGATGGAAGCCAGATGTCGGTGTCTTTGAAATTTAACAAGATGGAAGATTTCGAACCTGCCAGAATCGTTGATCAAGTAGAGCCCCTTAAAAAACTGCTTGAGGCACGTAATCGATTAAGAGATTTACTTTCTAAAGCAGATCGTTCAGAAGCACTTGAACTTATTTTAGAAAAGTTAATTAAAGATAAAGATGCTTTAACCAAACTTGAAGCGGATTTAAATACCTCGCCTGCAACCTAGCTGATTTTAAATGTTGTTATGAAATCAGCGTTTAATCTTGGACTAACCACATAGAATCAAGGGAGCATTTCAATGAGTGTAACTGACGTAAAAGATCAAAAACAAACGGAATTGAGTTTGTTGTCACAGGCTATTAAAGCCACCAAGCAAACAGATGAAACCCAAACCAAAGCTTTACTAAAAACCTTAATTGATGAAGTTCAGAAAGGCACAGTTCAATGGGATAAAAATCTTTTGAATACCATAAACGACGCCATAACCAGTCTGGATATGGCCATTTCAAAACAATTAGCTTCTATTCTTCACACACCTGAATTTACTGATTTAGAAGGAGCTTGGCGAGGGCTAGACTATTTAGTCATGAATAGCGAGACGGGCACCGGCCTTAAGATAAAGGTTTTGGACTGCACAAAAAATGATCTCAAAAAAGATCTTGAAAAAGCTTCAGAATTTGATCAAAGTCAGTTGTTTAAAAAAATATATGAAAATGAATTTGGCACCCCAGGCGGCGAGCCTTATGGTGCGTTGATTGGAGGATATTATTTCTCTAATATTCCAGATGATATTGAAATGTTAGAGAAAATTTCCAATGTTTCTGCAGCAGCATTTTGTCCTTTCTTCGCAGCACCTGCACCTGATTTTTTTGGTTTTGATTCTTGGGAGGAACTTTCTAAACCAAGAGATCTGGCCAAAATCTTTGATACTGCAGAATATGCCAAATGGCGAAGCTTCCGCGATTCAGAGGACTCACGCTTTGTGGTACTGACACTGCCTCGAGTGCTTGCTCGGTTACCTTATGGTAATGCAACGCACCCAATAGATGAATTTGATTTTGAGGAAACAAACTTAGATACACAGAGAAATACCAAACAGCTCGATCATAGCAGTTATTGCTGGATGAATTCAGCCTATGTTTTAGGGGCTCGTTTGACAAATGCTTACTCTCTTTATGGTTGGTGTACTGCCATACGTGGGGCAGAAGGAGGAGGTAAGGTCGAAGGCTTGCCTATGCATGTTTTTAAGACGGACGATGGAGACATTGACATGCAATCCCCTGCTGAAATTGGAATTACTGATCGACGAGAAGCTGAGTTGAGTAAGCTTGGATTCCTGGCGCTTTGTCATTATAAAAATACTGATTATGCGGTGTATTTTGGGGCTCAATCGGTGCAAAAGCCGAAAGTTTATGATACACCCGATGCTACGTCCAATGCGGCAATTTCTGCCAGAATTCCTTATATCATGGCCACCTCTCGCTTTGCCCACTATCTCAAAGTAATGGCCAGAGATAAAATTGGCTCTTTCATGGAAGCCAAAAATGTTGAATTGTGGTTGAATCGTTGGATTACGAATTATATCAATGGAGACAAAGATGCTGGCCAGGAGATGAAGGCCAAGTATCCACTGGCAGAAGCACGCGTTCAAGTGGCGGAAATTCCAGGCAAACCTGGATCCTATCACGCCATTGCTTGGTTAAGACCTTGGCTTCAATTGGAGGAACTAACAACTTCCTTAAGGCTGGTCGCCAATATTCCCAAATTAGGTTAAGTTGTTATAGCTTTGGGCGGACCTAAGAGATCCGCCCAAGGTTTGCTTTATCAGTGAATCTTCAGTGAATCATCAGTGAATACGACTTCAGTTATCAATGATTTTTATGATTGCTTTGTAGAAGAAGAAAGCATTTATCATAAAATTATTGATGTACTCGATGCCTATCTAGGTTGTTTGTCTAGCAGCATATCATCCTCTCGCATAGAAATTTTAAAATGTTATAGAATATTTTGTCATTCAGAGAGAGCAGGGCAGAATAAAAGACCATTGTCCTACGATTCGTTTGTTAAGGCGATACAGTATGCTATCACCTTTATCGATAAATTACTAAACCAGCAAGTTAATCTTATCTTGCATCATGCAAGGTTTCAAAGATTAGAAGCCTCTTGGCTTGGGTTATTTTCATTGGTCATGAGTTGTCAAGCTGGAAAGACACAAAAAATCAAAATGCTTGATGTGAGTTGGGATTTAATAGCTAGGGATTTAAAATACAATCTTGAGTTTGATCAAAGCGTATTATTTAAAAAAATATACAGTGGTGAATTTGATCGTCCAGGCGGCGAGCCTTTTGGATTGCTCATCGGTGATTATTTTATCAGTCATAATGGTTTTAGCAAAGAGGGTATTTCTCATTTAGAAACTTTAGAGGGGCTCTCTAAAGTAGCGGCGAGCGCTTTTGCGCCGATCATTTTGTCCTGTCATCCTGGGCTCTTTGGCTTAGATTCCTTTTCTGAATTTAGGCCATGGCTTGATTTTCAAAAAATATTTCAGGAGATGGAATATTCACAGTTTAGAAAATTAAGACAAGAAGACGATATGCGGTTTGTGGGTCTCTTATGTCCAAGATGCATATTAAGGCAACCATATCAAAAGTATCGGGGAACAGGCAGTTTTTACTTTACGGAATCCATTCAAAAGCACGAAGATTATCTTTGGGGAAATGCCATCTATAGCTTGGCAACTATTGTATTGAGAGAATTTTATCAAAGCCGTTGGTTCACTGAAATTTGCGGTGTCAAAAGAGGATTTGAATCCCAAGGGTTGGTTACGAATTTATTTAAGACCTCATTTAATTTGGATAATGCTTCAGTACTTTTGAAACCACTTCTAGAAACGCAAATTTCAGCAACAACCGGTGCAATTTTGAATGAGTTCGGCTTCATTGCACTTTGTGAGTGCGATCACACGTCTTATGCTGTATTTTATAGTGTTCCTTCTTTGAACCAACCGATGAATTATGACGCCCAAGACGTGGCAAATAATGCAAAACTTTCAAGCCAGCTCAACAATATCTTAAATGTATCACGATTTGCGCATTACATTAAACTCATTATCCGAAATAAAATAGGATCGTTTATCTCTCCTAGAGAATGTGAGATATTTCTTAGCAATTGGTTAATCAATTATACTTCAGAGCTTGATGAGCACAACAGCGCCTCTCGTTCGAAATATCCGCTGCAAAAATATAATATTCAGTTAAAGGAACAACCCGGCATGCCTGGAAATTATATCTGCATCATCCATTTACGACCACATTTTTGTGTCGGTTCATTCAGTTTCGATTTGTTGATAGCTTCGAATATTAGATTTTCATATGAATCAAAATAATGGTTTGACTTTTATTGAAAGATTATCTGCAAGTTCTAATGAAAAGTCAGAGGATTACGTACCTGAGTCTTATTTTCCGATCATAGAGAGCATCAAAGATAATTTACAAGCTCTGCTAAATAGCCAAAAAATTGTCTTTAGCTGGGATGAAAATTCACCTGACTTGCAAAGATCAATCCTGAATTATGGTTTGGACAGTTTGCAAGGTTTTTTGTATGATTCCTATCAATCTGCTGAGATACTTTGTATAGAAATTGAAAACACCATTAAGACATTTGAGATGCGGTTACAACAAGTGAAAGTTAGCATGCAGAAATCGGAGATTGCCGATCATCTATTATTTTTTGTTGAGGGGATATTCGTTGAAGATTTTGAGAAATTCGAAGTTCAATTTCAAACGAAATTGAATCTTGATAATTGCAAATTTATTACCACAATGAAAAATCTGGAGAGGGTTTGATTCATGTGGAACGAGATTCTACCATTTTATAATCAGGAATTAGATCGCGTTCATAGGTTGACTTTAGAGTTTGCAAAAAAGTACCCAAAGGTAGCAAGTCATCTTGGAATTAGCTCAAACCAAATGAAAGATCCTGATCTCGGTAGGATCACAGAAGCTTTCGCTTTTCTTTCTGCACACATTCACTATAAAATTGAAGATGATTTTCCAGAAATCGCAGAGGCATTATTGAGAGTTTTGTACCCTCATTATTTAAGCTCTATACCTTCCTTTTCTATTGTTCAATTCAATGCAATACCTGAATTACAAACTTTTCATACTATTCAGAAAAATTCCATGATTGAAACGACGTCTCATTACTCTGAATCATGTCAATTTGTAACAAGCTACCCAGTAACACTATGGCCAATAGAAATAGTAGATTGTCAACTAACCGCAAAGCCATTTAAAGCTCCAACCCCGCCGGATCCTAATGTTGCAATGCAAACGGGAGCAATTATACAATTGACATTAAAATGTACCGCGCCAAAGCTAAATTTTGCAACGCTTGCACCAGAATTTTTGAGATTTTATATAGATGGTCCCCTCTTATTCTGCATATCAATTATTTGAATTGCTTCTAAACGAAACATTAATGATTGGTATTGGTTCAGATCCTGATCGTGCTTTATTTCTAGATAAATCAAATATTCGCAGTGTTGGGTTCGAGGTAGATGAAAAATTGCTGCCTAATAAGGCTTCAGCTTCGCAAGGTTACGATTTTATTTCTGAATTCTTTTTGTTTCCAAAAAAGTTTATGTTTTTTGATTTATGGGGACTTACTGCAGAGAATTTAAAAAACACTGGTAACTCCCTAGAAATTTTGTTTTATTTAGCGAGATCAAACAAAGAGTTAGAAAAGAAAACGTTGGGACCGATGTTCAAATTGGGTTGCACGCCTATTGTAAATTTATACAAGCAACACGCAGATCCTATCCATTTGACCCAAACGGAGACAGAATACTTAGTCTTTAGAGATGCCAGAATGATGGCATCAGAATCAGAAGTCAACTCGATAGAAAAAGTGACGGTTTATAATGAAAATGGTATTGAATTAAAATGCTGCCCATTCTACGGCTTAACCCATCATGATTTTGATGCAAGCTGTTATTGGTATGCTACTCAGAGAATGGGGGAGGGGGAGAATTTAAATTCTTATATTTCCTTTAATAATTTAGATTTTAATCCTTCTTTTCAGGGTGGGGGCATTGTCGAAGTTGAGATCCTCTGTTCCGATGGTCTGTTACCTTATCAGTTACCTTTTGGTGGAAATGAACACCTATTACAAATACAATCGAAAGATTCCTTAGTAACCTCTGTGAGCTCTTTGACTGCTTTTACAAGACCAATACAACCAAAATTGAGAAATAAAATGCGCTGGAAGCTCATCTCCCATCTTTCTTTAAACTTTTTTTCAATGGTTGATGAAGGCAGGGGGATTGAAATGTTGAAAGAAATATTGACATTATATAATTTTAAGGAATCAGAAGAAAATAGACAAATGATTGAAGGGATTCGTGAAGTAACTTGCAAACAAACTACTGCTAGATGGCAGCAGGGGTTTCGTCAATCCTGTGTACAAGGTATAGAAATTCTAATTACTTTGGACACCACCCCTTTTGTGGGAAATTCGCTCTATTTGTTTGTGCAAGTATTGGATAATTTCTTCGCAAGATTTGCAACTTTTAACTCTTTTACACAACTTTGTGTGGCTTCTCATGAGGGAATTCTATATCGATGTTCAAGGAGAGCAGGGAAGGATATCTATGCTTTTAGAAAGATTGCAGAAGCAGCCGGAGGAATTTAATTTTTTTCAAGCCGTTAGGCTGCTAGAGCATGCATATCATGAGTTTAATGATAATAAGCTTCGCGATTTTGTGTGTTTTAAAAGTGCCTCTCATAATGATTTTCCCCTAGGAGCGATTGAATCAATCAACCTTGAAGCTGCTGAAGACAAAAAAGTTCTTCCCACAGTGATTGTGCAGTTTTTAGGTTTGACAGGAATCAATGCCGGTCTGCCTGCGCCTTATACAGAAAATATTTTACATTTGATTCATGAGCAAAATCTTGTTCCTAAGGATTTCTTTGATATTTTTAATCATTTATTCATTTTATCCTATTATGAAGCATGGAAAAAAAGCCATTTTTATTTGGTAGATTTCAAAAATAAAAAAGAAGATTATCATTACAGTACTTTTGATCTGGCTTTACTAGGAATTGCAGGTGATTTATCTCAAAATGAAAAACAGGAAGATATTGATTTCATATGTCTAAAATATGCAAGCTTATTTTCTGGGCGCCAAAGATCAGCCGTTGCGTTAGAAAGTATATTGCAGGATTATTTTGAAATACCTTTCCAAGTATTAGTCCTTCAAGGAAAATGGTTGATCCTGACAGAAACAGATAAAACCGTCTTGGCAACCTGCAATACTTTTTCTGGAAGATATCAAAAGTTAGGGACGGAAATAATTTTAGGACAGAAATACTGGAACATAGATTGTCATTTTCGTCTCTATATAGGGCCTATACATTACCAAGACTTTCAAGACTTGCACCCGGCTAAAAAATTGCTAAAACAGATTTGTACGATAGTTAAACGCTATAGTAAACCTGAACAGAGCTTCGATATTCAATTTGAACTGATTGCAGCAGAGGTACCAGACTGCGTACTGCAACAGCAAAATTCGATGCAGTTAGGCTGGAATACTTGGTTAAAAACAAGGCCTTTGGTTCAAAATAGTAAGGCAGTGATTGTAAAATCATTATGAGGGCTTATGATGGCAAACGCACTATTGGAATGGAAATAAATGGCTGCAACTGTAGTACAGAAAAATCGCCTGTTAGAAATTGATACTTCATTGGGAGAGAATGAATTAATTCTGACGTCCTTTACAGGTTTTGAATCGGTTTCAAAGCTTTTTAATTTTGAATTAAATTTATTTTCCTCAAATCAAAATATTTCAGAGAAAAGTATCATAGGAAAGCCGGTCAGCATCAAAATTAATGGAACAAAGGGTCCATTGCGTTATTTTCATGGCATTGTTAATAGATTTTATCGAGGTCCTTATAATCTTCGACAAGGAAGAAATTATAAGGCGCAAATAGTTCCCTGGTTTTGGTTTCTTAATCTTTCTAGAGATTGCAGAATATTTCAAAATCTTTCAGCCAAGAAAATAATCCAACAGGTTTTTAATAAGATGGGAATGAGCGATTATTCCTTGAGCAATATAAAAGGTGGTAATGCAGTTAGAACATATTGTACTCAATATCATGAAACTGCATTTCAATTTATTTCAAGATTATTGGAAGAAGAGGGAATTTACTATTATTTTAAGCATGAGAAAGATAAACACACTTTGATATTATCAGATTCTACATCAGGTTTTGCAAAAAGCGGCATCCAAGCAATTTACAAGGAAGGCAGCTACCCTGAACCTAGCATACAACAATGGGAACATGCATTTCAATTTGACATCGGAAAACGTACTCAATCAAGTTATGATTTTGAACGGCCCAAAGCAGATCTTCAAAAATCGTCCACCACAGTAATTGATTATTATAAAATGAATCAATATGAGCATTACCAGTATACTGGTGCATATGATTCAGCTTTCGAAAACGAGACACAAGCGAAATTATTTATAGAAGCAGATGAAGCGCATTGCGAAATCATTGCAGGCACGAGCAATTATGGCAACTTTTCTGTAGGTAATCAATTTGAATTAAAAACCAGTGATATAAAAGCTGAAAAAGCTTCTTATACTTTGATCGAGATCTCGCATCAAGCAGTAAATCCAAGCAGTTTTTTTGATACATCTTCCTCATCACAATACAGCAATCAATTTCAGTGTATTCCCGCTGAAACCAATTATAGACCGCCTAGAGTAACGGTGAAGCCTCGAATTTTAGGTTTACAAACAGCAGAAGTTGTTGGACCACAAGGTGAGGAAATTTACTGTGATAAATATGGTCGTATTAAAGTGAAATTTCATTGGGATCGTGATTCAGACAAGAAAAAGGAAGAAAGTTCCTGCTGGATTCGAGTCGCTCAATATTGGGCTGGAAAACAATGGGGTAGTATTTTTACGCCGAGAGTGGGCCAAGAAGTCATTGTTTCTTTTTTAGAAGGAGATCCTGATCAACCTTTAATCATTGGATCTGTCTATAATGCGGACCAAATGCCGCCCTACACTCTGCCTAATAACTCTTCTCAATCGGGAATTAAAACCAAAAGCACCAAACAGGGACAAGCGGATGATTCTAATGAACTTCGCTTTGAAGACAAAAAGGATAATGAAGTTGTTTATTTACATGCCCAAAAGGATTTAAAGACATTAGTTGAACATGATGAACAAAGAGAAGTAAAAAATGATCAGCAAATTAAAATTAAGAACAACCGCACCATCATTGTTGAAGAAGGCGATGAGAGTATCACCCTTAAAAAGGGTAATGAGATAATTGTAATTGAAACCGGAGATGAAACTCGCACTTTGAAAGCTGGTAATCGAACTACAAAAATTAACACTGGTAATGACTCTCTTGAAATAAAGATGGGAAATCAAACCACAAAGGTTTCCATGGGAAAAAGCAGTCTCGAAGCAATGCAAAGTATAGAATTGAAAGTCGGCAGCAACAGCATCAAAATTGATCAAACCGGAATCACACTTAAAGGAATTAAAGTTACCATCAATGGCACTTTGGTACAAGTTTCAGCAGATGCCAGTTTAAAGATGGAAGGTGCTATTACTGAGGTCAATGGAACTGGGATGCTTAAAATGCAAGGTGCATTAACCATGATAAATTGATGTAATTTATAATCATCAGGACTTGATATATATGCTGCAAAAACTAAATAGTCAGAAGCCTTCAATCATCTGTAGTCGATTTAAACTCAGTGATAATTCAATTACCCTGTTACAGACAAATATTAATTCGTCCCAATTCCTTAACTCTCTCATATATCAAGAGTTTTATACCGATGCGGTAAATTTTTTGGCGCATGGCCTTCCTAAACGTGAAGCGATATGGTGGGGATATTTAGCAGCTAAACATGCCGATTGTGATTCAAAGTTAAGTGAAGCGCAAGAAGCTTTGCGCTTAATCAAAGAATGGGTTTATCACCCTAATGAGCCATTACGTAGAAGAGCAGAACATTTATCTGAAAAATTAGAATTTAAAACAGCCATAGGTTGGTCGATAGTGTCAGTTTTTTGGAGTGGTGGAAGCCTTTGTGCTGAGAATTTACCTGCAGTGATGCCTCAAGAGTTTCTTTATGCAAAAGGAGTGTCTGGCGCTATCATGTTAGCAGCGGTTTTGAGTGCGGCAGAACACGGGGGCAAGACAGCGGGACAAACTGTAAGTTCGAACTACAGGTTTTTTTTAGAACAGGGGATCGATATTGCCAAAGGTGGCAATGGAGAGAATGTTTAGGGGGGATTATTAATGACATCGGTATCTTTTAACGTTTGCGGTTGTGGGGTTGCATTACCATTGCAAGAAGGTAATAGTCTCTACACCACAGGGGTGATAAGCTGTGTAGTATTGCAAGTATTGTCGGATAATCATGTTTTTGCAGCCCATTTATCTGAAAATGAGACCGAAGATGCTAGTCAATTGAGAGAATTCTGTACCAACGTCAGATTAAATTTTGAATTACGCAATTCAAATATCATCGAGTGTACCTTGTGGTACACAGAGAATAGAAATAGCCTTCCGCACGCTAACAGAATTTTAGATACAATATACAATAATTTGGGATCTCCAACTACATTGAAGCCACTTAGAGATGGCACGGCTAAATTGATTGTTAATAAATATAGGGAAGTAGATGTAGTTCCGTACGTAAGCTCTGGTCAATCAATTCATTTGGTACTTGGAGATGAGTTCGATAGTGATACAAGGGCAAATAGAGAGAATGCTGTTTATGAAGGTTTGGAAAGATTTGGATATAACAATGGGTTTGCAGTAGGTATCTATGATGGCATGAACTTGGAGGATTTTGAATTCGAGAATGAAAATAACCTTCTGAACCTAAGAGAGGATGAAGAGAATAATGAACCTCGTGGGTTTTTCAGCCGAATATGTCGTTGGTGCTGCTGAAAGTGATATCTCTTTCTTTAATAACTGCAGCCGTTTACGCTCTTTCAGAGAACCCACATCATATAATTGTGCATTATTAGGCATTGGTGTTTTAACTTCTTTTGAGATTGCAAACTAAGTAGAGGACTTATCTATGACTAAACCGGTATATTTTAACATTTGTGGTTGTGGTGTTGCATTACGTCGTAAAGTGGGAACTCGACTTGTTACTACAGGGGTGCAAAGCTGTGTAGTACTACTAGTGTGTTCAAGGCATTACTTTTTTGCAATCCATTTAGATAAAAAATTGACTCGCGATATTAATCATTTTAGATTGTTCTGTATGGAAGTCAAAGAAGCATTTGAACGAAAGCAATCCGATATCAATGAATGTTTTTTATGTTATACAAACAACCCGGACAGTCTTCCGCATGCTAATTGCATTTACAATACTATATCTGAAGTATTGGTTGCGCCTACTTTATTCCGACTTCAAGGTGCGCAAGATGCTAATGTGGAATTTTATGCTAATTATGATTGGATAATTAATATTCTTCCATATAATGATCAAGGTAGCAAAATTTATTTGGTAGCCGGTGAAAGGTATATTGACGAGATAAGAACAGTGAGAGAAACACATGTTCGTGAAGGCTTAAAGGAAAATGGATTAGATGGGTTTGCAGTAGGGATCGATGAGGTGGAGGAGCAATATTCTGATTTTGAGAATGAATATGATGAAGAAGAAGAGTATGCTACTGACTACGGTGGTTATGATTCAGTAGGTTAGTTCGGTTGAATAATTCGTTGCTGGAGATTGCTATGGGACAACCCGCAGCCAGAATTACTGACATGCATGTTTGCCCAATGCTAACTGGGCCGGTACCTCACGTGGGAGGACCG
Organism: uncultured Gammaproteobacteria bacterium; assembly: GCA_963784575.1. Taxonomy (GTDB): domain Bacteria; phylum Pseudomonadota; class Gammaproteobacteria; order UBA6186; family Azoamicaceae; genus CAWARU01. The sequence goes on from CAWARU010000001.1 coordinate 3,198,607, forward strand.
ATCATACAATCGTCTTGTCTTAACGTTTTAGTCGGCAAATTGCCCGCTGCGCAAGTGAGTAGCATGGTCACTTGCGTTGGACCTCCAGATGTTATTGCGATGGGCAGCACTACAGTCCTAATCGGTAAATTACCAGCCGCGCGAATGGGAGATACCACTGCGCATGGTGGGAATATTATTTTAGGCTGTCCCACTGTTTTGGTGGGTTAAAAGTAATTGCAAAAATTATACAAAAACTAGCAAGCCAATTGCATCAAGCTGCAGCTACAGGAGTAGCTTGAGCAAGATCATAGGCTGTGCGAATTGGTGTGCCGGGTGTTCCATCCTGTTTATAGGGTGTGTACCCAACTTGAATTTTTGAAAAATTAAGAGTCATTTTTTCTGTTGGAGAGCCGCCACTGCCATTACCCCCAAAAGCAAAACTGCTGAGCAATACATCTGATAAGGTAATATCTAAGTAACTTCGTAGGCCTGTCCCTGTTTGTACGCCTGGCGCAGTTTCTACAAAGTGGATCACAACTGTCTTACCTTGACCAAGGCAGCTTTCTAAAAACAATTTTGGGGAAGTTTCATCAACCTTTTTTGAGATACGAAGTTCAGAAAATGAAGGCGCATTAACCCCGCGATTGGACTGACTACCACCCTCATGAGAGGTAATTGAACGCCCTAATCCGAAATCTGTTGCTAGCAGCTCAATACATTTTTCAAATCCTTTTGCAGTCACATTACCATCTATACCATCAATTTTCATGTAAATAGTTGACATTGTTTTCCTTTCCTAACTAGCTATCGTAACTAGATTGATTGATACCTAAAAACACCCTTGAACATTAAAAGCTATATGTGCTAGGGACATCGGGATTATTGACAGTACAGAAAAGTCAATGATCAACACCAATTATACTTTTTTTCTTGAAACTGTCTATCTATTTTTAATCAATATTTAGCAAATTCCCTAAGACTTTCAATAAAAGTTTACTTTAATTTATAGTCGGTCTGATTTTTCTGGACATATTTGTTAAGAAATGTTATTAATGTTAAATTTTATGTCATTTATGGATGATATTAACTGGCCATCATTGTTGATATCAAGCTATCTATTATGAACAGCTTGTACGAAAACGCTGATATGAAAACACTTAAAGTAACAATTGCTACGATTTCAAAGCCTGGGGAGCAATTTGATAATACTTGGTTGGAAGGCAAGCAATCAAATTCAGTCGAAAGCAAAACATCCCCAAGCGTTAATGCAAAATCACCTGACTTTACTCCCGCTGTTCAGGCTGTTCAACTTAAATTCTGTACTACATCGGATAATCAATTTCTCTACATGGATAGCAATGCTCCAAGAACCATCGAAGATGGCGAAATGATAGAGCTTGAAAATTATAGAATTACTCTAAATCTCGATGAACTTAGTGAGAAAATCGGCTTGTCTTCCAGAGATCATTTCTTTAAGGCAAATGATATCGAGATGCTTGACAATATAAGTCTTACAGAAGTGACAGGAAATGATATACTGACCTCTGCAAAGGTTGAGGTATTAGAAGATCCACTGTTATTTTTGGATAAAGGGCAGCCTCTTTCGGACACATGGTATCATGAAATTACGCATGTCACTTATTCAGAACGAACAAAACATGGAAAAAAGGTAAGATGAAAGAAACTTTACACCTATTGATGCTCCTATCGATGATGCTAATATTATGTAGTTGTAGTTCTGCTCCTGAAACACAAAATCTGAAAGTGCAATATAATGCCTGCACAAATTTGAATCCTGATGTATACGGTGATCCTGCACCGGTAGTAGTCACCATGTATCAATTAAAATCTATAGAAGAATTACAAGAAAGTGATTTTTTTGCTTTAGAAGATAACTCTAAAAATATTTTAAAAGAAGCTCTTCTTACCAAAAGTGAAACAGAAATTCGGCCCAATCAAACACTGGATGTTGTTCAAGAGATATTACCAGGAACAAAATATATGGCTTTTGTAGCAGCTTATAGGGACATCAATAATGCAGGTTGGAAAATTACAATTCCAATAACGGAAATAAAAGGAAATCAAGTTTCTGTTTTGTTGGAACCTGAATCAATTAAAGTGGGATCGGGAGTCAAAGGATGATAGCAAATAAAATTGTCTGGTCCGAAGGCATGTTTCTGCAGCCCCATCATTTACAATACCAAGAAAAATATATAGAACGTCTCGTCAATAATCGTCCCAATATTACGGGATTGTCAAATTGGGGGATTTTAGAATACCAAATAGATCATACCTTATTATCTTTAGGAAAATTTGCTTTGTTGTCTTGTAAAGGGATTTTTCCAGATGGCACAGCTTTTGATACTGGTTTGGAAGGATATGCCCCGCCTCCGATTGATATTCCCCTGGCCACCAATAATACACTCCTTTTCCTCTGTCTTCCTTTGAGACGGCCAAACATATCCGAAGTTGGTTTTACAGAACAACACCATCCTACTTGCCGCTATTTATTAGATAATGCAGAAGTAACGGATATTAATGCAAATTCGAATAATGCGGCTGATATTCAAATTGGCCGTTTATGGCTTAGAATCCTGTCTGAAACTGAAGATCGGGGAGGATTTAACTCTATTCCCATTGCAAGAATAAATGAAGTAATGCCTGATAAACAAGTTAAGCTAGATGAAAGTTTTCTACCCCCTTGTTTAGATGTTCATACAATCACTAAATTACAGAATATCATCAAAGATTTACTGAGCCTGCTTTATAATCGAGGCGAAACCCTTGCTAGCCGCCAGTCAGAATTGGGGAGCAATGGCGCTTCAGAGATCATGGACTTTATGTTGCTCATTATCATCAATCGTGCGGAAGCTTTGTTGCAATTTTATGCAAGCAAAAGAGGTGTTCATCCTGAAACTCTATATCTTTATCTAATTGAATTGCTTTCTGATCTCTCTATATTTTATAACAAGACACGCAGAATAAAAAATTGGCCAATTTATAGGCATGAAGATCTCCAAAATACATTTGATCCCCTTATCATTGAATTAAAGCGCGCCTTATCTTTGATTGTACTGCACAGTGCTCTTGAGCTACATCTGGAAGCAAAAGAGTATGGTACTTGGGAATGTTTATTAGAAGATAAAAACCTTTTGAATCAAGCGGATTTTGTGCTTGCAGTTCACGCAGAACTTCCTAATAAAGAACTTTGTGAGCAAGTGACTTCACAAGTCAAAATTGCTTCCCTTGATTCGATAAACAATTTGATGATTCATTCCTTACCAGCGATCGACTTAGAACCTTTAACGACACCCCCTAGGGAGATACCACTGAACGCGGGATATGTCTATTTCTTATTAAATAAAGCCAATGCGCATTGGCGGGATTTATTTAATTCTAGCGGTTTGGCTGTTCATTTTGGAAATGAATTTCCAGGGCTTCAGGTTCAACTCTGGGCGCTTAGGAAAAAACCCTATGTCTAGCACAATCGAAATCAAGCAGAGTGATAATCAAAACATGTCTAGTCTGGAAGTGATAAGCGAATCCAGAATACCACACAATAATTTTTTACTATGGGCTGCCAAACCTTTATTATCTTTATTGACAACTGTAAAAGAAGTCGAAGAATGTCGTGATATTGCTTTGCTTCGAGATAAAATCTTAGATCAAATTCGCTACTTCGAGTATCGTTGTAACTTGCAAAAATATCCAAGCAGGACCATATTGGCAGCTCGCTATGCTTTGTGTACTGCTTTGGATGAAGCTGTTCTAAAAACACCGTGGGGCAAAAATAGCATTTGGTTACAACAAAGTTTATTGGTAACTTTACATCATGAATGGGTTGGGGGTGAAAAATTCTATATCATATTAGAGGAATTTTTAAAATCTCCTGAGGAAAATTATCATGTTCTTGAACTTTTCTATAATATATTAAGTCTCGGATTTGAAGGGAAATTTTACACTGACCCCATGGGATGGCTTAGAGTTCGTAATAATTTGTTTCGAATCCTGCAAAAATCAAAAAAGAGAGAATTTACGTTTTCAGTAGGTTCTGGGATTTCTTTAAAGAAGAGCCGATTGTTTCTGTTACCCATTTGGATGATTTTGCTGCTTTCAGGAAGCATATTATTATGTATTACTTTGATATTAGAACACCATGCTGAACGAAACAAAGTGGTCATTTATTCTCTGTTGGATAAGATAAAAAAATCTGAACAAATAGAAAATCATACCTATCAAATATTGCCTTTAAATGGAAATTCACAATGATGAAATGGATTCTTTCCACATTTTTCCAGGCGCTTGTTATTGCGTTTTTTTGTTTTTTGATATGGATTACTGGTTCTCGGATTCAGATTGATCATTGGATGCCGCTGAAGAGTGTTGAAGCAAGGCTCCTGGTTATTTTAAGTGTCATTTTACTTTGGGTTCTTATTACTGTATTAAAACAAAGATCTACAAAAATTTCAGAAAAGAAATTAACGACTTCTATATTTAAAATCAAATCCAATCCTAATTTAGAGAAAGATACCAAGAAAATACAAGAATTTAATCAGGATGTTCAAGCGCTTATTGTTGATTTACGAAAATCCCAAATTATGAATGGTAAGAAAGTGGTATCAATTGATAATTTGCCTTGGTATTTAGTGGTAGGATCAAGGCATAGTGGTAAAACAGCATTAATCGAGAATTCGGGACTACATTTCCCACAGTTTGACCATCAAGATGAACGTTTTCAGAAAGAACAAGTTCCAGGATTAATGACATACGTTTCTGAAGAAGCCGTTTTTATAGAATATTCAAGATTCAAAGCGGAGCCAAATAGCGAAATCAATATGCAGAGCGATACCTGGAAGGGAATATTAACAACATTAAAAAAATATAAAAAAGGAAAAGCGTTAAATGGTTTAATTATTACCGTCGATATGAGTGAAGTTATCCATGAGGATGCGACAAGAGAAACAAGAATTAAAGCACTGCGGCGTTATATTGTCGATTTGTATCATTTATTAGGCATTCAATTACCCGTTTATGTAGTACTCACCAAATGTGATGCTTTGTCCGGGTTTTTAGATTTTTTTGGTCGTTGTGATATAGATAATCAAAATCAGGTATTGGGTTTTACATTTCCTATAAAAGCATTTAAGGAAGGTAGTATTGCAGAAAACTTCGGAACTGAATATGACAAATTTGTCGATAAATTGAATGATCAATTATTGTGGTTGATGGAAGCAGAGCAAAGTCTAAATCGCCGTGAATCCATAAACCTTTTTCCGCAACAATTTGCTTTGCTAAAGAATGTATTTATTGAAAGATTTCTCGAGATTTTTCAAGCCAATAAACTGTATGAGCTGGTTCATTTTAGAGGAGTTTACTTCACCAGCGCCCTACCGCAAGATGGTGTCCTCAGCAACCCCTTAAATTTATTGATTGGAAAGCAATTCGATGTCAAGCTGCCTGCACGTTCTCAAAAAATTACCCAGTCTCAAACACTTTTTATTAAAGATGTTTTTCAAAAAATCATTTTTCCGGAACATAATTTGGTTAATTATAGTGATAGGGTTTATCGCAGCAAATATTTGCTGCAAAGTTTATCTTATTGCTTTGCCGTGATAATGTTAAGCCTCGGTTCATTTTTGTTCATCAAAGGGTATGTATACAATAAGCATTACCTTTTAATGGTGGAACGTATCCTAAAAGAAACGAAATTATCTCAAGCTGATTGCTCACTCCATGCGGATAGTAATTTAATTGATGTGATTAAAATCTTAAATTCATTGAAATTCTGTTTAGATGCTTACAATAGCGATGCAAAAAGGTGGCTTCTCTCTTATGAAATCTATAAAACCGTTGAAGTAAAAAATAATATCGAACTCATATTTAATTCAATACTGATGAACGATTTTCTACCAAAGGTAGCTTATGGAGTAGAAAGACAATTAATTGCAAAACAAGGAGACTTCGAATCACTCTATAATGTTTTAAAAGCCTATTTGGCTTTGGGTGATCCTGCGCGTTATCCAAAAGAATGGATTGAAAATGTTGCACAATTTCTTTGGCAACAAGATTATAACTTGAACGAGGAAGAGAAGAAACATTTAAGCCAATATCTGCATTTAGCAGTAGAAAAAAATGTTCAATCTCTAAATATTAATCAAGATTTGGTTCAAAGAACTATCGTGTTGCTGACAGAAAAACCATTGGCGTCGAGAATATATGCCAAAGTTAAGGAACAATCAAATCAAAAATCAAATCAAACCTTAGATTTGATGAAACTTGCAAATCAATCAAATGCAATTTTTAATGAATCTGAGCATCGTTATATCGATCCCTTATTTACCAATAATGGTTTTATTGAACTTTATTCTCCAGCGCTCTTTGCAATGATAAACTCCTACCATAAAGATGGCATATTGGTTAAGTCGAAAGTATTGCAAAATGAATATGCCGTTACTCCTGAGATGCTAACCAATACCGCAGTACAATTTTATACAGAGGATTATGTCAATCAATGGCAACAAGCCCTGGAGTCACTTAAAATTGAACCTTTCGCAAATTATGAGGATGCAATTCTAAAAATAAATCAATTGCGGAGCGAGAACTCGCCATTAAAAAAGGTATTGAATATTTTTTCACATAATGTGAATGTCCTTTTCAAAGATAAAGAGCTTAAAGTTGCAGATTCCTTCAGTAACTTATGCCGTCTTGGGAATAATGAAACTATCAATAAGACTATCAATGTCGATAATATTTTGAAAAATCTGGATGATCTTTATAATGTATTGATTAAAATGAAACAGGAGCCTGACATTAATAAAGCCAGTTTTTTAATTACTAATTCTTTTATGACAAATGACAACAATCCATTTGAACAAATCCTTATATATGCCAATCAACTTCCAAAACCTTTGAATGAATGGTATAAGACAGTTGCTATTGCTACGTGGGAAATTTTGATGCATCAATCTCATCAATATATTAATACTTTATGGAAAAAGGAAATTATCAGTAAATTTGATAAATTTAAACACGCTTACCCCTTCAATGAAAAAACGAAACAATGGATAAACATGGAAGATTTCGACGAATTCTTTTCAGGGGGTGGTTTAGTCGAAAACTTTTACAATGAGTATTTAAAATCTTATCTGGATGTCTCTGAAACACCTTGGCGCTGGGCCAAGAAATATGATTCAAGTATGAGCGATTTTGTGGAAGCGGCTGCAGATCTTGAAGCAATGCTTAAAATAAAACAAGCTTATTTTCCAAATAATAATAAAAAAATGGATTTTGATTTTGTTATCTCCCCCCTGGATTTATCTCCTAATGTAGCAAGTGTTTTGTTCAAAGTGGGTGAGCAGCAATTGGTATACCGCCATGGTCCGATACAAGAGTATCGGTTTAAATGGCCATCACCAAAACAGTCAGATGAGATTACGATCGTATTTAAGGATTTTAACAATCATACTGTAACTCACACTTTTGACGGACCCTGGAGCTTCTTCAAATTGATGAGTGAGGCAAAACTTGAAAAAACTTCTCATCCAGATCATTTTAAAGTTATGATTGCCATGAATGATTTTCATGCACATTTTATTATTAAGAAACTGAATAGCCGCTTCATGCTTCATTTTAATCAGATAAAAAAACTTAGATTGCCTGAGGATTTATAAATAATTAATGCAAATTAATTTGATAAACTTTAATATAGGTAACTTAGTTTTAAAATGGTGATGCACTATGTCCACAATATGAGTAGTAACTGTTCAGAATACTATTCACCATTCAAAAGAATTTCCTGATTTTTATTTCTTTTGCTTTATCCTGCTCTGATTCTATTGGCTCCGGAGATGAATCAGCAATTGATATGCTTCCGTAACCTGCATAAGCAAAAATTAGATTTTGTACAGGTGGAGGAAAAATTGAATGGAACAAAGTAGCGCATTCTGTATTCAGTTTTTTTGATATACTTGTTTCCGCCGAACTCTGAGGTATGGACTTTAAGCAAACTAATGCTTCTGCTGCCCTCAACCTTATACGGCGGATTGGATCATGTAATAGATTAGAGAGAATTTTCATGAACTCGTCATTCACCGAGTCCATGTTGTTGACAACCTCTAAGGCTAGGGATTTAAGGTAAGGATCTACACTTTTCAATGCTTTGATAAGTATTGAATTGATTTTTTCGATTCGCTCCGATCTTGAAGAGGCTAGTATTAATGCTATGTCTTTTTCAAACCGAGGAAATGAATAACGATTTAAATATAAATCTAGCTTTTCTGTTTCTGATGGTATTCCTTCATATTGAGCTACAACTGATAAATAGTCCTGATATCCAAATATTTTCTTTAAAATTTCTATTGAATTTATTATGTATTCTTCGATGCCTAAGGATTTTAATATTTCCTGCGCTTTTGCGGCCGACTCTTCAGATAAAGAACTGTCAATCCAATTAATGCAAACGAAAAAGATATTGGGATGCTGCATGCCGAGCTGAATTAGTTTGCTTGCTGCATCAAACTGAATAGCGGGATGACCTTGGTATAGAGCTTCAATCAAGACGTCAGTTATTTCTTCACTTTTTTCCCCTAAATTGAAAAGCGAATTGGCAACATTATAATAAATCCACAATTCTTCTTCCTCATACAAGTTTTGCCACAACTTTTGAATGACTTGTTCTAAAAGTAAGGGATGGTATTTGTAATTTATTTTTCCGAGGAGTGTTGTAGCATTAAATCTAATTCCTAGAGATTCGTGTGTTAGCCCATTAATTAGCAGTTCAATGGCTTCCTTACTTGCTTCCAAATTCTTAAATGCATCGATTTCAAAGCTATCAACAAGATAAATATTTCCATTTTCAATAATAACATTTGCTAAATGCCAATCGATGTGACCCAAGGAAATCAGAGTTTTTAGAATGATTTTTATATTGTAGCAATTGGTTGGTTTCGAATACGAGATTAACCGTGCCTTAAGGATAGTGTCGATGGGTTCTTCTAGTGTATTCAGTAAAGATACGATCTGGCAATCCAGCTTCATACGATTGCTTTTTACTGAAAAAGAAACTAATAACTCTTTATAGGTTCTGAAAGAATTTAATACCTTTTCAATTGATTGATTGAGTGATTTAGTAACTTCATCGTTTTCAGTCTTCATTAGATATAAAGCACGCAAAGCCATTTTTTGTATTTTACCCAAATTTTCTAGAGCTATTAAGTTTTGCTCATCCAGTGCACCTGCAGATTCCTTGGAAGGAGGATGTAATAAATGTGTTATAATGTTGGGTAAGATGATTGCTGAATTACCTATAGTTTCTATTGTTTGAGTAAGATTTTTCGAATTGAAATCTGAATTTTCTAGCTTGACAATCCACTCATTGATTATTTTTAAATTATAAATGCCAACATTGCTGAGTGCAATCTGCGGTGATTCTAAGAAAGGTTCATACTCACCCTCATCTGGGTCACCAACCGATTGCCAAATTCTTGCTTTCTCTTCATCTGCCGCATCTAGTAGAATATCGATTATTTTAAGATTCAACTGACCCAAGTTGACCAGGGCATCAGCTGCATAATATCGTATCCAGGGTTCTTGGTTGTCTAAACAGAAAAGTAGGCTTGCGATGATGTAATCCGTACGGACCTGAAGCTTACTCAAGGCGAGCTTTCCCAAAGCAAATATGGCACTTTCTTGCTCAAATTGTGTTTTGCCACCTTCACATCGCTTGACTAGAATATCAATTAATTTATCATCTAGCTCTGCTAGAAAAGCCAATGCTCTAGCAGCGTTGCAGCGTTCATGATAGCGCGCACTTGAAGACAAATGAATTAATTGATCTACAATAGTCTGAAAACCCTTTGAGTTTTCAGATCTAAGCAATAGTAGATTATGAACAATATTCTGGCGAACCCTATCACTCTTATTTTTGATAATTTCGAGCAATACTTCAACGACATTGTATGAAGAATTCGGATTAAAGAAATTTCTGGCGGTAGGCACTACACCTATTTTTTTCATTGTTCGTCGATAGTGATGGGAGATGGGTGATAGCAGAGGTCGTTCATTATTTTTGATGAAGGCATAAATTTTATTAAGAATTTGTTTGTTTTTTGTGTAGATTCTAACAGTACCGTACTGATTTTTATCTGCCCCTAATTGTTGATTTTTTAAACCGCTATCAACTAAGAAAAGCAATTCTGCCCTTGAGTTTGCAAAGCATTTCAGGTACTCATGAACTGTTTCAGCTGTTGTGCTGGTGGTGTCTAAAATAAGAATTTTATCCCTCTCGGCAGGAAGATCAAAATAAGTATTTCTTCCATTAGTGACACAGCCATTGAGATCATGCATAATCACATTTCCTTCACTGGATTTTTTAACCATGCCAATGCCTGTGAGGTGTTCATGTTTCATAATCCAAGTTAATCCATCTGCAGTTTCATAATACATATTCTGTAAAAAGATACGACAGGAGATGCTTGGTTTTTGATCTCGCAAGTGATTGTAAGTTGCTAATGTTGCGCCAAAGATTGCTCTCATACCATTGTGAACTATAATTTTTTTTGTGCAAATTCTACTTCCGTTCATATCTTCTTCATCATCGGAATCACTTCCATAGCCATCAGCAATTTTTTCTTTTGCTCCTTTCTCCATGGAGGATATAAAAATGAGTTCATTTAGAATTTCTAAGCCATGAAATACTTGATCAATTTCCATTTTCTCACAACATTTGTTCATTCCTCTGATAACGGAGTCAAGTACAGGATCATCTAGCGAGCGCACAGCCGTAACAATGGAATCGATGACCGTCCAAAATTCTGTATCTATCAGCTGCGTTGGATAATCGCTGAACCCTATTTTCTTGCCATTTCTGTCTTTGCCATAATTCATCTCGTGGTCATTTTGTGCAAACGCTAGTGTTGGCTTTTTTTTATTCAGTATTATTTGAAACTGGCTAATAGACCAGTAAAAACCCCTTAAAAATGCACGATCTGGATTAAATCCATAGTGCAGTAACTCATTGAAAACTTGACTTGCGATTCCGTCCTTTGCATAAGGAGTGCGTGTAATATTAAACAATGTTGATTTATGCCCTGTATCAACCTTGGCCCAAAGCAATTGGGACAGAGTATTGAGAGCAGGTGGTGGCATAACTTCCTTTTGGTTACCTTTGGAATCAGTTGCAAGATATTGATAATACTCTTTTGTTGTGTAAAATACTGGTATGTGCAAAGGTGCTTGCAAATCAAGTTTTTGGGTTAATACATGGTCTAAAATTTTTAAACATTCCGTCAAAATATTTGCATACGATTTTGGAATTATCCCAACATTAATGCGGATACTGTCGTCTGTACACGCTACAGTAGGGGATAAAAAACCAAAACTGGCCCTTCGCTCCATTTCAATGGGAATATTATTGGAAAAGGAACAATAATTAATTAAGCCGATGAAATAACTCGCTATACAATCAACCCAACTATTGAAAGAAGCATCTGTTGCAGAATTAATAGATGCGGGAGGAATGGTTTCCCTACTGATTTTTATCATAATACAGGGATATTCATTATAATATCCTACAGTAATATATCGAGTCACAGTTCCTAATTGTTCGGTTATATAACGACAAATATGAAGTTTGTATTTAATCAAAATCTGATACAATTTACCATCACCTGAAGAAGTGTTGATTTTTTCTGAAGATATCATGATTTTCTGTTTTGAAAATTTTTGACTTAGCATTTGCATCAGATTTCCATATCCTCCCACATGAGCACGTTCACCCTGAACAAGCGTTGCATTTTCATAATATATATTGCTTTCGGCTTGTAATTTTCTAATTAGGGGATGTTGACCGCTTCGGACATATTTCTCGCTCTCTTCGAAGGAAATTGGTTTCAGAATTGATTTGCGTAAATATGATTTGCTGGTGCAAAGATTATATCTAATTAATGGAGTTAAAGGATGCCCGTTGTCTTCTAATTTTTTTTGGAGTTGTAGAAGGGTATTGATTGCTTCTTCTAAAAACTTTTTAGCTTCATCTGTTGATTGCATATATCATTTCCATTGGGATAGTAAATAAACTTTCTGGATATTTGTAGGGATCTAGAGAAACTTAAAGCAAAGAACATTATAATCGGCCCTGAAACTAAATGACAAAATTTTGATGATCGTAAAAAGTTTATAAACTAACTATTAACCTTTGAAACTATGAGAAAGAAGAAATGTTTCGTGACTTAAAAATCTATTGCTAGATGCAATCCGCTTATCCACGGATCTCTGGGATATACCTGTGGATAAGCTGGTGGAAAACGCTTTGGGCCCTAGTGGCAGTAAGATATAAACAGGATTGTTTAAATTTTATACAAGTTGTTAAAAACTATGAGATCAATTACTCTTCTGAGAGGAGATAAATTGCAAAAGGAATTTCAAAAGCAATCATTAAAGGTATCATAAAAGGAATTGTAAAAGGAATCGAAAAAGGAATCGAAAAAGGTATCGTAAACGGAATTGTAAAGGGAAAGGGTGATTAAATGGAAGAGAAGGAATACTTGGAACAATTTGGTTTAAGTCCAAAAGAAATGAAGCTGCATATCTTACAATGTGGCAGCGAGCTTCCTAAAAAACACAGTGCAAACATTGAATCTGTGAAACCTAGGGAATTAGCTGAATTGCCATTCGATGATCAATCTTTTGATTTGGCGCTATGCTCTCATGTACTGTTTTTGGATAATCAGCAAGCCAATGAAAAAACTCATGAACAAGGTGAAGCCAGTCATAAACAGGTATCGCAGGCATCACAGGCATCACAGGCATCACTGGTGTCACAGGTATCTAAGACCTCGAAAAACGATTTTGATTTGAAAGCTCTCATGGAATTGGCGAGGGTAGCAGGGGAAGTTCGAGTTTTTCCATTGGTGGACGATGAGGGAAAACCTGCTAGCAGTTTGGGACCTTTAATTCAAGCCTTACAGCAAAAAGGATTTGGGGTGGAATTGAAGCAGACGGGCGGTGCGCAGGCAAAAAAGGGTACTGCTTTATTGCGCTTATGGAATGAGAGCTGCTTACTAAGCTAAAGGGCAAGCGGTATTGCACTGCCCATGAACACCCATGCCTCAAAGTCTTTCCGTTTTGTCTACATTCTAGCGGGGAACCTTGATATGCTATTCTAGTGGCTCTCTAGTGGCTCTCTAGTGGCTCTCTAGTGGCTCTCTAGTGGCTCTCTAGTGGCTCTCTAGTGGCTCTCTAGTGGCCTTCTAATGATTCGAATCCAATGGCTCGAGCGACTGTTCTTTTAAAACAGACCCTTGCCCTTGGCTCGTCGTCGGCAAAGTAATATTCAGTTCTAAAATAGAGCAGCTTTCCGTATGTTGCAATTGTACATTAATCTGTTCTTTATCAATTTTCACATACTTGCTAATAACCGTCAGAAGCTCATTGCGCATTTTAGGCAGAAAATCTGAATCGCTCCCCTCCCTGCGCTCATGAGATAAAACAATTTGCAAACGTTCTCTAGCGACAGATGCTGCTGTTTTGCGACCCGAAATCCCCAAAAGCTTTAAAATGCTGCTCATGCAGGGCTCCTATTAAATGAAAGCAGGTTTGCAAACAATGCTTTCCAGGATTTTTGGCCGCCTTCCGCTGTTTCAATGCCTAAAAGTTTTGCTACTGCAAGTTGATAAGCACGTTTAGCATCACTTTGAACATCCAAAGTGACAGGTATACCTTGGTTTGAGGCAGTTAATACAGCATTTGATTCTGGTATGACACCTAACAAAGGAATTGCCAAAATATCTTGGACATCTTCGACGCTCATCATTTCGCCCCTATTGACACGATTTTGAGCATAGCGGGTAATGAGCAAATGTTTTTTGACTTCGAGACCTTGTTCAGAACGCTTAGAACGGCTATTCAGCACCCCAATAATGCGATCTGAATCTCGGACAGAGGAAACTTCTGGGTTTGTGACAACGACGGCTTCATCTGCAAAATATAAAGACATCAAAGCGCCGCGTTCGATACCTGCTGGGGAATCACAAATGACATAATCAAATTCTTTACGTAGCTCTGCTAGGATTTGCTCCACACCTTCTTTTGTTAAGGCGTCTTTATCTCGGGTTTGTGAAGCTGGCAGGACATAGAGAGAATCGACGCGTTTGTCTTTGATTAAGGCTTGACTGAGATTGGCATCGCCGTGAATGACATTGATTAAATCAAATATAACACGACGTTCACATCCCATGATTAAATCAAGGTTTCTAAGGCCTATATCAAAATCAACGACAACTGTTTTAAACCCTCGAATGGCAAGCTCTGCACCAATAGCTGCGCTGCTGGTGGTTTTACCAACGCCGCCTTTACCGGAGGTGACAACAATAATTTTTGATTCTGACTTACTCGAAGCCGACTTATTCAGTTTGTCCATGAATCCCCTTCCGACTAGCTCTAAAAACGGGCAGATTAGTTTGGTCCTGCCCTATAGTTTAGAAACTAGAAAATAAAAATCTAAAATTAAAACTATAAAAACTCAATAAAGAATCAATTAAGATTCACACGAATCAATTAAGACTCAATTTAAAAGGTAGTCACTCAAAATGTAACTACTCAAATGACTATGTATACTAAAGTGGACGAATATGCAAGCGTTCGTCCTCAAAATATATATCAACTGCTGTTTCCAAAAGCGTTTCATCGATGTCTTCGCTGATTTTGTATTGGCCTGCAATTGAGATCAGTTCTGCTTCAATACTTTGACAAAAAATATGTGTTTTTGTATCGCCCGTGACGCCTGCCAAGGCGCGTCCTCTTAAAGGGCCATAAACATGGATATTGCCATCTGCTAACAATTCTGAACCGTGGCTTACGGGTGCCAATACGATTAAATCGCCATTTCTGGCATAAATTTGCTGTCCAGAACGAACGGGTTCATGAATAATTTTGGTATTGCTGCCATAAACACGGGCATTAACGATTTCTTCCGGGATGGAACTATCTGCATTATTGCAGGATTCTTTAGTAGATTCTTTACCGGAGTTTTCTCTTGCAGCACTGGTTTCAGCTGTATTTTCTTTAGCTTCTTCTGCTCCTTGGGTGCCAGATTCTTTAGGATCCATTTGTTTCTGATTGTCTTGCTTTTGATTGTCTTGGATCACCGCAAAGCCGGCTGCAATCGCTGCTGTGATGTGCTCTAGGCTGCCTCCTTTTATCCCAACTGGGATGAGTTGTTTGGCCTGTAATAAGTCTTTTAATTTATTAAAATCAATAGGAAAATTCTGGTTCATTTTATTTAAATCAATGACAATAGGTGCATTCAGGAAAAATTTAGGAGCCTGTTTTATTTTTTGTTCTAGTTGTTGTTCAATCGCGGATAAATTGTTAGAGATTAATTGAATGGCCGTCAGGGGATACAGGCCGCCTTTTAATTGAAAGCCTTGCGTAACTTCTTTTGAAATATTGACCGTTGACATGCGTACCTCGTCATCTTATGTAGTGCTAGTAGCGCTATTTGTTATATAGCTCTACTTGATACTTCTATATATATCCTTTATTTATGTGAGGTGTCAAATTTAGATTGTCAACTATTTAACATCAAAATTGTTGATATGTTTGTAAACTAACAATCTCCCTGTTTCAATTTTAATCGTTGGAAATGATTCGGATGCTGATTTCTCATTATCATAAATATCTCTACTGGCATCTTTACAACTACCATTCGGTGTAAGTTAAGTGCAGGCTTGTAAATAACTGGACAAGTACCGGGCAAGTCAAAAAAGTGGAAATTGGGTAAAGCTTTATTCTAATTTTTATTTGAAATAATTTGATACATGATTAGGTTAATTATCTGATAGTAGACATGAATACAGAAAGATTATGATTTTGCATGGGCATGAAGAAAGAAGAGCAGGGATTTTCATTCATAGAAATTTTATTATCACTACTATTGCTTTCGCTTGGAATCAGTTCGTTAGCATTAATACTGATAAAGTGTAAAGTGATGGGAATGGAGAATGAATGGCGCAGCAAAACTTTAATGATGGCTATTGGGATCAGGGAGGCAATTCAAGTACAGAAGCAGTTGCAAAAACAGTTACAAGGGCAGTCAATGCTATCAATGAGCGGGCAAGGGATCAATAAAGATTTTAGCTTGGATATAGATCAGTTGGATTTAAAAGCATGGCGGGAAGTTTTGAATGAGAATTTTAAAGGGAGTTCGATTGAAATTGAGCATGAGTATGATCGGAAAAAACCGGAAAGTGTAGTAAAAAAATATTTAGGCTCTGAAAAATCAAGCCCCGAAAGTTCGAGTTCTGGAAGTTTAACCGCAAAAAAATTGAGTCCTGAAAGCAGAAAACAAGAAGGTAACTTTATTAATATTGTTTTTATTCCGCCTGGTTTCGATCGAGGCTTATCAAAAACTGATTACAGTTCATATAAGGGTTTAAAAATCTTGAGATACAGCTGCGAATACTGACAGAAATGCCGCGTGCCATTAATAGATTAAATTCTCACTAGGGTGGTTAGATGTGGAAAAACAGGACAATGAATGAGCAGCGGCGATGAATATGATCTCACTCATGATGAGCATGGCTTTAAGTGTGCTCATCGGTACAGCTGGGTTGCAATGGCTTGCAATCACAGAGTACCAATATTACGACACGAAGCGTTCTCATCATGAAATAGAAAAGATCTTTGCTACCTTCCGCTATTTTCAGTCGGAGATAAAAAAAAGTAATTACCTAGCGTCTTGCTTTAATAAAGACTTAACATGCAACTGCAGAGTAGAATTGAATAATGCATTTTTGAACCCTAATATGATGCCTTACCCTCGCTTTGAGCAAACAAAGACAGTAAAAAAATCCGATAAAGTCGAAAGGGATAGGGATGTGGGAATCGATGGGGGGATCGAAAAAATCGAGAGAGTCGGTACAGCAAAAAAGAATCATTCGATTGTGCCCCCTAATTTTGCCGTTTTTGGTTTTACTGCAAATTATGAAAATTGTACTAAATTGCCAGACTTTATTTATAAAAACATCAAACCAGAAACAGAAGTGTTAGTCATTTATAATACTGTTTCAACGCCAAGTTTTAAATTGACGAAGCCGGTGTTTAAAATCTCAGAACTTCAAGTTCCGAGCAGATCTGGTATTTGGGAGAATGTAACTCTTTTGATCAAGGATGCTATAAGCTGCGATTTTTTTGTCAAGGATACGTCAGGGCTTCTAAAGCTAGAACGCATTGCTTTAAGGAATGTCAGTGCAACACTGAGTAACGAACCTGAGCTTAGTAAAGAATATGGGATTGGATCAAAGGTAACCCCACTGCAAACAGCTTTGTACTACATTGGAGAAAAGAAAGGCGAGTCTAGTCTTTATCGTCGCGATTTGCAGCGCGAAGTATGTGATGAAATCCTGGCTGGGATATCAAAAATTGAATATCAATACGGGATCTATGATTCCAAAAATAGCTGCATTTCTTATTGGAAGGCAGAGCAAGTGGAAAATTTAAAGGTTTGGAAGGAAGTTAGATCACTCCGAATAAGAATTACAGCAGAAGAAGAAAAGCCTTCCATTTTTCAGAGAGTATGGGGCAAAAGAAAAAATGCCTCCGTTTGGATGCTTGAAGTAGCTCTACCCAATTGGAATACCGCAGAAGTAGGTTCCTATGAATAAACAAAAAAACAATGGCAAACAAAAAGGAATCATATTAATACTTGTCATGGTATTGCTGAGCCTGATTTCGATTTATTCACTCTATATATTAGAAAAGCAATTATTATTATTTGAAATAATTAATCATTCACAGAGAGAAGCTTCCTTTTAAAAATACTTTTACTTAGAATGATAGTTACCAACTAAGTATTTGCTGGGCATCTGTTACTGCATTAATATTTATATGTTCTTGCAATAAATATTTCAAAAGAGAAAAAATAACTTGTAAGGTTGTTGACAAGATTTGACAAGCTGAGTAATGTATGTGTTTAGTGCCCTGCATTGGCATAATTGGAATATAATGCGCACATTAGGAGAGGGTGTTCATGAAAAATCGTTCTATAACATTGAAAAAAATTGGTCTCGCTTTAGCAAGTCTTGGAGCTATGGCTATTTCTGGCAGCGTTTTAGCTGCTATGCAAGTCTCCACAGAAGGCGGCTTAAGAGTGTGGGATCCTGAAAATGAAGCTTATTGGTTCAGAGTTGGTGGCCGATTAGAATTTGATGAAGTATTTTATTCAGGAAGTTGGCGGGATCGAAGAAGAAACTTCGCTTCCAGCGGCAATATTCGACGTGGATATCTTGCCTTGGGTGGTGGTGTTGGCTGTGACTGGATATATAATTTGACTTTGGATTTTGGCCGCACTTTCCACAGAAGAAACTTAGCAGATAGGCATCGAGTGCATCATGGCGTTACCATCATTGAAGACGCTTGGCTAGGTTATACGGGACTTTGGGATTGTACTAGAGTACGATTTGGTCAATTTACCCCACTTACCACGCTCGATGGCTGGGGCAATTATGGCATTAATAATGGCCAGATGTTCTTGGAATCAGCTCTTGGCACGAGAGCTTTTGATGTACCTTCTTATGTCAATACCAGTTCTACCAGCATGAAAGGTTTCGGTGTTATTTTAGAAACTGAACTTGCTGATATGATTACTTTTGGTGCAACCATTTATCAACCAGCGCATGGGCCAGAAAATAATTATGGTAATCGCGCTAAGAGCGACAGAGTGGGTGGCGCAGTGAGAATCACCTTCGTTCCAATGCATGAAGAAGGTTGTGTTCAACACTTTGGAGTTTTAGGCCGTGTTCAAGATCTCAATCATTGGAATGGTCGCTTCTTCCCGTTCAATGGCGTTTACAATCAATTGTTCTTCACTACGCCAGAAGTGGTATCCAGGAATTATATTGGCGTATTTGAATCCAGCAATGCTGGGCTGACAGGCATTCCTGTACATGATACACATGGTAGCCCGGTTGTATTAGATGCTGGTCCGCTACGTGCCAAGAGCTACAATCATATAGCGGGTGAGTACGCAGGAATTTGGGGACCCATTACAGTGGCAGCTGAATATCACTATGCCACAGTGATTCGATTCCCAAGAGAGCCATTATCTAATGCTAATGCAACTGCTGTTTGGGGTTCACCTCAAAATATCTTGGATCGCGGCAACTTGCATTTCCACGCCTGGCATGTTCAAGCAGGTTATGTGTTGACTGGCGAATCACGCGGCTATGATTTTGCGCGAGGCGCTTTCGATGGCATCGAACCTTGCTGTGATTGGGGAGCTTGGGAAGTCACAACCCGTTATAGTTCTCTGAGCCTAAATAGTGGTAATGTCTATGGCGGTACAGGTCGCAATTGGACAATCGGTCTAAACTGGTTTGTTAATTGCCATGTTCGCTTCATGTTCAACTATATACGAGCTGATCTGAAGCCAACCTTCCATGCTCGTGTTGGACAGCAGCCACCGACTGGAACAGAAATCAAACGTAGACTGGATATCTTCGGTTTACGAGCTCAGGTGGTATTCTAAAGTTCTTTGAAATTGTAGAACTATAGAACTATCGAGCTATAAAAATTGTCATAGGTTATTATGACATCCAAAGGGAAGCCTCATACCAATATGGTATGGGGCTTTCTTTTATTACGTTGCAATAAATGAGGTTGTCATCATTGAAGTAAGGTCATAAAAGCTATTACCATTAAGCTTCATGAAACATCTTGCAGCTTGTAACATGCTGAAAGCCATTATACAATATGAATATGAGTTATCTAAATAAGTATCACGGATGCGATGGACATTATGGGGTGTTGAACTCTGTAATGGGCTTAAAAAAATACCTACTAGGAATTATTTCTTTACCAAGGATACTACCTTTATCGAGAATAATATCTTTATCGGGAATGATATTTTTCGCAAGAATGCTGCTGAGAGTAAAAAGAATACATATCGTAGTCATTACTTTGCTTTTATCAGCCGTTCTTTCGGGATGCTGCTATAAAAACTGTCAGGATTCGTTAGAAGGATATAACCGCGGCATGTATGGAATAAATAAAGGAGTTGATAGAGTTTTTGTGAAACCTTTTGCCTATATCTATCAAGGTGCTGTTCCTAAACCCTTCCGTTTAATGGTGGGAAATTTTTTCCAGAATTTAAGAACAATTCCAACCATAGTAAATGATCTTCTGCAGGGCAATGGCAAATGCTTTTGCGATGATACTGCGCGACTTATTATTAATACGACATTAGGTGTGGGTGGATTATTTGACATAGCGGCTTACGCAGGTTTGGAAAGAAGATATGTAGATTTTGGCCTAACCTTAGGAAAGTGGGGCTATAGAGAGTCTATTTATATAGTGCTGCCTTTCTTTGGTCCGAGTACCATTCGAGATTCCATTGGAATGGGGGTGACCTATTATATGAGCGTATGGCCATATATTCCTAAGATCAAGATTCATCACCATAAAGCAATTGGACTCCGAAATGGTTTGTTTATTGTGGATGCAATCGATACTAGGGCAAGGTTGTTTGAAACTGAAGCCCTCATCGAAACAGCAGCAGTGGACGAGTATACTTTTGTACGCGATGCTTATTTGCAGAATCGTTTGTTTGAGATTGATGGATGTGGTTCCGCACCACCAATTGGTCCAACCAGTGTCCCAGTTGATGTATTGCAAGGTCCACCGGAATAATAAGCCCGCTGGAATAAAAAATGGCAACAAAAACTACTGATAAAATATTAGTCATCGACGATGATGCAGCCATGCGTCAGAAAATCTCTTTATATTTAGAAGATGGCGGTTTTGAAGTGATAGAAGCTTCTGATGGAACATCGGGACTTGAAATGTTTCGAAAAGAAAAACCCGATTTGATTTTGCTTGATTTGCAAATGATCGGTCTATCGGGTATGGAAGTTTTAGATGTATTGATTGATGAAGCACCACAAACCTCAGCTGTAGTGATGTCAGAGATAGAGAAAATGGCTGATGTGATAAATGCCCTGAAGCGCGGTGCCTCCGATTATGTGATGAAACCGATCAGTGACATGACTGTTCTCGAGCATGCCATTGCAAAAACTTTAGAACGCGCGCGTTTGGTGGAGCAGAACAGGATATATCGTGAACAACTTGAGAAAGCAAATCTAGCCCTGAAGAAAAATTTGGATATCTTGGAGCAAGATCAAGCAGCGGGGCGCAGTGTCCAGATGCGTCTTTTGCCAGAACAGAATGTGGAGTTTGGATCCTATAAATTTGCCCATGGTGTAAGATCCTTCGCTTTATCTGAGCGGCGATTTTGTAGATTATTTTAAAATTAACGATGAGAAAATTGGCTTTTACATCGCTGATGTATCAGGCCATGGCGCTTCTTCTGCATTCGTCACTGTGCTCCTGAAGAGTGCGGTTGCTTTGAGCCTCACGCATTATCAAACCAGTGGCGACACAACTATTTTAGAACCTGATAAACTTCTTGCCAAAATAAGCAAGGAGATTCATTCCGCAAAGCTTGGCAAATATCTGACTATTATTTATGGTGTGTTGGATTTAAAAACCAATATATTAGAATATAGTGTTGGCGGACATTATCCGAATCCTATCCTATTGGATAAAGGCCATGCCAGATACTTCGACGGCAAGAGTTTTCCAGTCGGTATCATGAAAGAGGCAAATTTCCCAAAATTTAAGCTTGAAATGCCGGACCAAGGCCAATTGGTTCTTTTTTCCGATGGCGTGATGGAAATTTTGCCGCAGAGTGACTTGCCGAGCAAAGAAAAAGCGATCCTCGATATGGTGGAACATAATGATGGCACCATAGATTATTTTAGAAAAAAATTAAATCTTGAGACTAAGGATGGCGAAAAAGTGGGATTGCCCGATGATGTCACCATATTACTAGTGAAGCGAGCATAAATGCATGGCACTGTCCAATTTTGACTACATCTAATTGGGAGACCTCGAACAATCAGTTACATTGAACAATTACATGATAACACACCAGATACTTTCATATAAATTAAGTCGGGCGAGATTTTGTCCTGCTTGCGGATGATTCTGATCAGCAGCAAGTTGCAGCCATTTTCTTGCTTCTTTAAGATCTTTTTTGGTTCCTTGGCCAGAAAAGTACAGCATGCCAACCAAGTTTCTTGCAGAAGCAACGCCAGCTTCAGCAGCAATCAGCCCATGTTTCAAAGATTTTTGAAAATCAGGTTTCTCTCTGTAGCCATAGCCCTTATAATAGCTATGTCCTAAAATGCTGTGTGCTGGTACGAATCCTTCTTTTACACATTTCTCAGCTAATCTTTTGATGTCCTCCTGTGGAGAATCCCCTTTCTGCCAAATGGGAATTTTCCGAGGAACATTGTTTCCGTTTTCTTGCTCCCAATCACATTCATCACAATAGAGATTTGACGCCATACAGAACAGAGCGGGTATATAGCCGCTGTCTCCTGCCTTAGCATAATACTCTTTGGCTTTATTGTAGTCAGAGATCACAATGCCGCCAATAGCACGAGCATGACATAGTCCAAGCGCACACACGCCTACCGGACTTCCAACATCTTGCTTTGCCTTTAGTATC
The DNA here is from genome assembly GCA_963784575.1 of uncultured Gammaproteobacteria bacterium. Taxonomy (GTDB): domain Bacteria; phylum Pseudomonadota; class Gammaproteobacteria; order UBA6186; family Azoamicaceae; genus CAWARU01. The sequence goes on from CAWARU010000001.1 coordinate 3,221,153, forward strand.
CATTTATGACCTTCGCGTTCGTTAATGATTTGCCCATGCCAACCGAAGCAGAAAGTCATTCCTAGCATCAATTGAGCATTCGAATTGCCTACCGAGGCGCGCTTTTGCAGTTCGTCAAAGCTCTGTAAATATTCTTTGCTGGTAAGTTCTGGAAGGGGGGAAAATTGCATAGCTTGGGCAAATTGAGGTTTTTCTGCTTGCCTTTTAAATTCAGTGGTAATTTTAGTAATAACTTCTCGAGATTTCTCGGACATTGATGCTCCTCGTGATTTCTGATTTTAGAATAGTACGATCTGAATTATGAAAATTTTCGGCCTGAACTTTTTGGTCTTTCTGTCAAAATATAGGCCAACATGTTTAAAACATCAGCCTTGCAGCAGTTTAGGTTGCCAAGTTCCTGATCGATTTCATCCAGGTCTTCGATACTCAAGCCAATTGCTTTGAAGGCATTCGAGAGCTCAGAAATAAAGGCACTACTCACTGAACCCGCTCTATCTCTGCCATGAGAAAAATGAAAACTGGCATGGAATTCTTTGTAAACTTGAATGAGATAACCGGAGTCGGTTCTTCGGCAATTTAATCTCAAATCTCTGGCCAATGTTAGAATCTCATGCTCTGATATTGTTCTATTGAGGCTCTTTTCTGTGCGCTTCAATATTGATCTCAGCAATATCTTATTGCAATCTGGATAAAATAACAAGATTTCAGTTTTTCTTTTTAATTTAGAGGCGCTTTCAGCTTCAGCTTCAGATAGAAGATCATTTTCAGTTTGAGTTTGAGTTTGAGTTTGAATTTGGGCTTGATCTTGAGCTTGAGTTTCAGTTTCAAGTTCAGTTTCTGGTTTTATCCTCCTGGTTTTTTTCTTGGGCTCTTTCCTGACCGGTTCTTCAGGAAAGACTACATTTTGAGCTTGAAAGGAAACCGCTTTAATAGAGGAAAAGGCAGAGGAAATATCGGGCTGCGTGCGAGATTTTTGCAGAGAAAATTCCGCAGATAACTTTTGAATAGACTGCCCAAAAGTATCAATTCTTTGATTCGATAGTTTATTGGAAACTTGGTTTTGAGGAACAATTTTTTCTGAAGCAAGAATTTCAGTTGATTTCTGTGAGGTCTGTTCAATAAGATCGATAATATTATCCACGACATGAAGGAAATTTTTGTAAAACTTGAAATTGCCATAAATATTGATATATCTCGCTATTGAAACCAAGCGCCATTTTTGATCTTTAAACTTCGTGAGATCATTCAAATATTTATGAATATGATCTGAAGACTCTTTATGAGCTATTTTTTTAGCTATGTCTTTATCATAACCCAATTTGAGCGCCTGCTCGTAAAGAGAATTGCGAAGTGGAAAAAGATATTCTTGGTTCATTGCTGAATCAGGGTTTTTTAATGCTTCAAGGGTGGTTTGAAAAAAATCCACAGAACCTGCAGCATATTTACTCAATTCATAGATGGCTGTAATACTGTTGAACTTGAATCCTAAGCTGTTTAACAGTCCAATAATAGGAATGTTCCCAAGTACTTTGCGAGCCTTCCTATGTTTACTAAAATCAATTTGATTCAAAATAATTTGAAGTATCGCGATAGCAATGGCAATTTTGGGTGAGAAGACGTAATTGAGGAAAATCGTAAATGGTGTTGCAAAGCTTGGGAATTCCTGTCTTGCTTTAACTTCAGATATCATTGCGTTTATGGTGTTCGTATATTGTTCCGGTGAGAACCATATTCGATTTAAGAATAGATGTAAGGGTTCAACCAAGGATGCCATAATATAGAGTGAGGCTAAGAACTCCACCAAATAAGTTGTGTATACATAGTTGAAATTGCGTGTTTGGGATCCAAGTTCTGAAGCGATAAGCTCAGTTTTTGTTAGTTTTTCAGAACTTTTTAACCAACGCTCAATTTTATCGCGCTCGAGCTTTAGTTCATCCAGGTTCGTTTTGAGTTTTCTCGCACTTTTCTTATTGCCACTCTGTTTTTGTTTCAAGGCATCATTGATCTCGGAAAGTTTATTTTGAAATTTTTTGCGATCATAATGTAGTTTTAATCTTTGATGGGCATCCTCTCCGAACATGATTAGTATTTTACTAAGATCAAGGGCAGCATCGATCATTAAAACCTCACCCGATTTATCGAGAAACTGAGTGAATGTGAAAGATTGTAGGAAATCCATTTTCGTTTCAACTAATTGTGCAAAGAGTTGTGTATCTTCATTTGGATATTTGTCAGGAGATAGAGTTTTAACAAATGCGCTGATTTGAATTAAAGACCATCCCAATAGAGCTTTGCCCGCGATAGTAATGATGCTAGGAGCAGTTCTAGGGCTGAAAACGAGGTATACTTTATAAATGAATTTTGAGAACATTTAGGTAAACTTTTTCGGTTTTGAAATTGAGCTAGATCTTTTGCGGATTGCAGGTCTGGCTTCGGGTTTTCGGATAAATTTGAGCAGTTGATCACGCCGGGCAAGGATATCTTTAAAAAATTTGTCGTTAAATCTATCTGGACAAGCTTTGCAACCTAGTTCAAAAATTCGTTTTAATGCGTTCATATCGAGTGCAAAATAGGCCGTATCGATACTTCTAGGATAGGTTTTGACATGATTTGGGAATGCCGCGCTATTATAACGATGATATTGGACCCAGAGAAAGTTCTTGTGAATCATGTAATCCATGTCTTGCTTCCCTCGGCAGCTTAGGAATTCATGGAGATTTTTTAAACGAGGTTCATCAAAATCAAAAATCTTAAATGCTTCTGTCAGTGCTTCGAGTGTAGGGGTTTTTAAGGTTTGAATGGTATGGTGCTTCGTTGATATGCTACTTGCTTTTTCTTGATAGGCTATTCGAACAAAAGGTCTTTCCATCATGCTTCTTGAGTATTTAAAGTTGCAAATGCCTTCATTATCAATCAGTGCAAGTTGCAGGGCTCCAGCAGCGTTATATGGCATGATTTGATTCCCAGGATGCGTGTCCCATTGTCCAAGGACATGAACAAAGGCTGCACCATTTGCCAGATCTTCTGGATTTAAATCTTGATAAGCACGTGAGAAATCTTTTTCTTTCCAAAGATCAAGAGATGATTCAACATACCATTGCAAACTGCCAATTCTGCCGCAATATTCTTTGAGAATGGTCGGCGGTACCAAATGTTTGCCGGTATATTTTGATAAGAAACGACTTGCTTGGAATGCTGCAATTTCAGCATAAGGACCTTCCATAGCACCAGGATCTCTGGGTTTAAAGACGGCTTTACAATATTCTTTTCCCCCAACTTCATTAGTATTTTCTATGCAAACAAGATATACTTCCCCAGCAAACTTTGCAATTTTATTTTGTAGCTTTAGATATTCCCGCATGTCCATTACTTCAACAATTTCTCCGGTTTCCATTCTATTTGCCAGTTGATCACAATCCAAAGTTAGATACAAAAGGTGATTATCTGCGGTAAAAACGTGCTGAAAATTTTGACTAATAATTGATTGAGACTTTTCGGGAATAGATTTGAACATTTCATAAAAGGGAACTATGGTTCTTGCTTCGGATTTTTTATCTGACTTATCAGATTTTCTAACTGGTTTATCTGAAAAGTCTTTTAGAGCGGGGGTGTCTGAAATATCTGCTCTAAGCTTTGATTCTGCTGTTGTTTCTTTGCTTGTCAAAATTTTTGGTTCAGTTGCTGCCATTTAAGTTACCTCAAAATCATAGTTTCCTGTTTCTTTCATAGGCTTTAAGTACTTGATCACGTCGTTCGAGGATGGATTGGAGATGTTCTTTGCTTAGGAACTCAGACCCTTTTGCTTCGCTAAAAATTTCAGACAGTAATTTTTTGTCCAGGGTTTTTAGTTTTGTGATAGTTTCTGCAGGATAAAAATCGGTGTAAGAAACCTCAAAATCTGGTTCATTTTTGTTAAATTGAATCCAGAGGCTGTTTTTGTACAGTACGTAATAAAGAGGATTGGGTCGTTTCGATAGGTTTTTTAGGACTTTTTCAGGTATTTTGTCTTGGAATATTATCTTCAAGTTTTCGAAACTCGGGTTTTCAATCAGTTTTGCTTGGGAGAAGGGGAAGGGTAGATGCCAGTCTTTGGTGTCTAGTCTATCGCTATAACATACTCTGACAAACGGTGGTTCTCCATATTGTACGTACTGGCGGTTACGAAGACCACTGTTGTCAATTGCAACTAAGCGATACTGTTCACCTTCCTTTCTGATGATTATGTTATGCGGCCCAGAATCCCATTGCCCAAAAACGAAGTAAAATAATTTTAGATTGGCAACTTGTGAGGGGTTGAGCGTATTTAAGAACTTTTTATACTGTTTTAAATCCTTAATTTCCAGGGAGGGCTGGATGTAAAGTTGTAGGGATCCAATTTTATTCCCAATTTTTCGGATTATGGTAGGCGGAACTTCAGGAAACCCGAGCAATTGCGATGCTTTATAGGCAGCAACTTCAGCATGTGCATCACCTAGATCATCGCGAGGTACTGGTTTAAAGACAGCTTTTGTTCCGCCTTTTAAGTTTACCAAATAAACATCATTATCAAATTCAATTTGCTCTGAATTTTGCTGCAAGAATTCTCGCATTGGTATAATGTTTTCTACTGTAGCAGTCCTTAAGAGCTGCAAAGTTTCATAGGATGAATATACCGAATTTGAATAAAGTAATAATAGAAAGAATGCAAAAAAGTTTGCTTTTAATACTGCCATAGATAGTTAAATGAATTAATATTACACATAATTACAGTACTAATGATATCGGAATTGAAAAATTCTGCAAGCTTTTCAACTTCATGAAAAAGAAGACCTGCGCTTGCCCTGCTTATGTTTGGATTTTGGGTCTACGGTTTTTGCAGCGAATTCAGGATTTTTGCTTATATTGAATTGAGGATGTAGTGCAGCTACTGTACTGGCTTCTTCAGGACCACTATCTTTTTTAATTTTTGTATCCGCAGCTTTATCGGTAAGCGCTGACTTTGCAACTGCAAGCGCAAGCGCCTCATATTTTTCTTTAAAATCATGTAAACAGTTAACGATTGTTTCACCGATAGAGTTACCTGGTGGAGGAAGTTGTAACATAGTGTCTTCACCAGTAAAAAATTCTATCAGATTGCGTTGTACCAGTTGTAAGGGTACCTCTCCACCGACTGATCCATCAATTGCAAATTTGAGTTTTTTAGCGAGTTTGTCTCGTGTTTCTTTCACGCTGCTGGGTATGCTGTTTGCAACACTGCAAGATTCAATATCAGTGTCTAATGATTTATCGCTTGCAGGATCTATTGGTTTTTCACATGCAAATTTTCTTTCCATCCCCACTTCTTCTGCAACCGTGGAACCAAATTCTGCTGTGGTTAGCTCGTGCAAGATCGCACGTGTCCTTGCGAATGCGTCAGGTGGAATGTCGATTGCTAATGATAGCTGTCTTTGATCTACCATCGCTAATGCTTGATGGATAAATATAGTGTTGACCCCTGGGTAGGCTTTGTACAGTAAAACACCTAGTTTGTACATTGCTTGATCCTTTATGGGGCTATTAAGCTCTTGGCCTATTTTTAAGGTTTTTTCAGCAAGTTCATTAATTTGTTTTAGTAAATTTTGCTTGATATCCTGAGCTTCTTTGTTTGAAGCTAGCAAAAGATAGTCGGAAATTGTTGAATGAATTTCATCCAGTATAAAATAAAATTGAACGATTGGAGTAGGTGTTTTATCCAGAAAGGTTTTGGTGTTTTTACACAAATTTAGTTTTGCACCTGCAGCCAGAAGCAATTCAATTGCTTCTGGATTGTTAACTTGTAAGGCGATATCCAGGGCAGTTTGGCCTTTGATTTTACCATTCAGAGCTTTGCCTAGAATTTGAATAGTACTTTGAATTTTCTCAGTTAGGAGAGATGAGGGGCGGTGATCTCTGAATTAGCGTAAATAATAAATGGGCAGCCTGAAAGAGTTTAACGGTTAAAGAGTTTTTGTCGACTGTAATCGGTGATGAACTATAGCCATTATTATCGAGAGATGTACCATAGGTTAATAAGGCATGAGTGATTTCATAATTATTTTTCTTTAAAGAATGATGTAATGGAGTTTCGCCTGATTCTGCACCAGTATCAAGATTTCTAATGCCTTGATCCAATAATATTTTTGCTAAATCCCATTGATTTGCGGCTGTTGCAATCCACAAAATGGATTTTCCTTGATCCGGACCAGAGGTAGGTGAAAAATCTATATTGCGAGCTCCCTTTCTCAACATTAACTCTGCTAATGCCCATTGTACTTTAACCATTGCAATCCACAAACAGCTCATCCCCTGATGAGGACCAGAGGTGGGTGCTGCATCAAAATTTCGAGCGCCATTATCCAACATTAACTTGACTAATTCGAACTTTCCTTGGGACGCTGCAAGCCACAAACTGGTCATTCCCTGATTAGGGCCAGAGGTAGGCGCCGCATCAAAATTTCGAGCACCATTATCCAACATGAACTTTGCGAATTCAAACTTACTTTGGCCCAATGCAAGCCACAAACTGGTCATTCCCTGATTAGGGCCAGAGGTAGGCGCTGCATCAAAATTTCGAGCGCCATTATCCAACATGAATTTAGCTAATTCGTGCTTTGCGCCGGCCATTGCAATCCACAGACAGGTTTTTCCTTGATCGGGACCAGAGGTAGGCGCTGCATCAAAATTTCGAGCGCCATTATCCAAGATTAACTTGGCTAATTCGTTTTGTGCGGCCAGTGCCATCCATAAAATGGTCTTTCCATTATCGAGGCCTTCCAAAGGCGCAAAATCTAAAATTTTCTTTGATTTCTCAAATAACAACTTGGCAATTTCCCACTCGCCTCGATTCGCGGCAAACCATAATGCAGTTGCGCCTCGTAATGGACCTTTTGTAGTCTCTGCGTCAATATCTGCACCATTGTCCGAGAGTAAAGTAATTATATTCATATGACCTGCTTCAGCAGCGAAGGCGATTGGATAGCTTCCATTTGAAGCAGGAATTTTGACTAAAGAAGGATCTGAACTGAGGCTACGCTTAATTACTTCAATATCTCCCGAAACACATGCTTGAATAAATTCACTTTCTTCCTTTAGATTAAACTCTTTTTCAGGTGTTTCTGAAGGACGATCTTCTGCGATTTTAATTTCAGTTTTTGGCATGATATTGTATTTCCTCGAAATAGAAGTATGAATGTATTTACAGTGAATTTAATATTTAATTAAATAGATTTTAACATTTTAATAATTGGAGATAAAGAGACATTATGAAACATTAATAATAAGACATTAATAGAAAATTATATTAGGAATTACACGGGATGATAGCAGGTTTCTCATTGATATTTACATTCTCATTTGAAAAACGTCCAGAAACTTTACGAGCGCGATCTAATTCCAGCAATAATTCTTTGAGCGGCGGGATATTATCATCCCGTTCAATCAGGGTGGGAATTGGGCCAGACATTTCAATGGTCTTTGCATAGAGATCCCAGACGGGATCAATGATATCGGCATCGTGGGTGTCGATGATGTGATCCCCATTGTTAGTATGGCCTGCCAGGTGAATTTGTTGAACCTTAGATAATGGGATTCCCTTCAAATACTCCAGCGGTTCGAAGCCATGATTAAAGGAAGAAACATAGATATTGTTAACGTCTAAAAGAAGTTTGCAGTTTGCTTCTAAAACAACTGTTCTTAAAAATTCCCATTCGGTCATGGTGGAGTGTTTGAAGCTAACATAGCTAGAGACATTTTCAAGCAAAAGAGAGTGTCCCAAGAAATCCTGTACTTCAGATAAGCGATTGACGACATGGCGAATGGTTTCATCACGATAGGGAAGAGGGAGTAAGTCATGCATATTCAAACCTTTGATGCCGGTCCAGCACAGATGATCAGAGACCCAAGCAGGTTTGACGCGTTGTATTAATTTCTTGAGCTGCTTTAAATAATCCCAATTGAGGGGATCTGTGCTACCAATAGAAAGCGACACGCCATGCATGACCATCGGATAGCGTTCGCGGATTTTATCAAGGAAATAAAGGGGTTTTCCCCCTGGAATCATAAAATTTTCTGAGATAATTTCAAAAAAGTCGAGTTGTGGTTCTGTTTCCAATATTTCAGTGTAGTGTTGGGAGCGAAGACCAAGGCCAAAACCAAAATCCAGCATTGTATAATTCCATGAAAGTGTTGGATGGTTTCCAAAAAAAAGGCGGAGAATTCTCCGCCTTTTTAATCTCAACTCAACTACTTATTAGGGAGTAGTAGGTTGTGGTTGGCAACTATTGATGGTTACCAGGTTATTTCTGCAGGTATCATCTTTGCAGGCCTTCATAGCATCTGCACATTCAGTTGGGCTCATTTTTTTAGTAGAGCTTGCACCTGAGGTTGTGGTGTTCATTGAATCAGCAGCGAATGCAACTGAGGAAAATGCGAGTGCAGCAACAGCAGCAATGATTAATTTTTGCATTTTAATATCTCCATAAATGACGTCATTTAACATTGAAAATATTTTTTTGGGTGCCCCCAAAAAAATACCATTACAAATCGTGTAAGATTTATAAAACAAGTCTATTAAGCTTATCAACCAAGTTAAGCTTAATAGCTGATCATATATCTCTTACACAGGGTGTAATGTAACATATATTTGTGATCATAACAACAACAACCTAGACAAGCTGGTTTTGCATAGGCCCTAGTTTATTAGGCAGAAACTATGGTGTAGGTCGGCGGTGGAAGAATATTTTCTTCGCTGAAGGCAATTTGAATGTCACGTAAAATATTGGTCTGCAAATTTGTATAAGTAGCTTGTTTGCCCCAAACGGAAAATTGCAGGATAACGCCCGATTCCCCAAATTCAAGGATCGTCATTTCGGGGGGCGGCGATTTTAAGCAAAGTGGATTATCTGCAGCCGATTTTAATAAGAGTGAATTTATTTTTCGAATATCTTCATTGAAAGTGAGCCTTAATTTTATGTCATAGCGGCGGATTGGAAAGCGTGATACATTGCGAAATTGCGCATTTAATAAAGTGTGATTCGGAATCCGCACTAATACATTATCTTTGGTACGCAGTTTGACGGAAAGTAAATCAATAGACAGGACCTCTCCAAGCGCATCTCCAACATTAATAAAATCCCCCAAAACAAAGGGTTTTTCGGCTTCCAAGAAAACGCCGCTTAAAAAATTTGATATCGCCGTTTGGGATGCAAAAGCGACCGCACCGGCAATGATACCTGCAGCACCTAAGAGCGCAGAGACATTGATACCTGTCGCTTGCAAAGGCAGAATGAGTGATAAGGTGAGCCCTACGTAAAAAGTGATGCGTCGGAAGAGCAGTGAATGATGCCGCGAAATGCGTTTTTCAGCAATTTTTCCTACAAACCATCGGACAATTATCGTGATGAGCAAGCCAATGCAAAAATAAATACAAAAATAAATCAATCCATTTACAATAGGGATAAATTCAAATTTGATGAAATAATTGATGAGTTGTTGAATCTGCGAACTGAGTTCATCAGTCGGTATCGAAATCGATGAAATAATTTTAGTAATGTCCATAAGTTAATTTCCAGAAATCTTAAGCTGTCTTTTTATTTTTACCATTTCCAAACCTAAATAGGCCCCCAAATCTACTTTTCACAGAATGACGAGGCGAACTTAATAAAATAAGATCCTTCATTTTACTTTCTTTGCTTTCTTTATTGCGGAGAATAGAGGTTCTGCTGTGTTCGTCCTCAAATTCTATTGATAATTGTTCCGTCCATAAATGATTTTGATTTTCTTGATAAATGGAAAGCTGTGTGGACGGTATTTTCAGATCTTTCACCATGATGGTATCAGACCCGTAATTCACGAGGGAGACGGGTGTGACAATTTTTGTGGTATCACGATGGAGATCTTCGATGCGGAGACTTGCCTCTCCACCTGCATAGCAGAGCTCGCCGACTAAAGTGTTGTTACCATACCAGGTATCTGGTAACACTTCGGTCGGAATTTCAATTATGTGACTGGCGGGATTGGAAAGCTCTAGGCAAATCATCGCAGGGGAGCTGACATAGAGTATTAATTCTTGATTTGCGGGAATAAAGAGTGGATATTCGAAATTTGCAACGATGCTGCGATCAGGCAGAGCAGGTCTGATACGGATTTCAGTGCTGTTCATACTAATGCCAAGCGATTTGGATGGGAATTTTTCTGAATCACGCTCGGAGTGGAAGGCAATGCGCCATTCTTGATTGTAATGATCGATGCAAAGCACTATATGGCCAATTTTAGAATAACGGCTTTGTTCTGCATTTACTTTGAAAGTTCCCCACCAGGGAGTATCGTCATCATCGATGAGATCAATGAAATCGATGGCCTTGCTTTTTTTCTTGCGGCCGGGAAGAATATTGGTAATTTTCTTAAGTAGGCTTTTCATGTTAAGTATGTATCTCTGCATTTCATACGCTTATGCTACGGGTTCTTCGTTTTCGCGTAATTGACAAGCGGTCAAGGTATTGCTTAATAGACAGGCGACCGTCATGGGCCCTACACCTCCGGGCACTGGGGTAATAAACCCGGCGCGTTCGAATGCAGACTCAAACTCCACATCCCCTACAAGGCTGCCATCCTGTAGACGGTTCATTCCAACATCTATTACTATAGCCCCTGATTTTACCCAATTTCCCTTGATAAGTCCAGGGATTCCTACCGCAGACACCACAAGATCTGCAGTTTTGATATGAGGTTCTAAATCTCGGGTGTGTCGATTGCAGGCAGTCACTGTGGCATCTGCAGCCAGCAATTCTAAAATCAAAGGTCGTCCCACAATATTTGAGGTCCCGACAACAGTCGCTGCAATGCCTTCCAGATTTGCATGAATGGACTTTAACAATAACATTATTCCGAGAGGGGTGCAGGGGGCAAGCAGTGGCCGAGATTGTGCCAATCGGCCGAGGTTATAAGGATGAAAACCATCGACGTCTTTTTCTGGGTCGATTTTTTCCAAGATTTTGTTGGTATCGATATGATTGGGTAAGGGGAGTTGCACCAGAATGCCATCAATGGCTGGATCTCGATTTAATTTATCGACTAAGTTCAGCAACTCATTTTCTGTGGTTGAATTTGGGAGAAAGTAAGGGTGTGAGGTGATTCCAACCTCGGTACAGGCATTACTTTTATTACGTACATAAATTTTAGAGGCCTCGTCATCGCCAATTAAGATCACGGCCAGACTTGGAGGTCTTTTTCCCTGTTGAATACGATTTGCTAGGATACCTGTTTTGATAACAAATTTGATTTCACTAGCAAGTTTTTTTCCATCTAAAATTTGTGCTGGCATGCAGAATAAGATACTCGACTGGGGCAATAGAGACAAGAGAAGGATATCAGTATGATTTACGGGGGGCTAGAATTTTAGTATTATAGTTTAATAGTACTCATTTGATTATTCGGGGCATAGCGCAGTCTGGTAGCGCACCTGCTTTGGGAGCAGGGGGTCGGGGGTTCAAATCCCTCTGCCCCGACCATTTTTTTTGTTTGTGCCCGTAGCTCATCTGGATAGAGCATCAGCCTTCTAAGCTGAGGGTAGCAGGTTCGAGTCCTGCCGGGCACGCCATTTAGGGCCTGTTGACAATTCGCTAGGTTGAGCCAGAAATCATTGATTTCTGAGCACCGTAGCGCAGTTTATATTGAAATAAATGAGCAACGGAGCACAAGAAATCAATGATTTATGGCCAATATAGTAGAATTGTCAACAGGCCCTAGAAAAATTGTAAATATTTAAGTTGGGTATAGTGGTAGTGGTATAGTAAAGATTAAAGATAAAGTATACTAGATAACAAAATATAACAAAGCTATCAGATCTATAAATAATGAGCTGAATGAGGTATCATTTAAGCTTATGTCATTGATGGTGGCCGTAGCTCAGTTGGTAGAGCCCCGGATTGTGATTCCGGTCGTCGTGGGTTCGAGTCCCATCGGTCACCCCAATTTGATTGCATCTTTTAATTGAACTGTAACTTTTAATTGATATGGTGTAGCATCTTACCCGAGTATTTGGGCCGTTAGCTCAGTTGGTAGAGCAGCTGACTCTTAATCAGCGGGTCCTAGGTTCGATCCCTAGACGGCCCACCAGATACTTCGGACCGCACAGCGTTAACAATTTAAGATGCGAAAGTGGCGGAATTGGTAGACGCACTGGATTTAGGTTCCAGCGGGGCAACCCGTGAGAGTTCGAGTCTCTCCTTTCGCACCAGAATAAGTCATGCGCAATATATATCATGAGTGCGCAAAATACTATTTGAGTAAGAGTTTGAGTAAGAGTCGGCAGAAAATATCTTGATTTTTGCCACTGTCTCTTTTCTCTTGTTTCTTGATTTTTGTAAGGAGAAATATATGAAGATTTCCGTTGAAAATACCAGTTCCTTGGGACGGCGCTTAACAATTCAGATCCCAAGTTCTGAAATCCAATCCGTGATAAGTGAAAGAATGTTGGAAAAATCACAGTCAGCGCGTCTTCCAGGTTTTCGTCAAGGCCGCATTCCAAAAAATGAATTAGAAAAGCGCTTTGGCACTCAAGTACGGCAGGAAGCTTATGGAAGGATCATAGAAAGTAGCTTGCCGCTCGCATTGCAGCAAGAAAAATTACAACCTGCTGGCCGTCCAGTTGTGGAACATATTTCTAATGAAACCAATAAAGATCTGGAATATGTGGTGAGCTTTGAAGTGTTTCCAGTGTTTTCTCTGTCGAAATACGACGACATAAAAGCTGAAAAATACATTGCAGATGTAACAGATAAAGAGGTGGATCAAGCCATCGAAAAATTAAAATTGCAGTTTGCGGAATGGATTCCTGTGGAACGTCCGGCAGGTGAAACCGATCGTGTTGTCGTAGATTACACCAGCACGTTGAATGGCAAAAAATATGAAAATAATGCTGGAAAAGACATAGCAGTTGAAATTGGCAGCAAATTATTCATTGAAGGATTTGAACAACGCTTGATAGGTACTAAATCCAACGATGAAGTGACGATGGATCTCACTTTCCCGAAAGATTGGCGCGTCGAAAAATTAGCAGGCAAGCCAGTACAGTTTATTGTGAAAGTCAAATCTGTTTCTGAAAGAAAGCTCGCAGCTATTGATGAAGCTTTTGCCAAAAAGATTGCTGCCGCCTCCAGTAACATGGAAGATATTCGAGCCAAAGTGAGAGAAAGTCTGACTAAGCAAGCTGATGAAGTTTCTTTGGCACGTTTGAAAGATCAGGTAACTGATGCTTTACTGAAATTGAACCCTATTTTAGTGCCACAAGCTTTAATAGAAAAAGAGATGGCTGCCTTACATGAAGATTTTCATCGCCGCATGGGCGACAGACCACAGACAGATTGTCAGCATCATGGCTTGCAAGAGCAAGCTGAAAAGCGTGTTGCATTAGGACTGATCTTGAACGAAGTAATTAAGAACGAAAACTTAACTCCAGATCCTGAGCAAGTTAAGCTCCGAATTGCTTCGCTTGCAAAAATGTTTGGAAATTCAGAGTTTCTTGAAAGCATGTATTATGAGTCGGAAGAATTATTATCGGGGGTTCGTCATACAGTCTTGTTGGATCAAGCCTTGGATTTGGTGGTCAGCAAAGCCACAGTGGTTGAAAAGCACCTATCGCTTGAGGAATTATTCAAACGAGATCCCAAGCGGGGTGCTAATCCAAATATAAGCCAAAAGCAGAGCGGGGCTTTAGCGGAAAGTTAAATTTTTTGATGTGGATTCCCGCCTGCGCGGGAATGACGAATAGAGACGAACAGAATGGTATTGCATAAACGTTTGTAGGGAGGTAGTTATGTCAGAAATAAGTAATATTGGCCTTGTACCAATTGTTATCGAACAATCTGCCCGCGGGGAAAGAGCCTATGATATTTACTCCCGTTTATTAAAAGAACGCGTAGTATTTTTAGTGGGTCCTGTAGAAGATTACAATGCCAATTTGGTTGTGGCACAAATGCTATTTTTAGAATCAGAAAATCCTGATAAAGATATTTTTCTCTACATCAATTCTCCTGGCGGCGCTGTTACTGCAGGTCTTGCTATTTACGATACCATGCAATTTGTGAAGCCTGATGTCAGTACTTTGTGTATTGGGCAAGCTTGCAGTATGGGAGCACTTCTGTTAACCGGCGGCACCAAAGGTAAAAGGCATGCCCTACCTAATTCCCGAATGATGATTCATCAACCTTTAGGTGGTTACCAAGGCCAAGCTTCAGATATCGAGATACACACCAAAGAAATATTAAAAGTCAGGCATACGTTAAATGAAATACTGGTAAAACATACAGGTCAGCCTTTAGAGAGGATCCAAAAAGACACGGATAGAGACAATTTTATGGGTTCCAAGGAAGCTTGTGATTTTGGGTTAATTGACTCAGTCCTAACCGAACGGCAGTTGAAACAGAAAGGCAAAGATAAAGATAAGGATACTCTATAAAAGGTTTTGAAATTGTTTGGAATTGTTTTAAATATTTGAAATCATAGGGTTAACCTAAAATAGGAGCAGATGGAACTCTGATGGATTTAAGTAGGTCTAAGAACTTAAATCCACAGGTTGAATACAAAGATTCGTAATTACCCTTAAATCTGTCATAGTTAGAAATCAGGAAATCAGTGAACCAAGGAGAAGGAGAATAAAAAAGCAAAAGACGTAACTAAATTGAGGATAATTACATTTTTTTACTGAACTTCCAAACAGTAGATTTTATTACGTTTAAGTTGAATACTTAAGACAGCCTAGAGGAGGGGCCAAGAATAAGGACTTGAAACTATTGAGATAGGCCATATTTATTTTCAATGGCATTAAGAAATTAAACAATTGTTTAGAGTCTCCCGTTTGAATGTAGACAAAAAGGGAAGACTTTGAGGCAAGGTGGTTTTAAAAAGCTAGCAAATAAAGCGGAGTTTATATTGTAATAAATGAGCATTTTTTGTTAGCTTTTTAAAGCAAGATTGCCCACAAAACGGCAGGATAGCCGTTTTGGAAACGCCGAATAGGCGGAGCCCTCCGGGCCGAGGGCCATGGATGGCCCGAGTCAGAGGTGGGCGTTCAAGGGAAATGTGAGAGCGGTTACGAAAAGCTAAAACTAAAGAGTCGGGAAGAGACCTTTGTCATCCCCGGTCTCTAGACACCAGAACGGAGGTAAATCCTATGGCGGACAAACAGAATGGGCGCGGTGAAGGTAAATTATTGTATTGTTCTTTTTGCGGAAAGAGTCAACATGAAGTAAGAAAGCTTATTGCTGGTCCATCCGTTTTTATTTGTGATGAATGTGTTGAATTATGCAATGACATCATTCGCGAAGAAGTTGAGGAGAAGCAAGGACCGAATCATGTTGCTACAAGACTTCCTACACCAAAAGAAATCAATAGAATATTGGATCAATATGTCATTGGGCAAACTCAGGCAAAGAAAGTGTTGTCCGTTGCCGTTTATAATCACTATAAACGACTTGCAATCAGGCTTGCAATTAAAGATGAAGAAGTTGAATTGGCAAAAGTAATATTTTATTGATTGGCCCAACCGGATAGTGGTAAAACATTGTTGGCAGAAACATTGGCTCGCTTATTAAATGTGCCTTTTACAATTGCCGATGCAACGACATTAACAGAAGCAGGTTATGTCGGTGAAGATGTTGAAAATATCATCCAAAAGCTTATTGCAAAAATGTGATTATGATGTTGAAAAAGCCAAACAGGAATTGTTTATATCGATGAAATCGATAAAATTTCTCGTAAATCAGAAAATCCTTCTATTACTCGCGATGTTTCAGGCGAAGGAGTGCAACAAGCATTATTGAAATTGATTGAAGGCACTGTTGCTTCTGTTCCTCCCAAGGGTGGCACGAAACATCCTCAACAAGAATTCTTGCAAGTGGATACTACGAATATTTTGTTTATTTGTGGCGGTGCATTTTCAGGATTAGAAAAAATTATTCGTGAACGAACTGAAAAAGGTGGCATTGGTTTTCTGCAGAAGTTAGCAAGTAAAGAAGACAAGAAAGCTATTAGCGAAACGCTTACATCAAGTTGAACCAGAAGATTTAATTAAATATGGTTTGATTCCAGAATTTGTTGGTCGTTTACCTGTTGTTGCACACTTAGAAGAATTGGATGAAAATGCCTTAGTTGATATCTTAACTGAACCAAAAAATGCTTTCACCAAGCAATATACGAAATTATTTGAAATGGAAGGTGTTGAGAATTGAATTTAGTGAAGAAGCTTTGAAGAACAGTTGCAAAAAAAGCAATGGAAAGAAAAACGGGTGCGCGAGGTTTACGTTCCATTCTTAGAACATGTCTTGTTGGATACCATGTATGAGCTACCTTCCCTGGAAGATGTCACAAAAGTAGTTATTGATGAGGCGGTTGTTAATGGTGAATCTGAGCCATTGCTTATTTATGAAAGCTCGACAAGCAAAAGCTGTTAGTCAAGCGAATGGACAAGCATAGAAGAATGACCAATAAGTTCATGCTTAAGCATTAAGCATCTCGAGGACAAATTAAATGGATGCGAAGAATCAATGACTAACATCTGACCAACGAGTCTAATGTGATATCCCGGTTTTACCACTACGTGATGTGGTGGTTTATCCGCATATGGTGATTCCTTTATTTGTGGGTCGAGAAAAATCTATCAAAGCACTAGAAGCGGCAATGGCAGTGGACATAAACAAATATTATTAACGGCACAAAAAGATGCGACTGAAGATGATCCCACAGACAGGAAGATATTTATACCGTTGGTACTGTTGTCCAACATTCTTACAGATATTAAAACTGCCTGATGGCACAGTAAAAGTATTAGTGGAAGGCACTCGAACGCGGCAAAGTGTATCGATTTTATGCAAGCTGAACCTTTCTTTCTTAGCGAATGTGGAACCTGTTGCAAACGAGTCAGTTACTTGAAGGCTATGAAGTAGAAGTTTTAATTCGTTCTTTATTATCTCAATTTGAACAATATATCAAACTAAATAAGAAAATTTCCGCAGAAATCGTTGTCTCTATTACTGGCATCGAAGATCCCATTCGTTTGGCGGATACTATTGCTGCGCATATGCCATTAAAGATTGAAGAAAAACAGAAAATTTTAGAAATCGTTGATTTCAAGCTTACGAATTGAAACTTTGATGTGCAAATGATTGAACCTGAAATTGAATACTTGCAAGTCGAGAAGACGAATCAGTGGCAATGTCAAGAAACAGATGGAAAAAAGCCAACGAGAATATTATCTAATTGAAAAATAAGCCATTCAAAAAGAATTAGGTGACTTGGCATTGATGCCGAGAAATCGGCGAACTCAAAGAATTAATGCTAAAATTGAAAAAGCAGGCATGACCAAAGAAGCAAAAGAAAAAGCCATGGCTGAATTAAATAAATTAAAAATGATGTCGCCGATGTCGGCTGAAGCACGGTTCTCGAAATTATATTGATTGGATATTCAATGTGCCTTGGAAAAAGCGATCTAAAGATTCGCACGATCTTAGCTGCGCGCCGAAGAAATTTTAGAACGAAGATCATTATGGTCTTAGAAAAAGTTAAAGAACGAATTATCGAATATCTTGCTGTACAACAACGCGTTCAAAAAATTAAAAGGCCCTATATTATGTTTAGTGGGTCCTCCTGGTGTTGGTAAAACTTCTTTAGGACAATCCATTGCGCAGTGCAACAGGACGAAAATTTGTTCGTATGTCTTTAGGTGGCGTGCGTGATGAAGCAGAAATTCGTGGTCATCGCCGTACTTATATTGGTGCCTTGCCAGGAAAAATTATCCAAAAATTAGCAAAAGTTGGGGTTCGAAATCCTCTATTTATGTTGGATGAAGTCGATAAAATGGCCATGGATTTCGGGAGATCCTGCTTCTGCTTTATTAGAAGTTTTAGATCCTGAACAAAATAATACTTTTAATGATCACTATCTTGAAGTGGATTATGATTTATCAGATGTGATGTTTGTTGCAACTGCTAATTCACTTAAATATTCCTGCACCGCTTATTGGATCGAATGGAAGTTATTCGTCTTCCAGGTTATACCGAAGATGAAAAACTCAATATTGCTGAACGATATCTTATTCCAAAACAAATGACAGAAAATGGCTTAAAGCCTGAGGAAATTAATATTAGTCAGAAGCTGCTATATTAGAAATTATTCGTTATTATACCCGTGAAGCAGGAGTCAGAAATCTTAGAGCGTGAAATTTCAAATTTGCTCGTAAAGTTGTAAAGAAATTTTGCTCAATAAAGACAAGGAACTTAAATCTAATCGCAGTTACCTGCGAATAATCTCGAAAAATATTTAGGTGTGAGACGTTATCGTTATGGTCTGGCTGAAGAGCATGATCAGATCGGTCAAGTGACTGGTCTTGCTTGGACTGAAGTGGGTGGTGAAATTTTAACAATTGAAGCGGTGAGCTGTTCCTGGTAAAGGAAAAGTGACTTATACCGGAAAATTGGGTGAAGTCATGCAAGAATCTATTCAAGCTGCATGACTGTGGTGCGAGCGAGCAGAAGCACTTGGGTATCCCAATAGATTTCTATGAAAAGACATGATATCCATATCCATGTTCCGGAAGGGCAACTCCAAAAGATGGTCCGAGTGCAGGTATTGGTATGTGCACTGCGCTGGTTTCGTGTTAACAGGCATTCCGGTGCGTAAAGATGTGGCGATGACAGGTGAAATTACCTTGCGTGGTCAAATGTTACCGATTGGTGGATTGAAAGAAAAATTATTGGCTGCACATCGTGCTGGTATCTAGGATGTGATTATCCCAGAAGAAAATCAACGAGATTTAAAGGAAATCCCCAAGGAAATGTATCAAGGTATGACGATTCACCCCGTGCGATGGATTGATCGAGGTATTAGAACTTGCCTTGGCCCGAATGCCACATTCCTATTTTGAAGGCTGATCATCCGGTCACGTCTAACTTCTGAAGAAAAAGCTAAGGGCGCGAAAGTTACTGATAGCTCAGACAGATAGTTTGCATTAAATCTAGTTTCTTGCCACTTAACCTTCTTGCTCCTTGTCTCTCGATAGTATACATTCCAGTAATTAAGATTCGAAATTTACCACTTGAACATTAGTTAACAAACTAATTGTGGGTTGTTTTTACTTTCGAGGAAGTGAAAAGCGAAGAGACAGAGAAGGAGTTGATTTGTGAATAAAGCTCAATTAATTGATAAGGTAGCCGAAGAAACTGGACTCTCAAAAGCAGATGCCGGGCGAGCCGTAGAAGCGACTTTTAATACGATCATCAGTGCTTTGGCAAATAAAGATCAGGTGGCATTGCTTGGCGTTGGAACTTTTGGTACCAAGCAGCGCGCAGCCCGTACCGGACGTGATCCACGTACCGGTGGCACTTTGCAAATACCTGCAGCAATCGTGGCATTTTTTAAGCCGGGCAAGGCTTTGAAAGATGCGATTAATGCTACTGAAGCAGCGTAAGTAAGCAGAGGCATAAGGTTTTAGAAGGTTTAGTTAAACATAAATTCTGAGCGACGAGGGGCTGTTTAAAATTCGCTAGGCTGAGGCGAAATTCAACGATTGACGAGCAGAGCACGCGCAGTTTACGTTGGATGTAAATGAGCAGCTTCGCGGCCGTCAATCGTTGAAGTTCGCCCAGCATAGTAGAATTTCAACAGCCCCGCATGGGTGCTTAGCTCAGCTGGTAGAGCTTCGCCCTTACAAGGCGGAGGTCGGGGGTTCGAGTCCCTCAGCACCCACCATTATTTCGGAGCGGTAGTTCAGTTGGTTAGAATATCGGCCTGTCACGCCGAGGGTCGCGGGTTCGAGTCCCGTCCGCTCCGCCATTATTAATTCACACTTTGTTTGGTTCTTTAGCTTGGGGGCAGGGTAGCGAGATATGTTCAATACAGATCGTAAAAAAGTACAAGGAATTGTAACCTGGTCAATTATCATAGTAATCGGATTAGCCTTTGCGTCCACAGGACTCATGGATTATTTTTCATTTGGCGGTAGCAGCCAAATAGCCGCCAAAGTAAACGGAGAAAAAATCTCCTGGCGCGCTGTTGATGCTTTGTATGATCGCATGCAGCGTCAAATGGGCGATCGCGGCGGCGATGCTCGGACAATGAAAGATCAACTTCGATATGCCCTCGCGCAGAGAACCGCACTCTTAAGCTCTGCCAAAGCGCTTGGATTTGTGGTGGGAGATGAACAAATTGCAAGAACGCTGCTTCAAATCCCAGCATTTCAAGTAGATGGCCAATTCTCCAAAGAGCGCTACAACCAAGTGCTTCAAGACGCCTCTTACAATGATGTTCTTTTCCGACATGAACTGGCCCAGGATGTTTTGCTCGGCCAACTGGAGCAAGGATTCGCCAAAACCAGCTTCAGCTTGAATGATGAATTGGCAAGAATGGTTGAATTGATTGATCAACGCCGTGATATCGGCTATATGACGATCCCCGTTCAAAAATTTAAAGCAGGCATTCAAATCTCTAAAGAAGACATCCAAAAACATTATGACGAAAATAAATCCAGCTTTGTGATTCCAGAAATGGTTTCATTACAGTATGTGGAATTGTCTTTAGATGATCTCGCCAAAGATGTGGCTGTGAATGATGAAGAATTGCAAAATTACTATAACGATCATAAAGGCAGTTACAGTGCGCCAGAACGAATACACGCGAGGCACATTTTGATCCCCATTAATGCCGCTGCTACTGCGAAGGCAGGATCAGGAAATGCAAATCAAACAGCTAAAAATGCCGACGAAAGCGCAAAGGCAAAAGCAGAAGACATCATGGCCCAATTGCAAAAAGGTGGCAATTTTGAAGCTTTAGCAAAAGAACATTCAGCAGATACAGGTTCAGCTGAAAATGGCGGTGACTTAGGTTGGTTTGCCAGAGGCCAAATGGTGCCCGAATTTGAACAGGCAGCGTTTACGCTTCGCAAGGCAAATTCCATCACAGGCCCTGTCAAAACCGCTTATGGCTACCACATCATTCAATTATTAGAGTATAAGCCTGCTGAAACACGTAGTTTCGCAGATGTGCGTTCCTTAGTGAAAGAGCAATTACAGCGTGAAAGAGCTCAGGCAAATTTAGCAGATAAGGGTGAGCAAATGGCTAAATTGGCATTTGAAAATGCCAGCAGTTTAACGCCCATTATGGAACAATTAGGACTGAAATTGAAAGAAACTGCCCCATTCAGCCGTCAAGGTGGGCAGCAAGATTCTATCAATTCTAATCCCGCAGTTATTCAAGCAGCCTTCAGTGAAGAGGTCTTGAAACAAGGTCAGAACAGCGAGCCGATCAAGATAGGCGATAATAGCATCGTCGTTATACGTATGAAGTCGTATACAGAGTCAAAGCAGCAAACTTTAGCTGAAGTAGAAAAATCCATTCAAGATAAACTTATCTTGCAAGCTGCTGCAGACAAAGCTCAAGAAGCATCGGATAAGATTGAAAAAGCACTGGCGGCAGGAGGCGATCCCAATACAATCGCCAAAGACAATGCTTTGACCTGGAAGATAAAATCAGAGGTCTCCCGCAATTCCACTGACAGTGAGCGAACCATTATTGCTACCGCCTTCCAAACACCGAAGCCGGAGGCCAAAGACAAACCGGGTGTGCGCAGTGTAAAATTACCCACGGGTGATTATTTGGTGATGGCTGTCAATAAAGTACAGGATGGCGATATTGGCAAGATTGATGCTGCAACTCGTTTAGGCTATCGTCAGAGCTTGGCAGATGTTTATGGTCAGATCGAATTTGCGCTTTATGCTACGCGAACTGTAAATCAAGCGAAGATTGAGATGTCGGGACAGGCCCCGAATTAGCGTTAATGTCATCAAAACTCAAACGCTGCACTTTTGCCATCATTTCACATCCCGATGCGGGAAAGACCACGATCACTGAAAAATTGCTGCTTTATGGCGGTGCTATACAGTTAGCAGGTACTGTGAAAGGCCGTAAGGCAAGTCGTCACGCCACTTCAGATTGGATGGAGCTTGAGAAACAGCGAGGCATCTCTGTCACGACCTCCGTGATGCAATTTCCTTATCAGAGCAGATTAATGAATTTGCTCGATACGCCCGGGCATGAAGATTTCTCAGAAGATACTTACCGCACCTTAACTGCCGTGGATTCTGCACTCATGGTGATTGATGCCGTGAAAGGTGTTGAGCCCCGCACGATTAAGCTCATGGAAGTCTGCCGGCTTCGCGATACGCCCATCATCACCTTTATTAATAAATTAGATCGCGATTCAAGAGAACCCGTAGAATTATTAGATGAAATCGAACGGATCCTAAAAATTCGCTGTGCACCCCTTACCTGGCCAATAGGCATGGGTAAGCACTTCAAGGGTATTTATCATTTGGCGCGGGATGCCATTTTGCTCTATCAACCAGGGCAGGGCGAGAGAGTGCAGCAAGGCAAAATTATTCAAGGCCTCGATAATCCAGAACTAGACGCAGCTATTGGCGATATTGCTGCGGAATTTCGCGATGAATTGCTTTTGGTAAAAGGCGCGAGCCATAGTTTTGATCGGGCAGCTTTTTTGAAAGGTGAGTTAACCCCGGTATTTTTCGGTTCAGCACTCAATAATTTTGGGGTACGTGAACTATTAGATGCATTTGAAGAATTTGCACCAGAACCGCAGTCACGCGCCACGCACTCGAGAGTCGTGCAACCTGATGAAGAAAAATTCACGGGTTTTGTTTTTAAGATCCAAGCCAACATGGATCCGCAGCACCGTGATCGCATTGCATTTTTAAGAGTATGCTCTGGAAAATATACCCAAGGGATGAAAATGAAGCATGTGCGTTTGAATAAAGACATTCAAATTTCGAATGCCCTTACTTTCATGGCAGGTGAACGAGATCGGGTAAACGAAGCACTCCCCGGCGATATTTTGGGCTTGCACAATTATGGCACTATCCAAATAGGCGACACTTTTACCCAAGGGGAATCCTTAAAATTTATTGGCATACCCTATTTTGCACCAGAATTGTTCCGTGCTGTGCGGCCCAAAGACCCTCTAAAATCAAAAGCCTTGCAAAAGGGCTTGGTGCAGCTTTCTGAAGAAGGCGCAACGCAAGTTTTCAGGCCTCTAAATGATAATCGCATTATTCTAGGCGCGGTAGGTGAGCTGCAATTTGATGTCGTAGCCTACCGACTTCAAAATGAATATAACGTCGATTGTATCTATGAGCCCATTAATGTGGTCGCAGCGCGTTGGATTGAGTGCAAGGACACTAAAAAATTAGCAGAGTTTGAAAAGAAAGCAGCTGACCATTTGGCGATGGATGGCGGGGATAATCTCGCATATCTTGCGCCGACGCAGGTTAATTTGAATCTGACGCGAGAGCGATGGCCGGATATCATCTTTCACGAAACACGGGAACATTAATCCCTTACCCTTTCGAATTTTACTAATATTCTTTTAATGTATATTCTTTCTTACCACAATTCCTTCCTCAATCGTGCTATATATGAAATTATAAGAAGAAGAAAAGCTCTATAAGAACAACATGAACGTGCAAGTGATTTGTTCGGGGAAGGGAAGTGACTATGAGATTTGAGAGCATAAAAAACATAGCGGGCAACTTCCCCTTTTTCTTCAAGAAGCAAGATAGTTTAGCAGAAAAAAAAGACAGTGCAGAGGCACGAAAGCGCATACTAAGAATATCCTCACTTAAAACATCGGAAGTTTTCGAAATATTAAACAGTTCTCTGGAAGGTTTGAATCAAGAAGAGATAGAACATCGTAGTAGCGAATACGGCAAAAATATCATAGCGAGCGAGAAACCGTTGGCATGGTATTGGATGATCTTAAATAATTTCCGCAATCCCTTTATTTTGGTATTAGTATTGCTGGGTATTGTTTCCTATGCGACTGATGACGTCAAGGGGGCTCTTATTGTCGCCATTATGGTAGTGGTCAGCGTATTGATGCGATTTACTCAAGAGTTTCGTTCTACTAATGCGGCAGAAGCATTACGAGTAATGGTAAGAACCAAGGCAACGGTCAAACGCGTTGTGGAACGGGAGGTGGAGGAACCCGTAAAAGATCCTGAAAAAGATCCTGAAAAAGAGCATGAACATGAAGAAGGGAAAGGGTTGAAAAAAGAAATTGGGAGAGAGGATGGTGAGAAAGGAGAGGAGGAAGACGAGGGAGAAAAAGGAGAAAAGGGAGGCGAAACAGAATCTTCAAAAAAGAGTGTTGAATTTAAATCCGAAAAAATCGAAGTACCTATAGAAGACCTTGTGCCAGGAGATATCGTCTTTTTGTCGGCAGGTGACATGATTCCGGCCGATGTGCGTTTGATCCGATCTAAGGATATATTTATTTCGCAGTCTGCACTGACAGGCGAGTCTATGCCGGTTGAGAAACATGATATTGAATTGGCTCCGGATGAATTAGAAAATATCAATGGAAGTGACATGAATGGCAATGACATGAATGGCAGTGAAAGGAAAGATAAAATTGCTGCGGAAACTAAAGTAAAAGAAGTGAGCAAAATCAAAACCAATTCTAATCCCTTGGAAAGAAATAATTTATGTTTTATGGGCACCAGCGTTGTGAGTGGATTTGGTGAGGCTATTGTGGTAGCCACCGGCAGAGATACCATATTGGGATCGCTTGCAAAAAATATTATAGGCTATAGACCACCCACCAGTTTTGATATTGGGATAAACAGAGTCACTTGGATCTTGATCCGCGTTATCGCCATCATGGTTCCCATTATTTTTCTTATTAATGGACTGGATAAAGGAAATTGGAAAGATGCTTTCCTTTTTGCAATAGCGGTTGCTGTGGGATTAACCCCAGAAATGTTACCCATGATCGTCACGGCAAATCTTGCAAAAGGAGCTGTTGCAATGTCAAAATTCAAGGTAATAGTCAAACGCTTGAATTCCATCCAAAGCTTAGGTGCGATGAATATTTTATGCACCGATAAAACAGGCACCTTAACCCAAGATAAGATCATTCTAGAACGTTACCTGGACATCAATGGTGAAGACAGTACCGATGTATTGGAGTATGGTTTCTTAAATAGCTATTATCAAAGCGGATTGAAGAATATGTTAGATCGCGCCATTTTAGATCATTGGCAATTAAAGCGCGAACTCCATCTCGAAAAAGATTTCAAAAAAATCGATGAAATACCCTTTGATTTTGTTCGAAAGCGTTTATCTGTAGTCATCCGCCATGAATCGGAAGAAAATCTGTTGATTTGTAAGGGGTCAGTGGATGAGGTATTAAAGATTTGCCAGGAAGTGAAGATCGGTGACACAGTGCTAGAAAAAACAGAGCAGCACTCAAAAACCATTCATGAACTGGCTGATGAGCTCGGTGAGGATGGTTTCCGTGTTATTGCGGTTGCCTTCAAGCGTCTTCCATTGAGCGATGAGCTTTATTCAGTCAAGGATGAAAAAGAGCTAATTTTCGTTGGATTGATGGCCTTTTTGGATCCTCCCAAAGAAACCGCGAATGAGGCCATTAAAATTTTGAAACGTCATGGTGTTCGGGTAAAAATATTGACAGGAGACAATGAGATAGTCACCAAACGCGTTTGCAAAGAAGTGAAGCTTCCTTTTAAATATATCTTGCTAGGATCCGAAATTGAGGAGATGAGCGATAAAGAATTAAGCGCCAAAGTGCTGCGAACTACCATATTTGCCAAATTAACCCCATTGCAAAAAGCGAGGATAATTAAAATTTTGAAAGCAAAGGGGAATACAGTGGGCTTTTTGGGTGATGGCATCAATGATGCTGCTGGATTGAGAGATGCAGATGTTGGCATTTCGGTCGATACCGCGACCGATATTGCCCGAGAATCCGCCGATATCATTTTGCTTGAAAAAAGCTTGCTGGTGCTCGGCGAAGGTGTTATTAAAGGCCGTGAAGTCTACGGCAATATCATAAAATACATCAAAATGACGGTGAGCTCTAATTTTGGTAACGTATTCAGCGTATTGATTGCGAGTGCTGTGCTGCCTTTCCTACCGATGATGCCAATCCAAATATTGGTTCAGAATTTACTGTATGATTTCTCGCAACTTGCTATTCCTTGGGATCGCATGGACAATGAATTCTTAAAGAAAAGCCGCACTTGGGATCCGAGCGGTCTCGTGATGTTCATGGTTTTCATCGAACCCATCAGCTCCATTTTTGACATGACGACGTTCTGGTTGATGTGGAATGTGTTTGGAGCAAATTCTGTAGAACATCAAGCACTGTTTCAATCTGGCTGGTTTGTCGAAGGGCTATTATCGCAAACGCTTATCGTGCATATGATACGCACCACTAAAATTCCTTTTATCCAAAGCATGGCCACAACACCTTTAATTATGACGACAGTGATCATCATGATAATTGGTATCTATATTCCGTTCTCAACGCTTGGTAGAGATATAGGCTTAGTGCCGTTACCGGATGAATATTTTCTTTGGTTACTTTTAACCTTGATTGCTTATAGCGTTTTGACGCAACTCGTTAAAATGTGGTACATCCGAAAATTCAAGCGCTGGTTGTAGAAGTCTCGACCTACCAATGAACCCCCTAAAATATAGCAATAGTGATAGTTTGACTATATTTTAATTCCCATTTTGGAACTAATTCAGTTTATAAGACTCTCATAAATTAAAAAAATCAAAAACATGCATGATACTGCACTTATTTTTACTATTTAAGCCTTTTTAGATTTTTTATTAGGGATTGAATGTAGGAGTAAATGTCGATAATGCCAGTGAATAAAGAGACGCTCGAAAAAGCATTGATGATAGCCAGAAAAAGAGAGGCTGAAGAAGTCTTTAAGATTTTTTCAGATCTGGTTATCAGTAATGATGTGGAGACTGTTAAAGAGTTTTTGAGTAATCCTGAGCTCAGTTGGTGCATTGATGCCAAAAAATACTTGCCAGCCGAAAAAGAAATCACTGACCCTGTCGGGAAAGCAAAAATTGAGCAGTTTATAAAGCGTTATATTGAGAATAAAGAACAAGTAGAACTGGTCCCCAAAAACCGACCACGATAAAAGATGACCGTGTCATTTTTTAGTTCTAAGAATTTGTTTTCTGAAAAAATATCTAGAGTCTCTAGATTAGGAAAACACTCGCTTCCTAACTTCTCGCACAAATTGCTGTTTTTTCATGGTTCGCTTCGGATCTTTTTTTGCATCCTGGCCGCTGCCGCTTGAATGTGTGGGATGATACTTGAAGTGCAAGTTTAGGGGCTGTTGCTCGCCATGTTTAGAATCCTTTTTTGACGCATCTTTTTGGATGTTTTCGAAACTTTGAGCATTTTCACTGATCAGATAGGAGACATTGGAGCTTTTAGAACGGGTGATGCCCCCATCAATCTCATCGAGTTGGATTATTTTACCCATGAGGCGATTAAAATCCTTGAAACTGACACTTTTTCGATTTAAAGGATCAGTGAACCAGTCAAGTTCTTCTTCCAAACGCTGTATTTTAGAGGAAGATTGGATTTTTTCTCTGTCTTCTTCGAGGTCTGGAGCTTTGGGTTTTTCTGTCGCTTTGATCTTTTCTTCTTTGCGCAGAGCTTGCATCATGTCCTCGATTGCAGCTAGACTTTTTTGGGTATAGAGAAAAGCACAGATTTCGAGGAAAGTTACCTCTCGCCGCCCTTCTAAGTATTGAAGAACTTCACTGGTCCTTTTGTGGGGTTTTACTTGCAATGAGGCTTTCAGTTCAGCTACAACACTGGGTATTGCCTTTGGATCTAAAATAAGCGCAATCAGGTTTTTATGCAGGGTTGCAATAGAGTAGCCTTTTTCAGCTGAGACCTTGAGCATGTCGTAAATTTCCTGCCAATCCTGCATACCATAGGGTTTTTTCAGAACCACAAAATCATTGATTTTGAGTACTGCTAAATTTACCGTAGCAGCGGCATTTCCGAGTTTGTAACTCCGTTCATAATAATGCCTCGCTTTATTGACATCTTGTTCAAGACCGAGTCCCTTGTGATAAGCTACTCCAAGCTGGAGCAATACATCTTCATCATCGCAATCGCCATTTTTATCACAGAGCAACAGATACTCTATGGCTTGAGTCATATCCTTGGTAACTCCCAAGCCTTGGGCATAGAGGCAAAAAAGATTATAGCCTGCCTGTTTGTAACCCAGTTTAAATGCAGTTTCTAAGCATTCTTTGGCAGCTTTGTAATCACTATGCTGCTCGCTTGACATGAGAATATGACCTTTATTATTAAGCGGCAGACCCACGGATTCTAGCCCTGGTTTTGAATAATATTCAATGGCTCTCTTTTCATCCATCGGGATACCTTGGGCGGCATCACCCTGTTGCAATAAGCTTCCGAGAATTACAAAGATAAAAAGATATCTTTTAGACCCTTTGATTCTGCAAAAAGACAGGTATCAAACAGTTCCTTTTTCTTTGTGTCCAGCCTATGATTAAAATAAAATTTGATTTTCGCTTTTAGGAATTCATCTGTCACTCTGACTGGATTCAAATAAGACTCCATTTTCTCTAACGTCAAACCATATTTTTTTTTCAGTGCACCATTGATTTTGTCTTCCGCAAAGAGATTCAAGAGGTCTTTTCTAGCATCCTCATTTCCCAGGTCGGCGGCTTCGACAAAATAGTGGATAGCCAAATCTTGATTTTTAGGGACTTTTTCACGCTGATAGAGCAAAATGGCATAATTTCTTTTGGAACGATCAAAGCTTTTTGAGGCGATCTTGGCATGCACGATAGCTTTTTCAGGTGAGGCTTCAAAATCTTCTCTTCCAAACAAATAAAAATCACCCAATATATCGTGGACACTGTCTTTAAAAGAATCAATTAAATAAATTGTGTCATCTATTGCTTCCAAGGATTTTTCATAGTAGGCAACAGCCGCCTGGCTGCTTTTTGGCAAACCGCCCCGGCCATATTCGCAAAATATGCCTATATTGTAGAGCGCCACGCTATCTTTATAGGAGGCTGCTTTTTGATAAATTTCGAGAGCTTTCACAGGGTCTGGTGACAGTCCTCCAAGGCCATCTTCTTGCATTTTGCCAAGTGTTCTCGCAGCCCATCCGACCATGATATCGATCGGATAATTGGATTCTTTAGTTTTTGCGGCGATGCCCTGTTCCAATAGAATCCGAGCCCTGACCTCATCTTTAGGGGTGAAAGCGCTGCCATGTAGGAAATAATGTTGCGCTAGCATGATTTGAGATTGCGGATCACCTTGTTTTGCCGCCAAAGAGAGCCATTGAAATCTTTCTTTTTCTGTTCGTTTTTTCTGGGTGGAACCATAGAACATTAATTGAATTTCCTTGCATCCCAGGTAACCCGCTCGACGCTGCCATTGATACATGCGATGGAGATCGGCTTCAAAGGTGCTGCCTTTCATATCAGAACCCATATAAAATTTTGAGAACAGGCGCTCTACATCTCCGGCCCTTTTAGGGTTATAAGCGAGTGCTGCATATTTGTCGATTGCTGCTATTTCGGCTGCAATCTGGGAGGGAATCTTCAGGATGTTTTGGCTGCCGAGTTCTCGCATATGGTGCAGTATATAAAGATCGGCTGTATCTATAAGTCTGGTACAGATTTTGAGTAACTCTTTGCTTTGGGCTTGGATATTCTTGCTTCCTTGAGCGAGTAAGTTTGCAATTTCTTGACGTTTATGGTTA
Organism: uncultured Gammaproteobacteria bacterium; assembly: GCA_963784575.1. GTDB lineage: Bacteria > Pseudomonadota > Gammaproteobacteria > UBA6186 > Azoamicaceae > CAWARU01. The sequence continues at coordinate 3,250,798 of CAWARU010000001.1, forward strand.
TACAGAAACAGTACTGCATTGGGAGCATCTTGTTGCAGCGATTCTAAATTTGCGAGTATTTTTCGTTTTTGCTGTGCATCGGCCGTTTTGAATTGCATAATGAGCAGGGAGGCTTTAAGCCAGGCATCAGCGCGATGTTCCGCAGAGGGGATGAGCTCGAACAGCTCTTTGAAACTTTCTATGAGAGCATTGTGTTCAGCGCTGACAGTGAGTGTCGGTACATGCTCAATCATGTGCCTGATAAAATAGGGGGCATAGAGGTTGCCAACTTTTGCGCATTTGAGGAATTCTTCAAAAGCTTCTTGATATTTTTCATTTTCAAAGAGATCTACGGCTTTATAAAATGGGACTTTATTTAGTTCAAATGTCATAATAATTCCTTAAGTATTTTCTGGTAACCGTTTATGGATTGCAGTCTATCATAAGTTGAAAAATATATGCAAATAACATGAAAAAAATATAAGGACATGCACGGATTTTTATTATTAGAATCAGAAAATTTATCATTTTTTATATCATTAATATTATAAATATTAAAAAAATATTGAAAATACAAAACTTTTATCAAATCCATTCATTCTAATCATAGGTTTAAAGACACAGAATTAAATGCTCATTTAAAAAGAGGATGAATATATGTCTAGTAGTATGCGTGATGATACGCTTATCAATACAATGCTCAGCATGAAAGACTTATTTTTTGATGTAAGCTTCAATCCGAGTCTGGTGAGACGGTGGTTAGACAATGAGATACAAAAAGCAGAAAGTTTGGAAGCGCATGGAGGGACGGATTTAGAAGTTTTAAAAGATAACTTTATCGACTTTATAGAGGATTTAGAAAGCATGATAAAAGCGTCTGGTGCATCACGCGATCAATACTATCGTGCAGTAGGAAGTTTAATCCAACAGGCTACTTTTGACGATGATGCACATGGCATCCAAGAGGGAGATGTCTTACCTGGGGAAACAGAGGCCATGGCTAGATTTTTGGAAAAAAACCCGCGTGTTGCTGAATACTTAAATGATCATATTCAGCTCATCGCTGGGATGCATGAAGCTTATTCACGGCATGTTGAAGAGACAAGGTCACGTTCAGAGTCTCTAGAATCAGAACCAGAAGAAGAGCATGAAGAGCGTGAAGATCATGATGAGGTCCTAGAGACTGATACAGACAGAAGTACGGACAGGAGAAAATCTTTAGTATTTAGCACAAATTTCCCGTCCAGCAGAGAAGCGCACGCCTTAAAAGAGCAGCAACAAAGCACCATAAGAGATCTCACGCGCATGGTCGAATTGGCGAATGAAATAGATGCCATGATTTCTGAGCTGCAACGACTAAAACCTGGATTAGAAAAGAAACAATTAAAGAATTTTGAAGATTTTACCAAAGCTAAAGAATTTATCGCAGAGAAGCTTGAAGGTGTGAAAAAAGTAACTTCCTTGCCGCAAATGAATAAATTTCACGAGTCCGTTATTAGAAGTGAACCCGGATTATTAGGGGATCTTGCTAAAATCAAAGAAGAGGTGGAACCTATACTTAAAAGAGCCAGAGCGGCGGCTCCACTGGTACAGTCTCCGGACACCACCCGCCCTGAAGGAAGTGAATCGGGCTCCAGAACTCGGCGCAGGCTTTAGAGTCTGAGAGCGAAAAAGTCTATGAGCGAATCAAAATATTATGCAATCAAGCTAATTTCATGCTTTCTGCTTTGCAACTTATCTATTGCTGCTTGTAGTTCCATAACCCGTTTTTGATCTTGCTCCACAATCTCGCGCGGCGCATTGCGTACATAATTTTCATTGTCGAGTTTAGTGCTCAATTTGACGAGTTCTTTGTTGAACTTATCAATTTCTTTTTGCAAACGCGTGATTTCAGCCTCTTTATCGATTAAACCGCTCATCGGTATTAAAATTTCAAGTGTACCAACCAGAGCAGTTGCAGCAGGGGGCCTCTGTTCAGATTCCAGCCAATAAATGGATTGCAGCTTTGCTAGCGTTTGCAAGAGGTGGCGATATTCATCGACGCGGCGTCGATCAACATCATTGCCATTGTAAAGCAGCACAGGCAAAAGTTTTCCAGGCGCAATGTTCATTTCACCCCTGATGTTACGAATTCCCAGGATAAAAGCTTTAATCCACTGAATTTCTTTTTCGGCGGCTTGATCAACATTTATTTCTTCATATTCGGGATAGGGTTCGAGCATGATGGTATCACCCATCTTTTCGATGACGCCAATTTTCTCCATCATGCCTTCTCGGATACCGTTCAATTGGTTCCGCACTTGCTGCCAAATTTCCTCGGTAATATAAGGCATGAGAGGATGCATCGCGCGCAGCAGTTCTTCTAAGATCCCAATCAAGACTTGGCGTGTACCGCGTGCGATAGCGACTGGAATTTCAGCTGAAGTGAGAGTTGGTTTCGAGAGCTCAAGATACCAATCACAGTATTCATTCCAGGTAAATTCATAAAGTGCTTGTGCAGCCAAATCAAAACGGTATTGATTAAAATATTGCGGCAGTTCCCGTTTGGTTTCCTGCCATCGGGACAGAATCCAGCGTGCAGCCAGATCGTATTCTTTATCCCCGGCATAGCTTTTTTCAGCACCTTCTGTATTCATGAAGACATAACGGGCTGCATTCCAAAGCTTGTTGCAAAAGTGTCGATAGCCTTCGATACGGCTCAGATCGAAACGGATATAGCGAGCGCTTGTGGCAATGGCACAATAAGTGAAGCGCAGTGCATCAGTCCCGAAGGAGGGAATCCCGTTTGGAAATTGCTTACGGGTATGTTCCTCAATTTGCTTTGCAAGTTGCGGCTGCATTAATCCTCTGGTACGTTTTTTAACCAGACTTTCGAGATCGATGCCGTCGATGAGGTCGAGGGGATCAATAACATTTCCTTTAGTTTTGGACATTTTCTGGCCGTTTTGATCGAGAATCAAGCCATTGATATAAACATCTTGGAATGGAATTTCGCCGGTGAATTTAAGACCAAACATCACCATACGTGCTACCCAGAAGAAGATGATGTCAAAACCTGTGATCAAAACATTGGTCGGATAAAAGGTCTTGAATTCTGGTGTGGCTTCTGGCCATCCCAAAGTCGAAAACGGCCAGAGCGCTGAAGAAAACCAAGTGTCCAATACGTCTTCATCTTGGTGCAGCGGCAAATCGGCAGGGAGACGGTAATGCTGCCTGACAGCATCAATAGATTCTGCGACATAGATATTGCCATCGGCATCATACCAAGCGGGTATCCGATGCCCCCACCAAATTTGCCGGCTGATGCACCAATCCTGAATGTTTTTCAGCCATTCAAAATAAGTCTTGCGCCAGTTGTCTGGGACAAAGCGGATTTCACCGCGCTCGACCACATCAATTGCGGGCTTTGCCAAGCTTTCCATTTTGACGAACCATTGATCGGTCAGCATGGGCTCGAGCACGGCGCCGGAACGATCGCCGCGCGGCACATTTAATTTATGTTTTTCTTCTTTGACAAGCAACTCGAGTTCTTTCAGATCTTTAAGAATTTTCTTCCGCGCCACAAAGCGATCTAATCCGCGATAGAGTTCAGGCACATTGTCATTTAATTTTGCATCAATAGTAAAAATATTGATTTTTGGCAATTTATGACGTTCACCCATTAAATAATCGTTGAAATCATGCGCCGGCGTAATCTTAACGCAACCGGTGCCAAATTCTTTGTCGACTTCTTTATCTGCGATGATGGGGATGAGGCGATCTGTCAACGGCAGGCGCAGTTTCTTGCCAATTAAAGCGGCGTAACGTTCGTCTTCTGGATGAACGGCCACGGCAACGTCACCGAGCAGAGTTTCTGGGCGGGTGGTGGCAACAATGAGTCCTTGGCTGCCATCCGCTTGTGGATAATGAATGTGCCAGAGAAAACCTTGTTCCTCTTCAGATTCAACTTCAAGATCGGAAACGGCCGTCAGCAATTGCGGATCCCAATTCACCAAACGTTTACCGCGATAAATCAATCCTTCACGATAGAGATCGATAAACACTTTTTGAACTGCTTTTGAGAGACCTTCATCCAGGGTAAATCTCTCCCGGCTCCAATCCACAGAAGCGCCGAGCCGCCGCAGTTGCCGGGTAATATTGCCGCCGGATTCATTTTTCCATTGCCAGATGCGATCGACAAATTCTTCGCGACCCAATTGGTGTCGATCTTTTCCTAAGGCTATCAATTGCCGCTCCACCACCATTTGTGTTGCAATGCCGGCATGATCTGTGCCAACTTGCCAGAGCGTATTGTCACCCTGCATGCGGTGATAGCGAATCAGTACATCCATTAAGGTTTGTTGAAATGCGTGTCCCATATGCAAGCTGCCGGTGACATTGGGCGGCGGGATCATGATGCAATAGGGCGTAGGGGTAGGCGTAGACGTAGACTTGCCATTGTCATCGAGCTTTGGTGCGAAATAATCCGCTTTTTCCCAAAGTTCATACCATTTGGATTCAATTTCGCTGGGATCGTAGGTTTTGTTCATAATAGTCTATTTAATTTTCCACTAGATTTTTAGCTTTTCTTCAGCTCATCTTCTCTGCGCGATCAATCAAGTATTGCACCAGCAAATGCACAGGCCTGCCAGTGGCACCCCGATCTTTACCGCTCGATCGAAAAGCAGTTCCTGCGACATCTAGATGAGCCCAATTAAACTGTTTTGTAAACCGAGACAGAAAACAAGCTGCAATGATGGAGCCGCCTTCCGGTGCACCTGGAATATTGGCTACATCTGCAAAATTACTGGACAAGGAATCTTGATAATCATCCCACAAGGGCATGTGCCAGCAGCGATCGCCGCTGATATTGCCTGCATTGATCAGATCATTCGCCAGCGGATTATGGTTGCTGAAAAGGCCTGAAGGTACGCGGCCGAGTGCCATGACGATTGCGGCAGTGAGCGTGGCAACATCAATAACGACATCGGGATTGAAGCGTTCGCAATAAGTAAGTGCATCGCACAAAATTAAGCGTCCCTCTGCATCTGTGTTCAAGATTTCAACAGTAGTACCAGACATGCTGGTCACTATATCTTCAGGCCGCGTTGCAGTGCTGCCCGGCATATTTTCGGCTGCAGGAATGACGCCAATTAAATTAATAGGCAATTCGAGTTCCGCTGCTGCCCTTACTGCGGCAAGAACTGCAGCTGCGCCACACATATCATATTTCATGCCTATCATGCTGGCTGGCGGTTTCAGTGAATTGCCGCCTGTATCAAAAGTAATGCCTTTGCCTACCAATACAATCGGTTTTTGATTATCTTTGCGGCCTTGATACTCCAAGGTAATGAGACGCGGTGGATTCACCGATCCTTTTGCCACCGCTAAAAAAGCGCCCATTTTTAGCCCTTCGATGTCTTTTTCATCGAGAATGGCTGCAGAAAGATTCGAAAATTCTTTGGTGAGATGTTCCGCTTCTTTCGCAAGAAAAATAGGGGTGCAAATATTAGGGGGTGTATTCGCCAAATTTTTAGCGAACTGTATGCCATGTGCGATGGCTTGTCCTTGCACAATGGCGCGTTCACCAATGGAAAGATCTCGTCGTGTGGGAACTGTGAATACCATGCGGCGCAGTGTTCGTCTGTTTTGGTCTTTCTTAGACTTGTAAGTATCAAACACATAAAGCGCATCTAAGACAACTTCAGTCGCCTGTGCCACTTTCCAACGAATATCTCTGCCCTTTACGTTGATTTCTGTTAAAAAGCACACAGCGTCCATGGAGCCTGTATTCGATAAAGTGTGGATGACTTTTCGGATGATGTCGCGAAATTGCTGGTCGCCAATTTCTCGTTCTTTGCCGCAGCCTATCAGCAATACGCGATCAGAACTGATATTGGGGACATTATGCAGCATCAGTGCTTGGGGAGGCTTACCCTCCAAATCGCCTTTACGCACAATATTGCTGATATAACCGCCGCTGATCTCATCGAGCCTGCTAGCTATCGCTGAAAGCTTTCGATTTTCAAAAACAGCCACCACTAAACAGGCAGTGCGTTGTTTTTCGGGATGACCACTTTTTACACTAAATTCCATATAACTACCCTATAATTACCCTGGCAGATCAAAGATTGATTCGAAATTTAACTGTTCTAATGAGGCAAAAACTGCTAGTGTACCTGAAATAGTAACATTTTTGTATTCTTTAGAGAGTTAGCTTATTTTTGCTTATGATAATTGCCAGATACATAACTAAAGAAGTCGCTTGGTCTCTTTTAGCTATCACAGCTATATTATTACTTATCGCCTTAAGTAATCGCTTTGCTAGTTTTTTAGCGAAAGCCGCGACTGGTGAGTTACCAATTAGTTTGGTATCTCAGTTGGTTTGTTTATATATTCCCGAATTGCTCAGTTTTCTAATTCCGCTTGCTTTCTTTATCGCGATATTATTTTCCTATGGGCGTATGCACGCCGACAGTGAGATGACCGTTTTATTTTCCTGCGGCATCAGCTGGTCTTATCTCAGTAAATTAACCTTAATGCTTTCTGGGGCAGTGATGCTGCTCGTTGCTTGGCTTTCTTTGTCACTCGTTCCGAACATCACTGCACATCGAGAAAATATTGTTGCAAAAGGCGAGGCAATGGCTGTGATTCATAGCATTTTACCAGGCCGATTTCAAACCTTTGGTGAAGGAGATTTGGTTTTTTATCTTGAAGATATTGATGCAAAATCAAATTCCTTGAAAGGCGTTTTTATTGCTGAACAACCGATGCAATCGGGCAAAAATATCGCTAATTGGAATCTGATCACGGCAAAAGCTGCGCATATTGAAAAGGAACCTGGTACCAAAGATTTTTATTTGGTTCTAAATGATGGCTACCGCTATCAAGGAAAGCCTGGTGAAGCCGATTTTACCATTGTAAAATTTGAGGAATATGGTCGTGCAGTAAAGCAAGAAAACAGCCCAATGTCCACTGATACTTTGAGAGCAAAAGGCAGCTTCACTTTGGCAGAGTCTCATTCATTAGAGGACATTGCAGAACTACAATGGCGCATTTCAATTCCACTCTCAGTTCCTATCCTCGCTTTGTTGGCAATTCCGCTCGCTTGCGTCAAGCCGCGCTATGGTCGGTTCGCAAAATTTCTACCCGGAATCATTTTATATATTATTTATTACAATTTATTCACTTTATCGAAGCGCTGGGTGGCGAGCGGCGTGCTCTCAAGTATTATTGGAGTGTGGTGGGTTCACTTGTTGTTTCTCTGTGTTGCCTGCCTGTTGATTGCAAAAGAATCGGGATGGCTGCGCAATAAATGGGGTCAGATCCAGGCAGGCGATCATCCAGTCTTGTCACGTTTAGGATTGAGATGACATGAACTTACCCATCCTAGATCGGTATCTTGCCAAACAAGTGATTACGATGATCTTGATTGTATCGCTTGCGCTGCTTGGAATAGATCTCTTCTTCAGTCTGGTCGCAGAATTGAAAGCAATTGGTAAGGGCACTTATTCTGCGGCGGCGGCGATGCAATTCTTAATTTTGAGCGCTCCAACTCGTTTTTACATTATGTTTCCATGGTCTGCTTTAATTGGCACTTTAGTGTGTTTGGGAATGCTTGCCAATCACCGCGAACTGGTTGTCATGCGTACAGCTTCTATCTCTGTTTATCGTATTGCATGGGCAGTGGTGAAGGCTGCTATTATCCTCACTGTCTGCATGGTGATCATCGGAGAAATCCTGGCACCGATGGGAGATCGCATTGCACAAAATAAACGGACCTTGGCTTTAAGCGGCGGACAGTCTATTGAAACGGATTATGGGATTTGGATTCGGAACGATCAAGAATTCATTCATATCCAGGCAATCCGTGCCAATGGCGATTTGGCGGGCGTCACACGCTATCAATTTGATGGTGAAAGACGACTAAAAGAAGTCAGTTTTGCTGAAACCGCAGTTCGAGAAAAAAATGCCTGGGTACTGCATAATATTAAAGGCACGCGCTTTACGCCAGATAAAACCGAAATTATCAAGAGCGAGCACTTCAAAGTTCCGAATCTTCTTGAACCAGAGATATTAGAGACTGCATCGGTCAAGCATCCGGAGCGCTTATCCTTAGCTGCTCTCTATCGTACCATTCAACACCGCTTCAAAAATGAATTGAATGCGAGTAGTTACGAGCTTGCATTTTGGCGCAAGGTATTTCAGCCCGCGCTTATTATCATTATGGTATTTATAGCAGTTCCATTTGTATTTGGACCCTTACGATCTTCAGGCATGGGTTATCGGATCTTTGCGGGGATTTTAGTGGCCTATCTATTCCATACCATCAATAGCATGTTTGCTCCATTGGCAATGGTGTATAAGATTCCAGTTATTATTTCAGTGATTATACCATTGATACTTTTTAGTTCTGTGGGTTTTGTATTATTAAAACGCGTTAAATAGTATAGGGTTTTCGTTGTCTAAAGTATTGATATACTCCAATAATATAACTTCTTGCTAAAATAATTGTCTAAGGAATAAATAGGTGTAGGTTAAAATTCGCATTTTGTGAAACTATTGCGAAAAAATGTGGGGAGTATCATGAAATATACGTGGAAGATAAACTTTGAGGGTAATAAACCAACCCTTGAAAAAAATGGAGAATGCCATCCTAAGGAATTCATGGCTGTCCTGCTTGATTTTCTAGATGCACATAGTGAAGCAGGTGTTAAAAGCTTTGATATGGAAATTAGCTTCCCTGGAATAGATAAAAAGGTCACCAAACAAGATATGAATGGAATATTAGAACTTTTTATCAGTACTCGAAGAACCAATAAAGGATTGGATAAGTTGGATAAGGAGAGGGAGAGGGAGAAAAAAGAGAGTAGGGAAGAGAGGGAAAAAAGCCTGCCCGAAATATTTGTTCTGAAAGACGGCAGACCGACACTGCGCGACTTTGAAATTTTTAAACTCCTTTGTTTGATACTCGATGAAAAGATATCTATAGCCGAACGACGTAATAAATTGCTAGATTTTGGCATCGATCGAACACCCTATGGCGTGAATCTTTGGGGTGAGAACCCATTAGTAAATTATTTGATAGCTTGTGAACATCCTGATTGGGCTGCACATCTTATGGAAAGCCTGCCTGATATCATAGATCCGAGCCTTAAAGATTGGGAAAACAAAGACGCTTTGATTATTGCCGCTAAGGTGCCGACGTCTCATGATTTGGTTCCAATGCTATTGACTCAATTTAAAGACAAGTTGAATTTGAATGCGCAAGATAAAAATGGTTGCACTGCACTACATTATGCCTGTGCCTATGGGGCTAAGGAATTGGTCGATAAATTGCTGAATGCCGGCACTTCCTTTGACGTGAAAGATAATAAAGGCCGCACGCCGTTTGATTACTGCAAGCTCGAAAAAAAGGAATTGCTTGACATTGCCGCATCGGTCGGTATCAATTGCGATCGAGATTGGGGTGCTTCTAGAAATAATCTGCCCCCTCGATTTGTTATGTTGATACATGATCTGGAAAGAAAAGGGGCAGCACGGATCCGTCCAATCAAAGAAGATATAGAAAAATTATTGCAAAGATATGATCGAACTGAATTAATGGAATGGGAAACCGTCCTCGTAGCGAAGGGTTGCGATGGATTTAGACAAAAAGTGCGTGACAACGATAAAAAGAAGCTTACCGATTTGTTGGCCAAATACAGAGGAATGTCTGTCATTGATTATGCATTACAACAACGAGAAGAACTCTTGAAGGAGTTAGAAGCGCGAGAAAAGAAAAAAGTTTTAGATGAAGCCCCATCATTCAAGCCCGCAGCGTAAGATCAATCCCAAGGGTTAATTACTTTTGCATGACAAGCTTCAAAATCTTTTACATTGCGAGTAACAATTATTAAGTTACTTTCCTTCGCTATGGAGGCTATTAAGCTATCGATTAATGGCGCCTTAAATCCTAAATTTCTGATGCATTTAACATGCTATAATTCGCAATGAGAGATCATAACACGTCTTAAGGAGATTAGGACCCAATGCCACATATTGTAATCAATACTGCAAAAATCTATTACGAAATCCATGGCGATGGAGAGCGAGAACCTCTTGTTTTGATAGCAGGCTATGGCTGCGATCATACCATTTGGCTGCCTCTGCTTGAAAAATTGAGTAAGCATTTCAAAGTCTTGATTTTTGACAATCGAGGCAGTGGGCAAACAACAGATGATGATAGGAATTTTACGCTTTTTGATTTAGCCGAAGATTGCATCAAACTCATGCAATCCTTGAATTTCAATCACTCGCATGTTCTGGGGCACTCGATGGGTGGAGACATCGCGCAGCTCATTGCGATACATCAGGGTCATTTTATCAATAAACTTGGATTATTAAATTGTCAGTCCAACATGAATGCAGTTTCGAGCAAGGTTTTAGAAGGTATCGTAAAACTGCAGCGGGCTAGTGTTGATCTCGCTCTTATCATGGACGTATTTGTACCCTGGGGATTTTCAGCTGAATTTCTGAGCGATAACGAAAAAGTCGCTTTGCAAAAGAAAAGAATGATTGAATATCCCTATCGACAAACGCTGCGAGGCAATGAACGACAACTGGCAGCATTGCAGGGATTTGACTCGCGCGATTCTTTGCAAAAAATTCTGCAACCGACGTTTATTTTGGGTTGTGACAAGGACTTGCTTGTGTTACCTGATGAAATTGAGTTCCTGCATCAAAAAATAAAAAACTCTCAACTCAAAATGCTGCATGGCAGTCACCTTCAGATCTTTGAAACACCTGAACCTGGCATTGACATTATCATTGATTTCTTTAAAAGATCTAGTTAACGTTAACGCCTACACTCCGAGGAAATTACATGAGCTTCATGAATCATTTCGGCAGTCACTCCCAGGATTATCTCCGCTTCAGGCCGGATTATCCGGAAGCACTCTACCAATTTTTGGCAAGCTTGGTTTCAGAACATGATCTGGCTTGGGATGTAGGCACCGGAAATGGACAAGCCGCTTCGGAGATCGCAAAATATTTTAAGAAAGTCATTGCAACCGATATTAATGTAGGGCAGATACAGGTTGCCATACAAAAACCAAATATTGAATACCGAATTTTGCCTGCTGAAAAAACAGATTTGCTAAACCAAAGCGTCGACATGATCACCGTCGCGCAAGCCCTGCATTGGTTTAATCTGCCTAATTTCTATGCGGAGGTAAAACGTGTTGCCAAGAAAAATGCAGTACTTGCAGCCTGGACTTATGGTCTCTTCATATCTACCGAAGAGATTGATGCTGTCATCAAAAAATTATATCTAGAAATTCTAAAAGAGTGCTGGCCCATAGAGCGAAAATATATCGATGAAGAATATAAAACAATTCCCTTCCCTTTCCCAAAAATCCCATCCCCCAATTTTTATATCGAAAAACTATATGGTTACGATAATCTTCTCGGATATCTGCACACCTGGTCTGCCGTGAAGGAGTATCATAAGCGTTTTGGATCAGATCCCTTAAAGCTTATTATTCCTGATTTACAAAAGGCTTGGGGGGATCTGGCATCATCATACACCGTGCGTTGGCCTATTCATTTGTTGTTGGGATATCTCAATCAAAAGGAGGCGCTCCCTCCCCACTCTTAACGCGCTCCACGCATTTCACCCCTCTACCCCCAACCATCCCCTAGCTGGAAATGGTTAGGGTAAGTGGAGTTATACCCGCAGATTTACGGCTTATTCATCTGCAGCGGCTGCCACAATGCAATGTATGCACCAGTCGGATCTGCAATAATTGCGAAACGGCCCATGTTGCCAGCTTGCGTGATATCTTTCTTTACCTTGGCACCATTGTCTTTGGCTTTCTGGACATAAGATTCCAAATTATCCACTAAGATGTATGCCATCCAATGCGGCGGAATTTCTTGCTGCATTTCTTTCGGAATTGTCCAAATGCCGCCAAAATCCTTGTCGCCATTTTTAATCATGGTGTATGTCATGTCCCCCATGTCATGGTCAGTGAACTTCCAGCCAAATACTTTGCCATAAAAGTCCTTTGCTGCTTGGTTGTTAGGGGTTGCGAGTTCATTCCAGCATATATCGCCTACTTTGGGTTGATCAGCCATAAAATCTCCTATTGATGTGAAATGGATGGATGGGATAAATGATTGCAATTACAACAGATTGCTCTTGATGGTATACCGGGATATCATTTGATTGCAAGAGGGTGAGAGTAAAACTACTTGATAAAAATCATTGACCTTGATATAAATACTTTCATCAGAAGTTGTTCGCAAGGCTTGCAGAGTTGGGATAGTGGCTTGGATATTAAGGAGATTTTCAAGTTATTCATTAAAAATGGATATGATTTAGATGAAAACTTCACCACCATTAACAGAAAGCCGATCTATTACGCAGTAGACTTATCAAATCAATTGTCCAATGCTTCAAAAGTATTCGTAAAACTATTGAAACATGGTGCAAGTCCTTTCACCTACAACCGAGACATTCAATACAATCCGTTATTCCTTGCCTTTTCAAAATGCATGGTCAACATAGCGAAAGAACTGTTGATCAATGGTATGGGATTGCTGGATAAAAAAATACGCTGGCATAAAGATATGGACAGCGAAATTGTTTATGATAGCAGATCTACCTATAATGCTGAAATACTAAGAGATGCTGAGATTGTATTTAAATTTATTTATAGGGATGAAAGGGTCGGTTGTGATAAAGAGGTTTGGATCCATACTGTCCGGGAGTTATCTCTGTGGTTAAGTAGTTGGAAGCAATTAAGTCCCAAAGATTTGAAAAGAGTAGATTCCGTGTGTCACAATGTATTGAAAGCTGCAAGAAAATCTGAATTTGTTTTTGCGCCGGGAGTTGTTGAAGCATTTAGCAATTATCAAAGAGCAAGAATGCCCATAGCTTCCATGCTCGAAAGATATATGAGATCCTCTAACAACGTCAGCGGAATAGTACTAGGATACATGGGAGAAACCCGTGAAACGAAAAGGCTGAAAAAGTTTTTTTGAAATGTGCTTTTTTCCAGTTCATAATATCTGGAAATTATCCGATCTAAGCACTTTTCTTATAAGAAAATATTATTGAGAAGTTAAAGACAGCCGAAGGAGCGTTTGCACTTATCTTCTCCGACAAAAAACCGAGTGTGCGACTGTGGGATTGCCCATAATTGGCTTGCCCGAAATCCTTAGCAAATCACGTATAAATATCGGATTTACGAGTAAACACGGTTAATCGTATTCTTAGCTTTCTTAAATTGCAAACCTCATTTAAGGAAGTTCTGTGTTCAAAAAGCAATATGACCGCACACTAAAACCTGTCGCACAATATCTGCGCAACTGTTTAACCCCTGCCGAAGGGAAACTCTGGCGCCATCTCAGATTGAGTCAAGTTCGAGGAGTTCGGTTTTATTCTCAAAGTATTGTTGGGAATGTCATCCTCGATTTTTATGCGCCTGAAATCAAGCTCGCAATTGAAGTAGACGGTTCCCATCATTTCGAACCCGATCAAATTGCCAAAGACTCAAAGCGTGATGCTTTTTTGGGGCGATTAGGCATAGAAGTCTTGCGCTTTGATAATGGGCAAATCTACAACTCCTTGAATCTTGTTTTGGAGGAGATTTATAGAGTTGTGGGGGAGAGGAGGTAGGGTGCATTTTTTGGTAATGTAGTTGAACTGTAATGCTTCCACTGTATGGTTTTTCGGGTTCTACATTTAATATTTTGCAATTCTTAATATAACCTTCGAGTGCTCTGTAAGAAGCGAACAAGCTTTTATATGCAGAAGCTAAGAGAGATGCTATCGTGGCATGGATTGAAAATCAATGAAGAGAAGAGCAGGCTTGTGCATGCTCGGAAAGGATTTGATTTTCTGGGGCAACATTTTCGGTTAAAGCCTAGCAGAAAATGGAAACATTGGCAGTTCTGTTATCGCTGGCCGAGCAAGAAAGCAGTGCTCGCAATAAAGGATAAGATAAGAAACGCGATGGGGAGAAGATGATATTTACGATCTCGAAACCAAGATGGGCGTGATAAATCCGATATTGAGGGGATGGTGCCAGTTTCATAAATATAGTAATGCGCATTAGGTATTCAATATCCGGGAAGCAATCCTAAGGGCTAACACCAATGCGCCACGTGCTAATATTGCAGTCAAGAAAGATAAAGATGATTTATACCAATTTCAAGAACATTTTGCACTCGACTTGACAGCGGTGAAAATAAGAGCATGCGCTGTTTCGGGTGTCTTTAAACTCTCAATAATATTTCCTAATTCGTCTCTTTGAAGTTTAAATAGGTGAGCAAAACTCGCCAAATCAATAGCCCCGCGACCGCCAGCAAACGCGCGCCTGGCCGTCAGACGAGGGCGCACGCCGAGCAAATGCGACAAGCCCACGCGCTCGCCTTTATATAATCCGTAACCAGTACCAAGACCAAAACTATCCAAATCCAGCACCTTGCCATTCGAATCTCGACACGGCCCTCTATTAGGTTCAGAGTCGAATTTAGGGGGCGGAGATAGAGAAAAAGGCTTATCATCGCACATTACTTGTTTATTAGATTCGGATAACCTTTTATGACATTCACCTATAATCTCCCCAAGCTTATCTATATCATCCCATCTGTTTTCAGCAGACAATTTGGGGTATTGAATATAATAGTTTATATAGGCTTTTAAAAGATTTAATAGAGATTCTAAAAATTCTGTTTCATCAGCGTATTTAATTTGAGTAGTCTCGGAAGTTTTCTTGCTTTCTGCCTTTGTTTTCAATTCAGGAGTACCTAAATGACACGAGGGCAGAGAATCTTTAGGGCTTGTGCCTGGAAAGTTTGCTTTTTCTACTTGAAAAGGGCCAGTGATGTGATGCAGGAAGTCTTCTGATTGCTGCATTTTTTCAAATCTAAGTTTGGCGGCAGCTTTGGTAGCAGCATCAGTATCATCGGATTCCATTTCTACGATAGCAGTTACTGCATCAAATATTTGTGTCTGGTCTGATATGCGACGCTGAACTGATTCTAACTGCCGTAGAGCGGCTATTCGATACTCTTCTATGATTTCCTTATCTTTTACTAGGAGTTGTCTCAAAAGCTTCCGCAGAAAATGGATATCGCCCGAAAAGGCCGCTGCTTGTAAGGCGCTCACTTTTAGCCAATTTCTGAAGTAAATGAATAGTGGGTTTTCTCGTGGTTGTATGTGTTGACGACCATCACGAAAAGTGACGATTTTTGTACTTTGATAGCCTTCGTGACAATGTGTTTGCGTGAGTATCTTTTCGGCCTTAGCATTCTGTTTACTAAACCATTCCCCTAAGATTTCAGGCTTTGCAGCAAAGACATGAGCTACGAGTTTTCTTACCGCCATATCGTCTTTCAAAGCCTCTAGAGCAAATTTCGCTGTTTGGCCAAATCTACTTAAATCCCTGGCATCTAAAAATGAGCCAGCATATTTTATTAAAGAATTTGGAAATTGACGATATTGTATTAAATAAGTTGGCTGTTTTTTATCTTTTTTTGAAAAATCTGCTGCCTCTACAGAAGTTGTCGACATAGCTTCATGGCTAATGAAATCATACAACTAATCAAATAACCAGTTTCTTTCCATTATTTTTGCTATAGAGTTCAACTTGAATTTCAGTCTATTAAGCTTTAGATATTGAAATTTGAAGTTATTTCGAATTGATAGTTTTTATTGAAATATCTAGAAAATCTTTGTTGGTTATTATTAAAAACAATAGTGAAGAGATAACCATTTAATATCGATAAATGTTAATGGATCAGTGCCATGCCGTGCATACCAATAATACTCTTCAAATAGGTTACTCCACCTTATCAATTGATACAGATAAAAATACGCGTCAGCTCAGTTCAAAGCTGTTTAACTATCTAATCTCTTACGTTTTCTTGAAGATGTTAAAAAGTTTTTTACCACCGCTTGTTGCGATTCAGTAATAACCAAGGCAACATGTTCTTTGGTGTTCTTTTGATCTGCTATTTGAACATTTTCTTTTTTTTGTTTAATAAAAATCCTTTCCTGAATCTCGCTTCTAACTGCACTGTCACTGCAAACTCGCAATTTAGTAGCATCGTAAGTATCTATTATTTCTCTTAATTTACCCTGGGTACAATTCCGAATCATTTCTTCTATAACGCCTAAATATTTATTACCAAAATAGCTGATGGTTCGATTTTGAATTTTCGGTTTATCAGGATCATCTGAAGGAATCTGGAACGGGGTCTCGACACCGTATTTATTTCGCTTTTGTAACGCATATTGCTTTAATGTTTGTGGCTCACCCATCTTATTTTTGCGTAGTATTCTGCTAGCTTCTTCAGGATAGTTCTTTATATATGTTTCTAAACTTTTCATTGATTGCGCTAATCGCATAAATTCAGGCGGATTGCGATATTCTCTTACTCTTAATCCACTTTTTTCAGTAGTATCTTTCAAGATATGTCCTTCTTTTTCTAGCTTAAATGAAAAAAATTCTGATGGTTTCAATTTTAACGTCTTTCTTGCATCTTTGATTGTAAAAAATCCACAGTCGAATTTAGTTTTTTGTCGCGATTCATTATTTTGATTTAAAATAACGCGCTTCAATTTACCTTTAAAACCCTGAGACACTAATTCAGAAATTTTTGCATTTTTCTCAATAGAATCTTGAACTGTAATATGGTAGTTATCTTCTATTTTTTCACACAATATTGGTACATAATGGGGGAACAATCTATATATTACGCTAAAACGAACGCTATTTCTTGCTTTGATTAAAGTCTTAAAAGCATGCATTAAGGCTTGCTCACTATCTGCCACATAACAGTTATAAAATGAATTTTTATCTTTATTTGCAAAATATTCCATCAGCAATGCAAATCCCTTTATTTGTAATATCTCATGTTCCATTCCTGTGTCATCATCCTTTTCTTTAGTTATAAATGAATCTCGGATTAATGGAAATTCAGAATAGGATAGAGTTCTAAACTCATCTCTTCTTTTCTCTTCTAAGATTTGTGCTTCTAAAAATTTGACAATTTCTCCATAGCCCTTTTCTCTCGCGTAAGTAAGAGCTGATTTACTTTCAAAATCGAATTCATCATATAAACCCTTAACATCTTCAAGTAGATTCTCTTTTACAGCGACCATAAATGGGGTGAATTCTCCATCATTTTGGTCTGATTCACTGAATTGCTCAAAAATTATTGACATATCAAGTCCCTATTATTCATAGCTTTCTACAAACTGTATTAATTGCTTCTATAAAATATACTTAAACATTTATACAATAATTAACAAAAATTTGTCAATTTCAAATCACAACATTTCAGAAAGGAAAGTAATATTTAAATGAAATCTTTATTGGACAAAAATTAGGAGGTCAAGTCTCTAAAGTAAAATCAATATATAAATTGAAAAATTTGTTTCTATTTCATATTGTTCAACTTGAGACAATTTTTTGATTTAAAATAGTTGTCTCCAGTCGTACTTTAGAGGCTTGACCCTGAAGTAACATGAATTAATATGTTTTTACTTTAGAGAGACTTGGCTCCCAATAACACATGCCCGGTTTCGAGGATAGATTTTAGATTTGAAAGTATTTTAGGCCAGCCACTAGATACAGCTTCAATGAATTGAGATGGTTTTCGGTCAATCACATGATGGACAGTTAATTTTGTCACATCGTTTATGGTTTCGATCTCGAATGTGCATCGTGAGTAGCCTTCTGTTTTTAACTCCGGCTTCCATTCATTGCGCCATTTTATAGTCAAACTTTTTGGAGGAGTACTTTCAACAATCTCGCCTGTATCATAAATTTGTCCAGTTTCAGAAATCATTTTCCAAGAAGATCCCGGTGTCCATGCACTTTCACAGTAAGCGCCAAGCCAGTATTGTTTCATGAATTCGGGATTTGTAAGAGCGTTCCATAGTTTTTCAGGGGTGGTTTTGATATAGGTGACATAGACGAATTCAGATTTAGTCATTGCTTTTATCCTTAAGTGCCTGTTTAAGATTATACAGTGCTGCAACTCGCCCTGCTTCAAACTTACCTATCCAGCGCATGTAGATTTCGCTGATTGGGATCGGGTTGAGATAATGCAGCTTCTCACGCCCTTGTTTTCTGGTAACGACAAGATTTGCCGCTTCCAAAATTCCAAGATGCTTAGTTATTGCCTGGCGACTCATATCATGCCCCTCGCACAATTCACCCAGAGTCAGGCCACTTTTTTCGTGAAGCCTATCTAGGAGCTTTCTACGACTTACATCAGCAAGGGCATTGAACACTTTGTCTTCATCAATAACCATATCATATATTATGCAACTTTTAGGTTGCATGTCAAGAGTTAAGGAATATTTATTTTTCCTTGTATAAGTTTGCAAAGTCACAGTTAAATAATTTTATCAGTTTTATAACTTCTTTGATTTATATATATTAATAGTTTGATTTGCTTGATATTAAAAAAGAGAGACTTGTTACCTACAGCTTACTGACAGTGGAGAAACCCGTGGATAGGAAAGACTGAAAAAGTTTTTTTGAAATGTGCTTTTTTTCAGTTTATAATATCTGGAAATTATCCGATCTAAGCACTTTTCTTATAATGCGCAGCATAACGATCAAGCCGAAGGAGCGTTCGCACTTATCTTCCCCTAATATTTTGCAATTCTTAATATAACCTTCAATTGCTTCTGCCATATTTGCTTTTAATTGAGTAACCGTTTTGCCACTAAAATAAATTTGGTTCTATGAAGTTTCGAGTGGGTTCTGAACTCTAACTGTTCGACATTCTGTTAATAATAGAGAATTTAAATGACAGTCATCAATACATTCCTATTTTGGATATATTTTTAGTCCTTAGTCCTTGAGCTCGGATTCTAAGGTTCAGATAAGGCTGATTTTAAATGTAAAAATGCTGATTTATCACTAATTTAATCACCAGATTGACACATACTTGTTAATATGATATTTTACTAGCTTATATAGATGCTTATGCATATTTATTAACAGCAATACTACAATACTAACAGGTAGAGGTAATTGATATGGCAACCACAACTCCTTTTCTGAAACAACCGACAGTCCTAATGAAATTGCAGGATCAATTTTTAGATGCACAATCATGGGTTAAAAAAGCATCTGTCTGTAAATCTGTGTATAATCTCTATAAAGAGACATATGGTGATGTCGCATTGAAAGCAGCACCTCTAATGGATCTTGTCTTGAATATTGACTCAGAGAACAAGAAAAAAATCCTAGAAATCATAGCAAAAAATCCAGAGCTCATTTTAGTCAGCACCAAAGGCGATGTTAAATATCCCAGTTCTAAACAAAAGAAAATTGCAGTCAGAATTGGAATCAGTAATCTAAGTCCCCTAGAAGCAGCTGCACTCTCAGGTGACTTTCATTTAGTGAACATTTTTAGAGACAAGCTCCCTGATAATAATCTAAAACGCCAAGCGGGATTACAAGTAGACACAATTCTGTCTGACTCTAATTTTCTATCTGCCTTTAAAGCAGTCATTGACGCCTATCAGAAATTTCTGAAAGAAGAAGATACACAAAGAAAAGCAAAAGCGCGAGATTGGAAAACTGTCAATGAGCTTTGGGGACAAGTGGGCGAGGCGCAGAAAAGACTCTCCACATTTGGGCTACAAGTATTCTGTAATCCGTGTAGACACTTCCCTGATTTCACGCTAGAGCCTGTTCGTGCGTGTCGCTTCGAAGTTTATGCCAGTGGATGGAAAGAGGTAGATTCGGATTTAGATTCGTTCGGTGCTGGCTCTCGTGATGCGCTATGTAAAGGCCCGCGAGCGTACAGCGGGGGCGTGTGTGGCGCGTCTGTTGGCATTGCATGCGCGCCCGAAATTGATTGCGAGATCTTCAGCCTCCTATGTAAAGTGATAACCGAACAATTAGGTATAACGAGGACTCTGTTATTGCAGTATCCGCGAGCGACCGATAAGAAATCAGATCATGAGCACAGTGCGGCTTCTGCTGAATCTCTTGACTCGGACAAGGGTAAAGGGCCTGCTCTCGGCTCTTTATCTTAGCAGCATCTCATGCCGCTAACGCGTGACAACACGCAGTATATCAAACGTAAGAATGATATTCTTCAATAGCCGCCGAGCTGTTAGAACAACCAATTTCAAGAACATTTTGGACTTGTCTTGACACCCTGGAAAATAAGCTCATGCGCTGTTTCGGGTGTCTTTAGACTCTCAATAATATTTCTTAATCTGTCTCTTTGAAGTTTATATAGCTCTGCAAAACTCACCAGATTGTACGGCTGCGTCCCTAGCACCATGGACCCCTTAGCTATCTCCGCAAACCGTCCTTGATCCGGGTCGCTACCGTCGGGAATTAACGGGGAACATCCCTTATGCAACATCCAACCAGTACCTAGGCCAATACTGTCTAGATCCAATAAAGCTCTTTCACGGCCATCAAGAACGCGGCACGGATCCCTCTTAGGTTCCGAGTCGAATTTAGGAGGAGGAGATATTGAAAAAAATTCTTTATCGCACATTACTTGTTTAAAGATCTCGGGCAGCCTTTTAACACATTCACCTTGTATTTCCCCAATCTTGTCTAGTTTCTCCCATTTGCTCTCAAGATATAGTCTGTGACTTTTAATATAAGCGTTGATATAAACTTTTAGCAGAATTAAAAGAGATTCTAAAAATTCTGCTTCATCAGCATACTTAATTTTGGTGTTTTCGGAAGCTTCCTTGCTTTCTGCCTTGGTTTTCAATTCAGAGGGGAAAGCAGAGGCAGGTGTGGGAGCCTGAAAATGACCCAAAGGTCGAGAATCTTTAGGTTTCATATCTGAAGGATTTGCTGATCCTACTTGAGTTGGGTTTGTGATGAGACGCTGGAATTCTTCTGATTGCTTCATTTTTTCAAATCGAAGTTTGGCGGCAACTTGAGTTGGGGTCGCAGCCATAGGATGATCGGATTCAATTTCTGCGATAGCAGCTACGGCATCCAATATTATTGATTGGTCCGATATACGACGGCTTACTGCTTCTAACTGCTCTACAGCGGCTAATCGATTTTTTTCTATAATTTCCTTATCTGTTACGAGGAGTTGCCTCAAAAGCTTCATTAAAAAATGAATATCCCCAGAAAAGGCTGCTGCTTGTAAGGCGCTGACTGCTCGCCATTTTCTAAAGCTTATGAATAGCGGTTTTTCTCGCTTTAGTACCAGGTCCGGTTGAAACCTACCTTGATGAGTGACGATTTTTGTACTGAGATAGCCTTCATGATGATGAGTTGGTGTGAGTATCTTTTTGGCCTTATCCTCATGTTTACTGAGCCATTCTCCTAAGATTTCAGGCTTTGCAGCAAAGACATGCGCTACGAGCTTCCTTACTGCCATATCGTCTTGCAAAGACTCAAGAGCAAATTTCCCTGTTTGGCCAAATATACTCAAATCCCTAGCATCTAAAAATGAGCCTGTATACTTTATTAAAGAATTGGGTAATTTATATTGTATTAAATATGTTGGTTGCTTTTGATGTTTTTTTGAAAAATCTGCTGCTTCCACAGAAGTCATCGACATGGTTGTGTATCCTCTGTTTGATTATTATACGTTAAAAATAGAATAAGCCTAAGCAGGCGACCATATCATACCTAATGCATCCTTACAACGTAACTGCTCGCCCCCTCCAGTAAATTTTTTTAAAGAAATGTGAAAAAACTCTTGACACGATTTTTTGCCATCAATTTCGAATTTTCCTAAACCACCATTGACCATGTCTAAAAATGGATCCTGCTGATCCTACAGGATCATTACTCAGCCTCGGGGGCTTTGAAGAAGGCTTGTACCTTTTTATCGAAATGATGACAATCCAATTAAGCCAAAAAAACTCATGTTATGATTGCTTTCATGAGTACTGTAAACAAACTTTCGTTGATGGAAGAAGTTGAACGACTAAAGAATGAGTTCGACCACCTTGCCAAAGACAAAAAGATAAATTCAGAGACAAGAATGCTTTTCCAAAGCATGCTGATGCTCATCAACTTACTTGTATCCATTTTTCTTGAGAAGACCACAAAGAAAACTAGCAAAAATTCTAGTATACCCCCTTCACAAACTGGAAAAGATGAATCTTCCACACAACCAGGCACAAAGGGTAAAGGAAAACTTGAATCCGATTCGACAGTCGATAATACAAGAACAGTAGAGACCGTCACTATAGCTGCAGTAGAATATTGTGATGTTTGTGGTGAGGATTTAAGCAAAGTTGCAAGCTTTGACCTTGAACGAAGAACAAAAATTGACATTGTCTTTGAAAAAACCGTCGAACATTTTGATGCTGAAAAGAAGATTTGTCCAAATTGCGATTCAGAAGTTAAAGGGACATTTCCAAGTGATATGCATGGGCCATTGCAATATGGCGGGGGTATTAAGGCTTATATTATCAATTTATTGGTATGCCAAATGATTTCCCTAAATCGAGTCCAAAAGATGGTTAAGACACTCATTGGTGTCTTGATTTCCGAAGCGACCTTATTAAATTTTGTTTTGCGACTCCATAATGTTTTAGAAACATCGGAATCAAAATCAGTAGAACGCTTACTTAAATGTCCG
Source organism: uncultured Gammaproteobacteria bacterium (assembly GCA_963784575.1). Classification (GTDB taxonomy): domain Bacteria; phylum Pseudomonadota; class Gammaproteobacteria; order UBA6186; family Azoamicaceae; genus CAWARU01. The sequence goes on from CAWARU010000001.1 coordinate 3,273,355, forward strand.
GCACTGAATGTGGATGAAACTTCATTGAGAGTTGATAAAGATAATCAATGGATTCATGTCTATTCTGGTGATGATATAACTTTAAAGTTCTTACATCAGAGTCGAGGTTCAGAGGCCATCAATGCTATCAACATAATCCCTCGTTATAGCGGAGTTATTATTCATGACTGTTGGTCGTCATACCTTATGTACGACCATTGCGATCATGGTTTATGCGGTTCTCATTTACTGCGGGAACTCACTTATGTGATAGATTCGAATGGATACAGCTGGGCATTAAATATAAAAGCGCTGCTACAAGAAGTATGTAAAACAGTATCCAAACGAAAAAAGAAGAGGCTCAGAGAAGAAGAATATACCAACTTACAAAAACGTTACAGAAATATTCTTACTCGTGGAGAAAAAGAGCTTCCTGCTATTCCGCCTAAGCCTAAAGGGCAAAGAGGAGTCATGGCGAAATCAGATGCCCATAATTTATGGGAGAGATTAAGAGATTATGAGTCTGCTGTCCTGCTCTTTGCTAAAAGATCTGACATAAGTTTTACGAACAACAGGGCTGAACGGGATTTGAGAATGGCAAAAGTGAAACAAAAGATTTCAGGATGCTTTAGACAAGAACTTTATGCTCAAGCTTATTGTCGCATTTCAAGTTACTTACAAACGATGGCAAACAAGGGGTATAATCCATTAATCGCAATTCAAATGGCTTTCGCTGGAAAATTTGAATAGAGGGGGCGAGCAGTTACCTTACAACTAATTAAATAACCAGTGTCTTTTCATTATGACAAGGGAGGGTCTACGGTTAGAAAAGCAAAAAAATCAATAAAAAGGTCTTTTCATAAATTTTTAAGCGGCTGAGTTATGTGATTTATGTAGTGCTGTGCCATTTACTAAAAAGCTTGTCACTGCATTTCTGAGTTCTTCAACCTTATTTTTTTCATAAGGCACTTTTTCACCCATACCCCATACAGGTTTTGGCCAGCAGGCATCTTCTTGCTTGCGCGCAATGATATGGACATGCAGTTGCGGAACTATATTGCCTAAGTTTGCGACATTCATTTTATCGGCAGCAAAATACTGGTGAGCCCATGCTGTAACTGTGTTTATTTCTTGCCAAAATTGCAGTTGTGTTGCGGGCTCTAAGTGAAAGAGTTCGGTGATATTGCCAGCCAATCTTGGAACCAATATAAGCCAGGGAAAGCGATTGTCATTCATCAATAGAAGACACGATAGTGGGAGGTCGGCCAGAAAATGTGTGTCTTCCTGTAGTTTTGGATGTAATATAAACATGATTTTATTAATTATGCCTTATAACCTCTTGATTGGCAAGGGGATATAAGGCATAATGTTAACTCCATATTATTTGAATTGATTTTTAGGCGCGTAGCTCAGTGGTAGAGCATCACCTTGACATGGTGGTGGCCGGTGGTTCGATCCCACTCGTGCCTACCATGATCGACAGATTACTTTTTTAGTACTGGTAGAAATCCCAGTTAAAAATCAATAATTTTTACAATAACTTAAATTACAAAACGATTAAAAATAGCCTGTTGAGTGAGCTAATCAACTATGATATAATATCACTTTATTCATAGCTGCCTGCTGGTAAAGCTGCATAGCTGCATATAAACTAAGTTTTATAGTTGAATAACCTCATAATGGCAAAGCGTGAGTATGCTAATTTAAAAAGTTAATTATTTCGAATAGAATCATTTAATTGCTTTAATTGAAAGAGTATTATTATTAAATATTTATTTTTACTTTAATTTGTTAAAAAGGAAAAACATATGATACCAACCACTGAAGTTGTTACTAGCATAGCAGACAGTACAAGCGATATTCAAAAACTCAGGCAGGAAGAAGCCCTCCCGATGGTACGAGTTGTTGAGGAACATTATAAAGCGATTAAGAACGATACTTTTTTTGAATCTTTGAAGCTTTCTGAAACAGTCAAAAAACTATCAGAGCTAGAAAGCCATTCAAGACAAATCCTGATTTATCATATTGCTCAATTGCAACAGGATAATCCAAAAAAAGCAGCGGAAATATATGCTGAACTAAAAAAGATTTTCGGAATTGAATTTTTCAATCTTCCTAAAGATTGCGAAACAGGCAGCCAAACCGCTTTACACTTTGCAGCCTACGGAAATAAAGATATCAAGGTATTCAAAATTCTCTTAAATCTGGGTTGCTATGACATCAATCAATCAAATAGTCGAAGAGAACCCCCCCTTATTGATGCAATAGAGGCTGCTTCAGAAAAAGCAGTGGCGGCTTTGATTGAATTAGGCGCCAATATTCATTCTATGGAACAGTCAAAGACTTTAGATTCAGACTACGATTGTTATAAACATCCTTTGAGTTGTTTTCTCACTAGAATTCCTTCTATGGGTGATGAAAAATTTATGGGAATTCTCGACAGGTTGATCCAGGCAGGTTCAAATCCAAATATTCTCTATAGAGGAATACCCTTTTTCATTCAGGCAATGGGCCTCACAGATGAGAGACTGGAACAAGATCTAGAAGTAGGATTACAAGCAGATGGATCCATAAAACCGCCTAATACCCAGGCTATGCTCTTATTGCGTATTAGAAACGATTCAGAATATAGTTTTAAGATGAAAATCGCAAAGCGCATGTTTAGTTCTCCGAAGTTAGATTTGAGCAGTAAAGTGGATTTTTCCAAGCGAATAGATTCTTTCACCCATATTCAATGGACTGCAGCAGACTATGTAGCTAATCATACTCAAGCTTCGAAAAGGGCTAAGAAGCTCCTAGAAAAGACACTCCAAGATCTCTATTTAAAAAGCATAAGCTCGATTGAAAAGGAAATTTTGGAAACTCCTGCTGTAAATGGCACCACACAAGTATTTCCAAGGGTGCTGGCAAGACTGACGAGTCAATATGTAGGTGATGATGGGCAATTCGAAAAATACAGCACAACAAAGGCCGGAATGACTTTTATATACAATGCAATACAAAATACTTATGCAGAAAAAGCAGAAAAACAAGAAAAGTCTTTGTCAAAAGACTCAGAAATGCAGGCAATGATAGTTTCTGATTCAGTAGAGGGTACTTTGAAGCTTTCAAGCTCTCTTGGCTAAAAGCCAAGTTCACATTGTAAGACCAGCAAGAAAGTCGCAGTTTGATATGTTATTGGATTTTATTGGATAATTTATAATTGATCTAATGGGATTTTTAAGCAATTCTTTATCGTTTCGAGGCATCATTACCAAATATAGATGTCCACTAGGTATTTTTGAGCGCCTTACATGTTTTTGGAGTTTAAATTCTGATAAGATGTTTACTCAGAGATAGACTTTGTTGGCTATTTTGGGTTGCTTGTCTGACTTTTTAAATGTTGAGATGGCTAATAAGTGGGGGTATTTTTGGGGTATCCTAAAAATACAAAAAATTACCCCTCTGAACGATGGGGCTTGTAGGGTAAAATTCGATTCCACTTGCGCCTACTAGCACAGTAGAGTTGTCAGACGAAATATCAGACGAAATATTAAACGAGTATTTTTTATGCCAGTAATTACTTTGCCCGATGGTAAAATTAAGAAATTTGATCACCCAGTCACGGTTCTTGAAGTGGCCGCGAGTATTGGTGAGGGTTTGGCGCGTGCAGCACTTGCAGGCAAAGTGAACGATAAATTGGTCGATACTTTCTACCTAATAGAAGAAGATAATGCTCGTGTTGCAATCATTACCGATCGCGATAAAGAAGGCTTGGAAATTATACGACATTCCTCTGCACATTTACTGGCACAAGCAGCGCAAATGCTGTATCCAGGGCTACAAATCACCATTGGTCCCGTGATTGAAGACGGTTTTTATTATGATTTTGCCTACGATCGCCCTTTCACCACTGAAGATTTGACGGCACTCGAAAAAAAGATGGCAGAGATAGCTGCGTCAGATCTTAAAGTTTCTCGGCAGGTTCTCTCCAGATCAGAAGCCATTGCGCTCTACAAAAAGAAAGGTGAGCCCTTCAAAGTGGAAATCATTGAAGCAATTCCTGGCGACGAACCACTCTCTTTCTACAGCCAAGGGGATTTTATTGATCTTTGCCGCGGTCCTCATGTGCCAAGCACTTCTAAAATTAAAGCATTTAAATTAACCAAAGTTTCTGGTGCTTATTGGCGCGGCGATGCAAAAAATGAAATGTTACAGCGTGTTTATGGCACTGCTTGGGCCAATAAAAAAGATCTCGATGCATATTTGCATCGCCTGGAAGAAGCAGAAAAGCGCGATCATCGCAAACTCGCCAAGAAAATTGATTTATTTCATATTCAGGAAGAAGCGCCTGGGATGATTTTTTGGCATCCCAATGGCTGGGCAATTTATCAAGTGGTGGAACAGTACATTCGTTCTGTAGTAAATGCGCACGGATATCAAGAAGTTCGCACCCCTCAAATTGTCGATCGTACTTTATGGGAAAAATCTGGCCATTGGGACAAATTTCAAGAGAACATGTTCGTGTTAACAGCAGATGAACATGATTATGCCGTAAAACCCATGAATTGTCCTTGTCACGTTCAGATCTATAATCAAGGTATTAAAAGTTATCGCGATTTACCGCTCAGATTGGCTGAATTTGGATCCTGCCACCGCAATGAACCCAGCGGCGCTCTACACGGCTTGATGCGAGTTCGAAATTTCGTGCAGGATGATGCACATATTTTCTGCACCGAATCCCAAATTCAATCTGAAGTCGCTGCTTTCAATGATTTATTGTTTAAAGTCTATCGGGATTTTGGATTTCAGGAAGTTATCGTTAAGCTTTCAACCCGGCCTGAAAAGCGGGTAGGAAGTGATGACGTTTGGGATAAAGCTGAAAAAGCGTTGGAAATGCCTTAAATGAGACTGGATTGGACTGGGAATTGGCACCAGGAGAAGGCGCTTTTTACGGGCCCAAAATCGAATATGCATGCAAAGATAGCCTTGGGCGCATCTGGCAGTGCGGGACAGTTCAGGTAGATTTCTCCATGCCAGAGCGCTTAGGTGCGAGCTATGTAGGAGAAGATGGCCATCGGCATATCCCAGTCATGGTGCATCGGGCCATTTTAGGCTCGATAGAGCGTTTTATCGGAATTCTGATTGAAGAATACGGCAGGTTCCTTGCCTGTCTGGCTTGCGCCGATCCAAGCTGTAGTGATGAATATCACCGATGAACAGGCCCAATTTGCGGAAGAAGTAGTAAATTTTTTACGAAAAATGGGAATTCGGGTCCAAGAGGACTTGAGAAATGAGAAGATCGGCTTTAAAATACGCGAACATGCTATGCAACGTGTGCCTTATCTATTAGTGATTGGGGACCGTGAAGTGGCTGAGCAGTCGGTCTCAGTCCGCACCAGAGAAGGGGTGGATTTGGGGTCGATGAGTTTAATTAAGTTTTCTGACAAAATCTTAAGTGAAGTTGCAGAAAAGGGTAGGGCGCAGGAATCTGTCGCTCCCGACGAAAAAGAATTAGTGGAGTGAAAATTTATTAGCATCGATAATGAGGGCCGTGATGGCCAACGAGACGATCGCGGTGAGGGCGGTCGCAGTTCTGGCCGTGGAGAGGGACGTCCTGGACGAACCGGAGATAGCAGAAATCGTGTCAATGCTCAAATTAGAGCACCAAGAGTTCGTGTCATTGGTGACGATGGAGCTCAGCTTGGCATATTGGCTATACAAGATGCAAAACGAATAGCACAAGACGCTGGGCTTGATTTGGTGGAAATTTCACCCAATGCCGATCCTCCCGTAGTTCGAGTGATGGATTATGGCAAGTTTTTATTTTTAGAGAGCAAGCAACGCACTCAGCAAAAGAAAAAGCAGAAACAGGTTAAAGTTAAAGAGATTAAGTTCCGACCAGGAACTGATAAAGCAGACTACGAGGTAAAACTACGCAACCTCCGTAGTTTCTTAGAAGAGGGCGATAAGGTAAAAGTCACGGTCTTTTTCCGAGGCCGCGAAATTACCCATCAGGAATTGGGCATGAAGCTTTTAGAGCGGGTGAGGGACGACTTGACCGAACACGGTAAAGTCGAATTCTTCCCGAAACTGGAAGGTCGCCAATTGGTGATGATTTTAGCGCCAAAAAAAGGTGGTAAATAAATAACGTCGTATAATGCGACACGAGGGCCTGCTGGCCCGAGACAATAGCGGGGTAAACTAAAATGGCTAAAGTGAAAATTAAGTCAAACCGAGGTGCTGCAAAGCGCTTCAAAAAGACAGGTACCGGCGGCTACAAACACCGTCAATCCTTTCGAAACCATATCTTAACCAAAAAACGTAATAAGCGTATGCGTCATTTGCGTGGCATGAAGATGGTCAATGACAGCGATGTCGGAGCCATTCGTCAAATGCTGCCAAACGATTTATAAGGGGAGGTTAAAATATGGCACGCGTAAAACGAGGGGTAACGGCAAAGGCCCGACATAAAAAGGTTTTAAACCAAGCCAAAGGCTACTACAGCGCAAGACGTACAGTCTATCGCGTAGCAAAACAAGCAGTCATCAAAGCATCTCAATATGCTTACATCGGTCGTAAGCAGCGTAAGCGTCAAATGCGTCAGCTTTGGATTGTGCGTATCAATGCAGCAGCACGTTTGAATGGCCTGTCCTACAGCGTCTTCATGGCTGGCTTAAAACATGCTGGCATCGAAATCGATCGTAAAGATCTTGGCAGATCTCGCGGTATTCGATCAGACTGCATTTGCAGCCATTGCAGAGCAAGCTAAGGCCGCATTAAAGCATGATAATAAGACCAAAACAAAAGCTGCAGCGTAACAACATGTATGCAAGATTTACCCGCACTCGTACAAAAAGCCAAAGATGCTATCGAGCGTGCGGGTGATCTCAAATCTCTTGACGCCATTCGAGTTGAATATCTCGGCAAGAATGGCAGCATTACCGAACTTCTCAAAGGCTTAGGCAAGCTATCCCCCGAAGAACGTCCCAAAATGGGCCAAGTGGTGAATCTTGCCAAAGAAGAAATCAGCAGCTTTATTGAATCCAAAAAAGAAATACTCCAGGGCAAGGCACTCGAAGCTGCACTTGCTGCAGAAACCATCGATATCACCTTACCTGGCCGCGGCATGGACACCGGCCATCTGCATCCGGTTACCCAAATTGAAACCTTGATTGTGAATTGGTTCAGTTCTTTAGGATTCACGACCGAAAAAGGCCCTGAAATTGAAGACGATTTCCATAATTTTGAAGCGCTGAATATCCCTGCCTATCATCCAGCCCGCGCCATGCATGATACCTTTTATTTTCCGGATGGAAAATTACTGCGCACTCATACCTCGCCTGTTCAGATCCGAGCCATGCAAGACAGAGAACCCCCATTTCGCATCATTGCACCCGGTCGTGTTTATCGCATGGATTTTGATGTGACACATACGCCTATGTTCCATCAACTGGAAGGCTTTATGGTAGACAAAGGCATTCGTTTCAGTGATTTAAAAGGTCTTTTGAATGCTTTCTTAAAAGCAATGTTTGGCGCAGAACTCAAGACTCGTTTTCGTGCCAGCTATTTTCCCTTCACAGAACCCAGCGCTGAAGTCGACATCCAATGTGTGAGCTGTCGCGGTGCTGGCTGTCGTATTTGCAGCAATACAGGCTGGCTTGAAATTTTGGGATGTGGCATGGTGCATCCTAAGGTGCTGGAAAATTGTAATATCAATAGTGAGGTTTACACTGGCTTTGCTTTTGGATTAGGAATAGAGCGAGTGACCATGCTGAAATATGGCATTACGGATCTACGCCTCTTTTTTGAGAATGACCAACGATTCTTAGACCAATTTTAAATCATCAAGATCATCATAATTATTTTATTGCATTTCCCCACTTCTAAAGTATCAGCCAGTTCTAGGAAACTTTCCTTATTACAGTTTGTCTTAAAATATCATCATCTTATCATTACCCAATGATAAGCGATATTATTTGCATATTCTAAGTTGAACTTTAAAAATAGATATTTTAGGGAGGATTGTATGGAAGTATTTGGTCCAAGAGGTCAGGATAAAGCTCAGAAAAAGCTTGAAGAACTAAACACTTTATTGAAACGCGTATCGTTGGATTTGGTGATAGCGAAAGAAGAGGATGCAAGACGGTTATCCCAAATGGATGAAAAAACCAGGAAACGAATGCTCATGACTGGAAATCAATACAATCGCGATTATGAGCGTATGGTACAAACTATAAATGAACGAATCAATTTAAAGACTCTACCAGCTGTGCTTGCTTCGCATGATAAAGCCTCAGCAGAGCTTGATCAGATCGTATCGCAATTAGATGATGCAATAAAAGATATGCAAGAATTGGAAAGGCTGCTGTATCAATACGTAAACGTCCATAAAAGGGCTAAAGAGGAGCTTCCTGCAACCCTTCCTGATCCGCTGCTGCTTTTTAGTTCTAAAGAAAGTCCATTAAGAGTTTTGCGTGGTCAGCCCAGACTGGAATATTTCATCGGTAATCATATAGCTTATATCAAGGAACCGTCGATTGCAAAGACAGCGGCTGAAAAAGCACTTAAGTTCATGGCAGATAGTCCAGAGTTGACTTTGGACTTTACAAAATATAGATTCAAATTGGACTTTATTCAGCTTTTGACAGACAAAGAGACCCATCTCCCCTTAATTGAAGCTTTAATTAATAAAGGCGCTCCTGCTCCTACTGGAGATTGGAAAGTATTCTTGGAAAATGCTAAAGATCAAAAGTTTAACAAAGAATTTATCGAGCTGTTAGAGAAGCAGGTCGCGAAACAGGAATTGGAGCAGACTGGGCCAAAAGCTTCCGGGCCAAAGGCTTAAACTGTAAAAGTTTAGACAATCTCCATCTGTAAACTCTTATAGTTTTATCTGAATTTTCTGACGATTGCCCTTTTGTTAACATCATCTTCTGATTTCTCGCTTTCGGCATCTGGAGCCTGTTGCAATTCCGCTTCCTCTTTTTCTTGTTTTTCCGATTTTTCTTTCATTTGATCTTTTTCTTGCGTAAGACCCAGTTCTACCCCCTTCTCATCGTGATCTGTATCTTCCAGTTTTTCTTTCAATGCTTTTTGAGCTTCTGGTGCTGCGAGTGCTTCTGGTGCTGCAGCTGCAGCCTTTGCACGCTTATCATCCCGGCTCCTCGTGATAAGATATTCTTCATCTAACAGTTGATTGTTAAGAAGGAAGAAGTAGGATGAATGTAGGGATGATTGTTCATAAATTGGTTCGGTCAAGAAAGTTCTGTGCGAAGAACAGTAGGATTCAATGAGTGTCCTGAGAGCTAAGGGAAAAATGGGTATAATAAATCTTAACGAATCTAGATAGGCTGTTCTTTCTTTCTCATAACTCGCTGCAGCTTGTCGATGTGGTTTGTCACTTTGCAAGGCCAGTTCTACTTTACCGTCGACAATGCCAGATAACAACTTCTCTAGTTGCAGTGAGATCACAGACATGTCTTCTTTTGTGCAAGCAACAAGAGAAATATTGATGCGCAGGCGTTCACCTGGGTGTCTGTTGGTCAAAACTACAGGAATATTTTTGGTATCTTGGATAAACCCAGATGTTAATATGGACAGGATGGTTTTTTTGGCTAGTACTCTATTACGGCCATTTTTTCTAAATTCCGTCTCCAAAGCCAAAGAGATTCTCAGTTTCTCGGTTACTGAACAGTGTAAATCAATCATAGCAGACACATCCTGAAAAGATGTCGTGCCCTCTTTTCTGTATCGTATTCTTTTGCCATTTCGTTCGAAGCTTATCATGTCAAAGAAGATAGGTAAGAATTCTCTCTCAAGTTCCTCCTGATTTCCATAACCGAAAATACGGTTTGAGGTGATTGAAAGGAGGCCAAGTATTTCGGATCTTTTAGGAGTATAATCAGAAAACTCGTCTAAAAGTTCTAAAACTTCTTGAATCTGTTTCGTAGATTCATACCTAGATTCATGTAATGCATAATACATTTTGTTCAGAAATGGAACATGTGCGCTATATTCAGATATCGAATTTTTAATAGGGCGATCTCCCCTTGTCATTTGAACCATAAATGCCAATTTCTCCTGAATCTCTTTTTCGCTCACCTCTTCTTTGCTATTCTTGAATTTTTCTCGATTTTTACGAAGATATGTCATCAGTGTATAAATATTCTCTAGCGGGGTAGTACAGCCTAATGCGGCCAAAGCGTGTTTAATATGACTCGCCTCCGCAAATCCAGTATCTAGCATTTTTTCAATTATTGAACTGTCTTCAGTTTCATGAATCACAAAATCTAAAATATTATACTTATGGTCACTACGACCCAATCTCTGGATTTCAATTTCTTGTTTATGATCCATAAAACGATTTAAATCCATGCCCCATTGGAATAAAATCAAGATGGCTTCCATATTTTTTTTGCTTGCAGCATACTCTAGAATGCCTTGCCTATCACTCAGAACATAATCATCATAAAACTCTCCGCTCCTAATATGCTTAGCAAATAATTTAAGAGGATCAAGCCATTTTGCATCGATTGTAAAATCTATTATTCCTACAGCGTTGTTACCTCCTGTTTCGATAAGGCTACTATTATATTTATGCTTAACTTTGATTCCGGAATACCAAAGGATGTTGAATGCTTCTAGATCTCTCAATTTTATACTATTTGCGAATAAATCACTGAGTTCCCAAAGAACAAAATCAATACTCTTCCTGTTTTCTAAAAGAAAAAGTGTCTTCTCAAATTGATGCGTCGCAAGACTCAAGAATGTAGGTGTACAGTGACTGCCGTGTTCGCGATCAATTGTTGCCTCAAAATCCGTCACCAGGAATTTCAGTACTTCAATACCACCAGGCCGCGCTGCTGCATAATGCAAAGCAGTATATTCTCCAGTATCCTTGCGATGAATATCATTAGAAAAATCTTGTAGTATTTCACGCCCACGCACACTCTTGCTACGCCACTGCAAAGACTTAAGGACATCTTTACTAGAAAAATAGGATGCCAACATTAATATTGTCATCTGTCGCATAACGCCTAGTTTAATATTCATTGCAATTAAATTTGCACCTTCATCGATTAAGATTTTTGCAATTTCATCACAATCATTTTCACTGTGGGTCAGCAATAGGCATAATTCCAAGGGGGTTGTAGGATTGTTTAAGGGTGCCCATTCCATAATATCATGCAGTTGACTCATTCCTAGTTTTTTAGCTTTATTCATATTTCGAGCAATGTTCAATACTAAATAAACTATCTCTTGATGGCCAAAAAGTGCCGCATGATAGAGTGCAACACCCGCTTCATAAGTGAATTCATCCATGCTAAAATCTTCTACATCCCGGAGCCACTCTAAAATATATTTCACTACCTTGCGGTGATCCAAGCTCGCCGCATAGGCAATTGGGATAAGTCCGTGACTGTCTTCTTGTTTTGGACAAGTGCCCGCTTTTAACAGATCTAGTATGGCTTTTTTGCGTTGTTTATATTCAGCGCGAGTCGGAGATTTAGAGACTTGCATTGCTTTCTTGAACAGGGAACAATCGGTATCATCTGTCTTGCTAAAATTTTCGACTATTTGTTTTTTTTGGTTTTGGAATTTTTCGATTTCGATTTTTATTTCAGATTTGAAACGATTCATGTTTTCAAGACTGACTGACATGTGTGCTCCTCTGTGTATAATCAATAGTAACTGTTCACTTTGTAAATCCCTCAGGATTGCGCACGCTTAGCTCGCAATGACGCAAGATCCTTGCGATATTGCATTGAACTTGCGTCATTGCGAGTGCGAAGCACGTGGCAATCCAGAGGATTTGGTATAACTTGAACAGTTGCCTTGTTTCTTATTTTTTTTATCAGCCACTATCTGGCTATTCGTAGTTAATTACTTAATTGAGTTTACAGTGTTCTGAAATATTAATAAATAGTTAAGATGGATGACTTAATTTTTAAGTAAACATCGAGCTAATAGACTCATCCTCACTCACGCGGCGGATCGCTTCAGCAAGCATTGGTGCAATGCTCAAGCTTCGAATTTTACTGCAGGCCTTGGCTTCTTCACTTAATTTAATAGTATCAGTGACCACCAGTTCATCCAGCGGACATTTTTTTATCATGTCTACAGCCTTGCCAGAGAGAATGGCATGGGTGCAATAAGCCACTACTTTTTCTGCACCTTGTTCTTTTAACGCAGCAGCGCCCTGACACAAAGTGCCTCCCGTATCCACCATATCATCGATGATGATACAATCGCGATTTCGGACATTGCCGATAATATTCATCACATGTGCTTCATTCGGTCTCGGACGGCGTTTATCAATGATTGCTAAATCTGCATGATGCAAACGTTTCGCAAAAGCTCTGGCACGCACCACACCACCCACATCCGGTGAAACAACCATGGGCTTATGATATTTCTTTTGCAGCACGTCTTCGAGCATTACTTTGGATCCGTAAACATTATCTACCGGCATCGAAAAAAAGCCTTGAATTTGCTCCGCATGCAAATCAACGGTTAACACGCGATTGATGCCTGCCGTTGCCAGAAGATCTGCCACTAATTTTGCTGAAATAGGAACGCGCATCGATCGAATTCGTTTGTCTTGCCGCGCATAACCAAAATAGGGAACAATTGCTGTAATCCGCGTAGCAGATGCCCGGCGTATAGCATCTGTCATCAGCAATAATTCCATCAAGTTGGTATCGGCAGGTTTTGAAGTAGATTGGATAATAAAAACATCTTGACCGCGCACACTCTCCAAAATTTCCACACGCGTTTCACCATCACTGTATTTTGAGACCAGTGCTTCTCCTAAAGAAGTTTGTAATTGTTCTGCGATTTTCTGTGCGAGTTCGAGGTTGGCATTGCCGGAGAATAATATCATGCTAGTCAATTGACTTACACTCCATTGTTAAATGTTGACACCTTTGATTGGCTGGGGCGCTAGGATTCGAACCTAGGTATGCAGGGATCAAAACCCTGTGCCTTACCGCTTGGCGACGCCCCAAGTTAGGCAATCATTATGCCTTCGTGATTCATTTATTATGCCTTCAATGAGAAAATATGGCAAGTGACTAAGATGTTAGGCTGAAATTTTATACAAATCGCCTCATGATCCTTGGGGCATCAACTACGCGCGCAGGCTGCTGTTCGGTTGCAGGCGTGCCGACTGTAGCTTCGGGCAAAGCAAGGGGCCAATCATTGTCATAACTATGGAGCCATGCTTTGCCATAGACCAGATCACCTTCTCTCGGTATGACAGTATCTGAACCTGGTAAAATATCTGCGGTGCTATCGGGTTTCAATTCAGCATTACCATCAATCAAATGCTTTGTTAGCACCACAATATCAACATCAATGGCACGTTCTTCATTTAAACGAAGGGTCACAATGTATACAATCTGCGAATTGAGAGTCATATTGTGCTGTACCAATTTTTGGCAGATGCCTTGAATATAAGATGTTCCATCATCCTCTTTTAGATCCAGATCAGGAATAATTCCTCGAACAAATTTATAACTTGTCGAATAGGGATAGGGTATTTTGTTATGTTCATTATAGAGCAATAAATCCCCTGTTCTCTTTATTTTTGCCTGTTTAATGGTAAAATCAAGTTGCTGCTGCATTATTTTAGTGACCATATTTTCGTAGTCACCGAATTTTTGAAAAGTATACTGCAGATTTGTATAAATTTTTGCAAATCGCCGTGCAACATCACTGGAGATGCTTTTCTTTTTTAAGCTATTAGTATTGCCAATTGGATTAATGGGTATATTCGCTCGCAACGAAAGATTGAGCCAATATTGTTTGAATTCAAAACTAAGCTTTTTATTATCTTTGTTTGTCAAGCCAAAAGCAATATAATCCCTGAGTTCTAGGTATTCTAAGGATTTTAATACCAGATCTTCCGGGAGATATTTAAGAGAATTACCAATCGGTTTTCGGCCATTGCGCTCGCATTGACATCTATAAAAATCACCATCGCACCAATCATCGGTAATATAGCGTGGCGGCCATTTTTCAAGATTTAATTCTGATAGCATTGCCAAATGCACATCAAAAAGTAATAGCGTGGTGCCAAGTTTAGAAGCTCCAAAATGTCTGATTCCGGTGGAGGGCAAAACATCACCATACTGATTTAGCATGGGAGTATTGGAGTAGTGGCGAAATTTATAGGCAAGAACGGCCCGATTTTTATTTGTTAGCTCTGGATTCTCCAATGCTGCAATTCGTCCCCTAGGGATCGGATATAATGTATTTTGGTTCAAAAGCTCTGTTTGTTTTTTAAGCTCTGAAACTGACAAGAGCTCTGCGCTTCCTGTTTTGGGATCATAAGATTTCAAAAGCTTATTTAGGCATTTTTTCGAATAAAGATATTCATAAAGACCACCTGGGTGCAGTTCATCTTTATTAACTTTCAATACATTCAGCATTTCCCTGCTATCAAGCCAGATTTTTGGAAGAGCTTCTTTGTCTTCCTTCGCTTTCGGAGATTCAAAGAGATCTACTAAATGTGCGGCTGTTGGACGCTTGCTGGGATCAATAAAAAAACAGCTTGCTATAAGATTTCGGAGAGGTGCAGGGCAGAGCTCTCTCAGTGGCTTGAATTAATAGAATGATTTCCATCAAAAATTTGATTTGGGTCTCTATTCAGAAAAGCTCTGGCAAGGGCGACAGAAGGCGCAAGGTATTCTTGCTCTTCTGAGATGTTTGCTCCTGCTGCTGCATCAAGAAAAGCTTTTGCCAATGACAAATCTTTGTCAAAACCTTCTTCGCCAAAGAAATGTTTCCAAGCCTTATCGAGTTGTGAACATGCCTCTTGATCTATTTTATGGATCCGATCTTCTTCACTTATTTTGTCTTTATTGGCGATTGTTCCAAGTTCTGATTGTTTTTTCTGGTCTGACTCTTCACTATGTTCATTCAGATCTATTGTGTTTCGAAGGAGTGCTTCAGCTAAATACGAGAAAATTGCGCTCATTTGAACTCCTATACAAATTTTCTTGTTATTGTTGGTGCATCAGTAGTACGTGGAGGATGCTGTTCTGCGACAGGTGTAACCCTGGGATCAGGGGTTTTGGCAGCGTTTGCGAGCTCTTCCTCTGATTTAATTGTTTTTGCTTGTTCTTGTTGTGCTATCGTTTCGGAAGTCACCTTGGTGTGCGGCAGTTTTGATGAATATCCATGGATGGAATTTTGGAACCATACTTTGCCAAACACTAGATCGCCTACTTGAGGTATGGCATTTTCAGATCCTGGTGCAATATTCGGAGTATTTCCGGGCTTCAATTCTGTATCACCTGCTATCAAGTGTCGTCCTAGGACAAAAAAATCAACATCGATGGCATAGTGTTCATCCAAACGAAGTGTTACAAGATATGATTTAGGAATCCTATTATTATAACTGGGGTTTAAGTTTTTTTGGGCGACACAGACACCTTGTACATAGGTTGTTCCATCGGTATCTGAAGGATCAGAATCTCTCCTTTGCACTATGCCTCTAACAGATTTATAGCTTTCGGCGTAATGGTAGGGTATTTGGCATTGCTCGTCTGTAGAGGGAGATAGAAATTTATCTGAGGCAGTTCTTGGATTTCGTACCAGCCATGCAGCAATTCCGATGATGAATACTTCAGAGAGGCTTTTAACTTTGTGGAGATCTGGCCTTTCAGGATAATCCAAGTCAAAGCTTCGAAGCTGAAAGGAACTGTGATTTTTTGTTCGATAAAGTTCTTGTGCTGCCTCTTCCGCTTTTAATTTGCCTACAGTATCAAGGCATTCTTCCGCTGCAGGACTGAAGACATCAAAATCTATGATGGCTTCTAGGTAATTTTGAGCTGGCTTTATTTTCTTTGGAATAACATAATACCTGCGTGTTTTGAAATCAATAAGCGGATAGACGGCTTGGATCTCAGGGAAGCCTGTTGCTAAAGAATAGATCAAACGCAGTTCTACTATCGAACCCATTGCAAAGTCAATCATATATATCTTGTTAATGGAGGGTATTCCATGTGATAAATGTAATCTGTTAACTATGTCATACTTCTTCGTTTGTGAAACATGCTTTTCAAATATCGATTCAAAATACTCAAAAGGAACCATTATAGCGGAGTGCCAATATCCAATAACTGAAAGCAAATGATTAGCATGGCCTATCCTTTCTATGTTGGTTAAACCTCGAGTGGCTTCTCTTAACTTTATTGCAACAGGTGATGCCATTGTCATTGCGATCGCTTTATTTTGAATTTCTTGAGACAAGATTTTGTCCGAAATGTCTCCACGCCTTTCGATCACAATTTTTTGGTTGGGTTTCGAACGCGCTGGCTTTTGATCCATTCGATTTTTTAAGATTTTTGCAGGGAAAGCATGGATTTTTTCTCTGGATTTTCTATCATGCAACTTTTGCAAATCTATCTTGCAATAATACTTTTGGCTTTCGGGGCCAGTCCAATAGGGGATTTTCTGCAGTTCCTTTTCTGTGAGATCGAAGAGGGTAAGAGCTTCCTTTAAATCGCAGACTTACTTCTTAAGACAGGGTTTACAACTCATAAAAATGCTGAGGATATCGGCAGCCACTGACGGTACTGTACTGCAGTTCGCCTTAAATTGGACAGGATTATTGCAAAACGTACAGCAATACTCGTGAAGGAGAAATAATTCGCGAGCTATCATTCTAGCCTCATAAGCATATATAAGATTGGCATATTCTGAACATTTTTGGATAGCTGATTGCAAGGATGTACAGATCTTTGCATAGCGTCTTACGCTGCTGCTCGAATGGCCTTTCTTTGCTAAAATATTCACAATATCAAGGGGTTCTGCATTTTTCAGTATTAAAAGGTTGAGCCAATATTGCTTGAATTGAAGACTAAGTCTTTTATTGTCCTTGTTTGTCAGAGCAAAAGTAATATAATCCTTGAGTTCTAGGTATTCTAGTGCTTTTAATGTAAGATCTTCTGGAAGATCATTCAGCATCATTCCAAATGAGAAATGGCTATCGCGCTCGCATTGACATTCAAAGAATTCTCCACTGCACCAGTCTTCCAATATGATGTCATGAAAATTCTTATTTTTATGAGCTGATATTTTGTAAATATCAAAGGGATTAATAATCTGCAACAGGTGAGTTCCGAATTTTGAACCTGGGAAATGCCTGATTCCAGTGCTCGGCATGACTTCGCCATTCCAATTAAGCAAGGGTGCGTTTGAGTAGTGGCGAAGTTTGTGGACGAGAATATCACGCTCTTCTTTGCTAAGTCGATGATCTTCCAATGCAGCAATCTGTCCGATAGGAATCGGATGAATATTGATTTTTTTTGATTTAATATTTTTGAGGCTAGACTCTGCTAGAACTTTTACGGTGCAAAGCTTTGGATCATAGGTTTTAATGACTTTATCCATATTTTCTTTTGTAAGAGTATTTAAATAGAGATATTCATAAACACCACCTCTCTGCAATTCTTCTTTATTTATTTTCAATATATTCAAACTGTCCCTGTCGAGCCAGATTCTTTGAAGTTTTTTCATCTTTCATATATTTAAGAAGGACAACAAAATGTTCTGCAGTGGGACGGTTGCTGGGTTGAAGATTAAAGCAACTCTCAATAAGATTTCGCAAAATGGGCGGGCATAGATCTTTTACGGGCTCAAAAATTTCGTTCAGAGCTTTTCCAAATTGAAAAATATCGGAAGCAAAGCCTAGTGCCAATGTTTCTTTAGTGATCTTCTCAGTGACTTTTTTCTGGGGCTTGCCAAGACCAGTAACAATCATCCCGTTTGTCAAATATTCTAGTTTCATCGATGCCAGGCAAACATTACCATGCACAATTTGGTTGTCATGCAGATACGACAAGCCAGTTGCAATATCCAATGCAAATTTTATTAAACTTTGGAAATTTTGCGATGCTGTACAGACTGAAAAAATTAGGTTAGAAAAATTTGCATGATTTATATATTCTATTGGGCGAACAAGTAATGCAAAGGGCAAAACCTCTTGTTCTGAAACTCGAACATTGCAAGAAATACCAATAGGGCCAAGGACATTTGGATGTGGGAGCGCAATGCGACTCAATAATTGTTTGGGATTCACTTCTTTGCTGGGTAGGCCAATAATGCGGCCTAACCTTTTGTCAACCATTGTCGAATAAATAATAGCATTGGGAAAGCAATAGTGATCTGCACTTTCAGAAATTTCTCGCTTGAGTTTAGAAAAAGATGCACCAGGCACATAAAATTTAATGAAATAAAAGCCTTCATACTTTGGGTTTGTCTCCTTTCTGTTCAAGAAAGCCCTGGCGAGGGCAACAGAAGGTGCAAGAAGTTCTTGTTCCTCCGAGATAGCTGCGCCTGCTGCTGCCTCAAGAAAAGCTTTTGTCAATGACGTATTTCCGTCAAAACCTTCAATGCCGAAAAAATGTTTCCAAGCTTTATCGAGTTGTGAACAGGCCTCTTGATCTATCTTATGGATGCGTTCTTGTTCACTCATTCCGATCTGTTTAGAACTTATGAGGATTTCTGTTTGTTTTTTTTGTTCTGCCTGCTTTTGCTGCTCTGCCTGCTTTTTTTGTTCTACCTGCTCTCTATGAGCTTTCTGTTCTGTACCGCCGCCAATAAATGCTTTAGTTATTTTCGAGAAAATTGCACTCATAAGATTTCCTTAAAAAAATCAATATGTATTCAGAAAGCTAAACTAATATTAATGGAATATATTTTAGAACATCTCAGCATTATAACTTTATGTATGAGTAATAGGAAGGGGTTCTGGCAGTCTTTGAGCGTTGTTTGAGACCAGAGAAAGACTCTGGCCCCTAAAGCTTACTTAGGTGGTTCAGTCATATTACTAAAACTCGTTTTGTTAGCTTTACTGGCGGCCGAATCCGAACTCGATCCTGAATTTTTTGAAGTGTTAGACTTCTTAGTGCTGGAACCTCCGGTGCCCGTATCAAAGGAATTTGTGTTCAGAGAACTCGAAGATCCTGAAGTTGTTGAACTTGAACTCGAACTAGAATTGCTGACATCAGAAGAATTTGAAGAACTAGCAGACCTATTCGAATCGTTAGAAGTAAACACCTTTGGTGCGGTAAATGCCCATCTGTTTACCACGACTTTGAGTTTAATGGGATTATTATCCATAGTAATATTGGCTGGCATATGTATACCATTGGTTTCAGAATAGTTTTCATACTTGATAGTCCAGCCATCCTGTTCCAGAAGCGCAAGATTATGATTTTGATCAAACATCATTTTTGTAGGAGTATTGTGAGGGGCAGGGATTCCTTTTAACCAGGAACTCATCCCTCGAATAGGAATATTAAAACCTAAGGTTTTGGCGAGCAATTCTTCTTCAGTTTTGGCAACGGCTAATTCGCCGGTGGGTTTCATTAAGGAAACAAAATTGGGCTGTCCGGTGATTCTAATGCCGGCCCCCAGCGCTCCGCCAAGCTCAATGAGATATTT
Organism: uncultured Gammaproteobacteria bacterium; assembly: GCA_963784575.1. Lineage (GTDB taxonomy): Bacteria > Pseudomonadota > Gammaproteobacteria > UBA6186 > Azoamicaceae > CAWARU01. The sequence continues at coordinate 3,292,771 of CAWARU010000001.1, forward strand.
ATTGCCTCTTTGTTCCCAGTGGACATTGGCATTGCCACCGCCTTTATTGCTTTTATAGGCGACTTTACCATAGGCATCATAGGAATGGAGCGTGAGCAGTCTTTCTTTATGGGGATTCCACTTTTCTAATTCAGAACTTGAGGGGGTATGAAGCTTGGGTTCACCGGTTGTGGGTGCAGCAGGCTTACAACCAGAGACGCTTAAGCTTGCACAGATTGTTAAGGATAAGACCAAGAGTAAAACTAATATATTGTGACTCTTATTTAAATTCATCTTCAAATTCATATTCAAATTTGACACAGAATCCCTCCTGTTCTGAATACTACCCATTCATATATTTCATATATCCCATATACATTCACAAGTAATATATTCATTTTATACGAACAAACGAAAAGATGACAGTAGCAGACAACAAACAGAAAATGACGATAGTAACTCGACTTATAATTATGCTTTATGACTTTGAATAGGTACTCAGTGTTTATACAGTATTTCAAATGCGATATAATTGTTAACATATTCCAAATTTTGAGACTTATCTTATTAGGAGAGGAGCGAAATGAAGTTATCACTGGGCTCTATTCCTTTGGCGGTCGGAATTCGAGAAACCTTTCGACACCCATACACCAGAAAAGATTTCATTTCTGATTTAACCGCGGGCGTAACCGTCTGTCTTCTTGCCATCCCAATGACAATGGCAGTCGCCATTGCTTGTGGTGTCCCACCAGAATTTGGTTTATATGGCGCGATCGTTGCCAGTCCTATCATTGCTCTTTTAGGAGGAACACGTTTAAGTGTTTCAGGACCCGTTGCTGAGCTTGCCGTTTTAATCTATCCAGTGGTTTTTCAATTCGGGTTCAGCGGGCTCATGCTGGTGACATTTATGGCAGGCATTATTTTGCTTGTGATGGGAATTGGCAAGCTCGGGCGCATCATTGAGTTCATTCCGTATCCGGTGACGACAGGATTCATTGCGGGTACGGGTGTTGTGATTTGTGCTCTGCAAATCAAGGATTTTTTTGGACTTTCGCTTCAGACACAGCCAAAATATTTCGTTGAAAGGATTATGGCACTTTGGCACGCTTTTCCGAGCCTTCAAATAGGCGATACTTTGGTTGGGTTTGGCACGCTGTTCACTTTGATATTTTGGCCGCGATTAAGAGTTCCTCTGCCAGGACACTTGAGTGCAGTTTTGGTGGGATCGATACTGGGATTCATTTTACCGAAGATATTCAATGGCATGCATGTAGATACCATTGGTACGATATATGCAGGTATCCCTCAGTCGCTGCCAAAATTTGACTATAGCTGGTTTGACTTCAATCTTGATACCATTCACCTTTTATTCAGTTCTGCATTTGCCATAGCCATGCTCTGTGCCATTAAGGCTTTGCTCTGTGCAGTTGTTTTAGACGGCATGAAAAGCACGAAACACAATCCTAATGCAGAATTGATCGCGCATGGCTTAGGCAATTTGATTTTGCCTTTCTTTGGTGGTCTTACTTCTACGAGTGCCTTATCTCGTTCGGTTGCGAATGTACGGGTCGGTGCGCACTCGCCAATTGCAGCAGTCATCAATGGCATTTCTATGTTACTCATCATTTTATTGTTTGCACCGATTCTTTCCTATTTGCCAATGGCGACACTTGCAGCGCTCCTGCTCATGGCAGCTTGGAATATTTTTGACTTTCGACATTTCTTGCAGATCATCCGCATCGGGACTCGGAGTGATGTTGCAGTATTCTTAATTTGCTTTGGACTGACTGTGCTCGTGGATATGGTGTTAGCGGTAGGTGTTGGTATGGTGCTTGCTGCGCTGCTCTTTATGAAAAGAATGGCTAAAATTACCGGCGGCCGCTGGTTACTGGAAGGCAGGCACGGAGATGTCCATAAACCTCTGCCAAAAGGTGTCATGGTGTATGAGATTTCAGGGCCGTTATTTTTTGGCGCTGCAGAAAAAGCCATGAGTACCTTGCGAGAAAACAGTGGCGGCTTGAAAACAGTGATTTTGCATATGAAGGGTGTGCCTGTTATTGACATCAGCGGTATTGTAGCCTTAAAGTCGGCACTGGATTCCTTGTATAAAAATGATATTCGAGTGATTTTATCTGATGTTCAGGAACAATCTATGGAAGCATTGTTACGTGCTGGGATCCAACAAACTTCAGGCAGACTTTATATGTGCAAGAATTTAGCGGAGAGTATAGAGCTCGCGAGATCGATGAGTAAGAAGAAAAATGTTAAGCATAAGAAATAAATAAGGCTATGGATTCCCGCCTCCACGGGAATGACGCTAGCTTAATGGAGGGGGCTCGTTTTGGTTCATCATTAATCGCGCAAAACGCTTTTCGATTAATATGATTATTTTCTTAATAATGATTTGTTCTTCCTTGGTAAATACTTCAAATAATTGTTGAATTTTTATCTGTTCGTTCGAATAAATTCGATAGAAATCTTGGATAGAGGATTCGATAATATCAAATTTAATCTCAATTTCATCAGAAAATTTCTTCCACTGTCGTTTCATTAACCAGGCGGTTCGCTTTTCTCCACCAATTTTCATTGCTAAATTTCTGCTCAATTCAGGATAAACTTCAATTGAAAGTATATCAAAAAAAGGAGAAAGCTTAGGACCTCTCTCTGTAAAAAGAAAAGCAAGATTTTTACCATGAGCATCATTGTTGCCAATGAGGAAATTGAAAATAACCCAACGTATCAAATTGTGAATGTCAAGAGCAGGTTGTATACTGTATTTTTTTAAATATTCAAAACATTTTTTTAATGAGGGCCCACCTTCGCTCTGATATTTTTGTTCAGATAGAATTCCCATTGCTTGACAAAAGTCTTCTTGATGTACACGTTCTAACTGCTTATTTTTATTTAATATACGATCATATCTTTCAATCATGTATATGGGCATTTTAAGTCTTATAAGAGCAACTTTAGGGACTGGCAAGCCGAAGAGATCTGCTAATTTCATACAGAAGTATTCATTTGCAACTGTATGTTCAAAATGGGTTATAGGTGGTTTTAAAATATGCGAACTGGGATTCTGTACATTGGGTAAATAAAATTTGTCATTTGATACATAGATTAGTAATTTTTCTTGCACTCCGGCTAGCGAAAGCCTTAATTTCCTAGAAGCCATCAAAGGATGTTTTGGAAGTTTCGCAATGATTTTCTCTAAATCTTCATGGTTTAGTAATTGAAGCTTTAAATTTTGATTGTTTTCAGGAAGTTCACTTGGCCAAAGTGAAACTGCCCCAGCGCAATCACCTCCTATTGCTTCTAAAAGTCCGTAGATGTTTTTTTCAGAAAGACCAAATTCTTTGGCTATAATTTTTCTACTTTCCCCTTCAGGTAGTAAATTTTCAAAAAATGGCCGAGATTCATCGTTTTCATAATTTGTCTGATTTAAGGGTAGGCTTAAAGAAATTGGAATTGCATTAGCATATTCGAGCCAGGCTTGTTCATATTGGAATTGCAATTGTCGCTTAGCGCCTACGCTTAAATTGCCAACATGTGCTGTTCCTAAATATACTTTTAAATTGTCAATCACTTATTTTCCTCTGAGACAGGTCGAGCAATTTCTTAAACTAACTTGTCCAGCCCTTTTGGTTAATAACCAATTCTAGTCCAAGAGTTTTCAAAACCATTAAGATCTTGTTAAATTCTACTGTTGGCTTTCCATTTTCTAAATCCGATAAAAAACGAGTGCCGACATTGCAGAGTCCAGCACATTCTTTTTGGGTTAAACCCATTGAAAGCCGATGAGTACGAACAATTTCTCCCATTTCCTTTGTTCCCGTCACTTTTTGTGGAAGAGTAGAAATATTAATTTCTTTGTTAACTTTAGGCATATGTTTCTCTGTTATTCCCGATCGGGAATATTATAATATAAAATCGGTCAAAAATAAAGAAATATTCCCGAACGGGAATAAAATGGTTAAAAACAATTAAAATTGGTTAATATATTACCGTACGGGAATGCAAAGTTAGTATTATTGCCAAAATGACATAATGGGTGGAAAGAGGTTGATTCGGATTTAGATTCGTTTGGGGTTGGTACTGATTTTGCGCTTGTGCGGCTCTTTATCTTAGCCGTGGGGATCCACAAAACGTTATTCCTCGCCCTGTCCCTGTTCCTTCGTCACAATTTTAATCGGCTTTACAGACACTTTATACCGTGCAACCGTCTGCTGCAGCATCTCATTATCCGGATTGTTTTTTAATCCTGCAATCCAAATACTTTTTGCCTCATCGCGTTTGCCTGCGATCCAAAGCGCTTCCCCCAAATGAGCCGCTATTTCAGGATCGTTCGAGAGCTCATTGGCTTTGCTTAAATAGGAGATCGCGCTCTTGGTATCACCGGTTCGAAAGTAATACCAGCCTATGCTGTCTAAATAGCTAGGATTATTGGGTGCCAGTGCCAAGGCAGCTTCTAAGTATTGTTTTGCTTCTTGAATGCGATCTTTTTGCAGCGAAAGTATATATCCTAAAGTATTTAAGGCCTCTGTATTATCAGGATTTTGCTTCAAAATGAGTCTCAAGTCCTTCTCTGCAACATTCCACTGCTTGAGCTTCGCAGCGACAACACTGTGGGCTAAGAGCATGTCCTCGTCATTCGGAATTTTGCTCAATATTTCATCCGTGAGTGACAGGGCATCTTGTATTTGACCACTTGTTACTAAAATGTCGATTTCAGCTAAAAGCAGCAGTTTCTGTTCCTCGATGGTTGTTGCATTGCTGTCATGCAAAATTTGGATTGCTTTATCATATTGCTTGTTGTTTTTGAGCAGCATGGCAGCTCGGAGTTGTGCAGCGATATGGAAATTTCCGGATTTGATCTGGGTATACCAATTAACAGCGTCTTTCTTTTTTCCCTGAGTTTCTGCGAGCTGTCCCAGCAAATAACGTGCATTATCTTGGGAATCATCATAAGATAATGCTTTTTTCCAAGCCTCTTCGGAGCCCTTATTATTTGCTTCCTTATGGTAGATTTCACCTAGGAATAATAAGGCTTGTCCACCATATTTTTTATCATCCGAAATTTTTTTGAGGTTCAAGACAGCTTCATTAAATTGATTTGCATCCATCAATGCATTGGCATAGAAAAGCCGCAACTCGGCATTGTAAGAAAATTTATTGACATTTTCTTGTAGAAATTTGAGTGCATTAGCATCCGAAGTATCTTGGTATCGAATCAATCGTGCTTTCAATTCCAGAGCTGCGGTCAAGTCCGGTTTTAATTTGAGCGTGTTTTCCACCCAGCGATTTGCATTCTCAATATCTTCTTGCTGTGCTGCACTTTGCGCTGCTACCAAACTGGCATAAGCATCGTTGGGATGGCTGCTTGCGATACGATTTAATACCATTTTTAAATGTTCAGCACTTTTTGTTGAAAGTCGGGATTGTATGGCAATGATGTGCTGACCGATTTCTTTTGGATTTAGTTCAATGGCCCGGAATAAATAGGGTTGCGCTTTATCAAGAGATTGTCCGATTAGAAGAGTTGCAGCCACCATTTGTGCTTGTAGGTCATTTGGATCTGTCTTGGCCCAAAGTTCGGCAGCTATCTGTGCTTGTTCCGGCATTTGAAATTCAATGGCCCATTCTGTGGCTTCTTTCCCAGCCTTTGCACTTTTGGTAAGACGTGCGACCTCTAAGAAATGGCTTAGTGCAACATCTGGCATTTTTCTTTGTGCTGCAAGTTCTGCTAGCAATAAGTTATAGAGGATGAATTCATGTCTCGCAGATTGAGCTTTAGTAGGTGGAGCTTTGGTGCCTTCGAATTCTGCGTCATCTGAGGCAGTCATCGATGCATCATTTGCTGCGTCAGTATTGGTATCAGCATTGGTATTAGCGTTGGTATTGGTTCCAGATTGTTGAGTTTGAGTGTTTGGCGTTGTGGTTTGGGAATCTGGCGCATTTGGGGTGGGTGCGGCTTTGGGAGCAACATCCGGAGAATAGAGATTATCATCAGATCCAGTGCCGGAACTTGAGTTAGAATCTGTCTTTGTACCGGCCTTGAAATTACTTGAATCGGTACCAGAAGTGCTTGTATCAGAACTAGATGGATTAGATGGATTACTTGCACTTGAGTCAGGGGTACTAGAAGTATCTGAATCAGTTGCATCTGTACTAGAATCGGTGGCACTAGACTCAGTTTTACTGGGGGTGGTCTTGGCGTTGCTGGTGCATTGCTCGTTGCACCGGTGGCCGTGTTGCTGGTAGCACCACTGGCTGCACCGCCGGCTGAATTGCTAGCAGCATTGCCAGCTGCATCGCTCGCTGGATTACTTGCAGCATTCGAAACAATGGCGGCAAAGCTCGGATTTGCCATCGCAAATACCAACACAAATAGGTATACTATGGTGTAGGGTTTTTGGATACTGGTCAAACTTAAGAATGAAATTGTTCTCAAGGCTATGGTCAGGATAGGAGGGCACATGCTCTTGCTCCCTGTTTAATTGTGCTTAAATGCTTCATCGGCATTTGGTATTAAAGCTAAAGGATTTTTTGAAGGACTTTTTGAATGGCATTGCTTGCATTGGGTTTTAATTACCAGAAAGCGCCTTTGTCGCTGCGCGAAAAACTGGTTTCCCGGATGAGCAAGCAAGGAGACTATTAACTGATTTTTTAAATGAGAGAAAAGTAGCAGAAGCAGTATTAATTTCAACGTGTAATCGCACGGAATTTTATTGGGTAGCTGATTCCAGCGATGCAACCCAGGACAGTGAAATTATTCATACTTTGCGTTGGCTCGGTGAGAAATGCGGCTTGGTATTTGAAGAACTTCTTCACAATGCCTATTGGTATCATGATATCGATAGTGTGAAGCATCTGCTTCGAGTTGCAAGCGGTATGGATTCCATGGTAATTGGAGAAGTAGAAATTTTAGGACAGATCAAATCTGCCTATTCCTTAGCGCTTCGAGCAGGCACTTTAGGAAAAATGTTGGATCAATTATTTCAGTTTGCATTCTCTATTGCAAAACGGATTCGAAGCCAGACCGAAATTGGCACAAATCCGGTTTCAGTAGCATCATTGGCAGTACGCTTGGCAGATAGATTAGCAAAACGCATTTTTACAAATATTAAGGAAATCACACTACTATTGATAGGTGCAGGAAATTTAAATAGAAAAACCGCAGTCCACCTGAAAACATTAGGAGTACGAAAAATTTTGGTTACGAATCGCAGCCTAGAGGCCAGCATGAGCTTAGCCTCTCTGATGAATATCGATGCCGATACCAATGCCGAAGTCGAGGTTTTCAGTTTTGAGGCATTGCCGCATCGTTTGAGCCAGGCAGATATTGTGATGAGCGGTACTGCGAGTGATCTTCCGATTATTGGCAAAGGGATGGTTGAGCGAGCTTTAAAAGTGAGAAAGCATCGGCCGATTGTGATGATAGATTTGGCTATGCCAAGAGATATCGAACCAGAAATTCATGAGCTCGAAGATATCTATCTTTATTGTCTTGACGATTTACAAGTAGAGATGCAGCAAAATTTGGCGTCTCGCAGGGGCGCCGCATTGCAGGCTGAAGAAATTATTGCCAGTGACGCGACACAATTTATGCAAAAGCTCCATTCCAAGATAGCCTTTGATGCAGTCAAGGCATTGCGAAAGCAGATGCATTATTTGAAGGATCAAGTATTGAAAGCGTCGCAAAAGCAATTGCGTCTTGGCAAAGCTCCGGAACTTGTTCTCGAGCAAGCGCTACATGGTTTGACCAATCGTTTCTTGCATGGGCCTACGACAAAGCTTCGTGAATTGAACCAATTGTTTGGCAGCAGTAGTGAAGATATTTTAAATCAGATAATGCAGTTATTTGATTTGAAAATGGATTGGGAACCAGATTGGGAAACAGATTGTGAAACAGATTCAAAAGTGGATTTAGAAACAGATTGGGAAACGGACTCAAAACTGGATTCAAAAGAGAGATACAAAACGCGATTCAGAATGTGATTCAAAACAGGATATAAAAATCTATGAAATCCTCGATACAGAATAAATTAGACTCTTTATTGGAACGTCATGAAGAATTGAGCGGGCTTTTAAGTGATCCCGCCGTGATCTCCGATCAACCTCGATTTCGTGCGTTTTCAAAGGAATATGCAGAACTAGAACCCATTGTGTTGGAATATCGCCGCTATAAAGAAGCGGTGGCTTCTGAAGCTTCTTCTGAAGTCATGATGAAAGACCCAGATCCAGAAATGCGAAAAATGGCAGAGGAAGAATGGAAAGAGAGCCGAAATAAAGTCGAGGCCTTGGCACATTCTTTAAATTTACTGTTGTTACCGAAAGATCCCAATGATCAACGCAATGTATACTTAGAAATCCGTGCCGGTGCGGGCGGCGAAGAGGCGGCACTTTTTGCTGCAGTGCTCTATCGGATGTATGGCCGATTTTCGGAAGGCCAAGGATGGCGTATTGAACTCGTGAGTTCAAGTCCCAGTGAAAAGGGTGGTTTTAAGGGCATTACGGTGCGAATTATTGGAACCAGTGTTTATGGGACGCTGAAATTTGAGTCGGGTGTGCATCGGGTGCAGCGCGTGCCAGTCACAGAATCACAGGGACGCGTTCATACTTCTACCTGTACTGTGGCAGTGTTGTCAGAGGTGGAGGAAGTAGATTCAATAGACATTGATCCGAGTGATCTGCGCATCGACACCTATCGGGCATCTGGTGCTGGCGGACAGCACGTCAATCGCACCGATTCAGCGGTTCGGATTACGCATCTACCGACTGGAACAGTGGTTGAGTGCCAAGATGAGCGATCGCAGCATAAAAATAAAGCAAAGGCAATGGCCTTATTGCAAGCAAAACTTTTATCTGCTGAACAAAAAAGGCAACGTGATGCAGAAGCGCAAACAAGGCGTGATTTGGTTGGCAGTGGAGATCGTTCCGAGCGCATTCGCACTTATAATTATTCGCAAGGACGAGTTACCGATCATCGTATCAATCTTACCTTGTATAAATTGGAAGAAATACTTGAAGGAGATCTCTTGCCTGTGATTGATCCTCTGGTTCAAGAAGACAGAGCGATGCAGCTTGCAACTATGGAAGCGCAATTTTGAGCGAAAGTTCTAGTAACATTCGCAGTGTCCTTCAGGATGCCATAAAAATACTTAAAAACTCGCGAGAAACAGAAGACGCAAGTTTGGAATCTGAAATTCTGCTCGCACATGTAATGGGTGTGTCAAGAACGCATCTTTATACTTGGCCTGAACAGGACCTTCCAAAGTCCATCAAAAAAGACTTCATGGAATTGGTGGCACGTCGTGCACTCGGTGAACCCATTGCCTATATAACAGGAAGCAAGGAATTTTGGTCATTAAATTTAAAAATTTCAAACCAAGTTTTAATCCCCAGACCTGAAACTGAAATTATCGTCGAAACTTTGTTAAAAATAATTCCCTCCGTACAAAAAGACATTCAAATTTTAGAATTAGGAACAGGCAGTGGCGCTATCGCTCTTGCCATTGCAAAAGAATGCCCGCATTGGAGAGTGGTAGCTACCGACCAATCAGAACAGGCTTTGGAGATTGCTTCACAAAATGCGAGAAATTTAAATATTCACAATATTGAATTTTATCAAGGTGATTGGTTTGAAGCATTACTATCTTCTGATACGCAGGTTCCACGTGCCCGACATTCCTCATCCGCGCCAAATGCCCCATACGCTTCAAATGCTCCACAATTTAATGCCGTTGTTAGCAATCCACCCTATATCGAAGCAAATGATCCCCATCTCTTCCAGGGAGACCTACGCTTTGAACCAAAGCAAGCATTGATTGCCGGGAATGATGGATTATCCTGTATCAGAATTATTATTGAAAATGCCAGAAAATTTCTGAAAAAAAATGCCTGTATTATTTTAGAACATGGTGCAGGCCAATCTGCCTCTGTAATGGCCATGATGAAAAAACAGGGGTTTATGAATATTTCCAATGTTAAAGATTTAGCAAATCTCGATCGTATTACTTTAGGTTTTAATCCAGGAGAATAGATTTCTATTCTGAAAAGTAGAAATTAGCAGATATTAAGTAGATATTAATACTGGAGAATAAGCCGCAACCTCGCCTGTCAAGCCATATCTGCCTGTTGACAGACAAATCAAAACTCAATACAGTGTAAGTGCATCTTATTAATCACATTTGATCTATCTAATGATTTATTGGTCTGTTTAAATAAAATTTGATCCGAAAAAGTTTTAAATTTTATTTTATGTTAGAGACTAATCTTAACTTTGAGGAAGGAAACAATGAAACATACAGGAAAAAGTTTGATGTTAGTTGCTGCTCTGCTAGCTTCAGGCAGTGCTGCAGCAAATATAATTGATGATATCTGTCCATATTTGGGCGTTGATTACAAGCAGCTCTGGATTAAGGGCAAAGGATTTTGGAGCAATAAAATTGCTAAATCATTCCCAGGCGGCACAGTGTACTTGGGCACGAAATTTACCGAATGCTTCGGTGCTGAAGTGGGTTACAGCTGGACCATGCGCAAGCATCACACAGGCTTAATTTCAGGCGGTGTGTTGTTCCCGCTTCCGAACAATGCAACTGTCAGAACCCATACCCACTTCAATAGTTTCCATTTTGATTTAAATGGCTATGTTCCTCTCGACAACTGCTGGGAATTGATAGGTTCCCTCGGTATTGCATCCATGAAACCAAAAGTTTCCGCAGTAGTGGTCAATCAAGGTTCCTTAACCAACAATCAAGTGAACATGATTCAATCTGTGAATGGTAAATCCAAAGCAGTTTGGCGTGTCGGTGTTGGTGCGCAGTTCCTCTTCACTGAATGTGTTGGTGCCCGTGCCATTCTGCGTTGGGAAGCTACTGAAAGCTTAAGAGTACATGGTCTTGGTGTTGGCTCCGAACATCACAACAGAAAAGCATTTAAAGATGCAGTATCTTTAGCGGCTGGTTTGTTTGTAAGGTTCTAAGCTTACAAGGAAACAAGGTAATAAGATTTAAAATACTAAGTTTACTAACTTAATATTTTTGAGATTTAAAAGGTCTGGTTTTTTGGAATTATTAATTCCATTGCCAGGCCTTTTTATTTAATGTTATTTAAATATATTAATTTTATGCTATAACTATAAGTAAAGGACCAGTAGTCGCATTGCTGTATTCGAGAAATCAAAGTTTCATGCATTGATTTTAATTAAGGATGAGTCTAATCAATGAACACAATTATTATCGTTGGCAAATTGTCATTACATAAATTAATTCAAACACAGCTTAAGGCATTCATTACTCTATTCCTTTTCATATTCTTAATACCTTTCACCGCCATAGCCTATCCCTGTGATGAGTGTGTTTATCAAGAAGCTCTCTACTCAGGCGTATTTCCACCCGCCAAAATTTATTATACCGGCATCAGCTATCAAGGCGTTTGGATACCTGTAAAAGGCGATTGGAAAAGATTCTTAGACAAACCCCACGGTGGAGCAGGTTTTTATTTCGGTCGAAGATTCCATGATCGCATTGGCCTAGAGGTTGGCTATGAATGGAATATTAACAGACCCAAATCTACTTTAGTGTTACCAGGTCAAAGTATTTTAGGAGAAGTTAATAATACTGGACAGAAAGTAATCATTACTGGAAGATGCCGTTTTAAAACAGGTTATGTTGATCTTCATCTCTTCTTCCCGCTCTTTGTAGGAGAGTACTTCGAATGCTTTAGAAAAACGTTTCGGCCGGAATTTATTTTCCTGGCAGGACTTGAAAATTCACTCCCCAAATTCCGCCTCATTGCAGAACCGAACGGTAGCATATTTACTAATAATATATTGTGTATCAGTGGAAAAACGCGGCCAATCTTTCGTATCGGTGCTGGATTCCAAACCTTTATTTGGAATGATTTCATTTTTAGAGCCATGTATCGCTATCACAACACCAACCGCCTCCGCGGCCGAAATGGCATCGCCGTATTTCCACAAAATCAAAGAGTTTTCGGCAATATGTCGACGATAAGTTTGGGATTGTATATGGTGTTTAGGCCGTTTTAAGCACAATCCTCACTATCTGGCACACTCATCTCCAGAAAGTAGATTATAATGAATGATGTAACATCGTGCATCAAGATCTTCTCACGAATTCCAAATAGCAGCACTTGAACATGAAACGGTAGGAAGACAAGCGAGATTGTTTATGAGCAAGGTAAGGCAGCTTAAATCTGCAGCGATTACTGATGAAGATTTGCAAGGTGTGAAAGTGGTTGATACTGGCAAAAAGAACCAACATCAGTTCCAATTGCCAACACATGAGGGTGGGCTCGATATCTCACATTGTAAATTGGATCCTGCCAAAGGAGAAATGGAAGCAACCTTATCGCGGACAGCAAGCGATAGTGCTTTCATTGCTTTTTGCAAGCTTTATCAGGAATTTTCACCATTACTCTTGGAGCCTGCCTGTAAAGATCCCGACATAGCCATTAAACTCTTGCAAGCGGCAAAATTAACCGGTGTCGAAATTCAGCTGTTGCCGGAAGATGAGCATCTCGCGAGAACCAGCAAGGCACACGGAAATCTATATCGATCAAATCACTGACATGTCAGATGAACAATTTCAAAATGAGTACACTGTGGCTCTAAAGGAGGGTAGAATAAAGTTAGGTGAACCGATCCCCCCTCGCCCTGATTCAGAATTACAAGGTCCTTGAGACCCGACTCCATTATAAAAGTTCTTAAGGAGAGGTTTTTATGTATGTGCCAAATTCATGTTGTATTTCCCGTAAGAGACTGGACTGTATTTAATAGTTTCTCATTCCGATGGCTCCGTTTACCATAAGTCTCGCAGAAAAAACTGTAATAATTTCTAAAACATCTTTAGTTAATTCTTCTTCGAAACAACACTCATTTCCTTTGTTTAGGATGACGACCTATTTCCTTAATTTCACATAATGTAAAAGTTAATTCTGAGCCAAATCGTAACAATCTATCTTTATGCGCCAACACTAAATGCTTTATTTTACCCTCCAATATTAAGTCAATCAAGCTAAAAGACGAGACCAGCCCTCAAGGCAATCTCATATCCCTTATATTTTGAACCAAACTCAGAATATAAATCGGTTCTTACAAAAGCACCTTTCTCTAATTCGACCAAAAGGCCTACACCTGGTGCAATTTGATAACGTGTTCCGTTAAAATTATTGACAGTAAAGGATCCGGGTTCTCCTAACAATGCAGCTGTCGTTAATCCCTTATAAGATTTCTTGTTGGTATAATTTAACACTGCTTCAGGTGTCCAAAGTGAACACAGATAATTATAAGTCCTAAAGACACGAATGCCCACCTCAGTAAATAAAGCAGTCGACGTTTTTTTATGGATCCTTTGACTTAAAGAATAGGCACCATTTAATGAATAAGCTTTTTCATGGATATAGATGTAATCAGCTCCAATATAAGGGGTAATATTGACTTCTTCAAAAATGAAATCATACCCAAAGCCTATATGTGGTGCAACTTCAGTTCCATGATGCTTGCCCTGAGAAATTCTATTGACAGTAGAGAAATAAATATGTTGTTTTGTGTTGTATTTGGGCGCTCCGGCTATAATAGAGCCTTCTATATAAAATTCCTCTTGATACCAAGTACCATAGAGGGTCGCAAAATTAGTATCGACATGAACCAACCCTGAATTTTTATCAAGGTTTATTTTAGAACGGTAACGGCCAAAACCACCCCCAAGGATAGTGTCACCAGAGAAGAAATGATCCATCCCGACCACAAAACCAGCAGTCGTTTCCTTAAACCCTGTATCAATTTTACGTGGTTTCTGATGTGCTAAGTGTCCAAACCCATGACCCCAAATCGCACTCAATCCATTCGGCGATCCAAACTGACAAGAAAAATTCTGATCTAAATTTGATGCTAACCCTTGCTTGGTGGAATTGAAAAGGTTTCTCTCAAACAATTGATTTTTAAAATAACTATAATTAAAACACTTTGGTGTTGCTAAACTTTGCTTATTAGACAATTTTGAAGTCGATAAAGCATTAAAAGAAACAACAGCATTTTCTTCATTATCTGATCGACGCAATCTCGCCAGATGCCGGGTATTTATATAATTGAGAACCGCATCGTTGTCTTCAATCACTACTGTTGCAGCGCTTAATCTTCCTGGACTAATGCTCTCTAGTGCATCTGCCAGTTCTTGTGCAGGTAGAGAAGCTAAAATGCCGAGAATTTGCCCTAAATCGCTACCAGCAGGTGGGGTCGGAAGTGAATCAAGATAGTAGGCTACTGCTTTTTCGTTCTTATTGGCTGCAGATAAATTATTAGAAGAATCCGTTGAACTTATGACTAAAGATGCAGTCGTCCCCGTATATAAAACTTTGAGTTTCAAAAATCCTACTTGGCTAGGAATTGAATTGTAAGCACCCGAAATTGTATTAGCATTTAAGAAAGTATAGGAAGTTCCTACTGAATACATACCTGGATCAAAAGTGACAGAGAGAGGACCATCTAAAAAAGCAGTTCCTTGTACTAATAGGTGAGAAGACAGGCCTTGTGGATTAACCTCGATACCAGTTGTTCCACTCGGTGTGGAATTATAGTTTCCTTGAATGGTTAAAGTACTACCAGGAGTGCCAGGAAGAACAATACCATTGTTGAGTACATTACCTTGGATTACTCCCGTACCACTCAAAATACCTGCAGGATTAATATTAACAGGACCTGACACGGTACCATTAATGGTTAATTTTCCCTCATTGATATCGGTTCCCCCTGAATAAGTGTTATAACCGCTTAAAATTAAATTACCTGATCCTTGTTTTATGAAGGCCCCTGAACCTGAAATATTCCCTGGCAGAGTAAATGTATTATTTGAACCGGAAATAAAGGTTCCATTATTCTTTGTAATAAAGATTGGGAAAGCTAAAGTGGTATTAGCATTGTCGGCGATGGTAGCACCATCTAATGTCATATTATTGGTAACAAAAGTGCCACCCGGATTTATTGTGAGCATGGCGCCATTCGTCAATAATGTTGTATTTTGCACGATTAAATTAAATCCATTATTCAAAGTTAAATTCTGATTCAAAAAAAGTCTTCTTAATGTAGAAGTTCCTGGAAGGACCCACATGGTTGGATCAAATAGGATCTGAACACGAAAGTTAAAATAATCTGTAACAATTATTTGTCCTGTTCTAGGATTAACGCTTGCACAGGCTGGAAAGTTAAAACGGAATCTAAAACCACCAAATTGAGATTGAAAATTACCAGAGGCATCAAAGAACTGAATTCTATGATTGCCGGTATCAACAACAATTAATTGACCCGTCGCAGAATTTTGGGCTAGACCATTAGGGTAATCAAACTGACCGTTGCCAGTTCCAAGGCTACCAAATTGCGACACAAATTGTTGGGCGCTATTAAAGATTTGGACTCGATTGTTTGCAGAATCGACCACTGTAATGAATCCATTATTCACACTAATACCAAAAGGAAATTCAAATTCGCCAGGGCCAGTTCCAGTGATGCCAAATTGAGATTGATAGTTTCCTGCACTATCAAAAACTTGTACACGATTATTGGCGTCATCAGAGACGAATATTTGACCAGTAGCATAGTTAATGGCTGTTGCTGCTGGATTGTTAAACTGACCATTACCTGTTCCAAAACTACCAAATTGTGATAGATATGTTCCGGTACTGGTAAAGGTTTGTATTCTATTGTTATTACTGTCACTAATAATTATTTCGCTATTGCTGCTATTGAAGGTTACCCCGACTGGATTTGCAAATTGGCCAGGTCCTGCTCCTGAGGATCCAAATTGGGATATAAAGTTTCCCGTGCTATCAAAAATTTGAATGCGATTTGAGACATCTGAAATAATAATTTGATTATTGAAAATATTGACATCGACACCCGTGGGACCCTGAAATTGTCCAGCGCCAGTTCCGTTAGAACCAAAACCTGAAACAAAAACTGGGAAAGCGCTTACCTGTGAGGAGAAAAGAAACAGGATAAGAGCCGTAAAAGCTAAACTTTTGAATGATCTCTGGTTCAATAACAATATGGGTGTTCCTTTGGGCTAAACCATAGAAAATGAAAGACTGTGTGTTTAAGAATAGTTTATAATTAATTAAACTCAATGTGTTATTCATTCCATTTATGTTTAGAACCATCCTGATGTAACATCAATAACATCATTCCAGGTAATGATATCAGCCGCCTCTTAAGTTGTTAGTTAACCAAAATTTTATCATGCCGTACTTCAAATCTCATACGTTGCACCTCTTGTAACACTTTTGGCCTATCCAAGGTCCTGAAGTTGTGGTGCCAGGTCTCTGCAATATGGAAGTTGTGGTGCCAGGTCTCTGCAATATGCAAAAAAATAATGCATATTGCAACTGATTCATCACTAATTTTATTACCAGATTGACACATACTTTCTTAATGTGATACAGTACTAACTTATATTGATGCTTATGCACATTTATTAACAGCAAAACTAACAGGTAGATGTAATTGATATGGCAACCACACATCCTTTTCTAAAACAACCGACAGTTCTAATGAAATTGCAGGATCAATTTTTAGATGCACAATCATGGGTTAAAAAAGCAACTGTTTGTAAATATGTGTACAATCACTATAAGGAGGCCTATGGTGAGGACGCATTGAAAGCAGCACTGCTAATGGACCTTGTCTTGAATATTGACTCAGAGAACAAGAAAAAAATCCTAGAAATCATAGCAAGAAATCCAGAGCTCATTTTGGTCAGAACCAAAGGCGATGTTAAGTATCTTAGCTCCAAACAAAAGAAAATTGCAGTCAGAATTGGAATCAATAATCTAAGTCCCCTGGAAGCCGCCACCCTCTCAGGTGACTTTCCTTTAGTAAATATTTTTAGAGATGCGCTCCCTGATAATCTAAAACACGAAGCGGGATTACAAGTAGACGCAATTCTGTCTAACTCTAATTTTCTATCTGCCTTTAAAGCAGTTCTTGACGCCTATCAGAAATTTCTCAAAGAAGTCGATACACAACACAAAGCAAAGGCGCCAGATTGGAAAACTGCCTATGAGCTTTGTGAACATCTGGGCGACGCGCAGAAAACACTTTCCACGTTTGGGCTGCAGGTGTTCTGTAATCCTGTACCACATGAGCCCCTACCAGATTTCACGCTAGAACCTGTCCGGGCGTGTCGCTTCGAAGTTTATGATTATGGTTGGAAAAAAGTAGATGGTGATTTAGATTCGTTTGGGTTTGGGACTAATTCTGCGTTATATAAGGGCCCGCGCGGGCAGCTTGGCGCGACGCGCGCTGTTGCGCTCGACGCTGCGGGAGCCTTTGGGCCGCGGCCTGCCTGGGGCCGGGACGGGGGCGCCGCGGTTGTTGATTTTGAGGCTATTAACCTCCTATGTAAAGTGATCCCCGAACAATTAGGCAAAACTAGGACTCTGTTATTACAGTATCCGAAAGCTTCCGATAAGATATCAGATCACGAGCACAGTTTGACTTCTGCTGAAGCTCTTGACTCGGACAAGGATAAAGGGCCTGCTCGCGGCTCTTTATCTTAGCAGATAACAGCAGCATCAAAGCACATTTTTTAGCTTCATTCTCTAGATACCAAGATTGAATGAAGCGGGATAACAAATCGGAATATTGCCAAATTTCAGCGGTTTTCACCCACCACAAACACCTTAGAAGGGATAAATAACAAAATACAACTTAGCTATGTGAAGTTGTGGTGCCAGTGAAGTTGTGGTGCCAGGTCTCTGCAATATGCAAAAAATAATGCATATTGCAGAGACCTGGCACCCTAGGAAATGCTGCATGAAAAAATTGGTTTTGCTGCAGCTCCTTATGAACCTTGAGAAGCCTTGTATTTTTTAGGTTGGATCGAAGTGAGGTCCAATAAAGAATCCATAATATCGCCTAATTTTATTTGTATCACCTTATATAAGAGGGCGATGGCTTCAGGATCAAACTGTATATTTCCGCCTGCCCAGCGGCCCAATGTTGTACAGATATTGGGTCCCTTATGTAAAATTGAGTCAGTTCCAATACCAATCGAATCTAAATCTAAGTCAGATTTGTCCCACATGATGCATTTTCGAAGGGGTTCTATTGTGAAATCTGGGAGTGGATCATGTGTAACTAAATTACAAAATACTTGTAAACCATAATTTGAAATTTTTTTCTGAGATTCGCCAATTTGTTCTCTGAGTTCCTTCTCTATTTGAATGTGAGTTAAAAAATCGAGACCTTTGAATCTTTGCACTTTTTTTAGATGAATATTGTATTCGTGATAAGCCTTCACGAGAGTAGGGAAGGGGGCTAGAAAATCACTTCTTTTACGAATCTCTTGTAATTGTAGACCTGCGGAGTGTTTTTGATTTTTGGGGACTGCATCACTTAATAATTGGACTAAAAAGAAATCTCCACATAGAGCTGCGGCTTCGAGAGGACTTACATTATTGAATTGAGCTCTCGGGATTACTTTTTTCTGTTTCGAACTATTATATTCTACAAAACCTTGAGCCTTAATAAGTATGAAAGATTGTGATCCTAGAGAAGGTTTATTAATCAATTCTAAAATTCTTTTCTTTTTTTCTTCATCAATATTCAACACATAGTGTAATAATTCAGCTGCTCTCCATTGATCCTCATGATCATTACTGCAAGCCTTAGAGCCCCATTTGAGAGCTAATAAATCTTTTCGTCCTAAAAAAGAGGTGTAAAGATTTATTAGATCCTTGGGAAGAGTAAAAATTAGATGTTTTGGAATGGACATACACGCTTCCTCGCTTAAATTGATTCATAATATGAGTTACCGGGTATTCAACATTGAAGTGGTGCCAGGTCTCTGCAATATGCAAAAAAATAATGCATATTGCAGAGACCTGGCACCCTACATCTCAAATTTGAGTAGGCAGAATTCGCTTGTCGCTTAAACCCAGCATTTTCTTGATGGGGCGGACAAAATAGGTGCTGGCGAATTCACGCATGTCATTCATGATAAAAGATCGCATTTTGCTGCAGATGGGGAGCTTGTATTCCATGGCGATATTTTCTTTTTCGATTAATTCGATGGCATTCGGCATCCAATAGCCTCTCCAGATGGCGCCTAAATAGGCAACAGGGGCATTTCCGCCGGTTACACTCATGAAGGGTCGATCAATGGCACGGCTTCGAACTGTTCCGTCTAATTCAAATTCCCAGGGATTTTCGCCTGATTTAAGCAAGGACTTGAGCACTGCTTTATCCCAAATGACGACTTGATTGGCGGTGCGGTAATTTTGCTCTTTGGAGAGGTAACCCAAGTTTGGAATGGTGGGATGCATGGTGGCAACGGGACGGGAGGCGAGATGCAAGTATGCAGCTTTCTCTTTTTGCATCACTTTGAAGAGTTTTTCGATTTCAGCAACATTCACGGGGGAAAGTAAAAAATAGTCTTCGTGCATGAACAGGATGTAGTCTTCTTCGATTTGATCTAAGGCTGTCAGCATATTGTCAGACCAGCTCTTTTCATTGGGAATAAGGATGTTTGTGACACGCTTGTCATCATAAGAATTGTTATTTCCTATTAAATAGATTTTTTGTTCAAAATTAGGCCAATATTTGAAGAGGAAGGTAAAAAAGGGTTTCCAGGCTTCGGAGTATTTATCGCAGGAGGGGACAATGAGGGTTAGGTTTGGAATGGGTTTGGCTAGGGCTGGCAGGGGGGATAGGAATAATGCCAGTAATGTGAAACAGAGCAGCAGCATGTAGCGCAAAGAAAGATGAAAAGTTTTTTTGTTGCTGATTAATTGCATTTAATTTCTCCTCAAACAATTTAAAAAGTGCTCATAAAATTTAAATTACCAATAGATTTTTTAAGACCCCGACAGCTTTCGCTTCAAGATCTCATTCACTTGCTCTGGATTCGCCTTGCCTTGACTTGCTTTCATCACCTGGCCAACAAAGAATCCAAATAATTTGTCTTTGCCAGATCGATAATCAGCCACTTGAGCAGGATTATCTTGAAGGATCTTGTCAATGATGGCTTCAATGGCGCCGGTATCTGTTACCTGTTTTAAGCCCTGTTTTTCAATGATAGTATCTGCAGATTGGCCAGTTTCCCACATCGCTTCAAAAACAGTTTTTGCAATTTTGCCAGAAATGGTTTTGTCATTGATGCGCTTTAGGAGCTGGCCTAGTTGTTCCGGTTGGATAGGACTGGTTCCGATTTCCAAGCCATGTTTATTCAGAGCCCCGAGCAGATCGCCCATGATCCAATTGGCGCAGAGCTTGAATTCTGCTTTGTCTTTGGAATCGGAACTCTTTAAACTCGCTTCAAAAAAATCGGCAAGCTCTCGAGTGGAAGTTAATACGTTGGCATCATAGCGGCTGAGATGATAATCCCGTTCGAATCGTTCCGATTTTTGCTGCGGCAGTTCAGGCAGTGTTTTGCGAACATTTTCGATGAAATCAGCGCTAACAATGACAGGGAGCAGATCGGGATCTGGGAAATAGCGGTAATCATTGGCTTCTTCTTTGGTTCGCATTGGACGAGTTTCATCTGCTACCGCATCATACAATCTGGTTTCTTGTATGATTTTGCCGCCGTTCTCCAAAATTTCAATTTGACGATCGATTTCATAATTGATGGCTTTTTCAACAAACCGGAATGAATTGACATTTTTTATTTCGGCTCGGGTTCCAAATTTGCTTTCACCTTGTTTTCGAACTGAGACATTGGCGTCGCAGCGGAACGAGCCTTCCTGCATGTTGCCATCTGAAACACCGAGATAACGCACTAAGGAATGCAGGGTTTTGAGATAAGCGACGGCTTCTTTGGAACTTCGGATTTCTGGTTCAGAAACGACTTCTATTAAAGGAATGCCGGCGCGATTGAGATCAATGCCGGTGTATCCTGAAAAATCTTCATGCAGGGATTTGCCGGCGTCTTCTTCTAGGTGTGCACGGGTGATGCCCACTTCCTTGACACTGCCATCTTCCAAGGTAAATTGTAATTTTCCCTTGTATACGATGGGCAATTCATACTGGCTGATCTGATAACCTTTGGGAAGATCTGGATAAAAATAATTTTTGCGCGCAAAAATGGAGCGTTCTGCAATAGCAGCTTGTACTGCCAGGCCAAATTTAACAGCCATAGCAACTGCTGCTTCATTTAATACTGGCAATACGCCTGGAAAACCAAGATCAATGATCGAAGCTTGGGTATTAGGCTCCGCACCATAAGTGGTTTTTGAACCAGAAAATAATTTTGATTGTGTGGAAAGCTGTACATGGACTTCTAAGCCTATGACGGCCTCCCAACCTTGCTTAATGCTGGTGTTCGTTTCTGCTTGCGTTTTCATTTCAGTTGCAGTCATAAAAAGAGTCCTATTATCCTATTATATTGTCCATACCGCTGTTATTGTTCGTACAGCGGCTGTAGTTTATACCGCGATATCAGCCATTTTGGGGATCTGCTTGTGCCAATCAGTTTGCTGTTGGAACTGATGTGCGATATTCAACAGCCGACCTTCTTCGAAATAATTACCGATGAGTTGTACGCCAACGGGAAGATTGTTTACAAAACCTCCGGGCATGGAAAGACCTGGTAAACCTGCAAGATTTACGGGGGTGGTGTAGACATCGCAGAGATACATCGATACGGGATCATCCATTTTCGCGCCTATCGGAAAAGCGGTGGTTGGTGCTGTTGGACTTAAAACCACATCGATTTCTTTAAATGCGGTTTTGAAGTCATTGCTGATGAGATTTCTCACTTTTTGGGCTTGTATGTAATAAGCATCATAATAACCAGCGGATAATACGTAGGTGCCAATCATGATGCGCCGTTTCACTTCTTTGCCAAAGCCTTCGTCTCTTGTGCGTTTGTAGAGATCTTCCAGATTTTTGGGATCTTTACAACGATAGCCAAAACGAACACCATCATAGCGTGCGAGATTGGAGGAACATTCTGCTGGGGCAATGACATAGTAAACTGGAATGGCTAGACTCGTATTAGGAAGTGAAATTTCTTTTATGGTAGCGCCCAATTTTTCGAGTGTTCGGATCGATTCTTGAATGACGTTTTCAACCTCAATATCCAGCCCCTCACCGAAATATTCCTTGGGTAAACCAATTCTTAACCCTTTGAGGGATTCTTGTAATCCTGCAGTATAGTTTGGAACAGGTTTATTGATGGAGGTAGAATCTTTTGGATCGTGCCCAGAAATTGCAGACAGCAATAACGCACAATCTTCAGCCGTTTGAGCTAAAATGCCGGCCTGATCCAAACTGCTAGCAAATGCCACAATGCCATAGCGGGAACAGCGTCCGTAGGTGGGTTTAATTCCGGTGATGCCAGAGAGCGCAGCGGGCTGACGAATCGATCCCCCTGTGTCTGTTCCCGTTGCCGCAAGAATGACTCTGGCAGCAACTGCGGCGGCCGAGCCGCCTGAAGATCCGCCCGGGACCAAGTCTAAATTCCAGGGATTTTTCACGGGACCGTAAAAGCTTGTTTCGTTGCTCGCACCCATGGCAAATTCATCCATATTGGTTTTGCCGAGCAGAACGGTATGAGCATCCTTTAACTTTTTCACCACGGTGGCATCATAGGGTGATGTGTAATTATCGAGCATTTTTGAGGCGCAGGTTGTTTTCATGCCTTCAGTGTTGAAAATATCTTTGTGTGCGATGGGAATGCCGGTAAGTGCTTTGACTGCAGTGATTTGTTTATCTGCTGCCTGTTTATCTGCTTCTCGGGCTTGTTTCAAGGCATTTTCCTCTGTTTCTATGCTGATAAAGCAATTCAGAGCCCCATTAAAATGTTTAATGCGTTTCAGGTAAAACTTGGTGAGTTCCTCACTCGAGATTTCCTTGTTTTGCAGCGCTTTTGCGATTTCGGTCAAAGATTTACGGTGCAATTCAGTTTCTGTTAGGGAAGATTTCGACATTTTCTGTCCTCTATTTCATGTATTTCAAGCTTAGTGACTTTGTAATAGCAAGCAAAATAACAGCGAGCAACTCATCACTCAATCACAACTGGAACCAAATAAAGTCCAGCTTCTTTCTTAGATGCAAGTTGCTGTAATTTATCTCGCTGATTAATTTCTGTCACTTCATCATTGCGTAAAGGTTGCGGCATATCCAAGGGATGTGCCATCGGAAGAACATTTTTTGTATCTGCATTTGAAATTTGGCTGACCATTTGAACAATTTTATTTAAATCACTTAAAATTTTCTGATTTTCCTTGGGGTTTTCACTCAAACGGGCGAGATGTGCGATCTGTGATATTGCTTGTTCATTCAAAACGTTGGACATAACTCACTTCTCCGTAGCTCATAGCTTTTTTCTTGCCATTTCAGCTCTTAAATCTGCTCTCAAAATGGAAAATATGACACTTATAAAAAAATATTCTCACTAACATCTACTGATTTTTTCAAAATCTGCTAATATCATACCAAATACTATACTCTTTTGTAAGGTGAGTTTTTTATTTAAATTAAGTTTGTGATCAAATAACTCTAGGAACTAAAAATATCTAGAGCTACGAAAGTTAGGTACACTTTGGTACACTTTGGCACAGTTAAATATAGTTAGGTAATGTTAGTAGGTACTGTTAGTTAGATACAGTTAATTAAAGTTAGATAGGTGTGGAAATTATGTTTAAAGCTTTACGCGGAATTTTTTCAAATGATTTGTCAATCGATCTTGGAACGGCAAATACCTTAATTTACGTACGTAACATAGGTGTCGTGTTGGATGAACCTTCCGTCGTAGCCATTCGACAAGAACGAGGACCAGGCGGTCAGAAAACAGTTGCTGCAGTTGGTTTAGAAGCCAAAAGAATGTTGGGACGCACACCTGGCAACATTAATGCAATACGTCCTTTGAAAGATGGTGTCATTGCAGATTTCCATGTCACTGAAAAAATGTTGCAGCATTTCATTCATAAAGTTCACAAAAATAAATTCCTGCGCCCAAGCCCCAGAGTGCTCGTGTGTGTACCTTGTGGTTCCACGCAAGTTGAGCGCCGTGCCATTCGTGAATCCGCTTTGGGAGCAGGCGCAAGAGAAGTCTATCTCATAGAAGAACCGATGGCTGCTGCGATTGGTGCCGGCATGCCAGTAGATCAAGCCAGCGGTTCCATGGTTGTCGATATTGGAGGCGGCACCACGGAAGTCGCCATTATTTCTTTAAGTGGTGTTGTTTATGCTGCTTCAGCCAGAATCGGCGGCGATCGTTTCGATGAAAGCATCGTCAATTATGTGCGCAGAAACTATGGCACATTGATTGGTGAAGCCACCGCAGAGCGCATTAAGCAAGAAATTGGCACAGCTTATCCAGGCAAAGAAGTCCGAGAAGTAGAAGTACGCGGTCGAAATCTTGCTGAAGGCGTTCCTCGTAGCTTTACCTTAAATAGCAATGAAATTTTAGAAGCGATGCAAGAGCCTTTATCAGGCATCATCGGTGCCGTACGTTTAGCGCTAGAGCAAGCGCCACCAGAACTTGCAGCCGACATTGCAGAACGCGGCTTGGTATTGACGGGTGGTGGTGCATTACTGCGCGATCTCGACAGGCTGTTAATGGAAGAAACCGGTTTACCTGTTATTGTTGCAGAAGATCCTCTCACTTGCGTTGCCCGTGGCGGCGGACGTGCCCTCGAAATGATGGACGAGCGCGGTGGCGATTTCTTATCTACTGAGTAAAAATCTGGGGTATTGGCATTAAAGTACTGTTCTTAAAGGAGCCACAGCAGGGAATTAGACTGTGGTTTCTGATTATCTTATCGGTCGCGGTGATGCTGCTCGATCATCGCTATCACCGCTTAGATCCCGCGCATGATTTCCTAGCGAATATTGTTTACCCAATACAATGGCTGGCAGATTTTCCTTCTCGTGGCATTCGTTCTTGCACTGATTTTTTTCGATCTCACAGAAGTTTGTTGAAGCAGAATGAATCCCTGCGGCAAACACAATTGCAGCAGGAAGGTCGTTTGCAACGTTTATTGGCAGTGGAAGCAGAAAATACAGAATTGCGGGCATTGCTGCAAGCCTCTCCTCAATTACAGGATTCTTTCCGTGTTGCAGAAATATTAAAGGTCGATTCGGATCCTTACAATCTCAGCATCATCATCAATAAAGGTTTAAAAGCAGGCGCCTATATCGGCCAACCCATCATTGATGCCAAAGGCGTTATGGGCGTGGTGATCGACGTGATGGACAACTACAGCCGAGTATTATTACTCACCGACGCCAGTCATGCAGTGCCCGTGGAGACAGTGCGCAATCAAGTGCGCGGCATTGCAGAGGGCATTGGTACCGTGAATTATTTGGAATTGCAGTATGTACCAACGACTGCTGATATCGTGGAAGGAGATATATTAGTGACTTCGGGTTTGGGAGGCCGCTTTCCAGCAGGTTATCCCGTCGGTATTGTGCAAGAAATCTCACGGACAGCGAACAAATCTTTTGCAGTGATTCGCGTTAAGCCAGCCGCAAATCTGGATAGAGGCAGACAAGTGCTCATGATACAAAAGCAGGCAGATACGCTTAAACAAGCAGAAACAATTAATGAAACAGGAGATAATCATAATCCCTCGAATTCAGATCAGACTTCTGGACAAGCTTCAGAACGAGTTTCAGGTCAGCCTTCAGTAGAGACTCCTAAACAGCCTATTGAACATGTCGTAGGTGAATACTCCGAACCTCTAGAAACCGAATCACATACAAAATTGGGGACAGTGGATGTCTAATATCGGTCGTCTTTATACAATTTTCTTATCGATAAGCATTGCGCTTATGCTGATGATCATTCATGTTCCTTTTTCTTGGCAATGGTATAGACCGCAGTGGTTATCCTTAATATTAATCTATTGGGTTTTTGCCCGGCCACAATTAGTAGGAATTGGCGTCGCTTGGTTCTCAGGTTTCGCACTGGATGCTTTAACTGGATCGATGCTTTGTCAACATGCCTTGGCCATGTCCATTGTAGTTTATATTGCGCAACAATTGCGGCCGCGCCTGAGACTCTTCACAATTTGGCAGCAATTATTTGTCATTACATTTTTAGTCGCCATCGGGCAATTAATTCTATTAGCAGTGCAATGGTTGATTGGAGACATGGTACAGTCACCCTTGTACGCATTTTCCACATTAAGCAGCGTTTTAGTTTGGCCGTTTGGCTATAAATTTATGAATCGGCTGGATCGATCCCCCGTGATCAAATATTCTTGATCAGTTGAGTAAGCAATTGAGTGAATGATTGATTTACAGTTAATTTATTGTCGATTCATTGATGTGTAATAGTGTAATATCATCCAATATTATATAATTAAATTAAATAGATCTTTAATAGATCTTTCCCATGACTTAAAAGAAATTAACATGAAAGCTGACTAGGTTTTTAGAGCCATATCAGTTATAATGGGCGCTATGAAACGTTCAAAAAAGCTTGCAATATCCCTTATTATCTTCAGCATCTTGGCTTTGGCGCTAACTGCCATAGTATTGATGCCGCAGTATCTTAAAATCAATAAAGCGGACATGGAAGCGCTGATACAGCGTGAACTTGGTTTCCCCGTGAGCATTTCGCAGGCAACCAGCAAATGGTCTGGGATTTCCTTAGTTGCGAGCATCGAAGATGTTACAATAAGTGATTATGACGAGCAAAAACAGCTAAAACCCTTTATTTCTATTGAAACGATAAAGCTTCGCCCTAAATTATTGCCGCTTATTTTAAAGCAAGAATTGGACTATGATGGGATTACTCTCCAGGGTCTCAAAGTGCTGGTGGGGTGGAAGGATGAACATCCTCTGAATATTTTAGGCTTGAAAGGTGAATATCTGCCAAGCTCCGTTGATCTGAATCCGCTGCTGCAGATACTTGCTGAAAAAAACGTCATGCTAGAGCAATCCGAAATTCGCTGGTTAAATGGCAAGAATCTTCTGATCCAGCATTTAGATGGCAGCTTTTCGAATGGAGACGATAACAAGAAAATTTTGCAATTCGAGGGGACGCAAGGGTTTATTTTCGGCAAATTGTCAAAAGACTCAAATGACTCAAAAGAATCAAAAGAATTAAAAGACCTGAGTCTGGATAAAGAATCTTTAGATTTTATTCCGGAATCGCCAGTCAAATTTAGTTTCAATAAAGAATCAGAGCAAGCAAGCCTTAGTACTGAACTTTTTCGTGTCAAAGTGGATTGTGTTTTTGATAAAAAGTCTCACCCCAACTTAAATTGCAATGCTTCAGGTGACTTGGAACAAGGCTTGGAATTTTTGCAGCATACGCCGTTGAAATCTACAGTAGGTGCTATTCTTGAACCGCTGGATCCAGAAGGTCCCATGACTTTGAACTTGACTGCTGAGCTGTCGGATTCTCCAAAAAAATCCTTTTTTAAAGGCAATATTCATACAGAACATTCGAATATCACCATACCCGATCTCGATATCCCCATCACAAATTTGAATGGTGATTTCCAATTTGATGCTGAGGGTGTTTATGCCCAAGACGTGCAAGGAAAAATAATGGGGCGGGATTATGTGGGCAAGATCTCCCCTGAAAAAATTTCTGTCACAGGCATGATCACCTCAAAAGAAATACAAAAAGAACTCAAAATTCACTTACTCAAACATTTTGAAGGTCAATCGATCTTCACCATTTCTCGCTATAATGACAATTCGCATTGGCAGATAGAATCCGATCTCAAAGGCATGAGCATTGATTTTCCAGCGCCGCTTGGTAAGGATAAGGATGCTCCTCGCCATATGGACATGAGCATTTATTCACCGGAATCAGGAGAACGCAAAATTACGTTCAGCATGGACAAATTAATAGATGCGAAATGGATCTCCTTTTCAAAGAATGGTTCGCATAAATTTAAGCGCGGCCATATCGCATTAGGAGAGAAAGCCTCAATACCAAATAAAGATTCTGTTCTTGTGAGCGGCAACATCGCGAAGCTGGATCTCGAAGAATGGCTGAACTTTTTGAAGAGAGAAGAAGGAGAATCCAGTACAATATTGCCTCTGAAAATTCGTTTCCTGGTAGATAACCTGAAAATTTTTGGTCTCTCCTTTAAAAAAACCTGGCTTGATATGCAATCTCATCCTGATAAAGTGGAGTGGCAGGTGGAGGGTCCTGAGATGAAAGGGGGTATTACCCTTGCTAAAAGCCTTGCGAAAAATCAAGACAGCAAAAACAATGAAGGCAATCAAAACAATCCGGAAAATAAAGCAAAAAGCTTCACGGACTTTACTGGAATTTCCATAGAACTTGAGCGCTTGAAATTAAATCCAAGCGCAATAAAACCAGAAAATGCCAGCACAAACACAAAAACAGACGCAAACACAATGTTTTCAGAATCTAGCATTATCCCAGTCTCTTTTCACTGCGCGGATTTGCGTTTAGATGATCGCGCTTATGGCGATGTTTCCTTTCATTTGCATCCCGAGAAAGGAGGTTACGAAATAAAAGATCTCTCTGCAAAATCTGATCATTACAGCTTAGATGCAAATGGACACTGGAAAATCGGCAGCAAATCGCCGCACAGTGCCAAAAATGCTCGGAAAAATTCACTGATAATCTCTGAAAGTATTTTACAAAACACCACACTTTCAGGCCAAATTTACAGTGAAAATATTGGTCGTACTTTCAATGAATGGGGTATTACGTCTTCACTACAGAAAGGAAAAGGCCGCATCAGTTTCGATCTCAATTGGAAGGGCTCTCCCGTTGAATTTAGTTTGGCAAAATCCAACGGCCGCGCAGAAATCAATTTCAGATCTGGTTATATATTGGGCATCAATCCTGGCATGGGACGCATGTTCAGCCTTTTCAGCGTTGAAAACATTCAGCGCCGCATGAAACTTGACTTCGGTGATGTCTACAAGAAAGGCTTTGCTTTTGACACCCTAAAAACAAACTTGGTCTTAGACAATGGCTTTGCCAGAACTGAAGATCTCAAGGTCGATGGTCCGATCGCCAGTGTCGCATTGGCTGGTTTCACAAACCTAAGCAGCAAAGAACTCGATTTCAACATGAACATCATTCCCAAAGTAAGCGCAACACTGCCTTTGGCTGCTGGACTTGCCGCTGCAAATCCCGCGGTTGGCCTCGGAGTGCTTGTGCTTGGCAAAGTGGTGGGCTCCCAGATGGGTCCGATAACACAGTATAATTATCATGTCTCAGGGACATGGGAAGCACCTAAATTAGAATCCACGGGAAGTAACCGCCGCGATAGAGGATAAAGAGTGTCTTGTCCCTAACTTGAAATTGAGGTATCATCCTCGCTCAATTTAATTGTTGATATTAATTATTAATAACTTAGTTAATTAACTATATTGCTTATAATTTAAAAGGACTTTTTATGTCATTTTTGATACCGCAAGCCTTTTTCTTAAAAAAAGAGCAGCAAGCATCCAGTAACGCCGTTGCAAAACCAGAAAGCCAGGCCATGGAAATTTGCAAACTTGCTGAAGACACATTAAAAATTTTAGAACCGGAAAGAGAAGTGAAGATCGCTCTTGATTCTAAAATTACACAGGAAGATAAAAATAAAATTATGCTAATCCGGAAGCGTATTCAAATGGGAGATATAGCAGCCCTAGTTGAATTTGCAAATTATTTGGTACAAGGGAATCTGTGCGAGAAGGATGAAAAGCAAGCTTTTAAACTCTATTCTCTGGCGGCATCGCGAGGAGATCTTGATGCGCACTATCGTTTGGGAATATGTTTCCGATATGAATTAGGCGTGCAGAAAGAGAATAGAAGAGCAGTAGAACACTTCAAAATTGCTGCAAGAACTCATATGGGGGCACAATTTGAATTAGGTTTATGCTATTGGCGTGGTTTCGGCGTAGACCATGATGCAAAAATAGCTAACCATTATTTTCTTCTGGCTTCGGAACAAGGTTTTCCTCCAGCGCAATGTATGTTAGGGAATAGTTTCCTTTATGGATTAGGGATAGAGAAAAACCAAGCACTTGCAGTTGAATGGTATCAAAAGGCGGCGCTACGCGGATATGCTGTTGCTCAATGTAATTTAGGATTTTTTCTAGAGCACGGCGTAGGAAGTATTAAAAATGAAGCCCTGGCTGTGGAATGGTATGGCAAGGCAGCAGATCAAGGTTGTATTGAAGCACAATATCATCTGGCTCGATGCTATGAAAATGGATTTGGAGTGGCCAAAAATGACGATTCAGCTGCGTATTGGTATCTCATGGCTGCAGAAGACGGATTTGACATGGCCCAATATCAATTGGGCAAGTTTTTTGAGGAAGGAATAGGTGGCGAGAAAAATATCAGGAAGGCAGTGAAGTGGTATGCATTGGCAGCAGAACAGGGAAACATTCATGCTAAATCACGTTATGGGATCTGTTTACTGCAGGGCAGAGGTGTTACAAAGAATGTAAAACTAGGATTTAATCTCATAAAACAAACTGCAGCACTCGGCTTATCAGAATCGCAATATTATCTTGCAACTTGTTTTCAAAATGGTATTGGTATTAAACAGGATATAAAGAAAGCAACGAGATGGCTCAAAAAATCGACCAAGCTTGGGTTTGAAGAGGCAGAGGGTGCGCTTGATATTTTAAGCAGCAGTTCAAGTGACATAAACACAGGCAGCGATACTCCAGAGGAAGATTCGAAAGATGCAAGGGAAACATCAGATGAAGAATGGAATGGTAGTGATAATGAAGGATCATTCGTCAAAAGACGACTGCGCTGACACTTAGGTGATGATGAAGAAGCCAAGTGGCTTGCCGAAGCATAAAAAATGAATAGTACTCTGTCTTTATAATGAACTAAGAATGATGAAATTTTGGATTTTAAGCAATTCTCTGAATAAAATATTCGGATAATGATGCCAGATTTAGAAAGGAACTCATGAAGCGATGATCTGAACACTCAGAATGCTTCATTGGATCTGAGAATTTAGAGGGTTCAGAATAGGGAATTTTTTGCAAACTTTCCAAAGCTTGTCGGTGTAATTCCTGCGCGTAAGTTCTGGCAGCTTCCAGACCCAGCAAGTTCGGATAGCTGATCTTATTCTGCTTCGCATCCTTTCCTGCTGTTTTGCCGATGATTTTGCTTTCGCCAATGACATCTAAGATGTCGTCTTGTACTTGGAACGATAGCCCTATAGAGGCGGCATATTCTTTAAGTTGCTTTAAAACTTCTTTATCTTTGCAATCAGCAGCAATGGCGCCAAGCAGTACGGAAGCTTCGATCAAGGCACCAGTTTTCTGATGGTGTATATTGGTCAGTAATTCTAATTCTACATCCTGATTTTTTGTGGAATTGTGAGGAATATTGATATTGCCTGTATTGCCTGCAATTTCGCAAGCAATATCTAGGGCTTGACCGCCTGCCATACCTTTATAACCACAGCTTTTTGCGAGGCTTAAGATCATATCTAATTGTGCTTCTTTCGAGACAAGATTTAGGCTGCTGTCTGCCAACACTTCAAAAGCAAGCGCTTGCAAGGCATCGCCGGCTAAAATGGCAGTTGCTTCATCGAAAGCTCTATGACAAGTGGGCTTACCGCGACGCAAGTCATCATTGTCCATCGCGGGTAAATCGTCATGGATTAAAGAATAGCAATGAATGAGTTCCACAGCAGCGGCTGCTGCGTCGAGTTTTTCTAGGGGAGCGCCAAGGGATTCGCCAGTGGCATAAACCAGTACGGGTCGGAGACGTTTTCCGCCGTTAAAAACAGAATATCGGATGGCGTCGAGTAATTTCGAAGATAATTTTGAAGAAGAGTTACTTTCATTCGCATAAAGTATTTTTTCAAGAAACGAGATAACTCTTTCAGCCTTTTGTTCTAAATATTTATTAAAGTTATTATTAATTTTCATCAGCCAGTGCAAATGGTTCTGTTTGCACTTCACCATTTTTTTCTATTAAAATTTGGACTTTTTGCTCGGCTTCCTTCAAGGCCTTTTGACAATGCTGTGCGAGCTTGACGCCCTCTTCAAAGCTCTTGAGAGAGTCTTCAAGAGAGAGTTGTCCTGTTTCCATTTTTTCAATCACAGATTCTAATTGATTGAGTGCATTTTCATAATTCATAAATCTTACCCTTATTACCCTCATACGTTATGCAAATCATGCAAATTTTATAATAGATTAACAGATTTTTACTGTTTTTGGTATCATTGTTTGGTACTTTGGTACTTTGGTACTTTGGTACCATGAAGTAAGTTTGTAAGGGTACCACGAAGTCGCTGATTCCCTTAGTTCTCTTCGTCACCGGACTCCCTGTCCTTCTCTTCCTTACCATCCCTGGTCCAGAGATGCCGAAGAGAACTAAGGGAATCGCGCCTTCTGCGCCTCGCATTGAAGTCAGTCTTTTCCAATCATTCTCGATACATTAATGGATAATTTTCTGGGTTTTTAAGTGCTTTTAAATCGAGATCTATATCTAGTGTCGGCCAGTACAAATGCGTTTTGTTAAGTAATTGGATATTATGGATGTCTGATATCTTGGCCTCTGAAAATCAAGGATATTCTTTGTATGGCAGAAAGTACTCTGTATCATGCACCAGCAGCCATATTCCGAAAAATGTTGTGTGTATAAAAATATCTTTCATTCTTCGATCTTTCGTCACAAAAGGTGTAAATACAATGCGAGGAGCAGAAGGCGCGATTCCCTTAGTTCTCTTCGGCATCTCTGGACCAGGGATGGTAAGGAAGAGAAGGACAGGGAGTCCGGTGACGAAGAGAACTAAGGGAATCAGCGACTTCGTGGTATCCTAACAAGCTTATACAAGCTTACCATCCGAAAACATTCTACCAAGGATTTCATTATGGAAAAAAGGTCCCATTCATGGTATAATGACCTATCACATAAAATGTTGAAAATACAAAAAAATCGCACATAAAAGCTAACTAACTGATTTTAAAGTGGATTTTTCTATAAAAATAGGATACAGTGAAGAACTTGTTAATTCCTACAGCTTAATCCCCTTATAAAGGGACAGGAAATAAAGGTACTTTAAGCCCCCAATTATTGTTTGATTAACTTATTAGTTCTTACTAGTTATTGTAGTTAATCGCTTGGGATCATAAAGGTTGAACTTAAGGAGTTAGACATTGATTACCGCTCACCGTTTTGGTGATTACATTGAATTTTTAAGAGAAAATGTTGCTAATTTGGTTACTTACCGGGAACGGACAGGAACCTTAGACAGCAATGTTCTTCAGATTAAAGAAGATCTTTTTGACGATGATCCTTTCGTCGTATTTACGGCAAGCCTAGCGGCTACAGTCATTTTGTCAGATAAATCTCTGTATCACTAATTTTATTTCTCCCATCATCAGTTACCATCTTTGTTACTATCTTTGCTATTTGGTAACTCTGGTATGTTGTCCATTACTTCCAAATGGAATTATTTCCAATCGAGATTACTTCCAAATGAGATTACTTGTGTTATACACTAGGGCCAATTGTTGGACTGCTAGATTTTTGAATGGTAATTATGAGTTATTAAATTGCCAAAAAATTTAAGTTTAAGTTGCATTGTAAATTTAATACCAGATAGTAAGTAGTAACCAGTAAATAGAAAGTAGTAAGTTTAGGTATAATTGTAAGTTTAAGTAGGATAACTTATGGAAGGTGCAAAAAATGGTCAGCCGAGTTTCGAACCATATGTTCCAGCTTCGAAGGTTGTATCTGAGATTACAGCGCGCGGAATAATCTTAGGCGTTTTTCTTGCTGTCTTGCTCGCAGCTTCGAACACTTTCCTTGGTTTAAAAATCGCAAGAACGATTTCTGGTTCAATACCAGCCGCATTGATTTCAATGATGGTGCTGCGTCGCTTTAAAAACGCCAATATTCTAGAAAATAATATGGTGCAAACGATTGCCTCTGCGGGCGAAGTATTGGCATCAGGTGTTATCTATACACTTCCTGCGCTCATTATCATGGGTTTTTGGACTAGTTTTAATTATTTGCAAACAGCCGTGATTGCGATCATAGGCGGCGTTTTGGGTGTGCTTTTTTCAGTACCGCTTCGCCGCAGCATGGTGGTGAAAGATCGCATGCCTTATCCAGAAGGTCTTGCCACTGCTGAAGTTTTGATGGCAGGTGAAGACACTAATGAAGATACCAAAGGCGCCACAAAATCTTTAATACTCGGCAGCCTTCTCTCGGCCATTGTGGCATTTTTGCAAACAGGATTAAAAATTGCAGGTGAGAGCTTACAGTATTGGACTCGGGTCGGCAACACGGCATTTGGTGCAAGCTTAATGCTCTCACCAGTGATGATGGCTGCAGGTTACATTGTTGGTTTGCGTGCACTGATGGCCTTTATTGCAGGTGGGATAGTCACTTGGTTTATCGGTGTTCCTTTATACATTATCCATAATCATATTTCGTTACCTTCAGGGGGAGCAGATTTGGCTGCTGCACTCGCTGCAATCCAAAAATCCAATTTTCGTATTGTGGGTGTCGGTGTTTTAGCAGTGGGCGGTGTTTGGGGCGTTATCAGTCTTTTAAAACAAATTGGCAGTGCTATCTCAACCTCATTTGCTGCAATGAAAACACAGGGAAGTAGTGCAGTCAAAATCCCTCGTACAGAATTAGACATTCCCTTTAAATATGTTCTCTGGGGCATCGTAGCGATCTCTATCCCCATTTTTATTCTTTTCTACAGTTTAATTGACAGTGCAAATTTTGCTATTTCAAGTCCGTTATTCTGGGGAATCATACTGTTTACGACTTTGCTGTCTTTGGTGGTGGGCTTTGTTTGTGCCGCGATTGCCGCCTATATTGTTGGTATTGTGGGAACGACATCGCTGCCTGTTTCAGGTATTACCTTGGTGGCCATCATTGGTTTTGCAGCCATTTTGCTTGGGATTTTGAAAGGCAGTATTGATTTCAATATAGATACCACAGCTGCCATGCAAGCTTCTGCAATTGTGATTATTTTTGCTGCAGTGATTTGCGTTGCCGCGGCTCTCAGTGGCGATAATATGCAAGACTTGAAAGCTGGCTTTGTGATCGGCGCCACTCCTTGGAAGCAGCAATTTATGCTGATAATCGGTGCCGTAGCTTCTGCTTTGGTCATTCCTTACATTTTGCAAACAACCTATGAAGCTTATGGGATTGGAGAAATTCTGCCGCGACCCAACATGGATCCGAAACAAGCCTTGCCGGCACCCCAAGCAACTTTGATGGCAACAGTTGCACAGGGCTTTTTTGCTGGCAAACTGCAATGGGATATGATCCAGATAGGCGTTGCGCTCGGAGTGCTTTGTATTATTCTGGACGAAGTTTTAAAGCGTAAAACCAAGGATTTTCGTTTTCCACCTTTGTTGTTTGCGCTAGGTATCTATTTGCCTTTCAGCTATGTGACAGCGTTTTTGGTGGGAGGTGTTGTAAATTCTCTGGTTCGATGGAAGTTGAGGACCAAACAAGAAATTTCAGAAACAGATCCAGGGATTCTATTTGCTTCGGGTATCATTGCAGGCGAAGCAATACTCGGTGCCATTTTGACTATTCCCTTTGCTTATTATCAATCGAGTGATATTTTTGCATTGAACATTGAATGGATTAAACCTTTTGAAACTTTGATTGGCACATTGTTGTACTTGGCTCTCTGTGTATTTCTTTATAGAAGAGCAACAAGAAGTATAGTGAAACATTCTTAACCCGAAGGTGTCAGACTCCAGGGAAAAAATTTATGGAAAGAAAAGAAGATCGTAGTAAGCTGCAACAAAGCAAAGAACCAGAAGGTGAATTAACATTACAAACCGTAGCAATGCCTGCCGATGCCAATGCATACGGAGATATTTTTGGGGGCTGGCTGCTCTCTCAGATGGATTTAGGGGGCTCAGTACTTGCGCATCAGTACGCGAGACACCGCATTACAACCGTCGCAATCGAAAAAATGACATTCTTTAAGCCCGTTTATGTGGGGGACTTGGTGTGTTGTTATGCTAAGCCCATTAAAACGGGACGTTCCTCTATTACCATTCAAGTGGATGTTTGGGTTGTTCGCCTGCGCATCAAAGAAAGGGTGCTGGTAGCGGCCGGGGTATTCATTTATGTTGCCTTAGATGAAAATCGAAAACCAAAAACGATTGAATGGAATCTGTAGCGACCAGTATCTAAAGATGAGTCGAATAAAAATAGAAAATAAAAAAATAATAGATATCAGAAAAAATATTAAAAAACTTGTTAAAGATTGATTCAGCACTCCCGATAACATGAGCATGAGGAACCTAAACGTCATCATCATTGTCATCTTAGCATTAATCGCAATCGATTTGAGTGCTACTTATTTTTTTGGAATTCAAGCAGAAAAGCGCTTTCGCGATGAAATTGCACTCATTAATCAATTGCCTAACAGCTCTGCGAATGTAACCGCTTACAATCGAGGATTTTTTACAGCAGATGCAAGCGTATCAGGTAACATTTTTGGCATTCCCTACTCGATTACAAGCAATATTTACCACGGACCCATCATCTTCAAATCAGGAGATGGATCACCTCTCAAGTTGCAGTTTGCTTATATAGTTAATCAATTACAACAGAGCTTCTTCGATTTTCCTATCCGTTGGTCGATGTCATTTCCTTTTAAAGGCGGCACTGTATTGAGAAGTAACAAAGGGGCTTATCAATTAGAGCAAGGGGATTTCTTAGTAAAATCCACAGGTTGGGATGCTGTAGGCACGATAAATCAGGACAGAAGTAAAATTAATTTTGAAACTGACACCGGCGAATTTGCCTTGGAAAATAAATTAAATAATATTAGATTGCTCGATATTATTTCCAGCAAATTTACTATCAACTACAATAAGACTGACAGCGAAAAAGTGACAGACATAAACTATTCGATAGCTAAAATTGTATCGCCAATGCAAGGAGCGGAAGTCAACAAACCATCGCTCGGTTTTCAAGTCATTGTACACAAGGATACCTTTGATAAGTCATTGGCCTTCAATGTAGAAAATATTGTGCTAGGAAAAAACCAACCCCCCATTGGGCCAGAAAAATTCCTAATCAGGGTACAAAATATTGATAACGCAGCCTGGGCTGATTTCATGAACCAATCGGCTAACGGCTTGAATCCAGATCAGGCCAATGCAATTTTAAAGAAAATTTTACTTCGAAAAATTACAATTTCAGTAGAGAATACTCAAATTAACTCGCCCGAGGGAAAAGTTGATATAGATTCAAAAATCAACTTGGGTGGAACAGAGCTAGATCCCGTCAATTCAGATCAGGTTCTTAAAACTGTCAATGGCAACGTGAAGATTACTGCTACAAAATCATT
The DNA here is from genome assembly GCA_963784575.1 of uncultured Gammaproteobacteria bacterium. Taxonomy (GTDB): domain Bacteria; phylum Pseudomonadota; class Gammaproteobacteria; order UBA6186; family Azoamicaceae; genus CAWARU01. Next base: position 3,330,026 of record CAWARU010000001.1, read on the forward strand.
GGTCTCCACTGCAATTAGTCAGATGGTAATGCAAGAATTCGCCAAAAATCCAGGGTATCTCAATGCGAGCCCAACGGACAGAATGAATAGTATGCAGCAGGGCATTCAAAACTATACTCAAGCTTTGCTATCAGAAGGTATATTAAAAGATCTAGATCAAAATTATGAAATTAATTTGATTATTGTGAATGGACAATGGATGTCACCAGCGAAAAATACCGCACTTGGTTCCATCGTTACGCCGCCGCTTACCAATGTGTTTACATCACTGATACCACAGGCGGAAGCCAAAGAGCAGGCACCAGCACAAGGACAGGTTCCAGCACAAGGGCAGGCTCCAGCACAAGGGCAAGCGCCAGCACAAGGACAGAACCCGCCGGCACAGATACCCACAGAAAAAATGCCAAATGAAATGCCGGCAGGAACCATGACACAACCGGGCGAAGCACAACCGATAGAAGCTCCAGAACAACCGACCCCACCTCAATCCACCTCGCCGCCTGCTGAGGAGCGTCCGCAGCAAAAAACCAGCAAAAATGAAATTTCTACCGAGGTAGAAATTTTTGCATTTAGGGTGGCTGCTTCTGGTGTGGGAGGAGTTGGCGGCGTGGGTGTTGGCACTGGCAGCAGCGCTGGTAGTGGCGTGAGCGGTGGTGTCAGCGGCGTAAATTCTGGAGGTACTGGTTTTTCCGGGGGAGGTGTCGGATCAAGTACAGGATTTTCTGCTGGAAGAACAGGCTCTACCTCACAAACAAGTACAACGGCAACGCACACAGGTAACACTACAGGTACAACTTCTGGTACCACTACTCAAAGCGTAAACACCGCTCTGCCAAGCACTATCACCGAAAATGCCGCAAATGCAAACTCGACCGTTTTTACCACAACCGGCGTAGGTTCTTATCCTCCGGCCCCGAATTCATCGATCAATGCACCGAATCCCGCAGCGGATGTTGGAACTTATAATTCAAATGTCACTTATTCGACAGGTGCTACACCATCCTCGACGGGTACGAACATTGGAGGAAGCAACTCTTCTTCCACAGGTACTGCAGGATTTTCCAAAGGCGATATAACACCAAATTTAAATTATCCCAATTCAAATCCAGGAGGGAGCTCCAATAACAATCAATCCAGTATGTCGAATCCTGTGACTCGTTCGACCTCAGGTCAAAGCACTTTGCCAAGCCAATCGACACCCGCTTATAGCACTCCCGGAGATTCTCATCAATCCTCCTAGTCCGAGTTCGCCAAGCTTAGTACCCGCACCCAATCCAAACAGCACCGGCACACCCACCAGCATTCCTTCCAACCCTACTGGGCAGGCAAACACCCCAAGTAGCACGAGCACGACAAGCTACCCAGTTAGCGCTTCCCCATAAAAATGAAAGAGGAAAACTGCCATGCCGCAGCAAGGGGAACATAAACCAGTCTACGAAAATATTCCTTTAGACAAAATTGTCAATCTGACTTTTGCTGGCGGCGGCGTTAAAGGAATTGCTTATATCGGGGTTTTAAAAGAATTAAAAAATAGAGGAATGCTGCAAGATATCAAAAGAGTAGGGGGGACTTCTGCAGGCGCAATCACAGCGCTTTTGGTTGGTCTGGGGTATGATCCCGATGCAATCGAAGACATCATGCGAACAATTAACTTGCTTGATTTTGAGGATCTCGGCACTGCAGTCTGGGAACGGGCAGTCAAAAAATTAAATCTTACTAAGCGCATTGCCAATATGGATATTGTGGATATCCTAAAGGTTGTGATGAAAAAGAAGCATGGTGTCTCGCAAGGAGAAGTATTCTTAAATTGGGCAAGAAAAATCATCGCAGAGCAATTGGGAAATCCAGATGCAACATTTCGAGATCTCAAAGAGGCCATGCGTATTAATCCAAATTTAAAAGAGATGATGTTTGTTGGCGCTGATATTTCTGGCATTGGTTCCGCTTTAAAATATTTTAGCATAAAAGATACGCCTGATATCAGAATTGCAGATGCTGTCCGTATCAGTATGTCTTATCCCGGTGCTTTTGAACCCTATGATCTCAAAATAGGCGACAAAATCCATACTTTTATGGATGGTGGTCTTGTGAATAATGATCCCAGAGAATACTATGATCATAAGGAATTCTTGCCAGAAGCTGCTCTACTTGCCGATGATGGCACAAACAAAAGTACTTTGGGACTTCGAGTTGATGCGCCAGATGCCGTAAATCGATTGAAGTGGAATATTCCCGGTGAAGCACGAGATTTGAGCAGCTTTTGGGATAGTTTAAGCGCCTTTTTTCAGACCATAAGTGAGGATGCCGTAAAAGGCCGGCATAAGGTTCATAGGAAATATGGGATGGTGACCATTCAAATTCCAAATCTTGGCCTAAAGCCCTTGGATTTGGATATCAGTAAGGAGATGAAAGATCGCCTCATCGAGGAGGGAAGAGCGTCCACCAGAGAATATTTGGATCAGTATCGATCGCCTGGCACCCTGAGAGATATTTTAGTGCATGATAGTCTACTCGAGCTATACCGCAGCAAAAATGATATTCAAAAAGAAGCAGCAATATCGCGTCTTCGCAAACAATATCATGATCTACAACAAGCAAATAAAGCTTTGCAACAAGATATGCAGCATAAATCTGCTAAATATGAGAAGGAACTTTTACTGCTGCAACAAGAAAAAAATCAGGAAGCCCTAGATAAAATATTTGCTGAATTAGCAGTGATCGAAGAATTGAGTCCCCGATTATTCAAAACAGAATCTCCTGAAGAGAAATTAATTAAGAAAACCAGAAGACTTTTGAAGCTCCAAGCAGCCATTGCAGAAGAAAATAGAGAGGCCTTGCATGAGATACTAGAAGTTTATAACAACACGGTGGAACAGTATCAAGAGATGTATGAGGAGTACTCTAAGGGCCGCTCTTTGCTAGAAGGATTGGCAAAAAATCCGAAATCAAAGGAGATTATGGATAAGCTTTTGGGCGAGATAATCACTTTTCAAGCCATGCGCATAAATTATACCAATCAAATGCATCATTTGAAATTGTGTGGTGAGGAAGCGGATCCTGCTTTAAAGAAAGAGTACTCAGAATTTCTTCAAAATGTACCCATGAAAATTCTAGCCGAAGCCAAGGCGCTTTTCAATACTGAGTCTTTTAATAAGAGACAGGGTGCCAAGGGTTCCGAGTTTGCCTATGCACTCATTCTTGGCGAGCTCGAGCGTGTTAAGAAAGATCCCGTCAAAAAAGACTTAGACTATTTGATCGATGAGGCCAGAAGAAATAACGATGAATATCACAACAACTTATTGCGACTTCAGGAAGGAAAGCAAAAATATGAGGTAGAGATTGAAAAGCTAGACAAAATGCAAGTCGAACTTGAAGAGAAAAAAGAGTTGGTTGGAAAAAACTTTGCAAAAATGGTTGATTTATCTTCTGATTTCTCAAGGTTTATCCAAAGGCAGGAAAATTGGAAAATTTATTTGTACGAAGGTTTGGCGTATGGTTTAGATCTCTTATTTACAGGATTGAGGGGCGCCTTGATACTCGGGACAGCAGGTATGTGGTATGGCATGGAATGGGGATCAGAAAAAGTCTTCAAATGGTTCAATAATGCAACGGGTATGGCGAAAAAATTAGAGAGGATTGGTGTCACGGAGAACTTTTTTGTTCCAAATTCTGTTCTTTATTTGCGAGAAGTCCAAAAAATACGTAAAGATCTCAATCAAATCATCGCAAAAGTGGGGCATGAAGAGCCAAGAAAAGCTTTTGAAGCTTATAATGAATTTTTGCAAAAGGAAAAACTGTATTTAGAAAGAAGAGAGGGCTGGTTTGGGTTTGGAGAAGACATGCAAAAGGAGATTTTGCAATTGATTGCCACTTCTAAGGCAAATTTGAATAAAATATTGAAAGAAAGAGCAATAAAACCAGAGGAAATCAAACCAAAACACAAAAGACATGCAGTGGTTTTGGGAGGTTCTCCTGAAAGAAGGTTGGGCAGATTTTTGAAGGGAATGCCCAGTAAAACCTTAGACAGAGCAACGGGTGAATTTCTCGAAAAAGGGCTTAGCATTGTGTCGGGAGAAACTTCACAAGAGGGACCAAAACGAAAACCGAAAAATTAAATGGCAGAGCGAGAGCGGTCTTTTGTCTCTAACTCCAGCAATTTCCGCTCAGCACTTTCAATGACCTCCCTCGGCACTCCTGCTAATTGCGCCACCTGCAATCCAAAACTGCGATTTGCCGGGCCTTCTTTCACCGTATAGAGGAAAATCAAGGAATTTCCATCTTCAATGGCATCCAAATGTACGTTTGCCATGGCAGGACAAATCTTCGGCAATTCTGTCATCTCAAAATAATGACTCGAAAATAAAGTAAAACTCTTCAATTTTTCTGCCAGATGCTCCGCTATGGCCCAGGCAAGTGACAAACCATCAAAAGTACTGGTGCCGCGGCCAATTTCATCCAACAATACCAAGCTCTGTTCTGTCGCATGCTGTAATATATGCGCGGATTCGAGCATTTCTACCATGAATGTAGATTTTCCAGAGCTCAGTTCATCCTGTGCGCCAATCCGTGTGAATAAACGATCGAATAAGCCAATTTTGGCCTGTTTTGCAGGCACAAAACTCCCCATGTGTGCGAGCAGAACAATCAAGGCATTTTGTCTCATAAAAGTGGACTTTCCACCCATATTCGGACCCGTGATTATCAGCATGCGTCTGTCAGGATTTAAGGTTAAATGATTTGGGATGAAAGGTGCTTCCAAAACTTGCTCAACGATGGGATGTCGACCGCTTTCAATGAAAAGTTCATGCTTCATACTCAAGGTTGGTTTATGCCAATTCAGGCTATCAGCTCGTTCTGCTAGTGTGGCTATCACATCCAAGGTACTCAGCGCCTCGGCACTCTGCTGCAAGCTTGGAAGTTCATTGCAGAGTTCCTTGAGAAGAGCATCATAGAGTTGTTTTTCTCGATTGATGGCACGTTCATTACTACTCAAGATTCGATCTTCAAAGGCTTTAAGCTCTGGTGTAATAAATCTCTCCGCATTTTTGAGTGTTTGCCGTCTTTGATAGTGCTTTGGTGCTTTTTCTGCTTGCTGTCGTGACAGCTCAATATAATAGCCATGCACCCGATTAAAGCCCACCTTGAGTGTTGAAAGATTACAAGCTTCAAGCTCTTGTCGTTCTAACTGTAGCAAAAATTCATGTGCATTATTCGAGAGACTTCGCAATTCATCCAGTTCTGCATCATATCCGGTCGCAATAACCCCTCCTTCCCGAAGATGTGAGGGCGGGTTTGGATTGATGCCGCGTTCGAGCTTGGCACAAAATTCTGGGAATAAAGTGATTTTTTGATGTACCTTTGCGATAAAATCGCTTTCTGAAATCAATGCTTCACAAGCCGATTTTAGAGCCGGCAACTGCTCTAAACAGTGACGAAGCCGCAGTAAATCTTGTGGACGCGCTGTGAGCAAGGCAATCCGACTTAAAATCCGTTCCATATCGTATATCGCTTTCAGAGATTCTCGAACGGCATGATAGTTTTGAGTGTGCTTTAATGCCTCGATGGCCGCTTGTCTGCGATGTAATTCATTGCGGTCTCGAATAGGCCTTCCCACCCAACGTGCAAGCATTCGGCCTCCCATGGCTGTTTTAGTGGTATCGAGCAATGAGAGCAGAGTATTTTCTTTGCCGCCCTGCAGGTTTTGCACCAATTCAAGATTGCGTCGCGTATTGCCATCTAAAATTAAGCTTTCTTCCCGATGCTCGAGCATAATATTTTGCAAATGCGGTAAACTGCCTTTTTGTGTTTCTTCAGCGTAGCGGAGTAAAACCCCTGCTGCTATCAAAGCAGGTCGGATGGAATCCAAAGTTTTCTCACTTGGCAATAAATTTTTTAAATCAGAAGCTTTGTAATGTAGTTTCAGCATTCTTTTGGCAAAGTTCACTTCAAAATGCGCTTTGTCTTGATGACGAATTCTCGTGAAAAGCTTACTTTCCTTGAGAAGATTTTGCACTTCCTGCAAGGTTTTTTGAATCAGACTCTGGGATAGCGTTTCATTTTCAGTCTCTTCCACAGCTTCTATAGAGAAAGATGTAACGGACGTGTCAGAGGTGTCAGATGAGACAGTGTCAAAATGCTTTTGAGTCAGGATTTCAGCCGGTTGCAGCCTTTCTAATTCATGCATCAAGGCAAGCGGGGATGGCAGCATAGTGATATGAAAGCGGCCGCTGCTTAACTCGAGATAGGCAAGTCCCAAACTTCCGGCCACAGTATGAGAAGCTGCGATGGCTGCTATCAAAGATTCCTGTTTTTCCTCGAGTAGGGCTTCTTCCGTGAGCGTACCGGGCGTTAGTATCCGTACCACTTCACGCTGCATGGGTCCCTTGCCGCTATTCGGATCTCCCATCTGCTCACAGATGGCAATCGTTTTGCCAAGACGTAACAATCGCGCCAAATAACTTTCCGCAGAATGATGCGGCACCCCCGCCATAGGAATAGGAACGCCCTTAGATTCACCGCGGTGCGTGAGGGTAATACCTAGGAGTTCTGCAGCAATTTTGGCATCTTCAAAGAATAATTCGTAGAAGTCTCCCATTCGGTAGAAAAGTAAATGAGACTGATTCTCTGCTTTTATCCGAAGATATTGTTGGATCATGGGAGTGTGTTCCAGCAGTTTTTCGCTCATTAATTATGCTCCAGAGAAAATGAAATATCCCCGCCAATATCTTCAGCATTGCTGGTTTCCACGCTGAACACGAGCTTCGGGCTTAAGAAGTATTTCAGACGCAGTATACTCAGGGGCTCGAGCATGCCTTGGATAAATTGTAAATAGATCCTCTTCGAAAGCGACTTTCCTGCTACAAGTACGGTGTCGTATCCGCTGTAGCTGGTCAAAACTCGCTGCGATTCAGCCGATTGTACGCCAAATTCTTCCAAGCCCAGTTTCGATTGCAGGCTTTCAATGATGGGATTTGCGCCACCAGCAAGATAGATGGCAGTTTGAGATAAGACCTGCTTATTGCTGTCTTCCCCTTCTTCATGGCTGCCTCCGAACCCTAAGCGTGATAAAATTTCATTGCTCTGTAAATTATCTGTGGAGTAGAGATTGAAACTCGGACTTTGCAGACTGCCTTGGACATAAATGCCAACTTCCTGCGCTTCTCCTACCTCAGCGCGTTTTTTCGCGATGCGAATGTCTAGAATCGGATCTTTGAGCAGCGTGCCTGGGGGATAAAGTAGATGGCCGCGATGAATCAGGTATGGGGCACCTTGCAAGCGATATTTTCCTTCTACGATAGTTAAACGTCCCGTACTCGTGAAAAGTCCATCAGGACGTTTTTCAATCGTGATATTTCCTCGTATGATAGCATCTAATCCAAAGCCTTTGAAATGAACCTTGTCCTCATCTTCAATATTGAGATCTACCATCGGGATGAGATTAAAACCGGTTTCTTCCTGTGAAGAGAGAGGACCATGGAATACCACATCTTTTGAAACGATCACATGCTGTAAACCTTCCTTCATCGTGATATTGGCTTCCGGTACATTGATTTTGCCTGTCACAAAGAGATCTTTGCCAAGGATTTCAAAATGGAGTTTGGGGGAAGCAATGATCATCATATCATCGGTATTGGAGACTCGGATTTTATCCCCGGCAATATCAAAGCTATTTCTTCCTTCAGGATTAAGTGGTTCAAATGATCCAGCGATAGTGACAGGGTTTCCACCTAAGGTAGCAACGCTTTGCAAATCCAGTTTTCCTGGAATATCGCCCTTGAGTCGCGCTGAAAAGGATTTTACCGTAATATGCTGTTTTGGAATGGAGAAGATGGCATCATGAATATTGGCATTGATCGCAAGGACAGGTTTTGCCACTGTTCCCGTGATATCACCTGAAATATCTAGAATCGCTTTTAATCTTGAGATGGGAGGTATCAAGAGATACGCAATACTCAAATCTTGTAATCGGCTAGTGACAGTACCTTCTATTTCTTGATCTTTAAACCGTTTATTAAAAGAAAAACCTGGCACCGACACATGTGCTTCAAGCGTGTTTCTAGGGGTTTCTTTAAAGCGCATGCCTAGTCGTAAACCCTTTGCATCTAAAATGGCTTTTAAAGTCCCCCCTGCAAATCTACTTTGGTAATATTTATTCCCGGGCAATGAAATCCTGGCACTGCCGGGCGCTATGCTTAAAGCGCCATTTCCAAGCCAATTTTGTCCCTTCCCTTGTTCCAGTGAGAGCTCTAATGAGACTTTGGTATTGATTTCTGGAGAGTGAATGGCAAATTCAGGCACGTCGAGTTTCAATTTGCCCCCTTTTAATTTATTCCATGTGGCTTGAAGCAGCAATTCAGCTTTTTTACTGTTTTGAAATCGAAGGGGTTCGAGGGTTAAGTTTTGTTCGCTCACAGTGAAGTAGACGGGAGCACTCAAATCCCAAGTATCGAGATAATTGCCTGAAATACTGGCTTCAGATAATACGCCTATCACGTTTTTAAGATTCTGTAGATTTAACATGCCCGCGGCTTTTACGTTAAAATTTTCATTGGGATGATAGATGAGATTGAAAAGATAGGTATTCACCTTGAGATTGTCAGGACTAATGCTAAGATGACTGTTTCCGAGCTGTAACTCTGCCAGAAGTTCTGCGACGCTCTCCCCATTTACCACTGCATGCATCGTACCGCTGAGTGCTTGACCTTGATAGTGCCCAGAGAGCTCATCCACTGAAATAATTTCGTTACGATAGGGTGTCTCGAAATTTACCTTGCCGGAAAGCGTATCGATATAAATGGTAGATTTTGAAGCACCAGAGGCACCAGAAGCACCATATGATAAAACTGCATCACTGACCGTAAATTTTGGAATATGAATGGTATTATTAAACAATGCCTTCAAATCGTTTTGTAAGTAAATCTTTTTTGCTTGCAAGGAAATATTCTTAGGTTTATTCACATAAGTGAAGTCATCCATTTCAATACTGTCCGAAAGCGTCCCTTGGATGTTTCCAGCATGCATTTCACCCGGATAGGTTTTTTCAACCAGCCAAACAATACTCTTTAAACCTGAATGGGTGTTTAGCAGCCAGAATAATACCGCTGCGATTGCCAGTATCATCATGAATATTTTGAGAAAGATTTTTTTCATCATATATCGGTACCGAAGGTTAGGTGGAATCTCGGCTTCATCTTTCTTTGCGTGATCGGTATCAGGCCTTGTGCAACATCGACACGAAGCAAACCGATGGGTGTTTTGTATCGTACGCCAACACCGACACTTTGTGCAAAGCGGGTTTTCCATTTATTCATGGCTTGACCTGCATCATAGAATACTGCACCAGAAAATTGTTTGTAGATTTTATGTTCGAGTTCAATAGAGCCTACCGCGAGGTATTGTCCACCGATCACGATTTGATTACCATAAGCATCGGTTTTTCTTGGGCCGAGCGATTTATAACCATAACCTCGTACGGTTTGATCTCCCCCTGTAAAGTAACGTAGGCTCAAGGAAATTTTATCACGGCGATGAGTCGCTATGCCGCCGAGTTCAACGCGAGTCAAAAGCCGTGCTGAATTCGTAAAGCCATAGACCCATTTGCCGCGAAATTCTGCCTGGATGAAGCTTGTGGTGGACAGTACAGGCTGCCATGCACCCCGGAGAGAAAATGCGAATTTCACACCTTCTTGTAAGGGAGATTTCCTATCCACATCCGTATAGACGATGCCAACATTTGGAATAATATAATGGGCATTTTTTTTGTGAAATCCAGGCAATTCACGGTATCGCTCTGAGATTAAATAATGGAGACCAATCAGTTGTTCAGTCCTGCCTATTTTTCGGATTGCATTGGCATTCAAGCTTTCACGCAGACTGTATTTTCCATCGCGAAATTTTTCTTCAGTACCGTTGAACCCAAACACAGTGCGATCGGTCACAGGTCTAGCGCCTGGAATTGAATAGCGCAGATTTGCATAGTTCTTCCACTTTGAAGTTTGAATTTCGGCGTTGATGCGGTGGCCTGGATAATGAAATCTGCGATGCTCCCACCAAAAAGTGCCGCGTGGTCCTGTATCCGTGCCGTATCCAATACTGCCGGTATAGCGATTTCGGGGCTTTGCTTTAAGCCGGACATTCAAGGGAACCGCATAATCTCTTGCTTCAGTCAAAATCGGATCAATGCGGATATAACGAAATAATTCTGTTTCAGTCAAAGCCTTTTGAAAGCATAAGATATCCGCGGTGGTATAAGGAGCACCGTATTGAAAAGGAATATAACGCTCTAAATATTCTGGGGGATAAGGATTTTCCTGAAAATAAATGTCGCCAAAACGATAGCGCTTGCCTGTGTCGAGTGTCAGCACTATATCTGCATTGATTGCCGCACGATTGACACGGATTTCATTTTCTTCAAAAACAGCATCTAAATACCCTTGCTGCAAAGCCAAACTTAAGAGTTTCTGTTTGTAGTTTTCGTATTCATGATGGGTGAGTTGTGCACCGCACTTGATGGGAGGCAAATTGGCAAGTGCATTTAATTCTGGATTATTGCTGCCCTCGCCTGTGATATGGACCATCACTTTATTGATCACCGTAGGAGGCCCCATTTCGACACGATAGCGCGCAAAGTATCCTGCATCTGTTCGAATCAATTCCCCATGCACTTTTGAATGATAATAACCCAGTGATTCCAGGACCGCAGTGATTTCTGCAGCGGCTATTTGATGCAGCCCCAAAATGCGATCTTCATTCAGTTTCTTTTCTTTCTGCGCTTCTTCAATACTCAAGCTTACTGACACTAATGGTCTAGCTACTGGACTTAATCCCTGAACTTCCACCTGGAGTTTGCAATAAGTGCTGGCATTGGCCTTGCCGGGATAAAAAAGCAGCATGGGATAAAACATTACTGCAAATATCAAAAATAATAATATAATCCGTGGCATGAGTGTGACCTAGCACTTCATAAATAAGCCGGAATGGACCGGAAAAAAAGCTTAATAAATTTAAAGAGCTTATTATGACACAGAACGGGATATAAACAAAAAATAAGAGACAGCAAAACAAGGGAGAAAATGAGACTGGAAATAAGAGCCAAAAACAGGATAGGAACCAAGAACTGCTCTGTAGGTCCAATTAGATAAGTAACAAAAAAGTGAGAATTTAAATTGAGTGTAGGTCATGAGTCCTATAAATTTAGTGACGCTATTATGCATCTCAATGAAAAAGTGCAGGCGTACAATGATAGCCTCAAACCGGGAGAAACATCGAAACTTAAAACACCTATTTTAACAGGACGTGATGCAGAAATGGCAGTTGGTATGCAGCATGAATTTGCGGCAGACATTTTATTGCATACTTTTCATTCCGGTACCGCAATCTCTTTTCGTGCAGGTTCTCCGCCAAGTTATGATGCCATTCGATCTCCTAAATCTGGCGCAGTATTGTCCAAATCGAGCAATCATGGCATGGGAAAGAGTTTGATTTGCGCCGATCCTTTGTTTACCCGCTTGGATGGATTTCGTCGACCCATCGGACATCATGATAAGGACAGTAAGCATCTGCAGGAAAATTCACAGCCTTTAGTACAGTTGCGTCACAGCATTCGAGATATTCTGGAAATGACCGGAAAAAAACCAAAAGGGGATTTAGAAATCGTTGGGTATAACCCGGAAAACGGCCAATTGATTATTAAATATCAAAAAGGACAGGGACCAGCAGGGTTTGAAGGGGAATTTGTGGTGAATATACGTGAAGCAAATAAGCCTAAGGTTGACAGAGTTTATACACGTCCTTGGAATAAGCCCATGACACCACCACAAGATGCAATCGATGCTGCGAAAAAATTTGGCATAGATTTGAAAGATCTTTTGGATGATGAGGTGCCTATTAATTATCGAGAAACAAGAGGTGCAGCTCTGAAGCCATTCAAAGTTTTTTCGGACAAATGGGATGCAAAGGACAGTCCGGGCAGTCCTATCACTGGAGACTGGGATCTCCTGGCTGTGGGGCATCCACCAGAAACGCCGACATTTGCGCGCCAAGTTTTCAACACATTTGATCAGAAGCAAGATTCTGGAGGCTTTACTCAGCAAAAAAAATTGATAGAAGCGACAGAAAAATTGTTTCAAATAGAGAAATTAAAAGCCCTGAAGAGCTTGAAGCAAGTTCTGGATAGAAATCGGGGTATGGATGCTGTGACACGTGAGAGAGAAGCAGCAGGGGGATCTGGAGAGGAAGATGCAGAAGCAGAAATTAAAAAGTATCAAGCCATTTTACAAGGTATTGAAAACAGAGATGAAGCAATCATGGCAGCATTCATGACCCTTGATCCGGTGCAAAAATTCTTGATTATGACACCCCATTCAGGAAAATTGTATGACAAAATCTCGCTAGAGAGAGCTGGATGCATTACACCCTATGAATTTCTGCAAGAACGTATCCTGAATAAAGCTTACAGTGATCCTAAATCTGTTTTTGGACCACAGGCTTTCGGAGAAAGGAATCCTGAGTTTGATCCCAACTTAAAAGGCGGTCCTATTCAGCATGGTGCAGAGGATAGGAGCCCTTATGCACCTTCCGATCTCGACGGAAAAATGTTGCATTTCTATAAGGGCGTCATTTATATGACAACAGGGGAAGATCAACTCATTGATTTCTACATGGCAGGTGATTTTCTCGAAAATAATATTATCGATCTGCAATTTGGTTGGAATATGGCAAAATGGGGCAGGGTGCTAGATCGACAGGCAGCGCTCGGTCAAATCAATTTGGACAATCCCACTGATCCAACAAATACCGCGCAGCAGCAAATCGTTGCAAGCACCTATCGAGATTATAAAGCAGCGCTTAAAATGCAAGCAGAACTAGAGACAGATCCAAGCTCTTTCAAGATGGATGCTGAAAGAGTTGTAATACTGCAGCGTTTATTGATGCATTATCAAAAGTTACCAGACAGCTTGCATGATCAAATGGTGCTGTTTTATCAGGATCCCAGAAATTTGGCTTCGCATCCACTTTCCGAACTCGTGCCAGGCAGTTTTAAGCTTAAAGATCTTAAATGGCCCATAGAAAAATGGGCCCCAGTTATAGCGACGCAACTCAAACTGCATGAGCAAGAAGGATCAACTGTACCCGCGGTACCAAAAGATTTGCTGGAAAGTTATCGTAATTACCAGGAGCTCTTAAAACACGAGCATGATGCCGCAATAAGCCCGAGAGTGATCGAACTCATAGAAAAACAAATGCAGTTCAATCAGCATTCATCGATTCCAGCTGGCTTACAAATGAAATATGACTTGAGAGCAAGAGAGGAGTTGCAGTCACCGAGGGGGGCGCCGAGCACGCCATTTTTTGCTAAAATGTCGGAGCAAGACCGAGGTTGGGTTGTGACAGGTCCAAAATCTGTGGAAGCAACCGATATTGCAAGGGAGACAGCAAAATCAGATAAACAGTCTGATAAAAAAGGAGAAGGAATTGGGCCGAAAGGTTCCCCATCCTGGAAGCCTCCAAAGGCATAAATGAAAAGTGTAAGATGAACAGTGAAAAATGTAAGGAGAAATGCATGAGTAGCAGAGATATCCATAAATCCAATCGCGAAATAGACAGCACAAAAAGCGAGGTTGAAACTTCAACAGCTAGAACAGCAGAGCCTGAGTCTACCACTGTGGATAAGCTTGTGCTTGCACTTGAAGCTTCTATCAAGAGAAGTAAAATTGCCAGTGATACGGACTCTATTCCAGAATGGAATCACCTTAAAACGGGTATTGCCCGTTATTCTGTTTTTAGAGAAAAGGATCCGGATTTCTCTCGAGAAGAACTGCAAGGATTGAATCCGGAATTGAGTGCAATCAAACTTCATTTTCGAGAAGATAAAGAGGTCAGCGCAGCAATAGGTAAATTAGAAAAAGGGATAGAGGAAGAAATTCAAAACTTGGCTGGCACTAAACCCCGGAAAAAATTCTAGTAATAACCTTGCAGGGCCTTAGCTTTTTAGCGGTTATACACCTATATATCAAAATTGACAATAAATTATCTATACTAAAAGAAGATAAACTAAAAGAAGATAATTTATAAGTTGAATTTTATAAGTTGTTCATTTTGATTCTAAGAATATAGGTGTAAGCTATGTCACTCGATCCAACTCTAAACGCATCCCAAGTGATCCGCTCTGGGTTTAAGCTCAGCAAAGAATCCTTCTTTGCAATATTGCCATTTACCTTTGCCCTAGCATTTATGTCAATGGCCATACAACCCTTAGCAACATTCACGCTCATCGATTATATCGATATGCTGACCTTTGCTATGTTCTTGATTGGAGTGTTAGTCATTTCAGCACTTTTAGGCAGTATTATCTATCGGCTGCATAGTATTAAACTTGGAATATCCGTAGGTATCAGCGAATCCATTAAAAAGGGCTTGGCACTCTTGATACCCATGTTTATCGTCGCAACTCTCTTTGCTGGCATGGTGGTAGCATGTCATTATGGTGCTGTCACCCTTGTAGATTATTTTCTTGAAATCCCATATATCGAACAACTCCGGTTAGAATCGATGCAAGGCTGGGAATATTCTTATACCATTTTGACAAACTTTCCTGCGATTTATCTTGGTGTATATTTGTTTTATTCATTGTTTTTAATCGCCTTAAATGCGAATAAGAAATTGGGATTTATTGGAAGAATTCGCAGCGCATTCGTTGGAAGTTATCGCTTAGTCAAGGGGCATTGGTGGCAAGTTGCTTGCATTGTATTTATTTTGTTATTTGTTTATAGTTTGATTGATTATCTCTGCCAGCTTGTCATTCAGGAACAAATCGTATTAACAAGTTTATTGGCTATCACGCTGCAATCTTTGTTTTTAGCTTTCTGGTATGCATTGGCGATTACATTATTATATTCTTTGAATGAGAATTTAGAAAAACCAATTAAAATTAAAACTAAAACAAATGCATAATTTCATTGAGAAACTTGATATACTTATGGGTTTTCAAGACTCAATACACCCGTATCATAGTCATACGCGAATACTTCCGCATATCGCCCCCAATCAATAGTAATGCGCAAGGTCTTTTCAGCATCTTCATCCCCCATAAATTCTAGCAACTCCTGAATAATGAACTCCTCGGATACCGTATGACTGTTTTTTTCATCCAAAATTTCTCTGATATGTTTCGCTAAGGGAACATACTGTAATAAATGGCGGGCAAAAATGAGTTTTCGGCTTTGGATATCAGCAGCCGCGAATTTACGGCCAGCATCTAAGAAAATCAGATCTCCTGCAGAAATCTTTGCAAAACGCAGCATGTCCAAGGCTTCTATCAAAGGAAATAAATTATTAATATCAAGATGCAGGGCTTCAGCCAATTCTGGCAGATCGATTTTACCCTCCGCTTCATGCGATTCCATGGTTTCGAGCAGGCCTGTCAATTCCGCAACAGAGACTTCTGGCAGCCGGTAAGCATACTCTGGATGCTTCACGGTTCTGCGTACTGCCTTCACTTTAGAAAGACGTTCTCGCTCGCTCATGGTCATCAAGGTATAAATGCGATCGAGCAAAGAACGAAATGCCTGACTTTCTGTGTCGCGGGGAAAAGGCAAGTTTACCGGGATTTCTGTTTGGATGCGTCCAGGATCGCTTGCCATGAGTAAGATTCGATTGGCGAGAACCAGCGCTTCTTCAATATTGTGCGTGACACACAAGATACCTTTAGTACGTGTGCGCTTTAGCGACCAAAGATCGAGCAAGTCATTTCTTAAGTTTTCAGAAGTTAAAATATCAAGCGCTGAAAAAGGTTCATCCATGAGCAAAAGTTCGGGTTCAACCACCAAAGCGCGCGCAAAACCAACACGTTGCTTCATACCTCCTGATAATTCTTTTGGATAGGCGGATTCAAAGCCATCCATACCAATTGTGTCGATTGCTTTCAAGCTCAAGTCTCTACGCTTTTTTCTTGGCATGCCTTGAGCTTCCAATCCTAATTCTACGTTTTCAAGCACGGTAAGCCAAGGTAACAAGGCAAATTGCTGAAATACCATGGACATCCCTCTCACAGGCCTTGTGACAGCCTCATTGCGGTACAATACTTCACCAGAACTTGGTTTGGTTAGGCCTGAGATGATGCGTAACAGTGTTGATTTTCCTGAGCCAGATTTGCCTAAGAGTACAACAAACTCACCCTCTGACATCTGGAAAGAGACATTGTCCAAAACTAAGAGTTTCTGCCCCTCAGAGGTGGGAAAAAATTTTTGAACTTTAGAAAGCCTGATTAAGGATTTATTTGACATGATTTAGCCAGAGCTTGGTAGTCATACTTTACGCTAGTGCTATTGCTTAGGTGCCACAACATTTTTGGGCTTACCTGCCAAAAAGTGGCGAAGATTATCAACTAAGGTATTTAATAAACGCTTGCGAGAAGCGGTGCTTGCCCAGGCATTGTGCGGCGTGATGAAACAATTGTCCAAATTTAATAAGGGACAATTCTCTGCAGCAGGTTCTTGCGTCAACACATCGAGTGCTGCAGCTCTGATTTTCCCTGATTTTAAAGCTTCAGCCAGAGCCTCTTCATCTATCAATCCGCCTCTTGCAGCATTTATCAAGATGGCTGTAGGCTTCATGAGATCGAGTGTGGTTCGATTGATGATTTTCGCGGTGTCTTGCGTCAGAGGGCAGTGCAAACTCAGTACGTCACTTTCTCTAAAAAGTGTATCGCGATCTACTTGTTTCACATCAAAACTTGTTTTGTGAATCGGACTTCGATTGTTTACTAAAATTTTCATGCCGAGTGCATGTGCGATGTTAGCTACTGAGTGTCCTATGGCACCAAACCCAAAAATACCTAAGTTTAACTCTTTGAGTTCTATCAAGGCGGTGCGATAAAATGCAAAATCGGGTGATCGAACCCATTCATTGCTTTGAACCGCTTTGTTATGGAATCCTACTTGATTACAGACTTCAAGTAGCAGTGCAATGGTATGTTGTGCAGTAGAAGGGGTGCTGTAGGCTGGCACATTCGTGACCACAATATTTCTCTTGTTTGCGGCAGCAACATCGATATTATCAAACCCTGTGGCTGCTTCTCCTATATACTTTAATTTTGGCAATTCCCTGAATTCATTTTCTCCCAATCGAACCTTATTCGTGATAACGATCTCTGCCTCCTGACATCTCTCAATAACAGTATCCTTGCTGCTTCGATCGTATATTGCACAGTGTCCAAGTTCATGAAAAGGTTTCCAATCCAAATCACCCGGATTAATTAAATAGCCATCTAGTATCACAATTTTTGTCATTTCTTTTCCGCTTAAAGTTGTAGAAAGTTGGTGAATGTAGAAAGTTGGGGTCAGACCCCAACTTTAAATAGGATTCATAAAGATAGACAACTTAATAAAAAATCTTTTTAAGTGTCTTGCTATCCGTTTTTCGTTTATATTCTTCATTTGAACATTGCATAGAAGAAATAACAAGGCCCTGAATTCAACAACCAAGTGCAATTTTTTTGGTGACAAATGAGTTATCATAATAACTCATTTTACATGAAAAGGGATTGCATGTGAATTACTAACATCTTACTTTTCCACAGCGTTGCAATATCGCAGCATTTTGGAAAGATGGATGGTTACTTTCGTGAATTGAAATATCTTTTAGAGTTATATTTAACTGTTTTCCAACAGCAGATTTAACCCGTAGTCTGTCGAGCGATGGCCGTCCAGTATCAGGTTCAGGTGATAGGGAAACAAAGAGTGAAAAAGTTCTGGCATCATGATTGATACATTTTCAAGAAAAATGGCTTAAAAGATCGTTTATGTTCCATCACTTTTACTTCTCTCTCTTTTTGGCCCAGTTTTTTCCCTATCCGATTTAGATTCTTTGTGTTCAGTTTTCTCTAGAGTTATTCCGGCATCTTTTGCAAAGGTAACTGATCTCTGGAGTACCTGATTTTATTGATGCAATAGGAACTTCAGAGATAGATGAGGTGGGAGCTGAGATAGTTGAATCCTTGCTGGATAATTTTGTTGTTGGATTTGAGACAACTTCTAGTTTAGCGATTTTTTCCGTTAATAATAAAATTATTGACTTTGATGCCTCTATCTCAACTTTTTGGTTTTTAATTAGTATTTCTTGTGTTCGCGTAGTTTCTTCCAGCTGATTCATCTTTTTTTGTAAGTCGGCCACTAGTTGTTTGACTGTGTGTGATTCAGCTGTCGGCGGAGGTTGGGTTAAAGGTAACTGAGGAACTAGATTAGTCAGAGAAGTAGTTATCAGAGGAGTAGTTAAAATATATGATGGTAAAGCAATTACTGGACTTCTAATACTTGAAGAAGTTTTATTCGAATTAGTTGATAGCAAACGTTTCATTGCATCTTTCGCACCATCATGTCCTTTTTCAGCAGCTTTTTTGTAACATTCAATTGCGAATTTTTTGTCTTTTGGAACAAATTCGCCCTCTTCATAAATCTTTCCAATATTAAATTCTGCCGCGGCATCTCCTTGTGCGGCGGCTCTCTGGAATAGTTGTAGCGCTTTTAAGAAATTTTTTTCAACTCCTCCATAGCTATAGTAATGCATTACTCCAAGATTACATTGTCCATAAGCATTACCTTGTGCTACAGCCTTGCGGTACCATTCTACTGCTTGTTTCTTGTCTTCTTCTATTCCCTCCCCGTTTGCAAGCATTAATCCAAAACAAGATTGGGCTGTAGCATGTCCTTGTTCTGCAGCTTTTTTATACCATTCCGCGGCACTTTTTGCGTTCTTCTGTGTCCCAATACCATTTCGAAGCATGTTTGCGAATTCACATTGTGCGGCAGCTAACCCTTGCAGAGCTGCCATCCGATACCACTTTGTTGCCTTTTTGGAATTTTGCAGAATTCCATCTCCTGAATAATATTTTAGTCCAATGTTATATTGAGCCTCAGCATCACCGGATTGAGCTTTCCTAAATAAATCAGAAAATTCCTCGTTAACTTTTTTGTCACTTAAGTTCGTAGCCATATTAATTCCTCAAATGCATCTTAATATAAAACAAAAATATTGGACATTATTTAAATAAAAATGCAAAATTCAAAGAATCAACATTATATCAAAAAAAATAGGATTAGTCACTTAACTCGTTTCTTTCCCAGATTCTATACGGCATACCAATGGGGAACACGAGAAATGGTATCCTCGTGGAGATATTGACCTTGGTTCAGATGTATCCAGAAATGCAAATATTAAGTATTCGCATCAGATTATACTCATAATATTTCAAAAATAGCCCTATAACAATTGAATATCAATATGAAAAGCTAATTTTTATATGATTGACAATTTTTGTAGGAATATCGTTTAGGGTTGGGAAATAGCCCAATCTCTGGAATGATTTATAAAGTAATGCGAAATTAAGCTTGAATTGTTCCTTTTTACAAATTTGATCTATTATTTTATTCTCCTCGATTGTTAGGGAATAAAATTTCTGAACTTCAACAGCAGATATCGTTTTGTATTTAGGGAATCTTGGGGATGCTGTTCGTTCAATTGATGCCATAACAAAAGACGTTGCCAGTTGAACCTACTAGTTGATTAACAGGAGGAAATATTCAATATATTGAAGATTCTTTGTGAGTCAAATCACATTTGAATTGCTAGTATCGCTTTTATACATTTCCCGGCTTGGGGTGTATTCTGGCTTGCAGTGAATATAAGCAAAAAGTAAAAAGAGCATTCCCACAGTAAATTCTACGGTATACATAGAATATTATTTATTGTTAAATTTAGACAGATTCAAGATTTGGTCAACCTACATTTTATCTAAAGGAATCAAAAAGGCTGATATATGTCACATCCAATGCCGCAGCAAGTACTCACAAAAGCAAAACCTATTAGCCTCACCCAAATGTATGAATCCGATGATTTAAGGATTTTAAGAAATGCCATATTAACAGAATATAACTTAAAACTAGACAAGGATGGCTTGGTAGTTTATAGGGATAATCCTACTGTACCCTATGTTCCTTTTCAGAAACTTAAAGGCGAAACTTCACAGCCAGTAACATATATTGCAACTCCCCTTTGTATAGGGGAACTTAATGGTTTGTTGGACACAGTTTTCAAGGCATTGATTCAAACAAAACCTGCGCAAATTTTATTTTCCTATCGGATGGTTGATACTGCCCATTGGGTTACCGGACAGATAGTTATTAACGACTTAAATATCAAGCTATTTATATATGATTCAGCAACAATTTATGAAAAGGATGAAATTGAAGACAAACTAAAAGAAATTTTGAGTTTTGATCTGCTCTCTATGACTAGATTTGTGCAGAAACGCGAAACCATTCCAAGCGGGGAACATTCTAGCATCTTAAATAAAATATTTGGAAAGGATGGTATAAATAAAATTTTATTTCAGAATCATGGACTAAAGAAAATTTACACAATCCAAACGCATGGCTTATATTGTGGCGGTTATTCTACGCGTTTAATTCAGAATCTCGTCTTGCACCCAGCTGCTGATATAAAAGAAGAACAAATATGGTGCTGTATGCATAAATCAGAACAGCAATTAAGAGAGGAGGATCTCGCACTGGTCCAAAAACATTGCAATTCTTTTGACATTAAGATATTTAACAGTCGCGCTAGAGGGGATGAGTATATCGCAGCACAAGAAAATCAAAGGAAAGAAAAAGATTTAGCATTTCAAAAAAAAGAGAAGGCAGACAGAAGAGGCGGAGGTAGTACTCAGCAAATGGTTGTGAAGCAGCAATTTAAATCGGTTCAACGTTCAGAACGTGCTCATGCCTTTCGCAGTAAAAGCAGCTTAACAGAAGATATCGTATTAAAAGAAGTAGAAGGAATCAGTAGAAAAGCAATTGAGCGATTACCAGACCTGCCGGATATCGGACATAACATTTGCTGGTACTACAGCCATGAAGGCTGCTTAGAATATATACTAGAAGACATCGCGAAAGGACGACAATCCTGCAAGAAATTTACCAAAAAAGATCTCGAATATGTTGTCAAATGCGGTAGAATTGAATCTATAAGTTCTTCCGTTCTTTCTCTCACCAATAGTTCACAAAAAATCGTTAAGCTTAGCATTAAAATAT
Source organism: uncultured Gammaproteobacteria bacterium (assembly GCA_963784575.1). Taxonomy (GTDB): domain Bacteria; phylum Pseudomonadota; class Gammaproteobacteria; order UBA6186; family Azoamicaceae; genus CAWARU01. The sequence goes on from CAWARU010000001.1 coordinate 3,351,112, forward strand.
TAAGTTATTTGTCACAGAACGAATGTAAATTATCAAATGAAGCGATAAAGTTATTAATAGAAAAAATAGACGATATGGACAATAAAATCAAGCAAAGCGCTACCATAGCATTGATCTATGCAATCAACAATGATCAATCCATTTCAGGTACAAAAACTGTTGAAATTGCAATCGTCGCGAAGCTTCGCCAAAATATAACAAGCTTATTTTTAGAGAAAGAGCAATCATTACAATTACACATTCCTGAAATCCTAGCCGGATTTGCAGCACTTACCAAAAAAGGCATAAAACTGTCCCCAAAAGAACTCGACGTTTTAAAAAAATCTTTAGAATATGTGGGGACTGAACTATATACCCCCGTGTTCCCAAAAACCATTATGCGTCTTGAATCACACCCTAAGTCGCGTATATCAATGTGGCGAACGACGCTCCAAGAATTAAGATTTTTAAAAAATATCATAAAAAAGGGGGAACTTTTAAATAGAGAAGAATTAAAATGGTCCATACAGAGTTGGGAAGACAATACTAAAACAAAAAATAAAGGAAAAGCAATACAAATCATAAGACATAGTGTTGTTAATCGGCAAAGAAGATATTCAGAACCAGATCTTCTCAAAAAAGCACTGATACAAGCCTTAGATTATCCTGATAGGAAAATACAAAATAATGCCATCATGGCTATTGGTTATCTAGTGCATAGCGCGGGAAAGGAAAGAAATGACTACTTCAGCCTTCGAAATAATTTAAATACGTCCTTGAGCACTTCAAGACAATTTGGACTGTCCGCCTTAACCCACCATATTCAACCGATTCGAAAAGATTCACTGCCAAAAACAGCTGAGTGGCTAAACATTCTAAAAGTCTTGCAAGAGGACGAAATCGAAAGCATAAGTGTTGCAGCTAAGTTTATCGACACGAGCCTCAGTGGTGAAATCAAAATATTAGAAAATTTAATATTGGATCCTAATTATGCAATTAAAATTTCTCTTCTGTTTGCTACTGCCGCTAAAGAAAAACACCCCCTATCCGAACCTCTATTGAGAAAGCTCTGTATTCTATTAAAAAATCCTGAAACACAATATCCTTTTGAGGCAAAATATAACGCGCTCGTTATTTTAAGGCACGTTGCTCAGAATGGTCAGCAGATTCCGAGTGAAACTCTATTAGAATTGGTGAATTTTTGTTCACAATCTCGTGATTATCAAGTATGGGAGGCCAGTCTTGGAACTATAGGAGCATACGCCAAATTTCACATCAAAGAAGTACTAAATGATAAGATAATTTCTTTTCTGTTGAATTCATTAGATCTCAACATCAATCTTAAAGGAACCTGTTTCGCATTAAAAAATATTATTCAAAATCTTGATGACATATGCTTTGAGAAGGAATTTACGAAAGCAATCAATAAAATAACTCCTCTTTTAGGAAATGTTTTACATACCTCCGAAAGCAGGCAAGCAATAGCATTGGTCTTGCTACATGCTGCAAAAAAACGCTTTAAATTTTCTGCTGAAATTTTGCACCAATTAGCGGACGAGCTTATTAGAAAACCCAGTGAAACTATACTCGATATTTTACTCGAGACTATAAAGTATTTGGTAGAAGGCGCTCGCGAAATTAATATTCCAACAATATTATTTGAAAATTTGATTGAGCTCTTTCGACATGAATCTGAAACGATTAAAAATGATGCCCTATATCTTGTCATTGAGCTCATCGGGAAAGTAAACACAAAGCTTCCTGCATCTTTCTTTTACAGTTTGGCCGAGTTATTAAAAAACCCTTTGCAGGCCTGCCCCGCAAGTACTATCTTAAAGAAAATTACTGAATGCAATGTCATGATCCCAACAGACATCCTTGAAATTTTGTCTGAACTGCTCGCGGCCGATGATAATTCAGAAACAGCCCTTAATGCTGGCATGATTTTAAAAGACAAAACTAATATTCTACGGTTAACAAAAAAAATTCATTTAAATCTTTTTGCGGCAATTGATGAATCCAGGGCGGAAGACATATTAGATTGTGCAATTTTAGCTTTAAAGACTATTTTTGAAAAAAATTTGCAACAGGAAGACTTAACAAAAGATATCATTATAAAACTACTCTCTATCTTGCAGCAAAATATCAATACTGAGCAAAGCCTTAATATTGCAGCTTTACTATTGCATTCTAGTTTAAGTGGCAGATCAAAAAGATTTGACACCCGCATTCTTATTGAATTGAAAGATCTCATAAACGACTCAAGCGATAAGTTATGCACAACTATTATAGCCATCTTAAGACTTCAAATGAATAAGCGTCATGCAACTCAAATCAATCATAGTCCGCGGCAAGAGATCCAGGAAATCTTACTCGAAATTGAAGGCCTTTCGGAAGAGGGTGAAAAATTACCTGAGATTTTGTTGTTCTATAAGGAAGCAATTCAACATGGATATACACTTTCTTGCAAAACCTTAGATAAAGTATCGATACATCTTACAGAAGGACTTAATAAAAACGTTAGAGATATTGCTTACACCATTCTAAAAATTCATCCTAAAGAAAATCTCTCAAAAAAAGTAAAGGCAATTTACGAACTTGAAACTTATGGACAAATGTTAGAAGACTTGAATAAAACCCGACCCGAAAAAATTAGCTTGATGAACAGTATCCTAGAATTAATCAAAGCAGGACATTTACCCAGTCAGAATACCTTAATGACATTTGCAAAAATCCTGGACAATAAACACAATGGTTGTTTAAATGAAATAATCGAAATATTACTCACTTCAGCGCAAAATGGCTCGAGAATTCCTCTCCTATTAACAGAAAAGCTTGCATATTTCTTGAAGGATAATACACTTGATAAAACTCGAATATATATATTAGATTTGATGATTTTCCTTTTAAATCAGCGTGATTGCCTGCCAGACATTGCTCAAATTATAGTCGAAGAATTAATAGCAGATATTTCAAACCAGGAAAATGCCTTGCTTTATGAAAAAGCCTGTCTTGTTTTTGAAGTCATTTTACAAAGCACTGGAAAAATTGCAAAAAAAACTTATTTACAATTAATTAATACTCTACAAAAAAGAAGCACTACTCTGCAAATAGCTGCAGCAAAACTAATATATCAAGCAAACAAAGTGAATCATGAATGTGCAAACTCTTTTGATGGTATTGTAGAATGTCTAAGTATTGTGACACATCGAGATTCAGAAAAATATTTAATACTTGCAATCAAAGAAATAATGCTCCACACCTCTATTCAAGCTTCAAAACGTTCCATAACAAAGCTCATAGAGTTTCTGGCTAAAAAACCTTCCTTTGAGCTTGAAAAGCCTCTCATTGCGATTTTTGAAATGATTTCAAAAACCAGCAAATTACCTGCTGAAATCAAAAGCCTCTTAGAGCTTCGAAAAAGTGAACAAACTTTATTAACATCGAAATCGACAGAATTAATGGCACCACTATTGATTCTAAGCAAAAATGCAAAATGGATATCAAAAGAAGGCTTTTTAGCCCTTGAAAAACTTTCAGCATCTGATGATCCTGCAGTGATAGAACTGCTGTTGTCTCACTTGCTAATAATCCAAAAAGAGATCGCAATGCCAGCTCACCTCTTAGAAAAAATTGGGTTATTATTGAACAAAGATCAGTTTTTTAATAGCGTTTATGAAATTGCGTGGGAATCGCTAAAATGGCAATCCCTTAATCTTAAGCCTTATTTTAGTCTAACCTTTATAAATCAATTGTTAGATTCATTCATAACAAATTCAGATGCAAAGCAAAGACCGCATATATTTGCTCTCTTAGAAAAAATTGAGAGATCACAAACTTTGCCCCAAGTCATAACAAACTCACTTTCATTTGAAAGAGAAATTTATCGCATCAAAAAAGAAAGAAAAATATCGCCTAAAAATTTGATGGAATTGTTAAAGATGGCACATGAACAACCAAAAATATCCAACAATTCGATTAAACTTTTTATTACCTTATTAAATAATAAAGATCCTGATTCTTACCCTCAAATACTCGCTTTATTATTTCAAGTAAAGGAAAGTATTCCTTTGTGCTTGTATGATGAACTATTCAATACCCTAGTAAACCTTCCATTCGATAAAAACTCAAAGGAAATGCAAAATCTCACCCTCTGTCAGCATTTACTATGCTGTCATGCATTTCAGCCTCAAAAAACAAGTTCTCTAGAAAAATTATATAAGATCCAGATCTCCTATACACCTTTTACAAAAGAATGTAAGCTGTTATTAATAAAAATAATGGACAAACTGCAAGACTGCAATATGGGTTCTATATTCGATATTGTTCTTGATAAACTTACTCACGCGACAAATGAAAAGCAGCAACTCGAATTATTGGAGCTGCTTCGATATACTGTCGCGAGACCGTTCAACGTATCGGCCAACTCGATTAATTGTATTCTGTCTTATTTATCACTCTTGCTTAAAAATACAACTTCTGATCTTCATAAAAATACTAAAATAGTAAGAATTATTTTTATAAAATTAATTGCGTTTTTATACCGAAGAAATCCAGAAAATTTAACAAGAATAAATGCCCTGATTGATATTAAAAAATTCATTAGTGACATTAGTGAGCATTATCAAATAAATGATGTAGTATTAGAAAAAATTAATAAGATGGAGCTCACAAAGAAAATTAATTTATTATTAGCCTTAAAGTCGAGCGACATATTCGATCGCGAGTTATTGATTAAAGAACAAGACCATCTAGAGAATTGTCCGCGTGCATTGATGATCGCAGAATTATTGTTAAAGACAAAAAAGAATTACAGAGGTGTTAATTTTGAAGCAACACAAAAAAGATTCATGGAATGTCTTTTAGAATTTGAGAATTCTAGAAAAAATGATTTACAAAGAAATCTTGAGCGAGATAACATTTTATATTTCTTATTGGAACGACAGGAAAGAGAACAATTGAGTTTACAAGACATCATTGAAACACTGATAATCATTAAAGACTGTAAAGAAACTATCTTAGATTATCTTGCCAAAATTCCAAGCCTTCGGATCCTATGCATTCAAAACTCATTACAAAAAATAATGCATAAATCGCTGTGGGAAGAGATATCCATATCAAAACTTGCTGCTTTATTTTTTGATACTGGTTGGGATATTGATTGCTGCAATCATTATCTCAACATCACAAAAGAGTGTAAAGATCCAATTGCTCTGGAAAGATTTATAAGTTTTTGTATCAAACACAAAATAAAAGCAGCAACCATGCAATTTTTTCTAACAGACAGTTATTCAAGAAAAGCGGCAAGCGACATTAACCAATTAAGAGTGCTTGTTCACAAGGAATTGCTGAATAAAATAATCACTGAAATTTCAGATGTCATGGCTAAAAACAAATATATCAAAGATTATGCTGCAAGCCTTTTTAAGCTTGATGGCGTTTTTCTGAATCGCCTAATGCAATTAGTGGCTAAAAATTGGGATTTTGAACATATATTGGAGTTTATAACAAAATTAAAGGATCGAATTGTAACGGGAGAATTTTTAAATTTAGATGCCGTGGTGTCTACCTTTGATACGTTATATTTCTATGATTTTCCTCCCACAGAGCTTCAAAATCTGGAACAACTTATTTTAAGTACTCCTGAAGCTGCAAAACAATATGTCATTCAAAAATCTTTGAATACTTTTTTCAAAAAAAGAAAAATTCGCGAAATCCCAGAACTTATAGCATTGCTTAAGAAAAAAAATGCAGAAAATCCTCAAATATTAAGACTTTTAAATAGCTCGAAGCTTATTGACATTATTCAGAAATCCAAAAAAGTCTATTCAACCATCACTCACTGGGAAAAAATTCATATTCAAAACCGGGTATATGAACTGCGATCTTCTGCAAAAGACGAGTCAGCGTTGCCTGAAATACTAGCACTGATTAGGAAGGCTGTGAAATTGGAACTTCAATGGGAGCCTTGGGATACGCAGCTTTTTGCTGTGCTGTTGTTTCTTCATAGTGATTCAAACAAAGGAAGATTAATTGAAATTGCTACTGGAGAAGGAAAATCATTGATAATTGCAATGCTAGCTGTTATCAGAGCACTTCAAGGAGAAAAAGTCGACATTGTTACAAGCCAAGCTGAACTTGCCAGAAGAGATTCCGCCACCTATAAGAAATTCTTCGAATGTTTCAATTTTAATGTCGCTGAAAATAGTGAACAGCACTATACCAGCGGCCTTAAACCTTGTTACGCTAAAGAGGTACACATCATTTATGGCTATATCAATAATTTTCAATTTGATTTATTAAGAGAAGAATTTTCTGGCTTAAATACTCGCGGTGGCAGAGGTTTTGATAGGGTAATCGTTGATGAGGTGGACAATCTCTTGATTGATGAAGGTGCTAAAATTGCCATGCTTGCCTCTATTATGCCCGGGATGGAAAATTTAAAATCTTTGATGTTGTTAATAACATTACATCTTGACCAATTAGAACAAAGATTTGAATTTAAAGATAACATCTTATATTTCCATGAAATTATAAAAAATAAACCTGAACCGATTAAGATAAGAGTTCATGACAAAAACAAATTCCTCAAAGCAAAAATGATTGAAACAGTGAATAATATACTGAACAATAAATTTTTCATGCCAGAATATCTAAAAGAACTTATTAAAATACAAATGGAGAAATGGATCGAGAGTGCAGGCCTTGCGCAACTCTACCAATTAAAACACCAATATAAAATCAAAAGAGACAAGTATCAAGTGATGTCTGTTGTACCTGTAGATTATGCCAATACTGGATCTATTCAAAATGGTACTACTTGGGGCGATGGCTTACATCAATGTTTGCAATTCAAACATGGTTTAGAGAGCACCGTAGAAACTTTAGTGGTCAATTTTCTATCCAATATGGCATTCATTAAACGCTACCCACATGTCAATGGTGTCACAGGCACAATAGGTTCGGAAGAAGCTCGAAAATTGCTCGCAGACCCTGACAATTATAATATTGATTTTGCCTACATGCCTGAATACAATGCCAGCCAGTTCAGAGAGCAAGGTGCACAAATATGCGAGAATGCTGCAGATTGGCTTACTGAAATTGAAGCGACTGTGATAAGAGAAGCAACGAATGGTAGAATAGTGCTTGTTATTGCAGAGACAATAGATGACGCTGAGGCCATTCAGAATTGATTGAAAAAATATCATAATACTAACATAAAGATTTTTACGGAAGATGACGAACAATATACCAATTTTTTAAACGGAAAAATTGAAGGAAATACCTGCCTCATCTCAACCAATATTTGCGGACGTGGAGCAGATATCAAACCTGCAGATGGAGTTTTACAGTCGGGCGGCTTACATGTTTGCTTAACTTATCTGCCAGCCAATATTCGGATAGAAAAACAAGCCTTTGGCAGAGCGGCAAGGGCTGGCGCACCAGGAACAGCTCAACTTATCTTAAATCGTGAGGATGTTGCCGCCAAGCTTGAAATCTATGAAGCAAGTCTTTTATCCCAATTTGAAAGTTGGGGAATTGATCAAATTCGTAAGAGAAGAGATTTTATTGAAAAGAAAATGTTGGAAGAATTTTCAAGAATTGAACTGCCAAAAACCAAAATAAAAGATAAGCTATATACACTTTTTTGTGAACTTCTGAATAAACTCAGCAATATACAAGCGCCCGGGGATGCGCATTACAAACGTAAAGCAGTTGAGGAGCGCTGGGGTATTTTTCAGAAAAAAATCAATTTTGACAAGCCTGTAGCAGCTATCTATGCGGAATATGAGGATTTTAAAAAAACTATCATCGAAGAATATCAATTAGATACCGTCATTAAAAACCCCTATTACTACATTAATTTAGGTATGGATTTGTTAGTGCGAGCTTCTCAAACATTCATGGGAAGGGTAAAATCTCTTTTCACGAATTCCTTATACCTACAAGCGATTGAAGCTTTTGAGTCAGCCATTAAATTGGATCCAAATTGCTGTTTCACTGCGCACTATAACATAGTCTATGCTTTGATTAAGATTGCTTCGGGAACTTATAAGGAAGGCAACTATAAAGAGAAAGCAAAATATCATGCTAGACAAGTAATTGAGATCGTAGAAAAGCTTATCCATCAAACCGAATCGATTACCACACTATTGAGTATTTCTCAAAAAAATAAAGAAATGAGAGAAAGCTTTGAATTATTGAATCAACAAAATACAAAAATTCAAGCATTAAAATTACTGGCTGAATCTGCTCATAAAATCATAACGGATATTGAAATTTCTCAAAAATTAATAGATGTCACTTTTGAGGGTGTCTCGAAATCATTTCATTTTAAGAAACTATCTCAAAAAAATGCACAACAAGCGATCTTAGCATTTAAGGAACCCATAACACTTAGTTTCAACAGTCTAAGTGCGCACTCAGATATTTGGACCAGTTATCAAGCCAAAAATACTTTCAAATTAGTTGATAAAGGATCAGATTTCAGCATTGAATTTGAGAATGTTCCAGATTCAGATAAATTAAAATCCTTGTTACCCATCAACAAAGATTTGAAGAAGGAAGCAGAGTCTAAGGGGAAAAAGGAAAATGAAAAGCGTAATAAAGAAGCTCTCACTTTTTCAGATAAATTGAAAGATTTTCAAGATTCGGCGCATGATTTCTTTAACAATGTTGCGAGAGGATTTGGTAAAATTGCAGCGCCTATCAGCAGGCAATATAATAGAGCTATAGATTATTTATATTATCAAGGTGTCGAAAAAATTCCTGTCTCGCTTAAAATAAGATGTAAAAGCTTGGATGAAACACAAAACATTTTATCAGAAATCAAAAAAAATAAAGAAGAGAGAGAAACCAAGATCACCTTTTATCTTGATAATCTAAATGCCAAATTCACTGATGCAATTTTGAAATCTCATCACTGTCGCAAAGCAAAGCTAAGTAAGGAATCAAAGCCTCAATCAAAGATAAAGGGTTTAAACTACACTACAAGAACTCTGACCTCTTCCTTTGATGAGGAGACTACTATCACTTTTCAGCATCTAGGCTTAGAAGAAAGCCAAGATTTGCTTAATAAATTAACAGTTATCTTTCAGGGTATTGAAGAAACTTCAGAATTGTGGCCCTCTCTCACTGCAAAATTTTCGAATCTACAACAGAAAACTGCCAATAGCGTAATTGAACTCGGTACAGTACCTATGAGTTTAAGCTTTGAAGATATCAGTAAAGAAGCTGCAATAAAAGTCATTTATTTAACAGAAAAAGATAATCAAAATGCTATTTTTTCCATTAAGAATCTCACTCAATCCGAAGCAGAAATGCTCATCCAAAAAGCTGATCGTACTGAACAAGATTTTCATATCAATCTCAAACCTGTTGAAGATGTAGTTCCAACCTTAAAAAAATCCAAGATGGAGCTTTTAGAATACCAATTAGGCGGCTTCTCTTATTTTTTCGAAATTAAAGAAAAGAACCCAATGCCCTGGAGAAGCTTCATAGCGTTAGCTTTATTTGGTATCGCACAACTTATTGCTGGGATAGTTGTAACAGGGGCGACTTTTGGATTCGCAACCCCGTTTGGCATTGCTTTGATAGCTGAAGGCATCGGAGATCTAGTGAGAGCTGTCAGTTGTCTGGTTACACGAGAATTTAGCTGGGGGACTTATGCAATACAAAAAACCATCAGTTTAACAATATCTTTTGCAACTGCATCTTATGCTGCTAATGAATTAACTAAATATGGCGCTATTGGTGCAGAGTTAATAGATGATGCTGCAATGCAAGTGGTGCAAAATGGCGTGATCATCAAGCAAGCGATGCAAAATGGGTATAAAGTTGCAGGACGGCAAATTGCAGCTACAGCCACTGAAATGATTTGCACCAAAAGTGCAACCCTTGCCATAGATCACTTAAGTGATTATACCTTAGAGGCAATAAAGCCAAAATTGACTGCGAATGCCAATAGAGAATTGGATAAACGCATTCTGGATGGTCATTGGAAAAGATTATTTAATAGGATCTGTGCAGTGGACAGATTTTTAGACTCTAAATTTTATACTGCTCGCGCTATTTTAGAAGCAAAGAAAATTATTACCTCTATGAGATTAAGCACTGCAGCTTTGAGGATGCTATCTTCCGAAGAATTTTTAGAATTCGAACAAAGATATGATGAAGCTTTACGCAGCATTGTCTCTGAAACTCAGGTTTTTAGCAAGCTTCTTTTTGAAAGGTATTGCAATAAAGGAACTCCCATCTTTTCAGAACAGGAAGCTATAGAAATTTGTAAAATTCTCACACAGAAAAAAATACTCAGTCCCGAAGCTTCTCTTAATCTTCAAGCTAACAGCAGTCAAGCCGATGCAGAAAAATTTGAGGAAATTGACTTAGGGAATTTGAATTGCTATCGCAGTTATGTTATCGGTGCTTGTCAGGAATTTTCAGAGCTTATAGATGATGATCTCACGCCAGACAAAATTTCGATCTGCAGACAAATCGCTGAAATGTTTTCGAGTGAAATCTTTAAAATTTGTGAGGCAACTGCTCACGTTACGAAAACCGGCGCCACGTGCTTAGCCAGTGCCTTGATCAGTATTGGTACTAATAAAATTAAAGAAGGCGGAGAAGTGACAATTCCAAAAGAGAATTTATCAAATGGAGAAGGGCAGAGTTTGCAAATCAGTATGAAGGATTTTAAAGATGGATTAACGCAGAAATTGAAGGAAGGGGTAAAGGAAAAACTGCTGGAAACTGCGTCAAAAGAACAAACGAAACTGATGCAAGATAAAATACCTGCCATTCAGAAATTAACGTCTGAATCTCCTCTCTCGCAGCTGCCTCTAAAATCTGATTCGACACACAAGATTCAATCACTAAAGCACAGCATCGCTCCAGGTCCAGGTCTTCCTTCTCAAAATGCTGACAAACTTAGGCAAGAACTCCAGAAAACGGTCAAAGATAAAATGGAGATGTTTAAACAAAATCACAATGCACTGGTTGTCAAATTACAATCTCACCCTACTTCATTATCATTCACAAATACGACTGACTTTAAAATTGCCTTTAGTATTACATTAACAATGATTAAAGAAGGATTTGTCACTGCTCAAATATTGAGTTACCAACAATTAGATAAATATAAAGCAACTCTCTCAGAAATTGCAAAACATCAAACCACCAAGGAATTCGGAGAATTGTACGGAAAAATATTGGAAGAGGAGAAAAAAATAGTTAAGACTTATCTTGGGGTACTCTTAATTGAAATAAAACAGTATAATAATCTATGGGCTCTAGATACAACATTTTCTCAATATAATCAACAAGAGAAAGAAATTCAAAATGAGTTAACAGAATTATTTATTGATTGCATGAAAGATCCAGGGGAAGCATATATTCTTATCGAAAATCGTTTTAACTATTATGAAAACAAAATTGAGATGATTAGAAATTTATTCTTCCTTATCAATAAGGCATTTATTGGTCTAAACAAAACCTTAGCGAATATACAAAAATGCAATTTATCGAAAATTGAGCTAGATAAAGTTGATTTACAAGGCAATATTTCAGGCGTTATGACTCGGTATTTTGATCATCTTGAAACCAAAAATTATTCGGAATGTGTAAATCTATTTGTCAGCGGACAATTAGGTGAAAAAGGTTTTATTGCTGGCACGATAATGCAAGGCTTGTTCACGGTATATGGGGAAGGTCAACTGTATCATCACCGTATGCAATTGGTCTTAGCCAATCTTGCAAGTGAGGTAATTAAAGGACAAACTCATTTTCAAACCAAGTTGCTGCAGGTTCAAGCATCATATGCCCAATTAACGAAAATAATTAGCGAACATTATAAAAACAAACAGGATGATGTTACAAAAAGAATAATGGATCAACAAGAACGTCTAAGTCTCATGATGATGGATCCCAAATGGAGCGATGAACAAATCAAGATCCATGCGGCATCGATTGCTCATACTCAAGATAAATTGCAAAATATATTAAAAGCTTATTATTCAGCTGTAACCAGTTTAGTCGAAGCTAATACAATTCCTCAGGACTTTGTTGAAAAATGTATGGAAGCTCAAAAATCAATTATGCAATCATTTACAAGTTCATTGGCAGATATTGCAAAGCTGCAATCAGGTTCTCTTAAGTCCTTAATTGGCCGCACCAAAGATGCGGCTTTTAAAATGATCGAGGGAAATACACCTGAAAAACCGAGCTCTAAAACCATCACTTTGAGTTTCAGCAAAGACGGTAGCAGAGCTGCAATGTCGGGATCGGAAGCGGGAGCCGGTGTGAGTTCAACAATATACACCGATAAATTTCAAAAAACCAGTTTGAGACCGCTCATACTCTGCTCTTGATCCGCTACTGCTCTTGATCCGCTACTGCGTCTCCATCTGCACGAGTGGGAGCTGCAATAGCACCACTTGAGCTAGACACTGCACTGCCGTCTTTACTGAAAGTAACAGTTTGATCTTAGCTAGGGGGTTTGGGTACAGACCCCTAGCTATTGCTCACAGAACAAGAAGCAAACGTGTCTTGCTCTGTTTCTACCCTAAAATCCTATTTTCCGCTCCTTTCTTTCCGTAGCTCGATCCTCCTCGGATTCTACAACTCTGGCGTCACCACCTGTACTGGAAGGTGCAGCTATAGCCCCACTTGAACTAGATGCTGAACTGCCTTCTTTGCTGAAAGTGAGAGCTTGAGTTTTTGCTTTTTCATCGATTAGCTTAAAAGCTATCTCTTTTGCACCATCGACTAATGATTTAAAACCGCTTGATTGCTGCTTTGCAATTTCTGTAATTGAACTTGTAATTGATTGCATAATTGATTTTTGAGCTTCCATACATTTTTCTATAAATCCATCAGGAATTTTATTAGCCTCAACTAACTTTGTAGCAGCTGAATAATAAGCTTTTAATACATTTTCCAATTTATCTTGAGTATGAGCAATCGATGCTGCATACATCTTTATTCTTTCATCACTCAATTTTGAGTCTGGATCTAACATTATTTTTTCCAGTTGCTCTTGCTTATCCATCATTTTTTTTGTAATGTCTTCTTGCCTAGTCTTATAATGTTCATTTATCTCTTTTGTTAATTGCACATAAGACGCTTGAAGCTGTACCAATTGTGTTTGAAAGCTAGTTTGCCCTTTGATCACCTCACTTGCAAGATTAGCTAAGACCAATTGAGTACGGTAGTGATACTTTTGGCCATCACCATATGCTTTTAACGTCCCTTGAATCATAGAGCCAATAAGAAACCCTTTTTCACCCAACTGCCCAGTCCGTAACAGATTTCCACATTCTGAATAATTCCTGCTTTCAAGATTATCAAAATATTTAGTCATTGCAGTTTGCAGATTGCTTTTTAAATCAAATTTTTCGGCGACCATCAATGCTTTATCTAATGTATCAGATGTTGCTGCCATAACATTCTCCTTTAAGTTAAGAATAAAATTCAAAAAATTTAAGACCCACCGATACTACAAGATTTTTTTGCAAGTGTAAATTGGGAATATGCGCAGATGGCTCCGTATTTTTTACTAGTAGTGTTATTAACAGTGAGCAAATTTTCTCCTTCCAAAATCAAAGAAAAAAATTCTGAAATTTTGTCCCAATAGCTCATTTTACAAAGCGACAAGAATCCTGCAGCTACGAAATATTCATAGAAAAAGGCATAGTTATTATGCTATCTTCTATATTTTTTACTAACAGGTTCTGCAAAAAATTTCTGGATGCTTTAGGAGTTTTGAAGGTGCGGAAGCTTTCTGTTTAGTTCGATCATTTTTAAGCACTGCCCGGAAACAAGGATGGGATATTTTAAATATTATTGCTGATGCTTTACATGGCAAAATACCTAGTTTAGCGCTGAGTTAAGGGCAATCTGGGCTGTTACTAAATAGGAAGAAACTGGTTATTTATTAGTTGTATGGTTCTATCTAGTATGATAAAGTTATTTAACTACTAACTAATAAGACAGAGCTTTTGGAGCTGAGATTTCTGAAGGGGAGGGTTCAAGAGTTCGAATAAAACTTAATGGGGTTCGTGCAATTTTTCATCGACCCCATCCGAGGAAAGAGACAGACAAAGGAGCAGTCGTGTCTATGAAACGATTTTTAATAACTGCAGGAGTAGAACTATGTTAACTTATAAGAATTACGTAGGACATGTCGAATTTGATGATGACGCTGATATTTTTCATGGCGAGATAATTAATACGCGTGATGTTATCACATTTCAGGGAAAAACTGTTAAAGAACTGAAAAAAGCGTTTATTGACTCCATTGAAGAATATATAGCTTTCTGTGCTGATCTTAATGAAGAACCTGAAAAACCATTTTCTGGAAAATTCAACCTAAGGGTGGATCCAGAAATACATCGTAAAGCTTATATTGCTGCCAGGAAATCGGGCGAGAGTCTCAATTCATGGATTACTCAAGCTATCGTACACACTTTGGAACATGATGGGAAAGAAAGCCACTATTAAACAGTGGGAGTGTTCAATTGAGTTCGATTTTACAGAGAGGTTCTGGTCTATGAAGTCCAGAGGTTCTAGTTGTAACAAATGACTTAACTTTACAAGTATTATGGCTGCGTTTTATGTCAGAAATTAATAAAAAAACACGCACAGTTGATCCTGAGTTATTAGCGGTACCAGAAATTCGTCAAGCAATAGAATTGGCGGAAGCAGCAGCGTATAATGAGCACAATTAAATGACTATGATACCTATTGGGATGCTATTAGTACAGAAAAAACAATGTTAAGTGAACGATATAATTTAGGAGAAAATAAAGGAAGAACTGAAATACTGTTATTGTTGTTGCAACAGAAATTTACATTCGTGCCAGAACATTATAAACAAAAAATAGCAGAAGCTAGCCCTGAAGAAATTCGTGAATGGGTGCAACGCGTTTTGACTTGTTCATTGCTTGAAGAGGCCACCTCCGAATGGGGTTCGCATAACCCATAACTTTTTATTTCGCTACCGCATTTTTCTTATAAAGTTGATATATTTCTTCTATCAGTTCTTCGATCACGCTATTGGTACGTTCTTCCGTCACAATACCGCCTTTATCTTTATATTGCGTCATACGTTCTTCTACAACTCTGGCAGCAGATCCTGAGGGGTACATCATGGACAGGATTCTACGGGTTTCTTTGGCACCAATTTTTTCGTACAATGCATTACGGATGCGAGCGTCGATCGCTGTAGTATTGAAGGCCCAGAGTTCGATGGGGCCTATGGTACTTGTGATAAGCTGAGTATTGACGCCGAATTTGGTAGCAAATTGGGCGAGGAATGTGGCACCGCCGGCGCGTGGACCATGCACCCGTGTTTCAAGGGCAAGGGTTGCGGTTTCAGACAAGCCGAAGGTTTTCGCAGAACGTTCAACAGCCTGTTTCGGACCTGCTTCCATGATAAAAACACTGGTCGCAAATTCTATCATGACGGGATCAAAGTCTTCGAGTGATTGCGACAAAAGCGCTACTTGCACGTTCCATTTGCGGCCTTCTCGCATGTCGACGATCACTTGGTCTCGAACGGCTTTTGCCTTTGAAGTGCGATGGAATTCATCGAACACAATGCGCTTTGGATCTTCGCGGATTTCTAAAATTCTTTTGCGATGATATTCTTGATAAATCGGTGAGAGATCTTTTAAGAGATCTTCTGTCAAATAATAATGCCGTGCCAGCACATAACGTGCCAGCATGTACATGATGGCGGTTTGCCTGTCGGCTGCTTCACCGCCTGATTTTGCTACTTCGTCCAAATCTAGGGAAACCACACGTGCATCACCCAGATCAAAAGCAGTGATGCGTGACAAAATCGGGTATTCACGTATCGCACTTGAAATCATGCGCGCAAAGGCATTAATGAGTGTCTCGCCCGTGGGTGCCTTAATTTGTCCATAAAGATCTTCCACAGTTTGGCTGCGAACGATCGATGCGGCATCTGCGAGCAAGGGCATGGCATAACGTTGTGCCAAGCCTGATTCGTGAGTATAACCTGCCTTGAATAAGGAATCTGTCACTTCCCACCAAGTGGTATGAGCATCGATGGTAATTTTTGTTTCAGCAATGAGTTTATCAACTTTAGTTTCAAGATTTGCTGTATAAAGTCTAGGATTACCCTGGTCTGAAAGCGATTTATACAATTCATCGATGATAAGACCCGACATGTCAGTGATACCATCGTAAGAAGCTTCTTGCCCAACAGGCGTTGCGAGCAGCGTTAAAAAATTGACGAGATAAGCGCGTTCTTGCGGTGTTGGGGTACGTGATCCTAATTGGGTATCGAAAGGATTAATAGACATTTCTGGACGCATTCTGAGACGATGATAAGCAGCCAGAAATTTCTTATCATCCGGTAGCGCTTCTCGAATCAAAGAGATCAAACCACTGGAAGACGGACCGATATCAATAATAGCAATGTGCGGTAAACGTTGAATACCTGCCGAAAGACAGAGCGCAAGATTGATGGCATTGGAAAGAACTGATTTACCAGAACCTGGTCGTGCGAATACCAAATCAATCCAAGTGGTTTGCTGAGTGGACCCAGGTTGATAGGGCCAAGGTTTGCCATCCGGAGATCGAAATAGCACAGCGCCAGTAGACCAAGGGGATGCTGGGCGGGTGAAAGGCAGCATGAAAGCGACATCTGAAAGCGGTGCAACTGAAGGCACTGCAACATTCTGAGTAGAAAGACCCACAGCAGAAGACATGACTCCCGCATAGGCATCTCCGGAAATTTCAGAGGTTTCGCAATATCCCCAACCCTGCAGTGCTTTGGCAAGTTCTGCTGCTCGCATGCGTAATATTTTTTCTTCACCCACTTTGGCCCAGGTGCAGGTGGCAACTCGCAATTTAACAATCGCATCGTCTGTATTCACTTGAACATATTTTAAGACTTCCATCGCTTGCCCTATCAATTTATTGTTAGAGTGGGCAAAGCTTAAGATGGCTGCGACTGTGGGTTTTAGCCCAAGAGAATTCATGCCGCCGCCTTCTATCAGGAAGGAGATGCGCCAAGGAATATGGGTTGCAGTAGCCCGATTGAACAGCACACCGAAAGTGGCTAATTCTTTCGGAAATAAATCTATGGTAATCGGGGCATAGATGCGATCGCCGATTCTGGCGGCTCTTAAATCTAAAATCTCACCATCTCTTGGGATTAATTGGCTAGGAAGCGGCGGCCAAAGCAAATCTGAGAGATCTCCGCCAATGTTCTTGCTTTCTCGGATGGGAATGATATCTCCTGGGAGAGAAGGGGACCAACGGGGATCTGTAAAATCTGGATCCACGGATTCGCGAATAGCACGACAGGCATCATGCACATCTAAAAGTACACTCAACAATCCCAAACCATTTAAATCAGATAGCATAGAACGCACTAAGGAATCGTGGGTATCGCGAAGTTCTGGGAGTGTTGCAAGAATGTTCTGGGCATTTCGAAGCGGTGGTAATTTGCTGTTTTTCAGCCGCTCGGTTTGATCTTTGGCGGCTTGCTGCATCTGTGCTTGGGTGAGTACGCCAGGTTTGGTCCATAAGACCAGAAACATGGTTTCAAAAGCACAATAGCGCGATAATTCTGTGACGCGTTCATTGAAGAGATCATCTAAGGAAAGATTCAATCGACTTGCAGTTTGACGTGCTTGCAGCAGGATATTTTCAAGCTCACGGCCCACCGTATCTTTGTCGTAGGAAAAAAAGAATTGTACCGCATGCCCGGCACGTGACAGAGGTACTTGAAGCGCTGAACTTAATGCTTTGTGCATCCGTTCAAATTCTTCGGGACCCACCAAAAAAGTGGCTCCATGGATTCTGAGTATCGAAACTAAGGATCCATCTCTTGCTACTAATACATGGCGACTGTCCGCGGTTTCCAGTTCACAATAGGTTTGTGCAGTTTGACCTAAGGACGTGCCCAGCCAGGCAAGAATTCCATCGATGGCATCCAGTATCGGGTCAGCTAAGCTCATAAACTCCCTAAAATTCCTTAAGTTCTTGTTTCCTTATTACTATAACTTTTTTATTATAGCACTGCGACCTTACAAGGGTATATTCGCAAAAACCGTTGTTTTCCAATACTCAGCCTGGGTTTTATAAAATTTTCGAATGGGCAGGAATTTTAATTCAGTGAGAATAGGGTGTCTGAGTTGCTCAGCTGTTAATCCGCTGTCAATTAAGGATTGGCCGAAAACATTGGGATCCTGTGAATTTGGTCCAAAAACCTCTTCTACTGGTTTGGCTCGATCTTGCAAACTCAAATAAACAGCCTGCAGCTTTCCTTTATAGGGTGCATCTCGCAGCAAACTACAAAATAAAGCTCTGCAGAAATGGTTTAAATCTGCTTGACTGATTTCAGGAAGGTGAACAATCGTTCCGCCGGAGTGGCCATCTGTGCCAATGGTATCCAGTAAAAAGCAGGCAGCACAGAAACTACACGCGGTAGCAAGATTGCTCATTTTATTATTGTTGTAGTTCTGATCAATATTAACAACTTCTTGGAATTTTTTTAATTGGAAGCCGCAATAACGGCAGGTATAATCATCACGCTTAAAAACCAGAAGCATAGCTTTTTGAAAATCTTTATTAGCTTTTCGGCTATTAAAGCGCTGACTGTTGCCTCTTATTGCAGTTAAACTGATGGGCAGTAGATCCACGATTTAAACTATCCTGAGGCTGCTAATACCCCGCGATGAGAATCCGCATCGCAAAATATTAGCAGCCTCTTTTTGCTGAAGTCTAAGCTTTAGCCTTATTGGCCACCGCCTTGATATTGAATAGCTTGTTGTCCTGATGAACCGAATAAGGACGAACCGGCAATATTCATGATTGTGGGTAAGAATAATAAGCATGCAGCCACAACAATCATAACGACAGGCTTACTTAATGGGGTAGATTGTGGGTTTTCTTTGTGTGCTTTAAATTGTAAAATGCCCGCTAAAGCAAAGCCCACACCTGCCACATAAGACGCAACGTTTAATAAAGTTGCAACTGATTTGGCCTGTGTCGTAATAGAAGTTGCCATGCTGGTAATATCACCACCATCCGCAAATACAGCGGTTGCTAGCAGTGCTACTCCAACTGTAACTGAGCCTACTACAAGCCCTTTTAATAGTTTAGTATGCATAGTTAAATACCTCCGTCTATTAATGATAAGTTTATCATATTTTGAAAAAATCGTATAAAAAATCCTATAAAATTTAGTCTCAAAAATCATATAAAAATCGTATAATTGTCAACAGGCCCTAGTATCCTAAAATCGTATTTTGTAAAATTGAAATTAAACCATAAATATTGACCAGACAAAGACCCCCAATGATGTGTGTAAGCCCCTTAGCAAAACCCCCTTGTTGACCACCACTCGCATGTCCTATCTTAGATAGCATGAATAAGCCTCGGATGAAGGAGACAAATCCGAGAAATTGAAGATATAAAAATAAAGTATTGGAAAGATCCATCCAATATTGGCTTAAACCAACACCACTGGAATATGACAATATGGAAGATCCTTGGCTGAGCGCTTGATAATTAATGCCGCCACCGCCGAAAATGGAATTCGTGGCCCCGAACAGGGAATTCATCAACGTATCACTGGTGGTTGGTAGATAGATTAAAGCCGCACCGATAACCAGATAAACGAGCGGTACTGAAAGCTGGCCTGATTCACCTTGGCTCATCATGCTCACATTAACGCCAAATTTTTTCATTAAACCGAGTGCACGAAAGATAAAGAATATGCCTGCAACAAAGGATATCATCAATAACATGGCAGTCAGAGGAACTATGATATTTTGTACATTTATAAGAATTTGACCAAAGTCCTGGATGCCTTGCGCGGAGACTGCATTGGGTAGGAGAAAAAGGGCAATACCAATCTGACTTCGTATCAGGAATTGTACGAAACTATTAACGGAAAGTGATGCCAGAATTTGTGAGAACCACCCCGTTTGCTGCGTCGATAACGAGTATTTTGCCATAATTACCTACCAAGTCTCCCTCTGTGACAGTGACGATTTGACCGCTGGAAGATTTTAACCAAGCTCTACCAGGTATCACGGCATGAAGTGAGTATTCTGGTTCTTCTATTATCACTCCCGGTGGGCATTTTTTTGGGGCTGCATTGGTATATAGCACTTCATCCTTACTCAGAACTACAGCAGCTTTTCCTTCTGCTGCAACTGGTTCTATAAACAGTCCTTCATCCCCTAATGCTCTTTTCACCGTTCCCACTTCACTTCGTACTGTCCCTACATCCTTAGACAACGAGTTAGCAGTGTTTGTTAACGCTAAAATGCGATTGTCCATGGCAGAAATCTGAGAATTTAACTTGGTTACCGTGTCTGAGATTTCTCGAGTATATGCATCTAGGTATTTTACCTGATTTAAATTATTTTCCATTTGCTGATTTAATTTAGATAAGGCTTCCACAGTTTTATTCAACTTATCTATTTCGATTTGGGTGAGTTTTTGAGGCTGTTGTTTTGCAGCGGCTGCTGCCTGTTCCAGAGCAGCAGTTCCTGGGCCGGGTTGTGCAGGGGGAATGTGTGAAGGTGCAGGAGTCAGTTGTGCATTTGCAGGGGGTATGTGTGGTTCCTCTGGCTTGCCTGCTGGTGTAATTGCTGCAGTAGTGCCAGTAGCAGCTGCTGGATTAGCAGCTTGGGCAGGCGCAGTTTCGCCGGGTTTCAAAGCTTGGGTGGGGGCAGCTTTGGTCGCTGCTACAGGAGTTGTTGTAGGGCTTGTTACAGGAGTAGTTGTAGGCGCAGTTGTAGGGATTGTGGCAGCCGCTGTTGGCGCAAATATATTGGGCAGTTCTTTTCCTACATTTCCTACAGTGGGTGCAGCATTGGGTGCGGCAGAAGTAGGTTTGGTAGCTGCAGCTGTGGTTGCAGCTCCGCCTGTCGCTTTTTGCGCTGCTTCAGTGGCTGAAGGCGTCGTGCCTGTCGCCGCAAGTACCTGTGCTGCTTCGTTTGCTCCAAAGGATTCTTCTTGTGTTGGGAACAAAGGCTGTTTGCGGGGCTCGGTGGTCGTTGCCAAATTTTTGGGGGTTCCTGCGGGTTGTGCTGCAGTACCTAATGTGGAAGTTGCTGTTCCTTTTTTTGCGGCTTCAACATTCTGTGCTGGATTGCTCGGTGCCAAAAAATATTTGTAAGCAAAATATAAAATAACGGCTACGCCAATGCCTAAAGCCGCGATTAAAATCATTTTATTTGGACCCCTTCTGCCCTCTGTGGGAGGGGGACCTGAAGGTACTTCGGTTTCTTCACCAAAGTTAAAATCTTCTCCTGCCCCGAAATCCTCAGTAAAGAGATCTTCTTCAGCAGTTTTTTTGTCGTTCATAGTTAACTTACCTATATTTGGATACTACAACCTTGCTGTAACCTTTCTATAACTCTATAACTCTATAACATCCTAGCATTCACATCAGACAAAAATAAAATTCCAAGACTGGTCCCTTGATCTACTGTAACAGTGTAAGGCCTATTTTGATAAGTTTGCCATACCTGTGCCAGCGCTTGGCCCACTTGCCCCAACGCTGCATATATTTGTTGTCGGCTGGTTAATTGCGGTGATGTGGTAGTCACAGATTGTCCATTTGTCGCAGTATTTTGGACAGTACCCATAGAAGTAATGACTTTGGCATAACCTTGCATGAAATTTGCCGCAATCAAGGTGCCATATCTCAAAATATAATGATAGTCTACGTCACTTGCCAATGCAGTACGAGCCGTATCGGGATCAATTGCCACGGCTTGAACTCCAAAACTGGTAGGTGCGGTTGGCACATTCATTAAATTAAAGTTCAAAGCCACACGTTCTGGAAAAGTACCCCCCGGAATGGTAGTCGTTGACATAGAACCTAATAATTTAGCACCTTTAAATGGACCGCCCACAATCGTGGCCATTACAGGGCCAGGTTCATCCGAATTTACAGCAGTTTCGAGTACCGCAAACATAATAGTGCCTGCCTTGATGGTTTGGTTTTTCAAGGCAACCGCTGCGGGATCTGGTGGTTTTGCTTTTGCTTTGGCCGCAGCGGCTGCAGCAGCAGCCGCTTTCTTTTTTTGCTCCTCTTGAATTTGTACCCATTCACCAGCAACATACTGTTGATTGTGAGGCTCATTCCATGCCTTGAAGACGTCTTTAGATTGAGATTCCATGGCAGTGACCAAATTTGCCAGCTGTTTTTGTTGTATTTCTGTTAACTGAGCCCCAGCAGCCCCGGCGGCCGCTTGTCTTTTGGCAAGCTCGGCTTCCAGTGCTTGTAATCGAGCGCGTTCTCCTGTGGTAAGTCCAGCACCAGAAAGAATAGACCCAATATCAGGATTTTTTTCCTGCAAGGCTTTTGCAAATGCAGGATCATCTTTCATGAGTTGCTTCACCATGTCTGGATTATCGCGTGCCATGTCCTTAGCAAATGCGGGATCATCTAACATTAATTTTTTGACCATGTCTGGATTTTGTTTCGCCATCAAGCGTGCAAAAGTGGGATCATCCCGCATCAATTTTTTGACCAGATTTGGGTTGGTGATTGCGAGCTTCTTTGCAAATTCTGGATCGTTTCTCATCAAATCTTTAACGATCTCGGGATTGGCGGCGGCCAATGCATTTGCAAAGGCAGGATCGCTCAAAATCAAGGTCTTTACCAAATCAGGATTGCTCGCTGCCAGTGCTTTGGCAAGGGCAGGATTCTTGAGCATCATTTGCTTCACAAAAGCAGGATCTGTGGCGGCGAGCTTGTTGAAGAGTTCAGGATTACTTTTTGCCAATTCTGTCGCGAGTTCTGGATTTTTTAACATCAGTTCCTTTAATGCATTAGGATCTCTTTGTAATAATTGATCAAAAAGTTCCGGATGTTCTTTGGCAAGCTGTTTCGCGAGATCAGGATTTTTGAGTAACAGCTGTTTAAAGCGCTCCGGATCTTTTTCAATGAGCTGTTTCGCAATCTCTGGACAATCTCGCAGAATAATTTTTGCTGCTTCATCGTCTGTTTCAGCAAGTTTCAGTGCGAGAGCAGGATTTTGGCGGCACAGTGCTTTGGAGAGACCTGGATTTGCCTTTAATAAAGCCGCAGCCTTAGAAGGATCTTTTTCAATTTCAGCAATCAATTTTGCCGCTTCTGCAGCATTCATCTCACCCGGACAACGGCATCCTGACAATAATTGATCTTCAATGCCAAAAGTTTCTCGACCGGCAGGACCCCCTTGGTCGCCGCCAATGATGGTAGCCACAGCAGAGCCGCCGGCTTTTTTGGCTTCCTCAGCGCGCTTTTTATTTTCTTCTTCTTGAAGTTGCTGATACCGCTCCGAAGTAGCTCCGCCTGGCACTGCGGTAATTTGGGGAGTTTTACCGACTTTGGATTGTTCTTCAGCCAGAACATTCGGTTTTCGCACCACAAAATAAATAATGATGGCGATGAAAATTAACAGGCCCGCCCCTAGAATGACGAGAGAGCGAACTTTGGTATTTTTGAGAAAAGACTTATCTGCCATCTTCTATAAGCCCCTATAAGCCCCGTATGGCAATTTTGACCATTTTGCCATTTTGAGTCGCAATGACGAGCGGTGTTGGCGCCATTTCATAAACCCGTGTGCCGTCCGCACTGGATACTGTCGATACCCAAGCAGGAGATAAAATAGTCAGGTGCGTTCTAAAAATCATTTTATCTTTGTATAACCAAGCAAGACCACAACCGCAGGTGACTTGTAATTCAATACTGCCGGCAGGCGGCACGCCATCTAAGACGCTCAACAGCAAGGGATCGGGTCCAGCCGGCAAAGCATCCCCTACCACAGCAGCTTTGGCATTGGGACCGCGGCCGCGCACTTGCAAATCGACGCGATAATCCATTTCTTTTTGTCCAGAGACGAGAGACAGCATTACCGGTGTATCCAAATTGGCTAAGCGAACGGCTAAATTGCCGCTGGCATAAGTGGTATTGCTTTGCATGAAGATTGTGTTCGTTTTTCTATCCCACTGTAAATTGAAATTTTTAGGATCCCCTAAACTGTAATCTGCAATTGGCCAAGGCTGCCCTGTAGAATCGAGAAATACCAGGGAAGAGACATAGCCTGAGCCCAACCGGACAATAGGGGGTGTCATGCCGGGAGAAAGATCAATAACGAGCGTTGAAGAAACTGGTCTGGGCGGTACATCTGGCGCAGTTGCTACTGCGCGTTGGGTACGATCCTGCGCTCTTCTCATTTCTATGATTTGTTCGGGGGTCAAGGGTGAAATTTTATTCAGCAGTTCTTGGAAAGCCTGATCCCGCAAGGTAGGTGGTCTTGGAGGAGGGACTTCATAATTGATGATTTCGGCAGGCGCACCGGTTGCTGGTACTAGGATTTTTTGGTTTTGAGCTTCGTCTTTGCCTTTCTTAGACCCATGAGATTTTACCAGCTCTTCTAAGGCGTTTCCAGCACTTTTAGTATTGCTTGCTTCCGCAGCTTTCGCGTAGGCAGGAGGAATTTCCGAAGGTGCCCCTTGTTCAGCATTGGCGCGTTTGACCAGCGCATTGAGGCGATCTTTCGGAGACATAGCATCCTCTGCTGCAGCTGCTGCTGTTGCATTAGCATAAATCAGGGAGCAGCACAAAATCACTGCTCCAAAAAATTTGAATTTACTTCTCTCTTGCATTGAAAATACATTCATTGAACATACAGAATTCATTGAATTCATAGAATTAAGAGCAAACATTGAATTCATAAAAAATGACTATCCCAAAACATTTGCATTGATATCGATTGCATTATATTGTCCAATGCCGATACCATTCGGCGATATGTTCGTTGGTTGCTCAGTAATAACCATGGTAACAAGTTTGTCTCGTTTCAACTCCTCACTGGCAGATAAATAACTAACTGTGATTGGGATTTCAACTTTCCAAAGATGGAAACCGCGCACTTCATCTTCACCCGTGATGATGGCAGGCCCGATTGGAACAGCAGACAATACTAATTTCTTATCAGAAATGTCTGAGAGAGTATTTGAGAGGGTCAAGGCATTCATAAAATTATCGAAACCATCTGGGGTAAAATAGGCTCTGAGTTTTTCTAAGCTGCTTCTATAGTTTACAAAATCTAAGGTATAGGAGGCAGTTGCTGCAAGGGTTGCCCAACTTAAAAGTGCTCTGGAAGAAAGATTGGGCCTTGCGAGGCCTGGAATTGGAAAAACTTTTCCATCGGGTAATCGGCCAAAATATTGTCCGGAAGAACGGATGGAATATGTGAAGTAGCAGAGACCGCACAATGCTAATTGACTTAGAACAATAAGTAAAATGAAATATAACGTTATCTTGTTTGACATAGGCTTCAGTATAGCACGGCAACCGATCTCGCACTGCCAGTGAACGCCCATCTTTTGGCAATCTCGCTTTAAAAATTTAACAAAATTTGCTCATTTACTTTTTGTAAACTCCGCTATTTTGTTAAATTTTTAAAGCGACGTTGATTCGCGCCATCCATGGCGCTCACCCTTCGGGCGCACCAATTGGTGCGTCCAAAACGGCTGTCCTGCCCGTTTTGTGCCTAAAATCTGGACGTTTTTCCACATCGAATCTTCAATGCTCGAATGGTTGCAACATTTTTAAAAATTAATTAACTAAACTAACATTAATCCTCAAATGAAAATGTATTAACAACAAATTCAAATAACTATGAGAACAAATTTTACTTTATAAGTTATAATTTTTAAATACTGGATCAAGTTTTTTACCTAATATCTAGCCCTTCTCAGACAGGGTGCTAGACAGGAGCAAATGGCTGACGACTCAATGGCTGAAAACACAAACTCAAACATAAAGCATGGTGCAGAGCTCATTTTGATTCGCAATCAATTTTATTGGGATAGCTATAAAAAAATTGTGATGATCATGATATTGCTTCTGCTGCTCACTTTTATGTTGTTCGGCTTCATTTTGTATCTTTATAAAACCCCTGTTAAACCCAAATATTTCGCAACCACGCCAGATGGCGTCCCTATCAAGCTTGTTCCCTATAATATGCCATTTCAAACCGATGATTTTGTGATGAATTGGGCCAAGAATATTGTCGTGCCTATCTATTCCATGGATTTTTTAACGTATCGAAAAACTCTACAAGACAATGCACAATATTTTACCTGGCTTGGCCATGCCAACTTTTTAGCCGGTTTGAAAGCGTCTAATAACCTTGAAGCTGTCAAAACCAAGAAACAAGTAGTTTCAGTTGAGGTAACAGGCCCTGTGACACTCAGATTTTCAGGTCAGCGCGACAGTGATCAGCCTTATAGTTGGGATGTTAGCTTCCCTGCAACTTTCACTTATCAAAATTCCCTCAATGATATCATCAAGCAATCTGGAACGTTTTATATGACGATTGTCAGGGACTCGACCTTGCGTTATCCGGATGGAATAGCGATATCGCAAATTATTTTTGAGGCTTCGTTTAAATGAGGTTCGTTAAAATGAGACTTCGTTTATATAGAGAATTGTTTCAATAGAAAATAAGGAAGATATTTTGAGCACAATGGATGCCACAAACTTACAAGACCCAAATTTAAGCAAAAACGCTAAAGACAGTAAACCAGCTTCACCTGAAGAAACTGTTATCGTTGAAGAAAAAGAACGCTATGGTACTGATAGCATGGCTACTTTAAGTATGCTAACTATAATGATGCTGGCTTTGGGTGCTGGTTTACTGATTCTGTTATTTTACATGTTTGAAATTCAAAGCCCGCCTCCGGCATTTTTTAAAGCCACTGAGCGCGGTGAACTTATCCCACAAATACCCTTGGACAAACCTAATATGGCAACCAATGCTTTGTTGAATTGGGTGACTGAAAACATGATGCAAGACAATACTTTTAATTTTGTGAATTATCAAGCGGTATTAGAAAGAGCTAGGGCTGATTATACCGCAGAAGGTTATGAATCTTTTCTAAAGGCATTAACAGATGCAAAAATCATCGATACTGTCGTATCGAATAAATTCATTATGCGGGCGAGTCCTGTCTCTGCGCCACAAATTACAAAAGAAGGGGTTTTAGCTAATCATTATCTTTGGAAGATAAAGCTTCCAATGCAGTTTAAATACCAGAATATGACTACCGGTGGGATTGATAATGTAGAAATAACATTATTAATAATGCGGGTTCCAACCAGTCAATCTCCGTTTGGGGTGAAGATATTGATGTTTAATTTGGTGAATAAGAGATTATTGCCGAATCAAGGAACTTAGGTTCTGGGATTTAATCTAAAATTAATAATTTAACTAACTTAATATAACTAAGATAATTATTTGACTTAATTCATCAATAACTTTACGATACAAATTGGTATTTACAAAATAAATTCATAAAATTACCCGGAATTGGGAATAGATAAAATATTGGAAATATATTAAATTAGGAATATAGAATAATGTCAATATCAGCTTCTAAAGTCATCAAAAAAATCAGTAAAGTGCCAGGTTTCGGCTCTACTGCACAACTGAAGACATATTTTAAAAATCTGGTTCAAACAATCAAACAGGGGGACTATCAAGGAGTTGAGAGATTCTTCAAGATACCAGCCCAAGCACAAAAAATGCTACTTTCTTTAAAACATACAGATGAGGCAGTCAAGGCAGAACAATCCCTACTACACACTGCCATATTTTTAGCGCCCGACACTGCAAGAGATCGAATTGTTATTTTTTTCATCGAAAAAATAATTGAACTTGATTTGAAAGCCATGCTAGAAGAACGAAATGTTCGAGGGCATACACCATTACATTTTGCCGCATGTTGGGGATATCTTGAAATTCTGAAAAAATTAATAGCAGCAGGGGCTGATATCAATGCCAAATTTAAACCTGTTTATGCTGACGATCGTGAATCTGAGGGCTCAACTCCGTTGATGATAGCCTCCCTCTATAATAATTCTGCTGTTCTCAGGCAATTATGCACAGAAAAGAATATTGAACTTGAAGCCCAAGATGCGCTAGGGCGAACAGCTTTGAGTTTTGCGCTCCGAAAAGGTTGTGAAGAAAATATCAAAATATTATTAGACCACAAAGCTCTCATAACAAGCATTACTTCCATGGGCGCTACCATGCTCATGCATGCCGCTGCTTCAGGATCCTTGACTATTGTCAGATCTTTGCTTGAAATGAAAAAAATAAAAGATCAGATTAATGTCGCTGACAAGAAAGGTTGCACAGTATTGCATCATGTCTCAGATCAATATGCACT
Source organism: uncultured Gammaproteobacteria bacterium (assembly GCA_963784575.1). Taxonomy (GTDB): domain Bacteria; phylum Pseudomonadota; class Gammaproteobacteria; order UBA6186; family Azoamicaceae; genus CAWARU01. The sequence continues at coordinate 3,379,315 of CAWARU010000001.1, forward strand.
GAAAGATATTACACCAGAAATGACAAGAAATTTTGCAGCCATTGGGAAAATATTGCTAGAAAATGGAGCCGATCCTTTATTGAAAGATTGTCAGGATTGGAATGCGCTAATTTATGCAATTCGGTCAAAAAATTATTTGATGGTTGTGTCTATCATAGTTTCGTTCTCTAAGTATCCTATCGATTTACAACGTGACATTTTATGTCACCAAACAGAGCAATGCCCACCTGCACTGATAATGGCTGTGTTCTCAGGTGATATAAAAACGATAAAACTTATCGCGGAAGTTTGCAAAAAAGTAGGTGCGGATTTAAATGTCGCTGATTCATATAGACAGACAGCACTATTTTACAGTATTATAACTGATGCAAGCCCAGAGATAACAAAATACTTGCTAGATCAAAAAACATTAGTAAACACAAAAAATTTCACTGGAATGACACCATTATTGGCCGCCGTTCATAGAAGGAACTTAGAAAAAATCAAGCTCTTATGTGAGCATAATGCGGATGTCAATGAATCTTGCACAAGTAATACCACCCCTTTATTCTTTGCTATCTCACAAAATAATATTCCCATACTCCGATATTTGCTTGAAAACACTCAGGCAAAAATTCAAGACACTTTTTATAAAGTCTGGAATAAAGCATGCTTTGATTTTGTCAAAAAAGAATTTATGCCTCCCACGTCCAAAGAAATCACTGATGATGAGGCTAGGGTATTTATAAATAGTAATCACCAAATAACAAAAATCGTCATCGAGCGAGGATTACTAGAAACCCTGGAATATTTTCCTTTGAGCGATGCGATACAGAATGGATCACTTGAATGCGTCATACTATTGCTCAAGGCGAGCAAAAAAACCAGCAAAGAACAACAAGCAAATTTCTTGCAACGAGGAAGAAAATACCCTCCAATAATAGAAGCTGCCTATTATGGGCGATTGTCTATTCTGTTGAAACTCTTGCATGAAGGTGCTTCTCATGAGATCACAGCGAATGATAATACTAATATATTCATGACATTCCCCAATGGTGCATCTTCTGTCTCTAAACCAGAGCTTTTCTTATATATGAAAACAATTTTTACGCTTCTCAGTTCATCAAAGACAGTTACTCATAAACTGTTGCGGGAAGAAGATCATAAACACAGGGATGCCATTACACATGCAATAGAAAAGCGGAGCCTTCGCATCATTTTATGTTATTTAACCTTTGATCCGTCAATCCTTGGTACTAAGCATCTCATCAAGTTTTTGTGCAGTACTAATAAGGCATTGTTTAAAAATGATAGCGTACTTTATATGGCAATTCTTGGTTTATTGTTGGACGCAAAAATATCTAATGCATTGAGCTTGCCCTATGTGACTGTCATGAATGATAAGACCATGATTCGCTTTAATAAATTTTTGATCAATAGCCATCAAACTCTATCGATTGATGAATCTGGTGTTTTGACTTTTGAGATGGCAATACTTAATCGTAGTATATTGGTTAAAATCAGTGACACCGATCTCCCAGAAATTATAAGTACTCTCAAGAAATTGAGAGAAGTAAATTCCGACGGACTTATCACCGACAGAATGATGCAAAAAACATTAAGCAATTATGCCCCAGAACTAAAACACGACAAAGAAGTGTTGAGTCCTAAGTCAGCTTTAAAACGAAAAAATGATAATTTAATTATTGAGTTTATGACAGAGTTTAGAGCTGCTAAGGAATTGTCGATCAAGTCAGTGGCGGAATTTACCAAACTCATAAATGATATCCAGAAAAATATTGATTTAAGTGAAGATTATTTGAGTTCTGGAGTGTATTTTGCAAAAGGAACTGAAAAACATCTCAAAGAAAAATATTTCCTAGAAAATGAGTCTTTCAAACAAGAGTTGCAGAAATTAAAGACCAAAATTGCAGTAGGCCTACCTGAAATAAATACGGATTTACAAAAATTGGAGCAAGAAGTTTCAAGCGCATCCCTAATCGAAAATTTGGAAGAACAGCTTCTGTCTTATCATAAGCAGCTGTTCGACCATGTAACTGAAATAAAAAATAATAAAAATGTATTGCAGGACTTAAATCAAAAGATTGAACAGCAATTAGAATTCCAAGAAAAACATTATCGTGAAACCAAGACCAACGACAAAAAGTTGGATAAATCCGGTAAGATTTTCGATCCAAAGCAAAAAGAACATCGCAAGAACAAAAATAGGGGTAAGAGGAAGAAAGAAGAAGCGATAGCTGCACCCAAAAGCGAACCCAAGCGAGAAACTAAAAAAGAACTAAACGAAAAATCCCTAGTGGAACCAGAAAAGGAAATATTTCCTTCACTTCCCTCAAAAACCCTAGATCAGGGCGCAGAATTTGTTTCATTTCTTGATCGTATCGCCGAGATTGAAACTGAAGCTGCATTTTATAAACCTACCCCCGTCACTAAAGCCCTAGTTCAAGTTCAAGCTCAATCTCAAGATCAAATTCAATTTCAAGTTCAAGAGCAATTTCTTCAGAAATTAAAACTTGATGCACGAGAGCATAGATTTAGATCTCTAGCACCGACACCTCTCACACTCGATGTAATCACAAATGCATCCAGCAATGCCTCTGTGATGGATCAACGCATCAATGTAAAAGAAATTCTCTCATTGAAAACAGACAACGATAACATTGCCTTTTTACAGGGTTTGGCATTATCAGCTGCTGCAGGTCAGCTGCTCGAGAATCTGAAAGAGCTTACAAATGGTTTATTGACCCCGAGTATAGCCCGACATATCCGAAATGTTATTTTTCACGGCAATGAAAAATTAGATCCAAAAGCTTTGGGAGAGATGCTCACGAAACTTCTTGAGGCACAGAACGGCAGGAAATTTTCATCCAAAACCAATACCAGCCTAATTAATTTACTAAATGAAATCGATCCACCGAAACCCTCTGAAACGCTTGGCTTCCTGGCAAAGCTTGCCACCACAGAAATTGAGGACAGCAAAGAAACACCGGAATTTTTTGAGGCACAGCTCCTGAATGCTATGAAGCAACTTGATAAATGCAGAAGTGTTTATCAAACCGAAAAACATGTAAGCCTCCGAGTGATGCGCATGGCAGTAGCCGCTATTTTTGCTGAATTAGGCACCGCTCTTTCCCGTCTACAATTTGGTTTTAAAGAGCCTGCATTGAAAAAGAGCGAAACCCAAGAAAAATTAAACCATGAAGCAAGAATGATTTTGAGTCGATTCAAGAAATCCTGCGCCGCTCTGCTCCAACAGGTGAGTCTCAAAGAAATCAGATTGATCGGCAACAAAGTGCGACATGCCAATATGATTAAGACCAAATATGGACGCACCTATGCCAATGAGACTTGGCAGGAAAGTATCGATTTATTCCTGGTAAAACACTTTATGCCTGTAAGTACTGTTATACCCATCAAACCTGCTCTCCAAACTGAATCCGGAATATTATCTGCCAGTAGAAATTTCATCAATGCTTTCAGGTTAAATCCCAATGCTCCGGTCTTTGAGCCTAGAAGCAACACTCAACATGACGATCCTGATAGCGACAGCGCCCGTGATATTAAAACCCGAAAATTCACTTGATGTAAGCCCAAGGCTAGCCTCTCGTCTAGTCCGTGTAGAGGTGACCATTTTAGGCCTCGTCTTGCTTTTCACCTAAAACGTTTTACTATAGGTTTATCCAAAACCCTTGTTTCTGAAGACTCTCTTAATTCACTCGCAATAGAAGCAGACGTAGGCGCAGGCCCTGAAGCAGCTGCAGTTGGTTCTGTCGTTTTCTCGCTTCTATATGTGCTCAAATCACATTTTTTTAAAAAACCACTATAGATCCAAGCCTTCGCAAACACCAAATCTCCCTTCTCTGGAATAGCATTTTTACATCCAGGAGGTGTGGCGGATGGTTTTTCTTGTTCTTGTATCGCATTCCCATCAATCATATGTTGCTCTAGCACCCAAATATTGATGTCTATATTACGTATCGGATCGATTCGTAATGTTACCCAATAGGCTTTCTTTAATGCTGAATGCTTCTTATCTGTTTCCGAAGCTGCAGGCTCTATTTTTAGACAAATACCTTGAACATACTGTTCATTACTTGGAACACCGTTTTTCAAAATAGTATTTTTTTCGTTAGGAATGACCCCATGTATAAGTTCATACCCAGGACGGTAAGGGTATGGCCTTTGATAAGGTATATGCGAAGCAGGCGTGTTTTCTTGACAAGGCATAGGCTTACGAACAAGCCAAGATGCGATCCCCCCCACATACATTGCAAGCACATCTCCCGATTCCAAATCTTTGTACTTGGCAAGAAAAGCTATGGGATATAGCGTTAAATTTAGTTTTTGAACTTTAGAGTCTCGTAATGCACGAGCAGCAGCTTCTTCAGGCATAGAAGCGTGTATTGCATTTAGACAATCTTTATGATCAGAATTTAATATTTCTACAGTTAAGAGACACTCCAAGGCGTTTTGATACATAAATTGCTGTTTTACTTTGCAATAATATGTAAATTCTTTAGTAATTCCCACAGGATACACTGCATGAATTTCTGGATATCCAGCCCAGATCGAGACAGGCATATAAAGCCACATTGTACTACCCAGTGAAATTTTGCCTACATATAGCGGATTTGATATCGCTCTAGCATTATGATATTGCAGTCGTTCTCCAATGGTTTCGAGGCCAGAATCAGGCGTTTCTATGTCTAGATGCCAATTACGATTTACATATTTCAATAAGAATGGAATTAATTCATTTTTATCTCCCAGGACTGACAGCCAAGGATTGGTATAATTGGCTTGGTCATGAATTAAAGAAACGGTAATTCCACGAGCTTTATTTATTTCAATCATAGATTTAGATTCCGCTACCTTATTTGATTCTAGGATTTGATAAACCTCTCTTGCGGTAGGCCGTTTGTTTGGATCCCTTTGAATACAATGCAATATCAATGATTGCAAAGCTTTTGGAACCCACTTTGGCAATTTAGCTTTAATGTCGGCAAACAGCACTTTTTCAGATTGTAAATAACGTTCTAATAAATATTTAGCGAGCAGCCCGCTTTCTTTTGGTTTTTCCATTAAGGTTAAATTAGGGCACCAGCCGTCTTCCCAAGATCCTCCAGTTAACAACACAATCAAAGTATGCGCAAAATGGAAAATATCGGAAGCTTTACTGAAACAATTTTCACCCACACTTTTCTTGTCCAAACTTTCAGGCGCTACTGCTCTTAGGGTTTTGATTCTGTCAGCTTTGAAAAGTTCTTCTGCATCTTGTTGTGGATTTTGGCTTAAACGGCCCGAGCTGAGATTGCCATGAACTTGTTCGTTTTCATGCAGCGAGCTCAATTTTTTGGCGACAGTCATAGCAAAAGTGAGTATCGGTTCAATCTTTTCTGGATTCGAAGTGCTCCAATCTTGGCTTTCCTTTATTTTGGCATCGTTTGTTATTTTTTTGGATATTTCATCCAACTTCAAAAGGATAGTTTCAAATTCATTTCTCCTGAAATATCTACAATCTCTTTTTCAGCTGGTTCATCGCTGAAAATTTTTGTTTTAGCTGTTTTGATTAATTCCTTTACGTTGGAATCAGCCATGAAACGCTCGCATCCTTCAAATAGGAAAGGAAATAAAGGTCTATCATGAACATTTGCAAAACCAGCGCCATTCTTAAGCAATTCATATGCTATTTTAAACTGACTGTCTTTCAAAGCAAGATGCAAGGCTGTGAGACCCGAATCGGATCCCTTTCCAAGTATGACAGCATCAAGTTCACTACAGCCTTTTTTCAATAAAGTTCGAACAACCCCCCATTTCTGCTTTATTGCATAAGCTAGAATTGCACTGTTCTCCCTTGCTATTTTTTGAATCTCAACAGTCTTTTTTACTTTTTCATTTTTTTCGAGAACTTTGGCTGTTGATTGAATCTTTCCAGATTCTCCAGAAATTTTCTCTGCAAGTTTTAACTGGTCTGAATTGAAGGCATTCAAAAATTGGGCGGTTTTATCACGAAAGCAAGGATCCGAATTCCCTATGGTCCGCCAGTTTATAACACGGTAGTTTAAAACTTGTATTGTATGGTATTTGCTGGTGAGCGCAAAAATATTATGCTCTTTTGTCTGTAGAAATCCCAAAATCTCACGCATCAATACATCTGGTAATGCTGCTGCTATTAATTTTGGCTGTTTGGGACGGCTGTCTCGATCACAACGGCAGTGTTCTGATTCACCATCACACCACATTTGCTTCTCTGCAAAAAGCATCGAGGTCTTCAATAGCTTTTTAGGATTATATCGTGTAAGCTCTTCAAATTCCATATCTGAATACAATATTTCTCCTAGCGCAAACGATGGGAAGTGACGAATGCCATAGAAGGGAGTCGCAAAGCCATTCCATTCAAATAAAGGCAAATGATTAAAATGCTTTAATTTGTGCCTCCAAATGGCTCTTGTTCGCACTGGAAGCTTTGGATTGAGAAATCTTGAATCTTGGCTTTTGGGCATCGGGTGAATTTTATCCTGAATGGCTTTAGTTTCAGCGCTTAGCTTTTCTAGAATAATTTTAGCCTTGCCAGATTTTGGTTCATAATTTTTTAACAATTCAGCCTGAACTTTGCTGCCATAGAGATGTTCATAGATACTACCAGGACAGAGTTCTTCTTTATCTGCAATCAATTCCAAGCAGGTTCTGTTTAGGTCCATCCAAAGCTTTGGTTTCTCTTCTACAAAATTTGTAATATTAGAATTCTCAAGAGTTTTGAGTTCAGCCACTATTTTATCAATGTGCGGCCGTTTTGAGGGCGAATAATTCAAACATCTGAGGATAATCTGCGTCAAAGAATCTGGACACCATTTTGGAATATGGCTTTTTATAAGAGCATAATCATTTTTTATGGCTTTTAAATACTTGAAGAAAGGGGGCATTTGCTTTGTATCATTTTTGCTTTGTTTTATCCAATCGTTGTCCTCATTGTCCCAAGAACTGCCTGTAATAAGCTCAAGTAATGCATGGCCGAATTGAAACACATCTGAAGCAGCACTGAATTTATTCTGATCAATGTAGCATTCAGGTGCTAGTCCTCTTTTGAAGCCAGCGCCTGTAACAATCATTCCTACATTATCATTTCTTTGAATTCTCATATAGTCTATGGAAACGTCGCCGTGTACGATACCATTTTGATGCAAATGAGATAAACCCTCTGCCACCCCTCTGGCCAGTTTAAGCACAGCTAATTGCCGAGAACTTGCAAGGTTGATCAATTCTCTTTTATCCACAAATTTTACAGTACTATATAAAGGCTGGAAGATTAGGACAAAAGGTATGATTTCTCCCATCGCTGCTCGAACACTGCAAGCTATTCCAATTGGGCCAATAACATTAGGATGTGAATGAGCACATCGTCCTAAGAAACCCTTTATATCACAGTGTTCCAATTGCGGAGCTATAAGAGTTCCCATTCGACCCGCAACTGTGGTGCGGAAGGCTCGTGACCATGGAAACATGCAAAAACCCGCAGTATTAGCTGGAAGATCTTCTCTGTTATTATAGAAGTCTTTCCCTGGCACAAAGAATTTGAATGGAGTATTTGTATCTTCTGTATGTGTTGGTGCTGACATGCTTACCAACGCGCGAGCGAGTGCGACTGAAGGCGCTTTTTTTACAGCTTCTTGGCTTATTTCTGCAGCGCTTACTTCAGCAATCAAATTGTATGCAGCTTGGCTATCGCGTGGAGTGCCATCAAAACCAAAATAATGCTGAAATGCAACTTCTAGAAGTGCATATGCTGATTTTTCAATAATCTCAATTCTATCCTTTTCCGCTTGCTCCTTTTCTGCTTGTACCTTTTCTCTTCTTTCCTCTGCTATTGTCTCTTGTGCACCGTTTTCTTGTGTTTCCTTCTGTAATTTTTGCTCTAACTCTGTTTTTAATTCATGAATTTTTTCAGGTGTGGTGCTCATGTATATCCCCTTAATTAATACAATTTTTGATAATAATATTTGAACCCGTCAAAGTCCTTTTTTGAAGATTTCTCGTATTGTGTTTAGTTAAATGCCTACTATTCTATTCTTTGACTTTGGATTTTATTTGACCTTATATGTTTCTCGGCTATTATTATATCAACCTAAAAAAGTTAACTCAATAATTTAGTTAAATAACCTTATAATAATTTCATTCGAATCCTGCGAATCCTGATGCCCAAAGGTTTGGAATATCATTGTCCTAATTTCGAAGTTAATAGAATTTTCTGTTAATTTGCTTTGTTTTCTTGCTGTTAGAATCTTCACTCCCCTCTTGGCGGGTATCCTCGCGACTCTCTTGCAATTGATATCTATTAAAAATGATGTCGCTCATCCTAGCGCGCGATTGGCAAATGGATTGCCAGTTTACTTGAGAAGGTGAGAGAGCAGCAACTTCCTTGCCATGCTTCTTCTTCTCTTTCTTGACAGTCCTCGGCACAACACTGAGATAAGACAAAATAAGATCTTTTATATCCTTTTCTGCACCTTGATCTGCTCTTAAATATTGTGTTCTAAATAATAAAAAATGCAAATATGGCCTTAATTCTCTTAATAAGGGATAAGTTTCAATTCTTATTGCACCCGTTTTCTTTGTCTTAATGATCAAGGATTTATTTTGTTCAATTCGTTTATAAATGTTGTTCTGGAGAATTATTTTTAGCATGGCAAGGGATTCATCCAATCGCTCTTGTGCCAGTTCATTGTCTGATGCTATGCTGAGTTTTTCACAATAGTACTTTTTAATATGGGTGAGATTCTTGTCATACAGTATTAAAGTCCAATGCTGAAGCATGTCATCCGCAATGGATTTCAAAACAGTATAATCTACAGAAACTTGCATATTCAATTCTGCTGATTGAAAGCTTTTAAGCAGGCCTGTCAAATACTCTGCCTTTACCTTTAGGAAGAGATTGATGCAGCTATTGTGGTAATGAATTAAACAATTCTCAATGGATGCTCTGGTTAATAAAACATTTTGCTCCAATGGCAAGGATTGTGTGGTATCGAAAAGCGTATGGCCGAGCTCATCGAGTTCATTGATTGATATATTATGCTCTATTAATGCTTTATAAATATCATCCCGGCGATGTCGAAGAGCGAGGTGCAGAGGCCGCAATTTTATGCTATTTTTCAGATCCGCAAAGGTGAGGTCATCACTTTTCCAGGGCATATCAGCAGCGCGCTTCACATATTCTGTTATTTTTTCCCATAAAAGGATGGGATTTACATTGGAACCCATTATGCTCCGCTGCCTTAGATAAAGCCTGGCAAGCTCAAGCTGCGCTTCTCCCGAGCATATCTCTGCCGCAATTTCTCCCAAATCATGCATCATCTTCATTCTATAAGTAAACCTCTCTGCTTCGCTTTTTGCATCGATATATTCTTTATCTGAGATCACGCTCGGTTCATATTCATAAAGTGAAATTAGTTCAGTACTTGCTCTTTTGTAACCTTGTTTCAATGCAGCCTTAAACCAATAAAAAGCCTGTTCGTTACGATAAGTTCTTTGCTCTGCAACAGTTTTTCGATCACTATATTCTTCAGCAGGGATTGGTTTAGTACCGCGATAATGTAAGCCAAGGTTAAATTGTCCCACATAATCCCCTTTTTCTGCAGTCAATTTATTCCAATAGAATGCTTTATGAGCACGGTAAAGAGCCCTTTCTCTCTCTTCTTTAATATTCTTATATTCACTGGCTGGGATATAATCTGTATGATTTGGCAAACCATATAGATACCCCAAATTCACGGCAGCATCCACTCTTCCTTGCTCGGCTGCTGCTTTCAACCATTTAAAAGCAAGCTTTTTGCGAATCAGCGATCTTGTCTCTTCATCTTCTGCCCATCCATACGCACGGTCAGGCAATTCTTTATCTCCTAAACATGCTAATCCAATTTTTTCTTGTGCCAGGGGTGAACCTTCTTCAGCAGCTGAAAAGCAAAGATCGGAGTACATTTTCATGCGATAGCTATCTCTCTCCGCATCATCCTTAAAATTTTCTTTTTCAGAAATAGCACCTTTATAAGTTTTAGTTTCATAGCTCGGAGCCATGGGATCATTCAAATATATTGAAGCTAACTCTAACTTTGCAGCAGTATGTCCATTTCCTGCCGCCCTTGCAAAAAAATAATAAGTCCACTCTTTAGGCGAATCATTATTGAAAGACAACCCAAATATGTCTTCGAAGAAGTTTTTAAATATATTTGGATCGATTATTTGGCATAATCGGCCTGCCAAATATTGAGCATTAATGATTCCTGCTTCTGCCGATTTCGCCGCCCACAAAAGTGCGTGGCGCAAGCGATGTTGCTCACTCGTCTTAGCATCGCTTTCGGATAATCCAAAGTCAGCGGAAGGGAGCCCTATGTTTTCATAGAAACAAAGCGAAAATCGGTACTGCGCGTGCTTATGTCCTTGTTTTGCTGCCTTTTCTAGCCAATAAAACGCACGCTCATTGCAATACGCATTTTTTTGAGCTTTTGACTTTAAAAAACCGAATTCCTCTGGCGGGATTCCAACCCTATGCAAATAATTCATTCCAAGGTGAAATGCTCCGCTTGAATGATTGTGTTGTGCTGCAAATTTAAACCAATAAAATGCTTTTTGTTCTCTATGCAATTTTTTTTCATGTTCTTCCTTGATTCCCTGATATTCAGTTTCAGGTATATATTCTGGATATTTCTTGTAGATGCAGCCCAAATTGTCAGCTGAAACAACCATCCCTTGCTCTGCTGCAGCTTTAAGCCACTTAAAAGCCTGTATTTTGTAGATAATTTTGCTTGAATGTTTCGTTTGTTCAATTTGTAATTTAGGGTTTGGCCAATCATTGATAAAATAATCCAGACCCATTGCTTCTTCTGCTTCCGGAACGCCCCTTTCTGCCGCAAGAATGCAAAGTTCATAGCATTTTTTGTTCCGATAAGCTTCGCTTTTCCGAGAATCAGCAAAAGATAGCCCCTCATAACTCGGAGATTTAGGATCTTTTTGATAGATAAGGGCCAATTCATATATAGCCGCAGCATGTCCTTGCGCTGCTGCCTTTGCAAAACACCAAAATTCAGGGCTTTCGCTGTAGAGGCATGAGTTCTGATTCTGTGAGCCAGAACTGAGATCGCTAAAACCCGTCATCATCATGTTTAATTCTGGACTTAATGAGCCAACCCAAGACATGAGCTTTTTTGCGAGCCACCCAAATTCTGACTTTAATGTTTTAAATGAGGCTATAATCTTCGGTACAATATTTTTATTTTTCAAAAAATACATTCCTGCCAGATATTGCGCCTCTTTGCTTCCTGAAGCTGCAGCCCTCCTACACCAGATAACAGCTTGGGCTTTTTGATATGATTCTAGTATTTCTTTTTCCAATTTCTTGTCATCTAAAGTGATCTGCTCAATTTTGGGAATATTTATATTATTCGAATGGCAGTTCACCAAATTTAAACATGCCGCAGGAGATTTTCCACTCTCTGCGGCAAGATGATACCACCTATAGGATTCGTGCTGAAGGTAGAGCGATTTTTCTGATGCCTCTTTAATCTTAGACAACTCCTCTGGCGGAATTCCGATATTCTTTGAGTAATACTCCCCGAGCAGGGTTTGTGCCAGAACATTTCCTGATTTTGCTGCAATCATAAAATAGTGGAATGCCATTTTTTGTCGATGTAATGTTCTGCTTGCCTCATTATCACAGCCTGCATACTGTTCTTCTGGAATGAGCCCCTTATGATAGGCAATTCCTTGCCGAATTATCGCAGACTTAACGCCTAAATTTAATAGAATACTATTCAAATCAAAGAAATGCTTGTGTTTAGCAGTTTCTACGCCCGATGGTTCTTCTGTTTTGAAGCTTATAGTCCCTTTCGGAATTTTTAAAGTTTTTATCTCGTTCAAAAACAGTTCGATTTCTCGAAGAACCTCCTGTCTTGTAGTCATTGAAACATTTTTCAATAAAATTTCCATCACGATTCTCTCAACATCGAATAGCATTGCTGCATAATTAAAGAATACATGAAAATGGCATGTTTCTATTGCGGATTTTTCTAGCAATATTTTCAATAACTTTGAAGAAAGCTCCGAGCCTATTATTAGGCTATTTTCCAGAATAGCATTCAAAACACTTTCATTTCGTATGAAGAGTGTATCAAAGGTGAGCCGTCTATTTTCGAAGTATTTTAAAGTGTCTTCAAAACGCAGCAATCCTTTATTGTTCAAATGTGAGAGAACTTTCGATTTTTTAATGGCTTCTAGAAGGTGAGAAGATCGCACTTCTTCGCGGCTTCGGCTTCGAGCCCCGGATATTTGTGGAAACATAGCTGTCGGATCCTATTTTCATTCAGACAAAGGATTGAAACGATTTATTTATCTTTACGTGAATCCAAGCGATTTAAATGCTAGCTCTTTTACCTTGCTTAGAAACCCTAACATTCTATCCAAGAGGTCATTTTATGGCAAATAATATTATAATCGCTTTGGCTTAATCGCAATTTATTCTAGCGCCAGAACTGCATGCTTCAAGAACATTTTGCACTCGGCCTTGGCTCCTTTTTATCTTTTTTTGAAAAATCTGCTGCTTCCACAGAGGTCATCGACATGGTTGTATATCCTCTTGTTTGATTATTATTATACACTAAAATAAAATAACTCTAAGTAGCTGACTATATCATAGCTAATGAACTTAGGAGATCGCGAGATTAATCGGCGAAATAAAGATGCCAATGATTTTTACATTTTGGATTAAATAATGCTTGGCAGTATGGGCAGGAATTATCGCATGAAATATATTGCTGTATTGTAAGTTCTGTGCCACAGTTTCCGCATAACACTGCCAAAGTATTTATTTCATCTACAGACCACTGCTGGCTTTTGGCGCATGGACTTAATTGTTCGTGACAGTCATAGCATGCCCAGTAAAGTTCGCAACACTTGAATTTAATTGCGATAATATCGCGCTCACTATGATAATGAATACAACCGGTTTTAGGGTTAAGGTTCATGCCATGGACTTTATTGTTGCTAATGAGAGTGATCAAATTCTATTCCTGATTTCTTTATTCCTGAAATTTCTTCTCTTCAATGTTTCACCATGGAATCACATGCATATTATCAGAGTCAGAGATTGAATATGCTTTATCTTCGATGCATAAAAGTACCTGTAATATTCAATGATGAGGAATGAACATTACAGGTACTTTATGATAAAATCAATTATCTATATATTTATACAGTAGTAATATTAATTAATATAATATTTGATATAATATAATATTAAATTGAGCAAATAAGCTCACTAAGACATAATTTAATCTTACTTGAGTATCAAAGTATAAAAGTATAAAAGAATCTACCAACTCAAATTCGCAGATATTTACAGGAAAAACGATGGAAACAAAATCTGAAATCGAGCAAGCAATTGCCTTATCAGCACGCGATAAAGAAGAGTGTTTGAAGCTTTTCGAAGAACGTCACAAAAGCTTTAAAGATGATAGAAATTGGAAGCAATATTTGGATTATTTGAATGCACTTCCAAAGCTTCATAAATTATTGCTGAATAGTTCAATTCTAAGAGTAGATCTGTATCCCACTCCCCAAAATATTATTTGTAGGCTGAAGATTGATTATAGTGATTGCTATAACAAGGATTTTCATTTTTGTTCTGCATCAAAGGACACAGTTAATTTATATAGCTTGAATAATATTTTGATCGAGGAAATATCCAAGGCGGGGTTCTTTAAGACTATATTTTCATTCTTGGAATTGTTGCCAACTTCTGAAAAAAACGAATCACTAAAAAAACTTTATCAATGGGTTTTCTCTAGTTGCTTCGCACATTGTCATTGGGGATTATTGAACTATTTCAGTCATGAACTCAGCAATGAACAAATAAGAGACCTTCTGCCGATAAAATTTCAGGCACGTTCCGGTCTTTTGGTTGAAAAAAATCTATTATCACATATAGAATACTATTTGCCACCCAAATATTCCCCGTCTGATCCAATCTTGTATTCGGCATACAAATCTTTGCTAAAGAGCTTTTTGCATCAATATGTTGATGAATGTATTGAGAAAACCTTTCCCGTATTAATGGAAAGCTTGCCGATATTATCTGCTGACATTGTGGGACTCATAACAAGCTACACGGATGATCCTACCCAGGCATATGTCCAAGAAAAATTGAATATTGAAATAGATCCTCCACTTGCTTGTGAAATAAGGCATGAAGCCTTTCTCCGTTACAAAACAAACCATCAGTTAACGTTTGGTTATGGCCAGAAACCTCTAGAATCTCTAAAACCAATAGATCCAACAGATCAGCTGAGATCAGGCAAAAAAGAAAAAGAAGGACAGTTGATTGTAATCGCTCAATATCTTGTTACGGATTACGGATTACGGATTACGGATTAGGCGCTATGGGTTGTGTAACAAATGTTGTTGGAGCAACGGGCGCTGTAACCGTCTGTGTGGGAGCAATAGGCTGCGTGACCGGCACAGTGGATGGAATTGCTTGGGTAACCGGGGCGCTTGGAGCGACTGGCGCCGTTTCAGGTGTAGTGGGTGGAACCGGCTGTGAAACTGGCGTAGTGGCTGGTATTGGTTGTGTCACAGAAGTGGTGGGTGCTACCGGTGCTGTCACGGGCGTTGTTGGTGCGACGGGGATTGAGGAAGACGTTGCTGGCGGTGCTGTGGCTTCCGCTTGGGCGAGATTGATGGAAGATATTTGAATTAAACGACCATCGGTGGTACTCACCAAATATTTGACTTCATCTCGGGTGAACAATTGGTAAAAAATGACGCCGAGCAGAATAAAATTAACACAAACCAGAAATAGGGTAAATTTGATAAGGCGCCGAAAATTATTACGGTAAAAGAGGCTTTGTTCTGAAATCATTTCCGCGCGATCGATAGGCATTGCTTAAGATCTCCACCAAGGTTTTGTGATGCGAAGTGGTCCTGCAAGTGTTGATCGCAGCCATCGCATGAATACCGGAATCGTGAATTTAAATCTTTCAAGCACCATGAGAAAAACAATGATCGCAAGTGCTGCAAGAAATGTCCAAAGCCTTATGTGCAGCAGAAAGAGCAACAGCGGGAAAGCAGCCAAGGAATCCATGAAATAGAACCGTGGTGTTCTCGCTATATCGCGCCAATGCGCACCGCTTTCCATTGGAGTAGGCATGTAAAAACTCCTAAAATAATTTGCCTTGAATATCGGCCAGAATAGTAGAAATGCCCCCGAGGTAAACCTAAACCAACCCGGCATCCTTATCGAGCATTTTTGAGCGCGCTACAATTATCTGGTATTCCCGCTCTGGCAACTTCCCTTCCTTAAATTTCTTCTCTGCATCTACCACCATCGGCTGACCACGTTCTTTCAATAGTTTTCGTGTCGCAGCCGCCAATTGATCGACATCAGTACCGACCAAAATATCGCGCACTGCTTCATCAAACACCAAATATTCTCTTAAAGCAATTCGCTTGCCATCTGTGCTAGGCGCGAGATATTGCCAAATCACCAATCGCAGAGTTTCCAATATATCTAGCGCTCGGCCATGTCTTTCATCTGCCGGGAAAGTTGAAATCATACGCCGTACCGCGTCAGCAACACCATTACTGTGCACTGTGGTATAGCAGGGGTGACCTGTCAGGGCAGCATCAATCACAGCTGCAATGGTTTCAACGTCACGTGCTTCACCGACCAGAATCAATCTTGGTTTACGACGCAGGGCATTGCGCACTCCTGCCGCAAAACTCGGCAGATGCTGAGGGATTTCAGTTTGACTTACGATAGTAGTTGGCATAACGACAGCATCGTAGACGAATTCAATGGGAGATTCGTATGTCAATACTTTGCGGTTGCTGTCAGGTTGTTCTGCCAAATAGCGAATAATCGACGCAAGCAGGGTACTTTTACCGGATCCTGTGGGCCCTGTCACTACCACTGTACCTTGCATGGGAGCCATTGCCTTAAATATTTCGGGCTCTAGATTCAAAGTAGATAAATCGGGTGGGGTGGTAGGAATGGTACGCAGGGTTATTTGAATACCATCATGACCTTCTACTTGACAGCCGGTGCCATTGACGCGAAATCGGAATCGCTCACCGCGCTGAGGGCGAATTTCATAGTGCGTATCCACATCCTTACCGCTGAAAATCTGTGTGGTACCGTTCGCGCCATAAATGGCGTTTAACATATCACCGACTTCTGAATTGGAGATTTTTCTGGCGGTTATGGGGAAAAGTCTGCCATGGATTTCTGCCATAATGATGGAACCGGTTTGGATGGTGATATCAGAGGCATTTAACTTGACACAATGGAGCAGCATTCTGTCCAAAGATTCTGTGGTAAAGCGAATTGGCTCATCAGGCAGCAAATATTCACTCATAAGGCAAGATCTCGGTCTTCCAATTCTTGCTGTCGACCTGCAAGCAAGGCAGTGCGGTGATTCTTAAAACCCGGTCATTGACATTCATATCATTACAATTTCCAGTCACCCCTAAGTCTAGTTCAGCTACAAACGGAGGGCTAACCATATTTTGGGCGAGCAGGGTACGATAGCGTATCATGCCTTCAAAATCACGTTTTAGGCGGCCAATGTTTTCCCTAAAGATGGTGTTGGCTTGATCTATACCGCATTGCCAGCCTTCATCGATGTATTTTTTCCAGATAATACGTTCCGCTGCATTACGAGGCAGCAGTGAGCGATCGGGTTCATCAGGAGGGGGGTAGCTCATCCACAAATATTCTCGCCAAGTGGGAGGCACTGTCACAAACTTGGCTTGATGCAAAATTTGAAAAGATCTATCAGCGATTCGAATAGCGTCGTTACTGGCCAGATTTAATAATTTACGACCTTCAATCAAGACAGGCGGTAACACGCTTTTATCGAGCATCAGCTGATTAAAATTATACACGCGATAGAGCAGTTTTTCCTGTGCCAGTAAAATGCAATTGATTTGATAGGCACGGTAGGCGAGGCCGCCGCGTGCCCCGACGCTGAGTGCAGTCTCGCGCAATGCCTGGCCGCGCAATGCTGAGATGGCTGCTCGATTCGTTTTCATGCTTAATTGTTGTAAATCTGCGAGAGGTCTCGCCTTGCCTTCACAATCTTCTGGAGGACAAGCGGGTTTGCATGCAAGCAGCAAGAGACAGGAGATGAGAGATAAGAAACAGAAACACAGTTTTATTAATTTCATTTGTCCCCATCGTATCTAATATTTAAGAAAGATACCGTAATTCAATCACATGGGTGTTTGGATACACGAGAACTTGAGCACGTTTAGCTGCTTGGAAACTGGCATTTTGCAATACTTCTGCCAAAACAGCACGTTTGGCAGTAATCGTTACCACAATGGGTATGGCAGGTTCATTGCCCAGAATTTTGAGACGATAATCTGACATTTTTGCAATTCGGTCCAATAAAGGTTCGATGGGCCCAGTCCAATCAATATTGACATAACCAGCCATACCTCCTTCTGGAGTCATGAGAGGGCCGGTATTAATGATCGGCGGATGTTCTGATTCCTGGGTAGCAGCCAAAATCAATAAAGATTTTTCAATGGATTTGGCACTGGCTATTAATTGGCCTTCAACGGAGCCCTGAGCGGAAGGATCAACCGCCAAATCATCTTCACATCGAAGTAGGGGGGGCGGCGGATTTTTAAGGGCGGTGCAGCCTGAAAGGGAGGCAAGTGATAAACAGCCAAATGATAGGCAGGCAAGTGATACAAGTGATAAAAGACTCGCAGTCGTTGTCATGGTAATGCGGTATAAACTAAATAAACTAATTGAAAACGATGTTAGTTGTCGTATTAATTGGCGCATGAAAATCCTAAAAAATCAAGGTTAATCTTTATCATTCAAGCAACTAGAATCAAGTACTGTCAACTTAGATACAGTAAATGCTACGTTAGGGACGCATCTGTTCTAAAATGATATCATAAGGAGGGTGCCAGGTCTCTGCAATACGCAATAAAATGTTCAAACCACATCAAAGCAATAAGTTTCTGATAATTTATTGCGTATTGCAGAGACCTGGCACCAACACCAGGCACCAACACGCAGGGAGATTGATAGTTGAATTTCTCAGATCAATTAATAGCCATCGCAAAATCGATGGGTTGCCGCTATATAGTAAAAGGTGCTCCTGTTCCGTATGAACAGGTCTTTTCACCAACAGGTTTATTACCGGCAATCATGCGTCGCGCTGACCAACTATGTTCTTTCTGTTTGGGGTATGGACTAGGTTTAACCTTTGAACGATCGGATGGGGCCACTTTGGGCGTAGTGGTAGTGATGGATACTGTGGTTCCGAATGCATTAAGACTTTTGTGCGTCACCGACGTTTTGCATGAATTTATGCAACAAGCACCGTCGCCCGATGCGATTACATTAGATGACTTAATGCTTGATTAAAATAGACTCATGAAAACTTAATTTGTACTTAACATGTGACTTAACAAGTGTACATAACTTGTATACTTAATCTTTAAAGGGAAAGGATAGGGCAAGAATGGCAGGTGGAGGCGGTGGCGGAGGCGGCGGAGGCGCTGATCAAGGCGGGAATGCCTATTACATTCTCTGGATGCTTGGTCTCGTCATTTTTGTCGGCGTCGCCATTTGGTATTTTTTTGCAGATCAATTAAAAATGGCATTCCTTGCAATTCGGCAAGCAGAACTCTTCCTCGTTGCTTTATTTGTAGATTATATCCCCGTGCAATACATTCCTGGCCTAGAAGATTTGCCAGCTCGGGTGGACAACGATTTGGATTTGGCGAGGCAAATCACCCCCGAAACTTTGACTTTGGATATTGCAGACGCTCTGAGCACTGAAGTGGGTATATTTCTTAGGATCCCTCTTGGCATTCTCATGGCCTTTCTGGCAGTTATGGTATACAAATCAAATATTTTGATGCGTTTCACCAAAACCTACAATATGAGAAGCTTGATGGATCAAGAACAAGTGAATTGGCCCCAGATAAGCGTTGTAAACAAGATCAATCTCATAGAACTCGATTTGGACAGCGGTCCTTGGGCCATGGCAATGACGCCGCTGCAATTTGCAAAAAAATACAAACTGATCACAGTTGAGCTTGCGCCAATGGTGGGGTCTGGTTTTTCAAAAACCGTAGCCCCCGAGTTTAAAATGATATTGGACAAGACGCGCGCTGAACGCGCCTTTATGGCGCAGCTTGGCCGCCCTTTTCAGGGTCTTGGAGCCATGGCGCCGCATCGCCGTGCCATCGCTGCAATCCTCATCGGCCGCGGCTGCAGGGATAAAGAGCTGGCTCAAAAACTGGTTTATCAACTGGCAAGATCTGCAGGTCAGGGCAAATTAAATTTAGAAGGCGCTGATGAAATGTGGAAAAAGCATGAAAAAAAAGATTTGGTGCAAAAGATTTTACAGAAACATGCCTATGAATTAACTATTTTTGCTTCTTTATTGATGTTTGCCAGAGAAGACGGTGTGGTTGCCTCTGCAGATTTTCTCTGGGTAAAACCACTGGATCGCAGACTCTGGTATGTTCTGAATAATGTAGGACGGCAAACGCCTGCTTCGGAAGTGGGCGGCATATTCAGTCATTGGTATTATGAATGTGCCTTGAAGCGTCCCCTGAGTTCCCCTGTTGTTGGCCTTGCAGTAAATGCACTCGAAGTTGCTTTAGAGAGTATTCTCTATGTGCCGGATGATAAAGAAAGAGAGGAAATCATCAAGCGCCATAATGAGGCGCAGGCAAAACCGAGGGAAGAGGGTGATGAGGCGGAGCATCCGACGGCTACCACGCCGCCACCCAATGCAGAACCAAAGGCAGGGCAGTAATAAATGGCCATACGGGGCATAGATAGTAAACAGGAACTATCCGCAAGACAACTTGCGAGAGACACGCGTCCGCTTGGCACCCGCATTGCGGAATGGATCTCAAATCCCTTAGTGGTGGCAATGACTTGCGTCAGTTCTATCGTTTTCTCCATTGTCTACCCTATCGCCACCGATATCCTCGCTTTGGTGTGTTTACTGCTTTACTTCTTTGCTGCGACCCGAAGAACCACATTACCATTCCGCGTGCCTGTCACAGCACAAGCGCCAGATTACAATGATCCCAAACCAGGTTCCAACGATCCAAAAATTGGCGAAGGCATTTCCTTTTTTGGCAATGATCGCATTACTGGCCAGGAATTATGGTTTTCAAATGACGATCTCAGAACCCATGTATTGATATTCGGTTCCACTGGAAGCGGAAAAACGGAGGCCTTGGTTTCAATCGCCTACAATTCATTGGTGCAATCAAGTGGTTTCATCTACATCGATGGTAAAGGCGATAACAGCTTATTTGCAAAAATTTTCTCCATGACACGCATGATGGGCCGAGACGATGACATGCTGCTCATCAACTTCATGACCGGTGCACGCGATGTTATCGGTCCCCAAAAAACCAGACTCTCCAATACCATGAATCCTTTTTCCAGAGGTTCCTCCAGCATGTTGGCGCAGCTCGTCACGAGCATCATGTCAAGCGGTAAAGGCGGCGGCGATGATATGTGGACTGGACGAGCCATCAACTTCGTAGAATCACTCATGAAGATTTTGACGGTGATGCGCGATGCAGGCCATATCTTGCTGGATGCAAATTCGATTCGTGATTTCTTCATTTTAGAAAAACTTGAAACAATCGTTGTCGACAAACGCTTTCCGATTGATGACACTACTTCCGTGCCTCTTGATTCTTACCCGAAACAAATTTTGGAACCCCTCACTGCCTATGTGAAAAACTTGCCAGGTTATAACCCTCAAAAGAAAGGCAACCAAGCATCTGAAGTGCGTGAGCAACATGGATTTATCACCATGCAATTGACCCGTGCCATGGGTTCATTAGCAGACACCTACGGACACATCATTCGAACCAATTTGGCTGAGGTAGATTTAAAAGACGTGGTTTTGAACCGCCGTATCATGGTGGTATTGTTGCCAGCACTCGAGAAATCCCCTGCGGAATTGTCAAACTTAGGCAAAATCATCATTGCCTCGCTCAAAGCCATGATGGCTGCGGGCTTAGGAGACGAAGTGGAAGGTGATTATCGCGATGTGGTACTGCGAAAACCTACCAATTCACCTTCACCCTTTGTTTGCATCATGGACGAGTATGGCTACTACGCAGTAGAAGGATTTGCAGTGGTCCCGGCACAGGCACGATCGCTTGGATTTTCAGCAATTTTTGCGGGACAAGATATGCCTGCTTTCCAAAAGGCTTCTAAAGAAGAAGCTGCTTCCATCGGTGCAAACTGCAACATCAAAATTTGCATGAAATTAGAAGATCCTCAGGAAACTTTTGAATTCTTCAATAAAGTAGCCGGTGAATCCTACGCCACCAATGTCAGTGGTTTCCAAATGGACAGCGGTAGTTTGACGATGAATTATCTTGACACACGAAGTGCGTCTGTCGACAAACGCCAGCGAATCGATCTCCTAGATCTCAAAGATCAGCGCCCTGGTGAATACCATATTTTCTTTAAGTCTAAGATCGTGCGGGGAAGATCTTTCTTCGCCTCGCCAAAGCCCGTGAAAAAGATGCGCCTGAACCAGTTCTTGAAGATTGAACCGCCAACTGAGCAAAAACTGGTTGAGATGGACAAACGGATGCGGCGTTTCCAAGAAGTCTTTACCATGCCGACTTATCAGATGCCTGTACCGTTTGAAAGTGAAGATATTAAGATTTTAACGCAAACTCTGCAAGGATCCATCAATCTCAAACCCTTTGAACGCGGCATCGCAGCATTGATCACGATCTTAGAGCGAGAAGTTCAGAAGCAAAAAGATCTGAGCGTGCCCTATGAAGCACCCGGTGTTGAGCATGAAATGTCAGCTTTCACCAAGATCTTCATGACGCCTCTCGTGCTTCGCATGATTGGTGAGGAAAACCAAGATCTGTTTGCGCTGCCTCTGATCCGCCGCGGCAGCACCATGGAAGAAATGAAGCACATCGAAAGACTTTCTGGCAAATCAGAGCAAGAAGCTTTGAAGATTGCCGGCAGCACCATCACTGATATCGAAAATGCCACGCGATTCCCGCCGGAAATTCAATTTGAATATAATCGCGATGAAATGCTGAACGACATTAATGACATCATTAAACTCTTTGGCGGTGCGCCACTCGATATTGAAGCCTTGAAAGCAGGGGCCGTTGCACCGAGCGAGGGCTCTGAACTTGGCGGATATGATTTCGGCGGCATGGCAGAATTGCCGGAATTCCCTGAACTCCCTGAGCTTACCGATATAGAAGATTATGAACAAGAAGAAGACGCCTATGAACTCCCTGACAGCTTATTTGAATTTCCGCCTGAGGAGGACGAAGGCGGCGAGAGTGGCGGTGGTGCTGGTGGAACTTCTGGCGGCATCGGAGGTGCTGGTGGTCTTAGCGGTTCCGGTCTTGACGACAGCTGGTTGTTTGGCACTGAGGAAGAAGGTGAGCATCATGGCGAAGCGCAGGTCGAAGAACATGAAGTGGTGCACGAAGAAGAACTTGAGGAAGAGCACGAAGAAGAGGATGAAGACGATCATGATGAAGCTCACGAAGAATCACATGACGCAGAACATGCAGAACATGTAGAGGAGCATAAAGAGGAACTGAGTGAAGGCGGCGCGGGAAGCGATAGCGACAGTGAAGGCACTCACGGCGGCATAGGCGGCGAATATGATATCCTTAAAGAACATGAAGATCTGCATGCACAATTGATGAAGGAACTTGGTTTGCACGAAGAGCCTGGGGAACATGAGGAACCTGATGAACATGCAGCTCACGAGGAGCACGAAGTAGCCGAACATGAAGTGCATGGAGAACACGAAGTTCACGAAGAACACAAAGAACACGAAGAGCATGAACCCGCCAAAGCTGAAGCTCCGAAAGCAGAAGAAATCAAAAAAGAAGATAAAGATAAAGAATAGTATAATTAAGATTATACCAATTACTCCTGGATTGCTTCGCGCTATGCACTCGCAATGACGCAAGTTCAGTGCGTCATTGCGAGGCCGTAGGCCGTGGCAATCCAGAAAGAAATTAAATATCTATCGAAATGCTTAAGTAAACTTTTTAGATTTAATGATATCAGACTCCGAACACGAAGACTCAGGTTCAGGTTCTGGCTTCTTCCCAAACTCCTCATAAAGTATCCCTAGTGGGGATTTCTGTGCCTCCAACATTGTCTTAAAACCACCCAGAGTATTCAACTTTTGGTTCAAGTATTCCAATCGCGCCGATAGCACTTGAGCCGTCCTTTCAGAGCCAAAGCGATCTTTTTCGAGCTTTCTTATCTGACAATTAGGAAAATCAGAATCGGTACAAATCCCAGCTAAGTAAGAAATGATTATAAGCGCTGCATCCTTTGGGACAATGTCAGGCAAAACAAGCATGGGTTTTCCGTCGTCATAGCATCGCTCGCGATCCTCAAAGAACGCAACATCAATATAGGGTCTTAAGCATATACTCTCTATGCGAGGTGTTGTGAATAAGCTCTTCACGCAGGCATGCATCATATAGAATAACCAATGTTTCAGTTCCTCTCGCGAGATTATTGGGTTTTCTCCCGTTTCTGTATGTCCTCCAGATTCTGGTTGTCCTCCCGCTTCGGATTTCTGATTTAAATCTAGTTCTGATAAGGTTCTCTCTGTTTTTGCAGCTTTTGCAGCTTTTGCAGCGTTTGCATCTTTTACTGCTTTTTCTGCCTCCGAAACTTCCCAACAATTTCTTTCAAATTTTGATAAGTCAATTTCGCCATCCCTGTAACGTTTCTCGAAGTAATCTAGCAGTTTCTTTCTTCGATCCATGTCCGGATAGGGTTTGATGCCTTTTGCGATTGCTAGGGCTTCTGAGTCATTCAAGATTTTCTGAATCTCTTGCAATTCTTTTTCATGCTGCTGAAAGATAGTGCGCGAGATAGTACCCAAAATGTTATAACAAAAATTTTTCAATTTTCTTTCATTGTATAATCCATCGTATAGAAAACATGACAAATTTCCTATTGCAACGTTCTCTGCAATTTCCTTATTCTCAATATAATAGTCTATTATCCAATTTTCGAGCAAGTTTGCCAAATATTGCATATAACCATAAGATAACAACGAATAGTTTTGGAGCTGCATGACATTCATCATAAGCAGAGCAATACTATCCTTGCGCGCTAAGGCTAGATCGAAAGGTGAATTTCCGAGCTTATCTTGCGTATGAATATTAGCACCGTTTATTAATAGAACAGGGATTAATTCATGTTGTTTCCTAGAGACCGCTTTATGAAGAATTGTTTTTCCTGTGCTCGTTTCTTGGAGATCGACCTCATAATTACAGGAAATCAGAATGTTGGTCCTTAATGGATCATAATATTCAACTGAGCTATGCAATGCCAGAGAGTGATGTGTGCTGTTCGGAAGATCTTTCGCCTTGTCAATCAATCCACAAATAAGATTTGATGCATTTTTATTCCTGGAAACTAGAGCCATAGTGAGGGCACTACTATTTTTTTCTTGTGTTTCATAGACTTTTGCACCTTGTTCTACCAAATATTGTGCAATCTCATTGAAAGTCCCAAATTGATCAATGTTTGTGAAACGTATTGCTTTCTTAAGGATGGAATGATAGATACTAACTTTTGCATGGATATCTGCTCGATGCAATAGAAGCAGACTCACGAGTTCCTTATTTGAAACCACCACTGCATTTTGCAGACAGCATTCATATTGATACGTCTTTACATTAGGATTTGCGCGCATTTCAAGCAGTATTTTGCACTTTTCTATATTATTTTCACTAACAGCCTGACCGAGTGGTGTAATACCTTCTTGATTTTTAACATCAACCTCCAAGCCCATTTCAATTAATTCACGTGTCACCTCGGTACCACACTTATGCAAAGCAGTATTTTCCTTTGAATCTTTTGCGGAAGGAAGAGCTTTATTCTCCAATAAAAGTTTCAGCATCGGGAGACTATTCGAATATAAAATGGGAGTCGCTCCTTTGGAGTCCTTGATGTGAACTGATGCGCCATTATTTATGAGTAAACTTGCCATATCCACCATATCAAGGTGAACGAAAGTAATTATTGGAATGAAATCATTGTGTTTGTTTCCTATGTTTGGATCTGCTTTGAGCAGAAGCAAACAGCTTACCACATCTCTAAATCCAGTATCATAAGGTGGTGAATGGTAATTGCGGGCAGCGTAAGTAAACGCTGTGAAACCTATACGATTTCTTGCATTTATTTTTACTCCCTTAGCCAAAAGCTTGTAAATTATCCTCCTATGAATTGGAATTTTAGGATCACATGGTTGTTCTTTTTCTTTCTCCACAGTTGCTACATCCAGAGTTACAGCCTCGGCAGCCCCCGATTGCTCGGTTGTTTTTTTGGTTGCAGGAATTTTTAATTTAAATTTATCTGCGAAATTATGTAAAAGTGTCGAACCATTTTTATCTAATGTGTCTGCGTTTATATTATCATCCAGCAGCATTTCCGCATATTTATTCTTATATTTTTCCTCTTTAGGAGGAAAGGTATAGGTATGAATATTTTAACTGTACATAAAATCAGTATTGAAACTCCTTTATATGGTATAGAAAGTTGGTTTAATCAAGAAAAATAATGTCGAATGATATCATTAACTGAATTTTTTAAATTTTCTGGTTTTCATATCAGAGCGCGACCGTTTCAATCTTTTTGAATCCCCTTTGTCCTGCGGTACAGCACTTGAAGTCTTTGGTTTCGGTTTCTTGACAAGCTCTTCATAGAGCGGCAGCAAGGGAGATTTGCGGTCATATAAAATTGCTTTAAAGGTATCGTCGGTAACTTTGCATTTTTCCTGTCCCTTTTTCAAAAAATTAAGCCTTTCGGTCAGCACATTTGCCATTTTGTAAAAACTTGAAGTACTTTTCTGACTCTTAATGTTCTTGTGATGCGGACTTCCATACACGCTTTCAAATTCGCTCCCGGTACAAATCCCAGATAAATAAGAAACAATGATTTCTGCAGCGGTGGCAGGGACAATGCTTGGCAATACGGGGACGGGATTTCCTTGGATGTCTTTTCGAGCATGATCTTCAAATAAAGCGATCTCAATATAAGGCTTCAAAAAGCAATAACTTACCCGGGGCGAGAGGCTGGTTTTAATGCAGATTTTGATATAATAAAGAAGCCAGTATTGCAAATTCAGAATTGGGTCTCTGTCGACTGAGACGACGGCAACTTGAGTCATCTCTTTCTCTTTGCTTGGTTTTTTTGGTTTTTTTGGTTTTTTTGGAATTTTGGGAATTTTGATAGGTTTCGAAGCTTTATCAGAGCTCAATTTGGTAAAAATTTCTTGTATTTCTTTTCCATGCTGCTTGAAGATTATAGGGGCAAAAATGTCAAGTTTGTTTTCAATGAATTTTTCTAGGTCATCATAATCGTAGAGAAAATAAGTTGTATCCGTATCCAAGGCTTTTTCTAAGCCATCCTTTCCCTCTAAACCTCCCTTAACTTTGTTCGTTTTTAAATAAAGATTTTCAATGATATTGGCCCAATATTGAATATGGCTTTGAGACAAAATTCGGACTGATTCAATTTTCAGGATTTCAATGAAAAGTCTAAAAATGCTATCATTATGCTTATGTGTGTCTATGAGATGCATGGTCACTTCATGAACATCAATTGAAAGATCCGTTTTAACTTGATGAGTCTGTTCAATACTATCCAGGCAATTTGCTCGGTATTGCATTAAACTTGGGATTATTTTATAGTGAAAATCTCGGCTACCCCAAATATTTGAAGCATTTCTTAAGATTATCGTTAAAATATTTTTTGCAAATGTTCTGATATCAATGCTGTCAGCCTGACAAGTACACAAAAATGAAGCAACCATTGGTACGTTATCGCTCACTAAAACTTTAGGCAAATATCTGATTAAATGACGAGGCATTTCTATACTCGCCTCCATCACCTCACACAAGAAACTGCTTGAGTGGCACTGTAACGCACGGTCGAGAACGGTTTCACCCTTCTCGAGTACATCATTCACATTAATGCCATATTTCAGGATTGTACGCGCCAACCGCAACTGTTTAGAACTATAGTAGATTGCAATATCGACAGGCAAATGGCCAAGTTTATCTTTCACATTTGCATGGGCACGATGTTGGAGCAACAATTCGGTCACGGGTATATAATTGCGAGTGATTGCGCGATTTAGATAGCTATCACCATTGCCAAAAGATCCATTGGCATTGGCTTTATTTTCTAAAAGTATTTTGCATCTGTCGGTATTTTCAGTATGAATAGCAGCTGCTAATGGAGTAAATCCATTATTGTCTACTGCCTCTATCGGAACCTTCAATCTCACAAATGCAGGAATTAAATCATTGCTGCAGCAATGCAGGAGAGTCTGACCATCCTTCCTTGTTATGGAAAGATCGGCTTGTAACTCGAGCAAAAGCTGCAACATCTCTATGCTTTGCACCTTAAATAGAGGCGTGGCGTCTTCCTGATCTTTTGCATTGACTTTTGCACCCTTTGCTACAAGAATTTTTGCTAATTCCAATGCATTCCAGCATACAGCATGATGTAATGGAGTGGATGCGAGTGAGGCAATGCTGGGATCTGCCTTAAATTCTAATAATGTCTTAATTAACTCTATTGGGGGCGAATTGTGCGATGTGGCTCGTTCAGTCGCGATGGCTTTGAATAACGGTGTTTGGCCTTCGTTATTTCTGGCGTTAATGTCAACGCCACGTGCAATCAGTTTTTTTATCAAGCGTATATAGGGCTTTTCCTCGGTTTCTGACAAGTCTGATAAGCCTGATAAATCTGAGAATTCTGATGAAAAAGCAGCTGAAAAAACATCTTCTTCAGTTGGAACCATGTAATAATCAGCTAAAAGGTGTAAGGTATTATTACCTTCGTCATCTCGTATAAGTGCATCCGCCCCTGATTCTAATAGAGTTTCTGCAAGATCATATTGTTCTGCAATAATGACTGTGGACAATAGTGAGGATGCAGAGTCACCCTCCGTATCCGCATAGGTGTCTGCTTTGCTTTGAATGTTTTTTGCTGCATCTTCCGCGGTTATCATAATAGCCTTACTGTTCTTAAAAAAACCTGCTTTATTGGTGTTCGAACAAATGTTCAGATCTATTATTTGATTAAAATTTGAATAACATAAATAATAATGAAGATAATGATAACATTAATTTGCTAGTTCAGAAAGGAGTAAATGAAGTAAAATAATATTAAAAAATTTGCCAAAATGTAGTTAGATGGCTTAATCTTTATGGCTTTAAGGAGGCCTTGACTAATGCCTTATTCATTACTAAAAGAATTAAGTTAATGCTTTCTTTTTTAGAAAACGTTGGGAGATCTGTAATGAAAAATAATGCTTTCAAAATCCTTTCCTTCGCTTTGGTGCTCATATCAAACAACTCAGTTTTTGCGGCAGAGCAAATGGATGTCATTGCTGCTCGTGGTGGTGGTGCCAGGATAGAAAGAGCTGAAGATGTCGATGTGGATGTTAACAGACAAAGAGAAAGGGAAATGGGTGAGGACACGAGCGTTGAAACTGTAACGACCCCAGGATCCAGTGGTACTCAAACCACCGTCATTCAATCAGGCACAGGACCAACTACTGGCGCTGGGATGGTAGTGCCGACAGGAGAAGACTTAAATAGAGCGAGAGATTCCGGCGATTTTAATGGCGGAGCTCGAGAGGGTCGTGATTTTAGAGGGCGTTAAGCTTAGCTCTCAATCCAATCGTACTCCCTGGGTGTCAAGTCTCTACATTGGACAAATTTTCATTTAAGATTAAACCATGACACAAGTAACATTGGAAAAAAATTTTGTCCAATGTAGAGACTTGACACCCTTACTTGGACACCCTTACCACCCTTACCATGTATCACGTATCACTATAATGTACTACCTATCACGTCAGTATCAATTAATCACGTGCATATGCTAATGATCTCTTTGGTTCGTTTCACTGGAACCAACTTTAAAAGAAAGTATCAAATGAAATAGATAATATTATGTTCATATATTTGTTTATAAAGACTTCTGCAAAAAATATCATCTGAATATCCGCTAAGGGGTAAAAAATGGCTGCAAAAGGTCCAAAAAAAGGTGGTGCAACATTTACTGTGGTTTCGCCAGCAGGTAGTAAACCCGGTGTTGCACCCGATCCCAATGCAAAGATACCAGATGCAAATACTCCACCTGCTGGAACTCCAAGTGGACCAGTGGCTTCAGTAGACATTCAACCTGGAATGTCAATATCACCAGATGCTGCACAAAGCGGTACAACAGACTTTGTGGGAGATGGGGGAACGCCGGTAGATGATAAAAAAGGAGAACTCGAGGCTGATAAGCAATCTACGGGAAATTTGGAAGGCGCCACACCTCAACAAACTGGTGAATTTGAAACTGGTGGGGAACCAAAGGAAGAACCGAAAAAAGAAAAAGATAAAGATGAGGATGAAGATCGACCAAGAAAAAAATCGCATTGGGAGAAACCCAAAGCACCCGACATCAGTATTGATGATTTTGGCAAAATCATTGCTATGTTATTTGGGGGAGGAATTTTTGGTGCTATTGGAATTGCTTTTAAGGCTGCAGCTGGTAGTGTTGTGGGAGCTGTCAAAACGGCTGGTGGAGTTTTAGCAGGCACGGCTTGGTGCTTTGTTAGACCATTTAGGGGATTCATGCCAAAAGGCATGCAAAAAGGCGTAGATGCATTGGGTAGCTTTGCTGTAGACTGGTTAGAGGATGGCATAAATTTAGTGACTAAAACAGGAATTGGTGGTTTTGGAATAGCTGCTGGTAGATTTGTGAGCGGTGTCGTAAAAGTTCCTTTGAAAGTCTTTGTTGAACTCCCATATTTAGCGATCTTTGGAGAAAAAGGATCTATATCGGAGAAGTGGACGAAAGAAATGAAATCTGCATTTACAGATGGAATCATTCCCCCATTTGAAACTGGTGCTGGTTATATCAAGGGGCTTTTTGTAGATGAGAAAGAAAGCCCAGAAGCTCCCTCTTCTTCTAAGAAAGAGGCTGAGAAACCAAAAATACCCGAAAAAACCCCAACCCCGAGCCCCACTCCAACACCAACCCCAATTGACACTGCCAAACACGATCTCGAAAAAAGGACAAGAAATGTAGATTCTAGTTCTGCGGCTCAAAGAATCGATGGCAAAAGTGTGCCAAAAAATGCTAGACAAGCCGTAAATCCCGCTCCCGGTATAACTCCCCAACGTGATGAAGCTGAGAGGACAGCACCGCCACTCCCGCAACCCGAACGACAACCTGCGCCCTCACCCACCCCTTCACAAAAAGAGCCGGAACCTGAACCTGAACCTGAAGCGGAAGCCGAGGCCGAAGCCGAAGCAGAAGATGCTGATAAACATGGTCTCCACTAAAGACTCGACCCCTAAAAATACTAGGTAAAAACCCAGGCAAACCTTGCCAACCTTAATTTAATTTCTTAGTTAGATAACTATTTACAAACCCCAATAAATATGGTTTAATAGAGTTCTAAATAGGAATAATAGAGAAATGTATATACCAAACAATAGAAACTTAGTTTATATACATCATATTTATACAGTTTTTATAAGATTTTTATACGTTTTTGAATAGTTTTTATAGTAACATAGAGTGTAAATTAACAGTGGAGGTACAGCAATGCCTAATATAACTCCTGGTTTCGATGCCGCTAAACAAGAACAACTAAGATTGGACCGAGTCATGAAAGATGCAGGTCACCGCTTTGGCGTGCAAAGCAGCGCATTAAAGAAAGTCGATTCCAAGCAAAAACTTGAGGCTGAGCTCAAACAGTTTTTTGATTCGATGATGAATCGAGCTATGGCAAACAACGATAAATTGGCTTGGGAACAGCTCTTCAATTTCATGCGATCTATTTCCGAGCAAGATGAAACTTTCAGCAAGCAAATAAATGAAATTGATAATCTGCAAAGTTTAGAGCAGAAGAAACAGGCTGCCCGTAATCTTATCCGCAGCCCACATTTCGTGTCACATTGTGCCAAGGCATTATATCCTTTGTACATGAAAAATCCTGACATGGGCAAAATTTTTGGAGATGCTCTCACCATGCCTTTGAAGGACATGATGCAAGATTATAGCCAACTTGCGAGTCAGGCTGGTTATAACAGCACAGAAACGAGAATTGCAAAGCAGATAATGAACTGGATCTTCAGCTTGATGTTTGCTTTTGCGAATCTTTGCTCAATCAAGATGGGTAATGGTCCTCTGCCTTTCAAAGTGGATGGTAGTCCGTTGGATGATTCAGAAAATGAAGGTCCGAAACCTGAAAATGAAAAGGTTAGAATTATCCATAAGTAATAGATTAGATAATATTATAACTGTTTAGGTATCACCTGGATTGCTTCACAGAGCCGAGTTGCGAAGCAATCCAGAACAATGTTGCGAAGCAATCCAGAACAATAAAATCAACAAATATTGCAAATTGTGCTCCTGCTATTGCAGTATGACATTGTATTAAATAACTCCTCCGCCAATACTAGTACGCTTAGCCTTCCCAAGCTTCTCTGACACCTGACCATAAGCTGCCATGCCTTTTTCACTCATAGCAGACACACCTTTCTGAGCCATTTGAGCACCAGCTTGGAAGCCTTCTTTAGCTTGGCCAGTCATCTTTTCTGCGACTTGACCACCGAATCCTTCATGCCTCATACCCATATACGTCATAATTCTATTCGGTAATTCATAAATAAGACTAAATGCCTGGTTTACCACCGCAACAACCAAGAAAGTATAGATGCCAATAGTTGGAATGATACTGAAGATGGTGGGCAGCACGCTATCGTTCACTGCTTTCATAAAACCAAAGTTAATCAATGTTAGACCGCCACGAAGTACGCCTGCAGCCAGAATAAATCCAAACAACATTAAAGTAGGCCGCATGAAGACATTGACGATCATGCCCAGACCTTCTTTGATATTACCAAGTTCCTCACCGCCCGGTTGCACCAGAGCCAAGGCAACGATGGGAGCTCCCACCAGCGCTTCTGTTACCACCAATAACCATCCAAAAGCGGTTGTTGTAAAAATGATGTAGGGAACGAGAGGTGTGTAAACACCGAGTGTTGCACCCGCAGTCCAAAGTAACGTAACGACCCCTAAGATCACTCCGAAAATTTGCATTGCAAGCGCGTTAACTGCCCAAGCCAATGGGCTCATGCAAGAACCTGCTGCCAATGCGAGTAATAATGTAAAGCAGAGCGCAATGACAACAAAAACAGAAATTTCGCCTGCCATCATCATGGTCCAGCCGAAAGTACCAATCGTGATCAAGGGATCTGTACTGGCGCCTTGGATGAGACTTCCTGTTCCCATAAGTTGATTTTGGATAAAATTCATAATGGGCTGACGGTAGCTGGAAGATAAGGCATTTACAATTTGATCTAAAAATTGATTACCCGTGCTAGCTTGTCCGGATCCTAATGAAGGCAGAGAGGTTGCAGGCGTAAAATTATGATCTGCGAGATAAAATTGATTGGCATTGATAAGTGCATTATTGTAGGCAGATCGATTAGCATCATTTCCGAGTTGAGAATAAACAGCTGCTGTCCATTCCTGTGGCTGCACATTCGCCACTAGTGTGCCAGTCTGAGTTGGAATTTGAGTTTGACTGACTGGGGAAGGAATATTTTGTAAATCACCGCCCAAAGGACTTTGTGCTGAAGATTGTGACAGCGAGTAATAATAGCTTCCTGCATGAATCCAACCAAATTGCAAGAGATTATTGACTTGGGTTTGAGTGACAGGGGTGACTTGTGATTGTTGCTCCCAGGCCTGGACTGCAAAATTGCCGACGTTTGCTATGGTAGGCGCGGCATATTGTACTGCATAGCTGCCGCCGAGGATAGCAGGTGCTGCGGCGTAAAGACCTGCTTCTGTTGCCACTCCTTTGGCTGCTTGCGCGGTGCCTATTCCAGCAGCCTCTGCAGCGGTTGTAGCTTGACCAGTGCCCATTGCGCCGCCGCCACCCATTCCAATAGCTTGCGCTGTTGTCTGATATCCCCCTTGTCCAAGCGCGCCATAATTTTGAAGAGCTGGTCCGGTACTTTTAAGGCCTGCTTCATTGGTACTGACTTGGCCTTGAAACCAGGCATTAGCCTGTCCTCCCGCATTAGACAACCCTAAATTTTGCGCCGTAAACCCCGGACTGCCAATCGTAGGCGGCTGCCCAACCGGCATATTAACACCGCCTGCCAAAGCCGCGATCCCTGATCGGTAAGCATCATAAGCTGCGCTAAAATAGCCATTTTGTGGTGGAGTACTGCTGGTCGCAACTTGTGTGGCTGCTGGTCCCAAGACATTGAACATAGCGAGCATTGCCCCAACTTTATAATTCAATCGCTGTGTAATAGAAGCTGCGTTGAAGGTCCCTTGGCAAGCGCTGGTGTTGGTGCTCGAAGTACTAGCGGCATTACAGATAGAGGTGTTCACGTTATAAGAACCGCAGAGAGCGCCAAGCGTTGGATCTGGCACTGAGGGATTACCCAGACTTGGCACACCGACACTCACAATGGCTGCCTGTGAAAGTGTTGTTGGTGCATTTTGGTTTGGCGCATATTGAATGCCTTGTGCCTGCACAATGATTCGTACCGGCCCATAATTCTGATACAAACTGGAAGACTGGAATTGATTAAAAGAATTCATGCAAGTGAGCGACATGAGAATGCTTCTTGCAAGACCATCGAGTTGTCCATTCGCAATATTAATTTGAATGGCTCCGACTGAAGGCACGCCTAGCGCCAATTGATTTAAAATGATGGTCCAAATGCCATTTGCAGCACCAATGCCATTTAACACGATCCACATGACGGTCATTTGTATTAAGGAATATCCTGATCCAGGGGATGGTATTAAAAGCAGCATGCCAAATAAACCGCGAATAGGCACCCAAAGGCTGAACTTTCTGCCCATGGCCTCGCCTTCACGAGCCGTGTTGACTAAAGCAACAAGTCCTACCCAGGCGAGAATGATGACACCAAATCCCAGTATAATAACATTAAAATACTGGAACATTTTCGAGAGCATGGGATTTGCACCGCCGCCCAAAGTCACCGCACCCACATTACCGCCAAAAATGATGCCGAGATATTGTACGGATTTATCGGTGGGAAGAACTGTAAAAACGCCTTGAGCGCAGAGTTCGCTTGAAAAAGCGAAGCAGAGGAATAAAAGGAAATATTTAATAAAGTATCTAATAAAATTGTAACTTTTCATACTGTACAAATCCTTTTCTATTCAATTCCGAGTTTTATCCCCATAGAGTGATTCATATTTACCTTTATCATCGTCTGATGCATTGTTCGTTGCCTCGCTGGTTACATCCTGATAATTTTTGACTTGATTTTCATTCATTTCATGCATTTCATGGCATTGTAACTCAATTTCTTTCCTTGTTTGTACATTATTTTTAACACCAAAGAGCGCCGAAAACCACTCTACTAAACTGCAGCCCAATCTTTTTTGTTTAAGTTGATAATGCCAGAAGTGATTGCGAATGCAGAAAGTGATCGCATAAAGCGTGATGCAGGCGGTTAATGAGCCGCTTAAGAAATGACGGTGGTATAATAGATAAGCTGTGTAGCCTAATAAACCCAGACTTGCAATCAGGTAAACCCAAGAAATCAACAAATAATTCTTTGCTTGTAGTTCAATTTCTGCATCAGTCAAATTCAAACGTTCTTTGGCCATTTCATAAGTTTCATCAAATCCGGTGCCAGGTTTTCGGGAATAAATTGATCTTGCTAGCGAAACAAAATAGGCGAGACCACCTTTAATAGTTTCATAATCCAGCCATTGAGATACTTTAAAATTAAAAACAAAGCCGCCGGCTTTTTTGACCCCTTTCCAAAATCCCATGTTTACTCCACTGACCTAATACAGAAAATATATCCTGACCTATTTGTTCTTACAACTGGTAATTCAAAGACTGTGATTGTATTATTATAAGATATAGAGTTTATTATCCGCCAGAAGTTAATATTTAGGAGCAAACCTTTGCCCGATCTTCATCTTGATGCCGTACATGCTTTCTGGGACAGCTATGATAGACGTACCTTATATAGAGTCATTGTTGCGATCGAAAGAGTGGAGCATTGGGTTTTAGACAGTGATCCGGCAGTCGAAGCTGCATTGATTCGTCTGGGTGAAGTCATTGATCAAGGCGGCAGTTTTGAATTAGCAAATGAAGCTAAAATTATTCATGTCTTGTCTTGCACTCGTGCAAGTAGAGCATTGCGAATATTACAGTCTTTGGATATAGCAAAACCTGGCACCGCTTCGCAATTATTGATGTTTGCAGAAGAAGCCAGTAGTACGGGAGAAGGGAAGACACTGGACAAGCAAGCGCAACTGTTCTTGCGAAGAAATTTGGTATTTGAAAGGCTGCAATTATTGTCTCGCGTTTTTGCACCACAAAGGGTTTCATTGGTATTAAAAGCATTGGAGCAACACAGTGAATAGAATCTATATTGGTTTTTTTACCGCAATTTTATTGATTGCAATGGCGATGGGGATGACTGCGGTGGAAGGAGAACAAAATGAGTTGCAGATTTCTCCAAAAAATCCTAATGCTGCGAAACGAATTGGCAGTGATGCTTTCTATGGTCAAGATCCGGAAGAACTTCGCCAATATATGGTCTCACCACCAAAGGCGGAACCACAAGCTCCACAAGGAAGAGCCTCGCAAGGGGGTGCTACGGGAAGTACAGCAGGAAGTACAGCAGGAGCTTCTTCAACTACCAGTGGTTTAAATCCAGCTGCAGGTACCGAAGGTACTTCTGGTAATGCTTCAAGTGGAGTAAGCTCTGGCCAAAGTGGACAAGGCGGCCAAAGCCCAAGCGGTCAAAATTCAGAGGCACAGCCTTCTAGCAATTCATCATCTGGTTATATAAGGGGTTATTAATATGAAAAAAAGGGATGGCATTCGAAAATTCAAAAACCCTTCTCGAACATCATCTGCGACTATTTCTGCGGCTATTGCTATGATTTCCAGTTTGTCGCTGTTTTTCAATATGTCTCTGGTTTTCGCACAATCTACTTCAGCTGCTGCTGCCTCAACGCCTCCTGCACCTAGTCCGCTGCCCTATATATTCAGCGCCTTCCAAGCGCCAAGCACTCAATCTCCAACCGGTGAAATTAATACCGATATTACGCGAGTGTTTACTAATACAGCGGGAACTTTGCCAGCAATTACCATGCTGAGTACCACACGAGCTATGATAGAACAACTGCTGATAAACGCATTTGATGCCAATTTGTATTTGCAAGGAGTGGCTTCTGCTACTTCAGGTGGAGCACCTGATCCTTATTATCAACTTGCTTTTACTCATTTGCAAAACTATTGTGCACCGAACAGTGAAGGTGGCGGAACAATTGTCCTACAGATTTGATGTTTCAGACTGGTGACCTGAAATTATCGAGCGTATTATCAGGCTCTTATTTAGATTCAAATCGAACGTCCACTGCACAGACTTTTGTCAATAATTTGATCAATCCCTTTCCTAATACAAGTTTCCAAGGGGGAACTTATCCGGATCCCGACCACCAAAAAGCCAACGGCAATTTCCGCAGCTAGGGTGGGGAGTGATCCTACCTTCAAACAAGCCTATGCGACAGCTCTAGCCGATCAAGCCCTTCTCTCGGTTGCAAGACAACCGCTGGTTGAGATGATTGCAAGGCGCAGTATCTCTGGACAACAAACACAAACCTTGATGGAAGCTTTTGAATCTCAAGCTTGTCAGCGTCTCTTCGATAATGGTTGGCAATGTAATATGCAAATAGCTTACTATACTGCGCTCAATAAACCGAATACTAACAATCCCTCTTGCAGCCCTCAAAATGTCCCGGATAAGAGCAAACAACCAGATTTGGTAGGAGCTGCTACGATAGATATGACAGTGCAAATGGCCACCAGCACTTGTCTAGAATTTGAAAAATTTAAACAAAATGAAGTTATCCAAGCATTGCTTGCAGCGCAAATTTCGCAGCAATATCGTCAAGCGCAGAACGCTGCTGCAATCGTCAGCACCGCACAGCCAAATGTGTCTGCAGTGACGCAAAATCCGAGTGGCGGCAGTTCTGGCGGCACTATCGCTTCGCCCTCTGGCGGATCTACCACTGGTACTGCACCGCCGACAAACTATGGTACTTCAAATCCTGCAAACTATAGCACGGGAGGAGGGACTACCACGGGAGGCACTGGAGGAACAGGTACCACGGGTACCGGCGGCACCACTGGAACTACTATTCCTGTGAATCCGTATACACCGCCCACACCTGCTCCTGGACCCTAATGAACCGGAACAGCAAGATAAGTCTCTCCTTAATTTTGGGCGCCTCTGCTTTTTTGCTGGGCTTCCTGCTTTCTGCAATTGCACCGCCATATCTTGCAGACATTGCACTCTTATTAACCTCGACTTTTGCAGTTCTAGGGCTGGTAGCGCTGCTCATGTTACCAAAATCAGCTGAGGTTTTGGATTATGAATCAGATCTGCAACTATACCAGCAACAACACCAGCACCAGCACCGACACCAAAACCAAAGCACAGCAACAAAACCTTCTGCTTTTAAAATTTTTCTACCCCTTGCGACAGTTCAATGCGCATTTTTCATCATCACTTTACTTGCTTTTTATACCTTTGAATCGCAAACAGATCATAATGCTCGATTACATCATATAGAAATTGGTTCAATCCTCGAAGTGCTGCGAACTCATATCATAAGTCTTGGGTACTTGCCCTGGCTTCTCTATGCTGTGGTTGGCATAGGCTTTGCCTATTTTTCAGTTCACAGCCAAGAAATCCCGACTTTTGCGAGAATCTTGATACCAAAAGTAGAAAAACATCGCCATTTGGTGCTCTATAATTATTTTTGGGTAGTGACCGAAGCTGTCATTCCCATTCCCTTTATTTGTATTTTATGTCTTGCTGTTATTTGCTTAACCGAAGGCACCAGTTCCTTATTTTCATTGCCCTCTACTTTCCATTATCCTTTCCGTTCCTTATTTTTATTTGCCATTATGCTTTTTGTCATGAATAGATCTAATGCGCGCTTTTTAAATTGGTGCGGTGAAAAAAGAATTCCGCTGGGTGGAATGCTCGTGCTCTATGCCAGTATTATTTCATTGTTATTTGTTTCCTTGCATGCGGTTTCTGAAGCATTTAGTGTCGGTGTAGAAAATACCGAACCAGGCAAGGTATTTAAAAGTATATTTGCCGGCTATTTTTCAAGTGAAGCTCTAGATACTCGCTTTTCACTTCTGATATTCGGCTGGTGGTTAATTTGGTTACCCTGGATGAGTTCTATTGTTGCACGCATCGCTATCACTTCCAAGCGAAAACCCTGGGTGATGGTCTTGATTGCTTTGATATTTCCTTGGTCTTTTCTGTTTTTTATATCGGAGGCTGGTTCTCTACATAATGAGATTCTGTCTGGCTTCTTCCATATGCTGCAAACCCTCTTGCCCTCTCCCGCGTTCAAGCTTGCTATGGCGGCATTCTTGCTGCTTTTCATGATGCTTGCTTACGGCGGCATACACAATACCTCAGATGTCACTCGCGGTGCCATGCCGCAACGCGGACAGGGCAGAGTAGCCTCGCTTCAATCCTGGATGATCGTAGTATTAATGGCATTCTGTTGTTTTTTCATCGGCCTATTCATGATGGGTTGGCTGCCGCTTCAAGTTATTTGCGCTGTGGCCTCGTTATTCATTCTGACATTGATTGCAGGGTTTATTCTGAGAATGTTTGCAGAAAGAGCTCGTATAGAGAATATTAGCTTAAGAGTTTAATTCTTTCTGTCCTTAGAGATAATCTGATTATCTATCTCTTTCATTGCTTTCAGCAATCTATCCGCATTTTTAGGAGAGCTCAAAAGATCTTCTTGAGGGTACTGTCTGATAGGCATTGGTGGCGCAGGATTCTTTTGACATAGCACAAGATGCCAATATGTCCAAGATCTCTCATCAAATATGCCAGGGGGTGCGTTTTTTAAGGCTTCCACAAAATCTGCATCAGTTAAATACTGTCGTACAACTTTGACATCTTCAACGGTGCCAAAAGTCATTAAATAGGCAAGAAAGTGATAGGGGTTTTTTAGAGTATCTTCCGGTTTCTTGAACCAAACGACACGCTTAGCAACTTCAAGAAGTGGTGTTGTATTGGGTAGTGAGATTGTCATATGCCTTCGCAGTACTACAAAGAATACAGTGTTTAGGAGTCTGAAAGAGTATAGACAATAATTTTAACTAGATTTTGGCAAAATATCTAGTATTGGAATGAATGTTTCCATAATCATAGGATAATGATTTATTTAAAAATCGGCTGAAGAAAGAGTCCTTCTTTAGGCCTTAATGAGAAACAGGGCTCTATAATGACTTCTGTTTCTTTTGTTAGTTTGTGATTGTATCGTTTACCTTTACTATTACCTTTACCTCTCCCTCTGTAATCCCTGGGATCGACAAAACGAACCCGCTGAACAATACTGGCTGCAGCGAGCATAGCTTCAGTTAAAGCAAAATTTGAGGCGATGCAAATCCTAGGACCTGCGCTGAAGGGGACATATGCAAAGGGATGGCGGTTTTTTATATCTGCATCATCCAGAAAACGTTCCGGCCTGAAAGAGTCTGGTTTTTCCCAATATTCAGGATTTCGGTGCAGCGCATAAAGATTCATGCTGACCAGCGATTTGACGGGAATTTTGTAGCCTAATACCTCATTTTCAGAAATGCAGCGGCGTGTTAAACCCCATACTGGAGGGTAGAGCCGCATCGTTTCAAAAATAATGGCTTTAAGCACAGGCAAGTGCTGTAATGTTTCGAAATTGGGAGGGGTAGACCCAAGAACTCGGTTGATTTCCTCTTCCAATAAATCATAATAGTCAGGATTTTTGGCTAATAAATAAAACATCCAAGTGAGTGTCAAAGCATTGGTTTCATAGCCAGTGACTATCAAGGTTTTTAATTCAGCGAGGATCCCTTCATCTGTGAGCGGTCCTTCTGAGGGGATGTCGGCGGACAGTAAGCGTGCCAGCAGATCAGGCGTGTTTTCTTCTGAGCTGCGATAATCTTCTTTTTCTTTCTTGCTACAATGTTCTTGATTTCCTAGCACTCCTCCTTTCCCTTTCTCATCTTGATATTTTGCTCTACGTTCTCTGATGACTTCCAACAATATTTTATTCATGCGGTGCATCTTATAATAGAAGCGAAAATTATTGAGACTTGGCATCCATGGGCTCACGATGAGTGCTCGTGTTGTATACCAATTTCCAAAATAGACAGCATCTCCTAGTGCTTGTATTGCTTTTTCGGAAAATTCCTGGCTGCAAAAAGCTTTTAAGGCGATTCTGAGCGTTAGTGTGTTAAATTCACTCACGAGATTAACTTTTGTGTCTGCCAGATTATCAATCCATTGATTGGTGAGCGTTAAAATCGTAGGGGTATAAGATTTGATCATGGCATGCTGAAAAGCACCAGAAGCCACTTTTCTGCGATGTTTCCAATAGTCGCCATCAGAGACGAGCAGACTATAGCCAAATAAGGGAATCAAGCGTTTATGAAAAAAATTTTGCTTGGTATAGCAGGATGCATTGGTTTTTAATACTTGTTCGATTCCCTTGGCGCCGGTCAAGATATATTGTCTGCTGAATTTATGATAAATGATTTCACCATAAGTATCGCTGAGCCTTAAAGGAATATTCAAAACCATATCTGCTTCACTCTTCTTGGGTAACATCAAGAGGTGAAACAGGGAGGGCGAAGGGGGACGGATAATGGAAGATTTGATGACTTTGGTATCTGTATCTGAAGACTGCATCATTATCTTTTTTTACCTCCAGAGGGAGGTGCTGTGGTGGAAACCAAATCGCGTCTCAAGTTTTGCTGTCTGCGAAATTCTGCGGTATCTTTTGGAATGGTAGCAATGTCTGCGCTTAAACGCTCATATTGCTTCAAGAGATCTTCTTTTAATTGATCCCTCAAATGCTTGGATTGCTTTTTCCATTCATCATAATCAACAAAGCGAGTTAAAGGATGACTGGTCTTAAATATATTGCGCAATTGCTCGGCCATATATTCAATAATACCCAAATCAAGGTTTAATTTTGTTGCAATATAACTTAAAGATTCCGTGCAACCCATGAGATACCAGACTTGCATCCAGATATTCAGCGGCGGCACATTCCTTTCCATGGCTGTACCAGTATCATCATTAAAAATGCAGTTGCAATCCATGCAGCGGTAACGATGTTTTAAGGGAGAAGAGGGCGGCAACTGAGGTAAGCGTTTAATATTACCAGAATAGCAATCGGGGCAATGAATGCTCGGCTGCCAACGTTCTAGGCGAACCGTTTCATGAACTTCGGGTGGACCTAAGTGCTGATTGATCTTTGAAAAGCGGACTTCTAAGGCAGCGCGTTTTGAAAGATCTTCTTTGTCTTTTTCTTTTTTATCAGCAGTGTCTTTTTGATCTCTGTGGTCTCTATTTTGATCCTCTTTGAGATTAATCTTGGGCTGGTTAACGATGTCTTGTAAGGCTTTCAAGTTTTTTTTAAGCTGGTATGCTTGTCGTTCCTCTGTTTCATTGTGATCAAAGGCATTGAGTACTGCTTCGGTATTTTTGAGCACGTTGGGGGAGGAGACACCCATTAATTCTTCTTCAGTTTGTTTTAAGGTTTGTTCTGCGGATTTGGTTTCTGCTTTGGAGGTGGCTACGCCACTGTCTGTTTGTATGACATCTTTTGCAGACGAAGAATGAACGCCTTCCTCATCGGTGGGTAAGGGCTTGGTAAATTTTTTCCAGAGATCATTGAAGAGAGTCATAAGGATTTTTTCTAGGGCCTGTTGATAATTCTACTATGTTGGCCAGAAAGCTTAGATTTATTGCGTTCCGCTGCTCATTTATTTCAATATAAACTGCGCTGCGGTACTCATAAATCAAAGCTTTCTGGCTCAACCTAGCGAATTATCAACAGGCCCTAGTATTTGGTTTCTTGTTACTAGAAGCAGGCGGACACATACAACACAGTGGTCCACCTCAAAATATCAGATATTAAGTATGCGTGTAAATAACTTATACACTCGCGACCGCTGTCTTTTCCATTGCAGCCACAACGCCTTCCCGTTCTTCTTGCCAATGACGCGCTTCAAAGCTCAAGGTCTCGAGCATTTGGAGATCTTGATCGTTAAGCTCGCGGAATAATTGCATCAATTGAGTGACAGGCTGAGCAAGACCCACGCTTTCAATTTTACGATTTTCATGGGTTTCGAGCTCAAGCACCTTGGCCAATTGATCAATGTGTCCTTTGACAATTTTGAGATAAGCAGGAATGTGTTTGGCAGCAGATTCCAGGGCGAGATCGAGATGGGCTGATTCTGCAGGTAAAGACATCATGCAGTGTTTCAGCTTTTCAAGCAATTGTCTCAGCTGTTCTTTGTTACTGAATGCAGCTTGGATATGTGTTTGGGAATGTCCATGCGCATGGCTATGCGGCTCTGAATTCATTTCAGCACGCATGTCATTTCGGATATCATGACGAATTGAGATCCCGATAAGATGGCAATGGTTCAATATTTCAGCGCAATCGCTGCCATGATTTCGGTACTCATGCACCACGGACAAAAGATCTAAGACGAATTGATTGATATGAACAATGTCTTGAATCTGCTGAATGCGATCTTGTAGTTTTTTGACTTGCGGTTCATCCCAGGGACCACGTTTCGGAGAACCAATGGCTTTAGCATTTAAGCTTTCTGCAATAGTTAATTGCGTAGCTTCTTTAGGAAGGGTTGCTAAAATGGACTTGGCTTCTAATGCAATTTCATTCAGCCTTACCCGATCCAAAACTTTTTGTAATTGACTCAAAACCCATTTGCCGCCTTCTGGAGCTGTAAATCCTTCGTCATTCAGGGTTTTCACCATTTGTCGCTGTGAATAACCTTTGCGACGATAATCCTGAATGATAGGTTGTAACAGGAATGCAAAAACGATGGCGGTATCAATTTTGGGTTTGTTGACTTTACTGATTACTTCGGCTGCATTGGGATTGCCCGATTTTGCTGAAGTCATTTTCAACCCCTCCCTGATGAGTTTACCGTGCAATTTTCGTTGAACTTGTGCATGTTTGCTAAGTGCTTCTAAGATTGTTTGATTGACAAATGGTTGATCAAGACAATGAAATTTTACCCCTGATTCTAACAAACTTTGCGTAAAATTTTCATTACTGGTTAAAGTGCCAAGCTC
Organism: uncultured Gammaproteobacteria bacterium; assembly: GCA_963784575.1. GTDB lineage: Bacteria > Pseudomonadota > Gammaproteobacteria > UBA6186 > Azoamicaceae > CAWARU01. Next base: position 3,422,626 of record CAWARU010000001.1, read on the forward strand.
CACTATAAGCAAGGTTGCTTGGTTCCTTTTGCAAGATTCTAAAGCTTTCTGCAATTCTGGCCATCTTACTGTACGACGATTATCTGGCATTTCGACGAATGAATCGCAGAGTTGACCCTGCGGATTCCGTTCCGCCAAATAATCTTGCACGGCCTGGCGCTGGGCCTGCTCTCGTGCACTCAGATCCGATACCTCGGGTTCTCCGAAATTGGAACGGAGCCCACCCTTTTGTTGCGGTGCAACATAATACGTCACATAGGTTGTTGACTCAGACACGTTTCACCCCACATTATTTTTTTGCTGTCGTAGACCAAAAGTAGATCCTCTTTGCCGAACAGTCAAGTTAAAATTGTAATTCCTCACGTCTTTTAGTCAGAACCTCGACACCCGATTCGGTGACCAATAATGTATGTTCCCACTGAGCCGATAAACTTCTGTCTTTTGAAACTACAGTCCATCCATCAGGAAGTAGTTTTATATCTGGTTTTCCTTCATTGATCATCGGTTCGATGGTAAACGTCATTCCAGGTTTTAACTCAAGTCCTGTCCCGGCTTTCCCATAATGCAGAACCTGAAAGCCCTCTTCGTGAAATTCGGAACCGATACCATGGCCGCAATATTCACGTACCACTGAGTAATGATGAGATTCAGCATACTTCTGAATAATAGCACCAATATCTCCAAGTGTTGCACCCGGCTTTACCGTTTTAATACCTAGATAAAGACATTCTTGGGCAACTCGAACCAAACGCTTGGCTTTTATGGAGCATTCGCCTACTAAAAACATTTTGCTGGTGTCGCCATGGTAGCCATCCTTGATGACAGTTACGTCAATATTAATCATGTCACCTGACTTAAGTGGCTTATCATTCGGGATGCCGTGGCAAATGACATGATTGACGGAGGTGCAAATGGAATTTGGAAAGGGAATCTTCGATCCGCCTCTATAATTGAGGCAGGCTGGTATGGCCTGTTGCACCTCGGTTATATAGCGATGGCAAATGCTGTCTATTTCCAAGGTCGAGACGCCTGGTACCACCTTAGGCTCTATCATTTCGAGCACTTCGGCAGCCAAACGTCCTGCAACACGCATTTTGGCGATTTCTTCGGGGGTTTTAATATGAATCTTTGACATGTTTGGTTCCTATGTTGCTCTCTTGCTTTCTCCTACCTACATATGGTATAAAGTTAGCTGCAAATACGCAAATTTGATTTAGGACCGCAAGGTCCAAATACACACGCAGATCGTCACAGGGTTTGGGGTGCTTCTGGGTTTTTACCCTGGGGTCAAACACTGGGATTTGCGGAGGCTCAACCCTAATTGGAGTTTACAAAATGACTGATATTTCTTTAAGCATGCGAGAGATGCTTGAGGCCGGTATTCATTACGGCCATCTCACTCGTTTTCGCGATCCTAGCATGATTCCCTACATCTTCGGGATTCAAAATCGGATCCACATCATCAACCTAGAAAGAACAAAAGATCAATTCGAAGCCGCTTTAAAATTCATTCAAAAAGTTGCCTCTCGGAATGGTAAAGTTTTGTTTGTGGGGACCAAAAGGGCCGCACAACCTATCATTGCTGAATATGCACAGCAATGCGGCATGCCCTATGTGGATCATCGCTGGTTGGGCGGTATGTTAACCAATTATAAAACCATCAAACAATCCATCCGCCGCTTGCGTGAAATTGAAAACATGCGAGAAGACGGTACGATGAATCTCTTATCAAAGAAAGAAGCGCTTACTTTGTCGCGCGAACTCTCCAAATTGGAGCGAAGTTTGGGCGGGATCAAAGATATGGGCGGCTTGCCAGACTGCGTTTTTGTGCTCGATGTTGGACACGAACAAATCGCTGTACGCGAGGCAAATCGTTTGAGTATCCCTGTTATTGGCATTGTTGATACCAACCACAATCCAAAAGGTGTGGATTATCCAATCCCTGGCAACGACGACGCTATGCGTGCCATCGAATATTATGTCAAAACCGTCGCAGATGTCATCCTGAATGCTAAAAGTGCCCAAAAAGGTAATTTAGCAGGTAAATTCCAGGAAGATTTCATTGAAGTAAGTTCTAATGACGCTGATATTTCAGCAAGCGAGGCTGAAGAATGACAACCATTACCGCAGCCCAAGTGAAAGAACTCCGCGATCGCACCAATGTCGGTCCTATGGAATGCAAAAAAGCATTGATAGAATCCAATGGTGATATCGAAAAAGCTGTTGAAGCATTACGCATGGCAGGACAAGCGAAAGCTGTCAAAAAAGCAGGCCGTGTGGCTGCTGAAGGCACCATTGTGGTCTTGTTGGCAAACGATGCCAAGCGCGCTGTCATACTCGAAGTCAATTCAGAAACCGACTTTGTGGCACGTGAAGAACGTTTCAAGGCATTTGCTAAACAAACAGCCGATAAAGCTTTAAATAGCAACCTAAAGAAAGTGGAAGATTTGCAACAGGCCACTGAAAATGATCGACTGAATTTGGTCTCTTCAATCGGTGAAAACATCACTGTTCGTAGGCTACATGCCATGGAAAGCAAAGAGGGCGTTGTGGGTGCTTATGGTCATGGAGATGCAAACGGTATTCGAATTGGAACGCTGGTACATTTGAAGAATGGCAACAGCGATTTGGCTCGTGATCTCGCCATGCATATTGCAGCCATGAATCCCGAATATATCAGTGAAAAAGACATCCCTGCAGAACGCATGCAAAAGGAACTCGAAATTTTCACCGAACAAACTCGGGAAGAAGGCAAACCTGAAAACATGCTGGAAAAAATTGTTCAAGGCAAACTTAAAAAGTTTGCTTCCGAAATTTCCTTGCTCGGCCAAGCTTTTGTGAAGGATCCTTCCAAGAAAGTGGAAGCATTATTGAAAGACAATGGTGCCACTGTAGTGGAATTCATCCGGTTTGAAGTGGGTGAAGGCATTGAGAAGAAGCAGGAAAATTTCGCAGCAGAGGTTATGGCGCAGGTTAAAGGCGAATAGAGGTTCGCATAGCGAACCCTAAAGAGGCCCTCGTACCACGAAGGAAGCTTTTTGTGACAAAAGCATCAGTTACACCAGTTCCTATATATCGTCGCATCATTCTAAAAATGAGCGGGGAAGCTTTACTGGGCGATAAAACCTTTGGTATCGATCCAAAAATTCTGGATCGCATGGCGCTTGAAGTCGGCGAGCTCGTAAACCTTGGCGTCGAAGTGGGCCTTGTCATCGGTGGCGGTAATTTTTTTCGTGGCGAAGCACTCTCCCAGATCGGCATTGGACGCATCACTGGGGATCATATGGGCATGCTTGCCACAGTCATGAATGCCTTGGCTATGCGTGATGCCCTAGAACGTGCCGGCTTTTCATCACGCATCCTTTCTGCCATTCACATGAGCGGCGTGGTGGACTACTATGACAGACGCAAAGCCATGCATCATTTAAGAAAAGGCCGTGTCGTTTTGTTTGCAGCAGGTACTGGAAATCCTTTGGTCACAACCGATTCCGCTGCTAGCTTGCGCGCTATTGAAGTTGAAGCAGACATTTTGCTCAAAGCCACCAATGTCGATGGTGTTTATACCAGCGATCCCCAAAAAGATCGAAATGCTAAGCGTTATCAAGTATTAAGTTTTGATGAAGCCTTGTCTAAAGAATTAGGCGTTATGGATCTTACTGCATTTTGTCAATGTCGAGATCACGGCATGAAAATTCGTGTTTTTAGCCTGGAAAAACCAAAGGCCTTGTTGCGCATCATTTTAGGTGAGGATGAGGGCACATTGGTAGAGTAAAAATTTTGTAATCCAGAAATTATAGCTTGAAATAGCTTGAATAGGTAAAGGTATGATAAAAGAACTACAGCATGACGCTGAAAATCGCATGAAAAAAAGGGTAGAGGGGCTCGGAGTTGAAATGGGCAAGGTCAGAACAGGCCGTGCTCATCCAAATCTCCTGGAAGGCATTTCAGTTCTCTACTATGGCAATGCAACACCGCTCAGTCAAGTGGCCAATGTCAACGTAGAAGATGCCAGGACTTTAAGTATCTCCCCCTGGGACAAAGGCATGGTACAGGCGATTGAGAAAGCAATTCGCATTTCAGATTTAGGCCTAAATCCAACCACAGCGGGTACCGTGATTCGCGTTCCTTTGCCTCCTTTAACAGAAGAACGCCGCCGCGAGCTGGTCAAACATATTCGAAGCTTGGCAGAAGAAGGCCGCATTGCTGTGCGTAATATACGAAGGGATGCCAATCAAGCGGTCAAAGATCTGCTCAAGGCTAAAAAGATAACGGAAGATGAAGAAAAACGTGCAGAAGACGGCATTCAAAAGCTTACGGATCGCTTCATCGTAGAGATCGACAAAATGACACACGCCAAAGAAAATGAATTAATGCATATTTAAAAATATTTAGTATTGTAATGAATTGTAACGAACTGTAATGAATCAAAATAGCACTTCCAATATCCCAAAGCATATTGCAATCATCATGGATGGCAATGGCCGCTGGGCCGCACAAAGACATCTTCCAAGAGTTGCGGGTCATCAGCAAGGCACAGAATCCGTTCGTGCCATGCTTCGAGCCTGTAGTCAAAAGGGCATTGAAATCCTGACACTTTTTGCTTTCAGCAGTGAAAATTGGAGCAGACCTCGTACCGAGATTGATTTTTTACTGTCTCTCTTTCTTCGCTCTCTAAAAAATGAGATGCAATCTTTAAATCAAAATAATATCCGCTTAAAAGTGATAGGTGACAGAACACCTTTTAGCGAAGAATTGCAGCAGACCATGCTGGATGCAGAAAAACTCACCGAGGGCAATACCGGTTTGCTCATGAACATTGCCTTGAATTATGGCGGCAGATGGGACATCGTAGAAGCGGCGCGAAAGCTTTGCGAACGGGCAGTAAAGGGCGAATTGAATCCCAGTGATATCACCGAAGAAAGTTTCCAAATGGGGCTATCGCTTTTCCCTCATAACGACCCAGATCTCCTCATCCGTACCAGCGGCGAGCAGCGTATCAGCAATTTTCTGTTGTGGGATCTCGCTTATACCGAACTATACTTCACTGAAACTTTATGGCCTGATTTCAGGGAGAAACACTTAGAGGGAGCGCTAGAAGCCTATGCAAGCAGACAACGTCGATTTGGCAACGCAGTTGAAAAAAACCAGCATGCATGATCCAAAAAAAAACGGCCCGCTTGAACCCCAAAAATCAAGCCAGCTCAAAAAGCGTGTTATTACGGCAAGCCTCCTGATTCCAGCAGTTCTCCTCGCAATTTTCTTTCTCCCTGCAGAATGGTTTGCCCTTGTTTGCGGGATCTTTTGTATCCTGGCTGCCTGGGAATGGAGTGCTTTAGCGGGTTTTAAATCTTGGCTCGGCAGGCTTTTTTGCATAGCTGCAATTCCAATTGTGTTTCTCATTTTCCTCATCCTAATTCAATATCTTACTGATCCAAAATTCCTGCTCTATCGCATGGGTCCTACATCCTTAGGCTTAGAAGACTCTCTAGTTCACAGCGAACCTCTTCTCTATCTATTGCAGCTTATCATCGTTGGTGGCTGGATATTAGCTGGCCTTGCCGTGTATTTTTTCCCCAGAGGAAAATCTTTCTATTCTTCTCGGACCGCCGGAATATTCATTGGAACTTGGTTGCTCGCACCTTTCTTTGCTTCGCTCGTCACACTTCGCACCCTGAATCCCTTAATACTTCTTTATCCCATGATCCTCATCTGGGTAGCAGACAGCGGTGCCTATTTTGTTGGCAAACGCTTCGGCAAAAATCCCCTTGTGCCAAACGTGAGTGCAGGTAAAACTATCGAAGGCGTAGTAGGTGCAGTCTTAGCCTGCATCCTTTTATCTCTGATCTCCTATTTTCTTTTCGAAATTAAGATCCCGATCTTTGTTTGGATAATATTCAACATCATCATTGTATTGTTTTCTATTGTCGGCGATTTATTTGAAAGTATTTTTAAACGCATCAGAGGCGTAAAAGACAGTGGTACATTGCTGCCCGGCCACGGCGGCATATTAGATCGTATCGACAGCCTTCTTGCCGCGCTGCCTATTTTTCTCATCGGATTGATGAGTTTTGGGTAGTAAGCTTAATGCTCATTTGATTAATTGGAATAGTCACCGATAATACAGCTTTTTGAAAACAGTTAATACAAGGAATTCAGTGTGGATATAATGATAGGAGTCATAGGAGCGATAGCAACAATTACAGGAATCTGCATTACTGCTTATTTCATAAATGAAAATAATATAAAACAAAAAATTCGAGAAATTAGGATGAATCATTTAATTGAAACCTATAGAAATCTCTCTTTGATAGTACATCGTAATCCAAATGACGAAATTAAAATAAAATTAGAAAATGCAATTAATGATATGCAATTTTTGGGATCGAAAAAAGAGATTGATGCTATTAATGATTTTTTAAAAAATTATAAAGATGGGGGAGACTTAATGCCAGCTTTAGTAGCTATTCGTAATGACTTAAGAAAAGAACTAAAATTGGAAGACATAATTTCACCAATAAAATTTTTTAGATATCACTAATTTTATACAACAGTTTCAGTGTGTCTGGAAAAAATGTCCTCTATTGATTCTGCATCGATAAGCCGTTCGCCCCAAACCAATAGCGTCTCTTCATCCGCTCTAAGAATTTTTTGTTGATATGACTTGGGTATATTTCCAAATTTACGCTGGATTTGTCTTAATAATAATTTAGACTCGCCTTCTATCGTTCCTTCATGTTTACCTTTAATAATACCCTTTTCCCAACCTTCATGTCTCAGATAATCAGCGATTGTAGCCATAATGTCTTGCCCTCCTGGAGAATCTAATAGTTCTGTTGACATAATTTTATAATATTCTTCCTTGTTATTCAATTTCTTAACAGTGAAGTGATAAAGAAGCAATGTAGATAACACAGTTATCAACCCTTGACCATGAACGATTAAGGTAATTTCTTTTGCAAATTGAATAAATTGAGAAAATGCCTTCTTAGAATCTCGGTCATGAATATGTTTGAATGCAAAAGTAACGATACCAGACCAAACCTGTTTTCTTAAATCTTCATCTTGAATATCATTGGTATCAATCAAATGAAATTCTCTAAATAAATGGTCCTCTATTATTTCTGGCTTAGCCTCGATAATCTGACGCAAATCTCTGGGCTCATCATACGGTTTCTCGCCATTATAAAATACCATCGGTACAATTAAAGGCAGCTTTTTAGGTTGAATTTTCTGTTGATTAATGTAATCAGCCCAAATTCCTATCATGTATTGCCACAAACGAAAAGCCATAAGTGGATGAGCTGTGCTTTGGTGTTCTAAAAGTAGATACAGATATCCGATACGATTCTGTATCTTTACCTGATAAAGAATATCCGATTGACATTCCCGAAGTTTTTCGTCGACATAGGTATTATCTTGTAATACGAGACTATTTAAATCAATCAATGGCAATATCGCTTTTGGTAAATGATGACGGAAAAAGTCTTTTGCAACCTCAATATTTTTCATGACATGTCTGAAAGTTTTATCATGTGGGTTAGAGACAAACATCCGATATTTATCCTAGCAAAGAAAAATTACAAATTCAGAAACTGAAAAAATTAACATAGTATTAATTTTATATTAAACAATGTCAATGCATATTTTTTGAAAAGGGTTTTCCAAAACCTGCATGGTATTACGATGATAATACATTCATTAGATTTGCTGTGCGGTAAATCCGCAGGCCACGTTGTGTGGGAGTTAGGAACTGTTACCATTTTGATAATGGTTCTTTTCTCCCATGTGCCTTTTATCGCGAGCTGAATCGGTGTCATATGAAGAAGATAGAAAACTCAACTCGTGAGGAACCCTCAGTGTATATACAAAATAATAAAATAATTGGAATTTCTTATATGTCTGGCTGTCTAAATTTAAAAATTTTGACATTTAATTAATCAATACAGATAATTAATACAAGTAATCGTACAGGTAAAATTAAAAATGGCAATGAAGATCACTGATCAAAAACTCTATTTAACGCTCTCTGAAGCCTTTGGAAAGCTTGAGAAAGAATTCAATAACATACGTCTTCAACAACTACGTAAGGCTAGGATGGTGGCTTCAGAAAAGAAATCTGAAGCGGAACCAAAATTAGAAGCAGAGAGTACCCCCCGCTATGATACTGAATTTAGAATTCTCTGGAAGAATTTATTAAATACCTTTAATGATAAATTTTTAGAAGGTTTAGGGAAACTTAGGCTTGATGTTATGAAAAAAATGGCCACAAAGCATAAGCTCGATCCTTTTTCGTACGAGGGTTTGGAAGTCTTAAAATTTGAGATTTTGTTTCGTGGATTCATGGAACTTAAAGATAAGATTGAATTGAGCGATCAGAATTTTTATCTCTACCTGAATGATCTAGAAAAAGCGCTCGCTAATATTAATTTTTTACAAGCAATCATTAAAAGTGAGGCAGAGACCGTGATTGTATCGATAGGTTCGAGCGGCGCAGATAGCCAACAGTGTCCGGAATTTGCAAAAGCTTTATCAAAGAGCGCTACTGTTGATATTTTTAATTTGGATCCGGGATTCGAACAAAATGGTTTAAATCCTAAATTATCAGATGATAGATGCAAAGTGTATAACTTTCATGGTTTGATAGATTATAGTCGCGGAACGAAATTCCTGGAGGTCAGTCAAGAAAAGCAAAAAATAATTTCTGACGGTTTTTCTTCAATTTTAAATAATATTTTAAGAAATACTCATAAACGATTGATTATAATAAATAGCATATCCCCTCATTTACCTGAACAATGCTGCAATTTGGCCATGGAAAATCTTGATAAACTAGGTAAACAGCTTGAGGTGGTCGGTGGCTACTTTGAAGCGTGCCCTGCCTTTCTGTATTCTGAAGAGTTATTTCATGAAAAAGAACGAAAAGGTATATTAGCTAAAATTATCCCAGCATTTCAAGCTTTTGAAAAAAAGTATGATGGCAAATCAGGAAAATATATTTTTTCTGAAAAAGAATTAGAAATATGGCGCAAAGAATATCAAGGAACCGGAACAATTTTTGAGAACCTTCAAGCAATTCCCACCGATGCGTTTTTTACCAAAGCTCTAAAAGTCAAAAGCAAACCATGAATGTCAGGAGTGGTCTCGCAACAGCGCCATTGCAACTGTTTTTTACAATTGATTACGAGAACACCTTTTTTATGGTCTTATGAGATTTCTTATCTGCTGGCTTCTTAGCATGCAGAAATGCATATAATACGCTTGGAGTGGCTTTTACACTGGGTGCTGAGGGCATAGAGAGAATTGAATTTCCCGGCGATTAGTATTACGTCATGGATCGTGAAGCTTGCCGACATATTTTTTTTATCATGAAACAAATTTTCATTTTTTGGTAATATTTTCCCAATAATTTTTGATATAAACCTCTGGGGTTATTAACTCACCCTGTATTTTCAATTCCTTCTCAGCTGCTCTCAATGCTCGCATCTCGCGTTGTAAAGTTAATTCATCAGTGATATCCCAAACAACTTGAAATAGTTTCCGTTCGCCTCTCAGATTTTCAACTAAAAAATCAACCTCATATTTTTCCTCAGTTAAATAATAATACACTTTATTTTTCTGCCGTTTTAAATCCAAGAAAACCAAATTTTCAAATAAATGTCCATGATTATTATTTAAACTGAAGCTGGAAGCTCTGATCAAGCCGGTATCAACAGCATAGCATTCTGAGGCGTAGACGTTTACTTTCTGCTTTTTCAGGGGCTTGGCTTCTCGAACTTTGAGAGTAACTGTGGAAGAGTCTGAAATCGTACAGGTAACATGAGAGGCATGCTGGAAAATACGAGTGGATAGGGTTCTGTCTCTTTTTCGGTTGATTTATCGAGTGATACAGCTAGTTTCTCGGGTGCCGCTAAATCGGTCAGGGTGGTTTCTGAGGGTGAAGAGATGCATTGATATTCAAAGATCACACGTTTGTATCCATTGACCTCTTTCCTATTTTCATGGGTGTACCAGTCATAATCCAGTCCAGTATCGTATTCTCCCCCGACATAACTTGCGGTGATAAAAATGCCTTGCGGATCTGTTACTTTTGCAATATTCCGATGCATTTCTTTATCAGCCTGGTTGGTTAAAAGAGCCATTAAGGGCAATTGCATTTTTGCTGCAACGGTTTTGGACATTGTATCGAGTGCTTGTTGTATTTCACATTTTTGTTTAATATCAAAACCATCGCGGATATAGGATTTTCCAATCGCTAAAATAGGTTCAGGTTTATGAGGGTTGGTGAGTAAGAGGTGGAATAGACAGCCGCCGATGTTGTTTCCTTGGGGGTCTTTCAACAAAACTACTCGATGTTGACCATTGAGTAGGTGAGCCACAATATAGAGTTTGCCCCAGAGTGGTTCTAGGCAATTAATTCCGATGGCCCAAGTGAAGAGATCCCAATAATTATCGACGCAATGCAGTGTACAATTTTTTAAGAAGTTTTCATCTGTGAGGATGAGTGATTCAAAAGCTTCGCTCCAAATTTTCTTCAATTTTGCTCCTTTCTCACCAGAGAAAGCAGCAGCGAGATGTGGGCTCTCTGTTTCATCATAACGGATTTTAGGAAATACAGCTGGACCTTCTTTAATGACAGCGATTAGAAACTGATCGAACTTTGCTCGTTCCTCAGTACCCCATTCTTCACCCAAGCCTTGTTGGATCATATTTTGGCGATAACCGAAAAATAGATGATGCAAGGGATGATTGAAATGTTTTTGGTATGACGTTCGTGCTTCATCGGATAATTTCAAGGTGTTTCTGAACAAGATCCAAAATAAGTCTTCCAGTAAATTTTTCTGAAGCAGGGGTGCTCTGGAATCGGAACGTAATTTCACTATTGCATCTGCTTCTGATTTTAGGCTTTCGAACCCTTTCCGATTCCAATCTGCATCTGCTGCTTTTTTCACTTCAGTTTCTCTCGACAATATCTCCAAAAGAGTTGCATCGATTTGATCGGAGACCTTGCTTTGTAATAAGGTTAGTAATAATGTCCAAATTCTGTAATGGAATTGTTTGTCATCACTAGACTTTATTTGGTCTAAAAGATGAGAGATTAGCTTTAATTTCGATGCGGAAGATAGGATTTCATCCAATGCCAGAAGGCTTAAAGTTTCGGTAATAACACGATTATAGATCCCTTGTCGATAGAAACTAATTGAGGATAGTTGTGTTATGACTTCAGGATTTGGTGAGATAGCGCTTAGGGCAAGGGCAGGTACATAAAATCTCTTTTTTGCCATTTTTAAAAAGGAAAATGAAATAGCCGATTCTTTAGATTTCGGATCCCCAAATGTCCTATCTCTGAATAATTCCCGATGAAATAGCCTTAAAGCTTCGTATCGCAGATGTTTATCTGCAAGGGAAAAACAATCAATCAGAAACTGTTCCCAAAGTTTATAATGTTCTTTATTAATTTTTGCATCATAGCTGCCACATCTTTTATATAAGACAATCGCAGCATACGTAAGATGCTCTAAAACTGATGTGGCATTTTCATGTAAATTTGTAGCTATTTTTTCCATCATCTTGAGACATTCAGCTGAAAGTTTTACAAAAATCTCGGACAACTCCTTTTTAAAAATTTTCTTAAATTGTAGGGTGAGTGATTCAAATACTTTTTTTAAAGTATCTATATCATAATTTCCGAAATGATGTTCTGAAATCAACGGCGCCCAAGGTTCTAAAAATTGGCTGCCGGGAAATGAGAGTGTTTGTAAATAAAATTTTGTTAGTGTATATAGAAAACCATCTTCTCTGTCTTTTCGAGTGAGCACAACTTGAATGATTTGCTGCCTAACATCTTTGTGACATTGTGAGAAATCAATGCTAGAATAAAATGTTAAAGGCGAAAGTATGTGTTCCACTAAAAACTTTGCATCTTGTTCTGTTAAAGATGAAACGCCGAAATCTTTTAAAACGAATTTATATTCTTCTTTAGAAAGATTAATAATTTCACATTTTGAATCGGGTAATATGTTGCTTGGCATGAGTTTCTCACTTTTAATGGCTTTATAAACAAATAAAATGATGTTCGAATCCATGGTGAATTCATCAGCAATTAAATCACATTAAAGAGCGTATATCAAATTTCTTTAAGTATTAGTATTATTAATGATTAGACATTGCATCTATTTGTAATTTAATGATACGCTACACTTGCTTAATTAAAAATACTAGTAACTTAACTATATTTTGTTATTTGCTTACAGGAGTATATTATGCCATTACATATTCATCGAACAGCAGTAGAACCTAAGGGTAGTTGCCAAGAGTCGTTTAAGATATTCAGTCACAACATCGAATGGACAGCTCATCAAGACAGAAATGTTGAGCAAACAAGATATTATAATTGTGATAAATCTGGAGTTATCACAGAAATTGATTATTCAGGCTGGCGTTTAAACGGAAAATACAAGTATGAAGGCAGGCCGGATCAATTTGAATTTACAATTAAATTCCTTGAAACGGCTAAGCCGAAATTAGATAAGTTCATTCAGGCTTTGAAGAGTCGTTTTCCGAAAAACAAATTACTGCATTTAAAAGATCCTTTTAAATGTGACACTCCTGGTAGAATTGGCCTAAATTTATGGATTACTGAAGATGAGATAGAAGGTCAAACACTGCTCGAAAACATTTTCCGCATGATAACTGCAACGGATCCTAGCACTGTGAATGTGGTGAGTGATATCAAAGATACCATTTCATCTGATTGCTTACATTGGTTTAAAGTAATGCTCAGTCCATATGGTTATTTTAAATCCGTTACTGCGGCAGATCTGAAACAAGCCGCCAAGTCTAAATTACATCATAATAGTTTACAAGACGTTTCTTCTCCTTTCTATCTGGCTGCTGAATATGTTCAAAAGACTGATCCAGAATTTGCGATGGAGCTGTTGGAAGAAATTCCACTGTTTCATTGGCAGTATAGCGAGGCACAATCTCTCAAGGAAGAAATTACTCAAAAATTGCTTGTTAAAGAAAAAGGTGTTGGAGAGAAAATTGAGAGAGAAAAGAATGAAAGTGAAAGAAATGCTAATAAAAATGCTGATAAAGAAGAGGGTGTCCATGAAGTATCTAAAGAAGTTCTGTTTTTGGCATCGAAACGTGATAAAAATGAGGGCTTGGATTCGTCAGGAAGTATATTGAACTGTTCAGGTTCAATAAAAGGCGAGAAATCAGACACAGAAGGTGAGCGAGCCACAGAAGATAGCCCAAAATTGAGTGGCAAATTGATTCAGGTTCACAGACGCTTCAGCTAAATTTAAACTCGCACTGTTTAGAATGACTTTCTTCTTTCCCAGGTTTTCTTGCGAGCGCTTGGCTCTGAAGCCACAGAGAGCCGCTCCGAAAATAGATTTGGATTTAGAGCTGGAATGAGTGCCGGGATTGTACCTGTAGCTGAATCTAAAACGGCTTCTCCGGGAAGAAGGCTGTGAACCGGGCTGCTTGGCTCAGAATTTGAATCCGACTCCGAACGGTTGTGCAATTTTCTATAATGGAGTACTTCGGGCCCTCTGGGATTCACGACTAATTGAGCAAGTTCTATGCCGTCTTCAGCGAACTCAGCTTTTGTCTTCTCGCTTTGTTTCCTTGCTGAGAGAGTGGCTGTCCTTAATCTATTTAAAACTTCTTTGCTGATAGCATCCGCAAAAGGCGAATGTTTATCAACATCGCATGTGAAGTCTGGTATTGCATCGAGAGCAGCTTCAATATCGGATTCCGTATCTTGATCGAGTTCTAAATCGACAGCAATATTTTCCAGATCGGAAGAAAATTCTCCATCAAATTCATCACTGAACATATCGCTTGGCATTGCACTGGGCACTCCCCTTGGCACTCCTCTTGGAATCGCGCTTGGCGATTTACTCGGAATATCTAAAACATCATAGGATGGGGATGGATTAGGATTAGGCATATTGGGGGCACAGATACTGAAACGAAAATATTGCGGCCTACCGTTGCGGTTTCGCACACTGGGACAAGCAGAAATAGAAACGCTGATGCTGCTGCGTTTGCTGGAGAGACCAGAAACACTGATACTATTATGACGCGAAGAACGCACAGAAACACTGATACTATTTCTAGAACCAGATTCAGCTCTAGAATCAGATATAGAACCAGCAGCACCAGAGAGTGAAGAATTGAGGTTTTTTTCCAATGCCTCGGCTAATTGTTTTTCCCAATCAGCACCCAAGGGGGTGCTTACATTGCGAGGGGTCGGGGCAGTGGAAGAATCTGAGGGGATAGCTGCGCCATATAAAACTGCTATATCTCTTTCTGCTTTGCTGAAATGAGTTTTCTCTTTTAAGCTGTCTTTACCTGAGGTAATTACCAAGTGCGTTAAAACGCCAGGATCTTCCAATTTTCGGTCCTTAGAAATTGACAATTTTTCAGGTTTTGGCAATCCTTTGGATGGAAGTGTCGCTTTTTTATTTTTAGAACTTGGACTATCGGTATCATGAACTTCTGTATGTAATTTAAGAATTCCCGAATCAGGTGATGCTCGATGTGCTGCTGATGCACGACGTGAAGGCGCTATAGAAGGTGGTGCACTATCTCCCCAATGTTCTGTACCCTCGATTCCTGCCTCAAGCAAAGCCTTTGATCCAGAGGTTCTTCTGGCTGATGAGGAATCACACAAATTTTCAATTAGGCTGTGTAAGTAATGATATAGTGTATCGTTGATTAACGTATCACGTTTTTTTGCATAGGCAGTTCTATTTTCATCTGCTGTTTTTAGTAAAGTCATACGTGTGTCGACCGCTGTTATCAGTACAAGCCAATTCTGGATATTGGATGGCAGCGTAATATAACGTCTGGATTTAAGGGAACCTAGGGCATCCAGAGAATCTTCTACACCATCTTTTGGTTTTAGATCTGCCTCATTTTCCAGAGAAAATCCTGTCACTTTGTTAAAAACCATGAGCTTCTTCTGAGCTTCAGTTTTAATGATGTTCAATTCTTCAATCAAAAATTGCTCAATTTGTTTGATTTCATTTTCATAGGCTTCGTGAATTTCTTGCAGCGATTTTGAATCAGATTCAAGAGTTTCTTTGAACTTTACTTGAAGAACTTTAAGCTTTTCTAAGCATGCGCTCATTTTATCACGGTTTTGACAGATATTCAGAGATAAAAAAGAACTGCGATCGAGATCTTTCAGAAAATCCTGTGATAAATTTTTCTTAAGCACCCCAATGACATTTTCCAATTCTAATGACGATACACTCATTAATGTTTCCTCTCTCTATGTTTAATTGTAAATTAATGCTGCAGTGAATATCGTATTTTTCTTATTCGGATTCATTATGCGATTAAATTAGTTCATTTTATCAATCATTATTGAAAATATCAATGTATAGAGTAGTTAAAATTTCTTGATAAGTCTTATTACAAATTTAAGCTATAAGACAAACTTCTGAGGTTGCGATCAAATTAAGACCTAAAGTTAAATGACTCGAATTGGCGCTGTCCCATTATCGATCATTATCCGTTATATATCGCATTACGTTTACTCTATCAATTAGATAACATTGCAACCATTAAAAGTGGTTTGAACAGCACTAATAGCTGTTTATTAACTAAATAGTGTAATTTCTCCTAGATAAAACTTTTTGCTTGCAAATGTGTCCAATAAGTTGTACACTAAACATGAAATCAAAATGGAATATATTAAGAACTACTGAATTTCAAGAATGGCTTTCTGCTCATTCAGAGAAGCATCAAAATCAAATAAATGAAAGTTTAGCTCTGATAGAAATAGAAGGCTACTTTGGAATTCATAAACTAGTGGATGAAGAAGAAGAGGTTTGGGAATTAAAATGGACGATTGGTTGGCGTGTTTACTATGTATTTATCGATAAAGTAAATATACTATTACTATCGGGAGGCAACAAAAATGGCCAGAACAAAGACATCAAAAAAGCAAAAAAAATCAGTAAGAGCTACCAAAAATTGGAACGTATCTAAATTAGCAAAATGTGAAACATGGAGTCCCACAGCGGAGATTTTAAATTCTAAAAATTTAGCAAAAGCAATAGCAGAATGCTTGTTGAACAATGATCCTGAAGGAGTTGTTGAAGTAATTGAAATATACTTAAGGACAGTAGATAGAGTTAAGTTTTCTAAGCATGCCCATATTTCAAGGTTCACACTATATCATTCTCTAAAAGAACGCAATCCTACCATTAAGACATTAGCAAAAATAGTGCGTGCCGCAGCTGCATAAAGATCATAGCTTGGATATAGAATCTTGAGTTTTGCCATCCCTATGATATGCACGGTATCTGCACTGAGATCGTCTACGATGGGTTTAAAGAAATCCTTATTGAATGAATTCAAATCATGTTCGCCATCGATTCCTCGAATTCTAATAGTCACATTTTCTAAACTTTCTTTTTGTTCACCCATGGTAAGCCGAACTCCGAATTTATCATTTTTAATGAATATACTCTTATTACTATTTAGGTTTAGAATTTTTTTATAACAATTATGTAGTAAGTATAGACGCAGATAAAAGATAATAATAAATGTAGAAAATATTCTTTAAAATCAACTATATTTCATAATGTATTTTCATATCTTATAAACTTAAGATTACAATGATTTATGAGTACAAGGTCAATGACCTTGATACAAGGTTAACTATAGTTCTGGAGCTTATCATGAAAGCTGGAAAAAAAGAAGATTTACATAAAATAATTCAAATTGCAAATGCTGGGAATGTTGAAAAGCAAATCCAATTAGGCCTGTATTATGCTACGGGAACAGAGGTCGAACAAGATGTGAAAGAAGCTTTCAAGTGGTTTTTGAAGGCTGCTGAAAAAAATGATCCTATTGCAGAATTTAATGTTGCGGTAGCCTATGAAGCTGGAGTTGGGGTAAAAAAAGATATCCATCAGGCGATTTCCTGGTATGAAAAAGCGGCAAAGCAGAAAAATGAGCTTGCACATTATAATCTTGGCGTAATATATCAATTCGGGAGAGAGGATGTGGCCATCAATTATAAGAAAGCCATAAAGCACTATCAGGTTGCAGCGGATCACGACAACCCATTTGCGCAATGTAATCTCGGGTTTATGTATTTGGTTGGTACAGGGGTTGAAGCTGATCCCTCGAAAGCAGTACCTCTTTTTATGAAGGCGGTTGAAGAAAATGTTCCTCAAGCTGCATTTCATTTGGGATATTGCCTGAGCAACGGTCTTGGAATAGAGAAAAATCCGGAAAAAGCTTTTGAATGCTATCAACTTGCTGCGAAAGACGGCTTTCCTCTCGCACAACACAATTTGGGATGGATGTATCAATTAGGAGTTGGAACAGAAAAAGATAACGAATTGGCAAAGTACTGGATGACTGCAGCAGCAAATGCGGGATTACAGTTTTCGGTTGATGCATTAAAATACATTGAAAAAGCTGCATAATCATTATACAAGTATTTATTGAGGAGTATTCATCATGTCAACACGTCATAGACCTCGATTGAATTTAGGCGCTGTGCCACCGACACCTGATTCTGTAGTAGCAGGTAGCCAAGTTACAATGGTTCATAATCCTTTATTTGATGCCTCCGCCTCTGCTGGTGCAGGAGAACTTAAAACGAGACTCGATGCGGGCCCTTTTTATGGGTTTTCTGAGGTGGGTATCAGTGGCTCTGGTTTTTCACAGCAATATGTTGAAGGGGTAAATTTTGGAAAATTAGGATCTGCTGAAATAGGACAAAGTGATTACATCGGTAAAGGAGGGGTAGGGAGCAGTAGTTTCCGATCTGAAATGGTCGCAGGGCATCAAATTTTTGCGGAATCAAGTGGTGTCAAAATTGATTCCAAAGGCATTAATTTCAATGAACACTTAGAAATCGGTGGACATAAAATAATAGATGCCGATTTAAGCACGGCAAGTTGTTGTGCGCCGATCGGTCAATTTTTTTCCTGGGCGTTTGAGGGATTAGGCCATGGTATCAAAGCTTTAGGATCAAAAGGAGGAGCCGCACTCTCCGCAGCGGGAAAATTCCTCAAAGACTTACCTTGGGCAGAAATTGGAAAAGATCTTGCTGAACTTGCCAAGGGTATTCTTTCTTTATTAAAAAAATGATGAGAACTTTAAAGCTCTATTCCTTTTGGAACTCAAAGTTTTAAGATATCATTTTTTTTGGAACCAATATTTCACGGCACATGATGATATAACAAATTGTCGCAATAGCAGCATAACTGAAAATAATGATTGCTACCGGTACCAACGTTCCATCGAAGTAAATCTCTGAAAGAATGACGAGCCCCGATGCCAGCAATTGACGTATCGCTGTCATCATGGCCATGGAAGTTCCATTCATTTCAGGGAAGATGGATAAAGCTTTCAATCCAAAAGTTCCAGCCATAAATGCGCCGCCGGCTGCGAGCAATGCCATCGCGATACAAATAATATTTATATTTGAATGATCCACTAAGCAGATCACAAACAGGATTACAGTGCCTATGAGTGCTAAAATACCGCCAATATTTTTGGTATAGTCGATACCTCGTAAACCAATCATTTTTATAGATAATAATGAAAAAATAATAAAGGTGCCCATTGTGGTTGCTTGATAATAACTAAATGTCTCTAAATCCAAACCCATGTGATTCACAAACACGACTGAGAGACTGGCGATATAAACAACAATGGCTGTAAACGGAAAATTCACAATCAATGTGTAGCAAAGAAATTTAAAGCTTTTTATGAGTGTTACATAGTCGAACAAAATGGTCTTAATGCTGAAGAGTTTTCTATTTTTTTCTGGCAGGGTTTCTTCGATAAAAAGAAGCGTGCCCAGAAAAGAAACAAGAGTTAAAAGCAATATCACAATAAAGTTCGCTCGCCAATTGAAGATCTGGTTTAACCAGGCGCCTATGATGGGTGCACCCGCCATGGAGGCCGAGATAACGCTGTTTATCACACCAATTAATTTTCCTGCTTTTTCTTGAGAATATTTATCCAGGAATGTCGCAGCCCCAATTACCATGGGCACTGAGGCACCAATGCCCTGGAATAAGCGGAATAGAATCATTACGCTAAAATCGCTTGCGATTGTGCATCCCAGACTGCTTAACACAAAAAGCAATAAGCCTCCCAGTAAAACTTTTCTACGACCAAAGCTATCGGAAAGAGGCCCTGCGAATAAACCTGAAACACAAAGGCCTAAGAAATTGATGCTGAGAATAATTTGAATTTGATTTTCAGCGACATCAAAATATTTGATCATGTCTGGAAAGGCGGGTACATAGATATCTGCCTCTGCACAAACGGCAATGTACATGATAGTGACGAGAGTGATCAGAGCGACGTCATAAAACTTATTTGAGAAATGATTTAATAGAGGTTTTTCCAGCATGCTTTAATCCCGTTTCTAACAGAAAGAACTTTTAAATGAATCAATTTTCAATTATATGATAATTGCTGGTAGCTTCAAAGTGTGATAATCAGCTAACTATCAGTCAATAAATGCTCAATTCATTTTGGGATCTCTGAATAATTACCCATTATCTTCTATAATTAAAATTAATTTCTGCCACCTGCAAATTAAAATGCAAGATCTTGATTTCGTGTGGATTCCAGCTAGAGGCGGGAATCCAGTGTTAATTGAGCAAAGCTGCTTAATTTATATAATCAGGAAATTATGAGCGATTCTCCAGCTATTTATATTTCAGAACTTGTCAAAAAATATGACGGTTTTACTGCCTTAGATAAAATAAATCTCAGCATTCAATATGGTCAAATATTTGGCCTGCTGGGCCCGAATGGCGCAGGCAAAACAACGCTGATTAAAATTCTAACGACACTGCTTCCCATGAACAGCGGTGAAGCCTTCGTTGCGGGATTTGATGTGTTACAAGATCCCATGCTGATTCGTGAGAATATAGGCTATGTGCCTCAATTGGTCTCTACTGATGGTAATCTCACCGGAGAAGAAAATCTCATGCTTTCAGCGAGAATCTACCATGTTCCAATTTCAGAACGAAAAACTCGGATCAAAGAAGCTTTAGAATTCTTTCATTTGACTCAATGGGGCGATAAATTGGTCCGCAATTATTCTGGCGGCATGGTTCGAAAACTGGAATTGGCGCAAGCCTTATTGCACCGGCCGCGCGTGCTTTTTTTGGATGAACCCACCATTGGTTTGGATGTGAAAACCCGACAGACTGTTTGGGAAAGACTGCGGGAAATTGTGAGAGTTTCAAAGATGGCTGTTCTTATTACCACACATGATATGGCGGAAGCAGATGAATTATGCGATGAAATTGCCATTTTGCATCTGGGACACTTAAAGATTATGGGCACGCCTTTGGAGTTAAAAAAGAGCGTAGCTGAAAAGGCAAGCCTAGTAGATGTTTTTACCCACTACACGGGCGAAGAAATGGGAGGAGGAGGTCAATTAAGAGATGTCCGTCAAACTCGAGACACCATACACCGTTTACGGTAAAATATTCAATTTTTTCCAGACAGCGTTTGCGATAGCCGATATCGAACTCATCAAAGTTTGGAGAGATCCGGTAGAGTTATTTGCGAGAGTGGTGCAACCGCTGCTCTGGTTGTTAATTTTTGGAGAAGTTTTTTCAAATCTTCATGCGGTCTCAGATGGGCATACCAATTATCTTACTTTTATCACTCCAGGAATTTTGGCGCAAAGCATCGTTTTTTCTGCGATATTTTATGGCATTGCTATCATCTGGGAAAAAGATTTAGGCATTGTCCAGAAATTAATGGTGAGTCCTTCCTATCGCGGTGCGCTCGTGTTTGGAAAATCTATATCATCCGGTGTCCGAGGTTTAATCCAAACGATTCTCATCTATGTCTTTGCCTTCACCATGGATATCAAACTTCAGTATAGTTTTTATTCTTTGATAATGGTGATCATTTTAGTTTTCATTGGATCTGGTCTTTTTTCAACTTTTTCCTTAATTATTGCTTGTATCGTAAAAACCAGAGAGAAATTCATGGGTATCGGACAATTATTGACCATGCCGCTTTTTTTTGCGAGCAATGCAATCTACCCCATCGAAATGATGCCGAATTGGCTGAAACATATTGCTTATCTCAATCCGCTAACTTATTTGGTGGATGCACTGCGTTGCGTGATGATACAGGGGGAGCTGTCAATCCACCCCATGTGGCTTAATGTATCAGTGTTGGTGATTATCTTTTTGGTTTTCCACGTTATTGCGGCGAAACTCTATCCGACAATTTTACGATAAAAATTAATGTTCTTTCTCTAACCCCATGGATTCCCGCGGAGGCGGGAATCCATTGAACGGTTACAAATTACGTTTTGTTCTTATTTAAACTCTGCACGTAGAGATCTACCAAACGATACAAGGTCTGATATTGTTCAGCTCTTGCCACCATATGGATGCGCTGCAAAGAGAGCTGCAGCACTACCTTTTCAATGCTGATGTCTAAAGTTTCGGGAGTGGCTCCCAGAGCTATTTGCTTATCAATATCCTGCAGTAAAATGAATCCTGCCAGGAACGTACCTGTTCTCCCTACGCCGCCACTGCAATGACAAGCGAGCAAGCCAACATTCGGATCATAATTTTTCCTGACCTCTTGAATGGTTTTCAATAAAATTTTTGGGTCAATGCCGCGGTGATCGAGCCAGTTATCGATGGAATAGTAACTGATCTCATAGTTTTGCCTGCTGCCTGCAAAAGGTACTTGCAAAATTTGCTTACCTGTTTTTGGATCTTTTTTGACTCTATTTTGCCAGTATGCGATGCTTTTTTGAACGCCATTTTCAGAAGCCGGGGTGAGTCGCACCAATTGACTCACTTGATGATTTTGCAGTAAATTGAAGAAGTTTTGCGTTAGTTTAGCGGTGGAAGGTGCTTCCATGGCGAGAAATCTTTGGCCATTTAAGATAATGGTGCTTGAATTGTAACTGCCGTCGGTTTGGTTGTATTGGAATGCCAGTAAATGCGGCCGTTTATAATAGCCTTTTTCAAGCAAATCCTGTGCAACCATGAAATCTGGGCGTGAAATCAGCATTTTCTCGCCGGAATTAGAATACCAGGCATGATGACGCCAGCTTTCGAGATCCGCATATTCTTGCGCGATTTCCTGATCGGATTTATTCGCTTTCCAGCTGTGGAACTGCCTGCCTTGTAAGTATAATTTTGAACGTTCATCGAAAGCAGTTTGTATTTCTTTGTAGCGATTTTCGCGATAAGCCAAAGGGAGACTTGGAAAAGTGCGAGGCGAAATGTTTGCTGTGGCCGGAGCAGCATAGCCGAACGAGGCTGAAAAGCCGATTACATAGATAAAGAGTAGGAAAAATGTGCGATACTTATAATGTTTTATTGTGTAAAATTTTTTACAAAAATTATTAATTGACTTATGCATAACAGTGCCCCTACATCATTTTTGTTTCATTTATCATACAATAGTGAATGCCAAAAGTCCAGAGCTTTTTTGTCCAGTAACTACATTAAATTTTGAGTAATTAATTATGTTAGCTGAATGTCCAATTACTGCCAATGATCAGTCCGTTCGTAGACAGGCTTTAGACGTAAATCACTCTTTCATCGTGCAAGCACCAGCGGGTTCTGGGAAAACTTCCTTGTTGACTTTGCGTTTCTTGAGTTTGCTTGCAGTGGTTGAAAAAGCACCGGAAGAATGTTTGGCGATTACCTTTACTCGCAAAGCAGCTGCAGAAATGAAAGAGCGAGTGCTCACTGCTTTAAAGAAAGCGAAACACCACAATCACGATGATAATGATATTAATGCTAACAATGACTCTTTCGGTGCCCCCTTCGATGACTCCGACTCCTTTCAGGCATTAACTCATCGCCTAGCAGCCAAAGTTCTGCAGCGCGACAAAAAGAAAATTGGAATTTGCTGCAAAATCCACATCGCCTCAAAATATTGACCATTGATGCACTTGCGGCAAGCATCACACGAAGTCAACCAATCCTGTCTGGATTTGGCGGCAACCTTGAGGTGAGTGAGGATGCGTCACCGCTCTATCTTAAAGCTGCACAAGATCTCCTCATCTCACTCGAAACCGATGAATCGATTGCTGCTTCTTTGGAAGTATTACTGTTGCATCTCGATAATCGCCTCAATTCAATTGCAGGATTATTAGCTGAAATGCTGTCTCATCGGGAACAATGGCTGCCGCATGTCAGTGGTTCTTTATCAAATGAGAATACGCGTTTTCAATTGGAACAAAGTTTACAATTTGTGGTTTTAGATGCGTTGGCAAATTTGCTGAAGCACCTGCCTAAAGATTTTGGATTTATTCTTGAATTGATGCATTTTTCCAGGCAGCAATTAAGAGACAAGACAGAGGATAGTAATGAATTAGAAAAATTGAATGTCATTCTGGAACAGATTGAAATGATTAGAATTCGAATCAATGAATCTGAAACATTATCGGATTTACGATATATAGATTTCTGGCAAGATCTTGCTGTACTGCTTCTCACCGAAGCAGGAGACTTACGAAAGACTGTTACTGTGGCACACGGGTTTCCTCCAGCCAGTGGCAATGAAATATTAAAAGAAATGAAATCAGCCATGCTTGAATGTCTGGAAAACTTATCAAAAGAGCCAGCCTTTATCGCGGCATTGCTCGAATTCCGATCCTGCCCCCCCATACGTTATACAGATTCACAATGGCAATTGGTTGAAGCCTTATTGAAATTACTGCCAACGCTGGTCGCCCATTTGATGGTGGTGTTTCAGGAAGAGGGCAAAGTAGATTTTGCTGAAGTTTCCATGGCCGCTTGCCGTGCACTTGGATCTCTCGATAATCCAACCGATCTTGCGCTATCACTCGACTATAAAATTCGCCATCTCCTGGTAGATGAATTCCAAGACACCTCGATTCCACAACTGCGGCTATTAACACATTTAATGGCGGGGTGGCAGGCTGGGGATGGCCGCAGCATTTTTCTGGTAGGCGATCCAATGCAATCCATTTATCGCTTTCGCCAAGCAGAAGTGGGTTTATTTCTAAAGGCAAAGCAATACGGCATCGCCGGGATTCCATTAACTTCTCTCAAACTCACCGATAATTTTCGTTCTGATCCCCAGATTGTAGAGTGGAACAACGAACACTTTCAGGATCTTTTTCCAGAAGAAGATGATCTCGCTAGTGGCGCCATTTCTTTTCATGCGATGCGCGCTGCAAGAATTGCAGAAGAGGGTGCTGAAGTGGTTCACTATTCTGTGGATGTAGAAACAGAGATGGAGAGATTAAAAGAGATCTTAGAGGAGCTCAAATCCCCAGAATCAAAAGCACTGTTAGTTCGCTCCAGAAGCCAGCTCAAAGATCTTTTGCCAAAGCTTCGTGATTCTGGCATTGAATATCAAGCCGTAGAAATAGAATACTTAAATCAAAGACCGATGATTCGTGATTTGCTGGCTTTATCGCGATCGCTCGTGCATCTAGGAGATCGCATTGCTTGGCTTGCTTTATTACGCGGACCCTGGTGTGGTTTGTCGCTCCAAGACTTATACACAATTGCCAATCATGAACCTACATTGCCGATTTGGTGGACCTTGGAACAATTTTCCAGTTCAGACTGGAATCTTTTAAGTAATCCTGGAAAAGAAGCTGTCTCAAAATTTTTTCCAATCATGTCAAAAGCACTCGCGAATCGCGCCCGACCTTCCTTTGTTGATTGGGTTTTAGAACCTTGGCTTGCTTTAATGGCAAATAACGCAAGCAATTCAACCCAAGCATCAGCAGAAGCTCTCGAAGACGCCGAAAGCTTCTTCACTTTTCTTGAAGAAAAACAATCAAACTTTAATTTCTCTGAAATCGGAGTACTCGACGATTGTTTTCAATCACTCTATGCAAAACCTCGCAGCCAAAATCCCAATGCGCTGCAGGTATTGACGGTTCATAAATCAAAAGGTTTAGAATTCGATACCGTAATATTGGCTGGTTTAGGCCGCAGCTTGCGCAGTGACAGCGAAAAATTATTGTTATGGGAAGAACGCCCTGCC
The DNA here is from genome assembly GCA_963784575.1 of uncultured Gammaproteobacteria bacterium. Lineage (GTDB taxonomy): Bacteria > Pseudomonadota > Gammaproteobacteria > UBA6186 > Azoamicaceae > CAWARU01. The sequence goes on from CAWARU010000001.1 coordinate 3,447,649, forward strand.
AAGCTGAAAGAGCCCTTCCTATTGGTAGCCCCCATTAAATCCGCGAGTGAATACGAAGATCCGATTTATACTTATCTCAAGAAACAAAATAAAAAACGCATGGTGTATGAAGAACAACGCTTGTTATACGTAGCGATGACTCGTGCACGCAAAAGATTGTACTGTTTGAACCATGACTGAATTTTCTCGACTTGTGACGAATTGGGTCAGAAGAGGAGTTGTAGTGGTAGCAGTCGTTTCAGTAATAGCTAAAGTCGCAATGACTGCCTCTGTTTGAAGTTCCTCAGTACGGTTCCTCGCTATGGAAATAATAGTATTAATATCAGTTTCATTCAGATTTGGATCAGCAACATATTGAACAATAATCGATATGAGATCATGTGAGCATGGTGCCAAAGCTAATGAGCATTGCAGGTATTGCTTTTTTAATACATTCCTGTTCAGCGCAAAGTTTGTATATTCATTGTGTATACAATGACCATTATAATTCAAACGAATCTTTATGGATTCTATAATATGATTTGTTCTTAAAGGATCTGAAAAAGCATTTTCTCCTTTTGAACCTATATGATTATCACTTAAATTCAATGTTAGTAAGGAGCGATTGAGTTTCAATGCATTCGCAAGGGCTTCTGCTCCTACACAGCCGATGCTATTATTACCTAAATTGAGTGATGTTAATGTTTGATTTTTTTGCAACCATTTGGCGAGTAATAGTGTATTTGCATCGGAGAGTGAATTGAATCCCAGATCTATTGCTCGCAGGGATTGATTATTTTCAAGTGCCTCCATCAATAATTTTGCATCATTCTCGCCAATGGAGCAATATCCTAGAGCTAAGAACTGGAGAGTTGTACTATTTTTCAAGGCATCACAAAATTCAGGAAAACTTTCGCCCCCCAGGAAGTTACCGGTTAATTTGAGCAATTTCAGAGATTGATTAGTTCTTAAACCGTCAGCAATGCATGGAACTTCTGTGGTGGTTATACTTTTATAACTCAAATCAAGAGCGCGGCTGTTTTTAAGCTTTTCCACCAGTTCGCTTATTCTTCTGTCTTGTTCTAATTTCCGATCCTCTAGAAGTTTTTTGATTTCTGTTGCCCTTTTCTCTTCAGCTAATTTTGTTTCTGCTAATTTTCTATCTGCTTCTAATTTCTCATAGTCGATAATTGGTAATTGACTTGACATAGGTATTTTCTCCAAAAATCATTAATATTATAATGACAGGGTCCCCTTTTTGCGGCCCGGCCCCCTTTTTTCTTCAACTGAAATGTTCCTCCACAACTAACGAAACTTTCTCGTCTCTCTCTTGTCGCTTTTAGGTGATCTACTTATATCGATTGTTTCATCCTCATCTTCTGCTGCGATTATTAGTTTTTTTGCGGCTTCTTGCTCCTTTTCAATTTCGAGCTTTGCAAGCGAAAGCATAGGAGCCATATCATCAGTTGTCAGCTCGTAGCCATAGCCATCCTTGGGTTCTAGAGGATTTCCAGCTAATTCTGCAATGAGTTTTACAAGGTCACTTGAAAATGACACAAGCGTTGAGTTAATTTCTTTATATTGATTTATTATGGCATGTTTGCTCTGTTCTAAATAATACTTATTGGTATCTAGTAGTTTCTTGATTCTTTGAGCCTGCTCAGATGTAAGAGTCGGGAAATATACATCTATCACAATTCTTCTATTGATTAAAAGTGCAGAGCAAAAAGCTTCTATATTCTCTGCTCTAGCATCAATTGAATAATCTTTTGCATTGAGATCTAAGTAGGTCAAACTACTTTTTGCAATGATAGTTTCACAGAAATATTTACAGTATTTGGAATCGTGAATATAATTTTTAATAAAATTTAAACTTCTTAAACTGCGATTGGCAACTACAGCATCACAGAATTGACTCAATCTGTGTGGAGGGGATTCTTGTAAATTGTTATGACTGATATCAAGATGGGTAAGGCTAGGACTATTTCTAATGCTATTGCAGAATAGATCCCAACAATCTTTTTTAAAAGCATAAAGATAATTGTTTGCAAGACAGAGATCCATTACCTTATTAGAATTAAGAATCCTGGAAAATGATTCCCAGAAAACAGAACCAGCTTTGCATAGTTCATTACCCTCAAGATTTAGATTAGTGAGAGAGGTACAGGAAATGAGCGCATCAAAGAAGAGATTCTGGTTTTCTGGAGATAGACTCTGGAGTGCATTGTATTTTAAATTCAATGTAACAATATTTTTATTGATCATGAAAGCATCACAAAGTTTTTTCCAGCGCGCTGTATTCAAAGTACCAAGTTTACCTGATATAAAACTCAGATTAACTACTTGGGGATTGGCAATAATATCTCTACAGAGGGTCTCCCAAGCTTTGTCACTCAGTTTCAGTAAGTAAGAGTTTCCTAGGAAATCGCCATTAAAATTCAGGCTGTTTAACTTGCCATTCGCTATGATAGCATCACTCAATTGCTGCCATTGGTTTGCGTCAAGCTCCTCAAGGAAGTTCCGGCCAGAAAGATTTAAATGTTTCAAGCTATGATTGGCAGCAATTGCATCACATAATTGGCTCCAACCTTCTGCTGATAATTTACCTAACGAGACATCTTCTAAGCACAATTTATCTAAAACAGGGAGGATAGCAATGGTTTGACAAATTTTCTTCCACTGGCTGTTATTGAAATCTGTTGTTTTAGGATGATCATGGAAACCCGGTTTTTTAAAGCCCGGGTCCATTAATGCCAAGCTAATAACGATGTCTTTTAATTCAATATTTCGTATTTCTTGTTTAGGTTCTCCATCGGTAGTTGATGGGATTATGGGTGTTAAACTTGACATATAGTGTTTCCCCTAAATAAATTATGTGGTTTGGACATTTGATTGTAATTGCAATATTGTAGTTGCAATAGTGATATTCAATTTATTCGTTAATTATCCTTATTAATTTTATAAAGTTGTTATACTAACATTCTTTTAAAATCCCGTCAATCACAAATCGGCTCAACACTAAAGGGGCAGAAATGGATCAAATGGGTCAGAAGAGAGGACGCACCATTTGCCCCTAGGATTTACCCTATATTGGCCTTGTGTCCAACTTGAAATGCGAGTATAATACCGCAATCACGAGAGTATACAACAAAGGAGGAGGTTTGTATTATGTCAAAAAATTCTTCGAATTCATCAAGTCAATCGAACGCAAAACCGGAATTAAATCAATCACCGCCCGAATTTACTGGATTTAGAAAAGTATTTTGGCCCATCTATAACCATGAATTGAAGAAATTTTTACCCATGGTCGTTATGATGTTCTGTTTCTTGTTTAACTATACCATCATGCGTGATACCAAAGACACTTTGATTGTTACCGCAGCTGGTGCAGAAGCGATACCCTTCTTGAAATTCTGGGGTACTTTGCCTATGTCAATTTTCTTTGTCTTGGCTTATGCAAAATTAAGTAATGTTTTAAAGCCAACAACATTATTTTATTCCATGATTTTACCATTTCTTTTGTTCTTCTCAAGTTTTGGTTTTTTCATCTATCCCAATATAGAAGCAGTGAGCCCGAATCATGCCGCAGATGCCATGGAAGCCTTTGTGAAAGCGGAATTGCCTGCCCAAATGCAGACAACGATGTTTCGCTTGATTGAAGTCCTAAGAGTCTGGCCATACGCTTTATTTTATATCCTATCTGAACTCTGGGGCAGTATGGGCATTTCACTCTTGTTCTGGCAATTTGCAAATCAAATTACCCGTTCTGCTGAAGCCAAACGTTTCTATGCAGGTTTTGGTCAATTGGGTAATCTTGCGCTGGTTGCTTCAGGTCTCACCATCATTCACTTCTCAGATACCAGGGGATCAGTACCCGAAGGTGTCGATGCCTGGCATGAAACTCTGATTTGGTTGATGGGTGCAATCACGGTTTGCTGCTTTATCATCATGTATACCTATTCTTGGATGAATAAAAATGTATTGACCGATCCAACCCTCTATCATCCTGCCGACACGGGCTCTGGCAAGAAATCAAAAATGAAGCTTTCTATGGGTGAAAGTTTTATGTTTTTGATTCGCTCCCGTTATCTCGGATGTATTGCTTTATTGGTATTGGGCTACGGTATTTCCATTAACTTAATTGAAGTAGTTTGGAAAGCCCAACTCGGTGCACAATTCCCCAATGAAAATGATTACAACACCTTCATGGGTTATTTCTCCATGAGCACGGGTATTGCAATGTTGTTCATTGTGACAATCGGCAGCAACATCATTCGTCGTTTTGGCTGGTTGACAGCTGCTTTATCAGCGCCTGTCATGATCCTCATCACAGGTGCAGTGTTCTTTGTTTGTGTGATGTATAAAGAGGGCTTACATGGCGTATTACCCTATACCCCGCTCTGGATCGCAGTTATTGCGGGTGCGACACAAAACATTTTGAGCAAGGCTACCAAGTATTCCTTGTTTGATCCTACCAAAGAAATGTCATACATCCCCTTAGATCAAGAATCGAAGGTGAAAGGTAAGGCTGCAATCGATGTGGTGGGCGGACGTCTTGGTAAATCTGGCGGCGGTGTCATTTTACAGGTTGTGTTAATGTTTGGTGCCATCGCAGATAATCTGCCAGTGTTATTATTCTTCGTTGCTATAGTTGTTGGCGCTTGGATAATGTCAGTGTTTTCATTGAACAAAATGTATCTTGGCAAACTCCACGAAGCTGGCGAAGATTCCGCTTGGCAAGATGCTGGACAAGAAAAACCTGCAGCCGCTAAAGGAGATACAGTTGGACAAACTGCGTAATACGTAATAGTAGTCAATTCATTACAAAAATTGAGTAGTTTCACATCATTAGAAGCTACACATTTCAGGGGGCTTAGGCCCCCTTTTTTTATCTCCAATTGTATAATAAGTTTAATAACTAAACAGTATTAATGTAAGCTGATTTGCTAAAGTTTTGAAATTAATATATGATGGCGGAAGTTAAATATTTAATTGAGCATTAGAAGTTAAGCATTAAATCGAGCATTAAATGAGGGGAGAAAAACATGATTAGCAAAGATGTTGTTCAACAGCATATTCATTCAGAAACTGATTTTAAAGCTGGTATTCATAAACTTAAAGCTGATAAAACAGAGAAATCTGCATCTACAACAGAAAAAGATACATTAAAACCAGATCTCAAAAGCGCTTTACCAACAGTAGGTTTAGGAACAGCCGAAAGTGATTCATTTTTTAAATTTCGTAAAGAGGCTGCTCAATCACTTTGCAAAACATTGCTCCAAAGAGAAGAACGCGAAGCGGGAGATCTCCGTGAAGCACTTAAATCTTCCCCATTAAGCATCATTCAAGCATGCACTTATATTGTAGCGCAATCACTTACAATTCCTGAGTATCTCGAAAAACTGACACTCTACAGAGAGCGCGGCATGAAACTTGATACCAAAGGAAGCAAGGAATCGGTTTTCGCGGGCGACGAAAGCTCTACAGATAAAATGCTTTTTCTCGAAAAAAGATCAGATACTCTCTGTCTTGAATCAATTGATGCCAAACGCGCTCTGGAATATTATGAACGTGCCCGTCAGATTCAAGAACAGGCTTTTGGTCAAGAACATGCAATAATAGCGGATTGTTATATCTGTTTAGGAAATGCCGCTAAAGCACTTGGGGATGGAAAAAGGGCGGCGGATGCTTATACTCACGCAGTTAAGATCCGGCAGAAAGTCTTGGGCGAAAACCACGTTTCGATTGCAGAGTGTATGAAGGATCTTGGTCTCATTTACCTTAATCTTTTAAATGATCCAAAACAGGCACATAGATATTTTCTGGAGGCCGTAATCATTTATCGAGAACATCATATGGAAGAGAGCAATGAAGTCGCAACTGTCTCGATCTATTGCGGAGTAGCAAATCAAAAATTAAATATAATGAAAGGAGCGAAAAGTGCATTTGAACTCGCATGGCAAATTTTTGAAAAAAACAATGGTAGCGAAGATATTTCTGTCGGATTTGCTCTCGATAAAATAGGTGAAACTCTGGTTGATTCAGAAGGAGGAGCAGAAGCAGCAGCAAAAGCCATTACCTACCATCAAAGGGCGGTTGCTATATATGAAAAAGTATATGGTAGTGTGCATAATTCACTCCCAGATATCTTGGATAACCTTGGAAGAGCCTATCTTCATTTAAAAGATTTCAAAAACGCAATAGAAAATTTTGAACGTGCTCGCGTGATTCGCGAAAAAATCTTGGGTCAGGATAATATTACTGTTGCAGAAAGCTATCTTTTTCTAGGATCGGCCTATTCAGACTCAGGTAAAATCAAACAAGCAATGGACTGTTTTGAAAAAGCGCATGCTATTCGAGCAAAACTTTTTGGCCAGGAAAGTGTTTATGCAATAGAAATTTGGAAGAAGTTGGAAGAATTGAAAAAGATAGTCGGACCGAACGGCGCTCCTTTCACTCCTCTCCGTCAATCGCAGGGATCTCAGGCAGCATCTGCTGCAGCATCGAAGTCTGCGACAGCGCAAAATCTTTCCGGCGCTGATTCTAAAACAGATTCAAAGACAGGATGCTCTTGTGTTATTCTTTAATTTCTGAAGAATCAATGCTAGCCTTTAAAGTGACTTAAGCAGTGAATGTGAATTTAAAGTATCTTAAGTGTATGTTGGGTAGCTTTCTTCAAGCATGCAACAGGAGCTAGATTTTGAAACCGCATAGAGTACTTGGGACCTTTACCCTTGCCATGATCACTGTGGCAGCCATCATCAGCTTAAGAAACCTGCCCTTATCTGCAGTCTTTGGCTTGTCTTCCGTATTTTATTTTGTCGTCTCAGCTCTGGTTTTTTTCATCCCAATAGCCTTAATCACAGCTGAACTTGCGACTGGCTGGCCGCGGCCCGGTGGTAATTATGTTTGGGTGTCAGAAGCTTTTGGCAAGCGCGTTGGTTTTTTTGCGCTCTGGATGTCCTGGATGGAGAGTATTGCTTGGTTTCCTGCCATTCTAGCCTTTACCGCAGCCATGCTGGCACATTTGCTGGAACCCATTTTACCAAATCTATTGCACAGCAAAATATTTTACTTTGTCGTGATGCTGGTCGTGTTCTGGGGTGCGACCTTTATGAATTTTCTCGGTATTGAAACCAGCGGCTGGATAAGCTCCCTCGGCGTTATCGCGGGTACGCTCATCCCAGGTGCCTTGATTATTGGCTTAGGCATTTGGTGGGTAATGGCTGGTCAGCCTTCACATGTTACGTTTGATTGGCAGCATTTGATCCCAAGCTTTGAACTGAATAACATGGTTTTCTTTTCCGGGATTTTGCTTGGGTTGGCGGGTATCGAGATCGCTGCATTTCATATTCGGGAAGCAAAAAATCCGCAACGCGATTATCCCAGGGCACTTGCGATTGCCGTCGTTATTATTTTGCTGGTTTATATTTTAGGTACTTTGGCAATTGCTGTGGTAGTGCCTCAAAAAGAGGTCAGCTTATTATCAGGATTGATACAAGCATTTACGGTATTCCTCGACAGTTTCGGTTTGGTTTGGGCAGTTCCCGTCATTGCGCTTTTTGCTTTAATAGGTTCTTTGGCAGGCGTTAATACTTGGACGGTGGGTCCAGCAAAAGGATTGCTGAGTACTGCGGAAGATGGCTTCTTGCATCCTGCACTTCAAAAAGTAAATTCAGTGGGCGCACCGGTAGGAATGCTGTTATTTCAGGCTACCATTGGTACAGTTCTTTCTTTGGTTTTCTTATACATGGATGATCACTCCGCAGCATATTGGGTATTAACGGCACTTGCAGCCCAATTCACTGTAGTTCAGTATGGCCTGGTTTTTGCAGCAGGTTTACGCTTGCGCTATTCACAAGCAAAAACCAAACGTCCCTACAGAGTCCCTTTTGGAAAAATTGGTATTTGGACCATCGCCATTTTGGGAATTCTATCTTGTCTTTTTGGATTCTGGATTGTGTTTGTACCGCCTGCAGAATTGCAAGTCGGTGATAGAACGGAATATCAAATCATGCTTGCCGCGAGTTTTATCGTGCTAGCACTGCTGCCAGTGTTCTTGGCTGCACATAAGCGTAGATTAGATAGAAGAAATTTATCTAATTCTAATCATAATCCTGTGACGGGAAAGACATAAAGACATGAAGCTCTCTCTCAAAGATGCTCTGAAACAGGAATCCCCCTTGCAAGTAGTGGGCGTGATAAACGCTATGGCTGCATTGCTTGCAAAAAATGCCGGTTTTAAAGCGATCTATCTTTCAGGCGCAGGTGTTGCAAATGCGATGGGCTTGCCAGATCTTGGCGTGACAAGCTTTACCGAAGTGAGGGATGAAATTGCTAAAATAACAGAAGCAGTGAATCTACCGCTTCTGGTCGATGGTGACACTGGTTTTGGCAGCCAATTGACCATTCGCCGTATGATACTCGAATTCTACCGCGCAGGTGCTGCAGCCATTCATTTGGAAGATCAAGTTTTTCCAAAACGCTGTGGACATCGTCCCGGCAAAACAGTAGTCAGTAGTGAAGAAATGTGCGATCGTATCAAAGAAGCTGTGGATGCCCGCCCAAGTGAAGATTTCCTCATCATGGCACGCACAGATGCCATTCATGCCGAAAGTTTGGAGTCTGCAGTAGAGCGGGCAATCCAATATGAAAAAGCGGGCGCCGATATGATTTTTGTAGAAGCAGCGCTGACGCTAGACAATTATCGAGTATTTTCAGAAGCCTTATCAGTGCCAATACTGGCCAATATGACAGAATTTGGAAAAACCCCTTTACTGAGTTTGGATGAATTAGCGGCAGTAAAAGTCGCCTTGGTACTGTATCCTTTGAGCGCCTTTCGTGCCATGAATAAAGCTGCAGAATTGGTTTATCGCCGAATACGCGAAACCGGCAGCCAAGCATCTGTCTTATCCTCCATGCAGACCCGAGATGAATTATATGAGCTCTTGAACTATTATTATTATGAAAACAAATTATAATTATAATGAGATATTAAAACCTAAAGCTTAAAACTTAAAGCTTAATACTGAAAACCTAGGGTCTGTTGACATTTCGCTAGGTTGAGCCAGAAATCAATGATTTACGAGCAACGTAGCGCAGTTTATATTGAAATAAATGAGCAACGTAGCACAGTAAATCATTGATTTATGGCCAACATAGTAGAAATGTCAACAGACCCTAAAAGGATTGTAAGGGGATTCATATGGTAAAGCGGGAACAACACGACAAGGGAGATACCAAAGACATACCACGTCATGTTCACAGTGCTAAGACCACTGGATTGGCAGATGTCATTGCAGGTGAAACCGAGATCTGTACTGTGGGCAAGGAAGGGGTAGGGCTCACATATCGCGGTTATGATATTTATGAATTGGCTAACGATGCTACTTTTGAGGAAGTCGCTTTTCTACTCATCCATGGATCTCTGCCCACTCAAATTGAATTGCAAGATTTTAAAAAAACATTATTAGATGGCCAATATTTACCACCCATTATATGCGAAATATTAGAACGATTGCCTGCCACAGCACATCCCATGGATGTCTTGAGAACCGCATGCTCTGCTTTGGGAACAATTGAACCCGAAAGAGAAGATCATAACCCGAAAGCAGCAAAGCAAATCGCTGATCGTTTGATACCCTATTCTGTGTCTGTATTGATGTATTGGTACCAATTTCATAAACTTGGCGTTGGATTTAGAAGCACAGGCCCCGCTATCATAACCAATGAAGACACCATTTCAGGTCAATTTTTAGCAAAACTTTATGCTGTGAGTGACCGAAAAAATCAGAAAGGCTTTGGCATCAATTTAGATCCGGAACTTCGGAATGCTATGGATGTTTCCTTGATCCTTTATGCCGAACATGAATTCAATGCCTCAACTTTCGCAGCACGCGTATGTGCTTCTACCGGTTCTGATTTTTATTCTTGCATTGTGGCAGGCATTGGCACACTGCGCGGTCCCTTGCATGGCGGTGCGAACGAAGCAGCCATGCAGCTCATTGATAGCTTCAAAAATGTGAGTGAGGCAGAGCGCGGTATTCATGAAATGCTGGCTGCAAAAAAAACCATCATGGGATTTGGCCATCGAGTTTACCGAAAATCCGATCCTCGCACTGAAGTCATCAAACCCTGGGCAAAGCGGCTTGCAGATCGTTTTAACGATATGCAGAAATTTGAAATTGCAGAAACTATCGAACGAGTGATGTGGGATGAAAAACAACTCTTTCCCAATCTCGATTTCTATAGTGCCCTAGTCTATTATTTCTTAGGAATTCCGACCGATATGTTTACACCAATTTTCGTGTTTTCGAGGATTTCTGGCTGGTCTGCTCATATCATCGAACAGCGCGCAAATAATAGGCTGATAAGGCCGCTCGCTGATTATATTGGGCCAGAGCTGCGATCTTATGTTCCCATCGAAGATCGTAAATAAAGTTACAGTTTATTGTTTCAGTTTATTAATGTTCTGTTTTGTATGTCAAACCAAAACCTTCGTCCCAAACCAGATGAACTTCTCGTTACTCTAGCCGATTATGTCTACGATAAAAAGATTACCTGCGACACCGCTTTTGATACGGCAGAAATTGCCTTATTAGACAGTCTTGGCTGTGCGATATTGGGTTTGCAAGAACCTAAGTGTCACGCTTTAATCGGCCCCTATGTAAAAGGAACTGTAGTACCAAAGGGCTCTCGAGTGCCCGGCACAAACTTTGCTTTGGATCCCATCAAAGCCGCCTTTGATATTGGAGCATGCATACGCTGGTTGGATTACAACGATACTTGGCTTGCGAAAGAGTGGGGACATCCTTCCGATAATTTAGGCGCAATTCTTGCGGTTTCAGATTATTTCGGTCAGTTACAATCAAGTCCAGATAATTCTTACTATCCCGATAAAATCATCACACTTGAAACTGTTCTCGAAGCAATGATCAAAGCTTATGAAATTCAAGGCATCTTAGCTCTTGAAAATTCCTTTAATGCGCTGGGTTTTGATCATGTCTTTTTGGTAAAAATCGCAAGCACCGCAGTCGCTGCAAAACTCATGAGTCTCTCTAAAGATCAAGCCGTTGATGCACTGTCACAGGCTTTTGCAGATGGCGCGAGCTTACGCGCCTATCGTCATGCACCGAACACAGGTCCGCGTAAATCCTGGGCAGCAGGCGATGCCTGCAGAAGAGCAGTAGAATTATGCTGGCTGACAAGACACGGCCAGCCTGGAATGCCTGCGATTTTGAGCACCAAACGTTGGGGTTTTAATGATGCAGTATTTCAAGGCAAAGATTTAAAGCTTGGCAGAGCACTGGATAGTTATGTCATGGAACACATTTTGTTTAAAGTTTCGTATCCCGCGGAATTTCATGCCCAAACGGCCGTAGAAGCTGCAATCAAACTTCATCAGCAACATAAGCAACTCTATACTTTGGATAAAGAAAATTTAGATTCGGGCAATTTAATTGATTCTATCGATTCCATTGAAAAAATTGTCATCAAAACCCAAGAATCTGCTATGCGGATCATCAATAAGATTGGACCCCTGTATAATTATGCTGATCGAGATCATTCCTTGCAATATATGGTTGCGATTGCGCTACTCTTTGGAGAACTAAAGTCGGAACATTACAGCGATGCATTTTCAAAAGATGAACGCATTGATAAACTTCGGGACAAGATGATCATTGAAGAAGAAAGAGGATTTAGCAAAGAATACTTGGATCCGGAAAAACGCTCCATTTCAAACGCAGTACAACTCTTCTTTACAGATGGTAGTCAAAGCGACGAAATTGCCATTCATTATCCCTTGGGTCATCGGAACAGACGGGCAGAGGCACTGCCTTTTTTAAAAGAGAAATATCGCAAGGCAATTCAATCCTACTACAAAGGTGAGCAAGCGGAAAAATTGTGCTCTCTTTGGGGTAATTTAAAGAATGCGCGAGCAATGCCCATTTCGGCATTTATGAGTCAATGGATGTCAATGGATTTAGAGGGATCCCACTTCCTTTAAGACATATCACTATAATCCTGTTTTAGAAATTATAATATTATTTTGTATGATAACTTATTTTTTTGTATATTTGTTTTATAATAAATAGAAGGCAACAAAGGGGAGCAATAAGGGGAATAATAATGGACATTGGCAAGATTCAACTCAACATCAGCTCAGATACTGTTTGCTATATCATCCTCAAAGCCCATGAATTCCATGCCAAGGAAGCTGTCACATTTCCAGAAAAGATCCGAGATTCTGAGAATGAATATGACAGCTGGCAAATATTGGCCGATCACGTGGATGACATGACTTTCCTTGAAATCAAACAAGTGATTGAAGATTTGGAACCCGATCAGAAAGTTGATCTCCTGACGCTTATGTACATTGGCAGAGAAGATTTTGATATTGAAGACTGGGAGGAGGCAAGGAAGGAAGCGAGAAATAATATTGCGCCGAGACTCGCCGAATATTTGTTTGCAAAACCGATGATAGCAGACTATTTATCGAAAGCTTTGTCACAACTCGGATACTCTTGCGATACCTGATCACTCAATCACCACTTGAGTCATACGAAATCCGATGGATAATACTAAATTCAAAATGCTGAGCTTCTATTCAAGAATTTTCTTGGGTATTTTCTTTATTTTAACAATCATATGTTTTGGCTATGTTATCCAGCAATATACCTTTGATAAAATGTATATCTACTATGCGGGAGAACTTCGTGTCATCACACAAAGAATCGCGAAGCATGCGGGTGCTGTAGTGATGTTTGGTTCAGAGGAGTCATTCAATTATCTTCAACAGATGACTCAAGAATTTGAACAAACTTATAATATCTTAGTTGATGGCAAGCGGGATGATAATGGAGCACTTGTACTTCCTCCAAGCCCTGAGTATATCCAGCAGCATGAATTGAGGACGGTAAATGAAATTTGGCAGAGAGAGAAAAAAAATGTTACCACATTAATCAATGCAAAGCACGCAATACAAAGTGATTATCCAATCATGAACGTTGTTTCAAATACCATGAATAAGATTGAATTGAGCATGCTCGATATCTTAAAGAATTTAGAAAAAAAGGGCACCAATGATGCGGATATGTACGCTATTGGCGAACAGCTCTATAATGCAAACATCATTCTCGAAGACATGAATCTAGTTCTAACGAGCGACAAAGAAACTTCAGCCATTCAAAAGCAGCTGCCAAAAATAACAGAAAGCTTCATTCAGAGAAACACTGAATTGATGACAAGATTTAAGGGCACTGAAATTGAATCAAGTCTGATCAAGATCGACGACGAATTTAGTATCATCTTAAATAAGCTTCAAGACGTTTTGGCAACATCTAGCTTGCTTTATGGTTCTACCGTAGCTTATCGAACAATTTACGAAGACAGCATTCCTTTTCTAAATGCCGTCACAGAGTTACAGCAGGCCTATATAAATGCCTCACAAAAACGTAACAATATTCTCGAATTAGCCTATATTTTTAGCTTCATTACTTTGCTGTTATTGTTGTTGCAGCTTTATATCATTTACAAAGAAAACAAGCAATTGCAGCAGGAAATCAGGAATCTGGTTCGTGAGCTTGAAGATCTTGGAAAAGGTAATTTGACAGTGGTTGCAACCGCTGAGGAAGGGGTAACCAAGCCAATTGCAGAGGCAATTAATTATGCCATCAATGCGCTGCGCAAGCTTGTTGTCACGATCAATAATACAGCCATGAGAGTAGCTGATTCTTCCCTCGAAGTGAAACGTATCTCTGATGAAATAGCAAATGCTAGCAACAAGCAGGCCAAAGAAATTTCGCTCGCCACAGATTCGATCAACAGTCTTGCCAATTCGATTGATATAGTTTCTGGGAATGCAGAGCGATCCGCTAATGTGTCTCAGGAATCCGTCTTAATTGCGCATGAAGGAGCAGTATTGGTACAGAGGAACATTCAAGGGATGAACCGCATCCGAAAGCAAATATTAGAAACTGAGAAGATCATTAAACAGCTTGGAGAAAGCTCCGTAGAGATTGGTGAAACAGTCTCCTTGATCCAAGACGTTTCGGCTCAGACCAATATTCTAGCAGTCAATGCCACAATACAAGCTGAAGAAGCGGGTGAGGCGGGCAGGGGATTTAGCGTTGTTGCTGATGAAATACAGAAGCTTGCAGAGAGATCAAGTTCAGCTTCTAGAAATATAGTGCAATTGGTGAAAAGCATACAGCATAATACCGATAAAGCAAGCAACGCGATGCAGCGTTCCATTGCTGAGCTTGTCAATGGTGTTTCAATAGCGGAAGATTCAGACATTGCCCTGAAAAAGATTGAAAATGTGTCTATTGGTTTGTCTGAATTAATTCAGAATATATCCTCCTCTGCTAGAGAGCAATCAGTGGTTTCTAATAATATTTCAAAATTAATGGCAGTTATCGAGGATATTGCTAGAAATAATGCCGAAGGTACGCTGATCGCCTCAGATTCCAGTAATATTCTGGTTGCTCTGGTGGATGAATTGTACAATACTGTAGAAGGTTTTAAACTGCCAAGAGATGAGCATGAATTTCGTCGCAATCATAAAAATAATAAAAAAATAGCCTCTCCCAAAAAAGGGGATACTCTCCACAAAGGACCCTAGCCATTGAAATAGCCAGAACAAAATGGTATCATGAAAACTTAGTGGATTCCAGCTAGAGGCGGGAATCCAGAACGCATTAATATTCTAGTAAGGAGTTTCTTATGCCAGGTCCAGTCATCGTGAGCCTAGAAGGCACCAAAATTTCCGAGAAAGAAAAGCAATTACTTGCACACCCGAAGGTCGGTGGTCTTGTACTCTTCAGACAAAATTACGATAAAACCAGTGAAAACTCTAAAGAAAGCTTAAAGAAGTTAATTTGCGAGATTCGTGAAATCAATCCCGATATTGTCATCATGGTTGATCACGAAGGCGGTAAAGTCTGGCGTTTTGAAAATGGTTTCACAAAATTACCCAGCGCCAAAACATTTGGGGATATGTATAAGAAAGATTCTAAAGCTGCCTGTCAGTTTGCTTTTGAACAAGGCGCATTGATGGCCAAGGAATTGCGTGACTGCGATATCGACTTGAGCTTAGCTCCTGTATTGGATCTGGATGGTGAAAGCAATGTGATCGGAAAACTTGAACGCGCCTTCCACCAAGATCCAAAAGTCGTTGCAGAAATTGCACAACATTTTATTCAGGGTATGCGTTCAAGAGGCATGCCCGCAACAGCGAAACACTTTCCTGGCCACGGCAGTTGCATGGCGGATTCGCATATTGCACATCCCGTAGATATGCGGTCCATGGAAGAACTGCAACGCGATCTCTATCCCTTCAAAGTTCTGTCAGAAAAAGGTTTATTAGGTGCTGTCATGCCTGCCCATGTTACTTATCCTGCAGTCGATAAAGATCATACCGCTGGGTTTTCTCCTGTTTGGATCAACGGCTGTCTGCGCATGGGCTGTGGTTTCAGAGGTGTTGTGATGAGCGATTGCCTGAACATGGAAGGTGCTAATATCGGAAAGCCCTTTGAAAGAATGATTGCAGCACAAAACGCTGGCTGCGATTTTCTCATGATGCTGCATCAAAAAGGTCCAGATCTGGACAATCTAATCGCATCTCTCGATCAGATTCCTGATACCAAAGAATCAATGGAAAGGCGGCAGACTTTGGCTGCTTCCATTCCGGGCCGCAAGAAACTGGCAAAAGAAGCAGACGCTGATTCATCCCATGAACTAGCAGCACGCGCCGCAGCAATTGTAAAACTTACGAGAGAGGCAGACGTTGCGGATTCAGATTTATTGCGAGAGACGGCAGAGCATGCTGCGTCAGTACTGAAACTTGGCAAAGTAGATGGCTCTGTAAAAAGAGATGCCGCACCTTCACAGGACAGTGAGCTTGAAGTTGCTTATTCTGGAAAACAAGCAGTAGCTACCACCCCCCATAAAGCCTAGTGGGGGTTAGGGTTAGGGTGAGGGCGAGGGAGGCTTTTCTGGACCTTTTGTAGCAGTTTCTGCTTCTGAAGGATCCACCAATGGCAACTGATCTTTGAATTGCTTTCCCTCGCTTATGTTTAAGATTTCCTGAGAAAAGCCTACTGCGGCTGTTTTTGTGAGTTCTTCACTTCTTGATCCACCTTCCTTAGCAAACGCTTTGGCTTTATCATTGGCATCATTGGCTTTATCACTCGCTTTTAAAGACTCCGTAATTCCACCTAGTTTTTCTGAAAGTGGAGAACTCAATTCTACAGTTCCCTCTATACTCGATCCCTTCGGCTTTTGTCCTATTTGTCCGATGGTGTCGCCATCTCTGCTTTTCGTTCTTTTAAATAAGAAATCTGTTAAATCACCCAAAAAATGCAATACAGTACTGAAAAAAGCTTTCAGGGAAGCTGTAATCTCTATCCCAGTACTAAAGCCTTCTTTAGATCTATTCACTGTATCTTCGTCATTATTTGGCATCGTGACATTACACCTATTTTTGATGATGATATTTAAATCATTGTTATTAATCATGAGTAACTTAGCAGCATTATTTTAATTCAAATACTTCAAATAAAGAGACATTGCACTTTTTAAAAAGTTCAAATTATTTTAATATATTTTTTCAATATAGATCGATTTTATAGAAATTTGTGAAATTTTATTGAATTTTACTTAAATAAATTGTTTTTTTATCGATTTGTTCTTGACCTGTAGCCCATTTATAGGTAATATCACTCCATCCATGGACCTTCCATGTATAACTATTTTTTGTATGTTCTAATGAAATTATCCAAAGTAATCCAAAAAGAGGAAATCAACAATGTCTAGCCCAGAAAATGCAGTCAAAGAACTTATGCCAAGCACTGATGAAAAAATCAAAGAATTGAAAGTTGCCATAGAAGCTTGTGATGTAGAGAAGGTAGCAGCCCTTGTCAAAGCTGGGGTGAATCTCGAGACAACAGATCCCGAAAGAAATAGAACGCCGTTGCTGCTTGCAGGAGCGTTACGTAGAGAACAGGAAGATAAAAGTAAAATTGAAGCTCTAACTAAAATCATAAATATATTAGTGGATGCCAAAGCCAATATCCGCCATAAAGACGATATTGGAAGTACCATTCTTCATTTATTAATAGTCACGGAGGCAAATACTCCGGAAGATTTAACTCTTTGTACCAAGCTCATTGACATGGGTGCAGATGTTAATGCAATCAGAGTATGGAAAACTGAAAAAGATGCTGAAAATGATGCGAGCCTGCTCATGTATGCAATTTATTTTCGAAAATTCGATATCGCATTATTACTTATTGAAAAGAATGCAAATGTCAATCATTTGGGCAGCAATTATTTGAACCGATATGAGCCAAAAACCGCGCTTATGGAATTGGTAGGTACCTGCCATATGGCCCCAGATTTTACACCTAATTTTAAAGTTCTATCAGCTTTATTAGAGGCAGGGGCAGATGTCAATCAAATCGGATACAAAGACCAAAATGTACTTTTTCATGTTTTAAATATCATAGATCAACAACCTCGTAATGCACTTCTTTCCATCTTACTTAAGCACGGCGCGAATGTATTGCAAAAGGATAGCAGGGGTGGAACTCCCATTAAAATGGCTCTTGGATTTGGC
Source organism: uncultured Gammaproteobacteria bacterium (assembly GCA_963784575.1). Classification (GTDB taxonomy): domain Bacteria; phylum Pseudomonadota; class Gammaproteobacteria; order UBA6186; family Azoamicaceae; genus CAWARU01. The sequence continues at coordinate 3,465,245 of CAWARU010000001.1, forward strand.
CAAGACTTAGCAGTGCAAATGATGCTCGGAAAAGTAGATCCTACATCTGAAGATAGCAAGGAATTATTTGATACTTTAGCCAAGTTCGGGAATACCGAAGGATTACAAAAACTGTATGATGAATGCAGACATGACCACTTAATGGCTGATACTTTTAAAAAAGTAGGAGATTTGACGGGATCGTTGTTAATGCCAACCGTATTTGGTCATGGCAGCGAATATTATTTTAGATCTGAGGGCGGCTATGATTATGTCACTAGCACTGCTGTTTGGTTCTTGAGATATCTAGATTCTAAGACAGTCTTAGACAGCATGAAGACTAGAAAAATATATACTACTGCTGGAGGACTAGACTTCTCTGATTTGCCACGACCACGGCAAGAAATGATAAAACTTCTTATAAAGATTCAAGGGCCCATCTACGATGCGATGGTTGAAGAAATGTTACAGCGAATTGAAATAGAAATGGCCACTATACCAGGCAATAATACTCTCTTGTTCATGCATCCCTCTTCTTCTCAAAAGCTCGATGCTTTGGCAGAAGTTACTTCCCAAAAAATGGAGTGCAGCAAAGAGAAAATCACTGACACCATTAAAAAGAGTGCAAAGTATAAAAAGAGAGCTGGTCTATTGCCCTATTGGACCTTGGCTGAACGTAATAAAGAATCTTCTGAATTCCGATTCTGCAAATTACCCAGTGTTTTGAAAGCAAAAATTCTTTCATTCTTGGAGCCTAAACCACCACTGAGTGTCGCAATGTTGCCAAAATTTCACGAATTGCTGAACGCTCGATTAAATTCTGCACAGCAGCAGGTAACTCAGAGAGAAAAAGATCGGCCAATCAGAAAATTTGAATAACAATACTTTAAGTTTTGCGCTTCAATTCAGCCATTTTCATGATATGGGTTGAAAGCTCCTCTATCGAGAGATGCGTTGAATTGAAGTGCTTGATATTTTGAGCTTTAAAAAGCCTTTCCGTGGCCATAATTTCTGCCTTGCATTGTGCCATGGAAGCATATGTAGAATTAGGTCGCCGTTTACTCCGTATCTGTTGCAGGCGATCTGCCGAAATCGTGAGCCCAAATACTTTACTGCGGTATTTCATAAGACATTCTGGCAAATTATAATTACCGTTTATGCCATTATTCAAATCTTCTTCTGTAAGCGGGTAGTTCGCAGCGCGGATACCAAATTGCAATGCTAAATAAAGACAAGTAGGGGTTTTGCCAGTTCTTGAAGCGCCCACTAAAATAATATCTGCGGTATCATAAGCGTGTGTATTCACACCATCATCACAATTCAGTGCGAAATTCACGGCTTCAATTCTAGTATTGTACTGCTCTTCATTCACCACAGCATGGGAGAGGCCGACAGTTTTTGAGGCTCGGATCTTAAGTTCCTGTTCCAATACACCGATAAATGATTGGAAGAAGTCGATGACTAAGCCTTTGCTTTTTGCGATGATATTGCGTATTTCTGGCTTTACAATAGTGGAAAAGATGATAGGTCTATGCTCTTCTGAGCTGAAGAACTCATTTATTTTTGAGACCGCCGTAAGAGCCTTTTCTTCAGAATCGATGTATGGCAAAGTATGGAATTGGAATGGAATTTTGTCGAATTGGGTCATTAGACTGTGACCTAGCGCTTCGACGCTAATTCCGGTACCATCTGAAATATAGAATACAGTACGTGTTAAAGTTTTATTCATAGAATTACCAGGGCCCTTTATTACCTTGATTTACCTTGGCCTTACACTCAAGGTTAAATTTGGTGGAGATAATATATTATGTTAAACGAAAGAGTGGTTTGGTTCAAAGATATTTGCTTAAAAGATGTTCACAAAGTTGGTGGAAAAAATGCTTCCCTCGGTGAAATGATACGTGAGCTCAGCGGAAAAGTGAGTATTCCAGACGGTTTTGCGACCACGTCCTTTGCCTTTGAAGAATTTTTGGCCCAAAATAATCTGAAAGATCGCATCAAACAGGCTTTGGAGGAATTACAAGATAATAATGCCAATGCCAATGCCAATGCCAATGCCAATGCCAATGCCACTGCCAATATCAATTCAAATTCTAATGCTAATTCTCATATTGAAGATCTCAGCCGCATTGCAAATCAAATCAGAGCTTGGATAATGGAAACCCCTCTCCCGAAAGCGTTGATACAGGACATCTCCAAAGCTTATCAATCCTTACTCAAAAATGATTCTTTTTCAGTTGCAGTACGGTCTTCTGCGACCGCTGAAGATCTCCCAGATGCTTCATTTGCAGGTCAGCAAGAAACTTTTTTGAATGTAACAGGAATTGAAAATGTCCTTGCCGCAGTCAAGCTCGTTTTTGCGTCCCTATACAGTGAACGTGCCATTGCATATCGTTCGCATCATGGCTTTGATCACAGCGAGGTGTTACTCTCAGTCGGCATCCAACAAATGGTGCGGAGTGATAATGGTGTCAGCGGCGTCATGTTTACACTCGATACCGAATCCGGTTTTGATAAAGTAGTCTTGATCAATGCGAGTTATGGACTTGGTGAATTGCTGGTTCAGGGTGCTGTCAATCCTGATGAATTTTATATTTCAAAAAATGCTTTGGCAAGTGGCTTAGATCCTGTGATTAGAAAAAATCTCGGATCTAAGCAGCAGAAAATGATCTATGCTTCAAATCCTAAAGGCACCACAAAAGAAACAACCATCACGATATCCGTTCCCAAATCCTGCCAAAACCGTTTTTGTCTGAAGAATGAAGATTTAGCTGAATTGGCTCGGCAAGCTGTCATCATTGAACAGCATTATGGCTGTGCCATGGACATTGAATGGGCCAAAGATGGCATCAATAATCAACTGTATATTTTGCAAGCACGTCCAGAGACAGTCAATAAAAAAGTCAGTAGTTTTAAACTCGAACGCTATGAATTACAATCACGCGGCAATATATTGGTACAGGGCAGAAGTGTTGGCAATCGCATCGGCAAAGGGAACGCCCGCCTGATCGAATCTCTCGATGAAATGGCGAAAATAAACCCTGGCGATGTTCTTGTCACCGATATGACAGATCCCAATTGGGAACCGATCATGAAACGGGCAGGGGCTATCGTCACAAACCGCGGCGGACGCACCTGCCATGCTGCCATTATTGCGAGAGAATTGGGCATTCCTGCTGTTGTAGGTTGCGGCAATGCGACCACTGCAATTCAAAATGGCCAAAAAGTAACGATTTCCTGCGCTGAAGGCGATGTCGGTATTGTGTATGAAGGTTTATTGAATTTTGACATCCAAAAACTGGATTTGGAAACCTTGCCCGATTTACCCTTTAAAATCATGATGACCATCGGCAATCCTGAGCGTGCTTTTGATTTTCAAAAACTGCCAAATAGCGGTGTCGGTTTAGCTCGACTTGAATTCATCATCAATCAAATTATTGGAATCCATCCACGCGCCTGCCTTGAGTGGGAAAATCTGTCTAAAAATACTCAGGAAGCCATTCTACACCGTGCAGAAGGTTATGAATCACCCGTTGCTTTCTACGTAGAAAAATTAAGCGAAGGCATAGCAACTTTGGCTTGTGCGTTTTGGCCGAAACCCGTCATCGTGCGCTTGTCAGATTTTAAGTCCAATGAATATGCGAATCTATTAGGGGGACAGGAATTTGAACCCAAGGAAGAAAACCCGATGCTGGGTTTTCGCGGTGCGTCTCGTTACATTTCATCCTCCTTTCGGGAATCTTTTGCTCTGGAATGCCGTGCCATTCGAAAAGTGCGGGAACAGCATGGTTTTCGCAACATCGAAGTCATGATTCCTTTTGTGCGAACACCGATAGAGGCGAAGCAAGTGATAGATCTGCTCGCTGAACAGGGTTTAAGGCGCGGAGAGCAGGGTTTACGGCTCATCATGATGTGCGAAATTCCAGCGAATGCCTTGTTGGCGGATGAATTTCTGCAGTATTTTGATGGCTTTTCTATAGGATCGAATGACTTAACGCAGTTAACATTAGGCTTAGATCGCGATTCAGGCTTGGTAGCGCATCATTTCGACGAACGCGACGGCGCGGTGCAATTTCTGCTGCAGCGTGCCATCGAAGCTTGCAATCGCTTAGGCAAATCTATCGGCATTTGCGGTCAAGGTCCTTCAGATCACCCCGATTTTGCGAAATGGCTGGTCGATAGAGGCATCAACAGCATTTCTTTAAATCCTGATTCTGTGCTGTCCACTTGGATGGCGCTTGGTACTTCAAAAGAGCAAAACTAACAATCGTTGTTGCTCTGCTCCTGAACGTCCAGATTTTAGGCAACGTCGTTTTGTTCATTTTGTCTATATTCGGACTGCAGACCTTGAAGAGTTACCCAAATCCAGTAAAGCTCGCACACCAGCGCGCTCAAACAGAGATTTAAACTGTAAGAGTGTGAGTTTTGAAACCTTATCATTTCTGCTGTCTCTGCCATGTGTGGTATGCAAGGGCAGGCTTGCAGACATTGTTTCTTCTTCATCTCCTAAAGCATCCCCATAGATGCCATTTAATTCAAATCGAACCCGTGAACCATTCTTGCCTATTTGTTTGCCGCCCAATGCTATCACGGTGTTTTTTAATTGGCTAAAACTGATTTGATGATCAGCCCAAGCATCACTCTTTGAAAATAATAATTCTAGAATCGCTTGGCTTCTTTTTCCTAACTTCTCCTTTTCAGACTTTTTAGCAGGCTTAAAAGCATTCTTATAGTCGAAATAAGGGGAATAGGCTGCAGCGCTTTGTGGAACTCCTTTGGTAGGTTTTGAGTCAGTTTGAATTTCAATCTTAATAGCAGTTTGTACTTCTGTTTCTTTTTTGTGCTCTGTTTCTTCTTCTGTTTTTTCTTTGCTCTCTATTTCTTGTGGTTTGTCTTTTTTCTTCGTGTGCTCTTCCAAGCCTATAGCCATGCCTTCCTGCATGATGGTATCTTTCTTATCGCTCAATACTGGGATTGATTTGTCTTTATCCGTATCAATGGTTTTATCTTGTGGTTTTTCAGGATCCTTTTCTTTTCTCAGACTTTGTACAACTTTTTCTTGCTCTTTCTCTCCACTCTTATCTCTTTGAACTTCAGATTTCAGTTTCAAAATTGCGTTTAATTCGGGAGCCGGTTCCGATGGTTTCTGCTTTCTTTTTAAATATTTTTCTAAAATAGGTCTGACAATATTGGAGTATTCTTGCACCTGCATTCGAAGATTATAAATTTTGTCAAAGTGACTTCTGAATATTACCAGATTTAAACTTGGATCCAGCGCATTCCCTCTCACTTTATCGAGATATGTTTTAAAATAACTCACATAATATTTTAGTTTTTTGAGAATCTTTACCCGCGACAGCTAATTAATGTTCCTTTAACAAATTTTCAGTGGGAATAGAGAGCTTCTGAAATTCCTTTTCAACAAGTTTATAGTATCCTACATTCGAAGTACCATATCCCCACATGCCATGCCCCTCAGGAGAGGTGGCTATTCTCTGAGGAATATGAAATTCTGTAAATGCAAGAAAATTCTTGGACAGTAAGGGTTCCAAAAGCTTAAGCATGTCCTGCAAATGTGGTTTTTCCCTGCCTTCCAAATACTCCTTGGATTCAGTATAGCTTTTGAATCGTTCTCTATCTTCAGCTTTGAGCTGTTCATAGAGATCTGACATTCTTTGTTCGCCATGTTCAGTTTCCAGTAACTTGGTTTGCAGCAAATGAAATATTGCTTCGAATAGTTCTGGCGTTTTGTTTTTTTCCTGAACCTTATTCTTTAGACGGGTGTAAAAATCTATATCAAGGGCACCGGCATTGCTTGATCTACTTCGACATCTTTCAATTTGCGCTTTGTCGAAGCTAAAACGGCCTCCCGTCAAATTTATGAGGTGAAGTCGAATCGTCTCATCATCCTCGTTAGTATAGAATTCAGTAAAAACTTGATTGTAAGCAAGTCTTGCTTCATAAATTTTTGCGATGGTATCTAAAGCTTGTTGCTGTTCGCTAGAAAGTGGCATTGAACTGATAGGTAATGAAGCCTCAGTGAGATCTTTTGAGGAGATATCGACTGCTTTTTCCTTTTCATTTTTTTTCTTCTTTCGCATTTTCTTCTTGTTCATTCTTTTTTCGGCTCGGAAGGTTTTTACCGCTGCGGTCTCGTCCTCTTCAGCTGCGCTCAAGGATTGTTCTGCAAGCATGGCAAGTTGGTTAATATTCGCTGTTATTTGCGCCTCGCTACCACCGCTGAAAATTAGGCTACTGAGTCCTGATCCATAGATGACGGGTACGCCTTCTGCATTTCTGCTTATAGCTTGTATTTTCCCTGATCGTTTAATCATATTTGTATATTCCTCTGTTATAAAGACATTATGAAAAGTTCAGCCTTAGAGCAACCGTTCACTCACTGCACTTGAACGCCCATCTTTTTGCAATCTCGCTTTAAAAAATTAACAAAATTTGCTCATTTACTATTTGTAAACTCCGCTATTTTGTTAATTGTTTAAAGCGACGTTGATTCGCGCCGTCCATGGCGCTCACCCTTCGGGCGCACCAGTAGGTGCGTCCAAAACGGCTGTCCTGCCGTTTTGTGCCTAAAATCTGGACGTTTTCCTACACCGGGTCTCCCGGGTCTGAACAGTTACGATTATAAAACAAAGATGGAGACAAATTCTATACATCAAATCCCTAATCATTATTATCATTTCCCGAATTTCATTATTTTGATTTGGATAGCTTTATAATTTCTTTGTGACGAAAACAATCTGTGGTGTGATCATTCACCAATCCTATCGCCTGCATAAACGCATAGCAAATAGTGCTGCCGACAAATTTAAAACCTCGCTTTTTCAAGTCTTTTGATAATTTATCTGAAATATCTGTGCTGCTCGGAACCGATTTTAATTCTCGCCACCGATTTTCAATAGGCTTGTTATCCAGAAAAGACCAAATATATTTCGAAAAACTCGAGAACTCTTTCTTGACTTCTAAGTAGGCTATTGCATTGCTGATGACAGACTCAATTTTTAGACGGTTACGAATGATTCCTTCATTACGCATCAATTCCGATATCTTGCGTTTGTCGTATTGTGCGATTTTCTTTGCATTAAAATTATCAAAACATTTTCGATAATTATCGCGTTTTTTTAATATCGTAATCCAGCTTAAGCCTGCTTGCATACCTTCTAAGATCAAAAATTCAAACAGCAGGCGATCATCTTTAAAGATTGGCACGCCCCATTCCCTGTCATGATATTCAATATAAAGTGGATCTTCTCGAACCCAGGCACAGCGTTTTTTATGAGCTTTTGATTTCGAGTCGGTATGAGTTTTCGTTTTTGATACAGTTTTTGTTGTCTTCGGTAAAGCTTTCTTTGTTTTCGATACAGTTTTTGTTGTTTTTGAAACAGCCTTTACTCTTTTCTGCATACATTCCTACCTTACCAAATCTAAACTTAATCAAAGTTCTATCTTCTATTGAAGATCATCCAAATATTTTTAATATGATACCAAACTTACTGAGTCAGCGTACAGGATATTTAATCAAATGTAAATGAGAATTTTTTTGTTTTTTATTTTCCTGAATGTTAAAATGTGCAGGTAACAATAATAATATCCCTTATTAGTTAGACACAATATTTACTTTGAGATGATATGGAGTATGACATATGAAAAGATTTAATATTTTAATAATTTTAATCAGCATCACTTCCTTACTCACTGCCTGTGCACCGAATGTTTCACCCAATACCTATGACGTATGTGAAGCTGGACGAGCGAGCAGAGTAGTCCCCGGCACAATCATTGGAAAACGAAAAGTGAAAATCGATGCAAACAGTGGTGCTGGCGGTTTAGCAGGAGCCGCGGCAGGTGCGGTAGGCGGGTCTGCTATAGGTGGCGGTGATCGCGCTCATATTGCAGGGGCTATTGGTGGCGCTGTTCTCGGTGGTCTCATTGGAAATCAAATCGATAAAAAAATCAATTCACGCCTCGCCTATGAATACATTGTGAAGCTTACAAATGGTGAAACCATCTCTGTTGCCCAAGCCCCAAGATCTTAGAATTTTTCATGCATGAACCCGTGTTGATTATCTATGGTCCTACCACTCGCATCGTGCCAGATGAAAGTGTTGAATTCCACCGTCCCCGCTATGCCGAGGAAGGAAGAAAAGCACCAGGTAAGAAGAGTAGAAGGGCGCCAGCACGCGGATAAAATTAATGTATTCCTTCTCCCCATAAATGGGGAGAAGGATATCAGATAGTAGTATTTAGTAATTGTACAGCTTTATAATTTTAGTTAGTTGTATATGCATTCATTTGATGTTATGTCGGTCCTCCTGCAACTGGGCGTTGAAGAGTTGCCTTGTCAAATTCTGGAATATTTTTCCCCAATTTAGTACCCTTAGACTGAATAAATAAAGAAGTAAAATACTCTGCTGATAGTGTTTCATCTTTAATATGTGCATAGAGCGTTGAATTAGCTTCAGCTGCCTTTTTCTCATCGCTCGGGTCTAATATAATTTTTACCCCAGTCATCTTTGCTGCTTGTAGCAGTTTTAATACCGTTGGCCCTTCGCCGCAGGGGTCTAACTCAAGAGGGGAAAATTGCTTATACAACATGCAGAAGGAAATGAAGGATGCATCAGAGGAATTCCTAGTTAAGGTTGCACTCATGACGCCATTGGTTTGACTATATTCAAAGGTTAATCTATCAGGTTGGGCGCTCCCTTCATGATGAAAGTCAAATTGCATTTGTGTTGAACTCGATGTTTGTGCTGTAACCAGAGTTGTGCATTGTACGGACGGTAATTTTTCATGAAGTGGTGGTATTGGAAGTGTTTTCGCCTTACTTGCTGCAGCAATAAATTGCTGTGCAGCTTGTGTCATGGCTGGCCCCCTATCTACTGCTTCAGCACGCACTTCTGTTCTTGCTCGGTGTAGTTGCGTATTATATTGCCCCATTGCAGGCAAAGTTGCGGAGGAACCTACAGATCTCACTGCATCTTCTCTTTGCATGCCGTGGTTAGCGACAGGCATTTCGCTTGGACTTCTGCTAGGACTTTGTAAAGCGGATATTTGCGCTGCAAATTTAGGTCCATTGTCTGCACGGGTTGCTGGAGGAACAATTGCAGTAGCGGTAGCCGTTTTAGCAGCCTCGACTTCTTTGTCTACTGCTTTTCTTGCGCTATTTACAATTTGTCTTTTTTCTGCATCACGATTGAAACGGTTGTGTACTATTTGTTGACCTTTCTGAAAACCATCATTAAAATTTTCTCTTCCCTTGGTATATAATCCGCCACCGGCAATTGCAGCCCCAATTACAGCAGCAACAACTATTGGGCCCAACCCAGGTAAAAAAGCACTCACAGCACCTGCAAGTCCAACTGCAGCAATAGCAAGAATGCCAGCGAACATAAGCCCTATAAATGTAACGGTTGCTTTTTCACCCGGTGTATATTTTGAACCCCAATAAAATTGTACTGTTTCAGTGATGGGCGAAATAGCAGCAGCTATAAGCCCACGAATCCCCAGAAGAACTCCGAGAGCAGTCCCAAGACCATGCCGTTCTTTCGATCTAGCTTCATCCAATGCCGTTACTATTCCTGGAATCTTTGCATCCAGAATCCGATCTGCGGGATCCAATTGTTGGATATCTTCACGACAACTTTTTAATTTTTCTAATGCCCCACTTAGTTGTCGTGATGTGATTGGAGGATTTTCCATGATTTTGATCATATTTTCCAGTTTACGATGTGTTTCATAAATACTTCTGACAAGTGGAATGCCATCATAGAGTCTATTGAAATCGGCCTGATCAAGATTATCTAGTCTAATCTTTAATATTGATTGATTTAATTTGGCCAATAATTCTTTAGCCTCTGCAACTAAACCACGGATGTCTTCTTCAGCTGCTTGTTGGAAATCATCTTCTGCGGTTTCCGCTGGTTCTTCTAACGAAATCATATCGGCTCTTTGTTGAACCGCCGCGCCTTCTGGGGTTTCTTGCGAGATGTCTGCAGCCCCCTCTTCCGCTGTATCTGCAGCTTCTTCTTCATCTTCTTCTGCCTCGGCTTCTTCTCTCTCTTCTCTCAATTTAGGAGCAATTTGTTCCATAAGTAACTCGTGAAGATCTTGAAAATTAAAACCATCGGCGTCTTCGAAGTCTTTTAGATTAATATTTTCCACATCAATACCTTGTGCTTGTGCTCTTTGCAACAAAATCAGAGAAGCATCCTTATATACAATGTCACCATATTGATGAGACAACCCAATTATAGTGTTTTCATCATGTATATTGTCTCTTAAACGCTGTTTAATTGTATCATCATATTTTGATCTATCATCAGCATCCTGTTGACCAGCGTTTATTTTCTGGATCTCTTGTTTCAAATTTTCGATTGTAGAGGACATATGCATTACTCAATTTTCGGTTATTAATCGTACCTTAAGTTCTCATGAATGCGTTAAAAATTATTTCTTTATATAATTAGTTCAATATTTTTAGGAATAGTTCTATTTTGACTTCTTTTTGAAAGGGAGGATATTCAACAAACGAAAATATTTTTAAACAAAAAATCAAAAATATTCTGTTTTTTAAAGTTAAAATTTTTGAGACTGATTAAAAGCAATTAAAAACAAAAGCTATGCAGCTACACGAATTTTCGGATGCCGCCCTTGGGTCCGCCTGCTTTCGGCTCGCCGTCCTTTGCTGATCCAGGGCCTGCAGGCTCTCTTGAACCTTCTGGAGTCTCACTCATCAATGCCTTGTACGCCTTTTCATTGCTGATATACTCTTGCATATTCTTAATGAACTTAGAGTAATTATCAATTAATGCAACAGTCTTTTCTTTAACCGCATTGAATTTGATCCATTCTGGTTTTCAATTCTTCGGGGGAGAGTGTCGCGGCTTTCGGTTCGAGCTCTCTTGCTTCAAGCAATCTTTTCGCAAGATTTTCAGCACGATCGACAGCATCAGACAATTTCGCATGGGCGCGAGTGGTTCCGGATCCTTCAACACCTTCGAATGCCTCAAGCTCTTCCGCAATTTTAGTCATTGCTTCAAGATTTGAGCTCAATCGACTGCTGAGTTCTTCCAGAACTTTGATCATTCCAGGTAAGGTGCTCGATTCAGCAACTGCAGCTTGTCTTTTCTTTTCTTCGCCTTGCTTAATTTCAGCCAGGGATTGCATGCTGGCTGCAAGCGCTATGTCAAGTTGCTTTTGATACTCTTCTTGGGCTTGCTTTCCTTCAGATTTGGATTGAGGTTTGGACTGAGACAGGGACTCTGTCAAAGATAAACTGGCAGCTTGTGCAAGAGCAAGTTCCTCTTTTTCCTTCAATGCAGCAGCATCAGCAGCTCTCTTTTTTGCTTCTGCATCCGCTGTACTTTCAGAGATGGCAAGGGCAAGATCAATATCTTCTCCCTGATGTGCTGCCTGGTTTGCTGGTGCAGCAGTAACAGAGGGAGGAATAACGGGTGCTTCCTTGGCAGTGAGAGCAACAACGGGTGCTACCTTAACAGGTTCAGCGAGACCCAGCGGCACAGCTATAAGAGGACTTTTCTCTGGTGTTTCTTTTTTTCCTGCTTGCTCTATTTTTTCTGCTTTTCCCGCTTTAGTTTCTGCCGCATAAGTACTTGCCAGATCCATGCCAGCGATACCAAAGATTTTTTTCAAATCACTCATGGGACCATTATCCGCATTCAATTGCGATGTTTTTCCTAATTTTTCAATTTCAGCCAAGACCTCCAATAGAGTGTAGGGCCGTTCTGCTAGAAGTTTTAAGATATCGGCATCGACCACATCATTATTTCGTTTTGAGATGCGGGTGAGTGCTTCTTGATCTGCGGGATTCAAAAGCCAGTGTAAAGTGACTGCGATGCGACCACCCGGTTTTTTGACAATAGAAAAAAAACTTTGGGTGGTATTAAAATCTATGCCATTCATTAAACCGCCTGGGACACCTGGAGGTGAACAAATGGTTTGACGAGTGCTTAGAGGTTTCTGCGTTTGCTGATCTACGACTTGCTTTCCTGTTTTAGGATCTATCCAGGGTTCTTCATGGCTATGTGAGGACACAGCAAATTTACCCGCCATTTCATTTTGTTTCCATTGAGGCGTTTGACCTGCGGGACTGGCAGAATCAGCCAGAGAAATAGGACTGGGCTTAATTGGAAAAACGCCAATATCGCAGAGTGGAGCCTCAGAAAAAGTAGCAGCTCTGACACTTGCGTCTATACTTGGATTCCCATGCACCCAATAATGGAATCTCGCGAGGAGATGATCAAATCGAGCATCCCAAGGCATATTTTGGGTCGTAAAATAAAATTCAAGTTTTTCAGGGATTACACCAAGACTGTCTAAAGCCTTTTTGACTGCGTCTGGCAAAAATGATCTTACTTCCGCTGGGAGCCTCATGGCAATCGTGGTGGCAGGTAATCCTCCAAAAGCTCTATTTGCAGAGGATCCTGCTGGCACTTCGTCTCCCAGAGGATTATAAGGGTGAAAAATGGGAACCCTCGGGATAGGAAAACTATAACTGGTTGCCGGATTATAATAATGGGCAGTTAAAAGGATATTATTATGTAGGCGTATATACCCATAAGCTTCAGGTCCCAAACTCGGCGGAGCGAGGGGTTGTTTCAGGGCATCAAATAAGATTTTATTTTCTACGGAACCTTTTGTTTCGGCCATCTCAGTTCACCTATATAAAATTTGTAATTTAGTTAAATTTGAATCTGTATTTTAAAGGGTATTTTAAAACACCCACCTAATTAAGTATACACCAATTGTATTCACTAAGCATGTTCTTTAATATCTATCTTTGACTCATGCTCATGCAACTTTAAACAATGCCTGGCTGCCGTCAACATGCTATGCCGCGAAATCAGCAATTGCCATCTCTTTCCACCCAATTGCCGCCACAAAACCGCAGATCGAACCCCAGCGAGCAACAGAGCTCGGATTTTATGCATATGATGCATTTGATTAAGATACAGAGGCTCGCCAGTGACATAAATTCTGAATTTGAAGGTACTCAAAGTATCAGTGTACAAACTTGCTAAGTTCGCCATGACATTTTCGTGAATACTTGAAAAATGCTGTGCTTGAATAGAAGCTCTTGCGATGCCAGTTTGAATGTGTTTTTGCATATTGGTGTTTTTGGATAATTTTCTTTCGAGGTGCAGTAAAGAGAGCACATACCTTGCAATGTCAGAATCCTTGGGTGTTTTACTGTTGTTGAAGAATTTTATCAGTTCACGAAGTCCTAAACAAAGGTTCTGGCCGCCATCATAGACATCCAGTGCATCCTTGGCATCAATTTTGAATAAACTTTCGATGCTTGCTTTGAGATAATTATCAGGTGCTCGCCCAGTTTTGGCCAATTGTTTCACTAAAAAGGCTGCTTGGAATACACCTGCAAGACCAATTGTCCTATGGTAAGTATCGAGAGTGGAGGGGTCATTTTTTAAGTCATTTTTTGTCATTATTCATCTCTGTCTATCATTTATTACATTTATCATAACTACTCACTTTATCTTAAATCTCTCTGGATTGCTTGCTTCTATCTATTCCTGTCCTATTTCTGTCTTTACCCTATCTTGTTATTGTATGATACCTCCACCCAAGCAAACTTCATTATCGTAGAAAACCACGGATTGACCTGGGGTAATGGCACGCTGGGGTTCTTTAAAGGTTACCTTGCAACTCCCATTCTGAAAATTCGACACCAAACAAGCAGTGTCTTGTTGCCGATACCGAATCTTTGCAGTGCAAATGAATTCTGATGCAGGCCATTGACCACTTACCCAATGCTGATTTCGGGCCAGAAGACTGGTCCCGTAGAGTAGAGGATGTTCTTCACCTTGTGCAACAATCAAAGCATTATTTTGAAGATCTTTTCCCACCACATACCAGGGTTCATTGCTGCTGTCACAGAGTCCCCCAATGCCGAGTCCCTGACGCTGCCCTAAAGTGTAGAACATCAGACCATCGTGTTTACCTAAAATTTTTCCATCGGATGCAACAATATTACCAGGTGAAGAGGTGATATAGCGATTTAAGAATTCCTTAAATTTTCTTTCTCCGATGAAGCAGAGCCCTGTGCTGTCCTTTTTTTGATGATTAGGAAAGCCTGCATTGGCTGCGAGTTCGCGAACCGTCTTTTTTTCCAAATGTCCAATCGGAAATAGTATCTTTGACAAAATGGATTGCGATAAAGTGTATAGAAAATAGCTTTGATCTTTGGTTCTGTCAGCAGCTCTTCTGAGTTCGAGTTTGGCATGAATTGCAGCACCACTGGGTACTGTTGATTGGTGTTCCGTTAAATGTTGTACTGTTGAATTTTGAAAATTTTGTACCATGGAATAATGACCGGTTGCAATATAATCTGCACCCATGCCAATGGCATAGTTTAGAAAACATTTGAATTTAATTTCCTGGTTGCAGAGAATATCTGGATTTGGAGTGCGCCCGGCTTGATATTCCGCGAGACAATGTTCAAAGACATTTTTCCAGTATTCTGCAGAAAAATTCACAATGTGCAATGGAATGCCAAGTTTATTGCAGACAAGTTCCGCATCGCGGATGTCCTCTGCTGCAGAGCAATAGGTGTCAGTGTCATCATCGGTCCAGTTTTTCATGAACAGGCCTTCTACTTCATGACCTTGTTCTTTCAAAAGCAGAGCCGCAACGGAGGAGTCGACGCCTCCAGACATGCCGACGATGACACGCGAGGGTGATGGCAAAGAGTTAGGGGCTTTAATATTCATGTTTACTATTCATATTTAATTTAAGATTCATGTTCAATATTAAGTTTATTATTCATGCCAGTAATTCATGATTTTCAGGTTATTCAGTTTATTCATGCTAGGCTTTGAGAGCTTAGATTGCGTATGACGCCTACCACAAGTCCCTCGATAGAATTTTCAAGCTTGTTCGTTTCTTCCGTGATGCGTTTTAGTCCAAGATCATGATTAGTGCGAAATACTGCAATTTGTCCAACTTCAACCTTATTGGTTTGATGAATTGCCAGATAATCACCAGCCAGTATGGAGAAAGCAGGCAGATCATTTGGAACCCGGTACAAGAAATCAATGGCAGGGTTGAATAAATGACCATCTATTCTGCTGCTGCCTTCCAGATTATCTTCAGAGAGAATCGCTTGTTTGGGTGAGACTCGGGCAATAATTGGGACACCAGAAGGTTTTGTTAAACGAATACCTCTGGATGTGCCTGGAATGAGCTCAATAACGCCTTTTCTTGCCAATGCTCGCAAATGATCTTCTGCTGCATTGGGGGATTTGAATCCCATGGTTTTTGCAATTTCAGCACGGGTAGGAGGAGAGCCTGTAGCCGCCATGTGGGATTGGATAAGGTTTAAAATTTCATTTTGGCGTTTTGTAAGTTTGGTCATATTTCAAGGGCCTTTATCAATCATTCTATAGGATAAACGATAGGATAAAAATTCCATACCTTAAGTGGGTATACTAATACAAGGCTGTTCTGTTGTCCAGACTGTTTATTTAATAAGTACTATAATTAAACACAGTTCATAAGGGTTAATGAAATTGTTCCAGGGTAGTACATTGACGCTAATTTATTCTTCAATCTGATTGATGGGATTGTATAATTCATCATTGGGATGGTCAATTTCGCCCTTTAAATCAGTAAACATATCTTTTTCCACTTCAAAAGGACCTGACCAATCTTTTGGTGCTGCGATTGCCACTAGACGCATGTTATACCAGGCATCTTCATCCAACTCTTCCACCTCACCGCTGAAATACTGAATTTCAATATTTCCGGTATCGTCGAGAGCTACTACTTCAAACCGGTCTTTGTGTTCTACATCCCAGTACCATTCCCCGACCTCTGGTTTTTCGTGTGGACGCATCATAAATCACCTATCTTTTTCAAGACTATTAAAGGATAAAGGACTCTTTTTAAGGACTTTTTAAACACTTTAAGCACTTTTTAACGAATATTAGCTATATTTCAAAAAGAGGCTTTGATAAAGTTCCGCCCCTTTAAAAATATATTTAATATTAAGGCCTTGGGTCCTTATTATTTTTGTCCCTCCTTTATTATGTTAGTTTAACAACAAAATAAAAAAAGTGGTAAAAATAATGGTCAAAGGTGTATTATCAAAGGCGTTAATCTTATAATTTAATTAAAAGTGGAAGATCTCTGAAATACTTGAAAACCGTGATAATTGTTTTTCCAAAAAAATTGTTCAGTATGTCTCGGTTTATACGAGGTAATTTGTCCCTATAATCTGGATAAAAGGAGTAGTTAAGAGTGCCCCCAGCGGTTACGAGCGATATTTACGTTATAGGGTTCGCAATGAATGTAAGCATTGTCATCATAGTATGGTTAATGGCTTATTATAGAGCGCCTCTATTTTTATGGACGATTGCACTGTTCTTGTTGGGCATCCATATGATGACGCAAACAGATTACATTACAAAATGTGTCATCATCCCTACGTATAGTTCAGAAGACCAAGCAAGTCGTTACGATTTCTATTGCAATTTATTTTCAGCGTATTGGTTAATCTTTCTCCTTATCTTCCTAATGAATATTAGTCCGCTGCGCCGCCTTGTTTTTACCGGACCCTGCTATCGATTATTCCGGAAAATTCTGCCTCCCGTTAGTCGCACAGAACAAGAAGCCATTGATGCCGGTGAAGTTTGGTGGGAAGCCGCACTTTTTCAGGGTAGGCCAGATTGGAAAACTTTAATGTCCTATCCAAAACCGACTTTGAGTGAAGAAGAGTTGGCGTTTTTGAATAATGAAGTCGAAGTACTCTGCAGCATGTTGGATGATTGGACCATCACACACGATGAATTAGATATGAGTGACGTGGTTTGGGAATATATTAAAAAGAATAAATTTTTTGGTCTCCTTATCCCGAAACAGTATGGGGGTTTAGGCTTTAGTCCTTTGGCAAGTTCAACCATTGTACAGAAAATCGCGACACGAAGCTTAACTGCAGCCGTGACAGTGATGGTCCCAAATTCTCTGGGGCCTGGAGAGTTGTTGCAAGTCTATGGCACAGAATCTCAGAAAAAATTCCACCTTCCGAAACTCGCTAATGGGGAAGAAATTCCCTGCTTTGCATTGACCGCGCCTGAAGCAGGGAGTGATGCCGGCGCCATTCCAGATTATGGCATTATTTGTTATGGAAATTTTCAAGGCATTGATGTTCTGGGCATGCGCTTAAACTGGAACAAACGTTATATCACCCTGGCGCCAAAAGCAACCATTTTAGGTTTGGCTTTTAAACTTTATGATCCAGAAGGTTTGCTCGGCGATAAACCGGATATCGGTATGACACTTTGCCTCATCCCAACACACATTGAAGGTGTCGAAATTGGATTACGGCATTTTCCAGCGAATCAAGCTTTCCTGAATGGACCCACTCGTGGAAAAGATGTATTTCTTCCCTTGGATTATATCATTGGAGAAATCAAAATGGCTGGAAAAGGCTGGCCGATGCTGGTTGAGCGTTTGTCTGCAGGACGCGGCATATCGCTTCCGGCACTCAGCACAGCTGCGGCAAAGCATTGCTTTAGAGTCAGCGGTGCTTATGGCAAAATCAGGCAGCAGTTTCATACCTCCATTGGAAAATTTGAAGGGGTTCAAGAAGCCTTGGCTAAAATTGCCGGCATTACTTATGTGTTAGAAGCCACCCGTTTATTAACATTGACTGCGGTGTTGCAAAACGTTCACCCAGCCATAGCTTCTGCCATCGCAAAATACCATATGACAGAATTGTCACGAGAGGCTACTAACCACGCTATGGACATCCATGGCGGGCGCGGTCTGATGCTCGGACACCAAAAAATTATCTCTGGCGCAGCTACCAGAGTATGCCTATCAGTATTACAGTAGAAGGTGCCAATATTCTTACCCGAAATCTCATCATTTTCGGCCAGGGTGTAATACGCTGTCATCCCTATTTACGGCAGGAGATGGCAGCATTGAGCGGCGGGACCGTCAAAGAATTTGACAGCGTTTTTGGTAAACATATTCGTTATACCCTCTCTGCCTTTGCCAGAGTGCTGTTTCATTCCTTCACGGCAGGTCTCTTTTTACCTGGCATCAAAGGCATGAAAGATGCCAAAATAGACGGCTTGAACAAATATGTACGGCAGTTGACACGAATGAGCATAAGCTTGTCTTTCGTGTCTGAAATTGCGATTATAATACTTGGGGGTAAATTAAAGCGGCGCGAGCGTCTGTCGGCTCGGTTGGGTGATGTGCTATCCAATTTGTATTTGGCATCTGCAGTTTTAAAATATTACCAAGATTTTGGCGATCGCAAAACGGATCTTCCCTATGTCAAATGGGCGATGAACTTTTGTCTTTGTCGTACTGAAAGTGCCTTGGTCAATTTTATGCGGAACTTCCATTTTTTTGGCCTAAGACATCTGCTGCGTTTCATTGTTTTTCCATACGGTTTGCCTTATTGTAAGCCTACCGATGACATGGAGCATCAATTGGCAAATTCAATGCTCACACCCGGAGCCTTTCGAGATCGCTTGCTAGAAAATTGCTATCTCGGTACAGTGGAAAATGATGAAGTAGCATTATTGGAACAGTGCTTTCTTTTAATGACAGAGGCAGAACCCCTGCTTGCCAAAATGGATCAAGCACGGAAAAATGCTAAATTTAAAACAGGCAATCCCGAGAAAGATTGGCCGCCGCCTGATTTCCTAGCTGAAATTGATATGGCAGTACAGCAAGGAATTCTAAGCGATGAAGAGGCCCTGTTATTACGCAAGTTTGAAAAAGCACGCCGCAAAGTGATTCAAGTCGATGAATTTACAGAGGCACAGCTGAGAGGAAGGGGTCAAGGAAGGGGGCAGGTCTAAACAAGCGACAAGCAGTCATAATTGCTTTTTGGTCCAAATTGAGCAGTGTTGCTTGACTGCTTGTCGCTTGTTTAGACCTGACCCCTTCCTTCCCTAACGGACTGAAAAGAGCAATTGTATGAATGGAAAAGAAAGAACAGTTTACGTGGTAGACGGCGCGAGAACCCCCTTTCTAAAAGTGAAAGGAGGACCAAACCCATTGACTGCCTCTGATTTAGCCGTGGCTTGCTCACGACCCTTGCTGTTGCGTCAGAATTTTAGTCCTGAAAGTATTGAAGAAGTTATAGTGGGCTGTGTGGGTCCCGCTGCGGATGAAGCAAATATCGGTAGATTGATTGCACTCCGCTTAGGCCTACCCATGGATGTCATGGGTTGGACGGTACAAAGAAATTGCGCTTCTGGTCTGCAGGCGCTCGATTGCGCTTATCTTGACATCAAAAGTGGACGCCATGATCTCGTCCTTGCAGGGGGTACGGAATGTATGAGCCGTGCTCCATTGCTTTTTTCTGAGAAAGCTTCAGCTTGGTTTGCCAGTGTCTATAAAGGTAAAGACTTTATGAGTAAAGCGGAAGCGTTTCTCAAAGTAAAGCCAGGCTATTTTGTACCAGAAATTGGACTGTTAAAAGCGCTTTCTGATCCCCTTTATAATATGACTATGGGGGAAACCGCAGAAAAAGTCGCTTATCTCTTCGATGTGACAAGAACAGAAATGGATGAATATGCGCTTCGAAGTCAGACCTTAGCAAAGCAAGGGTTCGAGAAAGGTTATTTTGAAGAAGTGGTACCACTTTACGATTACCAAGGTGATGTCTTCACACGTGATACCGGCATCAGAGACACCTCTCTTGAACAGTTGAGCCAACTAAAACCTAGTTTTGATAAGCCTTTTGGCATAGTCACGGCGGGTAACAGTTCTCAGGTAACAGATGGTGCTGCCTTCGTCATTTTGGCAAGTGAAACCGCAGTCGAAAAATATGATTTACCAATCTTAGGAAAGATCGTAGACACAGCATGGGCGGCGCTGGATCCCACCATTATGGGTTTAGGTCCGGCTTATGCCATTGCAAAATTATTGCATAAAATGGATTTAAAAATGACAGACATCGACTACTGGGAAATTAATGAAGCCTTTGCTTCCCAGGTGCTGGCTTGCGTTCGCTTGATGCAGGATAAAGAATACTGTCAGCAATATCTCGATTTAAATTATGCTTTGGGTACCATCGATATGAATAGACTCAATGTGGATGGCGGCGCAATTGCCATAGGGCATCCTGTGGGTGCATCGGGCACGCGTCTTGCTTTACATATGCTGCATGTTTTAAAGAGGAATCGAGCAGGTCGAGGCATCGTGAGCCTATGCATTGGCGGGGGTCAAGGCGGCGCAATGTTGGTAGAAAGATAAAGGGACACTATGGAAAAATCTGAATTTCCACAAGTCAGGAATTGGAAGTATGAACAAGATGAAGACAATATCTTTTGGCTCATCTTAGACAAAGAAGACACTGTCAACACTTTAGGTCCTGAAGTCTTAACTGAGTTTAAAGAAATATTGGATTATTTGGAATTTTTAAAGCCTCGTGGTTTATGTATCAGCTCTGGCAAAAAAAATGGCTTTATTGCTGGAGCAGATATTATGCAAATTAAAAATGTTGAAAATGTTGAAGATGCTTTTGCCTTAATCCAGCAAGGCCAAAGAGTTTTTAATCAATTATCAAAGTTGCCCTTTCCGACGCTGGCACTTATTCGAGGCTATTGTTTAGGTGGTGGCTTAGAGCTTTCTCTCGCTTGTCGATACCGAGTCGCTATTAATGATCCCAAAACCAAACTAGGCTTTCCCGAAGTTATGCTCGGCATACACCCTGGTTGGGGCGGGACAGTTCGTTTACCGCGTTTAATTGGCCCGCTTAAGGCATTTTCTTTGATTATTGCTGGCAAGTCCTTATCAGCCCCTGAAGCAGCGAAGCTAGGTGTCGTCGATGCTTCGATTCCCATCTGGGATGATGAGCGTGCGGTTAAGTATTTTCTTTTAAAGGATCCCGCAGGGCAGGGTAGTAATGCAAAGAATTTCAAGGGTACAAAAAACCTGAATGCAATTTTTAATATCAAATTTTGCCGAGATCTTGCGGCGAAATTCATGGAATGGAAACTTGCGAAAAAAATAAATCGTAATCATTATCCTGCACCATTTGCTGTGATTGAAAATTGGCAAGCTTGCGACCTTCAGTCAGATGAAGCTTTTTTAGTGGAAGCACAGTCAGTTTCGCGATTAATGGTCACAGACATCACACGGAACATGGTTCGAGTGTTTACCCTGCAAGAGCGCTTGAAATCTTTATTTCGTGATACCCAATTCAAACCTCGACATATCCATATTGTGGGTGCGGGAGTGATGGGAGGTGATATTGCCGCTTGGTGTGCTTTCAAAGGATTTCGTGTCACTCTGCAAGATCAAAATGAAAATGCTATTGCAAAAGCAATGGGACGAGCCAT
The DNA here is from genome assembly GCA_963784575.1 of uncultured Gammaproteobacteria bacterium. GTDB lineage: Bacteria > Pseudomonadota > Gammaproteobacteria > UBA6186 > Azoamicaceae > CAWARU01. Next base: position 3,486,586 of record CAWARU010000001.1, read on the forward strand.
GAGCTTTTTTAAGAAACGCTTGAAAACGCCATATCTTTATCGAGCTGCTATGGATAGATTAACTGGGGATTCCGAAGGGATTGGCATAGCCAAAGCAGATTTCATTCTCGAAGCCATTGTTGAAGACCGAGCAGCAAAACAAGCCCTGTTTCGTGAAATTGAACAAAAAGCAAAACCCGATGCCATCTTTGCAACAAATACTTCCACCATACCACTCGAAGAAATTGCAGATGTGCTGTCCGATAAATCTCGTTTGGTCGGACTGCATTTTTTCAATCCAGTTGCGAAAATGCCCTTGGTTGAAGTCATTTTAACATCGGGATCTAAAGACCCTCATAAACTTGCAGAACTCTGTAGTTTCGCTCGCCTGCTCGATAAACTTCCTTTGCCTGTTAAAAGTTCACCAGGATTTCTGGTAAACCGCCTTCTCATGCCCTATCTTTTGGAAAGTGTTCGCATCCTGAGTGAAGGTGTCGCGCCTGAAGTCATCGATCGGGCAGCTAAAGATTTTGGCATGCCAATGGGTCCTTTAGAACTCATGGATACTGTAGGCTTGGATATTTGCTACCATTCTCTCGAAGCATTGAAACAAGAGATACCAGATCGCATCCAAGAAGTACCCGATATTCTTGCCAAAATGGTCAAAGCAGGGAATCTTGGTAAAAAAACCGGCTCCGGTTTTTATCAATACAAAAATGGCAAACCGGTACTTAAAAAAGTAGAGTCCCAGGCTATTCCACAGGACATTACGGATCGCTTAATTCTGCGCATGGTAAACGAAGCAGTGGCTTGCCTGCGCGAAAAAATTGTGGAAGATGGTGATTTAATTGATGCCGGCATGATATTCGGCACCGGATTCCCTCCTTTCAGAGGGGATCCCATTCATTATGCCTTGGAACAAGGTGAAGGTCTTATTCTTCAGCGTTTGAATTTATTGGCTCAGCGCTATGGCGATCGTTTTCTTGCAGATCCAGGCTGGAGCCGATTAGATGCAGTCTAAGCAGTTTTATATTCGAAAAGTAGCAGTGCTTGGTGCAGGAATGATGGGAACTCAACTTGCTGCGCACTTTGCAAATGCAGGGGTTGAATCGCTGCTATTTGATCATGCCACTAAGGACGGCGATCCCAATGCTTTAGTCAAGCAAGCCATTTCAGCTTTAGTGCTGCAAAATCCCTCATCGATCGCGCATCCTTCCAATATTGACTGCATTCAAGCCGCGAATTATGAACATGATCTCAGCCTCCTCAAAGAATGTGATCTCATCATAGAATCGATATCGGGTCGCTTAGATTGGAAAATGGATCTTCTGAAAAAGGTATCTCCCCATCTTTCTTTGCACGCCTTCATTGTCAGCAATACTTGCGGACTCAGTATTGAAAAATTGAGTACTGCCCTTCTAGAACCGCTCAGGTCTCATTTTGCAGGAATACAATTTTTTAATCCGCCGCGATTTCGACCCTTGGTGGAAGTTATCCCGCATGCAGGAAGCAATCGCTATTTATTGGAACAATTGGAAACTTTTCTGGTCAGTATCTTGGGTAAAGTGGTTGTGTATGCAAGGGATTGTCCCAATTTTATCTGCAATCGCATCGGATTATTTTCTGTGCTGTCTGCAAATTATCATGCAGAACAATTTGGTTTATCCCCAGATGGTGTCGATTTATTGGCAGGAACACTCATTGGGCGTCCGCGTTCGGCTGTCTTTCATGCCTTGGATAAGATAGGATTGGATACTTTTGCCCAAGGCTTGCAAACTTTGCAAGAGGGCATTGAAAAAGACAGCGACCCCTTTGACTTTCTCTACAAGATGCCTCCCTGGATGGCAGCTTTGATTCAAAAAGGTGCCTTAGGAGAAAAAACTCGAGCTGGCATCTATAGAAAAATAAAGCAGGAGTTACAGATTGTCGATAAACAAGGCAATTATCGAGCTATTCAGCAAAAACTTCACCCAGAAATTGCCAGTATTTTTAAGTATGTTTCTTCAGAAGACCGCTTAAGAAAATTACGAGAAAGCGCTTTGCCAGAAGGGCAATTTCTCTGGGCACTCTTTAGAGATTTATTTCACTATGCGGCATTCCATCTCGCTACCATCGCAGAAAGTTGCCGCGATGTGGATCTTGCTTTGCGCTATGGATATGGCTGGGAGAAAGGACCTTTTGAGACATGGCAAGAAGCGGGTTGGAAAACAATTACTAATTGGATTGAAGAAGACATTCGAGCCAAACGAAGTTTATGCACTGTCCCATTGCCTTCTTGGGTTCATGAAAGGGCAGAGATGGGGGTGTACCGTGATGGCAATGCCTATTCTCCGGCACGTGGTATTTACATCGGTCATTCTAAACTTCCGGTCTATGATCGGCAGATTTCAGTAACTATCGGGTCAGCGGCCGTGGGATCAGAGGCTGGCAAGCGATCAGTTTTAACTGGACGTTTGATTGGATCTGAACCCACCGTTATTTTTGAGACTGATGCCGTCAAAATGTTTTGCATTGAGAATGATAATATCGACATCTTGAGCTTTAAAACTGCCGGAAATCTTATCAATGAAGGCATTTTAATTGGTCTGCAAGAAGCCGTATCGCGTGCAGAGCGTGATCAAAAACGGGGACTCATCATTTGGCAGGGAGACAGCAAACATTTTAGTCTTGGTTCAGATTTAAAGATTCTGTTACATCTCATACAAAGAGATCAATCGATCGAAATCAATAAAATACTCAAAACCTTTCAAGAAACCATGCTATTATTGCAAAACTCGAAAATCCCAACAGTTGCCGCAATACAAGGCAAGGTATTAGGTGCAGGCTGTGAATTAATGTTGCACTGCAGTCACATTGTAGCTGCCTTAGAATCCTATCCAGGTTTTATAGATGCAACGCTCGGATTGATCCCTGCTGCGGCTGGCTGCAAGGAAATTGCCTTAAAGGCCTCGCGGGAAGCCTCTGAAGAAGATCCTTTCCCAAACCTGAGATCTTATTTCAAAACTCTTTCAAATGGGGTGTTAGCCAATAGTGCAACCGATGCTAAGTGCTTAGGTTTCTTAAAAGCTTCTGATGTCGTGATAATGAATCCAAAAGAAATTTTATATCTAGCAAAACAACTTGTTTTAAGAAGTTCAGAATCGAATTATCGGCCACCCTTTAAAAGAAAAATTAAAGTTGCTGGTAAGTCAGGATGGGCAAGTTTGCAAGTTGATCTCCTTAGAATGAGAGAAAAAGACTTAATCACGGATCATGATTTTCTGGTTCGAAGCAGCCTAGCCAAGGTTTTATGCGGCGGGGATGTCGAGGGAGGTGTTCAAGTATATGAAGAATGGTTATTAGAATTAGAAAGACAAACGTTTATTGAATTGTTACAAATTGAAAAGACCCAAGAAAGAATTACGAAATTTTTATCAGTAAAGACTACCCTTCTTCCTGCCTAAATGTCCCAAATTTCCTAAATGTCAACACCGTTCTGAACTGGTTATTAAAATTTTATTAAAATTATTAAAAAATAAATATCTTATTTATCAAAAAAACTTTATTGACCTATTTGACAAGCTCATAACAAAGAGAGATATTAGGAGTCATTGCTACAACCTAGATAAAGAAGATATCAGGGATGTGGTAGGAAGGAACAGCAAGCAATCCAATATTAGGGTCAAACAGGACCGAATAAAATTTGGATGGGGGTGGGTAGGTGAATTCTAACATTACGTTTTCACTACTCAGTTTACATAAGAGGAGTTACAAAATATGTCTAAGCAGTATAAAAATATAATGAGCCTTTTGGCTACAGGAGCACTGGCTAGCGTATGTAGTTCTGTTTCAGCGTCTGGTTTCGCGTTACTAGAAGCGGCCGCCGCAGATATGGGAACTGCCTATTCAGGTACAGCAGCAAGAGCAGAGGATGCCAGTACTGGTTATTGGAATCCAGCAGGTTTGGTACGGTTACCAGAAGAACAAGCTGTCTTTTCAGCAATTCTAGTAATTCCTCAGGCAAAGTTGAAAGCAACGAATGCAACCCCAACGGTTATTCCGCCGGCTGTGACAGTTCCAGGAGGAGCATTAATACCAGGAGGAGGAACAACAGCAGTACCAGGAGGAGGAGCAATAGCAGGTGGTGGAGCGGCAGTAGCAAATCCATTAGCACTTCGCTTAGCGGCGATTCGTCCTGCTCTCACAGTCCTGGGATCCGCCAATCCTAACATTGCGCCAGGCACTGCAACCTCTCGACCTGTTGCCGCAGTACCAGGTTTGCACTACGCAACGCATATTTCTGATTGCGTGGTTTTTGGTCTTAATGTGACCCTTCCTTTCGGATTAAAAACAAAATATAAACACGATAATGACGTCGCACGCTACATGTCTACCCGATCAGAATTACGTTCTGTCGATATCAGTCCTAGCATTGGTTTTGGTTTAGGTACCGGTTTTTCTCTGGGATTTGGTGTTGATTTCTATCATACCTTTGCAAGATTAGACACTGCTGTTGGTATCGGAAATAATTCCAATCCTTCAGCTGGTTTGGGTGACGGATTATTTGAAAACACTGTTAGCCGATGGTCGGTTGGCGGACATGCCGGCGCTCTTTGGGAAATTACCGATTGCACTCGTATTGGTGCAGCTTATCACTCAGGCTTTAGAGTGAAAGGTAAAGGTCAATCCACGTTTACACCAGGTCCTTCATTAACCACACTTGCCGCGTTTTCCAATGCTGCTGCTGGTTTAATTCCTGGAGTTACGCCTGTAGCACTTCCTCCTGCACAACAGGGTGTCCGTGCTAATATTCATTTGCCATCTACCGCAGTCTTAAGCTTTTATACCGACATCACTGAATGTTGGGCAGTCTTGGCTGATGCACAGTGGACGCAATGGAGAAAATTCAAAAATCTTGTAGCTCGTTATGATGACGGCTCAACATTAACTCAGAATTTTAATTTCAAAGATACCTGGCGCTTTGCTCTGGGGACTACTTTAGCATTCGATGAATGTTGGTTAGGCCGGTTCGGTGTTGCTTGGGATAGATCACCTGTTAGAAAAGCCACAGAACGCACTACACACGTACCTGATTCCGATCGTACTTGGGTAGCTACCGGATTGCGTTATCAGTTTACCCCTTGCTTGGCAATGGACTTGAGCTATGCGCATATCTTCTTTAGAAATGCTCATATCAATCAAGGTGCACCTGTCTGGACTGAATTCACACTACAGAATTCAATCAAAGGAAGATATAAATCCCATGCTGATCTAGTTGGTATTCAATTTACCTGGGATATTGCATAATCTTGTCGGAAGAAAAAAGGTCTGAATTATGGTCACAACTAATCTTGTGACCATAATGACAGGAAGTGGGGATTCTCCCCTTAACTTTAACAATGGATTAATATACTATGCCACGCAAAACTGACAAACGTGTTCGACTCATTGAAGCAGCTAAAGTGCTGATTCATCAACAGGGTTTTAACTTAACGACATTGGCTGACATCGCTCAAGAAGCAGATGTTCCTTTAGGAAATGTCTACTATTACTTCAAAACCAAAGAGGCCATTGGTGAAGCGGTTATCGAGAAACGTTCTGCTGAAATCGCTGAGTTTCTGGCCAAATTGGATGAAAATCTCGATCCTAGAACCAGACTTCTTTCTTACCTGCAATCTTCTTGCGAAGATCTGGAATTGATCGCCCGTTATGGTTGCCCAATTGGTGGTCTGTGCCAGGAACTTGGTAAGCAAGGGGGTTCATTGGCGGATCAAGCAGCTAAGTTACTACATGATTTATTAATGTGGTGTGAAACGCAATTCCGTTCTATGGGGTTGGGTGATAAGTCTGCAGATTATGCGCTGAATTTGATTTCGGGGATACAGGGCATGCAGCTCTTAACGCATACCTTTAAAGATCCTAAGTTTGCGACAAGGCAGGCTAAAAGTTTGCAGGAGTGGCTTGAAAAGCTGCCTGCGACCAAGAAGGCCACTGAAGCAGCTTGAGATTAGATCGACAACTCCGGATATTTTCTACTATGCTGGCCGAACTTCAACGATTGACTGTGTTCCGCTGCTCATTTATTCCAACATAAACTGCGCTGCGGTACTCGTCAATCGGTTGAATTTCGGCTCAGCCTAGCGAAAATCTCCTTTCGCATTGCCAGAGGCTTTTAGTCGAAATTGCAGGCTAATTCACTCAAACTTTCTTTTGCCTCGATCTTTTTCGTCTGCGTTTTCAACTGTGCTTTCAACTGCAGCTTCAACTGGCACTTTTGCTCCAGCCTTAAGCAAAAGATCATAAGCTTCGTCTCGGTGTTTGTCCTTGGCAATCATTATAGCAGTGTTCCCGTCAGGATCCGCTTGATTAATATCAAGGTCTTTTACTATTTCTATCAGTTTCTCAATTACTTCGGTTCTTCCAGCTGCTGCAGCGCGTCGAAGTGCCACTTCTGGCTCTGGAAGAATATTGTTATCTTCAGACCTCATGCAGGCATTTAAGATAAGGGTTAGTAGAGAAAGATCAAGAACATATCTCATTGCAAGACTTGGCGTCAAATCTCCGTTTTTGCTAGAGATTTGCGCGGTGCTACTCTGAGGACCTGATTTTTTAATGCTAACAGGTTTTTGGAAAGGTAATACATATTCTAGAATGGGAAATCTTAAATTCTCGTCGTATATTCCGCTCGCATGTAAGGTTTGTAAATAACTTTCTGTTTTAAAACCTGGTTTTTCAAAATTCTTATCCAAATCTCTTAAGCCCAGTAAAAATGTAAGAGCAGCAGGTCTTTCTTTTTCACGAATTTGAGTACTCAACTTATTGTATGTGAGTTTTTGAGAGATCCAATCAAGATAATTTTTACTCATTTTTTTGTTTGAAAAGTGCAAGTAAGTCAATGTGCTATTTTGCTGCAATGCTCTACCCATAGCTTTACAACCCGCATCAGTCGCATAATGATCATAAAGAGACAGAGATCTCAAGCTTTGATTGGTTTTAAGCGCCTCTGCAAGCGCTGTTATTCCAATATCGCCTATCTTATTATTAGTTAAATTAACACGCTGAAGACTTTGGTTTATTTTTAAAGCGTTGCCGAGAGCAATTGCTCCAATGGGACCAATGTGACACTGTTCAAAACTGATATCACTAAGAGTCGTATTGGTTTTAATGACTTCACTTAAGTATTCAAGACCGTGATCAGAGATCGGATTTTGTCCCATGGAGATCTCTTTTAGTGTTTTATTAAAACGGAGAGCTTCGAATAAGGCCCGAGCGCCCAGTCCAGTTATTTGACCTTGAAAAATTGTCAAGGATTTCAAACCAGTATTGGCTTTGAGACCAGGGGCCAGCGCCATTGCAGTTAAATCACTCAATTGACAGCTTGAAAACTCTAGTCTTTCCAAAGTAGAATTTGCTCGAAACGCATCACTAAATGCTTCAGCTGCACTTGCATCTATTTTAAAATAATAAAATGTTACGTGTTTCAAGTTTTTATTATGTTTTAAGGCAAGCCCCAAAGCTTTAGTACCGGATTCTGTTACCCCATCGAAACGATCCTCACCATGACCACGCATCTCTACACTAAAACTTGCTTTTACTATACTGGTATTACTTTTGAGAGCTTCTGCAATAGCGATACACGCTGAATCGTCTGCAAGTCCATCTATCCATACGCCATTATCACCTCCTAGTCCTAGCGATTTTGGCGGGGCACTCTCGGCTATAAGCTTCACAAGATCTTCAAATGCTTGTTTTCTTCGCAGTTCATAAGAATTTGTCTCAGCTGCAACATCGGCAGGATTTCTCATAATTTATCTCCTAAACTTTAATTGACTCAAATTTATTCAAACTTTCGTCTTCAGCGTTTTTAGAGTTTGATTTTATCTCCTACTTCAGTAGGTTTATCTGCAACAATAAGACTTGAAGGTCGTGCCTGCAAGTTCAGATCACCTAGACAGAAATATTGAATATGCTCCGCCATCACTTTAATTACTAGATCCTGAATTTTTTCCTGATCCATTTTCAAGATACCAGAAGCCTTCTCGAGCTCACCTTTTCGGTTTTCAAAAATTGCTTTTTTCGCCTGATTCAGCACTTCAAATGAGCTCTTCTTTAGGTTAACTGCTCGATCTTGCGGGGACAATGATACGGCTTCAGGGGAAGCAGAGGATGAGGAAGCAGAGGATTTTGAAATGGCTTCTTCAATCTGCTGAACATAAGGCTGTAAGAAGCTAGGTTTAAAGCAAAAATCAATCAAAGGATAGATTTTCAGGAGCTTGGTACTGTCAGAATTGGGATTCGCATGCTCTGCAAATTGCAGTGGAGTATTTCCTTTGTCATTTTTTGCATTCAATTCGACGCCGTTTTCTATCAAGTAAGGAATGATCCCAACTTTGTCTGCTTTTGCCGCGAAGTGCAAGCAAGTGAGTCCGGTTTTTGTCTTAACAAGAATATTTGCCTGAGATCTGATTAAGAACACTATTGCGGCCATGCCTCCAAACCCAAAAGCGCCAAAAATGGGCGTCGTGCCGGCTTGAGGTTCTACAGCATTCACATCTGCCTTATTTTCTATCAGAAGAGACATGAGCGGAACTAAAGAATCATCGCGCGCAGCCATATGAAGCACTGTCATTCCATTAGCGGATTTTGCAGTGACATCGGCTTTGGCCTGGGTCAACAATCGAGCAGTTTCCCATTGTTTTCGGCCAAAGGCATATAGCATAGGATTTGTTTTGGACGTGTCGCGACACTCAAGATCTGCCTTCTTATCTATTAGCAGTGAAACAATTGAAGTCAACCCTCTTTCAGCAGCATGATGCAGAAGTGTTTTGGCATTTTTGTCTTTGGTATTAATAAAGGTATCGGGTACACCTTTAATAATAGCGCTTATCTCCTCAACTTCTGACTGGTCTTTTTCAGCGACTTTTAACATACGTTCGTTTAAAGCTTGTATCGCCATTTGAAGTTCTTTTGGACCTAAAACCTTTTTCGTGACTGCTGTTGTCTTTTCAAGTGCTACATGCGCTTTTATAGTGTCTTCTGGAACGACATTTGCTACTGCAGTCAAAGCACGTTCATCAGTCTCAGAAACAGAGAGAGAAACAGAAACCCAAGGAGAAGAAGCTTTTCCTGCTTCCTTTTTAGGGTTAGATGCTATTTTTTTAAGTGGATCCGGTTTCTTGACGAGGAGTTCATCCTCCTTGTCTGCAGCATTCATATCAGCACCCAATTCTATCAAGCGCTCTACAGCTTGATATTGCTGTTTTGCTACAGCCAGCATGAGGGGAGTATTTCCTTCAAAATCTCTTGCTTCTATGTGAGCACATCCATCAACGAGGACTGAAATAATTGAGCAAAGTCCTCTTTCAGCGGCGTAATGCAACGGAGTTCTGCCGTACTCGTCAGGGATATTGAGATCCGGTGTCAGTTTAATCGCTGCTTCCAGAACAGCCATATTGACTTGTTCAGATTCTTTGATACTTTTAATATCGTTATTTATCGATCGTATGGCTTCGATCTCTTGTGCATCTGATAATTTTACTCTAGGTACTACAGGTACAGCTCTTAATTGTTCTGCCTGAGAGGCTTCTTGTGCTCTTTTCACCAATTCCAATTCTGTCTGTTGCTGCTGTTGCTCAATCATTTGCAATATCTGCTGTTGTTCAGCCATTAGTTTCAGATCTTGCAATGATTCGCCTTCGCCTTCTGTACCTTTTTGTGCCTGTTGCAGCTGCTGTAGAGCTGCATTTAATTCAACTACTTCAAATTCATCTATTGGTTCATTGCTTCGAGGCGACAGGCGTTCAATTTCGCTTAATAGAGTGACAGTTTTGGATTTGGATCCTAACTCGTCAAGATCCCTCTTGAATTTCACGAGGCGCCTGATAATCGCAAACACAGCAAAATGAAAAAGTGTGATTTCTTTCGATTTAGGAGGATTGAGTTTTGCACCTGCTTCAATTAATAACCTTGAGGTATTCCAATTTTTTTGATAGCAGGCAAGCATCAAGGGACTTCCGCCCACACTATCTTCTATATCCAATGCTATGCCTGCCGCTATCAAACAAGAAACAATGGGATCAAAACCGCGTCCTGCAGCCCAATGTAATGCAGTTCTGCCATTTTTATCCAGTTGGTTCACATCCGGCATATTTTTGATGAATATTTTGATGGCTTCTATGCCTACTTCATTTTCTTCGTCTATAGTTTTGATCATGTGAATTAATAAAGCGAGATGAACATCAGGTTTTAGTACGGTGCCTGCTTCTGCCAACAATTTAAGAGCATTCCAACTGTTTGACAAATAAGCGGCCTCCAAAGGAGTTGCATTCACGTGGTCTTGAATATCAAGTCTCGCGCCGCGTTCTATTAGGAAAGCAACGATTTCCTCCAAGTCACCTGCAGCCGCCACATGTAATGCAGTTCTTTTATTAAAATCCTGAACGTTAATATCTGGCAGAACATTCAGCAGTTCTTTGAGGGTTGCAACTGGGGCTTTTTTATCTCGGAGCTGTGCTGCTCCCACGATCATCGCATGTGAGACAGGATGAATCTCGCTAGGGGGCGTCAGAGATGCACCATTTAACAGCAGCAATTTAGCAGTACTCCAGTTTCTGGTCATGATGGCGACCATTAAAGGGGTAGATTTTAGATTGCCACCGCCTTCAATTTCTAGATTGGCACCCATTTCGACCAAGAGAGGAACTAATGAATCTAGGCCATGTGCAGCCACCCAGTGCAATACGGTTGCGCCAGTATGATTGCGTACGTTAACATCAGGCAATTTTTGGATGAAATCCTTGATGGCTTCCACACCACTCACATTGTCTTTGTTTACTGTTTTTATCATATCTATGACTAGAGCAAGAGTTTGATCAATTTCTGATACTTGAAGGTTATGTGCAGGGACCATTTTTGTTCTCCTAAGTTAATTAACTAAAATAATTTCGGATTAGGGGCTATGATATATTGATGTATATTCTTATATAGGTTACTGAATTTATATTTCGGCATTTTATCATGCCTTTAATTATATTTCTAGGGTTTGTATACATCAGGGCAACTTGATGCTGATTTTAAGGCTGTCACTGTTGGTAAATTGTAAAAATAGTTATACAACTAAATATTTATTAAAAAGTATCCCTTTACATCTCCAGATACATCTCCAAATCTTCTTCTAGAAAAAATTTGTCTAAGACATTATAATGACAAAGCTTGAGCCCCTTTATGATAGGCATTAGAGAGGGCGAGAATTTTTTTAAATTTCGAGGCCAAATTGCTATGTTTGAAACGAATCAAATCATCTCCACTCTAAAAGACCTCCGCGTCAGGGCAGATTTGCTCCGGGGGTATCTTTGACTACGATAATAAATCAGAACGCCTAGCCGAAGTCACTGCAGAACTCGAAGATCCCAATATTTGGAGCAATCAAAGCCGCGCCCAGGCTCTCGGCCGAGAACGGGCTGAGCTCGAGAAAATCGTTAATACTGTCAAAGATTTGGAAGCAGGGCTCGATGATGCCGAACAATATTTGGAGCTTGCTATCACGGAAAGAGATAAAGAAGCTTTTGCAGAAGTCGAATATGAAGTTTCTCTCCTAAAGCAAATCATCGAAAAGCTTGAATTTCAAAAAATGTTTCCGGGAGAAATGGACTCTAACAATGCTTTTATGGACATTCAAGCAGGTTCCGGCGGTACAGAAGCCCAAGATTGGGCTGAAATGCTGCTTCGGATGTATTTGAGATGGGGTGAGCGGCAGGGATTTAAAACCAGTTTGGTCGAATGTTCCGCAGGGGAAGTCGCAGGCATAAAAAGCGCCACGATAGAATTTCAGGGCGAATATGCATATGGCTGGCTTCGTACCGAAACTGGAGTACACCGTTTGGTTCGTAAATCTCCGTTTGATTCTGGCAATCGCCGCCATACTTCTTTTGCGGCAGTCTTTGTTTATCCGGAAGTTTCCGATGATATCAATATCGATATCAATCCTGCGGATTTACGCATCGACACCTATCGTGCGAGTGGTGCAGGCGGTCAGCATGTGAATCGAACCGATTCTGCGATACGAATCACGCATGAACCGACAGGCATTGTGGTACAGTGTCAAAGCGATCGTTCCCAGCATAAAAACCGTGCTGCTGCGATGAAACAATTGAAAGCAAAATTGTACGAACTAGAACGCAGCAAACGCGCTTCAGAGTTACAAGCATTGGAAGACAGCAAAGCAGATATTGAATGGGGTAGTCAAATTCGATCTTATGTCTTGGATCAGTCCAGAATCAAAGATCTGCGCACTGGTCATGAATCGAGCGACACTTCAGATGTTTTGGATGGCGGACGGAATCTAGATGAATTTATTGAAATGAGTTTGAAAGAAGGGCTATAAAGGGTTATCAAGGGCTATCAATGTGCTATCAAAGAGCTATAGAAAAGCAAGGATTATAAATGATGAATCAAACCGATACCGATACTGATCAAAGTGGTGATCAACAAAGCAGAGAATTAGAGCAAAACGAACAAATAGCACAACGCAAGGCAAAATTAGCTGAAATTCGTGCCTTAAGAAATGCCTATCCCAATGATTTTCGCCCCGAACAGCTTGCGAAAGATCTCCACGACGAATATGGTGAAATCAGCGGTGAAGAGCTTGAAGCAAAACATATAGAAGTAAGCTTGGCCGGCAGGATGATGACGCGCCGGCTGATGGGGAAAGCGAGCTTTGTCACCATTCAAGATCGCTCAGGAAAAATGCAATTATATATTAAGCAGGATGCTGTCAGTATCCCCGTGTACGAAGAATTTCATTCCTTTGATTTGGGCGATATTCTCGGTGTCGAAGGAAGTTTGTTCAAAACCAAAACTGGCGAACTCTCTGTCAAAGTAGCAAAATTGCGGCTTTTAACCAAATCTCTTCGGCCTCTGCCAGACAAATGGCATGGTTTGGCTGATCAAGAAATGCGCTATCGCAGACGTTACGTCGATTTGATGGTGAATGAAGATGTGCGGAAGACCTTTGTGATCCGCTCTCTCGCTGTCCAAGCTATCAGAGAATTCCTGACATCCGAGAAATTCTTGGAAGTAGAAACACCGATGATGCAGGTAATTCCGGGTGGTGCGACGGCGCGGCCCTTTATTACACACCACAATGCATTAGATATGACTTTGTATTTGCGCGTAGCCCCTGAACTTTACCTAAAGCGCTTAGTCGTCGGCGGCTTTGAACGCGTTTTTGAAATCAACCGCAATTTCCGCAATGAAGGCTTATCGACCCGCCACAATCCTGAATTCACCATGCTGGAATTCTATCAATCCTATGCAGACTACATCGATTTTATGTATTTCACCGAGCGCTTGCTTCGAGCAGTCGTTGCAAAAGTTTTTGGTCGGTTGCAAATTCCCTATCAAGGCTATGAAATTGATTTTGAAAAGCCTTTCGAACATCTGAGCATTGAGGAAGCCATTCTAAAATATAATTCCGATGTAAATGCTGCAGATCTCAAAGACAAACACCGTTTAGCTACTATATTAAAACAATTAAAAGTGCCTGTCGAAGAATCCTTTGGCTTAGGCAGATTGCAGCTCATGGTGTTTGAAGAAACGGTAGAAACGCAATTACTCCAACCTACTTTCATCACCCAATATCCGACTGAAGTATCGCCTCTTGCTCGGTGTAATGAAGCAAATCCAGACATTACCGATCGCGCTGAACTTTACATTGGCGGGCGTGAAGTGGCTAATCTATTCTCTGAGCTGAACGATCCTGAAGATCAGGCCAATCGCTTCCAAAAACAGGCTGCGAATAAGGCACAGGGTGATGAGGAAGCAATGCACTATGACGCTGATTACATCACTGCGCTGGAATATGGCATGCCGCCCTGTGCTGGCTGCGGGATTGGCATAGATCGACTGGTGATGCTGCTTACTGATTCACCGTCAATACGCGACGTGCTTCTGTTCCCTCACATGCGCCCTCTGTAGCGTCTGCACAACTCTCCAACAGCTAGCAACTGTTCATGTACCGTTGCTCTAGTTGAGATGTTTACTGTACTTCCATCTGCCCTAAAAGTGAGTGGGGGTTTGACTGGCTCTACTGATTCTTCGCTTGTTTTTTCTACATACTCTTTCTTAATTTTTAGTATCATAGTTGTTAACTCAGATGTCTCTAAGTTAAAGAGCGGGGGAACATCGTGAAATCCACTATAAATTGAACTATCATAGGTATATTCTAAAATTATTTTTGTGAGTACTTCAGGTAAGCTATGCAGTGTAGAATTAAGCATACTATAGATATTTTTAAGCTTATATTCTATGTGTCTTCGGATTAATTTCTGTTTCAAATCTATTATGGGCAATGATGTGTCGAAACTAATATCATTTAATGTAGAATTAGTGTCCACCACATCTTTAATCAATTGAAAACATTGGTCATCTGTTTTGTTCATATTTAAACAGATTGTTCTCAAAGCGTTATTTACTTTTAAGGATTCTATTATAATTTTGCCAAGGTCAGGAGTTCTATAGGTATTCATTAAACATAAAGTTTCCAGTGAAGTATTGCAGGACAACATGTCTGCGAGCGCTATTGTAGCTTCGATTGCTATCTGATTATAATTTAAATTGAGTGTTTTTAGAGATTTATTGGTTTTCAGTGCGAGAGCCAGTGCTTTCACGCCCACATCACCAATTTCGTTTTTAACCAGAACAATTTCTTGCAAGGCTGTATTTATTTTTAAAGCTTCTGCTAGTGCCTCCGCGCCTGCGTCACCTATAGGATTGAACGCTAATTCTATTAATTGGAGACTTCGATTCGTCATTAAGGCTTTTGCAATTGCTGCAGCACCTTTGGCGCCTATTCTATTTTTGTGTGGTGTTATCGGTTTGTCAAATTCTATTCTATGCATCAGGCATATTGATTGCAGTGTATTATTAATGATAAGTCCTTCTGACAGAGCTACCATACAATCATCCATTGTATCGGATTCGGTAGTAATTATGTTTGCTATAATGTTAATTGCTTTCAAACCGCGATTGATTTTTAAGGCGTTAGCCAAAGCCCTAAAACCTTGAGTACCAATATGATTGTTACTCAGGTCTAGTGATTGCAGCGTATCATTAAATTGTAATGCTGCCGCTATTAATTGGATGGCTTGGTCATTTAATTTATTTGCGGGAACCAAACGTAAGTTTCGTAGGCAGACATAACTTTTTAAGGTTGCCTCGAGAGCTGCGATGTCATGGTGTGAAACTTTTTCAAGTGACAATATAGATAATTCACCCTCTTTGATTCGAGCTTGCAATGATGTAATCGAATTTTCTATCGTATGTTTGGCGTCAATTTCTGCTTCCCAAGATTTAGAAATAGTTGCTTCTACACTTTCTTTTGCGTCCATAGGGAACTCCCATTATTGATATATTGATAAATTAAACAAACTTTCTAGTGACCAGAGGCTTTTCAATGATGTCCTCATCAGAAATTTGCGGCGTAATGTGATAAGTACTGTGCATCATATCGGCAGTTGGAATAAAGGCTGCGCCATTCACTGTTTCTAGGCTCATTTCTTGACTAACTTGCGAATCTTTGCCTCTGCTTAGCTTAACTTTTTTTATTAAGGTTATCAGTTCCTCCCCGCATAATGAAATATCATTGAAATTAAGCTTATCATAGAAATATTCTATAACAATTCCTATGACATCTAAAGAGAATGTTGGAAGCGAGGGAGCGAGCTCGTTATAAAGATTGCTAATTTTAATTCGAGCGATGTCTATGATCATTTCCATCGGCAGACCATTTTGGCAATAATAAATTCTGTAATAGAAATCTATTTTAAGTGTTAAAACTGCATTGATTTCCATTGCATCGCTAAGTGCTTTAGCACATTCACAACTAATCCGGTTGTTCGATAGATCCATCAATCTCAAAGTGCGATTTCTTTTTAGAGCGGACGCTAGAGCAGTCATATCATAGGTCCAGAGTAAGTTATCGCATAAATTTATTGATTGCAAACTTGTATTGATTAATAAAACGGAAGCTAAGCTTGCAATATGATTGGAACCGATATGATTAGCAATTAAATCTATTGATCGCAGAGTTCGATTTATTTCTAGTGCAGAGATCAAATCTCCAAATCCCTTATCACCAATCTTGTTACTACCCAAATCCAGAGATTGTAACGTTCGATTGATTTTTACAGCCTCTGCTAGAGCATTTGCGCCATCATCACCTATATCATTAGCGTATAATTTTAGTGATTGCAGCGTGCAATTAATTTTTAATACTTCTGCGAGTATTTTAGCGCCGTCAACACTTATTTCATTAAAATTCAAGTCTATCGATAGCAAGGTGAGATTCCTCTTTAGTACTATTCCGAGACTTTTAAGATGTACGTCATATATTTTTTTGATCCTTTTGTGATTGTACAAATCCTGCAAGAGATTGAGATGGTTCAAATCTAAAGTTTGCATATCTGAGATCTGATTTTCCCAATATTTAATGAGGTCAAATACATTTTCTTTTATAATTTTATTTCGCTCAATTCTTCTGTTTAATTCCTTCAATAGGTCGCTGTCTGTATCATACCTACAAAGAAAATTGATATTTAGTATTATAATCCTATTATTTTCAAGTGCCTCACTGAATGCACTAGCAAGTTGGGGACTTACCTGGTTACATTCTAAATTGATGGATTTTAGAGTGTGATTGGTTCTTAGTGCTTCTGCTAGAGCTTCGGCGCCGTCAGCCGTTATCTTGTTATGATATAAATTTAGTGATTGAAGAGCGTGATTGATTTTCAGAGTAGAAGCTAAGGCTTTAGCTCCATTGTCGCCTAAAGTATTATACATTAAATTTAATGATTGCAAAGTGCGATTGGTTTTTAGCGCAGAGGCCAAAGCTGCAACGCCCACATCATCTATTTTATTAAAACCCAAATTTATTGATTGCAGAGTATTATTGGTTTGTAGTACTTCGGCAAAAGCTGTAGCACCTTCATTTCCTATGGCATTTCGCCTTAAACTCAATGATTGCAGAGTGCGATTGATTTTTAGCGCGGAGGCTATGGCTTTAGCACCGTAGTCACCTATAGTACCACTACATGTTATTGATTGCAGAGTCCTATTCACTTTTAGGACTTCTGCAAAGGCTTTAGCACCTTCATCATTTATTTCATTTTCGCCTAAATCTAGTGATAGGAGAGTAGTGTTGGTTTTTAGTGCCTTAGCAAAAGCAATAGCGCCCTTAGAACTTACGCTGTTCCTCCATAAATCTATTGTTTGGAGCCTTCGATTGATTTTTAGGATTTCTGCAAGGGCTTTAGCTCCTTTATCACCTATTATATTAAAGCCTAAATTTATTGATCGTAAAGTAAAAAAATTGAATTTGAGAGCCGCAGCCAAAGCTTTAGCGCCGTTATCGCCTATTTGATTAGTCTCTAAATTGATTGATTGCAAATCGCGATTGATTTTCAGTGCTTCTGCAAGTGCTGTAGCGCCTTTGTCGCCTATGTTCTTATCCCTTAAATCCATAACTTGCAGAGTATGATTGATTTTTAATGCTTCTGCCAATGCCTTAGTATCCTCGTCATCTATTTGTCTAGAGGGGTAGGAAACGTCCAGTTCTAGAGTTAGTTTACCTGCGATTTGATTTTTCCAGTATTGAATATGTTCAGCTACTCGTTCTTTTGGTTTCATATTTTACTCATTTTAAATACTGATAAAAATTGATATTTATAATACACTGCTATTTATCATTAAGTATGCAAATTTATGTGGTATTTATTTACACAAACTTCACTTCTATCACTATAGTTATCCAGTATACTTAATTTAAAATCATATGGCAACCCAAACGGTAGTTTTTTAGCTAAAATAAGGGTATATTCATCCAATAGATTCTTATAATGTTTTAATAGGTCGACAGAGTGACCTTGATATTGGTTGTTCAACTAATTAATTGAGATCCTCTAGCAAGAATCTTAGGATTCTTTATGCGCTTAACCGAACAAGAAAAACAGTCAATTTGTGAAGCATTTTTGCGTCATTTCGGAAAAAATGATCATCTCTGGTTGTTCGGTTCACGAGTCGATGATTCAAAAAAAGGTGGAGATATCGATTTTTATATTGAAACTGAAGAAAAAAATTCCCGCGTTGCACTCGAAAAAAATTATCCTTTCTTAATGATTTATGGGCATCTTTGGGTGAACAAAAAATTGATATTATATTAAATTTAAAATATGATAATTTTAATCTTCCCATTTATAGCCAAGCAAAATCGCAAGGAGTTCTTTTGATATGTAAGCCTTAAAACCACTTCTTGAAATTGCCGATCTGCATGCAAGTAGGATTTTGTTTACAATTGACTTTATAAAAACCAAGAGACCAGTGACGGCCGAAAAAATAAATCATTTAACGCCCGAAGAATTATTGTTTTTTGAATTATATGCCTCTCGATTTTCAAAGCTTCAAGATTTCTTAGGTTCAAACTTATTTACTGCGTTACTTGAAAACGTAGGTGAACCAACAGAAACTCTCACTTTTATAGATAAATTAAATAAACTGGAAAAACTACAGATTATCGAAAGTGCAGATGAATGGAAGAAAATGCGGAATATAAGAAATATTCTCTCAAATGAATATCCTGATCGCCCTGAAATAACTGCCGAAATTTTTTATTTTTCTCTTTTTGAAATATTAATAAAACTTATAGAATGTCATGCTTTTTCATATAAATTCGGTTTCTAACGAAACAGTTATCCATTCTACTTAATTCATCCATAAAGTATTTCCTTTTGAGGTATTATTAGAAACAAATGAAACTGGCTTGGATAAAGATTGTAAAGCCCAATGCCAGCAAATTAGAACCATTTCAAAATTAAGAATTGTTGGTGATAGAGCGGGGAAGATTGATCAAGAAAGTCTCATTAAGATCGACCGAGCAATCAAATTGCATCTTGATCTAGAATGATGAAGTCGTTTCTCTCCAAAAAGTTAAAGTTTTCTGAAATCAAGGGATTTGATTTAAGCTGTTTTTAATCAATTTTTGTAGCTTTTTTCGACATTCCTTTTGAGGTTTCAGCTTCAGTTTCAGCTTCAGAATCGGGAGTTTGCGAAGGACTTTCTCCTACAGATTGAGCGATCGCTCCAATACGAGGTTGAGACACCGATACTGTTAATGCTTTCTTGCCAGCGAGCAAAAGCGGTGCGCCCTTGCCAGTTTCTAATGAGTCGACGTTTAATTCTGCGGCCCGACCGTTCAATTCTGCGACTCGACATGCATGGATTCTTCCTATCATATCCATTACATCGATTTCCTCTAGAGCTCTACGAGAAGGAGTCGTATTAACACAGGCATATGCGGCAACTATTCCTGAGACGTCTAGGGAGAACATCATAAGTACTGAAGAAATCTCGTTGTAGAGGCTTGTAAGTTCTTTTTCAACGTAAGATTTTCCATTTAAATAAAGTTTTTGGTTTATTTCAGCAATAAGAGATTCTGGAGTTTCTAATCTTATATCGATCATCATTTGAGTCACAACACTGTTAGTTTTCAATACATCCCTAAGAGCCTGAGTGCTTTCATCACTGATACCGTTATTTTCTAAAGTAAGTATTTGCAAAGTGCGATTAATTTTCAGGGCTTCGACCAGCGCCATTGTTCCCTCATCACCGATTTTGTTATTCGTTAAATAAAGTGCTTGCAAAGTGCGATTAGTTTTAAGGGCACCTGCTAATTCTTTTGCACCTTTGGAACCTGTTCCAGTATTCTCTAAATTTAATAATTTAAGGGTGCTATTGGTTTTAAGAGTTTGGGCCAATGCTTTAACAGCATCATCGCCCATTGTATTAAGAAGCAAATTTAAGGTTTCCAGAGTTTTGTTGGTTTTAAGAGCTTCTGCCATAGCTTTACCGCCGACGACACCAATATTGTTCAAGAACAATTGCATTTCTCGCAGGGTACAATTGACTATTAGGGCTTCTGCAAGTGCTTTAGCGCCTGTTGCGCTGATTAGGTTTGATCTTAAATTTATTATCTTGAGAGTTCGATTTGCCTTTAGCACTTCTGCGATTATTATTGCACCCGCATCACCCAGTGCGTTTTCGCCTAAATCGATTTTTTCCAGAGTGGAGTCGGTTTTAAGAACATCTGCCAATGATTTAATATCCTTCCCTTTTAGCTTTTTTGCTAAATTTAATTCCGTTTTGCCTGCGATTTGACTTTGCCAATATTTGATATCTGCTTTTACACGGTCTGTAGTTTCCATAATCTCGCACCTCTTGCACTTATATGTTGATCTGAAATAACATGCTCATTTCTATTATATAAATGTTTTGCGTGTACTAACCTGAATCGACATCTTATAACACTTGATTAAACTTGTAGTAACAATTATACCGAATTTTATACTATAAAACAATTGGTTTTCTTACCAGTAGTAATAATAGTAGTAATATAAGGTAATACATTATAACGTAAATAGTTATTGAAGAATTCATAGAAACAAATTCTGGCAAGTTTTCATTTATTATTCGTGAAATTCACCGTTCCGAAATACCGATAGAGATGAAGAAATGATACTTAAATTATTGCAGTAATAAACTCTATGGGGGGACTGCCACCTCGATAAGTGTTTCAAGCACATTATCTTCATTCAAAGCAAAGCTTACGACAGAATCATTACCCAGTACTCCTTCCAGTGTGTCAAAAATAGCATGTGACATCTGCCGCTTAATATTACCCCGATATTGCATGCGTGCAATGATTTCTTGACCGCAATAGCAGCCTTTTGTGAAGCTTACTCCGTTTAATGCAGGGAGATTTAGATGATGCGGCAGGAATTTTTCAGAGGTTTCAAGCCAAACTTCAGGTATTCCTGCGCGGATGTCTGCTAATTTCCAAGCATCGAAATTTGCTATTTTTATAGGGGTTTCACCATTTTGGAGCGTATTTAATTTCTCTATAACTCTCACTTCACCTGCAACACGCGGAGCAATTATCTGATAATGATCTGGCTTTTCTGGAATTGCAAGAGAGAGAATATGGGTTGGCGAGGATACAATGGAGGATTCAATTAAGGATTCAATAAGTGAAGGTGATTCAATCGATGGGGATGATTTGATTGATGCTGATTCAATTATTCCAATTCGATCAAATGAATCACTATCATCTTGCAGTACAACTTTTGAAAAGCGGGCATATTTTTTAAGTTCTGTTAATGCTTTAGGCAGCAAAGTTTTGGGAAGCTGAAGTAGAAAACCTTCTTTTTCTTTTTTTATCCGAAATAGGGCCCTCACCCGTCCTTTTAGATTACAAAATGCGCCAAAATGAAGAGCATTGCTTGTGATATCACGTATGTCGCAGGTTAATTGGCCTTGCAGGAAGCGTTCCGCATCCGGTCCGAAAGCGGTGATGATGCCATAATCATGGTTTAAATCGATAATGTTCATAACCAGTATGATATCAATGATGTGATGTTTTGTGAATAATCTGAAAGTAACATTCGGGAAAGTAGCATGCGAGTAATAAACGATTAATATACGTAATATACCGAATATACCGGTTTAGAAATTTGTATATACAAACAGTTTGTGAAAATTTATCAGCTTTTATTATCACTTTTATTATCATAAGTCAGATTGTTAGGTTGACTTTATCTTATTGACTATCTATTATATGTATTGTATACATATTAAATATGTATTTTGAATGGCATGAACAAAAGGCACAAACTAATTTGAAGAAACATGGCGTTTCTTTTGAGGAAGCTGTCAGTTGTTTCTATGATCCTAATCAAATTGCGTTCGAAGATCCAGATTATAGTGAAGATGAGTTTAGGGAACTCTTGATCGGGCATTCGAACAAAGGTCGGTTACTCTTGGTGGTGTATACAATTCGTAAAAGCGTTAGATTGATTTCCGCAAGAAGAGCCACAAAGAAAGAGGAGAAAGAATATGCGCGAGGAATATGATTTAAAGAAGTTAAAAGTTAAACGACGAGGAAAATTGCCAGAGCTTGCAGAATCCTCTATTGATAATGCTAAAATCCGGATTACTATTTCTCTGGATAAAGATTTGATAGACTTTTTTAAGAAACAAGCCAAAAAACCTGGCGCACTTCCTTACCAAACTCAAATTAATCAAGCTCTGAGAGCCTTGTTACCAGGTTCTCATGAGAATAGCACTTTCTATGGTATGGTAAAGGAAGAGCTATTGCATGATAAAGATTTTGTGCTGTCCCTAAAGGAAGAACTTAAAAAAGCTGGGTGAAGGATGAAGCTCACTTGTTAGGGAACCGCTAAAGCAGCTTATTAGGTTGGGGTACCGCGAAGAAAACTTATTAGGTTAGCGTACCGCGAAGAAAGCTTATCAGGTTAGCGTACCGCGAAGTAAGCTTGTTAGGTTTGCGTACCAGGAAGGAAGCTTGTTAGGGTACCACGAAGTCGCTGATTCCCTTAGTTCTCTTCGGCACCGGACTCCCTGTCCTTCTCTTCCTTACCATCCCTGGTCCAGAGATGCCGAAGACGAACTAAGGGAACCATCGACTTCTGCGCCTCACTTCGAATTGAGTTCATCTGTCCCCCATGGCAATCGCAGTTTCCTTGTGGTTGCAGTTATAACTTTAGCAAGAAATCGTCTTGGTAAAAATCGGATAAAAAACCGAATATTAATTTCTAAAATTTTTGTTATTATTAAAGGGAGGCAACTGTTATTAAATGGTAGGGTTTTACAAAAGATACTTTTGGCTCGGTTTTAATAAAGGGTAGGGCTACACAAAAGCAACTTTCGGAGTGAGGCGCAGAAGTCGCGATTCCCTTAGTTCGTCTTCGGCATCTCTGGACCAGGGATGGTAAGGAAGAGAAGGACAGGGAGTCCGGTGCCGAAGAGAACTAAGGGAATCAGCGACTTCGTGGTACCCTAACAAGCTCCTATCATGCTACCCTAATGAACGACATGAACGACATGAACGACATGAACGACATGAACGACATGAACGACATGAACGACATGAACGTCATGGGCGACACTATTAAGGAATCTCAAAAAAGGAGTTTGAAAAATGTTGGAAAATGAAGCCACAATTCACGAAGAAGCCTTGGCACGTATCAAATGGCAGTGCCGTCGTGGCATGTTAGAGCTAGACATGGTTTTATTGCCGTTTGTTGAAAAATGTTTCTTGGATCTCTCGAAAGCAGAACAGCAAAATTTCACTGAATTGCTTGTGCTTCCAGATCCCATACTTTATCAATGGATAATCGGAACAGAAGAACCAATGCCTCAATATCAAGAATTGATCTCTAAACTTCGAAGGCCTAAGGATTGAATACTCAACTTGGAGTTCGAGAGACCGACTAAAAGCCAAAAGATTGATTACTAAACATAATGCTAGAAAGGCCGAATAAGTGGATTCAATAGAATTTGAAATTGGCAAAAGCTATGGCCTTATGATCATTTTAACGCTCGGTTTTTTCGCAAGCTTACTCGTATTATTCAATCTACCATTCACTTTTATTGTTCTTCCTTTTCATTTCACCATCAATATGATTATAAAAATAGCCCTCTCGATAGTCTTATATTTGCAATGGCTTAAAGCTATTAAATTACACGCCCTTAAATCTACCTCTAAATCTATCTCCTTTCTCGCACAAGATTCCAAAGGGCGCTGGCTATGTCAAACCAACTCCGGCCAGAAAGCCTACGGTAGAATATTA
The DNA here is from genome assembly GCA_963784575.1 of uncultured Gammaproteobacteria bacterium. Classification (GTDB taxonomy): domain Bacteria; phylum Pseudomonadota; class Gammaproteobacteria; order UBA6186; family Azoamicaceae; genus CAWARU01. The sequence goes on from CAWARU010000001.1 coordinate 3,510,240, forward strand.
CCGGGGAGCTTTATGAATAGCGCAATAATTATCCTTCTCTTCAAGCAATTAAGCCGCAATACGACTATTATCATTCCCTGTGATTCAATGGAAACAGAGGAATTTAGGACACTTTCCGCGCGTTTAAAAATGCGACAGAATTAAAATTAAAAGAAAAAATGAAAAAAAGGAAAAAAGGAAAAAAAGAAAAATAAAGGAAATTAAAGAAAGATAACAGAGAATAAAAAATATTAACGAAAATTACGGAATTAAAGAAATAAAAAAAGAAATTATTAAAATTATTCATTATTAAACAGAATAAAAAATGAAGTTAAAAAAATAATAAAAGGGTAACTACATTGATGAACCTGCAAAAAAAGTTGAACTTTCTATATAAAACAGGCTATAGCTTAATTATCTAGATTGAACTTTTTGAAAGACATTATAACTAGCAATTATTGGCAAAATACGGATGACATACACATAAGGAATTATGAGAAGAGGTATGCCCGATGCGAGAATATCAAGTTGATCTACAATTAATCGATGCTGTAAAACGAGGGGATTCACACGCATTTGATGTCCTGGTACAAAGATATCAGCCGCGAGTGATGAAGATCGTTAGCCGCTATGTTCGTGATCCAAGTGAAGTCTTGGATGTCACGCAAGAAGTATTCATAAAAGCTTATAGAGCCCTGAAGAAGTTCAGGGGGGATAGCTCCTTTTATACCTGGCTTTATCGAATTGCCATCAATACCTCAAAAAACTACATCATTTCGCAAGGACGGAGGCTGCCTGATATCGATTTCGAAATAGCAGATATGGAACGATTCACTATGCGAAATGCACCGCGAGAAAATGGCACTCCAGAACGCCTTTTGATGCGCGATGAAATCGAGCATGTGGTATTTGATACAATTGAACACCTTCCTAAAGATCTCCGCACTGCCATCATGCTCCGTGAAATGGAAGGTCTCTCCTACGAAGAAATTGCAGAGGTCATGGATTGCCCTATCGGCACTGTACGTTCCCGCATTTTCAGAGCGCGTGCAGCGATCGATAGAAGCGTGCAACCACTTCTACAACAATAATTTCAACAGCGTAACTATCCTCTAAAATACAAAAGTAATTAACTGACCTTTTGTGGAACCCTCTATAATTTGAAAGTCCTGGAAGGGCATTAGGAGCCATGATCCCGATGCCCGGAAAAGATTACTCTATGTCGTTTCGATAGCAGACGTCAAATTATCCAATTGATTGCCTCATTTCGTTCTTTACATGATACGAATTCTTAATAGAACTTCCTGTGCTTCACAGTAGTTTCTTTTTCCAGTTCATCTGATTCTTGAATAATTTCAGAAGTCTCCTCTTTTGTTGGAAGGGAGGCTTCCTCTTTTATTTTTTCTGGCGCCAAACCAAGATATGATCTGACTATTATTGAAACATCACGGAAAAAACGAGATGTTAATTCAATTTCAGTTCTTTTTTTCCTATATTTTTTGAATAATTTTACAATAATAGGCTTGACCCGGGGTTGATGATTTTCAGGCGTCTCTTCTGACGAGGCTTTTAATACAAAATCACAAATACGATCAAGTATTTGGCGCTGTTTGTCATTCTGGCTTACTCTAGAGTCCAAGAACTCAGAAAATTCTTTTAGACTGAAGATGTAGCGTTGGCTGCCTTCTACGCAAGTTCTGAAAATAATTTCAGAAGCTTTGACAGTGTCAACCTTTAAAGATCTATCCAAGAGCTCTGTGAATCTTGTGAAGTTGCATTCAAAAGATAGCCGGACTAAACCTGCTCCAAACATGCAAAGGTATGGAATTACATTTTGCCCCTCAGATAGCGCTTCTAAGGTAGGGTTTTCCAACATGTTATAAGCCAATTCAAGGATGTATCTATCTTCGCGCAACTCGGGTTTATCTTGCGGAGTATTTCTCTCTCTCTTTTCCCCTTCATGAACGGCAATAGGATGATAGGAAATTGGCAGCAGTGGGTTTGCGCCATATTTTAGCAAATATTGCATCTCATCGGGAAATTTTAGATAGTTTATAGCGACGCTCAGAGGCGTTTCATTTCTCTCATTATAATGGTTAACATTTGCTGATTTCCTGCACAATAGAGCTAGGAGCTCCATTCTGCCTTCCGGGCTATCGTATTCTGCATCTGATTTCATCAATAGCAGCAAGGGTGTGGCTCCTTGATGCACTACAGAATTAACGGATACTTGCCTTTCGTTGATAAGATATTTGGCAAGCTCATGTTGGCCAAACTTTATGAAAGCACAGAGCAATGTTCCGCCTAAGCTTTGCACCCTATTTTTGTTGCTTTTATTCTTAGAGGCAGAGCGCGTTTTTGAACTTTCTCGAAAAAATTCATCAGGTTGCGCCTTAAGAACCTCTAACAATGCCTGAGGTCCCAGTTTTTTTCTCTTCAAAAAAGCTGCAGTCAAAAGAAACATATATCGAGTGAGTCCTTGTGTTTGGCATAGCTGCAGCATTTCTGGGAATTTCTTGCGAAAGATCTTTGAGGTGATTGTAGGAAGTATTCCTTTTATCGTTGAATAAAAATCAATGACATGTTTTCCATCTTCCACCGCCCCTCCTATGTACATTTCATACCTACTGCCACCGCCTGCTAGGCACCCTTGCAGTTGAGCAATAAAAAAATCATAGTGTGGGTCAGTTATTTCTTCAATTTCTGCCAAAGTTTCAGTTGGATTTTGCATTGTTTGCTCCAAAATCATTTAAATTCTAGTGATATAGTTTTATGAGTATTTGCTCATATTTATTTATCTTCATAGCTTATTATATTTTTTTAGAGGAGTAAAGAAGTAAATCGATTTCAATCTCGAATTAAAAAATAAAGTAAACTAACTATAATGTTCGATTAAATGTATTTCTATGCATCTAACTTCGAAATGAGGTAAAATTAACGATTAATCAGTTAGTTATGAAAGGTACCTCATTTTGCAAAATCCTATGCAGTATATTCGAAATTTCTCGATTATTGCCCATATTGACCACGGCAAATCGACCTTGGCCGATCGCTTTATCCAAATTTGCGGCGGGTTGACCGATCGAGAAATGATGGCTCAAGTGCTCGACTCGATGGAACTCGAGCGGGAACGAGGCATCACCATCAAGGCTCAGTGTGTCACCCTCCATTATAAGGCAGGCGATGGCATTACCTATCAATTAAACCTCATCGATACCCCAGGCCATGTCGACTTTGCTTATGAAGTGTCCCGATCCCTTGCTGCTTGCGAGGGGGCTTTATTGGTGGTGGATGCCGCTCAGGGGGTGGAAGCCCAGACTGTTGCGAATTGCTATACCGCGATTGATCAAGGTCTGGAAGTGATTGCGGTTTTAAATAAGATCGATTTGCCGCAGGCAGAGCCGGAGCGGGTTATCAAAGAGATTGAAGAAATTATTGGCATTGATGCCCAGCATGCGATGCAAATCAGTGCCAAGAGCGGTCTTCATGTTGCGGATTTGCTTGAATCCTTGGTGAAGTCTATCCCTGCACCGGTTGGCGACAGAGAGGCACCGCTTCAGGGGCTCATCATTGATTCCTGGTTCGACAGCTATCTGGGGGTTGTTTCATTAGTTCGCGTGAAAAATGGTGTGTTGCGTCCCAAAGATAAAATGCTCGTGATGTCCACTGGCCGCACCCATGAAATTAATGAACTTGGCATATTTACTCCGAAACGCGTCAAGAAAGATTCGCTTTCTGCTGGTGAAGTAGGCTATGTGATTGCAGGCATCAAAGAAATCAATGGTGCTCCGGTTGGTGATACTATCACTACAGCAAATAATCCAGCCAAAGAAGCATTACCAGGATTTCATGCTGTGCAACCAAAAGTTTTTGCAGGCATGTTTCCAATTGATTCAGATGATTATGAATCGTTTCGCGATGCCCTAGCCAAATTGCGATTGAATGATTCAGCATTGTTCTATGAACCTGAAGTTTCCTCAGCACTCGGTTTTGGCTTCCGCTGCGGATTTTTAGGATTATTGCACATGGAAATTGTGCAGGAACGTTTGGAGCGGGAATATCAGCTGAATCTCATCACCACAGCACCCACTGTTATTTATGAGTTATTAACTTCCAAAGGTGAAGTCGTCACCATTGATAATCCTGCAAAATTACCAGATCCTTCCATGATAGAAGAAATGCGGGAGCCTATTGTGGCAGCCAATATCATCGTGCCGCAAACCCATCTCGGCAATGTGATAACTCTTTGTACCGAAAAACGCGGAGTGCAAACAAAGCTCCTTTTCCTTGGCAACCAAGTCACTTTGACTTATGAAATGCCCATGAATGAAGTGGTGCTGGATTTCTTTGATCGCTTAAAATCGGTCAGTCGTGGTTTCGCATCACTCGATTATCATTTTTTACGATTCCAAGCTTCTGATCTTGTCAAGCTCGATATCATGATCAATGGCGAGCGCGTCGATGCCCTCGCTTTGATTGTGCATCGTGACAAAGCTTATACCCGTGGTCGTGAAATGGCCGATCGGCTGCAAGAGCTCATCCCTCGGCAAATGTTTGATGTCGCAATCCAAGCCGCGATCGGTGGTCACATTATTGCTCGCACCACCGTGAAGGCTTTGCGGAAAAATGTCACAGCAAAATGCTATGGTGGCGATATCACTCGAAAGCGAAAATTATTGGAAAAACAAAAAGCGGGCAAAAAACGTATGAAACAAGTAGGCAAGGTAGAAATACCTCAGGATGCCTTCTTGGCAGTATTAAAGGTAGATAAAGATAAAAAAGGATAGCAGATGAGATTTACAGAAATTTTATTCACAGCAACAGTAATCACCGGTATCATTTGGCTTTATGATATCCTATTTCTGAAAAGATGTCGTATGGACGCGAAATCGCTTTCAGGCAAAGAAATTTCAGAACCCATGATCGTAGAATACTCCAAAGCATTTTTTCCAATCTTGCTGATTGTTTTGATAGTGCGATCTTTTATTGTGGAACCGTTCCGAATTCCCTCAGGGTCCATGCATCCCACGCTGCTCGAAGGCGATTTTATTATCGTGAATAAATATGAATATGGTTTGCGTGTGCCATTCACCAATAAAATATTTTATAAGATTGGGGAACCAAAACGCGGCGATGTTTTTATCTTTAGACACACCCGAGAACGGGGTGAAAACACTGGTGAATCCATTGACATGATTAAGCGGGTGATAGGCGTACCGGGAGATCACATCCAATATAAAAATAATACCGTCTATATTAATGGCAATCCCGCAAATCAAGCCTTTATAAAATCGACTGAGGATAAGGATGGTGCCCGGGAGTGGCCTGCAAAACTCTATTCAGAAACAATCGATGATATAAAGCATGATATCTATGTTTATTCCGTTCATTTGTCACGTCGCTATAAATATGATGACATAATAGTACCGAAGGGCAGTTATTTTGCCATGGGAGACAATCGAGATAACAGCGATGACAGCCGATATTGGGGGTTCGTGAGTGAAGACGATATTCTCGGTAAAGCCTTTGGTGTATGGATGAGTTGGGACAGCGGCGTTTCGGGTTGGGATCAATTGAAACACTCTGTGCGTTGGGATCGCATTGGCAATAGCTTAAGCACTCCGGCCCATGAAGCTAGTGAATCCAGTGAAGCTAAGAAACCACATGAACACGATAAAGAAAGTAAACCCAGTGAACCCAAGGAAAAGCAGTAGACATCTAAGAATTGTAAAAATTGTAAGAATCGTAAGAACATGGATCAGGAAAAGCTCAAAAAATTGGCTAAAAAATTGGGATATTCGTTTTCGAAGACGAATCTTTTGCAAGCTGCCATCACACATCGTTCGAGTGGTGGCACCCATAATGAGCGCTTGGAATTCTTGGGGGATTCTGTATTAAACTTTACCATTGCTTCAGAACTTTACCATCGTTTTCCCAAAGCCAAAGAAGGGGATCTCACCCGCTTGCGGGCACGTCTAGTGCGGGAAGAAACTTTGGCGGAGATTGCCCGTGATCTAGAAGTCGGCGATTACCTTCAACTTGGGGCTGGCGAACTAAAGAGCGGCGGACATCAACGCGATTCCATTCTTGCGGATGCGGTAGAAGCGATCATCGGTGCACTCTATTTGGACGCTGGCATTGATACCTGTCGCGAACGAATTTTGGCCTGGTACGAATCGAGGCTTGCTGGTTTAGTGCCCGAATCCACACAAAAAGATGCTAAAACGCGCTTACAAGAATACATGCAAGCAAAGCGGCAGCCGTTGCCTGAATACCAAGTGGTATCTATCGAAGGTGATCCGCACGATCCCACCTTCCGCGTTCACTGCACTATTTCTTTGATTGAGGAACCCTTTGTAGGCGTTGCCAGCAATCGCCGCAAGGCGGAGCAAATCGCAGCTGAAATGGCTTTAGAACAATTGGGTATTTTGACCCGGACTAAAAAAGGTGGATGATCTATAAATGGATGATCTAAAAGTGAATGAGTCAAACGATACAGACACACATTGCGGCTATGTGGCCATCATCGGCCGGCCTAATGTCGGGAAATCAACACTCTTAAATCGCATCTTAGGGACTAAATTAAGCATTACTTCCCGAAAACCTCAGACAACTCGTCATCGCATATTAGGTGTTAAAACAATGAGTGACACCCAAATCATTTATGTCGACACACCCGGTTTGCACTTGAAAGAACATCACGCCATCAATCGCTATATGAATAAGGCAGCTCGGCATGCCCTAAGGGATGTTGATGCCATTATCTTTGTGGTCTCAGGTCTAAAGTGGACTGAAGAAGATGAGTGGGTATTGGATCTGATTGCCAAAGTGCATAAACCCTGTATTATTGCGGTCAATATGGTAGATTTGGTGACACCCAAAGAAGCTCTGCTGCCTCATTTAAAAGAACTCGAACAGCGCTCTGCTGATAAACATATGGCAGAATATCTCAAAGATATAGTTCCTATTTCTGCACGCAAAGGGACTAATGTCGATGTGTTACAAAAAGAAATTGCCAAATGGATGCCTGAAAGCCCGTTTTTCTTTCCAGAAGATCAAATCACCGATCGCAGCCTGCCTTTCCGGATTGCGGAAATCATTCGCGAAAAAATAGTCAGAATTTTGGGGCAAGAATTGCCATACACTACTTCCGTAGAATTAGAGCGCTTTGAAAAAGGCAAAGCAGATCAAGGTGAAAAAGAAAACATGTTTTATATCCATGCCATTATCTGGGTGGAGCGTGATGCTCAAAAACCCATCGTGATTGGGAGTCATGGTGAACGTTTGAAAGAAATTGGTTCGCAAGCAAGACACGATATAGAAAAATTATTAAATACCAAAGTGCATTTAAAGCTCTGGGTTCGAGTGCGCAGTGGCTGGACTGATGATGAACGCGCTTTGGCGAATCTTGGGCTTATTGATTTAGAGTGACGGTTCTGCCATGCAACGCTTTGAATTTCAAGAATCCTATATCCTACATCATCGTCCTTTTCAAGAAACAAGCTTAATATTAGATGTTTTTTCAAAAGACCACGGCCGTTTTAGCACTGTCGCAAAAGGAGCACGCCGCCCGAAAGCAAAATCTCGCGGTTTGCTGCAGCCTTTTGTACCCCTGCTCGTATCCTGCGTTGGCCGCGGCGAGCTTTTAACCCTTAAAGATTTTGATTTGGGCGGTCCGATACATTTTCTACAAGGTCGTTCGCTTATTTCTGCACTCTACATGAATGAATTGCTAGTGCGTTTGATGCATCGCTTCGATCCACACCCAGAATTGTTTCAAATTTACCGAGAAGCTCTGCAAGGTCTTGAGCACTGCAAAGCAGAGCCTCTAGAATACAAAACGGAGAAATCTGAGATATATGTGATATCTGAGAAATTCGAGAAAGCAGAAAATACAGATCAAATAACCCTGCGCTTGTTTGAAAAATCCCTTTTAAAAGCTATCGGCTATGAATTGCAGTTAACAGTAGAAGTAGAATCACACGATCCAGTTCAACCTGAAGAAACCTATCTTTTTGATCCCGAGCGCGGCCCGCACCTCTCAAAGTCGCGTTCCATCCATGCGTATAACAACAACTCTAAGTCTCTAAACCTAATCTTGAAAGGCAAGAGCCTGCTTGCCTTAGCTGCTGGGGTTTTTCCTGACAAAACAAGCCTATTAGATGCAAAACGCTTGATGCGCCGTGCCCTGGAATGCCATTTTGGCAATCGCCCCTTAGAAAGCCGTCGTTTGCTATAATAACTAAAAGTAAAATCAGGGACCAGGAGCTAGGAACTACGGACTGAAGGTACAGATCAGGTGAATCAAATACTATTAGTAGGCTTAGGCGGCGCCATAGGATCCATGGCGCGTTATTTGCTGTCTACCACCATCTATTCGCTCATTGGCAGCACTTTTCCTTTTGGAACTTTATTTGTCAATGTCACTGGCTGTTTTATCATTGGATTAATCGGCACTTTGTTTATTGGCCACTTCTATCTGTATGCCTCCGATATGAAATCACTCTTAATCATCGGATTCCTTGGCGGCTACACAACTTTTTCTTCTTTTAGTTTTGAAACACTGAATTTATTCATCAATGGTGAAGTCGAGGCAGCGCTCATTAATGTTTTAGCGAGTGTTTTCTTATGTCTCTTCGCAACCTGGCTTGGCATTTTGTTGGGAAGAGCGATTTAGGGTGAAAAAAACGTTTTAGAGTGAGAAAAGCGATTTAGAAACAATACAATATTGGAGGAACTATGAATTCGATTGAGGTCATGGTAGTTCGTGTCTACATAACTGAAGCTAAAAAACTCTTAAGACCCATCTTGGGTTTTTTGCAAGATGATGTAAAAGTCAAAGGCGTCACTGTGTTCCGCGGCATCACAGGCTTTGGAACCTCTGGAAAAATGCATTCCTCTGCACTCATCGATTTGTCACTAGATCTGCCCATTGTAGTGGAATTCTTTGACTTGGCTGATAAAGTGCTCACTGCACTTGGCCACCTAGAAACCATGATCGCCCCCGAGCACATCATCACTTGGACGGCGTCTACCTTTGTGAAGGATTGATATCAAATGGCTTTGCATTGGCGAGGTATTTATTGAATTGATTAAGAGTTTGGGTGCCAGGCCGCTGCTATACGCAATAGCCCTAGGATGCTAGTCTAGCATCAATAACCTACCATTTTTTTTCAGGTAGGAGTTTGATAATATTATTTATGATTTTCGACAAATCTTTGTGGTTTCTTATATCGTTTGCTGATACGTCCCCTTGCACAAGAACACCCTTGCAATTAATACCTGAAAATTTTTTTGCTATTGATTCATGTGTTTGGCCTGAGAACCTTGATGTTAAATATAATGCAATCTTTCTTGGCATATTGTATGATGTTGCATTCACTAATTGAATCTGCCGCAACTACCTTTATTATTTCTTCAAGAGGATGGGGTCAAAAAGTGTATGAGGTCAGTGCTAAGCAAGCTACAAGTTTTTAGCTTGTCACTTGCTTAGCACTGACCCCAAATGTTTAGTACTTTCTGCTTTTTGCAGGCGAAGAAGATGGAAAATGTCGTTCAAGGGCTTTGTGAGTTTCTTCGAAGATAATTTGCTTTGGCGTATTTTTTTCTAGAGTATTCTTAACTATTTGATATATCCGATATTTTTCATCTAAGGGGCCTATTTTATTCAGGTTATCTCGCAAATATTTTGCGATGTCAGGATTCGCTTCTAAAAAGCTCTTTATATTTGCTCGATATTCATCGCATAATTTTTTCCAGACTTTTCTTGATTCTCTGATAATTTGTTCATTTTCAGTGCGCTCTGCAGATGTCATGATTGGTTTTTTATTCGCCTGCGCTAATTGCCATTGCTTTTCTAGGGCTCGCATTTCTGAAGGTACAGCTTCAAGAGTTTTTTCTCCCAGTACTTTCAAAAGTCCGTCTCTAAATGTCGCTAGTTCTTCTTTGTCGGCATCGTTGTTCAGCCAGTCAATCTCTGTAAGATTGTGCAAAAAATCATCCATGCCTTGTATTGTGCTGAGCAGCGCCTCAGTTTCTAGTCGCTTTTTATCTTCGGCCATCTTCCACCTCCTAATCTATAAGATATATTTTATCATATATTTATGACTATCTGAATTCTTAAAAGTTTCAATGAAGATGTGGTTGATTAAGTCTCTAATTTAATAATGAAATATTTAATAGCAGATATACACTTTGTAATTTTTTTAAAGTTTTTGACTAACATTTAAGCCGCAACCGATGCTGTAAGAAGTTTGGGTGCCAGGCCGCTGCTATACGCAATAGCCCTAGGATGCTAGTCTAGCATCAATAACCTACCATTTTTTTTCAGGTAGGAGTTTGATAATATTATTTACGATTTCCGACAAATCTTTGTGGTTTTGTATATCGTTGCTGATACGTCCCTTTGCACAAGAAACACCCTTGTAATTAATACCTGAAAAATTTTTTGCTATTGATTCATGTGTTTGGCCTGAGAACTTTGATGATAAATATAATGCAATCTTTCTAGGCATATTCCCCTTTTTTCTATTATAAAGATTGATAATATCAGCAGGCAAAATCTTAAAGTAGGCAGCAACTACCTTTATTATTTCTTCAACTTTAGGAAGTTCCCTCTTTTCTATGGCTATATAGTCAGGAATTTTTTCCAGGCATCCTTTTGTTGTATAATATTTTTTTGCTCTATCTATAAAATCATCAGTTCCTAATATTGAGCTAATTTTTTGTCTCGATTCGTTATCTGCAGATTTATTTGATATTCCATCATTTACAAATTCTGTATAACTTGAAAGGCAATTATCTTTGAATCTTGAAAGTGTTTCATCACAATATAACCAAGCTGGTTTCAAAATCTGATTAATGTAATATCTATAGCTTGACCATCGATATTTCTCAGGCGCATCAACTAAGCTAGCTTCTACTGGATTTAAATGAATGTATCGACTGACCTGTAAAAAATAATTATCTGCATCGACAAGAATTGATTTATATCTTCCTTTAAAAATACTACCATCTTTGTTACTGTTGCTATTATAATATCGAGCATACATTCCATTTAGGTAGTGCATTGCTCGACTTAGCATGCCATGGGGTGTTCTGAGCAATAAATGATAATGATTATTCATTAAACAATAGGCATGAACTTCGACACCATACGTTTCATGGATGTCTGATAGCAAATCAAGAAAGTATTGAAAATGTTCGGAGAAACTGAAGAGATTCTGTCTGCTTGCGCCGCGATTCATGACATGATACCATGCGCCTGGAAATTCTATTCTTAATTGTCGAGTCATATAAAAAAATCAAACGAAAATAAAAGATAATTTACTTAATAGATATTGAATTATAAATCCGATAAATGACCTAGATTAAAAGAAAGTATTATTTGGTTTCGTTTATTGCGTCTTGCAGCGGCCTGGCACCATAACTCCTCTATTGACATCAGAAGATGAAACAAGCGGCATAAGAAAAAGAAAATTGTATTGAACTTGAAAGTTGCTGCAGTGGCAATACTACATTTTTTAGCTATTCTTTAGTAGAACCTCATATATTTTTAAAAAGGATATTATGATGAAGGCTCTACAATTCGATAAAACCGGATCCCTAGATTACCTTAAAGTAAAGGAATTAGATCGACCCAAGATTGGATCTGGCGAAGTGTTGGTCAAAGTAAAAGCAGCTGCAATCAATCCAAGCGATGTGGGAAATGTACAGGGAAAATTTCAGCAGACAACTTTACCAAGGATTCCGGGCAGGGATTTTGCAGGTATTGTGGAGTCAGATTCAAAATGGAAGGGAAGGGCAGTTTTTGGAACTGGGGGAATGTTAGGTATTACGAGGGATGGTACGCAGGCAGAATATGTGGCAGTTCCAGAGGATGGGTTGGTATTGAAACCTGAAAATATCAGTTTCGCGCATGCTGCGGCGATGGGGTTGGGGTATCTTGCGGCTTGGCGTTCTATCGTGGAGTCTGGGAAATTAAAAGAAAATGAAACCATATTGATAACGGGTGCTGCGGGTTCAGTGGGAAGTAGTGCTGCGAGAATCGCACTCTATTTGAAAGCAAAAGTGATTGGTACGCACTTAACATCTGACAAAATGCCAGAAGATTTATTGAAGACAGTACAATGGATCAATTTGGATGAAAGTCAATTACCAGATAAAGCGCTTGAACTCACAAACAAGCAGGGCGTGAATCTTGTTTTTGATGTTATCGGTGGAAAATTATTTGAACCTTGTTTGAAATCTTTGGCGATTGAAGGTAGACAGGTTTGTATTGCATCCCCGAGCCAACCGCGAGTAGAATTAAATTTAGTAGATTTCTATCACAAAGAAAATCAGTTGATAGGCATTGACACATTTAAATCCAGCATTGAAGATGCAGCTAAGATTTTAAACAAGCTGCTGCCGGGAATAACAGATGGTAGTTTTATTTCTCAGGAAGTAGAAGAAATAAAAATAGAAGATGCTCCAAAAGCCTATGAAGAAATCAATGCTCATAAGGCCAAACTTAAAAAAGTAATTGTTTTTTAGCAAATCCTAAAACTTATAACAAATAAAATATCTTATAGCAAGTTTTGTGCTTCCGGGATACCGTAAAAAATACCAATATTCTGGTATTGAATTCCGGTTTATAATCAAATCTATTAACAAATCATGCTTGCGGCTCTGGCCGAATTTTCTGATAATGGTGTTTTAGACGTATCATTAGGATGTATTAACAGACTCATACGGAAAGTAAGGACAGTTAATAAGGAAAGCGATGAAAAAATTAATCATCGGGGCTTTAATTGGCAACATAATGGAATTCTATGATTTCATTATCTATGCGTATTTTTCGCAACAGATCGCAGCGCAATTCTTCATTTCAAGCGATCCTTTCATCAGTACCTTGCTCACATTTACAGTTTTTGCGAGCGGTTACCTCACAAGACCCCTAGGAGCCATCTATTTTGGCAGCATTGGCGATAAATTGGGTAGAAAAAAAGCGTTGGTTTTATCCATTGGACTGATTACTCTCTCTACTGCTGCAATAGGAGTACTACCTTCATATCAATCAATTGGGTATTTGGCCCCAATTCTTTTGGTTATGTGTCGCTTATTTCAAGGCTTCGCAGTCAGTGGTGAACAAAGTGGCGCTGCTGTTTATTTATCCGAAAACGTCAATCAAAATCGACATGGTCTGGTAGGAGGATTGGTATTAGGAAGCTCCTATTTTGGGGTTCTTTTAGGTTCATTAGTTTGTTTAATGATAACTTTGGTAGCGCCTTCGAATTGGAGGATGCCATTTTTATTATCGATACCATTAGGAATAATCTCGCTCATCATCAGATTACAAGCATCGGATTCGCATGAATTTAATAGACTAAAAAACAGTAATTTAATCAACAAATCTCCCATTAAATCCATTTTTAAAGATCATTTTGGTTTATTAATAAAAATGATTCTTTTAACAGGATCCCTTGCTGTTCCAATTTATTTATATGTCGTTCATTTACCAAGTTTTCTAATCACCACTGTTGGTTTAACTCAAAACATGAGCTTAATTGTATCTTCTTGCAGTCTCTTGTTTATCTCTGTTCTCGTTCCTGCAATAGGATTGGTTTCAGATAAAATTGGCTATGTGAAAACCCTAAAATTTGGATATATTGCTGCTATTATTTTATCCTATCCCAGTTATTGGCTGCTGCAATCAAAGACGCTACCCTCCGTATTTTGTATGCAGCTCATCATGGGAATTGTGATAGCAATGATTGCTGGCCCCATGTTCGCACTATTCGTGCGCAGTTTCCCCTCCAATATCAGATTTAGCGGTGTATCATTTGCGTTTAATGTCGGGATGTCCTTGTTTGGCGGCACAGCACCCATGTTTGCAACGCTGATGATTGGATTCAGCGGCAATAATGCATTTCCAAGTCTTTATATTATAGGTTCTTCAATAATTGGATTTTTTATATTATCCAAGCTCACAAAGGATAAATACTTGGAAGGCTTAAAAATAAATACCATAGATTCAAACATCGCAGATAGTAACGCAGATATTAGAAACGATTTAAATCCCATAAAAGAAGTGTAAGGAGCTTAATTCATGGCAATTAAAGATATTGTGTTGGCTGGCAATCCCATGCTTCATTCCAAGGCACTTCCCATCACTGATTTCAAAAGTCCTCAGTTGACAGAAGTCATTAATAACATGTTTGATACCATGAAATCCTATAATGGCGCCGGAATCAGTGCACCCCAAATCGGCGCCCCCTTTAGAATTATGGTTTACGGTTTCACCCACAATCCCCGTTATCCCAATCAAAAACCCGTCCCCGAAACGGTATTGATTAACCCTGAAATACTTGAGTTTTCCGAAGATGAAGAGGAGTTATATGAGGGCTGCTTGAGTCTGACCGGATTACGTGGCATAGTACCACGATCTCTCTCTATCACCTATAAGGCATTTCTTCCCAGTGGACAAGAAATTCTGAACAAAATCTCCGGTTTTGAGGCCAGAATAATTCAGCATGAACTTGATCATTTAGATGGGATATTATTTCCCAGCAGAGTGAAAGATGCGAGAACCTTTGCGATGTTTGATGAATTAAAAAGGCAGCAGAGGCTTTAGCACTCCTGTCGTGCATAAACTAAGGTTTTGGTTCGAGCACTGCAATCGATTCCACATGTGCAGTGTGAGGGAACATGTCCATAATGCCAACATGGATTAACTTGTAATTATATTCACTCACAAGAATTCCGATGTCGCGAGATAGAGTGGCTGGGTTGCAGGAAACATACACAATGCGTTTTGGTTTCATCTTTGGGATGACCGACATGAGAGCTTCCGCACCGGTTCGGGGTGGATCAATTAAGATCTTGTCATAGTGTTTGAACCAGATTTTATGAGATAAGTCTGAGGTTGTCGCTTTTTTCTCGGTTTTCTCGGATTGCTCGGATTGCTCGGGCTGCAGATTGTCTACATGGAATTCTACGTTTGAGATTTGATTTAACACAGCATTTTCTTTGGCAAGTTCTATCATTTCACTGGCACCTTCGACACCTACGACTTGTTTGGCTTGCATGGCAAGAGCCAAGGTAAAATTGCCAAGGCCACAGAAGAGATCTAGCACGGTTTCATTTGATTTTAGCGCTAGAAGCTCAAGTGCGAGATAAACCATTTTTTGGTTCATTTCTTCGTTGACTTGTATAAAATCTAGCGGGTGAAATTTAAGCGTGATGTTCTGAAAATGATCAAGATCATGATCTTGAACTTTGCGACTTACGTCGTTAACGAAGCTGCTTGGAATTTTAAGCTTGTAATATAATGTATGTTTTAGATTTTCTTCAAAGTGATCTTGAACTTTGCCATCGATAATTCTCACAATCGGATGCACTGTGCTGGGATTACCCGGTTGCAAAAATATGCTAACACCATGCTCTTTGCCGAAATTTTGTAATTTTTCTTTATCTTCAGCATCCAAATTCTCTAAATAACGGAACACAAGCGCGGTTTCACATTCCGCTACTGCAACTTCAATCTGTGGAATGGATCGATAGGCTTTCAGGCTTCGGATTAAGTATTGTAACGGGGAGATCAAATTCCCTACAGCAGGGGAGAGTACTGCACAACTTTCGATTTCAGCGAGTTTTCCCGATCGCTTTTCCCGAAATCCCACCAGCACTTTCTCTTTTTTTATGACGAATTTGACCCCAAGCCGTGCTTTGCGGCGGTATCCTAGCGTTGGACCTTGCAATGGAGGCAGCAAATTTTCAGGCTTCACTACTATATTGCCAAAATGCTGCAATTGCTCTAATAAAACTTTCTGCTTGAGCTTAAGTTGCGCATCGCTCGAGAGATGTTGTAACTGGCAGCCACCACACTGTTCAAAATGTGGGCAAGGGGGTGTTTCGCGATCACCCGAAGCTTCTAGGATATCAATCGCGCGGCCTTCAGTATAGCGTCGATGAGAATAGGTTGGAATCCAGGTAACTCTTTCACCAGGCAGGGCATTTTCGATAAAAATTGTTTTGCCGTTAATTTTCGCAATACCACGGCCATCGTGCGATAGGGATTGTATAGTGACTTCGGGTTCAGGTGCTTTTACCATTATATGTTCATTCATCTATATGTTTATTCATCTGTATTTATGGGGTTACTGCTATCACTGGCATGACTTGAATTACTTGGCTCAAATTCCCAAGCCGCTAAAAATTCATTAATATGCGGCTTATTCATCGCTTCTAAACTCTGATGCAGTCTTTCTTGTTCTCGCACATAATTAGATTCCGACAAAATGCCTCGAATATATTGGAATCGCAGATAAACGAGATAAGTATTTAATACATCTGTTTCACAGTAATCTCGGATTTCTTGCAATCGGCCTGCGAGATATTTTTCGAACACAAGCCCGCCGCCCATACCCATTTTTCCAGGACAGCCCAGCATTTGCGCAATTTCATCGAGCGGTGCTCTGGCATTACCGCTCTGATAACCCGCAAGTACGTCCATCAAATCCGTATGGCGCTGGTGATATCGGCTGATATAATTATTCCAGCGGAATGCATTGTCCTTATCGCCTATTTCCCAGTAACGCGGTGACACAATGCCATGAAAAAGCGATCGATAATGCAACACAGGAAGATCAAAACCGCAGCCATTCCAAGAAACCAGAATAGGGGTGTAGCGATCTAATCCATCAAAAAAACGCGTGATGATTTCTTTTTCGCTTGCTTGCAAATCCCCCAATGACCAAACCTTCACTTTTTCTGGGGTATTCACGACCACCGAAATAGCCACCACTTGATGAAGATAAAGCGGCAGAAAATCAGAATTTCCTTGAGTCTGCTGTTTGCGGCGTTCCACCATTGCCTCGATCACTTCAAGATCGCTTGCATCGTGTAATTTCAACAATTTTCGACCCAAAGCGACATCCGGGATAGTTTCCAAGTCATATACCAAAGTTACTGGTACGGGCATGTTCTGATTCCACTCAAGTTATGTAAGATGTCTAGTATTGTATATTTTGTTGGAACCAGGCACAATAAGCACATGCGTTGGGGAATACGATTACAAGTCTTATTATTAGCATTAATTCCAACCCTTACCATCACTGTTTTATTGGTTGCCTATTTTACCAGTACTCGCTTACAAGATTTAGAAGTTGCCTTCCGCGAAAGAGGAGAGGCCATCGCTCTGAAGCTCGTTCCTGCCGTCGAATCAGGGTTATATTCAGAAGATCGCGCGATGTTGCAAAATTTAGGCCTTGCCACACTAAAACATCAAGATGTGATAGGGGTGGCATTCTTTAATGAAAAAGGCGTTCCCATCGAAACTTTTGGGAAATTGACTCGCAGTTTTCATGTTCCAGATCTCAAGCCCCATGCCAGCAATCGAAGTTCAAATGCACGCAATCCTCAATTGGGGCCGCAGCTTTATACCGAAGAAACTGAAAATTCCGTGAGCTTCATCATTCCAATCATCGCCTATCCAGACACCCCGCAAACTTCAAACAAAGTTAATAAATTGAACAAATTTGGAAATATAGTTGGCTGGCTTAAACTTGAATTAGACACTCGAACCATTCATCAAACCGAAGCGGAAGTGTTAATCAATACCAGTATGATTTTATTATTTGGTTTGAGTTTAAGTGGTTTATTCGCTTTGCAAATGGGACGCAATGTTGCGCGCCCTATCTTGGAATTATCGCAAGCGGTCGAAAGAATTCGTGAAGGGGATCTGACTACTCGAGTGCGTTCTTCCGCTTATCCGGAATTGCAGATCTTGGAACAAGGTTTTAATACCATGGCCGAATCGCTCTCTAATGTGCAAGCGCGCTTAAAGAATCAGGTCGATCAAGCAACAGCCAGTTTGCGGCGCTCGCTCGAAACCATTGAAGTCCAAAATTTGGAATTGGAAATTGCGCGGCAAGCCGCTGAAAAAACCAGTCAAATTAAGTCCGAATTATTGGCAGACATGAGTCATGAAATAAGGACTCCCATGAATGGCGTTGTTGGTTTTATCAATTTACTTGGCAAAACTGAATTGAATGATAAGCAAAGAGATTATGTAAATACCATTCAAAAATCAGCAAAAACTTTGCTGCTTATCATCAATGATATCTTGGATTATTCAAAGATTGAAGCCGGAAAACTCCGCATCGAGCGTCACACCATGAACATTCGAGAATGCGTCGAAGAAACTCTTACATTACTTGCGCCTCACGCGACTGAAAAATCTTTGATACTCATCCCTCTGATTTACGCTGAAGTACCAGTGCTGGTCCTCGGAGATTCTCTCCGCATCAAACAAGTTATCACCAATCTGGTCAACAATGCCATTAAATTTACTGATCAAGGCAGCGTCATTGTGCGAGTGATGCTTGATACCGAAAATTCTACCCATGCCGTGATTCGAATTGCAGTCACCGATACTGGCATTGGGCTTTCTTCAGAGCAGCAGCAAGAATTATTCCAGGCATTCCATCAAGTCAATCAAACCAATATCCATACCAATTCAGGCGGTACTGGTCTTGGTTTAGTGATTTGCAAAAAATTGGTGGAGCAAATGCAGGGTGAAATCGGACTTGAAAGTGAGTTGGGACGTGGTTCAACTTTCTGGTTTACTTTCGAAGTGGGTAAGGTGTCACAAGCGCTACCCCTGCAGAACACGGAAACCTTGCCTGAATTCAAAGAGACAGGGCTTGATTCCTTGCACATTTTGGCAGTAGACGATAATCCCGATAATTTGAAACTCATCACCTATTTACTCATGGAACATAAAATTCAGGTTACTGCAGTTGAAAGTGGTGAAGCAGCAGTGAATTCATACCGGCATGGCAATTTTGATATGATCCTCATGGATATCAGAATGCCCGGCATGAATGGTTTGGAGGCGACTCGGGCAATACGCAACATAGAACAGCAGGAAAATCGCGTTAAAACACCGATTATTGCTTTAACAGCGCATGCACTCATCAGTGAACAAGAAGGTTTGTTGGCTGCAGGCGTCGATGATTATTTATTAAAACCTGTTGATGAACTGCAATTGCAGGGGATAATCTACAAATGGATTTTTAAAGAACCAGAACTTAAAGTCATTGACTGGGATATGGCGTGTAAATTAGCGGGTAATAAACAAGATTTAGCACAGGAATTATTTGCAAAATTATGCAGTGCGCTCCCGAGTGATATGGATCGTATTCAAAAAGCGTTTGAGATCAAAGACTGGGAGAATTTACGAGACGAAGTGCATCGTTTACATGGTGCTTGTTGTTATTGCGGTGTCCCAAAATTGAAGCGCTGCTTGGAAGGACTGGAAACTGATTTGGCTCGGGGTGTTAAAAATACAGAACAAGCATTGCATGTCGAAACACAGATAACAGAGCTTAACAGTTTAATAGAAGAGCTGCTTTCTGAAACTGCAACCGTACTAGCAAGTTGATGTGTTGCTACCTCTCATCAGCATAGGTCACTTGCTTCAGGGTTTTTCAATTCTTGACAATATTACAAAACCAACTTACTATCAAATTAGGTTGGGAAAATTTTATTTTGTTAAATAACTCCTGACACGGATTTTTGCTCCAGTAACCTCTACTGGGGCATTTTTTTATATACATTCCATCCCATTCCGCAGTTTTTATGATGCTGCAGTTGCTTTATCCTTCAATTTTATAATAGAATACCAGCTAACAAGCTTAGAGCTTAACAAATATTTAAGTGAACGTACAATATTTTAAATTAATCATTATATTAAAGTTGTTGAGGATTTTTGATGGAAATTAAAACAGCAATTGAAAATAAAATTTCAGAAGAATTCAAGAAAAAATATGCAGAATTTTCTTCTAAGCATCCTGATTATTTCAAGTTTAGATTCATGAGTCCCTCAGATGCAATGTCAATGAATAAGTTTGAAATCACTGACAAATTCCTTATGCAATTTATGGCAATTTATAAAGATGTTCGTTATACAAAAAATTATACTACACTTTTAACTCTATTTGAAACTGTAAACCTCCAGATCAAAGTTTTATTTATCACCAGTATTTACCATATCCAGATGGTATTTTTATGGAAAGATATCACCGTTTTGATGAAGTCTTAAATGACATTTCTCCCTTCACGAATTCTCTCTGTTATTCTCTTGTAATTAATATAAAGTTTAGAATGATAAATACTTTTGAGCCTTCAGAAAGAAGTGAATCAGTAAGTAGATTAATAGAGGAATTTCAAGCTGGCATTTTTAAAATACTGGAATCCACAAAAAATAGACCTGATTTATGGGTTGAATTTTTTAATGTTATTTGTAGACTTAGTGTTGAGCAAAGACTAATAATGCTGACAAAAACAAGTTCTGCACATACTGTTACTAAAATGATTGACTTTTTAAAAATGAATTCAGCAGAAGAATTACCTTCTTATGATCCTCGAGCCATGACAACTGTTGAATTGTTAAAACCCTTAAAAGAATACTCTCGAAAACTATTTCTAAAAATATCAGATGTTCTCATTATTTTTTCTTTCGATCTGACAAAAATAGTCTATGAATATAGTTTAGATTTTAATGATTTTTACCAAAGTTATACCACCGCAATTTTCAATCCAGCGCTTACAAAGACAAGCGACCTTCAATTGGATGAAGGTATTATAAAACTTTCGAACGAAAAATGGTTTGAAAAGATCAGCAGGGCTAGAAAAAGTGAGGCCGCTAAACAATTCAAAAAAATATTACCGCTTGAGTGTTTCCTCGAATCACGTTCAGCGAGAAGGGAATCCTCGTATTGTCATGTATGGCCATTCACTTCTTTTGCGCTAAGCGTACTTAGCAAAATTGGGGTAGAAAATTTTATAATATACCAGGATGGCAAGCCCTTCCCTGTTGCAGATTCACTTCATGAAGATATTCGAAGAATAGGGCTTGGACGTTATTCCCTTTGGTTACGCAGCACCCCACCAGGTCTCTATTTTTCAACCAGAGACAATGGTCCCTTAGATATTTCAAAATTTTCCTTGGGATTAAAATCTAGAGTTCCCATGGATGAATCGAATGCTGTGTTTGCTCCTCTCATTTTTTCACCCAGTTTTGATGAAGTGACTGAGAGTCAATTAATAGTCTCTTCACAAACTGATGCTCTGACTGAGAGCCAATTAACAGCCCCCCCCCAAACTGATGAAATGACTGGGGTTGAATTAACATCCTCCTCCCAATCTAACGAGAGTGGGCGCAAGAGAGTTCGACTCTCATAATGAGATCGCCCAAAGAGCCCAAAGAGCCCAAAGAAATGAGGTTACATTAATATCCGTTGAAATTTGTCATTTAATTAAATAGTTAACTGACTGTTCATGAATTCGCCTTGGTATGATCCTGATTTATTTGCTTAAAATCACAAAGGCTATCGCATATTCCTTTTCATCACTTAAACTCACATGGCTGGTATGAATGCCTCGATTTTCGAGTTCTTTTGCTGTATTACCATAGAATTCAAGATGAGGTCTGCCTAAATTATCATTTTTAATCCCAATTTCACTCAATAAGATCCCATTGGGTTGAAAACCCGTTCCCAAAGCCTTCGCTACAGCCTCTTTTGCCGCATAACGTTTGGCTAAGAAAGGGATTGGATTTTTGATTTTGCTAAGATCTTCTATTTCTTGCTTGGTTAAGATTCTCTTTGCAAAAGCAAAGGAATACCGTTCCCAAATCGCTCTGATTCGGGCAATGGATACCAGGTCTGTGCCAATACCGAGAATTTCCATGTGAATCTAATCTGTTAAAGTGCTGCCAATTTGCTATTTGTTAAATCCAATAAGCATATTTGCCCAAAAAGTAACGAAAATAACAAATTTCGATAATAAATTAAACTAGATAAGTAAACAGTCTTATAAATATTCATTAGAATGAATATTTATATTTAAATGAATATTGAAAAAAGTGCGAGATAACCGGAAAATGCTAAACTGTACTCGAGAGTAAAACTTAAGGACCTCCATATGTTTCGACAACTCGGCAACACCCCCATTTATATTACTCCGGTTGGTTTAGGGAGCATGCCACTCGCTCTTCGTGGCAGACCCGATGAAAAAGAAGCAATTGCTGTCATTCATCACGCTTTGGATTTGGGCGTAAATTTTATCGATACAGCAGATGTTTATTGTCAAGATGATAAAGATATTGGTTATTGTGAAAAACTGATTGCAAAAGCATTGCAATCTTGGGAACCTAGGGATGATACTCATAATCATCATCCGAATAGTCATTTAATGAAAGCACTCGGTAAACCTATTTTGGTTGCGACCAAAGGCGGCATGGAAAGACCTGGTGGCTCCTGGACCGTGAATGGCAGTCCTGAACATTTGAAACGAGCCTGTGAAGCAAGCTTAAAAGCTTTAAATGTCGATTGCATAGATTTGTATCAATGGCATGCACCAGATTCTTACGTTTCATTTGAAGAAAGCATGAATGCGCTGGTTAATTTAAAAAATATAGGAAAAATTCGTTATTTGGGACTCTCCAATGTCAGCCTTGAACAACTTAAAACTGCGCGGCAAATGGTTGAAATAGTTTCAGTCCAAAATCGCTGTAGTCCCTACAACACCAAAAATTTTCAAGATGGTTTAGTAGAATACTGCGAAAAAGAAAAGATAAGCTATATTGCCTATAGCCCAGTGGGCGGCGGTAATTATAAAGCGACTACTGCAAAAGAATCACATTTGCTTCAGGTAGCAAAAGAGCATGATGCCACGCCTTACCAAATTGCAATTGCTTGGCTCTTGGCAAAATCACCTGCAATAATACCGATTCCGGGGGCAAGCCGGGTAGAAAGTATTGCAAGTTCGGTGCAGGCACTGGATATTAAATTGAAAGATACGGATATACAATTTCTTGATAAAGCATTTATCAAGTAACAAGTAAAACGGCAGAGGTGGTACATAGACATGGATGTAAAAGATGGATGTAAAAATAGATGGAAAAATAATGGATCGAAATAAAGGATGGAAAATTTAAAATGAATGGAAAATTTGAATTAAATCGCTATGAAAAAGAAGTCGTTATCACGGACCCCGATGATGAAATCGTGTTAAATGGCGTCCTTGCAATGCCTCGATCGGCAAAAGCAGTGATAATATTTGCACATGGCAGCGGCAGCGGCCGTTTCAGTCCTCGAAATAATTTTGTCGCGCGTCAATTGCAAGAAGCGCAATTGGGTACCCTATTAATGGATCTCTTAAGCGAAGAAGAATCTTTAGATCGCTCCAATGTCTTCAACATCGAGTTGTTAGCGGAACGCTTAACCATGGCGAAGCATTGGATGACAACCATGCAAGAAGTACAGAACGATTATCAAATTGGGTATTTTGGTGCCAGCACTGGGGCAGGTGCTGCATTGGTAGCGGGATCAGAAGATCCCGGAAATATCTTTGCCATTGTTTCAAGAGGCGGCAGGCCGGATTTGGCGGGTGAACATTTGGAAAACGTTAAAGCACCCACATTGCTCATCGTCGGCGGCAATGACGATGTTGTCATTGATCTAAACCAGGAAGCTTTTGAACAACTCAACTGCAAGAAAGAAATGAAAATTGTCCCCGGTGCTACGCATTTATTTGAAGAATCTGGCACCTTGGAGCAAGTCGCAGTGTTAGCAAGGGATTGGTTCATCTCAAATCTTAAATGAGTTATCTTTCAAAATTATTGAAGGGGCTCAAAAATTTCTATATCATATAACGCTTTGATTCGTATTAAACATATTAAATCAGCTTTAGAATCGTATCCATTTGTTTTTATTTATTTGTAATAATTATATTTTATAAAAAGAGGTAACCTAATGTCTAAAAAAGAATCTGATATTAAAGAGAAAATCATTCTGTCCAACATCAAACAGTTTCAGCATCAGTTTATTGCTATAAATGGTCGTTTCTGGGTAGAAATTCTGAAAAAGCATTTAGACATAGATGCCAGACAAGTAGGTTTTTCGAGCGATATTCTTGTAAAATTATTTCAGACTCTAATAAAGAAAAGGGAATTTGCTGCTTTGGAGAGTATCATTGATGCCTTCTTCAAACCAATGCGAAATATTGGCATCAGGAAATATAAAGACTGTACTCTCCCTGAAGAAATAAATATTTATCTGCCATTCGAGAAATGTCTCATAGAAGCTGCAAGCACTGGCAATACAGATGCACTCAAGATACTGCTCAAGGACGTCACCGGATTAGATCCCAATACCTATCATTTTCATGGTGGCAATGCCTTAATGACAGCCTGCCATCGCGGCCATTCCAAGGCAATTGCCTTTCTCTTGAGTAAAGGGGCTGATCCAAATATTAAAGATAAAAATCAACGCAGTGCACTGAGTTATGCCGTAGTACCGGGTGTTTGCATTGAAAATGAGAAAATAATACCTATACCAAAAGAAGAACAGATAAAGTATGCGGGCGTTATTCAAATGTTATTATCTAAAAATGCCGACTCTGAAATCATTGACGAAAGTGGCAGGACAATTTCTGACTATGTTTTTGAAACAGGAAATTTGCAAGCGGCTATTGTGCTCTTAAAACAGTCTGCAAAACTCAAGAATAATTTTGGAAAAATGCTGTTACAGACATTCATCCAATTCAGAAACGCCGCTATGCTGCAGGAAATGATTCAGGTCCCAGAAATAAAGCCATTAATTCTCTCTTGCTGCACTGAAAATCCTGTTATATTTGAAACGCTGTTATTGAATGCCTTAGACACGGGTCTTATTGCGGAGGCCCACTCTAAATATCAAGGGATGAGGCACGAACCTAAGCAGGAACCTAGAATCGATTCAGCTGAACTCGCATCCACGGAAATGCATGCAAAATCCCTTTTTGAGATTGTAAAATTTTTTCTCGCAATAGGAATAAAACCCAGCATTGCGGATTTAAACCGAGTCATCAGAGGCAGGAGTTCAGAAATCCTAGATAAGTATCAACCCTATGCAGATAAAGTAGAGTATAGCAATTATGCTTTTTCTATTCTGAAACTCATTCTTCAGCAGAAGTCTATCGATCTCAATCAATATGATGATACATTCACACCCTTGACTACTGCTGCATTATCAAGCCGCCTTAGCGTCATGCAGAGTTTATTGGAGGCCGGTGCCGATATCGATGCTCGAAACAAGGATAGATCCACAGCCTTGCTTTTTGCAGTGTATGAAGAACAGTGGACTTCTGTAGATTTTTTGTTGAATGCCGGGGCAAGTATTGATATCAAGCTTCCTAATGGTCTGAATACCTTATTTTTCGCAACCCTCGTAAACAATTATGATGTTGCGGAGCGCTTATTAAAAGCTAAGGCTGATCCGAATGTCATTCATTCTGTAAGCAATTATACCCCCTTAGTAGTCGCAATTATGCACCAAAATAGCAGGCTTGCACAGTTACTACTTGATCACGGTGCAATCCCACAATTCCTCCCGACCGAAGGGAATATTTCGGGAGAAATTGCTACATTTTTACGTACTGGAGTAAGGCCAGCAATACCAACCCCTAAATCAGTACCCGAACAATTGACTTCAGGCGCAGATCCAAAAAATGGGGATCCTAACAGTGAGAATGAAGACGAAGAGATCCAAACATCGGAAACTCTCATTCTTGGCAGCAACGGCATTCCAGTAAAAACTCAAATAGGAAGCATCTTTAGCCCATTGAACGCTGCAGCTAGAAATGGCATGCCCGAAGTTGTGAAGCGGCTATTAGAAACGAAGGAATTTGTTCAAATAGAAAGAAAACTCCAAAGCGAACTGCTGGCTGAAGCACTGAAGTTGGCTGCCTTTAATAATCAGCGAGAATGTTTTGATTTTATTATATTGTTGGATACGACATACAGTTTTTTAAGAAATAATTATAAAACCCTTTTAGAAGATCTGCTGGAGGGAGACTCTCAAGACTATTTTGAGTTGATCTTTAAGTTGGCGTTACAAGATTTAGGTGTCCAAGGCAGAGATGAAGAGGGTCGTTCGCTTCTCATGTTGGCAGCGGCTGCGAAAGCAAGCGGAAAAGTAGCTTTTCTGATAAAGCAGGGTGCTGAAGTTAATGCTGTCACAAAGGATAACTGGTCTCCCTTGCATTTTGCCTGCTGGGGTGGTGATATCCAATCTGTTAAGTTGCTCTTGGCTGCAGAGGCATCCAATGACATTACAAATGACAAACTTGAAACGCCATTCATGATCGCTGTCAAGAATGGTTATGCAGTAATTCTTAAAACTATTTTTCAACAAAGAAAAGTTGATTTGCAGCACAGAAATTTATTAGGCTTAACTGCCTTGCAATTGGCAGGTGCAACTGTATTTGAATTGTTGGTGGAATTTGGTGCAAAACATGATAATAACGATGCTTTTCAAATCAATTTCAAATTAGCCTCTGCACTTTTTCTAGACGATTTAGACTCGGTAGAGGAGAATATCCGGTTTGTCGATGTTAATAAGCCTTTAATTATCCCAAAAGAGTTATTGGATCAAGCACCCTCAAACTTTTTGTCCCAAACACCCATTCATTATTCAAATCCTTGCTCTCTTGCAATCAAAAAGTTAATGTTGAAACATTCTCTCTATAAATTGTATCCAGAGAGTTCAGTATCCGGTATAGATGCAGTAGTCGAAGCTGTTATGGTCAATTTGCAAGATATTCTCTTTTGCGAAGACGGCTCCCTAGAAGTGATACTGGACGACTCAAAAACCTTCATTTTACCCCAAGAGAGCCTGTTGGATTTGATTCAATGTGATGTTTCAAAATTGAGTCAAGCACCAGAATTTGAAAAAATTCTCTGGGGATTCACCAAAGAAGGAAAAGAGTCTCTAGAAAAAAGCAAACGGGAAGCTTTGCATTTGGCGGAAATAGGCGAAATTAATGATTTAAAGGAATCTTGCGTAGCGCTAGAGTTTCAGTTAGCGCGGCAATTTGATAGATTAGTCCAGTTTCACACAGCGCTTCTACAAAGATCAAAGTCTATGGCAGTACAATTTGAAGCACTGCCAGTATTGAAAAAAACGCTGTTAGAAGAAAAAGCAGCTATTGATGTGCTGAAGTTTTCTAAGCAATCAGATGAAGCAGGGGATAAAACTGCTGCAAAATCGCGTCAAGAAGGACTGAAGAACAAGATAAAGGAATATCAGGCATTTATTCAGAGAATGAAATCACATTATATGGAAAAATTGACAGCGCTTGAGCATGAAATATTAACAACAAAAACAATCACCGAAGTCAAGCCTCGGAGCATTTTGGATCAGGAAGCCGCTTCAAAATCAGGGCAAGGCAAGAAAGCAAAGAAAAAATTCAAGAAAAAACGAGGCGGTCTTGGTAGTTCTGTTGCATCACAGGCAGAAACTGCCAAAACAAGCACTGCACGCAAAAGCAAACTTGATGCAGAGTCTTCACTCACTATCTCGCCGCCGCATCCTACAGTACAAGATCCTGGAACAGAACAACTTAAGATTGATGGCCGCGAGCCGCAGGAGGTCGACTTGAAATTGGTTTCACCCAAAACCCCTATTAAAAGTGCTGGAGGAATTGTCAAAATCCGGGATGAAGCCAGACATGAGATCTCTCACATGCGTTCAAAAGGCGTAGAAGCCTTAAAACTATTAGCAATGCGATGTGGTTTGAACTTGGGGGTTAAACTCAATACGGATGACAAGCCAGCATCGAAAACTAAGACCTTCGTCCCGCCAAGAAAACATCGTAAAGCACCAGTGACCATTGCAGAATTTGTTCCCGAAATAAATGCATCGGGTCAGATCGTGATAGATAGTATTCCGCAGATTGAAGGAAGACCAGGAGATCTGCTGCAACCAAGAGAACAACATCCAAGAGAAGGAGCGCCGTTACTGCTCTCTGTTCCGCCAGGCTTTGCGAGGTCACCATTAGATCCTAGGAACCCTAGGAAAGATCAATCCGATAAGTCGGATGCTTTTTCCTTGTTTAGTCGCCGCTTTTTCTAGGGGTCAAGTCTCAATTCTAGGGGTCAAGTCTCAAAAGTAAAAACAAAAGCTGAAGTCATGACCTCTTCATTTTCTTTTGTTTTTACTTTTGAGACTTGACCCCTACAATATTAATAACCTCTTCATCCGAAACCTGCGTGAAATCCTGAAAGAATTGGCCGACAGCATAGAAAAATTCGGGTTCGGCAAGTGTCACGAGTTCATCCACTTCTTCCCGAATTTTTGCTGCACTGTCGACAGAGGAAACAGCGGCAGCAACAATTATTTTTCGCGGCTTCTGATGCTGTATTTCATGTATTGCTGCAAGGACTGTAGCACCGGTTGCTATGCCATCGTCTACAATGATCACTGTTCTGTCTTTGTAGTTGGGATCTTTCAGGCCGTATTGTTTTTGCCTGGCCTTCAAAACGTCGAGCTGCTCTTTAGCGGCCTCTTGAATATAGTGTTCACTCACGCCCATCATTTTGGCAAATGGCATTAGGTCTATAAAGCCAGACAGCCCAATCGATCCAACAGCAAGCTCTGGATTTTGGGGGGAAGGAATTTTGTGGACTAATACCACGCCAAGTTCTCCATTTAAGCCATCTGCGATGATCTTGGCCATCGGTACAGCACCGCGGGGAATAGCGAGCACTAAAGGATTTTCTCCTTTGTAATGTTCCAACTTGTTGAGAAGCAGTTTTGCGGCTTCAATACGATTTGTCAGCATCATTTGCGCACCTTGACCTAGATTGTAACCCAGCCATTATAAAACATTTATGATAATTTACCCATCCTCATTTTATTCATGATAGCAAGTTCTAATCTCTTTTATTGTTTGGATTTGATATTGTTTGGGTTTGATTTGCTATTTTGCTATGAAGATTAATAGGCTTATGATAGTGATCACTGTTTCGAATTTTTTCTTCATAATTCTTAATAACATCTTTGAATTCATTCAAGCCTTTTTCATATTCCTCAATGGGTTTTTGCAAATAATCCAGCGATTCCAGGATTTCAGTCACGGATTCTTTATCATGTATACCAGAACGTGTATACCAGTCATAAACCGTCACGGTCTCCCTAATCTTACGCAGATTTTGTCTTAATCCATCCACAGTATGTTTGGTGTCACGAAGTTCGATTGGATGATCATGATTAAAATAATAGAGATTAAATTGATCATTCTGTAATGAAAGGTGCAATATTTTTCTTTGCAGATCTACAATTTTAATCTGAACGGCAGTATCGCTGAGTTTTCTTTTCTTGTTCATCACCAGAACACTTTTTTTCGTAGATGCCTCAATTACCTTGAGCTTCTGCAAAATCACTTGTATTTGAATGAGTGCTTCTCTTTCTCGGAGTATTGTCAATGTGGCAATAGAGATATAATCGTTTTCAAGTTTGGCCATGATATTGAGTAGGGGCACCAGCGTCTTACTGTAATGCTCTCTGATATGATGCAAAATTTCCTCTCTAGATAACAATTCTTTGGGGGTGGCGAATACAGAATCCATGAAGGTATTACTGGTCCGCATGAGACGATCCAGATCAGCAAAGCTTTCTGTGACAGTATGCAAATAATCCCCAATAAGAGGAAAATCCTGAAAATCTTCTACTAATAGTTGTATCTTCTCGTGTATTAAATTTTCAAGATGCTCGCTGGTGCCTTGTATTTCAGTGAATAAACTCCCAATATCGTCTTCTTTTAGTAAAGCAGTTTTATCGATCATAAAATCGATATCATTCTTCAATTCAGTTCTAAGCTGCTGTGTCGATAAAACCATGGATTGTTTTCCTGAAATCATCAGCATCTCCTATCTTAATTATTTTATTAGAGTGGACTTTTGCCCAAATGTTGCATGACCTATATTGTTTTAGCCTCCACTTTAGGATAAAGTCTCATACTTTAACTCAGGTCGGGAGATATTCCTTGCGTATTCTAAAGAATTGCTATGAAAAAGTATTAACTTGGTCACGACATCCCAAAGCACCTTATTATTTAGCATTAGTAAGTTTTATAGATTCTTCATTTTTCCCTATTTCCCCAAATGTCATGGTCATTCCAATGATGTACGCCATGCCAGAACGCGCATTTTTATTCGCTATCATTACCATTATTTCATCACTGATAGGCGGAATAGTAGGGTACGCTTTTGGCTATTTTGCTTTTGAGTCAATCGTACACCCATTTTTGATTTGGATGGGCTACATGGATAAATATCAAGCTTGTTTACAGTGGTTTCAAGAATGGGGTTTTTGGGCAATTATTATAGGTTGTCTTTCACCTTTTATCCCGTATAAATTTTTTACCATTGGGGCAGGGGTTTTACAATTACCCCTAGGATGGTTCTTTTTAGCATCTAGCATTGGCCGCTCCCTCCGCTTCTTTTTAATAGCAATTATTGTACGTTGGGGTGGTCCAAAATTGAAAACCTATTTAAAACGGGGTTTCGATCGTCTAAATGGTGAAAAAATTTGAATTTTTATCAATAGTTCACGTCAAAGAATATAAAAAGTATATAAACAGATAGGAATGTGATTCATCACATTATTAAGTTTAATATCTCTTAAATTTATCTTTAAAGATTTATTTCTTATAAGAGGAAATATGCGTGAATTTACATTTGAAAATTCAAATTCATCAGATTCAAATGCATATGCAGATGAATTAGGAAATCCAAACTCACCAGATACTTCTTATTCTAATGAGCATGAATCTGATCGTGCGGATGCGGATGCAAATTCAAATCCAAATCAAAAATTGCCAAAAACACCTGAAAACTTCCGTGATGTTACTCAAATTTACTTAAACGAAATTGGATACCGACCTCGACTTTCACCTAAAGAAGAATATTGTATAGCCTTAGCTGCAAAACAGGGCGATGAAGCTGCAAAAATAAAGATGATAGAAGGTAATCTACGCCTTGTCGTAAAAATCGCAAGACGTTATTTGCGTCGTGGCTTACCTTTAGCTGATTTGATTGAAGAAGGTAATTTGGGATTAATCCACGCCGTAGAAAAATTTGATCCCGAAAAAGGCTTTCGATTTTCTACTTATGCAACCTGGTGGATAAGGCAGTCTATCGAGCGTGCCATTATGAATTTTGCGAGAACCATCCGTGTTCCCGTCCATATCCTGAAGAATTTAAGCGCCTGCTACAGGGTAATACGAGAATTGTCCAGGAAATATGAGCATTACCCCACCGTAGAAGAGGTTGCCATTATCCTGGATCAGCCAGTACATCAGATCGAGCAAATTTTACTTTTAGGTGACAAAACAAAATCCATTGATTCCTCTGAAAATCACGATCACAGTTTGCTTGAAACACTGCCCGACGAATCTTCTGTTGATCCTTATGTCTTTTTCCAAAAAGAAAAACTAAAAGAAGATATCACCCATTTCCTCGCTAGGTTACCCCAAAAATACCGCGAAGTGCTGGTCAGACGCTATGGACTTTTAGGACATGAAGTGAAAACCTTAGAAGAAATTGGTGATGAAATCGGCCTGACCCGTGAAAGAGTGCGGCAGATCCAAAGTGAAGCTATCAAGCGCTTGCGACGCACGGTTCGTAAAAATGATATTCTAATCCAAGATTAATCAAAACCTAAGTAAGTTTTAATTCTTACATAACTTTGTCTTGCTTGTGCTTGTATAAGAACCATAATTCTGTTATCATTTAACTCCATCTATTGCCCATTTATTGTTCAAAATAAATTTTAAGCAAAAGTTAAGAACACTACAGATCGATATTCTATACTCGATCTGATCAAAGTCGATTAATTAAGTCGATTAATATCGAAATTTGTTGATTAAAGCTGGAATACGTAGTGTTAAAATCATATCGAAGCATATCGAGGCATCATGACTAAATATATCTTTGTAACGGGCGGCGTTGTGTCATCCTTAGGGAAGGGCATAGCTGCGGCTTCTCTTGCGGCAATTTTAGAATCCCGTGGTTTACGAGTCAGTCTTCTTAAGTTTGATCCATATATTAATGTTGATCCAGGCACCATGAGTCCTTTCCAACATGGCGAGGTCTTTGTTACCGACGATGGCGCGGAAACAGATTTGGATTTAGGACATTACGAGCGCTTCGTTCGTACTACCATGTCCAAGGGCAATAATTTTACGACGGGACGTATCTATGCCAATGTCATTGCAAAAGAGCGCCGTGGTGATTATTTAGGCGCTACAGTGCAAGTCATTCCCCATATCACCGATGAAATCAAACATTGCATTCTGGATGGCACCAAGGAATATGATGTAGTATTGGTTGAAATCGGCGGCACGGTGGGTGATATCGAATCGCTGCCATTTTTAGAAGCTATCAGACAGCTGCGCATGGAGCTAGGGCAGCATAATACACTTTTCATTCATCTCACCTTGGTTCCTTATATTGCCACAGCTCGTGAAATCAAAACCAAACCGACCCAGCATTCTGTCAAAGAATTGCGCTCTATTGGTATTCAACCTGATGTCTTGATTTGCCGCTCCCAACAAACGCTGCGCGAATCCGATCGCCGTAAAATCGCCCTGTTTACCAATGTGGAAGAACGCGCTGTGTTTGCGTCACCAGATATGGCTACTATTTATGAAATCCCAATGGTGCTGCAAGCACAACATTTGGATGATATTGTACTCGAGAAATTAAATTTGGTTGCGGATAGCGCAGATTTGCAAGAATGGCAGAAAGTGGTAGATGATTTAAAACATCCCGAGAGAGAAGTACGCATTGCCATTGTTGGGAAGTACATAGAAATGGGGGATTCCTATCGTTCGCTCCATGAAGCCTTGATTCATGCCGGAATTCATACCAGAACGCACGTTAAAATCGATTATTTTGATTCGACGGAGCTAGAACACCACAGCTCTGCCATGCTGAAAGGCTTTGATGGCATTTTAGTCCCCGGCGGCTTTGGGGAACGTGGCATTGAGGGCATGATTAAGGCAGCACAATTTGCAAGAGAAAATCAGGTACCTTATCTCGGTATTTGCTTAGGGCTGCAAATCGCCATCATTGAATTTGCCCGTCATAAAGCAAAAATGCCAGATGCCAATAGCACAGAGTTTGATCCTGCCACTCCGTATCCAGTCATTGCATTGGTGACAGAATGGATGACTGAAAAAGGCACCAAGGAAAAAGAACCTCGAGTTCCGAGAAGGGCGGCACCATGCGTTTAGGCAGTCAGAAGTGTCGTTTAGAGGCTGGCAGTTTGACAGAGCAAATTTATGGACAAAATATCATTTCAGAACGGCATCGTCATCGCTATGAAGTGAACGAAGTATTGCTGCCCAGAATTGAAAAAGAAGGCATGCGAGTTTCTGGGCGTTCCATGGATGGCAGTCTGGTTGAAATGATTGAACTGCCAGATCATCCCTGGTTTGTGGCATCACAATTTCATCCTGAATTCAAATCAACACCAAGAGATGGACATCCGCTCTTTGCAGGTTTTATTGAAGCAGCATGCAAGCAGAGAGTGACAGAAACAAAAACAGAAAAGGTGAAAGCATGAAACTCTGCGGTAAGCTAGTAGGAAATGATGCCCCCTTCTTTTTAATCGCGGGGCCCTGTGTCATTGAAAGCGAACAATTGGCCATCGATACCGCGGGTTTTTTGAAGGAACTCACAGATCGCCTCGGCATTCATTTTATCTATAAATCTTCTTTCGACAAAGCAAACCGTTCGTCTCTACACGGCTATCGCGGCTTAGGCTTAGAAGAGGGCCTGCGGATTTTGTCGCAAGTGAAAAAAACCATCAAGGTACCAGTGCTCACAGACGTTCATGAAGACACACCTTTTAATGAAGTTGCGAGCGTCGTGGATGTGTTGCAAACACCGGCATTTTTATGCCGCCAAACAAATTTTATTCAGAGTGTGATGAATACTGGTTTACCAGTGAATATCAAAAAAGGACAATTTCTTGCGCCTTGGGACATGAAAAATGTGGTTGAAAAAGCAAAGGCGACTGGCAATCCTAATGTCTTAGTCTGTGAAAGAGGTGTGAGTTTTGGCTATAATAATCTGGTTTCCGACATGCGATCTTTGGCAGTCATGAAGGAGACGGGTTGCCCAGTAGTATTTGATGCCACGCATTCGGTGCAGTTGCCGGGGGGACTCGGCAATGCCACGGGCGGACAAAGTGAATTTGTGCCAGTGTTGGCGCGTGCTGCAGTGGCCGTGGGTATTGCGGGTTTGTTTGTTGAAACCCATCCGAACCCTAAAGCGGCACCCAGTGATGGACCAAATATGGTCAAGCTAAGCGAAATGCCGGAATTATTGGAAGTGTTGATATCTTTGGATCAGGTAGTGAAAAAATCGTAATAAAATCATGATCGTCATAAAATCATGAAAAAAAAGTGAAAAAGGACCTAGGCAGTGGCAGAAATAAAGGACATACGCGCACGTGAAGTGCTGGATTCTCGCGGTAATCCCACCATTGAAGCAGATGTTATCTTAGCAACAGGCGTGATCGGCCGTGCCGCAGTGCCCTCTGGTGCCTCTACCGGTTCCAGGGAAGCCCTAGAATTAAGAGATGGCGGAACTCGTTACGCTGGAAAAGGCGTCTTAAATGCCATTAACCTCATACATACCGAGATTCGTGCTGCTTTGATTGGACACGATGTGCGACATCAAAAAGGCATCGATGACATCCTCATTAAACTCGATAATACCATCAACAAAGGTCGCTTGGGTGCTAATGCGATTTTGGCAGTGTCTCTAGCCTGTGCCCACGCAGCCGCCAATGCAATCAAAGTCCCTTTTTATAAAAGTATTTGTGTCACGGATAGAAGCCCCTATATTTTGCCTGTACCCCTTTTAAACATTATTAATGGCGGTGTGCATGCAGACAACAATTTAGATATGCAGGAATTTATGATCTTACCGGTGGGAGCACCAAGCTTCAGAGAAGCCATGCGTTATGGTGCTGAAATCTATCATAGCTTAAAATCATTCTTAAAGCGTCGTAAATTGCTCACGACGGTAGGTGACGAAGGCGGTTTTGCTCCGAATGTATCGTCCAATAATGAGGCCATCGAATATATTTTAAAGGCAATTCAAGAGGCAGGATTTACCCCTGGCAAGGAAATATTTATTGGTCTTGATCTTGCCAGTACTGAATTCTATCAGAATGGCAAATATGAACTCAAATCTGAAAATAAATCCTTAAGCTCTGCTGAAATGGTTGCCTATCTTGAAAATTGGGTCACTCAATATCCGATCCTGTCTATTGAAGATGGCATGGCAGAAAATGATGAAGCAGGCTGGAAATTATTGACTGAAAAACTGGGGACAAAAGTCCAGTTGGTGGGCGA
The DNA here is from genome assembly GCA_963784575.1 of uncultured Gammaproteobacteria bacterium. GTDB lineage: Bacteria > Pseudomonadota > Gammaproteobacteria > UBA6186 > Azoamicaceae > CAWARU01. The sequence continues at coordinate 3,545,457 of CAWARU010000001.1, forward strand.
TGATCTTTTTGTCACCAATACCACTATTTTTGCACAAGGCATTAAAGAGGGCTTGGCAAATAGCATACTCATTAAACCCAATCAAATTGGTACTCTGACAGAAACGCTCGATGCAACCCACATGGCAAAAGAAGCACATTATGGCATTGTGATTTCTCATCGTTCTGGTGAAACGGTGGATGACACCATTGCAGATTTAGCAATTGCATGTCGCGCAGGTCAAATCAAATCCGGTGCTCCGGCTCGAGGAGAACGATTGGCCAAATATAATCGCTTGCTTCGCATCGAGGAAGAACTCGGTACTGCTGCGCATTATGCAGGTACTGCTCCTTATACTGGCAAACGAAAGCTCGGATAAATGAATTTAATAATGAATGTTAACTGTAATGAGTTTTAAATCTAATGAGTTTCAAATCTAATGCGTCTTAAATCTATAGCGGCAGTCCTTATCATCACAATGGCAGTTCTGCAATATCGTCTTTGGGCAGGATCGGGTAATTTGCCCGAGGTATGGCATCTCAAAGAAGTCATTGCTTCTCAAACCACTGAATTAGAACGTCTGAAAGACAGAAATCGTCAATTAAGCGCTGAAGTGGCCGTTTTGAAAACAAATCCGACAGCGCTCGAAGAACGGGCTCGCACCGAACTTGGCATGATCAAAAAAGGGGAAACCTATTGTTTGGTTGTGCTGCCTGCGAAAGAGTAAATAATTACATTAATAATTACATTTAAGAATCCATTCATATTGCCGATACTATAGAAACTAAAAAATACTATTGCAAATATTTAATATTGTTCAATTAGGAGCGCGATATGACAGCAACCATTATAATAGTTTTGGTGATAGTACTCTGCATTGCCTTTTGGTTTATTGGCATCTACAATTCTTTGATCCGTTTAATAGAGGCAGTCAAAAATAATCAAAAACAAGTGGATATACAACTTGATCGACGCTTTAAAGTATTTGAATCATTAATCAATGTTGTCAAGAAGTACATGGATTATGAAAAAACCACGCTATCTGATGTCGTAGCGCTCCGTAACAAGGCACAGTCAGCCCATGACTCAGGTGATGAAAAAACACGCATGGAGGCTGAAAATGCCATTTCCAAAATCGCTTCCGGAATCAACGTAGTATTTGAGCAATACCCCGATTTAAAGGCAAGTCAAAATGCTTTGCAATTGCAGGAAGAAATAGTCAGTACAGAAAATAAACTTGCTTTCGCGAAACAGGCTTTGAATGATAGCATTGAGCGCTATAATGCCACCAAGAAATCATTTCCGAACACAGTGGTAGTATCGATGTTTCCCGGTCAACTTAATCAGGAATTTCTGTATTGGCAATTACCAAAAGAAGTTGTGGAAGAACGCGAAAGTTACACAGTAAAACTTTAGCTTTATCGCATGAGTACTTTATCATATGAATAATAAATTGCATATGAGTAACAGATCATATGAGTAATAGATTAGATCAATATCATGTTTCGGCAACTGATTGGCGGGAAACGCTGCGACGCAACCAGCGTAACACCCGCCATGTGATCTTTCTATTTATTGTGATCTATGTAGCACTTGGTTTTATTGTTGATCTCTACATGCTTGCCAATGAAAAGGTATCGATAGAGCAAGCAGCTGCACAACTTCTCACCTTGAAGGCCATTCCTTATGCTACGATTATCATGCTGATTGTGGCAGTCTTATCTGTTCTCATTACCCTTATGTTCCATAAAGACATCATGATGCTTGGGACTGAATATCATGAAGTGCAGTCAGATTCAACAGGTCCTGTGATCGAGCGGCAGTTTTATAATATCATCGAAGAACTCAAAATTGCAGCAGGCCTTCGCTTCATGCCCAAAGTCTACATTATTGAGGCAGATTATATGAATGCCTTCGCGAGCGGAATGAGTGAAAAATCCGCGATGGTAGCCATCACCCGGGGACTTTTGAATAAACTGGATCGTGACGAAGTGCAAGCCGTTATGGCTCATGAAATATCGCACGTTCGCCACGCTGACATTAAGCTTACCATGACTGTTGCAATCTTGAGTAATCTGATCTTGATAGTGATTGATTTGGTATTTAGGGTGGTATTATTCAGCAGTGATAGAAACCGGAACAATGTCCTGGCAAGCGTTCTTCTCATCCTACGCTTTGTATTGCCCATTGTAACAATTTTACTGACACTTTATCTCAGCCGTAAACGGGAATTGATGGCAGATTCGGGTTGCGTTGAACTCACCCGCATGAATGAGCCATTAGCGCGTGCTTTGTTGAAAATTGATCAAGATTCCAAAGAAAAGAGTGAGGAGTATTCATCTCAAATCGCAAATACCCCCAATGAAGGGGTTAGACAATCCTCTTATTTCTATGATCCGAATTATGCGGGCTTTACGATGATGAGTTCTATCAATAGCCTATTTTCAACTCATCCACCACTAGAAGAAAGATTGAAGGCCCTGGGGTTTACGCCAAAGGCAGAAGATTGACCCCTACAAACCCGAAATGATCTCCGCATCCACGACATCGAGTTCCGGGCTTTCTCTTTGATAAAACTTTTGGATAACCTCAACCACTTCCTCGGGTTCATTGACGATTTGCATGAAATTCATATCGCTGGCATCAATCATTTGCTGGGCTATCAAGGTATCACTGAACCAACGCAGTAATCCACGCCAAAATGGTTCGATCACCAAAACGACCGGAATGCGACGAGTTTTACCTGTTTGAATCAGTGCAAGGATTTCAGCCATTTCATCTAGCGTGCCAAAACCACCGGGTAATATCACATAAGCTGAAGCATATTTTACAAACATTACTTTTCTGGTAAAGAAATGTCTGAATCGAAGTGAAATATCTTGATAGGCATTGGAAATTTCATGATCAGGCAATTCAATATTCAGGCCAACACTGAAAGAATTGCCTTTAAAGGCGCCCTTGTTGGCAGCTTCCATAACGCCAGGGCCACCGCCAGTGACAATAGAGTAGCCGGCATTGGACAAGCGTTCTGCGATATCCGTCGCTAAGTGATAATAGGGATCTGTTGGTTTTGTGCGAGCTGATCCAAAAATACTCACTGAAGGTTTTACAGAAAGTAAACGCTCGTAACCCTCTACAAATTCAGCCATCACCTGAAAGATTTTCCAGGATTCTCGCGATAACAAAGAATCATTTACTGCCTCCACCACTGGTCGTGACTCTAAGTGATCTGCCATTTCTTATCTCTCGCTCTCTCTCAGTCTCAATGTATCTGTTTTCAGTATAGCAAATAGTTGCCAGCCTGACCTGTCTAAAAACAAGTAATCATGATGCGCCAAAAACTTGACAAGATCGTGTAGGCTGGGTTATTGGTTTTAATAGGAATGGAATAAATTGCGAGATGGATTTTAAATGCTTGCCACCAAACTGAAACAATTTTTTGATAAGCACGATGTTTCCTACCACATCTTAAATCATGAAAGGAACGAAGGGCTCGAAGTAGCACTCCATGATCTCGAATTAGATGCTACCAAAGGAATAAAAGCACAAGTTATCAAATGCGGCGCGAATTTTTTATTGGCTGTGATGCCGCTTTATGATGAACTTGATCTTCGAAAATTAGAAATAGAACTCAATCAAAAATGTTATCTCTTAGCCGACAAAGCCGCAGATCGATTTTTTTATGATTGCGAGCCTGGTTCTCATCCGCCATTTGGGGAGCCCTATGGTTTATCTATGATTATTGATGTCGGCGTCGGGGAATTGAATTCGGTTTATTTTGAATCGGGTTGTCATAATTCTATTATTCATATGTCAATGGATGAATTTTTATTTCTGACAAATGATTTTATGAAACTCTCTCTTCGGAAGGAAAAAAATAACTCCCCAAGGAGCGGCATTCCGATGAAAAAAACTTCAGTTGTCAGAAAGTGGTTTCATATGTCCCAGTACTAGACCTGGCCTGAGGGTAACTAGGGTGACAAATAACCATAACTTGATGTAAAATAAGCATTATGTATTAGTTAACAAACAGAATATAGTTCAAGAATTCCTGAGTCTAGCGGATTGTTAAAAGGTCCTAAACTATTTCTCATGAGCTATTCCAGATGAACTATTTCACATGAAGAGGATTTAATGAAAATCATACTACTAGGCCCCCCTGGGGCTGGAAAAGGCACCCAAGCCGAATTCCTATGTAAGCATTTTAATATCCCGCGTATTTCAACCGGCGATTTATTACGCGAGCAAATTGCTGCTAAGACAGACATTGGCCTTAATGTGAGCAAAATGATAGCAGAAGGCAATTTGGTGCCAGAGGAAATTGTGATCGCACTCTTAAACAAACGTATCCAAAATTCTGATTGCAAAAATGGGCTCTTGCTAGATGGTTTTCCAAGAACAGTAGAACAAGCTAAAATTCTGGAAGACCTCGGTATCGCGATTGATTATGTCATTGATATTTCGGTACCGGATGAAGACATTATTTCAAGACTGTCTGGACGCAGGTTTCACCCTGGATCAGGGCGCAGCTATCATGTGACTTTCAATCCCCCAAAAGTACAAGACAAAGATGATGAAACAGGGGAACCCTTGATTTGTCGTGAAGATGATAAAGAGGAAACGATTCGAAACCGCTTGGCTGTCTATCATCAGCATACTAAACCCATCATTGATTGGTATAAGAATCGAGATAAATTTTATTACTTTCCAAACAATTCTGAAATGAAAAATGCTGATGAACAACCCCGATATCAATTTATCGTAATTGATGGCCGTGGCAGCATACAGGATGTTCAGGCTAGGATATTGGAAGGGATTGGGGATTTAAGAGGGAGGGAACATGCCAATTAAAAATCTGAGTAAAAATGACTTTGACTCAGTCATCACAAACCACCCCATGGTATTGGTAGACTTTTGGGCCCACTGGTGCGGACCTTGTCGAGTATTCTCTGAGGTCTATAAGAATGTTTCCAATCAATTCACTGATATTGTATTTGCAAAAGTCGATATCGAAAAAGAACCAGAATTAGCCAAAGACTTTAATATCCGTTCCATTCCCCATCTGATGATATTTCGGGGCGATTTAGCCGTTTACTCTGAATCAGGGGCTTTAACAGAACCCGCCTTATTAGATTTGATTCAGCGTGCCAAAGCATTAGATATTTCGCAAATAGAGAAAGAAGATAGATGATGCAATGCTCCGAGATCTTCGAGACCTCTCGGACCTCCGAGATTAGGGAAAAACATGGCGTTCTCCTGGTTAATCTGGGTTCCCCCAAAAAGCCAACCACATTTCATGTAGCCTCATTTCTGAAGAATTTTCTATGGGATAGACGTGTTGTGAAAATCAATCGTCTGCTTTGGTGGTTTATTTTGCATTTATTGGTGATACCCCTGCGATCTAAGCGGGTTGCTAAACTATATAAGAAAATATGGATGCGTGAAGGATCACCACTTATTGTTTATACCAATAAGCTCGCAATGACTTTAGCATCAGAATTATCTCATTATTCCAAACATTCCAATCATTCACATAATTCATATCATTCAAATCTCTTAAATCCTTTAAATGATCTGAATTGTGAGATACAAGTTTATAGTGCGATGACCTACGGTAATCCAAGCCTAAAAAACGCTGTGACAAAAATTATTTCAGATAACATTACAGATCTCATTGTGATTCCTTTGTATCCACAATATTCTTCCGCAACCACTGCGGCGGTCTTTGATTCATTAACATCGCTCTTTAGGAATAAAAACCTGCCTTCATTTTATTTTATTTCGAATTATTGCCTGGAAGAGTCCTATTTGAAAGCATTGGCGTACACTATTCAAAAATATGGCGAACAATATGGCTATCAAGAACGATTATTGTTTTCATTTCATGGCATTCCAATACGGGAAATAGCGCTTGGAGATCCTTATCAAAAACAGTGTGAAGAGACGGCAAACCGCGTTGCGAAGATATTGAATTTTCCTGAAAATTACTGGAAAATTGCTTATCAATCCCGGTTTGGATACACGCCTTGGACCAAGCCTTCCTTAGAAGATCAATTAAAGGTATTTCTTGATGAAGGCGTGAAATCTGTATTGGTGATAGCACCCTCATTTGCAGTCGATTGTTTGGAAACTTTGGAAGAAATAAATATCCGAGCCCGCGAATTATTCATCGCAATGGGGGGCATTGAGTTCCATTATGTTCCTGCATTAAATGATTCCAAGGTTCATGTAAATGCTTTTGTAAGTCTAATAGAAAAATATTTTTTCATTAAAAATTGAAAAAATTTATTAAAAAATGAAAAATTTTTAACAAAAATTAAAAAAAAGTTAAAAAAAATGAAAAAAAGTTAAAAAGAAGTATGTACTAAGACAACATTTGTGCTATGTTAGTAGTGTCCGATTGTTTAGTAAGCCATAGGAGATTGAAAATGGCCAAAGTGAAAAGAGCAGTAAAAAAGGCGAAGAGTGCGAAAGCAGCTTCTTCAAAGGCAACTTCAGCAGCTAAGCCAAAGCGTAAAAAAAGGGTAGCTAAAAAAGCCGGCGTAACCGCCGTTGCTAAAAAGGGTGGAGCTAAGAAAAGATCCACTGCTAAAAAGGCAACAGGTGCTAAACGTACTGCTAAAAAAGCTACTGCAAAACGCAAACCAGCTCGTAAGAGTTCTGCGAAAGCAGCTGGTGGTGCGGTCAAGAAGAAGTCACGTCGCCGTTCCAAGGCTAAAGCTCATGCAGGGGCAGCAGCTGGTGCAAAACGCAAACCAGCTCGTCGTCGTTCCAAAGCTAAAGCTCAAGCTGCAGGTGCTAAGACTACCAAACGTCGTAAAGCACGTCGTAAAGTAGCCAAAGCAGCTTAATAGCTCGCAATCAATCCTATAAAGCGTCTTATCAGAAGGCCCAGGCCTTCTGATAAGCGCATTATGGGGTTTTTTGTTATTTGGCTAAAAATAATATATAAATGATAATCCTCGCAATTGATACTTCCACAGATGCTTGCTCTGCAGCACTATTCATTAGCACCGATGGCACCAAAAGCAACAACTCCAAAACTATTGAGAGATTTGAATTGGCACCCAGGGCACACACCCACCTCATCTTGCCAATGATTGATGAATTATTAAAGGAAGCAGGTTTAAAACTGCAAGACGTAGATGCCTTTGCCTTTGGCCAAGGCCCCGGCAGCTTTACCGGCGTTAGAATTGCAGCCAGCATCATTCAAGGTTTGAGTTTTGGGGTAGCTAAACCTGTCATCCCCATTTCAACATTGCGTGCCATTGCACAAGGAGCATATCGAGAATCCGGAATCACGCAATGCTTTGCCTGGCTTGATGCACGTTTAGAACAGATCTATTGGGGTCTATTTAAGCTCGATAGCCATAATATTATGCAAGCCGTGACAAAGGAAGGTGTTGAATCCGAAAATTTAATAGAATTGCCTGAAGGATTTAGAGCAGAAGATTGGCCAAAAATCAGCAATTATCCGAGAGCGGCGGATATTGCACACATCGCTGCAGCCTTGTATCAATCAGGCCACCTCTTAAAACCGGAAGATGCGCAGCCAGTCTATTTGCGAGACGAAGTTGTTAAGAAAAAAAAGGAATGATCTATTCTTTAAGTTACTCTTTTTCAAACAATTTTCCAGTGGCGCTTAGGCGCAGGAATATTCGGTTCAAATGCATACTGCACTACCAGGGATTGCAAGGATCCATTTAAAGAGCATGATGCGGGAAACCCTTCTTTGACTTTCAACTCAAAAGCTCTGAGAGTGGAAAACTTCTCCAATTTATAGTGTACATGTGTTTTGTCAGTATCAGAAATTTCGTAGAGTTTCTCTTTTGGATCCCATTTTTTGTTAATCAGTTCTTCCAAGACTTTTAATTGTTCATAGAATTCTAATGCTTTGAATAAGTTTATTTCATACCCAAGTGCGCCCCATTCATAACAGTAAGCGACAAGTTTGATGGCTTCTTTTTTAAAGCGTAAAACTCTAAGCAAAGCCGTTTCGTCTTCTGTTTTTAAATCTATTGCAATCTCTTTTGCTCTTTCAAGTTCAATTTTAAATTTTTCCATTTCATCTTTATCAATTTCGCTGTCCGTCATCTGACAATTATAATAAAAATCCCAAAAGCGGCCATCGAGCTCTCTTAAAGCTACACTATAATATTCTCGCGCCTTTTTTAAATCTTGGGAAATTCCAATACCAAATTGGCAGCAAAACCCTAACATTCCATTATTATTTTGTTTAGAATATTGTGTGAATGCTTCCGAAATGCCAAAATCAGGTTTCTCCTCTCTATATATAAAAGGTCGCCCTACGAATTCATGACCCATTTTTTGTAGTTTGGCTTTTAAGTACCCTACACAAATCCTTTTTTCTTGTAATTCTCGATGCCTCATAAAATAAAAACTAATAAAGCCCTGTTCAATGCCCTGCAAATCTGTGCATTGAGTTGACTGAATGTAAAGATCAAATGCTCTATATTCATCTACATTCACTACCTTTCCAACTGTATACTGAAAAGCGAGATTTATAAGGGAATTTGGATGGCGCTGATCGACACCGGAAAGCAAGTAATAAATTGTGTCTTCTATATTTTCGATATTAGCAGCTAGATTATTCATACCCGGAGCATATTTTTGTTGTGCAGATAATTGAAAGAGCAGAATAGCTTGTGCCTTATCTTTATGAACTCCAATCCCCTGCAAATAACTATAGCCAAGATATGATTGTGAATGAGGTGAATTCTTTTTAGCACCAAATTTTAATAATTCTACTGCAGTTTCTGGATTCTTCGCGACAACTATACCTTCATGATGACAAATTCCAAGTAACCATATCGCAATCAGAACATCAGATTCTGAATATTGCGGTGGCAGAGATGAATGGGGTGTATAAATGGGCAGCATACTCGCATCAGAAATGTCTTTTAAGGGTTCATAAACAGACACCATTTGCCATAAACGTTTGATTTCATCCTTGACTTGTTCTTCTGTAGCAGATTCAGCTGTAAAGATCTTCAATATCTCTATCATAATAGAGTTTTTATCTTTTTTTTCTAATTGCTTTAATTCAAATATAAGTCTACTTCTCAATTTTGCTTCTAATTTCATAAATTTATTCCTATACTAAAATACTTTGTGAGGTCATGGATCATAGTCGAGTCTGAAAAGTAGCATTAATTATTGTTAATTATCCGTATTCGTAATTTGCATAAAATATGTGCAATTCCTCACTTTTCATGATCTATCATTATGATAACATGAGTTATTATTATTGTATACAGTTTACTACCTTATTAACCCTGGATTCCCGCGAAGGCGTGGATCCAGTTAAATCAAATTATTGCATTATAAAAGCAATTTCTCTAAAATTCTCTCATAAATTAAGGATAAATTATCCAGATCTGCCACTCGAACACATTCATTAACTGCATGTATACTCTCATTACAAGGGCCTAATTCAATGACTTCTGTATTTGGTCCCGCAATAAATCGAGCATCTGAAGTGCCGCCATCGGTAGAATGGATTGCATCTAAGCCTGTGACTTCAGAAACAGCATCACGACATGCGGTAATTAAATGCCCTGGGGAAGTCAAAAATGGCTCGCCATAAATCTGCCATTCTATTTCATATTGCACGCCATGTTTGTCGAGCATGGCATGTACTTGCTCTTTGAGTTGTAGTGCTTTGGTTCTTGGGCTGAATCTAAAATTGAATAAGCATTCCAATATGCCGGGTATGACATTGCCAGCGCCCGTTCCTGCATTGATATTCGATATTTGAAAACTGGTCGCTGGAAAATCGGCATCGCCTTCATCCCAAAGTGTTTGCGACAATTCATTCAAAGGAGCGAGGGTACGGTGAATCGGGTTATCGGCATTATGAGGATAAGCTATGTGGCCTTGCTTGCCTAAGATTTTCAAACGGCCTGTCATGGAGCCTCTTCTGCCTACTTTAATCGTATCTCCGAGGGTATTGAGACTGCTAGGTTCACCTACAACACAGTAATTTAATATAACGCCCTGGGATTTTAGAAATTCCATGATCTTTTTGGTGCCAAATTGGGCTTCACCTTCTTCATCGCTCGTGATTAAAAACGCAATGGAGGATTTGAGGCCCTGAACTGCTTTGTTCTGATTCTCATTTTTTCGTTTTCGATGCTTATTAAGAAAACGCTCGCAGGCCGTGATCATTGCAGCAATACTGCCTTTCATATCTGCGGCACCTCGCCCATAAAGATACCCATCCCTGATGGTCGGAGTAAAAGGAGGGCTTTGCCACTCATTCAAATGACCTGCCGGGACCACGTCAGTATGACCTGCAAAAGCAAAGCAGGAAGTCATTGGGGGTATGGTGGAATCTAAAGAAATTTTATTAATATCAGAAATAGTATAGACACTTGGTGGGCTGGGGGATTCTGAAGTAGCTGAATCAGGATTGTAATTGTAATCAGGATTGTAAATGGCAATTAAATTATGTACCTTTTCAATTGGCAAATGCCAAATTGAAAATCCTAAGGCCTGTAATTCAGCTGCAATCAAAGCCTGACAACCAGCATCATCCGGGGTAACAGAAGGTCTTTCAATCAAGGTTTTGGCGAACTTAAGTGTTTTTGATTCCATACTACTTCAATTATATTCCTGATAGGAATTATTTTTCAACCTCCCTGTCTTGGAAGCCTCGGCCCTGGTATAGGTTCACGGAAGTCTTCTGGTTTGGGAGGGACAATCTTAGGGTTGTCTTCGGCGCGCTGTCGGTACTCTTCCATTGTCATAATCACAGGTTGAAAATTTTCACTTTCAACGGAATAATATTGGATCGCGCCCCCTTTAATGTGTACTGGCAATGCCGGATGTTCATGTAGGGCACTGTGATCTTCGGGATTCGCAATACGCGACCAAGTATCTTTGAGGGGCGTCTTACCAGGTTCTGTACCTTTTGCATAAGACACAAATACCTGAGTATCTTTTGTCACCACATAAAGACGCATGGGTTTCTGGATATCCTCGTATCTGATGACCGGCAATTCTTGCCCTTCGGGAACTCGCAATTTATGGATGCGATCATAAATATCTTGTTCAATAGTATGCAGCTCATCGCTTGTCAAATCTCGACGTGTTCCTTCACGCTTTGCTATCTCATTTTGTGCATCAATCACAGCATGTCTGATACCAATTTCAGTCGCAATATCTTTAGCAATTTCTGCATTACGATGATGAAGATCGCTTAATTCTTTATCTGTTAACTCACGGCCGAGAAAATTAGTTTCTTGAATTACGTCTCGATGTTCTTGATGATATTGATCCCAAAATTCCTGAGTGGTGAATTCTCTGGGGTACTGAGTGACAGCACTTCTTTCCGCAATACCAACATCTGTAGGAGAAATACCGACTTCCGAAAAATAATAACCTTTGGTCCAAACATCCCCCTGTCTTTGTTGAAAAACAGTGCCGGCTGGAATTGTGATAACTTCGCAGGGCTGGGTCAAATCAATGCCGCTGATCTCATTTATTAATTGTGATTTCCTCCACGCACGTGTGCCGGGATCAGGAATTTTGTCTAAGCTTTGTTCATAAAATTTCATGGCCATCATGCGCCTCGCTACGATTTCTGGATCTGATTGGACCCAGGGCTCTTTAGGCGTACTCATAGAGTTTAGTCCTCATTTTGTATTATATTATGTACACATTATTCTTATAGCTTTGACTGTTTTTGAAATAAAAAGTTTAGGCGTATAATACTTTTTACAAAAAAATTATAAAAATTATAAAAAATAAATCAGTGTATATGATAAGACTAAAGTTTTAAATCCATCGGCCGACAACAATATCGAACAACTAATTATTCTTTATAATTCTTTATCGAGGAGACTGTACTATGCCAGAAAAATCAAAAGGTGAAGATATTGCAACCCAGAAAGCGCGCCTAAAATCGCAAATGAAGGAAAAATTTAAAGAATTAGCTAAACTCGATCGGCAAGATGCCAAGACTTTTGCTACCTCATTAGATAATGAGCTGCCAGCAGAAGCACGTGCTGATACTACTGATAGAATGGCTAAAATGTCTGGTGCAGGTGGCAGATTGGCTGGCATGAATCTAGAATCTAGTGATATATTTTCACATTTGCATGACAGAGCTGAAGCCGAACATCGTGCAGATGCTGAAGAAGAAGCAAGAGCACAGGCAGCTAACAGAGCTGCACGTGGCGGTGGCACTCCTAAAGTTCTGGCACCGAAAAGAGGAAAATTGAATATGGCGGCTTTTGAAAAGAGGTTGGTGGGAAGGCAGGCCGATGTCGATGAAACCCCAAGTTCTCCCAAAGCTCCTGAATCGCCCAGATCTCCTAAAGAGGTTGAGGCAGAGGCAACAAGAGAAGCTCGTGAAACTCAGAAAACAACCTTGAAAACCGACATCAGAAAAATGTTTAAAGAATTAGCTAAAATCGATCGAAAGGATGCCAAAGTTTTTTCTGCTTCACTTCCAAATGAGTTGCCAGTTGAAGCACGGTCTGCAACTGCAGGCAGAATGGCCAAACTATCAACCGGAGCAGCGGGTCTTTTGGCTGGCATGGATCTATCACAGAGTGGTATCTTTGCTAAAAGACAAAAGGGTGTTGAAGCAGAACAACGTGCAGATCGTGAAGCAGAAAGAAAAGAACAGCAGTCTCAAAGAGGTGTAGGATCTGGTAAAAAACTGAACAAGTCGGTTTTCGCAGCTCTTGAAAGGAAGATGAGAGGAGAGGCCGATGCCGATACCGATAAAACTCCATCATCCCCTAAAAAACGTGGACCTGGATAATTTTGTGATAGTGATAGAGAGAGTGTGTTCTGAATAGCGGAGCCCTCCAGGCGAGCGCCATGGATGGCGCGAGTCAATTGTCAACAGGCCCTAATATTTCAATTAATTAGAAATACTTTTCAAACCCGAAGCAATTCATTCAAACTTGTTTTAGATCGTGTTTTTTCATCCACTTGCTTCACAATCACCGCGCAGTTCAAACTATATTTCCCATCTTCACTCGGCAAACTTCCTGGCACAACAACGCTGCCCGCAGGTACTCGCCCATAAATAATTTCACCGGTTTCGCGATTATATATGCGAGTGCTTTGTCCAATAAATACACCCATTGAGATGACAGATCCGCGCTCCACAATCACACCCTCAACAATTTCAGAACGTGCACCAATGAAGCAATTATCTTCGATGATGGTGGGGCTGGCTTGCAAAGGTTCCAGCACGCCGCCAATGCCAACGCCTCCCGATAAATGCACATTTTTTCCAATTTGCGCACAAGACCCAACCGTTGCCCAAGTATCTACCATGGTGCCAGCATCCACAAAAGATCCAATGTTAATAAAACTTGGCATAATAATGGTGCCAGCCCCTAAGTAAGCGCCGCGTCGAACTGCGGCAGGAGGTACTATTCGAGTTTTAAGACTGACAAATTCTGAGTCTTGAAAATTATGATCAAATCGCAGTGGGACTTTGTCATAAAACTTAGTAAAACCTGCATCAATGACCGTACTCGGGTGCAAGCGAAAATACAGCAGAACAGCTTTCTTAATCCATGTATTTACGGTCCAGGGGGAAGCTGGTACTGGGGAGGTTGATACTGAAGAAGATGGCGCTGTGGTATTTGCCACTGCAGAAGTTGGTTCTGCAACTCGATAACGGCCGGATTCTAAACCCGATAATACTTCTTCCAATGCCGCTTTGATCTCTTTATTAGGACTCGACTGATCTAATTCTTTTTGATCAAAAGCAGCTTCAATAATCCTTTGTAATTGAGTATCTTTTGATTGAGATTGAGTTCCCGACTGTGAATTTGATGAATTTGATTGAGAAATTGGTGATTCAGACATTTTTTTCCTCCGAGATCGCTGCTACAATAAATACCCAGTTCAATTATACTAAGCCGTATACTACAAGTAAAAGCTATAGATTGGGTATCATAGGTATCAAATATTATAGGTTTAAATGTTTAAAAGCTTTCATTATCTTAATAAGGGATTCAAGTGAGTAAACTCATACAGTCTAATTTAATGAAATTCATGTCAACAAAAGTGATCCAGTGCATCTCTGGCAAATACAGACCCTATCTTCTGGCTGCGCTTGGCATTTGCTGTGCCTTATTGCTTGCAAAACAACTGCATCATTGGTTTGCAAATAAAACCCCGCAACCAGAACTCAAAACCGTACAAGTAGTCAGCGTCAAAGAAGCAGAAATGCCATCTGTAATCGAAACGGTTGGATCCTTAACCAGCCCCAAAGAAGTGACCATCAAAGCCATGGTTGCGAGCAAAATAAATAAAATATTAGTGGAGTCGGGCAGTTTTGTAAAAGCGGGAACAGAGTTAGTATCCTTAGTGGGTGGTGCAGAAGTCAGAGCACCCTTTGATGGTTATTTAGATGATTGGCAAGTCAAAGCAGGGGATTATATCAATGCCGGTGAAAAGCTGGTGCATTTTGTGAATTCTGATGTCTTGTCTATCACTTATCGTGTACCGGAACATTTTGGTCCCTTGTTGGACTTAGGACAAACCGTGCAAATTGCAGTACGCGCATTTCCAAACAAAGAATTTACTGGCAAGGTTTCCTTCGTCTCTCCTGTGGTGGATAAAAAAACCGGCACTATTTTAGTTCGAGCAGAAATAGACAATTTAGATCAAAATCTCTGGTCTGGAATGTCTGCAAGAGCAAGGCATATCTTAGAGATTAAGCCCAAGGCTTTGGTAGTGCCTGAATCCGCTTTAAGTTTAGATCTGGAAGGCTATAATCTTTTAATCGCAGCAGGCGGTGTGTTGAAAAAACAAACTGTCACGGTTGGGGAAAGAATCAAGGGCCGGGCGCATATATTATCCGGTGTCACTCTAGGAGATGCGGTAGTGATTACAAAAACCTATGAATTGAAGGAAGGCGTACCCGTCAAACCAGAAGAGTGGCAGGGTGACTGGTAATGCTCAATCTGCAAGCATTTATCAATCGGCCGATTATGGCCGTTGCTGTCAATTTGATTTTGCTTATTGTTGGACTTGTTTGTCTCGATCGCATGGAGTTGCGCCATACCTCCGAGCAAGCAAATAATGAGTTTTATGTGTACACCGCGTACCCCGGTGCCAATCTTTTTACGGTAGAAGAACGGGTTACGAAACCTTTAGAAGATGCTTTATCTGGCTTAAATGGCATCAAAAAATTAAGCTCTGAAAGCATGGATGGTTTAGCACAAATCTTTGTTAAGTTTAAACCAGAAGTGGATCATAAAATTGCTTCGGGGGAACTCCGAGATCGAGTGATGAGCGCTCAGAGCGGATTACCAGATTCCGTAAAAAGACCTGAAATTTTTGAAGGTGGGCAATCCAGTAAACCCATCCTATACATGGATTTTGAAGACGAGACGCGAACAACAGCAAGCTTATCCGACTATTTCAAGCGCATCATCGAAGATCGCATCAAAATGGTAGAAGGCGTTTCAGACATCAGAACTTGGGGTGATAAATTTTATGAAGTTTCCATTGAATTAGATCCCGCTCGAATGGCTGAATATCAAGTCACCACCCAGGAAGTCATCAGTGCCCTAAAACAAGAAAAAACTTTTGCTTCGGGCGGCGAAATTGAGAAAGTGTCCGGCAAAGAATCTGTGGTATTGAATGTTGCAGCGGTGAACTTTAATGAATTTGCCAATGTCACCATTAAAACTTTACCGACTCATCGGATCAAGGTTGGTGACATTGCAGAAGTGAAAATTGCCGAGAAAAACAGTTTTTTAACCTTACGCCACGATGGTAAATATACAGTTGGTTTGCAAGTCTCCGCAAAACCCCAGGAAAACCCTTTAAAAGTATCGGAACGCTTGCACCGCTTTGTGGCTGATTTGCAAAAAAATATGCCTAAAGGAATGAAAGCAACCATTACTTATGATGTGACCAATACCTTTAAAAATTCCTTGAACGAATTGCAGCATACTCTTTGGGAAGCCATTCTTTTGGTGGGAGTAATCGTCACACTTTCATTAGCCTCGTTCCGCGCCAGTCTCTTACCGATGATTACAGTGCCTTTGTGTTTGGTGGGCGCTTTTGCCATCATGTGGCTCTTAGGTTTCTCTGTGAATCCGATTACCCTATTGGCACTTGTTTTAGCCGTGGGATTAGTGGTGGATGATGCTATTGTGGTGGTGGAAAATATTCACCGCCATATGGAAGCGGGGATGAGTGCCTTGCGAGCTGCAAAGCAAGCTATGAAAGAGATTACCTTTGCCATCATCGTGATGACTATCACTTTGGCTGCAGTATATTTGCCTGTCGCGCTGCAATCCGATGAAAGTGCCGCCATGTTCCGCGAATTTGCCTGGACACTTGCAAGTGCGGTATTGATTTCGGGTTTTGTCGCCTTGACTTTAACACCTGCGCTCTGCGGCAAGTTTTTAAAGCCTGTCGCACATCAGAATTATTGGAATAAAATCGATCTACACTATCATAAATTATTAAACCTCGCCTGCAATAATGCTAAGAAAATTGCTATAGCTGCTGGGATCATCGCAGTGCTCGCAGTCATTGGTTTCAAGGGGCTGGGATCTGAACTCATGCCCATTGAAGATGAAGATTATCTCACGGGTTCAATTTTTTCTGAAAATGAAGTTCCGGAAACGCTGCGTGAATCCTGGAAGCAGCAAGTAGAACAAATTTTATATACTATTCCTGAGCGCGAAACCGTGAGTATTTGGGAAGTCTATCAGCGCTGGCTTGGCTGGCGTATGATCTTGAAACCACGCAAAGATCGCAGCCGCAGTGCGAGCGAAATCAATGACGAACTTCGGGAAAAATTCAAAAAAGTAGTAGGACCATTGGTAAGCTCCCAAGTCAATGAACAAGGCGGCATTGGCGGCGGCACAGGAGCACTTGAAGTCGTCATTCAATATATGGGTGAAGCAGCGGTGCTCGAGCAAACTTTCAAGGCCATCAACGAAGCGTCGAAACTTTATCCCGATATTTTTGAAACTCTATCTGGTGAGCAGGCTTATTCTATTCCTCGTTACCACATTGAAATCGACAGACCACTCGCCCAGGAACTTGGTGTCGGCATGCATGCGATCGAGGAAACCGTTTACAGTTTCCTCGCTGGCAACAAAGTAACCGACTTTAATTTTCGCGGTCTAAATTATGATGTATTTGTGCGAGCTGCGAAGCCTTTTAGGCGTGAAATGTCTGGTATCAATCAATTTTTTGTAACGGGCGGTTTAGGGCAATGGATACCGCTCGGCAGCCTCGTCAACGTTGTAGAAAAAGTAGGGCCTTTCCAAGTCAGGCATTTTGAGCGCATGCGCGGCACCACCATCACGGCCACCTTAAAACAAGGTGTTTCTTTCGATCGCGCTATGCCCGTTCTAGAAAAAATTGTAAAACAACATCTACCGCCAGAAGCACGTTTCTATTTTTCAGGCGCCGCCGAAACCTATCAAGATTCGCAATCTGCCATGTGGGTCACTTATGTACTCGCATTGTTATTCATTTATCTGCTGCTCGCGGCATTATTTGAAAGCCTGATTCAGCCGCTGATTGTGCTTTTGACCGTTCCCTTATCTATTGCTGGCGCAGTTTGGCTGGTGCGATTCATGGGGGGAACCAATAATATTTATACCGCCATTGGCTTGGTTACCTTGGTAGGACTCATCACCAAGCATGGCATCATGATAGTAGATTTTTCCAACCGATTGTGTGCTGAAGGCAAATCTGTGCGTGATGCCGTGATAGAAGCAGCACGGCTCCGATTAAGACCCATTTTGATGACAACCCTGGCCATGATTGCTGGCGCCGTACCCTTGCTTTTTAGCTTGGGGGCAGGGGCCATGGCGCGTCATCACATTGGTTGGGTTATTGTTGGCGGTATGCTAACCGGTACCATTTTTTCGTTGTTTGTAGTGCCGGTCGCCTATCATTTGGTGATGGGTAAAAAGAAGTCTCGGAAGTCTCGAGATAACCACAGAGATTCCGCAATTGATCGAGAAGCGCTTGCGACATGAAACTAGCCACATGAAAAAAAGCGTGTACCATTTGTACTGCGATTAAGCCTTTGGCTTCTGTTTGTCTTTTTTCATGTGGATAAAAGTGCCGTCATCCAATTTTCCGGTAGATAAATCAAGCCCACTTTCTTCAGACGAAGAGTCAAATTCTGGTGCTGGCGTTTGGGATTTATCAGGCGTTTCTGCGTTCCTTGCAGCTTTTTCAGCCATTAACAATGCCTTTGCTCTTCTGATTTGCTTCCATTTTGGCGTCTTCTTATTGGGATCCTGCTGATAGCGTGGTTTTGTTTTTGGCATTTTCTCTTGCGGTCTGGTTAAAGAACTCGGGAAAACTGCGCCGAAATCAGTGACTAATTGGCTCATTTTGGGAGGGTTATGCTTCGCCTGTTTGCTAAGTTGAATAAACATTTCGCTGCCATTCTTGTGGGTCAGAAGTGAAAGAGAATTGATTTTTGCTAATGCAGCAATATTTTCTAGGCTGGAAGCATTACCGGACAGCTTAATATGGGCTCCAGGTATTTGTTTCCGGTGTTTTGCATCCAGCCTCGTGGCGCTTAATTCTACTTTAACATCCATGATTTTATTGCGCTCTATTAAATTTTTGAGTGTTGCAAGAAGTGCTAACTCGCGTATTCGTATCAGTTCTTTAGTGATACGATCTTGGATTTGTTCCTTTGAAGAGAATGCTTCCCTAAATTTCTCTTGAATCATGTTGGGGGTTAAACTATTAATAATATCAATTTTTTCCTGATCCTTGGGTTGTTTGAAGAGCAGAACAAATTGATTGGCTTTAGAAGTTAACCCATAGGGGATATCTAACTCTTCAAATAATTTAATATAAGCTAATAAATAGTTCAACTTTTCTTGGTTAGTATCATCGATTCCAAAGGAAAATCGATACTGTTCACCCGGGACCTTACCTCCTACAAGGTGTTCAAATTCTAAATCCCGTCTATATCCTGTCTCAAATGTCCCAATGGCTTTGACAGGTTTTTCATCTGTACCTTTTGTGATATTGAGTGCTCGCACTTCTTTATTAATGATTTGTTGCACCATCGCCATCTGTTTACCAATTTTGGATAAAGAGGGATGAGGTTCAAGCATATCTTTCACAAATCCGAGCTCTTTCACATACCAATTAAGTTTGTTTTCAAGGCTTTGCCGATCTCGATGCGATCGTTCTGTTTCTAGTTTTGCCTGATCGAGCGCATTTTTCAATTGTCTTTGCATCTCCTTATCATTTCGATTTGCAAGCATTTTCTGCCTCTTTTCTAAATCTTTGACATGAGTTTCAGCAATTTCCTCTTGTTTGATGGCCTCTTCTACTGTGTTGAATAAACCATCGATGGTAATTTGTAGCTTTTCAGCCCTAGCTTTCAATTTATTTCTTTCGTTACCAGTAATGTCGCTCATTGTCATATCTCCTCAATAATTAAATAGTATTTATCTCGGAGGTCCGCCCTTTATTCCTGGCTTCTCCTTATCTTTTTTTGCATCTTTGCTTTGTTTGTCTTCCTTCTCTCCGATAATGCTTTGAAATGCCATTAAGAGGTCTGCACTCTTCGGCGACATGACATCCATTGCAATTTTATATTCTTCCTGTTGCGCCGCCAGAGCTTGTGGCCCGATTTGTTTTTTCAGATCTGCTTTTAAGAATAAGAAAGTACTTGACTTATGAGGGTAGCATCCTAGAATGACATTTTCATAGAAATTAATTTTTTCCTCGAAATTTTCTTTAATCCAAGTTAAGTTATTTTTTTCAAGTGCTAGCTTATCGGTATCACCATTGATGTAGTAAATTTGTTCTCGCAAGCGATAATAGTCTGACGGTAAATCTTTTGCATCAGGGACATGACCACCGCCCGGAATTGGAATGCCCTTTGGTGTTGTGATCCAGAAATTTTCTGGCAATTTATCTTTATTCTGGACGTAAGCTTGCGCTTCCTTCTGGGTCATCAAGACTGCACTGAGTGCGCCCTTTTTATCATAAAACCAGGCAATGCAATCAAAGGGTTTTTCTCGCAAGAAAAAGTTGTCTCCTTGTTCCTTAAAAACTGTGGCCTGGTTTTGAGTCATATATAAATTCTTGCTAAATTTAAGTCCTTCTGGGGGCTTAAATTGTTCATCGCTGATCTTAGACAGGTACCAATTCAATGGCCGAAAACTAAAGCCTTTTTCCGTAACCGCAGTTACTTTTGCGGATTCGTCCATAACGGTGTTATTTACTTCAAGTTTAACTTGATTTAAGCGCTTCGCCTGCGTCAAGGTTTCTTGGGCAGTTTCAACTTCCGCAAGTTTAACAGTCTGAACTTGTGCATCGCTGCCTTCCTTACGGGCTTTGGTTCGGAGCGCACAGAGATTTTGCTGCTTAACTCGATCAATGATGTGTTGCATTGTCGTTTGAAGTGCTTCTTGTTGTGAAAGCTCTGGCGGGGTATTTGCGGTTTGCAAGCATTGTTTCCAATCGTCTATGAGTTTCTTCTTTTCCGTATTCAATAAATCTTCTGTCAATTGCTCACTTTCAGAGCCTAGGAAAAGTTTTGCAGGCGACATGCTTTGATCTGTTGCAATGAATTGATGAAATGCCCGGGCAAAGAGCGCCTTGGTCGCTAAATCGGGTGCAGATCGAATTCTTTTCATAAGATCTCTTCGAATCAGACCTCGGAGCTTATTCATTGCGACTCTGAAGTTATCTTCCTGAACCTTAGACTGTTGATTCTCTTCTGCTACAGCCAATACCTTGTCGATATCCCATTCCTCTCGTGGAATATCGGGTCGGCCCAGAATCATGTCTTTAGAAAGCAAGATCTGAATCTTCTGAGTATTCGCCAAATCGCGCATTCGCATCACAGCTTGCAACAGATCTTTTTTGAGGGTACCCGCTGAAAAGGTACAAATAGCCTTGGCATTCAGCATTTGTTTGATATCAGTCCCGGTGGTGCGCTGTTCATCATAATAAGTGAAGCACTGTGCTGGTTTGCATTGCAGCTGAGATTCAATGAATTTGGGATTTGAAGAGCCCAGGATTCTGATCTCGGACTTGGCTTCAGGATTAGCATTGACTCTTAGTGCACACAATTGATTTTGTTCATTGAAAAAAAGTACCCATTCGATGGGAGATTCTTCTTTATTTTGATAATATTCTGTTTGATAATACCTTGCTATCTGTTTTGCAACCTCTAGATTCTGAATACCTTTAAAATGGGAACCTACATCAATGATTGCTCTGTAATTTGGCTCATTTCTGGTATTTTTTGCTTTGCTGCCTAATAGCCTAAATACAGTGTCAAATATCTTCTCATCCTCAATGGGAAGTGAGACTTTTGTTTCATTTTGGATCAAATAATCGATCACCCGTCCATCAGTTCCTAAGCCTATTTTCTTGGTAAAATTGGTTCTCTCGTCAAAAACGAAGGGCGAAAGAATAGTGCCTGATCCCCCTTGGAAGCTCCGGTACAGGTGGCTGTGATCATCCGCATTATGACGCAATATCATGGGACTGCTCTTGACATTGTTTAATATGTAGCGCGGCAGGCAATAATCTACCACGCGATTCATCACACTGGGATCTTTCTGTTTAAGTTCTGCATAGATTTCTTCCAGCACGCGCGGGTTTTCAGGATCCAAGGTGGAAAGCCTTACGTTCTTCAATTCTGTTAATTCTAGAAATTTTTTAGCTGCCGGCGTTTCTGTAATGGCAATATTCAGTTCATTTTTTTCATTGAGGGCCTGCTTTTTAAATTCGAGCAGCATTTTTTTCAAGGCAATTTTCGATACCCCATAAATATAATTCAATTGAGCCGTATAGTTTGCAGTTTCAAAAGGACTCGCAAAACGCGATTCCTCACTTGGGATATTGTTACCGATATAGGGAATGGCAACCAGTGTTTCGGATTCTTTTCTTTCTATCTGCGTGTAACCATAATTCACTTTAGGAGTGCGATATAAAGTCAAAGGTAGGAATGTATTCATTTGTTCTTTGTAGAGAGCAATAACATCCTGCGCTGCGAGTTTCAGATCTTTTGCTGCTGTAGAGGTCGGAAATTCCCTTTCTCCCCTAATATAACTTTTAATATCGGCAGCCGTTTTCGCATCAAGACCAGCAAGAATATCATGCAGGGGGTTCTCTGGATTATTTGCCAATGCCTCCACAAGATTTGGCACGATATCCTTCATGAAGGCGTCTTTCCATTCATCTTCTGATAGTTTTGGTATCGAATCTGGAGAATGAAAGAAATCTTTGATCTGAAAGCTTGTTAATCCCTTGGCATTTTTTAAAGTTTGAACCTTAAATTTGCCTTCACTTCGGATTTTTTTGTGCAGCTCAAATGGAATATGCTGGATATCGCGGTACAGGGCAGAAATAGCATCGATCACATGCTTATCCATCGGAATTTCTTCGCCAAGGGTATAGTTGAGTTCCTTGCGAACATCTTGAATTGAATCCACTTCATCGACATAGACATCGGCACGATTATTGAACAAATCCAGGATTTCTTCTAATATCGGGAGCGCAACACCCGCCCTTTGCACTGCCTCTTCTTTTTCTTTCTGGATTTTTATCTCAATTTGATCAATTTCATGTCTGAGTTCTACATAGACCTTCCATTCATCAGTGAGCTTACGCCTCGCAGAGATTGTTTTTGGTAATTGTTCCAATTCTGCAAGCAATTCCTCTTTTCTGGTTTGAAGCGGGGATTTATACTCTGGTCGTAACTGCTCCAAAATTTCCATCCATTTCAATTCAAGGGATTGGACGTCATTATTGGTTGTGACCAAATACCCTTTTTTAAGAATAACGTTTCTCAAATAATCTCTGATGCGGCTTAAATTTTTGACACTGCAGTCTGAAGTCCTGCTAAAATGGAATGGAAATGCTTCTTGATTAAAGCGTTGCATAGAGGTTGCTTTCAAGTCTCTGAAATTGGTATTTCTGAGTGCTTGAGGCACAATGATGGCGACTAAATTGTCACCTTGCGCTTTTTGATAGGCTGACAAGGGCATCAATACCTTAGATTTGCCACCCCCCATGATCAACTGAATGATTTCGTCTTTAAAGCCGCCTGTCTCAAGATTTCTATTTTTATCCAATAGAACTTTGAGAATTTCTTTTTGTTTGTCGAAAATGAGAATGTTTTCATAATATTCAAATGCGAGGAAAGCAGCAGCCTGTTCCTGTTCAGCAGCATTTTTCGGTTGAGTTTCAAGATCATAACTTCGTTTCTGGTATAATACGCTGCCTAATTTCGCTACTATCTGTTCTCGCTCTTGTTTTTCCACAGCTGTTAAAGGGGCTTTTTTATGGCTTGCATCGAATTTTGCGAGATTTTCGAATTCATCCAGACACCGTTGGTAGTGTTTTAACTGTGTTGCCTCAATCAAATATTTACCCGTCATTTGAAAGAGATTGTCGACCATGGCTCTCTCTTTTTCCGCCTCTTTCTTGGTTTTTCCTTTAGATTCATAATGTGTTGCTTTGAGGTAAGCCTTGAAATCCGACTTAATAAAGAGCGCGATGAGCATATCCAGTGTTAAAACAGGGTGTTCCTGACCCAATTCTCTTGCCTCTGCCAGGAGTTTCTCGGTTAAACCCGGCGGCAGCTGGTTTGCCAGGGCAAGGAGCTTCTTTTCTCGATCTTTAAGGATGTCTACGGCATTTTTCTTTCCTTTCCTGGCCTGAATGATCTCTTCAGCAGTTTTTTCTGCTCTTTCTTCCCCAAACGGTTCTTTTCCAAGCTCCTTTTCGAGAGCCCGTTTTAGATCGGCAATGGCTTTGGGATTTTTTTCGCAGGCTTTCTGGAAGTCATTTTTGAATTTCCGTTCCCATTCATTCCTTTTCCAACCTTCTTTTCTGTCTTCATCTCGCTCTTTGATATCGAGCTCTTCTGCAGCACGCTTATTTTTATTCAGCATTTCAGGATCAAAACCGAATTGATTCAATAATTCCTCAAGATGAGGCAAGGCTTGTTTGTAGGGTTTTAATCTTAAGATCTGCTGTTCCTTTTTTGGAACTTCTTCGATAAGAGTGAGTGGCTTTAAGGGTCTTTCAGTGTTACGAGGGACAATTTTGTCCTGATAGACTGGCAATTCTACGGTTAAAGGACTTTCTGCAAGTTCTGACTGGACAAATTTAAGATAAGAACCTAGTGTTTTCTCATCCTGAATTGGCTCAAAGGTTTCTGGAGTTATTGTATTAACAACGGAGTACAATATCAAGCTTAAGGTTGCAGCAGTAGTCTCTAGATCCATTTCGGAAAGATTAAAATTTGCAGTCTTGAATCCGCTGTCTGGCAACTTGGACATGAGATGTCCCTTAATCTTGCTGTTCACCACCGAGAGCAGCTTGCTAAACTCTGGTCCAGAAAGTTTATTATTGTTGATACATGACAAGTAATGATTAAATGAAAAGATTAAATCAACATCATTGACATTGTTGTTGAGTTCAGCAATTGGAACAATTCTAGCCCCATACTTTTTGGCTGGATCAATTTTTTTGTGGGAATAAAAATCTTGTCCGGTCAGCAGTTCTGATGAAATCCTATCAAGGGGAAGGGGCTCATCTACTTTGGGAATGGTGATGGTTACTTTCTGGGTAGTAAATTCCGTTCCAGTCCTCATTCCAGGCCTCATTTCTTCGAGAGAAAGCTCTTCTTTTTCTTTTTTTCCTAATCCGGTCATTTGCATCAGCCTCTCATAAGCATTATGCAATTTTGATTGCGTGTCCTTGAGGTATACAGGAAAATTCTTGGTGCTTGCATCAGGTAAGAAATGGAATAAGGTTTGATGCTCAAGAATCTTTAACTTGAATCTCGGTCGAATATTTCTTTTGATTTTCTGGTATTCTTCTAAATGCTTTGCGACTTGCTTTTCTAAATTCTCTTTTTTCAAAAATGTTAAGATCCTTTCATCTTCTTTCACAAAAGCAGTTTGCATGGAGGAAGATTTAATATTGAATTTTCCTTGGGCATCGAGATACTCAGTAAGCGATCCTAGAATTTTAGCTCGAAATGCCCAAAGTTCAGGTGTGGACAGATTTTCGCTGACGGGATGCTCAGATCTTTTTGGATTTGTTTTCATAGCATAGGGCACCCCGCCAAGGATTCTTTTTTCCATCTTTGGGGGGTCTTGGTGTGGAAAAATCTCGACCTCGTATTCAGTGGGGAAGAGCCAACTTAAGATCTGTGCTTCTTCTCTTGAACCAGAGAATCCACCCATTTCTTGAAATTTTTGCAAGGCTTTGAAGGCTTCATCCATTTTGTCATAAGAACTATAGAGATAAGCTAGATATAGATAGTCCAGGCTCGATGCAGCAATGAGCTCACCATTATCACCTATTTGAAATTTGGCAAATCGCTTTGTGCCTGTGATATTCCATTGCTTGGTATTGAATTGCCCTCTAGCAGAATCTTCTCCGTCTCCCTCAAGTCTTAAATCCTCTAAGTAGTTTCCTTCTCTGTCTAAAACGATAGAACCTGCGTTCTTTGTCCCCCTTCTTGGCGCTATAAAAGGACAAATTGGAATCAAGGCAATTTCTTTAAGCTGTTTTTTTTCTTTTAGCGTATCTTGTTCCTTGGCGCGTTTTGAGCCCGCCTTGCCTATCTGACTTTTTTCAATAGGCTTCAAGCGCAGGGCATAAGGGAAGCCATCAATCACCGTTAGGCTATTTTGAAGGTTGATGGCATAGCTCTCATCTTGTTTCCAAACCAATTCGTTCTCGCCTCCTACCAGTTTAGATCTGAATTCAAGCGTATTGCCTTCTTCCTGAAAGCGAGGAAATCTAATAATGACATTGGGTTCTTCTTTGGGCTCTTTTGAAGGTGTAGTTGTTGTTCTCTTCTGCACCTCAATAAATTGCGGCGCCTCAAAATCTGCCAGGAAATCTAAAGGTGTTTTGTGACGAACATCGGCGGCTTCGGTTGCATCAAGCGCTTGTGCTGCATCACTCGCAACAGTAGCTTCATGCAGCCTGTCTAGCTTTACAAGCTGATAGTCTCCGAGATTGCCATCCTCCTTCAACTTAAAAATCCTACCATCCTGCAATAAAAAACTGTCTTTGCCGGTTCGGGTGTCGGTGAAAATGATAACATTCTCCCTTGTATCTTCTGTGGGCGCGATGCTCACCCACATTTGGAAATTGGAGTCATCTAAGAAAGCAGGAATATCCCTCCCTTTCATTCTCAATTCCACCTGTTCCATATTATGTTCCATCCAGTATGACTTGCTGCCAATTTGTACTTCTTTCATGAGTCGAGTAGCGCCCTGATATCTTTCGATCCGATATTGACGTTTGATGCCATCTTTCTTGCCGCCTTCAATGTATTCAAATTGAATGGCATCGAAGTCCGAAAAAAATATCTTATTTTTTAAAACAAAACATTCTGTAGGCGATATTGGAAACAGTTTCTTTGTATCTGGTCGTTCCAGGAATTCCTTGGCCCAGTTAGGCAATTTCTTGGACAGTCCCCCCTCTTTAACAACAGTAAAATCTTCCGGGCCAAGGACTATATTAATTTCCTTAAGTTCCATCATTTCTTTCTTACCCTGTGGGGCGTCCATCCACTCAAGCGTTACTATTGGGAAATTAAATTTTATCTTGGCAAATCCCTGGACTTTCTTGACATCATCCGCCATCTGGGGAGGGAGGCACTTTACTATAAAATCCAGCAAGGTTTTGTCACTCTTTGCCTTTGTTTTTAGCAAATAATGTTCGAGAGCCCCCTGCATATAAAAATCCAAAGTATCTTCTTTATCTAGGGCAAGGGGGTTAATTTGATAATCACGTTTCTTGGTTTCAAATTCATAATTATTGGTAAAGAATTTGGCCTTGAGATACTTTGAAATTCTCTTTCCAACATAATCTTCACTCACAATTTTATTTCTTTGCACTTTACGAATCTTATATGCCTGCTGGTGCATCGAGCAATAATACAACCTATTTTGCAGTAAAATTGCTTCATCACGTGCCTCCCCTTTTAACAGATAATCGTTGCTATTTTTTGGATCCTTCTCAAAGAGGCGTATTTCGTTGCGTTTGATATCACGATTCATTTTTTTATTTATTCTTGATATCCTTTTTTGTAAGGCTTGGATGCGAGGACTATCTTGAACACCCTGATCTTCTTGATGTCTGTCTAGGAAACCTCTGAGGTCTTGATTTAACTTATAGAAAAAAGCTGCCGTTATGCTTAAGTCTTCCTCGGCATGATACTTTAAACCCTGTTCAATTAACTCCATAATATTTTCTGCAATTTCAGGAGCATTTTCTAATGCGTCTTGCAACAGATAAGGCTGTAGCAGATTTGAAATCAGCAGGTTCTGGTAATCTACATTTGACAAGTTTTGAATTAAGGATTGGAAACGATCCAGTGTGACTGCGATTTGTGTTTCATCAGTGATACGCGTATGTAACAGGGCTCGCATCTCCGAGATTTCAGGCGTTAGAACGCCCATGCCTCCTAAATTATTGACCTGGACAGCATTTGCTATGGGAGAACTGCCAAAATCGGTGAAATGAAATTCGCGGAGAAAGGTCTTGTCAATGAAAGAAAAATTGATTTGTTTCTGGAAAGCAGTAGCAGAGGCACCAGATTTAACAATGTTGCTACTCTCCATATGATCGGTCACCGCAAGGTCTTTCATGGTATTCTGTGTATCGACTGTAAATGAGTAAGTGGTTTCCTTACCCGAATCAGAGACGTGGACATGAGGTGTTAATTTAATTAACTCGCCGAAATCCTTTAACTCAGTTAATTTAAAGGGCTTCTCGGGGTGTCCGTCCACATCTTCTTGTTTATAGGCTGTTAAAGCTCTAAAGGTGCTTTTTTCCATGGCTTTCGAAAAGGCGAGCGTCATGCACTTTTCATAGATTTCTTTTGGCAAACGTTTCGGTTCATGCCCTAGGGCATATCCAAGTGCAAATAATTCCTTGTTCATGATCTGGCTAGGGTTGTTGATTTTTAATTTCTCCACATCCAAATGCAGGATTCTGGCATTATCTGCCGCCTTTTTGTTGAATTCCTCAATTGCCTTTTCAAGTAATTCCTCTAAAA
This sequence comes from uncultured Gammaproteobacteria bacterium, assembly GCA_963784575.1. Lineage (GTDB taxonomy): Bacteria > Pseudomonadota > Gammaproteobacteria > UBA6186 > Azoamicaceae > CAWARU01. The sequence goes on from CAWARU010000001.1 coordinate 3,573,496, forward strand.
GGCTTGGGTTTTTCTTGAAACATTGCGCTGCAAAATCTTCAAAATCAAAGGGATCTTTGCTTTCTCTCATTTCCTTATCAGTTCTTTTTACAGGAATCTCATGGCATTGCTCGATTTCTTTGAGCCTCCGATCGAGTGTAGGATCATCATGGACATAGAGGGGATTTCTTAATATATCCACGATCATTTTTCGGAGCTCCTCCCTATTTGCTTGGAAGGATTTGTCTGGTGATGAACCAAAATATCGTGCACCAAGATAGCTATGGATCACAGAAAGCGAGATAATCGCCAATTGTTGGGAGGGGAGTCTATGATTTCTGAATTGTGGTATATTTGACAAGGATTCATTAAATTGTCCAAGTAATCCTGCCAAATATGTTACTGCATGTCTGGCTTCCTCTGGCGAGAGTTTGTTCCAATATTCTGCATCGAGCGGTATGTTCAAAAATAAATCCTCGATGGTTTTCAGGATCATCTTATTACTTGCATTGGATGCCACCATTTTCTGTATTTTTTGAAGTTCCACGTCCAACACTACACAGCCATTCCGGCCGATAAAATCCTTGGCAGTCCTGTTCTTGGTGAATTCAATTGGCAGTTCGATGGCAGCAGCCAGCTTGACATCTTCGTCCGTAACTTTTTCCGGTGCTATTGTTTTTTTCTTGCCAATAATATCCTTCCAGAAGGATTGCACACCTTCTTGAAACTTGCTGTGAACCGCTTCTTTGTTAAATTCACCTTTAACCTGAAATTCAAACAATTCTTTTTGGCTTGGGGCTGGAATATCACTCAGAGTCTTCGATTGGCGAGCGATGGTTTTCTGCATATAATCGCAAAGCTTCAATACGTCTTGATATTGGTCAAGGAGGCTTTGCTTCTCGATTTGCTTCTTTAGATCTTGCTCAATTTCGCGCTCAATATCTTTGATTAACTTTGCAACCAAGCGATTAAGCTTTGCAATGCCATCCAAGAGTTCTTGCTTTACTTGTTCGTTGCCCAATTCATGAGTTGCGGATTTCTGGGTAAAATAATCCAGCAGGGACTGTGTTTTGATGAAAATTCGCATATTATCCCGCAAATTATTGGGTTCCCGAGGCAGCGTGTTTTTTAGCACCGCTGTCATGACCTTCCATGCGCAGGTACCGGAGATTTGAGGATTAATGAACTTTGCCCCTTCTCGCGCCGGCACAATTTTGGCGTTGCCGGGTAGATTCTTTAGGAGACCTTCATAAATTAACTTTTGGTTACAGGGCTCTCCCTCCCAATAAGGGTCCATGCCAGCCTGCGTGAGAGTTCCGAGAAACGATCTGAGATCGAAACTGCGCTGCACTTCTGGAATTTCGATTCGCATCTCAGGGTTGAAGCGCAGTTTCCTCCGCTCCTCGCGCTTTTCATGAAATTCAATCCCGGCACCAGAGTTATAAACAGTCAAAATGAGCTTATCTCCCTCGCGTTCTAATCCATAAATCATGGCATGCCCGCCAGATCGGGTTCGCCACCCGGCTGGCATGAGATCGATCCTGTCTTCTCGAAACTCTTTGCAATCTTTTCCACCAATTCAGATGTGATTTTGTCTTTGATTTCTCGCCGGAGTGTTGCATTCTCGTCATTTTTTTTGATGCCATCTAATTTCCTGCGTCCTTCTTCGGTTGCAAGCTCATAATCCTTCGTCAAATCTGATAATATTGTGAAACGCTGTATTGCCGCGTTCAGAGATTTGGTTTCTGCCTCATTCAATTCTTTGCCATGAGTTTTTAAGTACAGATTCATACACTCGAGGGCATAGCGAGAAGTGACTGACATGATACTGCCTTGCAAGGTGGTACCTAGCAATTTTGCATCAAGATGTATATGTGCGAACAACCTTTGCGACATTTTAACTTTTTTAATGGCGTCCACCCGATCATGGAAAGCTCTAAAAGTTTTTTCATGACGAATGGGATCCACATTGGAATCTGGACCGATCGCAGCACCACTCATGAGATCGAGAACTTCGATATTTCCACTTGCCAAATCCATCGGTGTGCTGCCCTCTTGATCGAATTCATCGGCTCTAGCACCTTTTGCCAGCAATAATTTTATAATTTCAGGATTAATGTTGCCTTTCATTGCCGCAGCCATATGCAAGGCTGTCCACCCTCTCCCTGCTTCTTTGAGTTTGGGATTAGCACCTGCATTCAAGAGCTCTCGCACAATATCGAGATTATTTTTTTGAATAGCCCGCATCAGAGGCGTAAGCCCTTCAACGTCTCTGCTATTAAAATCGAGTTGCTGTGATATCGGGGAGTCCAATATCATTTGCAGTAATTGTAATGCTCTCTCCGGAGGATTTACTGCAATGACCTCTTGTAAGATACAAAATTTATTGAAGTCAAAAACTTTAGTCACAAGACTCGGGCTTTTTGGATCCACCGGGGGATTGCTTTCTAATAATTTCATGAGAACTGGATAAGGGTCTTTTAGGGCAAAAATCAATTTAAGAATTTTACTCCTGTCGTTACCAGATTTAACCAGCATCAATTTACCTTGCGTATGATTGATGACTTTATCTAGCAGATTCTATGATTTCCTTCTCATTTAATATTCGAAATGCGTATTCTAGATAATTTTCTCCCGCAGCATTGGGTGCAGTCAGAAATTCTGAAAATTCTTTACTACCAAGCAGAAGTAAGGGCTGTACCAAATCAAACCGACGTAAACGTATAGCGGTATGAAATGGCGTTTCTGGTTCTGCTTCCTCCGGATCATACCAAGCCTTTCCTGGAGGAGATTCTAAAACTTGTTCTGATACTTTTCGACTCTGAACGAGTTCTTGATATTCTTTATATTTATTTTCGAAACGAGATTTAAGCTCTTCAGCCGAAACATTTGGCTCTTGCTTCAAAATATCATTCAGCAGTGACATTTTTTCCTCGATAATAATGATTTTATTGATGTCTATTAAATATCTATTGTGTTAATGTCTATCATGCTCTTGACTAGGTGCATATTCAAATAATAAAGATATGCATTAGCACTATTTCTTTGATTTTGATAATACCTATTAGTTCCTCGATAATGAGCCAAAAACGTCACCGGAGGTAATTATGAGTTAAAAGACTCGTCATTTTTTTTCATATCTTTTCACCTCCTGTAAATTTGCTATACTAGACTAGCTGAATTTTCGAGATCGAGAATCATCTCTTGGTTCCAAATCCATATCTTTGTCTGATGACTCAACAATCATAGAGGCTAGGCTGCTTTTGCCTTTTGCACCTTGTCTCTTGGCTGAATAATCTAAAGTCAAAGCATTGCTTTTACTGATACCATCGCTGCCAAGATCATCTCTAGGGTCGGAGTCATCTTCATCTAGCCCAGAAATTGAGTCCAAACCAGAGTTTGGTAATTCAAAGTTGATAGTTGAAGGATTCGATCCCCTTCTTGCAACGCAATTTCCCATCTAGAAGGAGTTCACAAAGCAAGCTTTTCTTTGCCAAAAATCGATGATAGACCGCCTCTGTTATTCCTTTGAGTAAATCTCTTCGTGTAATCTCTAATGCAGAGACGTTAGCGGCAAATTCCAGCCAATATTTAGGATGGAATTGTTTAGCAAGTAAAGTATAATCAATATCAGCTTCTGGCAAGCCGACTTGGTATCCGTGATCCCAAACTTTTTTCATGCTTGCCTGAGCCGATTCTGTGAATTTTTTAAAGCGTTTCTCTAATTTCTCGATCTTCTCGGCACGCAGTCTTTCTTCCATCGCATCGGTCTGTAATGACTTAAGCGCTGCACCAAAAAATTGAGTTAAAAAGTCTATAGTCTGTTGCAAAGAGTCTGGTGCGGCCTGCTCTTCATCCTCAACCTGACATTCTTCTATTATCGCAGCTACTGCAACTTTAAGCGCTTCGTCAATTGGATCAAGTCCATCATCGTTTGTCAGCTCTAGCAGGTCGATGTGGGGTTTGAATGCTGAAGATAATAATTCGGGAAGTTGGCAGCGTTGTGCGGATGCAAAATAATCTTGCCCCTGCTGCCAAATGAAAAGTGCCATTTCAAGATTTTCGCGATACAATGCAATATGCAAAAGGGTATCGCCGCCATCATAACGAGCGAAAACACTGTGGCCTGAGGCTAGTATTTTTTGTGTCTCCTTCAAATTATCATTTTTGACTGCAGATACGAGATTTCTTTCTTCTTCTATATGAGCGATCAATCTATCCTCATCTTCTTCAGTGATGAAACCATTAGGTCGATCAACACAATCTTCTAGCAAACAAAGTTCATACCAAGGTTTATCTTTCTCATCTTTATCTTCATCCTCTTCAAACGTAATACCAATCCTGGCGCCTAAATGCAACAGCAATTTTGCCATTTGCAGATCTTCATTGACGCCAAATCTACAAATGTGGTGAAAAGCCGTGATCGGTTCAGATTCTGTTACACTACCTGGATCCCTCTCTGAATTCCAGTTGAGATATGTGGGATGCAGACTGAAGAGATACAGCACTGTTTCGAATTGCCTTTTCGTCACGGCTTCAGCAAGTGCGTAAGGCGCGAGCTTACAAATATTTTGATTTCTCTCGAAGAGAAATTTGAGTATATCGATATGACCTGCAGCTGCAGCAGCGGTAAAAATCAAAGCTTCAATCTCTTCTGCTGTTTCAACCTTACAAGAATGACCAAACCAATAATCATATTTCTCTTTTTTAAAGAAAGATTTCATAGAAATAACAAATTTAACCACATCTAGATGACCTGATAATCCTGCAGTCAAAGCTAAGTCGCTTGCTTCATCAATGAATTCTTTGCTTCTGTATTTAAGCAAAAGCTCTAAGATATCAGGTCTTTTATTGAGGGCTGCCACTGTAAATGCATTGATTGAAAACATTAATATTCCAAAATGCTTGGTACATCCAAATCTGCTATTTGAACACCATTTTTTATCTAATAGCAATTCAACCATTTTCGGCGAGCCAAATTCGCATGCATACCAGAGTGCAGATTTATACTCTTTTTCAGTATCAAGCGCAAAGCGAATTTCAGGATCATCCTCAGACACTTCAAAATTCCCAAAACCATGCTGTTCATCATCGAACTCAATATCAACGCCCTCTTTAAGCAGGAATTCTGCGACCTCCACCATGTTTCTCTTTACTGCAGCGACAAAACAGTAGTTTAAAAGATTTTTCTCATCACCTATTTTTTCTAATTTGCCCGAAGATTTATAATTGTTCAAAAGTTTGGCCAAATACTCCTTAAAGTTCTGTTTGAAATCTAATTCTTCAAATATCTTTGCAATTTCCTCGCATAATTCTTGTACTTCTTTATTTTCTTTTTGTTCAGTATTTTCGACTTCAGTATCTTCAGCTTTGGTTTTAGAATCTGAACCTGTATCCATATTTTTTGGAATTTCGGAAGCAGAGAGCTTTGATGAGTCTGCAGCTTTCTCTGACATTGAATGCGCTTTTTCAGTTTGCTGAAGCTTTTTTTGAATACTCGCATATGATGATTCGCTGTGTAATTTCTGAATGTGATCTGCACTTTTTTCGTTTTTATCATGAGTTTCAAAAGCTTCAAAATCCATTTTCGAAAGATCACTCTTTTTTGGTTTCCACTTACCGCCTTGATGCATTGTCTGCAAGCGTTCTTTTTTCCAACCAGCTATCCTAAGTATCGAGTTTAAATATTGTTTGCAGGCAGCGGCAGTGGAGACGCTTCCGCTTCTCAAAAGCTTCAAGCATTCACTGAGTTTTGTCGTTCCGCTATGAACCTTGCAAATAAGCTCAAAACGTTTTTCAATAGAAAGAGTGTCTTGAGTATTCTTTAAATCTTCTGTTAATTTCTTAAGATCTGAGAGTTTTAATTTCCTGAATATTAATTCTAGGTTGCCCCCTACGCTGCTCCGCGAACCAAAGGTGGTAGTTTTTTCGGTTTTAGGTGCTTTTCCGCCGCTCAATGGATTGCTTTGGAACTGACCTTGCCATTTTTGGGCAAAATATAATGCTGCTTCTGTCAACAATTCATCGATTGAATTTGTTCTTGAAAGTATTCTTGTAAGTTTTTTAATTGTGATTTCAGGATCGGCTAATTCATAGAAGGTAAGTGTTGCAAGAAAAACATTTTTTGATTCTAAGGAATATTTTAATGCATGCTTTAGAGAATACTGTGATGGAGTATCTTTTTGATTTATTCTTGCGCTAGAGATTCCGGGGCTAGAATAATAACTTGAACGAGATCTCACCATTAATGCAATTTTATAAACCAGATCGAAAAGAGATCCTAATCCCTGTCTTAACTGTACAGCCTCTGGAACTGAAGTGAAAGATCTGGTGAGTTCAAAGAAATTTGTCATGGCATCTTCAAAACTTTCACTTTCTAAGGCAAGTTTTAAGCCCCACAATAATCTGACGATTTTCTTTTCTTGCGATTCTTTCTCAAGAAGTTTGCTTGCATCTTTGAACTTCTGAAGCATAAAGGTGAAACCAGACTCAGTATGAATTCTGATAAGTTGTTTATTTGAGATCAACTCATTCAAGGTGTTTCTGTCATTCTGGTATTGCTCATATTCTTCTTTTGTTACTTTGTTTTGAATTAAATCCACATCACTGTATTTTTTTGAAACCGTTGTTATTGCAAAATCAATCCAGTAATTTGGATCTATCTTTTCCGCCAATAATTTATAATCAATATAAATGTTCCCTTGTTTACATTTAGAAATTAGCTCCATGAGATTTGTTTTGAGTGTTTCAGCAGAACTAGAATCTTTTGTGTTACCGATCAAACCTTTTGCCGCGCCTTTTATGTTAGTGATGTTAGCTTTTTCTTGTTCAATAATGGAGCAAATTGAATGTATCAGAAATCTCCAATTGGGACCTTGTTTGCCTTTCTCGGACATATATACCGCAATATTAAGCGGACATTGTTTAGCAGCATTCAGCAAAGCCAGCAAAGTTTGCGTATACGAATATTTTCCCTCAAGTTTTTCCATCAGCCAAAAAGCCATATCGGTCTGTCCGTGTAATAGCGCATAATGCAACAGTGTATTACCCCCATCAAGGACGGGTCCAAGGATAAGCGTGGGTTGCAAGCCTGTTGAGGCAAAAGTTTCCTCTGCCGTCTTTATATCGCCATTTTTGATTGCTAGGAGCAAAATTGGAGAAATGTTGCTCGCAGAAGTACCTGTGGATGCAATTGAAGCGGGTTGACTTGACATAATTCGTGCCTCTATTTATTTCTCATTCTAACTCTAGAATGTTTAATAATACTGATATTAATATAACCTTGGTTGTTGATTATTGTAACAAAATTAAAAAGAAATACCTAGATTTACCTTTTCTAAGCAGCGATTTTTAGCAATCGCATCACATCATAATTTCCAACGAGCGGTAGCTTTATCTCTAATAATTCGGTGCATTATTATTCCTTAGGATTTGTTGTATGGTGTATGTTCACTGAAGTAGTCAAAAACCAAACGAAATGTCAGAAAAATCTATGAATTTTATTATGTTGACATGATAATTATAATTTGTTAACGTAATGACTTAGTTAATCCATTTCATTTGTATACTCACAGAAATGCCTAACACCAATGCAGAGAGTAGAAATAGAGTAATAGAGCATTCATAAAAAATTAATATCAAAAATTTTTTTGTAATCATTAAGACACAGGAGATATTATAATGTCAGCATTTTTAGGAACTAAATCACTTGAATTAAAAACTTCAACAGAGCTCGAATCTTTAGCAATTAAGTTATATACGGCTGTTAGAAAAAATGCTGTTTTAGAGGTAACGAATCTATTGGTTCGCTATAAACGGGAAAAAGGCGATAAAGAACTTTCAAACTTATTAAATGGAAATTATGATGACGAGGGTAAAAACACCTTGCTGACTCTAGCGTGCCGGTTTGCCTCAAAAGAAATGGTTGAGCTTCTTTTTAATTATGGTGCAGATCTAAAAAAGGAAAATGGCGATTGCTACACTCCTTATCTCTATGCTTTCCGATATAATAATAAGGCGGTGATACACTATATAAAATTTTTAGAAGATTCTACCTGGTTCAGAAAAAGACTGATAGGCACAGTTTCTTCGAATGGAAGAACACCCTATTTTGCAGCGGCAGAAGGCGGACATATTGGATTAATGGCAGAAATTTTAAAGATGGATAGAGAAGCTTATAAAGGCAGATTGAATGATGGTAAAACGCCATTTATGGCAGCGACTGAGACAGGTTCCATAGATACTATGGTTTATATTTTAAAAGTGGATCCAAATGCGGATAACGAGTGTGATAACAATTGTTATTCTCCTTTTATGATTGCAGTCAGAAAAAATTTAATGCCTGTGATGGAATTTCTTTTCGCCAGAAATGAAAAGCATCTTTTGAATTGGCACACAAGATTGAATTCGGCAGGAGGAACGATACGCCACAGATATTCACCTCTAGCTTATGCTATATTAAACAATATTCCTGAAACAATAAAATGGATTATTAATAAGAAGCCAAGCCTTTTTCATGAAAAAGTATGCATTGATGAAGGAAGAAGTCTTGATGCTGCTCGGTTTACTGCAAAATATGGCAGGTTAGAAACCTTAAAATACATAGTCTCATTGGGTGTAGAATATTGCCCAGAATATACATTTCACCCAGCATGGATGGATTTTTCTCATGAGGATAAAAATATAAAAGAATATGTGCAGAAAGCGAAGGCTTTATTTAAGTGTGCTGAAGAAGGAAACTTAAAAGAAATTCAAGAATGGGTCGAGCAAGGGAATACAATTAATTTTTTAGGTACCTATGATGGTGGTGAAACCCTTACCCTACTGCATATTGCATTAAAACATGGACAGACAGAAGTAGCACTCTATTTAATGGAGCAGGGAGCGGACAAATTTAAAAAAGCCCCAAAACGTTCAGGAGGCAGCATACCCTATTTCGTTGCTCCAGAGCTATACGAGAAGTCGATACCACAAGATAAGGGATATCCTTTCAGTGGTCGTGTTCCAAAGTACCCGCCATTAAATCCCTTTGAATTTGCGTTGATCGAAGGACACTGGAGAAGAGGGAGAGGCGCAAATCCATTTGCGGTACTTAAAGAAATGATAAACAGAATAGGTATAAGCAAATTAGATGAAAAGTTACGTGTTGAGCAAATAAAAGAAATTTTAGAGTTAATAGAATCCCTGAAACAGTTTGTTAATAGTTCCAAAAAGAACTCTAAAACTATCCATATGTATTATTGGCAATATACAGATGAAGTAATGAAAGAATTGAGAAAAGATATGGAAATAAACTATGAAAAATTTGCTCTTCGTGTCGATCGAGGTTGCTGGTGTCAGCTTGCAAAAGAATTTGCAGCACTTAAAGAAACTGGTCTAACTAAAAAGGACTACCAGTTAAAGAAAGTAAAGCTCAGTAATCTTATTTATAATGGCGATGTTGTCTGCAAAGTAACAGACAATGGTTTGGAGTTTGTGCCACCGAAAACCAATCCAATTCAACTTGCAGTGGACAGAAAAACACTCTCAGAAACAGATGCCGAGAGGAAGCTTCGGCTATCCAATGCTCTGGAATTTGCACTACAAGGAGAAGATTTTGTAAGGGCAATGCAGATTTATGTTGAAATGTCGACAGAAGATCCCAATGTTGAATCTATTTCAAAGCTATCAGAAGGGGCAGCCAGTATAAAAACTGAGAGGGATTTTTTAATGAAGGTGTTAGACCATAGTTACAAACCTCTTAAGCCTTCCCATGCTGCGCCTTTGCAGCCTAGTGCAGGCAGAGCTGCAAGCGCTGCATCCCTTAGTTTATCTGAACCAGTAACGTTTCAATATGATACAACAAGAGCGGTGCTGCCAGTAGAAACAAAACCTAAGAGAGATTTGAAGGATGTGCTTCCTTTGGATATAGATTTATAAGCCTGGTCGTCGTTATTCTAATACATAACGCTTGGCAGCGTGCTGATACATCGTTTGCCAAATCAAGCGATTGATGAGCAGGACATAGCAGCACATCACAAAGACACTTAAAGCAATGCGAGGAAAATCACCGGTTGCGGTATGCTCGGCGATGTAACTTCCAAGGCCAAGCGAGACCAAATGATGATCGCCCCAATCCAGTACATCGGCAACGATGCTGGCATTCCAAGCCCCTGCGGCAGTTGCCATGGCGCCAGTGACGGTGTAGGGAAAAATCGCGGGTAAAATAAGTCGTTTCCACTGCAGCCAGGTGGGTAGGAAAAAATTTTTGCAGACGAGTTTTAATTCGCTCGGTATAGCACTGCTTGCGGCTATTACATTAAATAAAATGTACCATTGCGTGCCAAGCACCATGAGCGGGGAAGACCAAATATTCACGTCCAAACTGTATCGCACAATGAGTGTTACGACAATGGGATAAATTAAATTGGCAGGAAATGCCGCGACAAATTGTACAATGGGTTGTAAGATGCGGCTAAATTTAGGACGTAAGCCAATCCAGACACCAATAGGTATCCAGACAATCGAAACCAATATCACGAGAATGGCGACTTTGATCCCAGTGATTGCACCGAGATAGAAAACATATTGAATTTCTGAGATGCTGACAGTTTGTGAAATAAAACTGAGCAGAAAATAGGCTGCAAAGATGACTCCTGCAATTAATAAGATATTCCAAGTTATTATTGCTATAGTTTGCCAAGGAATTTTATCTAAACTTATCAAGATTTTTTGAATGAGAGGATTATTATGCTTTGCCTTTAATTTCGTTTTAAATGGGAATGAAATTAATTTTTTAGGCAAAATATTGCGGGGTAGTAAAGTACTGGGATTAATAAAAACAACTGCAAAGCGATTGAAAAGTTCAGTATAGAAACTCGTGACGCGAGTTTTCGCAAGGAAACCGTAGAACCATGATTGATACAGTGAATCCTCTTCACCACTCTCTGTTTTAAATTTTTCTGCCCAGGTGAGTAGAGGGCGAAATAGTAATTGATCATACAGCAAAATAACCAGGAACATAGCAAAAATCGCGTAAAATACCGCGTTCAGATCGGCATTCGCTATCGCAACACTGATATAGGAACCAATGCCTGGCAGCAAGATACTTTGATTTGAAACGGAAATCGCTTCTGCAGCAACCACAAAAAACCATCCGCCTGAAAGCGAAATCATGGTATTCCACAGCAGGCTTGGCATGGCGCGCGGCAGTTCTATGCGCCAAAATTGCTGCCAGGCGGAAAGATGAAAGATGAGCGCAGTATCGTTCAGCTCTCGGGGCATCATGCGGAGAGACTGATACAAACTCAAGGTCATGTTCCAGACCTGTGAGGTAAAGATCGCAAAGATAGCAGCGCATTCGGGTCCGAGTAAACTGCCAGGAAAGAGATAAATGAAACCTACGATGGTGATAGACAACATGCCAAGAATGGGCACAGATTGTAGAATATCTATCAATGGGATCAGAATTTTTTCAGCCTGCCGGTTTTTGGCTGCGATGGGTGCCACAATAAAGGTGAATAGAAACGAGAAAAAAAGTGCAATGAGCATGCGCAGGATAGTACGAATAGAATATTCAGGCAGCATCCTGGGATCTAGCGAGATTTCAATAGGCTGTCCCAGATTATAAGGCGCGATCATGTGGCTCGCGCCCCATGCCAGCGCTGCTAAGACTGCAAAGATAATGACAAAAACGACCACATCCCAAAGGTTTGGGATGTGGCGAGTTTCTAATTGTGGTAGTTCATATCTGACTGACTTCACTGCGAAGAACTCAGGGGCGAGTCTAAACTAAGCTTCCTCTTCGTCCCAGTTGAGCGTACCACCTGTTTGATACTCTGTAACCCGTGTTTCAAAGAAATTCTTTTCTTTCTTCAAATCAATCATTTCACTCATCCAGGGAAAGGTATTAGTGACCCCTTTATATTGTTCAGGAAGGCCGATTTGGGTAAGGCGGCGGTTTGCAATATATTGCAGATATTCCTTAAACATGGAAGCATTGAGGCCTAAGATTCCGCGTGGCATGGTGTCCGCTGCATATTGATATTCAAGATCCACGCCTTCTTTGACGATGTCTATCATTTCTGCTTGAAATGCTGGCGTCCAAAGTTCAGGATTTTCAATTTTGATTTGATTGATGACGTCAATTCCAAAATTCAAATGCATGGATTCATCACGCAAAATATATTGCAATTGTTCTGCGGTGCCGACCATTTTATTGCGGCGTCCCATAGAAAGAATTTGGGTGAAGCCTACATAAAAGAAAATCCCTTCAAATACCACATAAAAAGCGATTAAATCACGTAAAAAGCGCTGATCATTTTCCAGAGTGCCGGTGCGGAACTTCGGATCACCCAAGCTTTCCGTGAACCGCAGTGCCCAAGCTGCTTTCTTTGAAACCGCAGGCATTTCACGGTACATATTAAAAATTTTGGATTCATCCATGCCCAAACTTTCCACAATGAATTGATAGGCATGGGTATGTAGTGCTTCTTCAAAAGCTTGGCGCAGCAAATATTGGCGGCATTCGGGATTGGTGATATGCCGATACACTGCGAGAACCAGATTATTCGCAACCAAAGAATCTGCAGTAGAGAAAAATCCCATATTGCGTTCCATAATTTCTCTTTCATCCTCAGTGAGGCCAGAACTGCGCCATAATTTCACATCAGCTGCCATATTAATTTCATTTGGCATCCAGTGATTTGCGCAAGCTTTTAAATATTTATCCCAGGCCCATTCATATTTGAAAGGAATTAATTGATTTAAATCGGCCCAGCAGTTGATCATGCGCTTGTCGTCATTCCCGAATACGCGCAGTTCCAAATTCAAATTCTAGGCCAGAGTTGCGCGATTTTGCGATACTTTGAACGTCAGTCATTTTCACTCCTTAATAATAAACCTTAATAAAAAAATTATTGACAGGCTTCACAGTCGGGATCGTCAATGGAACAGAGTTTTGCGGTTCCCACATCATTAGCACTGCCCGCAACCACCTTCACTGCATTTAAAGCCCCATCATGAATGGTAGACTTCTCCGCATCCGTTGCCCCCAAACTCCTTAAATAATACGTAGTCTTCAATCCACGCAGCCACGCCGTACGATATAAGATATCCATTTTTTTACCTGAAGGTGCTTTCATGTACAGATTGAGCGATTGTGCTTGATCAATCCATTTTTGGCGTCTTGAAGCCGCATCCACCAACCACTTTGGATCGATTTCAAATGCTGTGCGTATTTTGCCTTAATCTCTTCAGGAATGCGATCAATCGAGCGCACACTGCCATTATAATATTTCAAATCATTGACCATAGACTTAATCCCATAGCCTGCCACTTCAAATCTTGTACCAGATAAGGATTCACTACAGTAAATTCGCCCGATAGATTTGATTTGACATAGAGATTTTGATAAGTAGGCTCAATGGATTGCGACACACCGCAAATATTGGCAATGGTGGCAGTAGGAGCGATCGCCATCACATTAGAATTCCGCATCCCGACGGTTTTCACTCGTTTGCGTAAGACTCGTCCAGTCCAAAGTTTGGCTGCGATCTTGATCTAAATAATTGCCGCGATGCTTCTTGTAAGCGTTCAATGGAATCAATGGGTAGAATGCCCTTGCTCCAGAGAGAACCTTCATAAGTGGCATAAGTGCCGCGTTCTTCGGCTAATTCAGTGGAAGCTTCGATAGCATAGTAGCTGATATACTCCATGGAGCGATCCGCAAATTCAACTGCTTCCTCGGATTCATAAGAATATCCCAATTTATACAAGGCATCTTGGAAGCCCATCAAACCCAAACCAACGGGTCGATGTCGCAAATTGGATCGTCTGGCTTGAATCACTGAATAGTAATTGATGTCGATGACATTATCCAACATGCGAATGGCTGTTTTAATGGTGCGTTTCAATTTTTCAGTATCCAATTTCGCGTCCGTTAAATGCTGCGCCAGATTAATACATCCCAGGTTGCAAACAGCAATTTCATCAATAGAAGTATTAAGGGTGATTTCAGTGCAAGATTAGAACTGTGGATCACGCCAACATGATGTTGTGGAGAACGCAGGTTGCAAGGATCTTTAAAAGTGATCCAAGGATGACCTGTTTCAAAGATCATGCCCAGCATTTTTCGCCAGAGCGAGACAGCAGGCAATTCGCTTAAAGTTCTGATTTTACCCGCATCCGCTTTGGCTTCATAGTCAACATAGGCTTCGTTCAAAAGCATTCACCATAGAGATCATGTAAATCAGACATTTCATCTGGTGAGAAAAAGCGTCCATTCTTTATTTTCGATCACGCGCTTCATGAAAAGATCAGGAATCCAATTGGCAGTATTCATATCATGGGTGCGACGTCTGTCATCCCCAGTGTTTTTCCGCAAGTTCTAAAAATTCTTCAATATCGAGATGCCAAGTTTCGAGATAGGCACATACAGCGCCTTTGCGTTTGCCGCCTTGATTCACTGCAACGGCCGTATCATTGGCAACTTTAAGGAAAGGAACCACACCTTGTGATTTGCCATTGGTGCCTTTGATATGAGCGCCCATAGCACGAACCGGCGTCCAATCATTGCCAAACCGCCAGCAAATTTCGAAAGCAGGGCATTGTCTTTGATGGCATTGTAGATGCTTCTAAGTCATCCGGTACTGTGGTTAAAAAGCAGCTTGATAATTGGGATCGTAATCGTTCCAGAATTAAACAATGTAGGTGTTGAACTCATGAAATCAAAAGAAGACAGCAGATCGATAGAATTCAACAGCCCAATGATCTTTGTCTTTTTCTTTGAGCGCGAGTCCCATGGCAACTCGCATAAAGAAAGTTTGCGGCAATTCAAAGCGGATGCCTTGATTGTGAAGAAAATAGCGATCATAGAGTGTTTGCAATCCCAAATAAGTGAATTGCAGATCACGATCTGGAAGGATGGCCTGGCCTAATTTTTCCAGATTGAAAGTTTTGAGACGTCGGTCCAAGAGATCAAGCTCAACGCCTTTATGAATGGTGGCAGCCAAAGTGGCAGCATATTGTTTTGCCATTTCAGCTGAATTTTCAGGCAGTGGCAGCTTCAAGAAACGCGATGCTTCAAGCTGTAGATTTTTCAGCAGTAAACGTGCGGCAACATAGCTATAATTCGGTTCTTGTTCGATAAAGGTACGAGCTGCCATGATAAGCGCCTGGCGCACTTCACGCACATGAACCCCATTGAATAAATTGCGAACCGCATCGCGCACGATGTTGGTTGGGGTGACTTCACTCAATCCGTGGCAAGCCTCACTGACACTTGCTTCCAAAGCCTGGATATCCAATATTGTGCTGGAACCATCTTCCAAAACAATGGAGAGTCCACCAGCATCTGCCTTCTTTTGCTGTTGTGTCACTTCTCTTTGTCTGCGGTGTTCTTCGCGATAAATCACGTAGGAGCGGGCAACTTGATGATATTGATTGCGCATCAATGCCAGTTCAACTTGATCTTGAATATCTTCAATGTGGATAGTCCTGCCGGTAACCGCAATGCGGCGTTTGAAGGTTTCAGAAACTTCCTCAGTTAATGAATGAACGATCTCAGTGATACGGGCGGATGCTTCAGCGCCAGTGCCCTCAACATCCCAGAAGGCCTTGGTAATGGCCGCAGCAATCCGCGTGCTGTCGAATGGAACCAAGGTACCATTACGACGAATTACCATTAAGGTGTTGGAGGTAATTTCTGAAGGATTGTGATTGTTATTGTTATGATGCGTGTTTTGAGCGTTAGAGTTGATGTGACTGATGTTCTGTGTGTTCTGGGCATTTGGGACAGTTTCTGAGTGCATAGGAAACTCCTTTCTTTTAGAGCTTTTCAATAATACCTTAGTTGATGAACTTATGTTTGTAACCCAATATCTTGGGGGCCTTAATAAGTTTTTACACAACATGTATGTATTTTGGTATACGCACGCATCAGCGTCAAGTGAATAACAACTGTATAACCTGTGGATAAATTGTTATTAACGGATGGCATTGTTAGTGAACGCCCATCTTTTGGCAATCTCGCATTAAAAATTTAGCAAAAATTGCTCATTTACGAGATTGTAAACTCCGCTTTTTTGCTAAATTTTTAAAGCGACGTTGATTCGCGCCATCCTTGGCGCTCACCCTTCGGGCGCACCAGTAAGTGCGTCCAAAACAGCTGTCCTGCTGTTTTGTGCCTAAAAGTCTTCCCGTTTTGACTACATTCAATCGGGAGACCTTGAATAATCACTAGCACTAGAGAGTTGGAAGTAAGAAATGGAACTGGAAGTAAGAATGAAAAAACGCCCTATCCTAGGTCCGTGAAGAACCTAGAGAAATAGGGCGGTATGGGTATCCCAATCTCCAAACAGAGGCAGGGGAGTTTGAAAACGCCTTAAGTCTTAAGAAATCTTAAAGTCTTAAGCCAAGTCGCTTTAAACTGTTTCTAACCAATGAGTCAAATATTGACTTTGCTGTTCAGTCACTTTGGGGTCTTTGAAGGTCAAAGTTAATAAATTTGTCCCTTGCAGACCTGAAAGGAAGGAAAGCGCTAAGTTATAGGATCTTTCCCCTTTGCCCAAATCCTTAAACTGAGTTTCACACCACTTGAGGACATCTTTAAGCAATTCAGAAGCAGCGCTGGAAATTTCACCAGTTTGCTTGCAGAGTTCCTGACAAAGACTTCCAAGCCAATCACCGAAGGTGGCAGTTTGGGAGCTTAATGTGGAGTTATAATCAATGAAGGATTTTAAACGGCCTTTACTATTTAATGCACCCCATTCAGCAAATTGTGCCTGAATCATTTCTCGACGTCGTGCAATAACAGCCAAGACGATAGACTCTTTGGATTTGAAATAGTAGTACACGTTGCCTAATGGAACATCTGCTAAGGAAGCGATGTTTGCCAAAGTGGTGACGTTAACTCCTTGTTCATAAAAGAGTTTATCAGCAGCTTCAACCAATCTTGCACGTTTGTCAGTTCTTTTGTTCATAAATATCAGTCCTCTTTATTGTATCCTCTCAATTTCATTAATAGATTCAAGGAAATTAATTTCCGTGAAACTACAATTAGTTAAATAAATAACGAATTAACCTAGCCATTATACGGAGTTACCTTACTTGTACAATAGCTAATTGAAGGAATATTCTCTGACTTAAGATAAAAGGTATAATTTTATGGATAAAAGGTTGTAATTAGTGTATGAACATGAATTTAAATGCAATTATATGCAACAAAATTACTGTTTAAAATGACAATAGAATTAGGTGTGTGATTGCTTAGGTTATACAAAATCCCTTGGGTTGTGCTCAAAATATTCATATATTAAAGATATGTAACTTCGGCTAGCTTGAAAAAGAGAATTATGGTATTATTTACATCTGTAAGTACGCTTTTTTAAGCTTTGTTATTTTCAATGAAACCGTATCTTATCTTTAAAATATAATTTTTGTATAAGATACAAGGTACTAGGGTCTAAGGGTCCTTAATTCTTTTTAATATTTTCCTAAATAAAGTTAAGAAATTTATTTTTGGATGTATTTGTATTTGATGTATTTGTATTTAAAGTTGTTAATTTACATTTGAAGATGTTTTGTTTTATGAGTGAAATGAAATATGCAAGGTATGACTGAAATGAAAAAAGTGCCTATGACAGAAGCAGGGGCAAAAAAACTGCGTGAAGAATTACAGTACTTAAAAACAGTAGAAAGGCCCAGAATCATCAATGCGATAGCAGAAGCTCGTGCGCATGGCGATCTACGAGAAAATGCAGAGTATCATGCTGCTAAAGAACAGCAAGGTTTTACTGAAGGACGAATTCGTGAAATTGAGCACAAATTAGCACATTCTCAAGTGATCGATCTAAGCCATATACCAAATGAAGGAAAAGTGGTATTTGGTGCAAAAGTCACCTTAGTGAATCTCGACACCGATCAAACTGTCAGCTATCAAATCGTAGGTGAAGACGAGGCAGATCTCAAAACAGGTAAAATTTCCATTGCCTCACCTATCGCTCGCGCAATTATTGGAAAAATGGAAGGTGACTCTGTGGATGTTCAGGCTCCTAATGGTGCAATTTCCTATGAGATTTCCAAAGTAGAGTATTTGTAGAGCATATTATGTGTAGAGCATATATAGAGTATATCTAAAGCAAAATTTATCATGGCAAAAACCAAAAGTAGTCGTCGGTGGCTAGACAGACAACATTCAGATCCCTATACCCAGCTGGCAAAGAAGCAGGGTTATCGAAGTCGTGCTGTCTTTAAATTATTGGATATCCAAAAAAAGGATCACTTAATCAAAAAAGGAATGACTATCATTGATCTGGGTGCAGCGCCCGGAGGTTTTAGTCAGATTGCGGCAGATTTGGTAGGTCAGCAAGGAAAAGTCATCGCCTTAGATATCCTGCCTATGGATCCCATCAAAGATGTCGATATAATAATTGGAGACTTTCAGGAAGAAGCTGTATTAAATCAATTGATTACTAAATTGGACGGCAGATCGTGTGACTTGATCATGTCAGATATGGCTCCAAATATCAGTGGCATATCAGCAATAGATCAGCCCCGTTCGATTTATTTAGCAGAACTTGCGCTTGATTTAGCACAGTCAGTATTAAAAAAGGGCGGTGGATTACTCGTCAAATTATTCCAAGGTGAGGGATTTGACGAATATTCAACTATACTTAAAAGACATTTTAATAATGTGTCTATTCGAAAACCCGGGGCCTCTCGCCCAGAGTCCCGAGAATTGTACTTGGTCGCTAAAGACTTTTGCAGGAATTGAATTGCAGGAATTGAATGAACGATATGCTTAAAAATTTAATTTTATGGTTAGTCATTGCGGTTATTTTAATGGCCGTGTTTAATAATTTTGGCCCCCCGCCTAAACAGGTGGAAAAGCTTGCTTATTCTCAATTCTTGGAAAAAGTACGCTCCGGGGATGTAAAACAGGTAACAGTCGAAGATAGGAATATCAGCGGTACTACGCAAAATGATAAATCCTTTGTGACGTATCTTCCTACATTACCTGAAAACGTCGTTAACAATCTCGTTGAAAATGGCGTCAAAGTTCGTGGTAAGCCCCCAGAACAACCCAGCTTATTAATGAATATCTTTGTCAGCTGGTTCCCCATCATATTATTTATTGGTGTCTGGATCTTCTTCATGCGACAAATGCAGGGCGGTGGCAGTGGCCGCGGTGCCATGTCTTTTGGACGCAGCAGGGCGCGTTTGCTCGGTGAAGATCAAGTCAAAGTGACTTTTGCCGATGTGGCAGGCGTTGATGAAGCCAAAGAAGAAGTTCAGGAATTAGTCGAATTCCTGCGTGATCCCGCCAAATTCCAAAGCCTCGGCGGCCGTATTCCAAGAGGGGTACTCATGATCGGTCCGCCGGGTACTGGTAAAACACTGTTAGCCAAAGCCATTGCCGGCGAAGCAAAAGTACCTTTCTTTACGATTTCTGGCTCAGACTTTGTCGAAATGTTTGTGGGTGTTGGTGCATCCCGGGTTCGAGACATGTTTGAACAAGCCAAAAAACACGCACCCTGTATCATATTCATCGATGAAATTGATGCTGTAGGACGGCATCGCGGCGCAGGTCTTAGGCGGCGGTCACGATGAACGGGAACAAACCTTAAATCAGTTGTTGGTAGAGATGGATGGCTTTGAAGGCAATGAAGGCGTCATTGTCATCGCTGCAACCAACCGCCCAGATGTTCTCGATCCTGCATTGCTCCGACCTGGCCGTTTCGATCGCCAAGTTGCTGTGAGTTTGCCAGACATCCGCGGCCGCGAGCAAATCTTAAAAGTTCATATGCGTAAAGTGCCAGTGTCAGACAATGTGGATGCCCGAGTGATTGCACGCGGTACCCCAGGATTTTCTGGTGCTGATTTGGCTAATTTGGTGAATGAAGCGGCACTTTTTGCGGCCAGAGCCAACAAACGTTTAGTGGATATGATTGAATTTGAAAGAGCCAAAGATAAATTGCTGATGGGTGTGGAACGTAAATCCATGGTGATGAATGAAAGTGAACGTAAGCTCACTGCTTATCATGAAGCCGGACACGCCATTGTTGGTTTATCCATGCCAGAACATGATCCCGTTTATAAGGTCAGCATCATCCCGCGTGGTAGAGCCTTGGCGTCACGGTTTTCTTACCAGAAGACGATCGCTACAGCTACAGTAAATTACGTTTAGAAAGCAAGATTGCAGGTCTTTTTGGCGGACGCCTTGCTGAAGAACTCATTTTTGGAAAAGAAAGTGTGACAACGGGTGCTTCAAATGACATCAAGGTCGCCACCGATATTGCACGCAACATGGTCACACGTTGGGGACTTATCAGAGCGCTTAGGGCCATTGACTTATGGTGAGGAGGAAGGTGAAGTTTTCCTAGGTCATTCTATGTCAAAGCGTAAAGATGTATCCGACGAAACAGCACATGTCATTGATGAAGAAATTCGAAATATTGTGGATCGCAGTTATGTTATTGCGAAGAAGATTCTCGAAGAAAAAATGGATAGACTGCATATCATGGCAGAAGCATTGCTTAAGTTTGAAACCATTACGACAGAACAAATCAAGGATATCATGGAAGGCAAAACGCCCCGTGAACCCAGTGATTGGTCCGATAACAGTAATGCGGAAAAGAAAAAGAATGCGGATGAATCGGTGGTGCATCGTAACAGAGATCCCGTGGGGGATCCGGGTCTAGAACCTAGAAACTAGAACCTAGAAAATAGAGACATATTTATCTAATTTGTATTCTAATTTGCTAGCGCTCTAAAAACTACAACAGGATATATAGGACAAGCAAGTTTCATGAAGAAATATTTTGGAACGGATGGCATACGCGGCCGAGTAGGTAAACCCCCAATTTCAGCAGATTGGATTTTAAAATTGGGTTGGGCAGTAGGTTCAGTGCTCACGGATAGCCAAAAAGATTCTAAAGAATCTAAAGATTTTAAAGACTCTAAGGATTCTAAAGATTGTAAAGATTCTCAGAGTTCAAATCAGAGTTCAAAACCGCCGCGACCCAAAGTCCTGATCGGAAAAGACACGCGAGTTTCAGGTTATCTCTTTGAATCTGCATTGGAAGCAGGTCTTTCTTCTGCGGGTGTCGACACATTACTCCTCGGACCCATGCCAACCCCTGCCATCGCCTATTTGACCCGAGCACTGCGTGCTTCTGCCGGAATCGTTATCAGCGCTTCTCATAATACTTACGATGACAACGGCATTAAATTCTTTTCTTCCGCTGGCACCAAGCTTCCAGATGAAACGGAACTCGCCATCGAATCTTATTTGGAAAAACCGATGGTCATGGTCGATTCTCGATCTCTCGGCAAAGCACAACGTGTGTCTGATGCAGAAGGCCGCTATATCGAATTTTGTAAAAATACTTTTCCGAGCACTCTCGATCTTCGTAATCTCAAGATAGTTGTAGATTGCGCTCATGGTGCTACCTATCGTGTTGCGCCCAAAGTATTTCGAGAACTTGGCGCCGAAGTCATTGAAATGGGCGTTTCACCCGACGGCTACAACATCAATGAAGGCTGTGGCTCCACACAACCCGCAGCACTTGCAAAACGCGTACTGCAAGAACGTGCTGATGTTGGTATTGCATTGGATGGTGATGGCGATCGCCTCATCATGATCGACAATCACGGCGATATTTTAGATGGCGATGAACTCCTATTCATCATTGGCAAATGGTATTCCGAAACCAATCGATTGGTAGGCGGCATTGTTGGCACCGTAATGAGTAATTTCGGTCTAGAATCTGCCTTTAAAAACCTTGGTATTCAATTTTCCCGAGTCAAAGTCGGCGATCGCTACATTTTAGAAGAATTAAAGCGAAATGACTGGAATCTCGGCGGCGAATCTTCTGGCCACATTATCTGTCTTGATGCCAACACAACAGGCGACGGTATAGTTTCCGCGCTTCGTGTGCTCGCAGTGCTGCTCTGTTCTGATAAATCACTCGCTGAATTAAAGCAGGGTATGCAGAAATATCCCCAAACCTTGATCAACGTTCCGCTTTCATCCAACGCTTCACAAAGTAACAATAGCATCGGCATTGGAAACATCGGAAACAACATCGTAGAACATCCCGCAGTAAAAAAAGCGATCCAAACCGCTGAATCACGCCTAAATGGATCTGGCAGAGTCTTGCTGCGTCCCTCCGGCACCGAACCTTTGTTGCGCGTCATGGTAGAAGGAAGAGATGAAACTATGGTGCAGACAATTGCGCAGGAACTCGCCCAGGCTGTCAGAACTTCTTTATAAGAATCTCCCCATTTTATTTAATCTTAAAATCATCATGTAAATTACCCCAATGAATGATGAGATTTTTCTTGTGCTTTTCATTCATGGGAAGAGATTTTAATTTATTACGCCATAAGCTTCTTGCTTTAGTTAGTGTATCCTCTAGATGCGGTTTAATGGCGCGCCATGGAACTCCTATCTTGTCAGCCCAAGCTTGAAAATGAGCAAATGAAACTTCATACCAATCTTTGGTTTTTCCCAAATTAAGAGCGTACTGCTTTTCATCTTTTATATAGACGTTAGTTGTTAAAATATCGTAAGCTGGTGAAAGTCTAGGGTTTATTTTATCCGCATATATCAAACTCCAGTTTTTTAGGTGTGCATCATCGTTGGCAAGTAGAATGTTAACAAGCAATCTCCTTGCAAATTGTTGAATATCTGCTAACCCATCATTGGAATATTCGTAGATAACTTTGCCGATTTGCTCATAGCTCGCAGAGTTGTATTTTTCCTGCGGATATTTTACGAGTATTTGTGCAAAATCTTCCATATGAACTCTAGTATTATTATCTCGATCAAACCGTTTAATCGCAAATGCTAGGTTTTCATCTGGTAGTTTTATATCTGGAAGATTATCCAATTTATTCAATTCGACCAATTTTATTTCTGGGATATCGATACCAACTAGTGGAAATTAAGGGCCAGGGCTAAGCAAGCGGCAAACGTATGCTAAACACAACCTTGTCACTTGCTTGGCCCTGACCCCTGATCTTTCTGTTGATATCTTTCGGTATTTCGACCGGATCCAAAGATTTGGGGATTGGCCTGTTCTAAATGTCAAATTTCTGATTTAATCATCAGTTTAATCACCAGATTGACTCATCATTTTTTAATGTGATATAATACTAACTTATATTAATGCTTATGCACATTTATTAACAGCAATATTAATAGGTAGAGTAATTGATATGGCAACCACAACTCCTTTTCTGAAACAACCGACAGTCCTAATGAAATTGCAGGATCAATTTTTAGATGCACAATCATGGGTTAAAAAAGCAGCTGTCTGTAAATCTGTGTATCATCTCTATAAAGAGGCCTATGGTGAGGACGCATTGAAAGCAGCGCCTCTAATGGACCTTGTCTTGAATATTACTGCAGAGAACAAGAAAAAAATCCTAGAAATCATAGCAAAAAATCCAGAGCTCATTTTGGTCAGCACCAAAGGCGATGTTAAATATCCCAGCTCTAAACAAAAGAAAATTGCGGTCAGAATTGGAATCAGCAATCTAAGTTCCCTAGAAGCCGCCGCACTTTCAGGTGACTTTCATTTAGTAAATATTTTTAGAGATGCTCTTCCTGATAATCTAAAACGCCAAGCGGGATTACAAGTAGACACAATTCTGTCTAACTCTAATTTTCTATCTGCCTTTAAAGCAGTTCTTGACGCATATCAGAAATTTCTCAAAGAAGTCGATATACAAAACAAAGCAAAGGAGCCAGATTGGAAAACTGTCTATGAGCTTTGGGAACATCTGGGCGACGCGCAGAAAAAACTTTCCACGTTTGGGCTGCAAGTATTCTGTAATCCTGTACCACATGATCCCCTTCCCGACTTCACGCTAGAACCTGTTCGGGCGTGTCGCTTCGAAGTTTATGATAATGGGTGGAAAGATGTAGATGGTGATTTAGATTCGTTTGGACTTGGAACTAATTTTGCGTTATA
Organism: uncultured Gammaproteobacteria bacterium; assembly: GCA_963784575.1. Taxonomy (GTDB): domain Bacteria; phylum Pseudomonadota; class Gammaproteobacteria; order UBA6186; family Azoamicaceae; genus CAWARU01. Next base: position 3,597,432 of record CAWARU010000001.1, read on the forward strand.
TAAGGCCGCGCGGCGCGCGGGGTGGGCGCCGCTTGTGGGTTCATGTGCGCGAGGTGGGCGTGCGGCGGCTGCCGCGGCTGTTGATTTTGAGGCTATTAACCTCCTATGTAAAGTGATCCCCGAACAATTAGGCAAAACTAGGACTCTGTTATTACAGTATCCGAAAGCTTCCGATAAGAAATCAGATCATGAGCACAGTGTGGCTTCTGCTGAATCTCTTGACTCGGACAAGAATAAAGGGCCTGCTCGCGGCTCTTTATCTTAACAGCTGCCCTATGTCAACTATATTTAATTTAGTTGAAGTAGTATGATTGCGAATAGCATCAGAAATTATTTCTCGTAATTTTGGTACGCAAAATAGGTTATAATAATCAAAAGGATTTTCTGGTTATTTGCTCACATGAAAAAATCATTTAGTTTTCTAATTTTCTCGGGTCTTCTTATCTTATCAGCAGCAATTTTTTCTGCTCCGATGTCGAGTGCTGATACTGCGCCCTTCTCACCCTCGAAAGCGCAGAATTTATCGGATTCTGATGCTGACTCGGATGTTTATTCGTATTCTGGCTCCAATCCGAATCCCAATCCCAATCCCAATCCCAATCGCAATCCCAATGCCAATGCAAATGCCAGCTCCAATCCCAACCCCGATTCAGATGCTGCTTCATCGCCATCATCCACACCGGCATCCTCCTCATCCTCTGATTCCGATCCCAATAGTAGTCTAGACACTATCAACACCATGAACTCTTCAGAAAATGAAATCATTGGCCATGCCGTTGATGTCTTTACCAAGAATCGAGACATTTTTGTCAGAACCAAAGATGGCAGGACAATCCAAATAACCCACAAGAAAATGGATGCAGATCCCATTCTTTCACCCAATCGTAAGCTCATAGCTTTTATCCGAGAAACCGAACAAAAATATCCCTCAACCTTTGAAGCACACGACAATTTAGGAACTGAATTTGAACAGGAAAGCAATTTATCGCAAATTTGGCTCTATGATATTGAGAAACAAACTGAAAAGCTTTTAGTCGATTACAAGATTGGGGAGAAATTAAAACCCGAAGAGCAATTAGTCGAATTTGATGAACTGCAAATTTCGTCTGATGGAAAATATCTTTATTTTTTGACGGAGGCCTGGGCAATTTCAAATGCCTTGCATCGCTATCGCTTTGATACCAACACTGTAGAATATTTTACGGATGCCATCAGCTACTTTTTATTTGATGCCAATGCTTGTGAAAATGCGGCTGAAAGGGATTCTGTGAAGCAATTTCAAGATTATGTGATCGCATTGCAACATCGTTATTATGCTTTATTTGGGGGATCTTATGAGCAATGGAATATTTTTAGTCCAGATAAAAAGTATATTGGCCCCACTGATTTGCACGTGATTCCTTGTTTCCACAAAATGAGATAATGCATCAACTGTTGCAAATAAGTTGTGAAACTCTGCTCATATCACATTTCTAATACAGTTTAATAAAAAATTATTTGTAATTCCTTATTTCCTTACTGTATAATCCCATTATGAATGACATTCATAGTTATATTACTTAAAAATTTTTAATAGTGATTTATCTTACAAATTATATAGGTTAATAGATTAATAGGTTAAAAGGATTTATTAAGTGCTCGAAGGTTATCTGCCCTCTTCAAAAATAAATATCGAAGGAATTCTTAGAGATCCTGGGATGTTTGAAAAAATATTTTCAGAATCCGGTGTTGGAGCAATCATTGAGTTTGAAATAGAATTATCTCGGGCAATGCTCAGCAGTTTTAGTTGGCATAATTCATATATGGAGACACTATTCCGACAAATCGTAGAGGGATTTCAGAGAAAACTCAAAAAGCAGATCTCAGCATATCAATCTGTTATTCCAGAGAGTATGGAAATAATTTTGTTCAGAGTTTCAGATTTTTCATGCGAAAATGCCCATGCCAATCAAACCTTAGTTCGCGATTTTGAAAGGCTGCTTTACTCAGTTTTGATAGAATATACTAAGAATCCCAGGATAATTCGCAGACCACGTCAAATCTCAGAGGATGAAATAAAATCCCTGGTAAAAAAATATCAAAAAACTGAAAAAATCTTTAATGATATCGAGGGGCCCATTCTAAGAACTGTATTTATGGATTTAATACGGGCTTTGGAAGAAGAATTAAAGCAAGAATATTTAAAGCAAGAATATTTAAAGAATCCAAAGAAGCAGGAACAGAACCCACTTCCCTATTTGAGACCTCCCATTGAACCCCCTCGGAAACGATTTGTATTTCCAAAAAATCTTACAGCCGCAGAAGCTTGGAAGCTTTCTGCTTCAACTACCAAGTTCGCACATTTAGTATTGTTGATCAAACTCTGCGATGATTTTTTGAGGAGCGAGCAACAAAAAGACTTGACAAATGCACTCCCAAAGATGTTATATGATAAACAATTTTTAGAGTCAGAAGATCCAACGCTAAGAAGAAACACAACTGGCTCTAGGAGACAGTCTACTTTCGTAGTGAAAAATAGTAAACTTCACACTAATTATTTAAAAGGTAAGCAAAGGAGATGGAAAATGGCACAGAGACCAGAAGATTTTGAGACACGATTAAGCAAGGTAAAAGGAAAGGATAAGAAAACCAGCGCGGATCAGGAAGCCAGAGGCAAAGGGCAAAAGTCCCGAGATGAGTCCATCGAGAAGCTGAATAGAAAACTGCAAGACCATGTCATTCAACAAGCTAGACAAATAGAAGAACACCTACAGAAAATTGCAGATAGGGAGTCTAGACTCGCCAGTTTAGCACTTGATCATGAATCTGGCATAAGCAAATTAAAGGACGAACATAAGGCTGCTCTATCAGCTAAAGAGCTGGAGCGTGTGGGGATCGCAAAGGCTCGTGATCAGATTGCAAGTGATCGTGATCAGATAGCAAGTGATCGCGAACGGATCAGATCAGAACATCAAACACTCCAATCTGGACATTCCGAATTACGGGACAAGCATTCAAAATTGCAGCGGGAGCATGACACTCTGCGGGCAGATAGTTCCAGTAAATACAGTGATTTAAGTGCACAACATGCTAAATTGATGGAGCAACACCAACTATTGAAAATTCAATTACAGCAGGAACAACAAAAAACACAGGCAGAAAAACAGAAACTGTATAAAGAATTGAGATCCTTAAATACAGAAAAAAAGGCAATTGAATCAGGAATTGATTCGGCATCCAAAGATGCTGAAGCTGCAGGCGCGGACGCTGATTATTATGAGGCTTGCATGGCGCAAGTAAAGAAAAAAATCGAACAGGTGGAAAGTCACAAGAAAAAGGAATTGGATACGCAAAAAATACAATTGGACACTCTCCATGCCGAAGCTCTAAAGGCTCAGAAAGAGCAATCGATGGGAGCTCTTGAGGCGCAGCAAAAAACAGCAAGACAAGACAAGGTAACTGCTTTGAAAGAGCTTGAAGTCAAGTTGAGTGGAGAGAAACTTGTTGCTTTGAGTAAACAAGAAGCAGAAGCTAATCAAAAGTATGAAGCTTTGAAACAAAAACATGAACAAGCATCCTCCAAAAAGGACGAGTTCGAAGCGGAAGTTGCGAGATTGAAGGAAAGTCTTGAAACTACCACTAAACAAAGAGATGATGTTATGGATTTCTTAGAAGCCCAAAGTAAAAAAATGGAAGAATTGAATGAGGAAAATGAAAGACTTGACGAAAAAAATAAAGATTTGGTAAGAGGTTTGATCATAGATCCAAAACGTTTACGTGCCATTGTGCCTAATCTCGATGATTCCTCTGACAACATCTCCCTAGCATCAGATATCTCCCGCTCTGAATCGGATAAACACGAAGATTCAGATACTTCAGAGAGAGAGGAAGAAAACAAAAATGGCAGAGAGAAAGATGGTGTCGCAAATGGTGATGATCAGGCACCGGGTGATCATTTGATTCCAGAGATACAAGCGGGTAGAGTCCGTGCCCTCAGTACTCAACATGAAAAAGCCATAAGTGCATCGCTTCCAGTTTCTTCACCAGCTAAAAGTGTTTCAGCTGCTTCGAGTCCTGATAAAAGTCTCGCTTCAGGCTCAACACCCGCTAAAAGCGAGGTAGAAGCTTCAGCAGTTTCGACACCAGCTAAAAAAGCCGGAGTCATGCCTGCTCCCGCAAAAAGTGTTCCAGCTGCTTCAAACGGCAGATCTGCATCCAATCCGGGCACCATCCCGAGCAAAAGAGCACCCTCATATACTCCAATGGCAGATAGAACATTGGGCGCAGGTGGTGCGAGTCACGGGTTGCCAGCTGGGGGAGCTGCTCCCAGCAAAAGGGCTGCAGGTACTGATTTGAGTGCAAAAGGTCAGAAGAGCCAAGGCAAATCTGCAGCGGTATAGAAAAATCCTATAATATCTGACCTTAATTTAATGAAGATCTGAGAAATTTATGGCAGAAAAACCTGAAGGTTTAAAATCGCTAGCATCGCTTACATCAAAAGAGGCAGGGAAGAATGCTTCTGGCACCGAGTCTGGTGAACAAAGAGTTTCCGAATCAATAAGCAAAGCGAAAGCTACTTTAAAAACTGTTGATCAACAGATGAAAGGCAGGGGAGTGGTAAGCGATGATATAATAACTGTGCCACGCACCACCCTCTTAAAATGGGATGATACAGCAAAAAAACGTAAACATGAATTGGCAAGTGAGAGGAGAAAGAACAAGCAACAGGCACAAACAATTCTTAAATTACAGAGAGAATTAGCAGGTAAAAAAGCAGATCAAGTCCCCACTCTCGCCAAGCCTCGCAATGGTGAACATGTAGAGATTACTGCTCAGCAAAAGACTAAACTAAAGAAAAGTCCCATACAGGATAAGGATGGAGAAGCTTGTGTCATGAGCATGAGTTTGGGACTTCAAGAGTCACCTACTCATAAAGATAAACAAGATCTAGGTAAAGAGGCACATAAGGATGCACATAAAGACCCACAAAAAGAAGCCATAACCCAAGATGAAGATCCAAAGCAAAAAGGCATTTCAAAACAAAATGGCATTCCCAAGCAGAAAATACCGTTTGCTGATTATAGCGAGTTTGAAAAATTTTTGAGGACAAAGCCTGTTTATATTCTGGATTCTGAAGCCGCAGAAACGATAAAAAAAGAAGCAGAAGCAAAAAAAGCGCAACAAGAAGCACTATTAAGAGTTGCAGAAGAAGCCAGAATCCAAAAAGAAATGGAACAAATTCAAATTAAAGCCAAAGCGGATGCTGATGCCTTGATAGAAGTCCAAAGACTTGCTGCAGAGGCGGATGCGAATGCCCGTATCAGAGCAGCAGCTATCAAAGCAGAGCGGGAGGCAGAGGAGCGAGTGAGAATAGAATCTGCAAGAGAAGAGGGAGAGATTGCGAGAGTTGCGCAACAAAATGCTGCCAGATTAGAAAGACAAAGACAATTAGAAATGCAAAGACAACTTGATGAAAAAAGAATAGCGGAAGAACAGCAAAGAGCTGCAGAGGCACAAAGGGCAGATGCAGAAAGAGCAAGAACATCCCAGCAAACCAGCAAGTCTCAGTCTGCAGCCCGTTCGACCTTCCACTCCTGGGAATGATAACAACTTCAAACGCCAGTGTTAAAACTGAATGACAAACCCTAAACCATAGGTAAAACTGTCTTTGATCCTCGCAATATGCGGAGCCATAGAACGAACAGGCTCAATATTCTTAAGTTGTTTAGTATTTTCCCAGCGCACATTAGCTCTAACTCCAAAACAATCATTAAACATGTATTGTACGCCAGTCATCAAACGCAATACAGTTCTTGATTGTGCAAGTTTTAATCGTTTCTCAACTTGAGTACTTCCCAATTGAGTCAAAGTATTTTCTAGCCTGACTTTTAAGTTTGTAGCCCCTACAGCAAACAGTATATTAAAGCCGCTGTCTTCGCAGATTGGAAAAATTCCAATCAAGCTTGTGTGCAAGGTCCTAAATCTCACTACTGTTTTTATGCTGGCATCAATCTCTTCAGGGGCACCCAATACATAAGATCCTACAGGGATGTAAGCGGAATGGGTTCTCGTAGTACTGACTTCGGTGCCTGATTCTATACCGAAATATTCATTGCCTTTGACTCCCAAATAAATATTTGCCTGTGGATATTCCTTTTTATAAAAATTGCCGCCATAATTTTTATAGAAACGAGTAATACGTACTTGAGCATCTGCTCCAACATAAAAAGTTGGCAGGCAGCACTCACGTTGGGCATGTGCTTGGTTTGCAAAGCAGAGCGATATCGCTGCCAAGGGTAGTGCGGCTAATAAAATAGAGGATTGATTATTTGAAAGAGGTCTAATACTTCCCATATACGTTACTCCTGAGTGTTCTAGTATTTAATCTAAAAAATCGAATCAGGAGATTATATCCGTATTTTTAATAAATGAACAGTAGATCTAGTCTTTCAGAAGTTCGAGGTCCGAGTTTTCCATGACATTACATTTCAGATCCCCGGGCTTCATCTCAAACTTGGCTGGTCCTACCATGCCGCCTTTTTGTGGAAGATAATTGATTTTGACCTCTAAGCTGCATTCACGAGCAACAATGGTATAACCGGTTTCTGTTCTTGTAATAGAGTTGATAGGTCGGCCAGAGGTGATTTTATCAGCGACAGTTGGATCGTTTAAAATGGCGGTGATTTCTTTACTGCTTTCGTAGTAGGGTGGCAGGACAGCAAAACTTGGGGTTGAATAAAAAGTTGCTAATAAATTAATTGTTAGAAAAGAAAATATTCCATAAGTTCTCATTCACACACCTCCTTGTGCATAACTTCAAACGAACTTGCTCTTAGCTTTTAATCCACTCTCTAATACTAGTCCAGGAGAGCTTCCATTACTAGAGTCTGTTGCTGCAAGCATCAGGGGTGTGAATGGGGCAGAAACACTTGGATGAGTATCAGAAAGCAGAGAACCTTCAAGAAGCGTTTCGGCAATATGACCAGAATATCCCTCTAATAGGAGCGATCTGCTTTGGGTTCCCCCAGCACGGGCGAACAGGAGAGCGGGTTCAGAGTCCGAAATACCAGGAAGCACTTTGCTTTTAAACTTTTCAGTTCTCTTTGCAAGCAGTTTTTGCATGATTAGAACATCTTCATCATACTCCGCTGTTTTCGTCTGCTCTTTTTCCGTTGTCTTCGTCTTCAATTGATCTTGTTCTTTTAAGCCCTTTTTTTCAATTCCTTCTTGTTTTTCGGGAGCTTTTGACGCGAGGCAGGGTGAGGATCCAATTAAACTGTTTAATATGGTATGAAAATTACCTTTATTGATAAACCGAATTTTCGCCAGTGCTTCGGGGGATAATCTCTCATTGTAGGCTTTTTGACCTTGTAAAACGTCGAAAATCAGATCTTCATCAAATTGTGCTTTTTTCATAGCATCAAGGGACATCTGCATTTTCACCCCCACCTCGAAATTGATTTCTTTTTTGGTCAATGCCATTGTAATTACTCCTATTTATCGTAATATCTTTACTCGGATATCTATATCTATATATGGTATTTATATCTCTAAATATGATACATGTTATGATATATTATGTTGAATGTCTATATCAATATTTGGTCAAGAGAGCTTTTTCTTATATAATCTTTTTTTTTAATTCAATAGCGCTGTTTTTTGGAACGATTGTAGGCATGAGATGAAAGAAAAGAAAGTAAAATAATGCCTACACTGACTATGCCTGGAACAATTTCAGGAATTGGGATAATTGCTTCTGTTAACATGAAAAGGGAGAGAGCGCCTATAGCATAATGCGCGCCATGCTCCAAATAACGATATTGTTGCAGAGTTTTTTTGTTGACCAAAAAGAGCGTGAGGGATCGCACAAATACCGCGCCTAAAGTCAAACCTAAAAATATGATGATGAGATCTCTTGAGATCGCAAACGCAGTAATAACCCCGTCAAAAGAAAACGATGCATCTATGGCCTCTAAATATAGAAATAAGCCAAAATTTTGGTTTTTGGGAGGATTCTGTGATAAATTATCAATCAGACTTCGTAATAATAAAAACACGATAATAGCCATTAATCCCGAGAGCAGAGCATCTACTCTATGAGATACAGGAACAGAGGTGTAGACTATCAGAAGAACAATTAAAGTCGCTAATATTTCGATGAATCGAAACTTTCCAAATCTCGCAATATTGGTTTCGATCGGTGCTAACCATTGAATCTCGCGATCATTTGTCAGAAAAAATTTGATGAACACCATCCACAGAAAAATACCGCCAAAAATTGATAAAGGAATATGGACTTGTTCGAGATGCTTTGCATAGTTATCAGGTTGTTTGATTGCGAGTAAAAGCGTTTCCATAAACCCCAGATTGGTAATAAATGAAACCAGTAATATGGGCAGGATAAGTCGAATGCCAAAAACTGCAATGATGATTCCGTAGCTTAAAAACCTTTTACGCCAAATGGGATCCAATTTTTTTAGTGTTTGAGCATTTACGATGGCATTATCGAAAGATAAACTGATTTCAATTATCCCTAAGAATAATGCGAGCAAGAGTCCCTTCCATCCTCCCCAAAGGAGAGCGAGTGAAAGGGTAATGAGGGCTATGAAAGAAGAAAGCAATAATCCATGCATATTCTCTAAATTTTAGAATATTTCTGGTGTAAAAAGAATATATAATGAAAATGAATAAAAATAAGTTGCCTTATTCAATACTATTTGTGATATCTTTCACAGTATCTTTAAATCGTGACATGATGTTTCATGAAGATTTAAAGATAAATTAAATAAAGTTAAATAACTTTTTAAAAATGATGAAGATGAAAGAATGATGATAGTTTAATTAAAAAACAATTAAACATAATCAACAGTTAAATGATTAAAACAGAGTTGAATAGTTAAACAGTTAAATATTTAAAAAGTTATATAGTTAAATACAATTAAGAGGACATTTCCTATGTCAATACTGCGCACATTATTAATCACAATTCTAGGTATCAGCTTGATCCCTCTGACTGGTTGTGAAGATATCATGATAGATTCAGTACAGCGAACAGAAAGAGACTTTTCTGGCTATGAATTCGGCAGAGATTATGCTGAGGATGCTAGAGGGCGGCAATACGGACGCCCAGATCATTATGCCCGGAATGCGCGTGATGTACGTGATTCCCGCGATGCAAGAGACAGCCGAATTGCTGAAGAAATTGCAAGAGACAGAGCGCACCATTCTCGCCGTAGAGAAGAAAATGCGCGTGATTGGGCGCGCTGGGATCGCTACAATCAAGAAATAAGCCGTGATCGTGCAAGACTCGCTCGTGAACAGGAAGAACGTGCTGCGAATTGGCAGCGCGAACAACGTTTGCGCAGTGAGCGAGATGCACGTGAGGCAAAACGTGCCCTCGAACAAGCAAAAACAGATGCTGAACGTGCTCGCATCGAAAGAGAATTTCAAGATCGTCAAGCAGCATTTGCGCGTGAACGTGCTGAGCGTGAACGTCAAATGGCGCGCGATGCAGAACAAGAAAGAGCAAGACTGGATCGACGCGCAGCTGAACAACGTGCAGAACAAGCAAGAGCGGAACAGGCTAGGGCAGCACAGACCAGAGCCGAACAAGAAAGAGAACGAGTCAGAGCTGAACAACGCAGAGCGGAGCAGGCGATTCAAGCAGCAGACGCGGCCAGACGTCGCAGTGCAGAGCAAGAAGCAAATGCATTGCGTCAACGTCAAGCCGATGCCGAAGCACAAAGACGTCGTGCAGCAGAAGCAGAGCAAATACGGCAGGCTACAGAAAATAGCCGACGAACGGCAGAGCGCGAACGACAAGCTAGGGAAGCTGAGCAAATCAGACAGGCGACAGAAAATAGTCGCAGAACGGCAGAACAGGAGCGTCAAGCGAGAGAGGCCGAACAGCGCCGCCAAGCTCAAGCTGCAGAGCAGGAACGACAAGCCAGAGATGCAGGTCAACGTCGTGCGGCTGCGGAGCAAGAAAATCAAGCGAGACAAGCGAGAGAGGCAGAACAACGTCGTAGCCAAGCTGACGCTGATAGAGAAAGAAGATTACGTGAATCAGAAGCGAGAGCTTTGGAACGTAGCCGTGCACGCATCGAACGCGAAGCAAAAGAAGCCGCTGCCGCAGCACGACCAGCAGCACCAGCACCTTCGGCCCCAAGTTTTCCGGGAGCACCGGGCGGCCCAAGTGATGCTCCTGCAGGGGTTTTAAATCCAAACGAACTTGCAGGCTAGAATCTGAGATCTTCTTCTGAGATCTCCTCTGGATTCTGAAATCTTCGAAATCTAAAGATCCCCTATGTGTTATATGTTAAATTGACATAGGGGATTCCCCATTGCAGCTATGCAGCAGTATTTTCACTTTATATTAAAAATATTAAAATTAAACTAAAATTAGATTAGAATATTTTTCGAATATCAAATATATCGAATATATCGAATATAAAGTATTTGGATATTTAACTGCATATACACTTTTATACATTTAAGCATTTTGAGGTGATTTATTATGTTGAGTGAAAAAGAAATTGCTGAATTAATCGATTTTGCAAGTAAAGCGAAGAATTTTGAGAAATTGCTGGATGCAGGATCCACCAATCCATCAGATTGGAAGGACTTAATCGCCAACGTAGATAAAGCCTGTCAAATCATCACTCTTGTCTCAGAAGATAAATTGAAAATGAAAAACGCGACAGGCCGGGGCTTAATCCTGGAAGCTTGTTTAGGCTATTTAGCGCAGCGAAACTCTGATGTCGCCATTAAACTCTTAAATCTTGCAGTACAAGTCGATCCCAATATCGCTGCCGTAAATATCGTAAAAAAAATACCTGCGCTCACTACTGCCTATAAAGCAATATTAGCTAAAAAAGAGGAAGACGCTCGGGAAGAAAAAGCATTCAGAGAACAACTTTTTCCCAAAATGCAAAAATTAAAGGCAGAAGATCGAAAAACATCGCAGGAAAAAAGCAGAGAATATCCATTCTTTACTTTGAATGAAGAAGATGTTTTTATGCTGAACAATATCGCTGATATTTTTAATTCTGCAATCCAAGATGGCAAATTTAATATTCAACTTGTAGATAAAGATTTTGTAACGCAATTACTCAGCAATGAACCCAATTTTGAGAGATTGTGTACCATTATGAGATTTTGTGAAGTCAATCCAAATCTTACAGCAGAGACTGGGAATCTGGAGGATATTAAGGAAAATGCAAAAACAATTCGTAACGGAGTCGCGCAACTGATTCATTCTGAAGCTGAACTTTTTCGAGATGACGCACATCAACATCCGATCAGTGATAGGCTAAAGAAAATAAATAAAACCATGGACAAAATAGGAGCAGCTTTGGATGTTACAGTAGAACGACATGGCACAGAAACGCCGGATGCTTATGAATTAAGAAGATCGAGTATCCGAAGACAAGCCCTACTAGATGCTTTTCCAAAATTCAGCGCAATGGAAAGTGATGATGACCACCATGATCGCGGATTACTAGCGCTTTCTGCCGGGGAATTTGCAGCAGAAACTTTAAAAGCGGCGGCATCACTGTCACAATCGATGTCCTTATCACTTTCCGGACAAATGCCAAGTGCCACGGCTGCAGCAAGCGATGCTTCAGACAGAAAGAGCGGGCGCGATGTCAGTAGTACTCCAAAAGAAGGTGGTTCCAAAAGAAAGTTTTCCTAGAAGAAAGTTGTTCTAATTTCGGAACTTTAAATATCTGGCTATATCAAATCGAAATAATTGGAGTTGTGATAACAATTTTAATCCAGTATGATTCTTGTTATGGATACAAGAATACCCCTGGTTGTCGGTAATTGGAAAATGCATGGCAGAAAAGCCATGGTAGAGAATTTTATTCAGGAATTTAGCACCACCGCCGTCGCTGCTCCCCTTAAAAATGCATCCCTTGAGATAGCCATTTGCCCCCCCTTTGTATATCTTGAACAAACACGGGAGTTATTAAAAAACTCAGACTTAGCGATTAAGTTAGGCGCGCAAAATTGCTATTTTGAAGACATGGGTGCATTTACGGGTGAAGTGTCTCCAAGTATGTTGAATAACATAGGGTGTGCCTATGTGATATTGGGTCACTCTGAAAGACGGCAGTTGTTTGCTGAAACCGATGCAATCATTGCAAAAAAATGCCAATCAGCGTATGATGCTGGATTAATCCCCATCCTTTGTGTGGGAGAGACGGCAGATGAACGTTCTCTAGGCAAAACTTTTGATATTGTCGCAAGACAATTAGAGACTGTGATTTCATCAGGGAAAATAGCAAAATTCGTTTTAGCCTATGAACCTGTTTGGGCTATTGGAACTGGGGTGACCGCAAGTCCTGCTCAAGCTGAGGAAGTTCATCACTTCTTGCGTGAAAAGCTATCACAATATGGAGCTTCCAACACAAGAATTTTGTATGGCGGCAGCGTGAAGCCTGGCAATGCAAAGGAACTTTTCCTGCAGCCAAATATTGATGGCGGATTAATTGGCGGTGCTTCGCTGATAGCACGAGATTTCTTTGAGATCTGTAAAGCGGCAGTTTGAACCAACAAGCTGCAAGCAACTAGAGAGAATTGTATGGAACAAATTTTATTAATAATACATGTGACGATTGCCTTTGTATTGATTGGTCTTATATTGATTCAACAAGGTAAAGGTGCTGAAGTAGGTGCGAGCTTTGGTAGCGGGGCATCGCAGACTGTATTTGGTAGTCAGGGTTCCGGCTCTTTTTTAACTCGATTAACAGCAATTTTAATCACCTTATTTTTTATTACCTGCTTGTCTCTAGGATATTTAACCAATCATCGAGCACGGCCAACGAGCATTGACGAATTGATTAACAAAGTACAACCGAGCAGGAATTCCGCAGATTTAGAACCTGCCAGTACAGACTCCGCAATTGGTGGCGAAGCTACGCCCTCTGGTCAAGGTGCAGCAATGCGCACTGGTCAGAAAGTGAAAAAGGAAGTCCCTGTATCACAAGAAATTCCTACAGCAGATGAAATCCCTGCCGCAAATGCAAATAAAGCTTCATCAGGTAATGCAGCTCCCGCAGGTAAGGAAAAAAATTAGAACGATAACTTCAATCAACAGCCGAAGTGGTGAAATTGGTATACACGCTACCTTGAGGTGGTAGTGGCGCAAGCCGTGCCGGTTCGAGTCCGGCCTTCGGCACCATCTAAAATCCAGAGACCTCCGTTTTCTGGATGCCTGTCTCCGAACAGCTATCCTATATCTCTTGCTACTATGTCTCACGCTACCTCTAGTTTCTAATCACTAGAATGTAGTATCATCAAAATGTTATCCAGTGTATATCCGATATTTAACTGGGCTTGTAAATGTAACTTGTAATAGTAACTTGTAACTTTTACCTTTAGTGATTAGTAACTGAATATGATTGAACAATACTTTCCAATTTTGTTGTTTATCATCATTGGTATCATTTTTGGGCTTGTCCCTCTCATATTGGGGGCAATCTTAGGTCCAAATCGTCCGACGCCTCCCAAAAATGCTCCTTATGAATGCGGCTTCGATGCATTTGGCGATGCCAGAATGAAATTTGATATACGTTTTTATTTAATCGCCATTCTTTTCATTATCTTTGATTTAGAAATTGTGTTCTTTTTTCCATGGGCTGTCGTGATCAACGAAATTGGTTTAGCTGGTTTACTTGCAATGGCCGTATTTCTTGGCTTATTGATTGTAGGTTTTATCTACGAGTGGCGAAAGGGGGCTTTAGAGTGGGAATAGAAGGCGTTTTCAAGCAAGGTTTTATGACAACCACCTTAGATCAATTAATCAATTGGGCTAGAACAGGCTCGCTCTGGCCAGTCGCGTTTGGTCTAGCCTGTTGCGCTGTTGAAATGATGCATGCCGCCACTTCCAGATATGATCTGGATCGCTTTGGAATGTTTTTTCGACCGAGTCCGAGGCAATCTGATGTGATGATCGTTGCGGGTACGCTTTGCAATAAAATGGCGCCAGCCCTGCGTCGCGTCTATGACCAAATGGCGGATCCAAAATGGGTTATTTCCATGGGTTCCTGTGCTAATGGCGGAGGTTACTATCATTATTCTTATGCCGTGACGCGCGGCTGCGATCGCATCGTTCCTGTCGATATTTATGTCCCGGGTTGTCCACCCACCGCGGAAGCATTGGTCTATGGTGTTATTCAATTGCAGAATAAAATAAAAAGAACCAGTACTATTGCGAGAACGGATCACAATAAAGCCGTAAAGAATGCAGGAAAGAATGCTGAAAAAAATACCCTGCTCAGTGCAAAAACCAATAATTCGATCCTGATATTGGATGATAAGCTCCGGGAACACTCGTAATATGCAGCAATATATGCAGCAATATATGCAGCAATTGATGGAATCTTTGCAGGCACACTTTGGTGATAAAGCACTGGAGTTTAATGATAAATCGAATGAACTGACGTTGGAAGTTCTGCCTTCCGACCTCAAAAAAACAGCATTGACATTGAGAGATGATGAAAACTTCAAATTTGAAATGTTAATGGATCTCGCTGGGGTAGATTACCTGCACTATGGTTACTCAGAATGGGAAACCAATTCTGCAACCAATAAGGGCTTTTCCCGTGGCGTAGAAACTGAGGCACCCAAAAAACCTTGGAACAAGCCGCGCTTTGCAGTGGTTTATCATTTGCTGTCCATATCAAAGAATCAGCGTTTGCGCTTAAAATGCTTTGCAGAAGCTGATCCACCCGTCGTTCCTTCCATCATCGAGATTTGGAATTCTGCCAATTGGTATGAGCGCGAGGCATTTGATTTATTCGGCATATTTTTTGATGGTCATCCGGATTTGCGTCGCCTTCTAACAGATTATGGCTTTATTGGCCATCCTTTCCGAAAAGATTTTCCACTGATTGGGAAAGTAGAAGTCCGTTATTCAGCGGCCGATGGCCGCGTCATTTATCAACCGGTCACCATTCCACCGCGCACTTTGGTGCCAAAAACGATTCGGGATGATCACCGCTATGATTGACAGCGTTATGATTGAAACCGCTACGATTAGTATTAGGAATGAAAAATGTCTATGATGGATGCCGAAACAGCGGCCAAGGTCGAAGATTTAGCGAGCTTCTCTCCTGAAAGAGTAACCGAATTTCAGAATATCACTGTCAATTTTGGTCCGCAGCATCCTGCTGCCCATGGTGTGTTGCGTTTAATCTTAGAAATGGATGGTGAAGTGGTGCAACGCGCCGATCCGCACATCGGATTATTGCATCGAGCGCACTGAAAAATTAGCCGAAATCAAACCCTTTAATCAAAGCATTGGTTATATGGACAGGCTCGATTACGTTTCCATGATGTGCAATGAACATGGTTATGTATTAGCCATTGAAAAATTGCTGGGTATCGAACCGCCCATCCGTGCCCAATATATTCGAGTGATGTTTGATGAAATCACACGAATCTTAAATCATTTACTGTGGTTAGGAGCCATGCGTTTGATATTGGCGCCATGACTGTTATTTCTCTATTGCTTTCGAGAACGAGAAGATTTGATGGATTGTTATGAAGCAGTTTCGGGTGCGCGAATGCATGCTACTTATTATCGTCCTGGCGGGGTTTATCGAGATCTGCCAGATGCGATGCCAAAATACAAACCTTCTCAATGGCATAACGAAAAAGAAATAGCGAAAATCAATGAAAATCGCGAAGGCACTTTACTGGATTTTATCTGAGGATTTTACCCAACGATTCCCGGGTCTCGTGGATGAATATGAAAATTTATTGACAGACAATCGTATTTGGAAACAACGAACCGTTGGATATTGGGGTAGTCTCCACAGAGCGTGCATTGCAGCTTGGCTTTACTGGTCCTATGTTGCGAGGTTCTGGCGTTGCATGGGATTTACGAAAGAAACAGCCCTATGCCGTTTATGACAAAATGGATTTTGATATTCCGATCGGCAAGAAGGGTGATAGTTATGATCGCTATTTAGTGCGCGTGGAAGAAATGCGTCAATCTAATCGCATCATTCGCAATGTGTTCAGTGGCTCCGAAAAAATCCAGGTCCCGTATTGCTTGCAGATTATAAAGTTACCCAGCCGCCGCGTGCTGAAATGAAAAAAGACATGGAAGTTTTGATTCATCATTTTAAATTATTTACTGAAGGCTATTCAGTGCCTGAAGGCGAGGTATATTCCGCCATTGAACATCCCAAAGGAGAATTTGGGGTTTATATTATTTCAGATGGTGCCAATAAACCCTATCGTGTCAAGGTGCGTGCAGCGGGTTTTGCTCACTTCGCAGCGCTCGATGAAATGGTTCGCGGCCATATGTTAGCGGATGTCGTAGCTGTGATTGGCACGCAGGATATTGTTTTTGGGGAAATTGATAGATAATGTTACTGTATTCGGAGATAAACAGATAATGACTGTTGTTGCGGTATTGTCCTTAAAAGTGAAGCAAGCCATTGATAAATGGTTGAAAAAATTTCCACCTGATCAAAAACAATCAGCACGTTTTGCAGGCTTTAACAATAGTTCAGGAAGAAAATGATGGCCATTTAACAGAGCCTTTGATGGATGCAGTCGCTGCTTATTTAGGCATTCCTAAAATTGCAGTTTATGAAGTAGCAAGTTTTTATAGTATGTTTGAATTAAAGCCGGTCGGCAGGCACAAAATTGGTGTTTGTACCAATATTTCCTGCAAGCTTTGTGACGTGGACAGTGTTGTGAAACACTTGGAAAAAAGACTTAATATTAGTTTTGGGGAAACAACCCCAGATGGGCGCTTTACTTTAAAATCGGTAGAATGCCTGGCAGCCTGCGGGACTGCGCCTGTGATGCAAATTGGTCCCAAATATTATGAAAATCTCACCGCTGAGAAAGTGGATGCCATTTTGGCAGAATTGGAGTAGTAAATGTCGAAAGTATCAAAGGTATCAAAAGTATCAAGAGCACCGAGAGCATTGAGAGCATCGAGAGTCATGCATGGCAAATGAAGTTTGTTTTCGTACCCATCATTTGAAAGATCCTTGGAGCTTGGAATCCTACCAGAGCGTGGGTGGCTATGAGGTATGGAAAAAAATATTGCAGGATAAACGGAAACCTGAAAGCATTATTGATGAATTGAAATTATCCAGTTTGCGAGGGCGGGGCGGGGCGGGATTTCCCACGGGCTTGAAATGGAGTTTTATGCCGAAAAATCCAGGTCAAAAATATATTTTATGCAATTCAGATGAAGGTGAACCCGGCACTTTTAAAGATCGAGAAATTCTCTTGATGAATCCGCATCAGTTGATAGAAGGCATGGCAATCGCTGGATATACTATTGGCGCGACGGTTGGTTATAATTATTTACGCGGTGAATTTGTAGAACCATTCCATCGCATGGAACGCGCATTACAAGAAGCCCTCGATGCAGGATTTATTGGAAAAAATATTTTGGGTTCTGGGGTGGATTTTGATCTGCATAATCTCTTGGGTGCTGGCGCCTATATTTGCGGGGAAGAAACTGCTTTGATGGAATCTGTCGAAGGGAAAAAAGGATTTCCGCGTTTTAAACCGCCTTTTCCCGCAAATTATGGAATTTATGGCTGTCCCACCACCATCAACAACACAGAAACCTTGGCATCGGTGCCGCCAATTCTGCAGCACGGTGGTCAATGGTTTTCAGATTTGGGTGTACCAAAAAATGGCGGCACCAAAATATTTTGCATGTCAGGACATGTCAATAAACCTGGAAACTATGAAGTAGGACTTGGAATTCCTTTCAATGATTTGCTGTCTCTCGCAGGCGGCATGCGCGGCGGCAAAAAACTTAAAGCAGTCATTCCCGGAGGATCTTCTGTGCCAGTGCTACCCGGGGATATCATGATGAAAACCAAAATGGATTATGATTCCTTAACTCAAAGCGGGATCTATGTTCGGCTCAGGTGCTGTGATTGTCATGGATGATACGGTTTGTATGGTAGAAATGCTGCTCAGGCTTTCCGAATTTTATTATGAAGAATCCTGTGGCCAGTGCACACCTTGCCGCGAGGGTACCGGTTGGTTGTGGCGCGTGCTGCATCGTATTGAACATGGTGAGGGCAGGGCTGAAGATATCGATTTACTAGATAATGTCGCAGGCAAAATCTTAGGTCGCACCATTTGCGCGCTGGGAGATGCGGCTGCAATGCCGGTTCAAAGTTTTATCAAGCATTTCCGTTCGGAATTTAAGTATCACATAGATCATAAACAATGCCTTCCCGAAACAAGAGGTTCATGAATGGCACAAATTGAAATTGATGGCAAAAAAATAGAAGTCGAACATGGCACCATGATCATTGAGGCTGCCGATAAAATTGGCATTTGGATTCCACGTTTTTGCTACCACAAAAAGCTCACCATTGCTGCAAATTGCCGCATGTGTTTGGTTGAAGTAGAAAAATCAGGAAAACCCTTGCCTGCTTGTGCGACCCCCATCACGGATGGCATGAAAATCTTTACCCGTTCCAAAAAAGCGCTGGAAGCACAACGATCTGTGATGGAGTTTTTATTAATCAATCATCCACTGGATTGTCCTATTTGTGATCAGGGTGGTGAGTGCGAATTGCAAGATATCTCCATGGGCTATGGCAGCCCTGTTTCAGAATATAAAGAAGGTAAGCGTGTTGTCATCGATGAAAATCTGGGATCATTAATTGCAACAGACATGACGCGCTGCATTCAATGTACCCGTTGCGTGCGTTTTGGATCTGAAGTGGCTGGTCATCGCGAGCTCGGGGCAACTGGCCGTGGTGAACACATGGAAATCAGCACTTTTGTCGAAAAAACCATGGATTCCGAAGTGTCGGGTAATATCATTGATCTCTGTCCCGTGGGTGCGCTTACTTCAAAGCCGTTTCGATTTAAGGGCAGAGCCTGGGAAATGCGCCAATCTGAAAGCATTGCGCCGCATGATTGCTTAGGTACCAATATATTCGTGCACAGCAGGCGAGAGGAAGGTCGAGTACAAGTGATGCGCGTTGTGCCGCGTGAAAATGAAGAAATCAATGAGGTCTGGCTTTCAGACCGAGATCGCTTTAGCTACGAAGGACTTTATCGGGAGCGCTTGGAATCCCCCATGATAAAAAAAGAGGGGGAGTGGCAGCAAGTATCCTGGGAAGAGTGTCTTACATTTGTTGCAGAAAACTTGCAAGTAAAAGGTGAGGCTGCATCAGCTCTGGCAGCACTTGCATCGCCTAATCTCACAAGTGAAGAATTTTACTTGCTGCAAAAACTTATGCGAGGTTTGGGATCGAACCAAATCGATCATAGACTGCGTACTTTGGATTTTAGGCATCAAGAAAAATTCCCCATCTATCCTAATTCTGGAATAAGCTTTGCCGATCTTGAAAATCAATCCTGTGTGCTTTTGATTGGCTCCGATCTCCGTAACGAACAACCGCTTTTAAATCTTAAGCTTCGTAAGATGCAGCTCGCAGGAAAGAAAATTTTTGATATCAATCCTATCAAATTTGAATTTAATTTTAAGCTTAAAGATCGCCTGATTGCAGAATCTGGTGATATCTTGGCTTCTGTCGCAGCGCTTGCTAAAGCCATTTCCGATATTCGAGCCGAGAAGGCAGTAACTCACGCGCTTCTCAAAGTCAAACCAAGCACGGAAGAAGTAGAATTTGCAAAAGAACTTTGCGATGGGGGAGATAAGATCTCAATATTCCTGGGTGCGTTGGCACTCACGCATCCAAACTCTTCAGAGATTATTGCATTGACAAACTCAATCTGTCGTTTAACGGGTGCAACACTCGGACTTTTGACAGAAGGTGCCAATACAGCAGGTGCCTGGATTGCAGGTTGTGTGCCGCATCGATTGCCGGGGGGAGAAAGCACAGACCAAAATACGGCTTTCACCGCTCAAAATATTGATAGCTTTAAAAATCTCAATGCTATGATCTTGGTCGGAATCGAGCCTGATCTCGATTGCGGCTTGGGTGAACGTACCCTGGATGCCTTGTCAGAGATTCCTTTTGTTGCTGCGATCACTTCCTATGAATGTGAAAGCTTGAAATCCGTGGCAACAGTTCTGCTACCCATGTCAGCTTTCACGGAAACCTCTGGTACTTTTGTGAATGTGGAAGGGCGCTGGCAGCAATTCAAAGCAAACGTACTACCCTTCGCTGAAAGTCGTCCTGCCTGGAAGATCTTAAGGGTTTTAGGCAGTTTACTAGAGTTGCCGGGCTTTGAATTTGAGTCCTCGGAAGAAGTGTTGGCAGAACTTTTTGAAAAACAATCTAGAAATTCTGGTCAAAAAGAGTTTCCAGCATTTATGGCATGGGAATCCTCAGTCGTAGCTGATAAGTCCCCTGAAAATATCAATGAATTTACCAGGATTGCAGCAGTACCCCTCTACAGCAGCGATAGCCTGGTGCGCAGAGCATTGCCGTTGCAGGAAACCGTTCAGGCCGTGGTCCTTGCACATCTCAATCCTGAAACTGCGTTGCAATTGAAGTTAAAAAGCGATGATATAGCGAAATTTAGCAGTAAAGATAAAGCAGGATCTGTGATCCTGAAAATCAGGGTAGATGAAAAAATTCCTAAAGGTGTCGTGGCAATACCCGCAGGTGTGAAGGAAACAGTAAGCTTAGGAGCTTCTTATGAAAAAATTAAAATTGAGGCGGTGAAATAAGTGGTCGTAAATTTAATTGAGTTCATTTGGATCATCATTAAGATTCTCGCGATAATCATACCGCTACTCTTGGCCGTTGCCTATATGACTTATGCAGAACGCCGTGTGCTTGGATTTATCCAAGGCCGCATTGGCCCTAATCGGGTTGGTCCTTTCGGTTTATTTCAGCCTTTTGCAGACGGCATCAAACTGTTATTTAAAGAAATCATCATCCCCTATAAATCAAACCGTTATCTGTTCTTGTGGGCTCCCGTGATGAGCTTTGGTCCGGCACTTGCAGCCTGGGCCGTTATTCCCTTTGATAAATATTTAGTCTTAGCAGACAGCAACATTGGTATATTATACCTCTTTTCTATGACGTCTCTCGCTGTGTACGGCATCATCATTGCAGGCTGGGCATCCAATTCAAAATATGCATTTCTTGGCGCTATGCGATCTGCAGCGCAGATCATCTCCTATGAAATTCCCATGGGATTTGCCTTGGTCGGAGTCTTGATGGCTGCAAAAACTATGAATTTATCAGGTATTGTCATGGCACAGTCCGGCAATCTCTTGCATTGGTATTTCATTCCACTCTTTCCGATCTTTGTGGTCTATTGGATTTCAGCGGTTGCAGAAACCAATCGTCTCCCTTTTGACATGACAGAAGGCGAGTCTGAAATCGTTGGGGGCTTCAATGTAGAATATGGCGGCATGGGTTTTGCACTTTTTTTCCTGGCAGAATACGCCAATATGATATTGGTCTCAGCACTCATCACGGTCATGTTCTTGGGGGGCTGGCTTTCTCCGCTGCAAGGAATTCCTTATCTTGAGCAATGGTTTGCTTTTGTGCCAGGCCTGGTTTGGTTTCTGCTTAAAATGTCCTGTTTTCTGTTTCTTTATATTTGGGTCCGTGGCACTTTTCCACGTTATCGCTACGATCAGATCATGCGTTTGGGATGGAAAATTTTTATTCCCATCACAATCATTTGGATTATGGCTTTAGGTTTTGCCATTTGGTTTAAATTGCCGCCCTGGTTTGGTGGATAATGAGGGTGGATATGAGGGTGTCAAGTCTCGATATCGGACAAATTTGCGTCAAATTTCGATTTTCGACAAATTTGCTTGAATTTGTCCGATATCGAGACTTGACACCCTCATATCCACCCTCATTATCCACGGAGATGCTATGAAGAGCTTAAGCTTAATGAAGCGTTTACGCAGTTTTTTATTGATTGATTTATTTATCGGCCTATACGTCACCTGGCGTAATTTCCTTGGCCCAAAGACGACCATTCAATTCCCAGAAGAAGACACGCCGACCTCACCACGTTTTCGAGGTATTCATGCCTTAAGGCGCTATCCCAACGGTGAAGAGCGCTGCATTGCCTGCAAACTCTGCGAGGCAGTATGTCCAGCGTTGGCAATCACGATTGAAGCCGATCAAAGAGAAGACGGCAGTCGCCGCACCACACTCTATGAAATTGATCTTTTTAAATGTATTTACTGTGGTTTTTGCGAGGAATCTTGCCCCGTAGATGCTATTGTAGAAACAGATATTGGCGATTATCATTTTGAAAATCGAGGCGAATATATTTTGACAAAGGAAAAATTGCTTGCAATTGGTGATAAATACGAGCAATCCATTGCCAAAAATCGCTATGAAGATAGGAAATACCGCTGATGCAGAGTACCTTGTTAGAGAAAATTACTTCAGCCCATGTTGATATTACACTGCCCATTCCGTTTGAAAAATTTACATTTTATGGATTTGCCGTTCTGGCAGTGTTATCTGCCATCATGGTTATTGTCAGCAAAAATTCGGTACGATCGGTTTTATTTTTAATATTGGCTTTTTTTGCGACTGGCGGCGTCTGGATGATATTAGAAGTCGACTTCCTTGCCTTTACTTTGCTGCTGGTTTACGTGGGTGCTGTCATGGTGCTTTTTTTGTTTGTGGTGATGACACTCGACGTCGAGCTGGCTGCGCTTCGGGAAGGTTTTATACGTTATCTGCCCATCGGGATTCTGGTTGCTATTTTGGTCATTGCTGGATTGGCAATTGCCTTAAAGCATGCTCAATTTGGAGTAGGAAATTTGCCGTCGCCAACCCCGCATGAGGTGACTTATAATGAAACCCGGGAACTTGGCATACTTCTCTACAGCAATTATCTCTACCCATTTGAAATAGCGGGCATTCTGTTATTAGTGGCCATTGTCGCAGCCATCAGTCTTACCTTTCGCGGCAAAAAACCTGGCAATAAGGCACCTGAACCGCAATGGCAGATCCAGGTGGAAAAGAAAGATCGTTTGACAGTCTTAAAAATGGCATCCTCGAACTTTCAGAGTCGGGGACCTTCGCATTCAGTCAAGGAGACTTCTATGAGGGATATTCACAATGATTAGTATCTCTGAATATCTTATCTTTTCTGCCATTTTATTTGGCCTTGGGGTTGCGGGTATTTTTATCAATCGTAAAAATATCATTATCCTGCTGCTTTGCATCGAATTAATTTTACTGTCTGTGAACACCAATTTTATCGTTCTGGCTCGTTTCTTGAACGACGCAAATGGCGATATATTCGTCTTTTTTATCTTGACAGTTGCTGCCGCAGAAGCTGCAATTGGTTTGGCAATTCTCCTCGTTATGTTTAGGAGGCGATCGAGCATAGACGTCGATGCACTGGATACTTTGAAAGGGTAGAAGGGTAGTTAAAGAAAAGGGTAGTTAAAGGATGACACACATAATTGATCCCAACTTTTATTCGGTATTATGCATGTTAATTGTGCTGATGCCGCTTGGCGCTGCCATCATTGCTGGCATTTTTGGCAAAACTATTGGAAAGGTTGGCGCACATTCTCTCACCATACTTGCGGTGGGACTCTCATTCCTATTTTCTGCAATCATTTTAAATGGCATGATTTTCGAAGGGGTTGAACCCTTCGATTTCACATTTTACCATTGGGGCAGCAGTGGAACGACCAGTTTTCAAGTGGGTTTTTTCATTGATCGTCTCTCAGCGCTCATGATGGTGGTTGTTTCCTTCGTTTCTTGGATGGTGCACATCTATACCATTGGGTACATGAAGGGTGACCCAGGCTATCAGCGCTTTTTCAGTTATATTTCGTTTTTCACCTTTGGCATGTTGATGCTCGTGATGTCAAACAATTTCCTGCAGCTTTTCTTCGGATGGGAATTGGTTGGCTTGATGTCCTATTTATTAATTGGTTTTTGGTTTGAACGCGAATCTGCCAATCGAGCAAGTCTCAAAGCTTTCATTGTGAATCGGGTGGGAGACATGGGTTTTCTCATTGGCATTGCAGCTGTGCTGTATTACTTTGGAAGTTTGAACTACAAAGATGTCTTTGACAATGTAGAGTTAGTGGCCTTTGGTTCGAGCCCCCTGCAACTCTCAGAATCTTTTGAGGTATCAGGTATCACATTCATTTGTTTTTGCTTATTTATCGGCGCCATGGGCAAATCAGCGCAAATGCCGCTCCATGTGTGGTTACCGGATTCCATGGAAGGTCCTACCCCCATTTCAGCCCTGATCCATGCTGCCACCATGGTGACCGCAGGCGTCTTCATGTTGGCACGCATGTCTCCCTTGTACGAATTTTCCGATGCAGCATTGAATTTTGTTTTGGTAATAGGTGCTGTCACAGCTTTCTTCACCGGCGTGCTTGGCGTGGTTCAGAACGATATCAAACGCGTTATTGCTTATTCCACTCTCTCACAACTTGGCTACATGATGGTGGCAATGGGAGCATCAGCTTACGCTATTGGTATTTTTCATCTGATGACACATGCCTTCTTTAAGGCCTTGCTATTCTTAGCTGCAGGATCAGTGATTGTCGCACTGCATCATGAGCAGGATATCTGGAAAATGGGCAATCTCAGACGCTATCTGCCGATCACTTATTGGACCATGTTGATAGGCTCACTTGCATTGGTAGCAATCCCGGGTTTTTCTGGATTCTTTTCCAAAGATCTCATCATTGAAGCAGTGGAACATTCCAATCAAGAAGCTGCGCCTTTTGCTTATGTCGCGGTACTGCTTTCGGTATATATCACAGCACTCTATAGCTTCAGATTATTTTTTGTGGTATTCCATGGCAGCGAGCGCATGAGCGAAAAAGATAAAAAGCACTTACATGAATCCCCGGCTGTCATTACTGTGCCGCTTATTCTGCTTGCCATACCCAGTGTCATCATAGGTTTTATTTTCGTCAGGACCTCTTTTTGCAGGATTTTTTGAAAATGCGATTACGGTACACCCTGAACATGAAGCAATGGAACAACTTACCTCAGCCTTCACCGATGCCATGGATATGGTGTGGCACGGCTTTATTTCATTGCCTTTTTGGCTTGCAATCTTGGGCATTTTCACCGCCTGGTTTTGCTATCTTAAAAAACCAGAAATTCCGGGCATTATTCGAAAACGTTTCTCTGGCATCTATTATATTTTGTTGAAAAAATATGGTTTTGATGTCTTATATGAATGGATTATAGCTGGAGCTGCTCGCGGTATTGGAGCATTTTTCTGGCGCTTTGGGGATGTCTGGTTAATAGACGGAGTCGGTGTTAATGGCACTGCTGACAATATCGGCACCATGTCTATTTGGGGCAGAAAGTTCCAGACCGGTTATCTCTATCATTATGCCTTCGTCATGATCGTGGGATTCTTGATTTTAACCCTATGGATGATTCTCTATTAATATGAACAACTATCCCTATCTTAGCTTGATTATTTGGATCTCCTTAATAGGAGGTGTGGTTCTTATTCTGTTAAACAGTTGCACCTCAAACGTTTTAAAAAGCGTTGCGACCAAAATACACTGCAGCATTCGTCCGATTGCCTTCATCATTTCAATCATATGCTTATTGCTTTGCATTCCGATGCTCGTTGATTTTAATATCCAAAGCCCTGAGATGCAATTCACTGAACTGCACGATTGGATCCCAAGATTTGGCATTTATTATCGGCTTGGTGTGGATGGTTTTTCTCTGCCATTGATTGTTTTGACCTGTTTTACAACCATCTTAGTGGTGTTGGCAAGCTATCATTCAGTGAAAGATCGCGTTGCGGAATATCTGGCTTCTTTTCTCATTATGCAGAGCTTTATTGTGGGTGCCCTCGCAGCACTGGATGCCATTCTTTTCTACTTCTTCTGGGAAGGCATGTTGATTCCGATGTTCTTGATTATCGGGATTTGGGGTGGGCCCAATCGAATCTACGCCACTATCAAATTCTTCTTGTACACATTTCTCGGTTCAGTATTATTTTTGGTCGCGTTGATCTACCTTAGGAATACTGCAGTCGATGCAGGTCATCCACTCTCCGAGGTCTTCGATATTCTCACCTTCCATGCGTTGCCCCTGAATTTTGAGGCTCAGAAATGGATATTTATCGCCTTTTTAATTGCTTTTGCGGTGAAAGTCCCTATGTTTCCGGTCCACACCTGGCTTCCAGACGCGCACGTCGAAGCACCGACAGGCGGATCAGTGATCTTAGCAGCTGTTCTGTTAAAAATGGGCGGATATGGTTTCTTACGTTTTCTCTTACCCATCACACCGGATGCCAGCGAAGCTTTTGCGCTGCCCGTTATCGTATTGTCTTTAATTGCCATTATATATATAGCCTTTGTGGCGCTGATTCAAAGAGACATGAAAAAACTCATCGCATACTCTTCTATATCCCACATGGGTTTTGTGACGCTCGGGTTTTTTATTGTGTATGGCGTCGTCATGCACACGGCTTCAACTGGAGGCGCAGAATCCGGCATTGAAGGAGGGATGGTACAAATGGTGTCGCATGGCTTTGTTTCCGCGGCACTCTTCTTGTGCGTTGGCGTGCTATATGACAGATTGCACAGCCGTCTCATTCACGATTATGGCGGCATTGCAAGTTCCATGCCGATATTTGCAAGCTTTTTCGTATTATTTGCGATGGCCAATGTTGGCTTGCCAGGAACATCCGGTTTCGTCGGAGAATTCCTGGTGATTGTCTCTTCTTTCAAAGCCAATGTTTGGTATTCCATCTGTGCCGCCACCATTTTGGTGTTAGGTGCTTCTTACACCCTCTGGATGGTAAAGCGCGTGGTGTTTGGCAGGGCATCCAATCCCGAAGTTGTGCTGATGAAAGATTTGAGCATCCCCGAAAAATTAGTTTTCCTATTGCTTGCGCTTGCTGTGCTTTGGCTGGGAATTTGGCCGGCACCATTACTTGATATGATGCATGCAAGCTCAGCGCATTTGGTAGAACAGATGATGCAAACAAAACTGTAGAAAATGTGTAACAACTTAGACTGGATTGCTTTGAGGTAAAAACCGAACCATGGACACTGTCATAACAAACCTTGCATTCAAAAACATACTCCCTGAAATCTGGGTCGCCTTCATGGCCTGTGTGGTGCTATTAGCAGAGCTCTTTCTTTCCTCAAAACACCGAATGGTAAGTTTTTATCTTGCTTTTGCCGCATTAATTGGCGCTGTAGCTTTCACCTCTGACTTATTGGGCACCGGCAATTATGTCGCATTTTTTAATTCATTCATCCAAGATGATGTTGGAAATTTCTTAAAACTTACCATCTACATTCTTGGCCTCATTATTTTTCTGTATTCTCGGTCTTATACTCTTGAACACAAGATGATCCAAGGCGAATATTACGCCCTCTGCTTATTTTCGATTTTAGGCATGATGGTGCTTATTTCATCTTACAGCCTGCTTACCCTCTATCTGGGTGTCGAATTAGTAACATTACCCCTCTATGCACTCATCGCTTTATCCAAAGATCGACGCGCCCCCGAAGCTGCGATGAAATATTTTATCATGGGTGCTCTAGCCTCCGGCATGATGCTTTATGGAATTTCTTTACTTTATGGTGTCACCGGAACCCTGCAAATCCCCCACATAGCTGCTGCTCTTCAAAACGCACCCATATCCAATGTGACGATAGTAGCGATGGTGCTCATTTTGATTGGTCTAGCATTTAAACTGGGTGCAGTGCCTTTCCACATGTGGGTTCCTGATGTCTATGAAGGTTCTGCTGCTTCCGTAACTTTGTTTATTGGCGTATTACCCGAACTTGCAGGCTTCGGAATGGCGATCCGCCTGCTCATGAACGCGTTCCCTCATCTCGATTTCCACTGGGAACCTTTGTTCATCATCATGGCAATATTATCCCTTGGAGTTGGAAATATTGTAGCCATCGCACAAAGCAATATTAAACGCATGCTAGCCTATTCTAGTATCGGCCACATGGGTTTTGTGTTCTTGGGATTGTTGGCTGGGCCATCTTCTGGCTATGCAGCGGCACTTGCTTACATCGTCATCTATGCTCTCACCGTACTCGGTGCGTTTGGCATCATCACCGCATTAAGCTATAGAAATTTCGAAGCAGAACACATCCGTGATTTCCGTGGACTTGGCAAGACCCAACCCTGGATCGCGTTTTTGATGCTGATTGTAATGTTTTCGTTAGCTGGTGTCCCTCCCACCGTAGGTTTCTATGCCAAATTCTTGGTCCTCGATGCACTCGTCGCCGCTGGCCACACCTGGCTTGCAGTACTGGGTGTCATCTTTGCTGTAATCGCCGCATATTATTATTTAGCCATCGTCCGTGTCATGTATTTCGACCGCCCTGAAGGTGAGTACAAAGCGCCGCCTGTCCAAATAATTAAATCCGATGAAAAGGTTGTGCTGACTGTGAACTGTCTTGCCGTTTTGTTACTTGGCATTTACCCCGCGCCGCTTATCAACGCTTGTCTAAATGTGCTAAAGCTTCACTAATCTCACACCTCCCCCTAGATTTCTATTACCCGTACGAGGATTTCGTTTTCGCGCCACGCAGCTGATCGCTGCGAGGCACGAAAAATTGCCAGATGCCATTCCGAAACGTCGTTATTTATTGATGCGCCATATGGTAGTATGTCAAAAACATCTCAGATTGATTATTTCAAATATATAATATGAATATCCATACAATATGATGACATTTAATTTGCGAAAAGTACACTTTTATTGTACTATTCACAAATGAAACCTCAATTATTCCAAAAAAAGACACTTTCTTCCTATATTGTTGAATTACAACAAAATGGTAAATATTGGTTCTCAAAAGTGCAGGCCATACTAGCTATTCAAACAAATGAATTATCTTTTAAAAGATCTGTTTCCAGGTTAATAAAAAATAAAAAAGTAGCTCGGATTAAAAGAGATTTTTTTGTCATAGTTCCTCCCGAATATTATCATCTTGGAGTTTTACCTGCAGAATGGTTTATAGACGCCTGGATGTCTTACAGTAAGCGTCAATATTATGTAGCTCTTCTCTCTGCTGCCGCCATTTATGGCGCGGCTCATCAGCAACCTCAAGAATTTCAAGTTATGGTAGATAATATTTTACCTCCCACACTTGCTGGTAAATTATCAATCAGATATTTTAGCAAGAATAATATTTCTGAAATACCCACTCAAAAGATTAAAACAAATACGGGTTATATAAAAGTTTCAACTCCTGAAGCCACTGCATTTGATTTGGTTCAGTATATGAAGGGTGCGGGTCACCTAGGAAATGTAGCTACAGTTCTAAGTGAATTATCTGAAAAAATTGATCCCAATTGTTTGGTGGCAACTGCAGAAAAGGTTAATGTCGAATTACCATTTGCACAAAGACTTGGATTTATTCTGGACAAGATTGGAAAGGAACATATCTCGCATCCGCTAAATATCTGGGTATTAAACAAAAAACCAAGATATGTGTTATTATGCCCTGGACAATTGAATAAACACTCAGAAAAAGAACCTAAATGGAAAGTTTTAGTGAATGATATAATTGAGGTAGATGTATGATACCAAATGCAATTATTCTCGCTTGGCGAAAACAAGCACCTTGGATAAGTGATGGTCAAGTTGAACAAGATCTTATATTGACAAGAATCATTGTTGAAATATTTTCAGATCCTTTACTGTCTTCTGCATTGGCGTTTCGAGGGGGTACTGCATTACATACAGAAAATGTTTTTTAATCCACCTATGAGGTATAGTGAGGATATCGACCTTGTACAAACAAACTCTGGAAAGATAAAACCTATTATGCAAGCTTTGCATGATAAATTAGATCCCTGGTTGGGGAAACCCAAAACTGAAATAAATTTTGGTCGTGCGAAAATGTTCTATCGTTTCGAAACCGAGATCCCACCAATTAAGTCTATGCGAATAAAAATTGAAATAAACACACGAAAGCATTTTTCCATACTAGGATTACAAAAAAAGCTATTCAAAATTGAGAATGATTGGTTTTTAGGTAATTCAGAGGTCACGACTTATAGCCTAGAGGAACTATTGGGAACCAAATTACGTGCATTGTATCAACGAAAAAAAGGAAGAGATCTGTTCGATTTAGCTTCAGCGATAGAATTATTATCAATCGAATCCTGAAAAAGTAATCAAGTGTTTCCAGGGATATATGCAAGATGGAAACACAAAAGTATCTCGTGCAGAATTTGAAGCTAATCTTTCAAAAAAGTTAAAAGATCCATATTTTCTCGAAGATACAACGCCACTTTTATCTGCAGATGCAAAATTTAATCTTTTGCAAAGCGCTAAAAATGTGCATTCAGTATTGATTTCAAAACTACAAGGAGAACCTTGGAAAGAGGCTTTAATGGCATAAATCGTAAATCGTCTCGCCGTCTTGTTGTTCGGCATTTACCCCGCGTCGTAATCAACGCTTGCCTAAATGTGCTAAAGCTCCACTAATCTCACGCCTCCCCCAAGATTTCTTTTCCCCGTACGAGGATTTCGTTTTCGCGCCACGCAGCTGATCGCTGCGAGGCACGAAAAATTGCCAGCTGCCACTCCGAAACGTCGTTATTTATTTTGATGCGCCATATAGTGGTATGTCAAAAACATCTAAGATTGATTATTTCAAATATTTGTGGAAGTATTATAGTTACCAGTGATGGAAAAATTTGTTTACCCTAGAATTAGTGCACCATCACTTATTCAGATCATTCCACATTTAAGATTTTTAAGCCTCAATCGCCCGAGTCTCAGAAGTAATAGATTTTGTTTGCATTGTCAAACTGGATTAATTGAACAGCCATAATCCTTAAACTGTAATGATACTATAATGGTTTGAAATTGATTCATAATAAAGTAGTTTTAATATTAAAATTAAGATTAGGGGTGAGGAGTTATTGCCAATATAGTAATATATCCTTTACCCGGACCATAATACCAAAAAATTCTATAAGCAGCAGGTGTCTTATTTTCTGCGTATGCCTCAAAAACTTCTTCTTCATTTGGTCCAATAAATGATGAATATTTATGCGTTTTCAAACCTGGATGCCTAGGGTTAGTTTCAAGATAACCTAAGGCTTTTACCACTGATTTATAACGTTTTGCATGACTTTTATTTTCCCTTATATTATCGAGGACATTAGATGCTTCTTGAGTAAATAATAATTTGAATGGCATTAATCAGCCTCGTCATCTGCAAATTTGGCAAAACTTCCTTTATCAACCAAACGACCTTCCGAGGCGGCTTTAAGCCCTTCTTTAAGCATTTTCAAAGCTTTCTTATTTTCGAATAGCCATCGCTCACTTGCCGGAATTTCAGTATATGGCTCCAATACAATTCTATGTTCAGTAGCTTCGACTATTATAAACCCGCTGATACCATCCGCTAAATGCCCCAATGTTATTCTTCCTTTAGCATCAGGCCTTATCATTTTAGGCTGCATAAAATTACTCCTCATAATTTGCTTTTACTTTTAATACATATAATATATTAAAATGGGATTTAATACAAGTGGGAAATAAAAAATATGGGAATTAAAGAAATAAGATGAATTATCTAATTCAACATGCTGATTTATAAGGGTTTTTTCGCTCAATCCGAGTTGAGCAAGTTCTAAGCCTTGCTGCCGACAAGGAAAATTTGAATTTAGAATGATTATACACATGGTTTATTGAAATAATTTCAAGCCTAATGATGTGCTGAATTATATGATTAATTATATGATGGCATGACGATATGTTTTGACTGTAAAAGCCAGAAATGGTTATAATCCCAATTTACCCAAAATCAATAAGTTTTGAGAAATATTATGGCCGCAAATTCAATAAAAAACTGTGTAAAAAAAATCTATTTTTTCACTCTTATCATATTTCTAATCATATTTCTAATCATCCCCGGATTTATTCGAGCAGAGGAAATCCAGGATGCCGTTGCCTTGGGTGGTATCACACTCGATCCCAAATTGGCTGCAGAGCTCCAGATTAAGAGTCAAAAGATAACAATATCTCATGACAAAATCCAAATCGAGAGCGTTCTTATTAATAATTCAGACAAGCCTCTTGAAGGGCAAGTCAGTTTCACCTTGCCCGAAACGCCGAGTCACTATACAAATCCAGATGCAGGCAGCACGACGTGGGATGAAGCATACTATCAATTAATGTATGAAGCCATAGAGAAAGCTACAATCTCTAAGGAAGTTGCGCATAAAGTGAGATTGCAGCATTTCTATGAACTGGGGCAAGAGCGCAGAAATGCCCCATTTCTGGATTTCAGGATTCTGGTCAACGGAAAAAACATTGCTACGGCATTCAAAACAAAGTGTATTCTGGGAATAGAAGATATCACAGAAATCATGATTAAAAATAATATACCCATTTCTGCAGATTTTGTGATTAATATGTTTGGGATTCTACCAGGAATCGAATCCCGTGAACAAATAGCAGAAAATGTTAAAATTAAAGACCCGAGCTTATTTGCAAGATTATTCGATGAGCGATCCTACCCTGTATGGAAAAACCAGACCACTTATTTCTGGCAGCAAAAATTTCTGACAGGTGAACCAGTCACAATTCACCTATCTTACACGCCCGCTTTTGGTTTTGTATATGAAAATCATTCTCAAGAGTCTCTCTCCACAGAGCAGTCGACTGCGCAATTCTTGGAAAAAAATGTAAGATACAATACAGGAAGCCAAAAACGTACTGTGCAGGAATTTTGTCCAAATGAGTCCTGCATGAATGTGATCAAAGCATTTTTCTCGCATGAGAAAGAGGATTTTCATATCTTAAGAATTTTTGAAGTCAATGTTCTCCCTTTTTCTGTCAAGGATAAACCCATTGAGAAATTTCGCCTCGAAATAATACAACCAAACAATGGCGAGATTGCATTGTGCTGGCCTAAGGATTTAGAGAAGGAAACAAACAAAAAACTTTATTTTGTGGAGCACGATAATTTTATCTCTGGTCTGCCTATTATGGTGCTATTCATTGATGATTATAAATGATTTGTGATCATCTATATGCAGCCATATGCAAACTAACCACTCTTCAAGTGCTTTCACTTCAGAATAATTAATTTCTTTATTTACGTATGTAACTGCACGAATTTTGTAGAAATGTCACTCATTTTACATTATATAGATTGAACGATTGGAACCATCATATAACCAGATTATCTAAGCATAGAAAAAAACTATTATTCCATGCTTGATAGAGGGAGGTTTATGTATGGGTGCACTAATCTTTAATGGTATTAATGAAAATATCAACAGTATCCTGAATGGCAAACAGTATAGTTTGGATTTCAAATTGAGGTCTATAGAACTATTGCAATGGCCGCTGCATGACAATCCTCAATTTAAACAATTTTGTATAGATAACCCGAAAGAATATGCCAATCTTATTAATCAACAAATTAAATTTCTGACAGAACTTGGGAAGAGAGATACTGCCGAAAATCCTATGACTCAGTCAGAAATGAACGCCGCTGCTGATGCCGTGAGACTGCTGAAAACAGAAGTTCAGCGTTTTGCGCCAAACAATGAAACATTAATGGCGGGTATCGAAAGATTAGAGAACCGCTTTACCGGTGGAGAAGTATCTGTCATTACGGACAAGGACATGGATTCACCCACATGGGATTCGCTTGTTACCACTGCACAAAATGTCGTTCTTTCTGATGAAAAGAGAATGGCAGCAGAAGTAGAACAGGGCAAAATTTCACTGGACACCTATCTTGAGTTTGTCAGAGGTGTTGTGAATAGAGATTTCCCTAATTCGCGAGACAAAACAAATTATCAAACCTTGCTTAATAATATATTAAATTCAGTGCAGCGATTTGACGTTGTAACATTAAATAAAGAACAAGTGCATACCTTTAATGCTTTAAAATTAAGTATTACTGACATACAAGGTAGACTTGAAAACAAGAAATCAAAAGAATTCGCAGGAATACTCTTAACTAAAATGAATGATATTCCTAAAACCAGAGGAGAATCAGAAAAAGAATTCGCAAAAGCTAAAGCACTTCAGGATAGATTAAACGCACTGATTCCTTCGAATATAGATGCCTTAAAAAGCGGTCCTACTCAATTTAATGCAATGTTAACCTCGCTGCCAATTTATCAACAACTACAAACCATGCAGCAGGGATTAACCAAATTTCAACAGGGCATCCTTACTCTTCAGGGTAAACCATCTAATATTTCTTTGGATGATTATGAAAAATTGATTGCAAAATGGGAAGCTTCTAATGTCATTAAGGACACGGTTAATGATTTGGTGAAATTAACCATATCTCAAAAGCAAGAAAGTGATTTCCAAGACAAGAAAAGGGTAGGGCCTTCCGGAACACAGAAGACTCAGGGTACTCTCAAATCCTTTTTCGCATTCTTGATAGAACCTTACCGTGTAATTTCGAATTCTTATACGGGTAAAAATCCAAATGTAGGAAATGTATTCAAAGCTCTTGGTCTCCTTGCAGTTGGAGCAATTATTGCAGGAATTGTCGCCGCCGCAGTCTTCATTCCCGGCGGTCCAGTAGCAGTCGGTGCTATATTGTTCGTCGCAATAGGAACAGGATGGGCTACTCGCAGTAAACAATATTCAGATGAATACGTCGGACCGATTAATCAACAGAAGCCAGATTTTCAGAATACGTACGAGCAAATTAAAGAAAAATCCAGTACCGGTCTTGATATTGCACCTAAATTAGCACAGCCCTCCGCCGGAGTTGTTGCAGCTCCTGCGCTAAAAAGCTCTGAACCTATTGTCACGGCTACTGATTCAGACAAACTTAGGGCCAGAGCCACCTCAGTTGTGACTGAACATGCTATAATCGATGATAAAAAAACAAGTGTGGATCTGACTCCCGCATCCTCACAACCCCTAAATGTTAGCCCCATAATTACTAGCCTTGCAGATAAGAAACCAACAAATTTTAAAGGAAAAGTGGCCGACATAAAAAAGAGTGGGAAAGGCGAGGAACTTGGCAATACGCCACCCGAGCAAGATGATAAAAAACCTCGTGTTCCATAAGCTTAAATATCTGCACCAGATTTAAGGCAGCGTGATATTCACAAAGTTCCCATACGGTGCTTGCTTGCCATCGATAAAAAATTGGCATTCTGTTTGCATGATCTGTAACATTTCAGAGGTATTGATTTTAGTTTCATCGCCCTGAATCACTGCTGTTGCACGTTCATCTGTGAAAAGCTTCAAGCTTTCCGGCTGGAATTGGCATTTTGAATTAAATGTGTGGTTGTCGGGTGTTACAAAATTAGTTTCGACGCTGCATTTATTGTTATCCAATCCCTTGATGGTCGACTCCTGGTAAAGAATACTGAAGACAAAAGGAATGGCAAATTGATAGCTGCCTGGAGTGCAGGCTCGTAATTTCGCAAAATACCCTTGAAGTCTTGAGGTCATGTCATTCTTGACATCTTCAGGTATTAAGGCTTTGGTCTGAAAATGAGAATTGTAATCGGTAATTAAATCTCCCCTTGCAGATTCAATATTAGATTCTATAGATTGATTCATGTTTTCATTGAGCGCGGTCTTGCCTACTGTTGTTATTTGTCCTATACAGCTCGAACCATTGCAAACCGTGGGATTGACCGTAAGAAGATTGCCATTATCATCAGTAATGATGACAAGTTTTGAACCATTCTTACAATCCCAGGTAATTTGATTTGCTGCTGCACTGCTTTCATTGGTGGGTTTTCCCAAGGCATTTATTGCCGCTTCTGGTGTAATGGGGCCGCGATGATTTTTATCTGGAAAATCCCCAGCAGCTGTACTCGCACCAGAGGCATCAACCAATAATTTAAAATTTTTCCATTCATAGAGTTTCTGGATTTTGGTTTCAATTTGAATATCTGTGCCGAGATTATCTTCAAGCCATGAGAGTTTTTTCCAAAGCATAGGTTGTGTTTCAACATCATTACCATAAGTATTCAAATCATTTAGGATGTTGGTGACAACTTGCTGGCATTTATTAGACGGATTGGGCAGATTGGGTGGATTAGGCTTATTGAGCGCGTTTGCTGTATTAGGGGTAGGTGTATTAGGAGTATGAGTAACCGCATTTGTTTCTGCAATGGCATTCGCTGGTATTAATAAGCTGAAAATACCGAATATTAACCAGTTACTCACATTTAAATGCCTCTGAGGTTTATTTTGTTTCTTTGAGTTCTGACAAAGAAGCCAAAATTTCTTTTAATGGAAGTCCCATCACATTAGTATAGCTTCCTTGTAGATGATCAATTAAACAAGCACCCAATCCCTGAATACCATAAGATCCTGCTTTGTCCAGTGGCTCTCCTGTGTGTACATAGGCTTCTATTTCATCGAGGCTTAATGCTCTGAAGGAAACTGTTGTAGTAACATAATTTACAATTTCTTTAATGCCGAGTCTCACCGCATACCCTGTTAATACCTGGTGCTCTTTTCCTGACAGTGTTGACAACATGCGTACTGCATCTTGAAGATCGGTAGGTTTTCCAAACATCTCTGTTCCTAAACAAACCGTCGTATCTGCCGCAATGATGGGTAATTTGCTATTCGATACAACAGCATTGGCCTTTAATTTAGCCAATCGCATCACCATGTGATCTGGTTTTTCAGATTCTAACGGCGTTTCATCTACGTTGGGTGCGAATATCTCTATCTCAAACCCCAGGGAATGGAGAAGTTGGTAACGTCGTGGAGAAGTGGAAGCAAGTATGACCTGTTTCATGCTGCGATTATATCCTATACTCATATCCTAAATACGATATATGTTACAGAGGCTACCTGATAAAGAATATCAGGAGTATTACACTACCCAGACATGTTACTCTTATTTATTGAATAATACAAGCTCTTGACTTGACACTTGAATTAACATTTCCTGTTTTTACATTCTTTTGTGTTAATTGGGTAGGAGGTTCATCACTGACAATTTTTTGAAACGGATTCTGATTTGGTTTATCTTCCCTAGGATAGCAGGCATAATCAGTTATTATTTTTACGATAGAAGTATTTAAGGATATAGTAGCAGTTTGAAAGAAAGGTAATAATATTTTATTTTGAATGATCTCTTTTTCTTTCAATTTTTCGACCCGAACCCTTAAATCTGGATCACTGATGAGCATCCCAGAGAACTTAGCTACAGCCAGTTCTCGTTCCTTGTAATGCCAAATCCCTGTGATATAGAATTCCCAAAGGTTCCTTTGGGATTCGGTACACCTTTGCTTGGCGGCAAATTCATACCATTTAAGGGCTTGATGAATATCTTTTTTGGTACCGATACCCTTAAAAAAACATTGCGCCAGATTTCGAACCGATTGCAGATGGCCTTGATTTGCTGCCTTTAAATAAAATTCAAATCCCAGTTGGGTATAGTCACCGCCAAGACTCATATAATGATCGCCTAATACAGTTTGTGACATCGAACAGCCAAGTTTTGAATTCTTATGATATAACACCAGCGCCGCTTGAAGATTTGGCGCCGCCATACCAATGCCTCGTTCTTGACATCTCGCAAGATGCCAGGTTCCTTTCAAATAACCCAGTTCACCGGCTTTCCTATAGTATTCGATTGCTATTTGTAGCGGGTAGATTTGTCTAATGATGATTGCATTGTTTAGACCAATGGTGCCTCTTTCTATGCATTGCCCAAATTCAACATAAGCACTGGGGTACTCTTGCTCAATGGCTTGAAAAAAGAGATTAGTGACATCAGTATAAAAATCCCATTCTCCTATGATACGCGCATCTAATAATGCGCCATACCAAGTTTGTGCTACCGCAAAATTTGATTTTTTAGGTTTAACAGAAAGCTCGTACCATGTCGCAGCCTCATGGACATTTTTTTCGAGACCGGCTAAGCCTAATTCATGGCAACGAGCAATATAGCACAACGCTACCGCATTGGTATTTTTCTTACCCTTAATCTTCCAGTCTTTGGCCAGCTCAAATAATTGCAAGGCCTCGTGGTGATTTTGTTGGATATGGAAACCTTCGAAAGTGAAAAGAGCAAGAAGGGTGATGGCGGCAAAAGGAGTGGATGCTTCACTGTGTTTGGTTTCTGCAGTAAGTTTTGTAATTGCAGTATGCTGGGTCTCCGTGCTTGATTTTGTTACTTTTATTTGTTCCATTTCCACTTTCTTCTTTGTTTCTGAAATAAGTTTTTTGAGCTTTTTAATAGAATCGGAAATGATAGTTTCATTCACAATCAATTGAGTTTTTT
Source organism: uncultured Gammaproteobacteria bacterium (assembly GCA_963784575.1). GTDB lineage: Bacteria > Pseudomonadota > Gammaproteobacteria > UBA6186 > Azoamicaceae > CAWARU01. The sequence continues at coordinate 3,635,575 of CAWARU010000001.1, forward strand.
CAGGATTCAGCAATGTGTTAATTATTGTTTGTGTTTCTCTTAGGAGTTCTTTATTAGAATTTTTTGATGTCAGATCCTCCTCAATCATCTTATTAATTTGTTTTAAAGAAAATAATATTCTAAATTTCATAAATTTACCTCGTAGATTGTAATGGTTTTTGGAAATGATTTAAACCTATAATCATGTTAAATTAATATAATTCTAATTAAGTGCGAGAGATTTATATCTGTAAAACCCGGATGGTTCTTTGATATACACGCAATGATTTTGTCGAATTTCAATACCAGAGGATTCCTTGAGACCCTCTACATGCCAAGTAATCGGTACAGAATATAGTTTTCAGCCGATAATAGCAATAGAGTGCATGTAATTATTTCTTACTTTCAATTTAACTTCAAAATATATGAAAATAATAGGAAAATTTAAGTACCAAGTCGCTGTAATTCTTATATTAATATTATTTTTCATCTGTTTTATTGGAGGTATTTCGAATGTTTTTGCTGAAAATGCCGAAACTGCTGAAAATCTAGGATATACACCCAATATTCCTCAAACAAACCCGAACACGAACCCGAACCCAAATCAAAACCAAAAACTTCAAACAAACCAGCCTATTCAAAATCTTCAAAACACCCAAAACCTGCATTTAAACCAAGAAAGAATATTAAACTACAAGGCTTATATCAAAATTCATGAAGACAGCCTCATAGAAGTCACTGAAACAATTACCGTAAAAAGTACCGGACAAAAAATCAAACATGGTATTTATCGAGATTTTCCCACCGTTTACAGAGATGTGCACGGAACATTAACCGTTCCTTTTGATGTATTAGATGTTCGTCTGGGTAATTTCCCAATCGACCATTTTCAACAGCATTTGATGAATGGAGTTCGACTCTATATCGGAAATAAAAGGATGAACTTGACGCCTGGTGTTTATACTTACACCATTCATTATACCACAGCAAAGCAGATAGGCTTTTTCCCAGATTTTGACGATCTTTATTGGAACGTCACTGGAAATGCCTGGGTGTTTCCGATCGATTCAGTGTATGCCGAAGTAGAGTTACCTCCCGGTGCCAAAGTATTGCAATCTGCGGCTTATACCGGATTGCAAGGCGCAAGAGGTCAAGATTTTCAGACTTTTTTCCAAAACAATGGTAATATCGTTTTTCAAACCACTCGAGGATTAGCACCCTACGAAGGTTTAACCATCGCTGTTTCCTGGCCCAAAGGTTTTGTCGATGCGAGCAAGCTTAATTTGGGCCGCCATCATGCCGCAAATTTTTTAAATGTGAAAGTGGCCGCTATTTGTTTTGCCATCGTGCTGCTGTATTTTATGCTCATTCGATATTTTACCCACACCAAGCTCGGCGTCGTGATCCCCCTCTACCAACCTCCGGCAGATTTGTCTCCTGCTGAAGTTTCATATCTTGCCAATAGAGGTTATCGCGCTGTAAAAGGCCGTGTAGACTTCAGTGCTCTGAGTGGTGCCTTAATTAATCTCGCTGTGAAAGGAAAAATCAAAATTATCCATAAAGATACTGGCTCTGATTATACCATCAAAAAATTGACAGATACTCTTGACGGTTTGTCAGAGGATGAGAAAATTCTGATGAGTCTTTTTAAAACGACGGAAGATTTCAATCTCTCCAATCTTAAAAAACAAAGAGAAAAGGCCATTGCATTTAACCAGGGCATCAAAGATTTTTATCAAAAATTGCGCGATAATTGTTCAAAATTTCTGTTCAGCCATCGGATTGCCAAAGTGTTTGCTTGGATTATCGTAGTGATTGCCTTGTTGGTTATTGCGCCATTTCTAACCTGGCATACTTTTTGGCTGTCTGTTAGCCTAGGTGTTATTTTAGGGTTGATAATGAATATTGTGCAAAATCCTCTATCTTTTGGAAATTACATTGTAATCATTTTTATCGCGGCATTTACTGTATTTTGGCTGGGGGGGCCCTCAATTTTTTCAGATATCGACAGCAGCGATCTGATTGTCATGTTGCTCACTGCACTCATCCTCACCGTAGCACTTTCTCAAAAATACGAAGGATATACCAAGCCAGGGATAAAAACCATGACCGACATTGAAGGCTTTAAACTTTTCCTGACTGTCACAGAAAAAGATCGCTATCGATTATTACAAAGTCCCGAAGTTACCCCCGAAATTTTCGAAAAATACCTGCCTTATGCTATTGCCCTTGGAGTTTCCGATGCGTGGCAGCAGGCTTTCGCTAACGAATTTTTTCAACCCGGATGGTACGAGGGACGTCAAGGCTACCAAGTGCAGTCTTTTAATCAACAACTTACCGCCTTTTCAACGGCAGTCGCAGCTGGAGCAATGGTTTCTGCTGCCGCAAGCCGGCCAGGATCGAGTTCTGGATTTGGGGGAGGGGGATTCTCTGGCGGCGGAGGTGGTGGTGGCGGAGGTGGTGGTTGGTAGAACCATATTTTTATCTATACTAAAAGAAGCTCGATGTTTAATTTCAAGATGCAGGAATTTTAACTTCAATAGGTGGATCCATGGAAACTTCAGTCATAATTTTAATTGTCATTGTGTTGATTGTACTGGGATCTGTAGTTTGGGCAATAGGAATCTATAACAAATTGGTCACAGATCGCAATATGGTAGCAGAAGGCTGGAGCGGCATAGATGTTCAGCTAAAGAGGCGTTCCGATTTGATTCCTAATCTGATTGAAACAGTCAAAGGTTATATGGGTCATGAAAAAGGTGTTTTGGAAGACGTCACCGCTATGCGTGCAAAAGCAATGAATGCTGGAGCGCTTCCTGAGCGAGCACAAGCAGAAGGCATGTTATCTGCTGCACTATCGAAGATGTTTGCCTTGGCAGAAAATTATCCTGATTTAAAGGCAAGCGCAAACTTTATTGAATTGCAAAAGAGTTTGAGTGATATTGAAGATCAATTACAATTAGCGAGAAGATATTACAATGGTACCGCACGAAATTTTAATATTATGATTGAGTCCTTTCCGAGCAACATCATTGCTCATTCATTTAATTTCAGTAAAGCGAGCTATTTTGAAGTTGAAAATGCTGCAGAGCGGGAAGCACCTAAAGTGAAATTCTAGAGTGAATAATCACCATTTCTTGCCTCAGTTTCTATTGCTTGTTCTTGCCCTCAGTTCTAAATGCAGAAACTTGAGTTTCAAAATCTGGAACTTGAAAACAATTTAATAATAGTGATAGCATAGCATCGTCTCATTTTCTATTCATATTTGTAACATGTTTATAACATGTAACTTAACTAAATTAAACGAGGTTTTTTATGCCTAACCATTCAGGCCATAATCGACGTTCTCTTCCCAAACCCCTCATGAATCTGCTCAAATTTCTGGGTACAGTAGGCTTAGTTTATGCTGGCTCAAGAATGAAACAAGCATTTGCTGAACAAATTGCAGCAGTGCCAAAACAAGAAGCGGCGGACCTTGTTGCCGGATCTTTATCTGAATCATCACCAGAGTCATCAGCGACATTGTTACCTGAATCGTCACCCTGTGCATCAATTGCTCCTGAGTCACCAGTATTGAATAGCGCTATGCTCGCAGAAACATTTTCTGCAAGTTTAAAAAATATAGAAACCATGGTTGTAGTCAATAGACTGGAGGGTGAGCTATTAGAAAAACCGATAACAATTCATGGCTTGCCATTCCAAGGTGAATCGATTAAATGCCAAGATATACAGAAAAGCAAAGATAAAAGCAAAAAAATGGAATTTGTTATTTTCGGTAAACCTAAAAAAACTGTTAAAGGCAGTTCAATTGACTTGAGTTCCTCATCAATAAAGGACGATTCCGTTGTTACTATTCTTAATTCAAGGGATCCTTGGGATATGAGTGAATCCGAGATAAGACATGCGGACGTTATTTGCGCATCTGCTATTCCAGATATGAATGGGGATGGTATTGCAGAACTTGTAATTAGTGCAGTACCCCGTATTGAAAAATTGAAACTGGGTTCTGAAGATCCATCTAAAGCTGATGCCGTTCCAATGGTGCCTGAAACTGAGTGCATCTCTCGCCAAGATCTTAATCGTGGTTTAGCTCTAGGTATAGCAATAACTTCGGTAATCGGTGCAGCATCTAATATTTTCTGTGGTTTTAGCTTTAGACGTGAATGTCGTCGCGGCTTACAGGATAAAGGATATTTGAGACAAGAATCTGAAGTAGAAAAAAGAATGCGCGAAATTGGAGCAGTTCGAGTTGGTCCTAGGGCTTGGATTGCTTGACAGACTACAAATAATGATTGCGATGTTATAGTGACTGGTCAGCGGTAAATAGACTAAATTTATATTAATAAGGTCATACTTTAAGTATGGTTATATTTTAAATACGATCATATTTTTAGGTAAAATCATATTTTAAGTAAGATCATACTGTTTTCTTTTATAAATTTTGATTTTTCATAACGCATTTACATGAAATATTTACCGCGCACCAGCACTGAATTCTGGATTATTCTGCTTGCATTCTTTGCACTAGTTGCCATTAATGTTATTTCCATTTCTACTTACCGGCAAATGCAAGACTTGCGTGAAGAAACGGAATGGGTAAGTCATACCTACCAGGTAATTCAAACTTCGGATCGAATTTATTACAATATCCTGCTCTTAGGAAATTCTGCCAGAGCATATTTGCTGACTTCAGATGAGCACTATCTCAAGGAAATTGATAATTTTAAAATCCTTATCTTTGGGGATCTGGGACAGTTGAAGAGCATGACTTCAGACAATCCCTCTCAACAAAAGAGATTGGAAACTTACGATGCGCTCATAAGAGATAGATTTATATTGCTAGAAAGTACCATTCGACTTATGGAAGCAAATAACATCACACATCCAATGATTAAAGACGAGGTGAAGGAAAGCTCGAATTTGACTCAGCACATGCGAGAGCTCCATGATCAAATCAATAATGAAGAACAAAGGCTTTTGTCAATACGTGTCGGCGTTGTAAATGATCATTCCAAAAAAGTAGAATTTTACACAATGGTGAGTGATCAATTCAGCAATATCATTCTTCTCATCGGTTTAGGTCTTCTGCTGTATCAATTAAAACTTCGCGCTGATGCAGAAGATAAACTGAAACATCTTGCCTATCATGACAACCTGACTGGGCTCGTAAATCGTGTCTATCTTAAGAAGCGAGTTATTGAAGCAATACAGAACGCAGTGCGACATGGTGAAGGGATAGCTATGGTATTTATTGATTTAGATAATTTCAAGCCCATCAATGATGAGTATGGCCATGATGTGGGTGATTTTGTGTTAAAAACTATTTCAAAAAGGCTGCTTGAACATGTCAGAACCATTGACACCGTCTGTCGCCTGGGCGGCGATGAATTTGTCATTATTCTATCAGGCATCAAGAGTAAAGAAGATGTAGAAATAGCGATAGAAAAAATTACCACGCTTATCCGGCATGAAATAAGCTACAAAAATTATCGTTTCTTCATGACGGCAAGTATTGGAATAAGCCTCTATCCAGAGAACGGTACAGATCATGGAACACTTATTAAAAGAGCGGATACGGCAATGTATCGTGCCAAACAAGCCGGCGGAAATAATTATCAATATTATAGATAATAACGTGGATTATAGATAATAACGTGCAGTTACCAATTAAAAAACAACAAATTTATTGAATTTATCCTAAGGGAACCAGTCTAACGTATTAGTTCTAGACAAGCTTTAGGCCTAGATGTCGTTTTTAGTCTATAGCTTAATCTTCAGCTTAAAAAGTATTTTTGCAAGTACACAGTGTTGCATATGAAATTTTGTAACTGATGTGTGTATGTATCTCTGAATTTATTCATTAAGGAGAATACTATGGCTAATATCAACAATCGAGATGATTATCAAAAATGGTATGAGGAATATGTAGGGAAGGTCAATAAGGCCCAAGATCAAGCGCTTGGCGCTGGGAGTGAATATGTCACCATTTTAAACGATTGGGAAAAACTAAAAAAAGATACTGCAAAAGTTTTAGCAAGATTTGAAGCAGCTTTTGCTGCAGCCGAAAAAAAATTAAAAGATCAACACTTAGAAAGTGCTGCACGAAAAGCCATTCAAGATCAAAAGGAGCAATTAAAGAACCATATTGATCACTTAAAAGAGTTAAATTCAGAGTTGACCCTAGGTAGTAAAGAAACTGTTCCTGCTCGAGAAGGGAGAAGGGAAAAATGGGTACGCTATCCTGTAACTGAATTATTAGAAAGATTAGAGGTGCGCGGCGCTGCTGTAAAACCTAGAAATTTTACAACGAGAGATCTAAGTGGCTTAGAAACATTTCAAGATTTTGGAAAATCAATTATTAATGCTGTTTTTGGTTATTTTGGGGTTCATCTGCCGCTTAGCTACGAAAAAGAATATTTAAGAGTTACAACACTCGATTCTGAAGCGCATAGAAAATTAACCGACAAAAGCACGCAAAAAATTAACAAAAACATTCAATCTATTGAAAGTTTGCTTGATGAAGCTAAGAAAGAAGTGCAAGCGATTGTAACTTCTCCATTAATGACGGAAACAGCTCCAAGAAAAAGTGTTCAAGAAGTTAAAGCAGCGGAAGAATTGGTAGTACAGCCCACGGAAAGACGTAGAGAAACGAAAAGACAGAGAGAAACGGTCAGGCAGAGAGAAAGCGAAGTAGATCAACCAATTACAAGACCAAGAGCAACTACAAGAGTTGGACGTGAATCCACAAGGGTAGCACGACCGACTATCCAGGTAGAACAACAATCTGAAAGACCCGAATCTACAAGACCCGAAAGCGATAGATTAGAACGCGAACCTTCAAGAGAAGAAATCGCAAGTGGAATAATAAGTTTAGTGGGAGAACAGTCTGAACCTGAAGTCGTACAGTCATTTGAACCCGCACCTCCGGTTGAGGAACTTCCTCCACCCCCACCACCCTATGAGCCAGAATCAGAAGTAACAGAACCTGGAAGGGTAACAGGTCAAACAGATGAGGCTCCGTCCCTGCCAGATCTCCCACCCGGGCTGGTTGCACCTCAAGTACCAGTATTCCCAGATACATTGCGTGCCCGTGCCAAAAAGTCTGAACCACAATCTGAACCAGGATATGTTCCTCCTGCTCCTCCGATCACACCAAGATCCAGCGTTCCAGGCATAGTTCCTCCTTATACCCAAGGGGACAGGACTGTAGAGAGGCAAGGAATTGAAGTAACATCGGCTATACCCGAAGCACCCCCGATGGATGAACCTACGGAACCTGTTCGTCGGCCTCCTCCGTTGAAAATACCTCTTGAACCTGGTGAAGAGGAACTCGGTGAAGAGCTGAGCCCAGAAGCAGCAACTAAACCTACTATTACAAGAGTTGCGCCAACAGGTGCAAGAGCGGCTCACCTTGCTGAAATAGAGCAAGGAGTAGTACTAAGACACGTAAAACGCCAGGGAGAAGGGTCTCCGAAACCAAAAGGTCTAAAAGTATTACCAGGAAGTCCAGAAGCGGCTATCTTAAAAAGGCAGGCTGCGATATATGGTGAAGGAGAGGAAGAAGAGGATAGATCATCTGTTAATGAATTCGATGAAGAATTTGGAGACTCGAAAGATCAATCTGCCGAGCGAAAACTAGAAAAAGAACTTCCCAAAACTCAAGTACCTGAAAAAACTGTTTCGCCTCCGACTCCTCCAGTGCATGCTGATAAATCTCCAGTTCAAAAGAAATCCACACAGCCAGTAACTCAATCTGTTCCAGCAGTAGCAAAACCCCCGGTTCCCGCTGATAAGCATGAACCTTCAAAGGTGCCTACTCCAAAAGCAGCAGGAAGGGAAGGTTTAATGGCTGATATAAGGAATAGAAAAGCTGTTTTAAAGCCTGTAGGAATGCCTGTAGAAAAGCCAGTACAAAAAACACAAGTTCCTGGTATGAGTAAAGGTTTGCAAGCTAAAATAGGCGTACACATGGCCAATATTAAGCCTACTGAGACTCCGGAGGATCATGATTTTGATGATGATCAAGATAAAGGTAAGACACCCAAACCCTGATAATCCTGATGCAACCTAAAATCCAAGACTCCAAAGTCAAGGATGACTTTGGAGTCTGATATCTAACTCCTCCAGCCCCCTTACCCTTATATTACTCCATAACCCCCTAAACTCCCCCTTCAACCCTCCCCCAAAGAAAAGCAAAGTAACCCTTGCAAGACTTAGCTGAATTTGTTATTATGTCCTAACTTAGAGATATCGCGGGGTGGAGCAGTCTGGCAGCTCGTCGGGCTCATAACCCGAAGGTCGTAGGTTCAAATCCTACCCCCGCTACCAGAATTTATTAATAAAAAGCCCCGTTATCGGGGTTTTTTATTAGGGGTAAGGGCCCAGCTGTTAATGGGCCTGGATAAAGTGGGCCTTGTGCCCACTTTTTATTTGAGCATCGAGCGTTGAGCATGCGGCGACAAGTAGTACTAGAAGAGATCATTGTCCCAATTGTCGAAGCTTTGGGTTGTACATTTGTGGGCTTGGAATATCTGCCGCAAGGCAGAGCACTCCTGCTCAGGTTGTATGTAGACAAACCAGGCGGCGTAACCATCGATGATTGCGAACGAATCAGTCGTCAGGTGAATGCAGTCCTAGAGGTAAAGGCAGTCATTCAAGGGGCCTATACACTGGAAGTGTCCTCACCAGGATTGGATCGACGTTTGTTCATACCGGATCACTTCCGGGAACAAATTGGCAATTTGGTTTTGGTTCGAATTGTGGCACCCCTACAAGGAAGGCGAAATTTTAAAGGCACATTGGAAAGTGCAGATGAAGACAGTGTTTCTATCCGATTGGATGAAGCTGCTCAATCGGATGAAGCAAATGATGTGGTGAAGCTTAGCTTTACCGATATTGTAGAGGCAAGGCTCGTACCCAAATGGGATGAGTCTAAAGGCAAAAAAGAGGCAAAAGGCGGGAAGAAAAGAACAGGAAAGAAAAAAAAGTAAGATAGAAACCTGCAACCTGTAATGCTTCTTTAATCTGCTTGATATGAGGGCTTGGCAATGAGCAAAGAGATTCCGCTAAAATTAATCGTAGGCGCCATCTCAAATGAGAAAGGCGTTTCCGAAGAAGTTGTTTTCCAAGCAGTGGAAGCTGCACTGGTATCTGCGACCAAGAAACGCTATGGCGCAGATATTGACGTGCGTGTATCAATTGATAGAAAAACCGGATCCTATGAAACTTTCCGCGTCTGGACTGTGGTTCCTGATCCCAGCTCTCTGTCAGAGGATAATGAAAACTCTGAAGCTGAAGCTAAATCAAGCGCCAGCGCGAGCGCAAACGAAGGCGAAGCCATCGCTGGCCTAGAATTCCCCTTGAAACAAATTGCTCTCTCAGAGGCTTTGCAAAAAAATCCAAAGGCTATAGTAGGTTCAGTCATCGAAGAACCCCTGGAATCAGTCGAATTCGGTCGTATTGCTGCCCAAACAGCAAAACAAGTTATCTTAAAGAAAGTCCGAGAAGCTGAATTTGAAAATATTGCCGATGAATACCGCAAGAAAAAAGGCCAACTCGTCACTGGCATTGTCAAGAAAACCAGCCGAGAAGTCGTATTCATGGATTTGGGCGGCAATGCAGAAGGTATCTTGAAGCGTGAAGACATGCTGCCGCGCGAAGCAGTGCGGCCTGGTGATCGTGTTCGTACGTACCTAGTCGATGTCGTGACAGAACTCAGAGGTCCACAACTTTTGCTGAGCCGTACCTGCAATGAAATGCTCATCGAACTCTTTAAAATTGAAGTTCCTGAAGTCGGCGAGGGCATCATTGAAATTAAAAGTGTTGCTCGCGATCCTGGCGTTCGTGCCAAAATCGCTGTTAAAACCAATGACGGCCGTATTGATCCTGTCGGTGCCTGCGTCGGAATTCGAGGGGCACGTGTGCAGGCAGTTTCGAATGAACTCGGCGGCGAGCGGGTCGATATCGTATTGTGGGATGATAATCCCGCACAACTTGTGATGAATGCAATGGCGCCTGCTGAAGTCATCTCGATCGTAGTAGATGAAGATGCGCACACCATGGATGTGGCCGTATCAGAAGAACATCTTTCCCAGGCAATCGGCCGAAATGGCCAGAATGTTCGTCTGGCAAGCATTTTAACTGGCTGGGAACTCAATGTTATCACTGAAAAAGAAGCCACTGAACGCACTTCGGCAGAACAAGAAAGACTCATCAAAACTTTCACAGAAAGTTTGCAAGTCGATAATGACATTGCCAGCGTATTGATTGAAGAAGGCTTCACGAGCCTCGAAGAAATCGCCTACGTGCCCATTCAAGAGTTGCTGAATATTGAAGGTTTCGATGAAGATACCGTCAATGAACTCCGATCACGCGCGAAGGATGCATTATTAACGCAAGCAATTGCGACTGAAGAAAAACTCGGTGAAAAGGAACCTGCACCAGATTTATTAGAAGTAGAAGGCATGGATAGACATCTGGCATTTGTATTGGCGAATCGTGGCATCATCACCAGGGATGATTTAGCGGAACTTGCTGTCGATGATTTGCAAGGGATACCAGGCTTGAACAATGAAAAGGCTGCGGCTCTAATAATGGCAGCACGAGCTCACTGGTTCGTGTAAAGTAAGAGCCTTATATTCCGGGAGGTTATTCCTATGACAGTGACAGGTGTAAGTGTCGAGCAACTGGCCCAAGTACTTGGGATTCCATGGGAATTGCTATTGGCTCAATTGCAGAAAGCTGGGATTAAAGCCACAGAAAAAACCGATGTCGTCACTGAGGAAGAAAAACAGACGCTGCTCATTTCATTAAAACGCAATCATGGTGAAGCAGCCGTCACAGAACCTAAGAAATTAACGCTGACTCGAAAAAGCGTTACAGAACTAAAAGTGCAACGTCCCTCAGGGCGTAAAGGTACCGTCAGTGTGGTTCGCAAAAAACGCCATGTGTATGTCAAACGTGAACCTGGCAGCGAACCTGAACAAATTCCTGAAACGCCTAAAGAAGAATTAGCTGCTGCAACTGCAGCCGCCATCGCCGCTGCCGAAGTTCTATCTTCAGAAGCAGAAGCAAAAGCCGGTACTTCAAAAACCACAGCTAAAACAAAGGCTGGAAAAGCTGCTGCAACAGCTTTGGCAGAAGCGGGTGAGGCCGCTGCCGAAGTAGCCGCAGAACCCGAAAGCGCAGCTCCCGGTGAAGCACCAAAACGTGGACGTCGAGCCAAAACCACTGAAGTAGCACCGCCTGCGGAATATGAAGAGGCAGTCCCTGAAACAAAACCAGAGATCGCTGCGCCTGCCGCTGCACCAGTTTCAGCAGAAGCACAATTAGAACCTGGCGCAAAACCGAGAGGCAGAATGCGCGGCGGAGAAGACGAGGAAGAAGGCAAACGACCGAAATCCAAAGGCCGTGGTGGCAGTGCGGATCGAGATTGGCGCAAGAATAAATTGCCGCGTGCAGGTATAAGTCCCATTGATCTGGTTCGTGATGAAGATGAAATGGAAGAAACGGGTGGAATGCCTGGCATCCCTAGTTTTGGTGTGAGAAGAAGACCCAGCAAAGCAAAACCCAGCAGGGTAGTGCTGCAAGAAGCTTCAAAACTTAAGAAAGATCTCCTGAAGCGGCATGTTTTTGAAAAACCTACCGGTCCTATCATCCGTGTCATCGACATTCCAGAAGCCATTACTGTGGCTGAATTGGCACAGAAAATGTCCGTAAAAAGCGGAGAAATCATCAAATCTTTAATGAAACTTGGCACTATGGCAACCATCAATCAATCCTTGGATCAATCAACTGCCTCGATTGTGGTTGAAGAATTAGGCCATACACCAAAACTCGTCAAAGATACCACCGTAGAAGACAGCTTAACAACAGAACAAACCGGCGAATTAGTAGCTAGAGCACCTGTTGTTACCGTTATGGGCCATGTTGATCATGGTAAAACCTCATTGCTCGATTACATCCGCACCACCAAAGTCGCTGCAAAAGAAGCTGGTGGAATCACCCAGCATATCGGTGCCTATCATGTGAATACCAAGCGTGGGCCTATCACTTTCTTGGATACGCCGGGCCATGCCGCATTTACTGCGATGCGTGCTCGTGGTGTGAAAAGTACCGACATTGTCATTTTAGTGGTAGCCGCAGATGATGGCGTCATGCCGCAAACAGTGGAAGCCATCCAGCATGCAAAAGCTGCCAATGTTCCTATTGTTGTAGCCATCAATAAGATCGACAAGCCTGGTGCTGATATGGATCGCATTCGAAGTGATTTGTCTCAGCATGGTTTGATTTCGGAAGCTTGGGGTGGTGATGTCATGTTTATTCCAGTGTCTGCAAAAGAAGGCACCGGTATTGATGATCTTCTAGAATCTCTCGGATTACAAGCAGAAATACTGGAGCTTAAAGCACCCATCACAGGTCTTGCTAAAGGCGTGGTTTTAGAATCCCGGCTTGATAAAGGCCGTGGTCCAGTGGCCTCTGTGCTGGTGCAGAGCGGCACCTTGAAAAAAGGCGATGTCATGCTTGCCGGCATTGAATATGGTCGTGTTCGTGCCATGCATGATGAACTCGGCAAAAATGTGGAAGAAGTCGGTCCATCCATGCCTGTGGAAGTGATTGGATTATCTGGAACGCCTGGTGCGGGTGAAACGTTTATGATCGTTCCTGAAGAACGTAAAGCGCGAGAAGTCGCTTTATTCCGACAATCCAAGCAACGCGATGTTCGCATGGCCAAGAGCCAAGCCTCAAAATTAGAAGGCTTCTTCGAACGCATTCAACAAGGCGCTTCAAAGACCCTGAAGATAGTCTTAAAAGCAGATGTACAGGGTTCTGCTGAAGCTCTGACAGAAGCTTTAGAAGGCTTATCCAGTGATGAAGTGAAAGTGAAAGTCGTTTCTCAGGCGGTAGGCGGTATCAACGAATCTGATGTTACGCTTGCAATGGCTTCTGAAGCTATCATTATTGGCTTTAATGTTCGCGCAGACGCAACCGCCAGACGTATTGCCGAAAATGAAGGCATTGAACTCAACTATTACAGCATTATTTATGATGTGGTAGATGGCGTGAAACGGGCTATTAACGGTCTCTTATCTCCTGAATTCAAGGAAAAAATCTTGGGGCTTGCCGAAGTGCGAGATGTATTCAAATCACAGAAACTCGGTGCCATCGCTGGTTGCCGTGTCATTGAAGGCGTGGTCAAGCGCGGGCTTCCCATCCGGGTCTTGCGAGACAATGTGGTGATTTATCAAGGGGAACTCGAATCATTGCGGCGCTTTAAAGAAGATGTCTCAGAGGTCCGAAATGGTATGGAATGCGGTATTGGCGTTAAAAATTACAATGACATCAAAGTAGGGGATCAGATCGAAGTCTTTGAGACAATTCAAGTAGCAAGGACGATCTAGCAACCAGAGACCATCTCAGCAGTGAGTGACTAAGCAGCAACAGAGTTTTTATCGTGCCCAGAAAAAAAGGTTTTGAAAAGAAAAGTACCGGCGTCGATCGCATGCAGCGTGTGGGAGATCTGATGCACCGCAGTATTGCAAAATTGCTCCGCGAAGAGTTTAAAGATCCCCGCATTGGCATGGTAACGATAAACAGTGTGGAAGTGAGCCGAGATCTGGCGCATGCCAAGGTATACATTACCGTCTTGCAAGAATCAAAAATAAAGGAAACCATCGATATATTGAATGAAGCCTCTGGATTTTTCAGGGGACATTTGGCTCGATCTTTGAATCTTCGTGTGGTCCCAAAGCCCCGTTTTATTTTTGATGAATCTGTGCTGCGGGGTTCACATATGGAATCTTTGCTGGCGAGTGTTTACGATCAAAACAAAAAAGGCAGAAAAGAGAACGAATACAAAGAAGATAATGAGGATAATGAGGATAATGAAAATGAGCGCTAAAAGGAACATAGACGGTATATTATTGTTAGATAAACCGAGAGGCATGACGTCCAACGCTGCCCTACAAGCCGTGAAGCGGCTCTTTATGGCTCGAAAAGCCGGACACAGCGGCAGTCTTGATCCCATCGCGGATGGTTTATTACCGATTTGCTTAGGGGAAGCAACCAAATTTTCCCGTTTTTTACTAGAATCTGATAAACATTATCAATTGACTGCCAAGCTTGGCATCCGCACCGACAGTGGAGACACGGAAGGCAAAATAATTCAGTCTGGCGAGGTTCCCAATCTTTCATTATCAGAACTTGAAGCGGTATTGGATAGATTTCGAGGCCCAATTTCACAAGTTCCTTCCATGTATTCTGCTATTAAAGTGAATGGCCAGCCGTTATATAAACTGGCACGTCAAGGCATTGAAATCGAGCGCAATGCGAGATTGATCTCAATTTATTCACTCACGACGATCTCTTTTGAAGGCAGTATTTTAAAGCTCGATGTCAAGGCAAGCAAGGGGACTTATATTCGTACCCTGGTAGATGATATTGGTGAGGCCATAGGCTGCGGCGCTCACGTTGTCGAATTACGACGTATAGGTGCGGGACCGTACACGGCAGAGCAAATGATCGATTTAGAGCATTTGAGAAAGATTGAAGCAAGCGGCAACCGAGAAGCACTGGAAGCCTATCTATTGCCGGTCGACAGCTCTGTCTCGGATTGGCCGGATGTCATTTTATCCGAAGCTGCTGCTTATTATTTAAAACAAGGTCAGCCGGTTATTGTGCCTTATGCCCCGACCAAAGGCTGGGTGCGGCTATTGATGCGGGACAATCGGTTCTTGGGGGTTGGTGAGATTTTGGAGGATGGGAGGGTAGCACCGCGGCGCCTGATCTCCACAAATCTTATTTCTAATATCGCAGAATCTAATATTGCCTAATGATTATACCGCCCTTATTTCTGGATTCCCGCGGAGGCGGGAATCCACTTAATGCGCAAAGCGTTAAGAAAGGTAAATACATCTAGAATTCCTCACATGTCTTAGTGTATAATGGCATACTATTGTGAAAATTTAAGGGTTAAATTAAGTAAAAAAGCGCTTTAATAAATTAGTTGTACGACTTATTTTTAGTGCATTAGGAGACAACATGAAACTAACAGCCGAAGCAAAGGCAACTATTGTAGAACGTTTTCGACGTGCAGTCGGCGACACAGGATCATCCGAGGTACAGATAGCATTACTGACTTCCCGCATCAATTTATTAACAGATCATTTGAGAGTCCATAAAAAAGATTTTCATTCTCGACGTGGATTGATAGCCATGGTTAATCAACGCCGCAAATTAATGCAATACCTTAAAACTACTGATCCAACACGCTATGCTCGTGTAGTTCAGGATTTAGGTATCAGAGGCTAAAATAGAACAATTTCAAAAAACTGCCGTATCAATGCTGCCATGACTTGGCGTTGACGGTTGGTTGCTAAGGATCATATCGTGAGTTTAAATTTACAGGCCATCATTAAAGAAATTCAACTGGGTCATCATAAATTGCGCCTCCAAACAGGTGATGTGGCAAGACAAGCCTCAGGATCTGTTTTGGTCAGTTTAGGTGACACCACCGTTCTTGTCACTGTCGTTGGAATCAATGATCCAGACTCAGTACAAGATTTTGTTCCATTACGAGTAGATTATCAAGACAAACATTATTCAGTCGGTAAAATCCCCGGCGGCTTTTTTAAGCGCGAAGGAAGACCCAGTGAACGTGAAATTTTAATTTCTCGCTTGATCGATCGGGCGATTCGTCCTTTATTCCCAGAAGGCTTTGGTAATGAAGTTCAGATCGTCGCAACAGTACTTTCAATGGATCCCGAAATAGATTCCGATATCCCAGCGATGATAGGTAGCTATGCTGCATTGGCATTGTCGGGTATTCCGTTCCAAGGTACGCTTGGTGCAGCCAGAGTTGGCTATGCCAATGGCCACTATATTTTAAATCCGAGTCAAAGCGAATTAGAAAAATCCGAACTCGACTTGGTCGTTGCTGGAACTTCCACCTCGGTATTGATGGTTGAATCGGAAGCAAAAGAGCTTCCTGAAGCTGTTATGCTGGGTGCAGTGATGTTCGGCCATGCATCATTCCAGCCCGTCATTAAACTCATCGAAGAATTAGCACGCGAGGCCAAAAAACCTGATTGGGATTGGCAGGCTCCAAAACTACATCCTGAGTTTGAGAAAAAAATACGGGATAAATATGAACCCGAACTTGTCCGTGCCTATCAGATACGGGAAAAAGAAGCTAGAAAAGCATGCCGCAAAGAGCTCGAACTGCAAATTCTCTCAGACTTTGCAACCTCTGATTCCAGCACTTCCGGTACCACTGGTACCACAGGGGCTGCTGAATCCAGCATAAAACCTGCAGAAATCAAGAAAATTATTGAAGCCATTGAAAGCGGCATTGTACGCGGTCAGATTCTTTCTGGCGAGCGCCGTATTGATGGCCGTGACAATAAAACCGTGCGTCCCATTGAAATCAAAACCTCTGTTCTGCCGCGAACTCATGGTTCTGCCATCTTTACTCGTGGTGAAACTCAGGCTATGGTTATCGCAACACTTGGCACCGGCCGTGATGCACAAGTCATTGATAGCCCCTTGGGTGAATATAAAGATCATTTCATGATGCATTATAATTTCCCACCATTTTCCGTGGGGGAGATTGGTCTTGTCGGCAGTCCTAAGCGACGTGAAATTGGTCATGGCAATTTGGCGAAGCGGGCTATCCGTCCTGTGCTGCCCTCTGAAGCAGAGTTCCCTTATGTTTTGCGTGTTGTTTCGGAAATCACTGAATCAAACGGTTCAAGTTCAATGGCAACTGTCTGCGGTACGAGTCTTGCATTGATGGATGCTGCTGTGCCAATTAAAAAGGCGGTTGCAGGAATTGCTATGGGTCTCATTAAAGAAGGCGATCGTTTTCAAGTATTGTCTGATATTTTGGGCGATGAAGATCACTTGGGCGATATGGATTTCAAAGTGGCAGGCACGGACAAAGGTATTACCGCTTTGCAGATGGACATCAAAATTGCTGGAATTACCGAGGAAATCATGCGACAGGCACTGCAGCAAGCAGAACAAGGCCGTATGCATATCTTGGGTATTATGGATCAAGCCATTTCTGGCCCACGTAAATCTCTTTCAGCATTTGCGCCTCAAATCGTTTCTTTCCGGATCAATCCTGAGAAGATTCGAGATGTCATTGGAAAGGGGGGTGCTACCATCCGAGCACTGACAGAAGAAACTGGCACGACCATTGATATCCAGGACGATGGCACTGTTCAAATTGCTGCTACCAACCAGGCTGCCAGTGATGAAGTTCGTCGCCGCATTGAACTCATCACCGCTGAAGCAGAAATTGGCATGGTTTATGAGGGCAAGGTGGTTCGTATCACAGAATTTGGTGCCTTTGTGAATTTCCTGCCTGGTAAAGATGGCTTGGTACACATTTCTCAAATCACAGAGCGTCGTTTGAATAGAGTAGAAGAAGTATTACACGAAGGCCAAATGGTCAGGGTGAAAGTCCTAGAAATCGATCGCCAAGGCCGTGTGCGTTTGAGTATAAAAGAAGTTCAGAACACTGATTCAGAAGAATCCATTTTGGATTAAAAAAGAACTGGCCAAAAAGAAAGGGGCCGTGTCGTTACACGGCCCCTTCCTAGACTAATCTTCCTAATTAGAATTTGCTGGAACCACCTTTTCCAGAACGATCATCATCTCGTCGACCGCTTTGCATTTGCCGACCTTGACCTTTATCATTTTTTCCTTGTCCACTCATGTTACGGCCTTGTTGAGCTTGACCATGTTGAGTGTCGCGACCACTCATTTGGTTGGTTCGTGAATCTTCACGGTCAGTTTGACGACCTTGAAGATTAGCTTGACCTTGTTTTTGACCAGCTTGAGATTGTCTATGAATTTGTTGTTCATGACCGCCTCTTTGTTGTTGTGACATGTTTCTTCCTTGATCTTTTTGTTGACCGCCTTGTTGCAATTGTTGTTTGTTTGATTGATCTTTGCCTTTATTTTTAGGTGCCATAATTATACCTCCTAATCGTTTATCGAGAGTTACATTTGATATGCACTCTTTTGTGTATATCAAATGAATGTTTAACAACATTAAGTATGACTCCGGGTTTTCCATTCTGTTCAAAAAATATTTACTTTTATTTACTTTTAAGTTAAAAAAGTGTATAATCCTCTATAAATGATTATTCATAATTCTCTTTCTTTTGCACATCCTTTAGTTCAAGAATGGTTCTCTACACGCATCGGATCGCCGACTGAACCTCAAATTCTTGGCTGGCCTAAAATATTGTCTGGAAAAACAACCTTAATTTCAGCACCTACGGGATCAGGAAAAACTTTATCAGCATTTATGGTGTGCGTGAATGCACTTGTAGAAAAAGCAGTGGCGGGAAAACTAGAAAATAAAACAGAAGTGATCTATGTTTCCCCTTTGAAAGCACTCAGCAACGACATACAAAAAAATCTCACCGAGCCTCTGTTACAAATTGAAGAATTGGCAAAAGAAAAAGGCAGTGAGCTGCAAAAAATTGGCGTCATGGTTCGAACGGGGGATACTCCAAACCGCGAGCGTCAGCTTATGCTTCGTGAGCGGCCTCATATCCTAGTCACAACGCCGGAATCTCTCTACATATTGCTGACGGCCGAAAAAAGCCGAGAAATGCTTAAAGATGTTAAAACAGTGATAGTGGATGAAATCCACGCTATGGTAAATAGTAAGCGTGGTGCGCATTTGGCGTTGTCTTTAGAACGTTTGGAGGCATTGACCACAACCAAGCCAGTACGCATTGGTCTTTCTGCTACACAAAAACCTTTGGAACTGGTGGCCAAGTTTTTATGCGGTGACTATAACCACCTGCCTCAGATTGTGAATGTTGGACATAAACGACCTCTCGAGCTTTCCATTGAAATTCCGGGTCAGGAATTAGGACCAGTCGCGTCAAATGAAATGTGGGATGAAATCTACGATAAAATCGCAGAACTTACCAAGCACAATCGATCGACACTTATTTTCGTGAATACACGCCGCCTTGCTGAACGTGTCGCACATCATTTGAGTGAACGCTTAGGCGAAGATAAAGTTGCGGCACATCATGGCAGTTTATCCCGGAAACTTAGGCTCGCTGCAGAACATAAACTTAAAACAGGAGAACTCTCTGCACTTGTCGCAACAGCCTCACTAGAATTAGGTATCGATATTGGGATGATAGATTTGGTCTGCCAAATCGGTACACCCCGTTCCATCAATGTTGCTTTGCAACGCGTTGGTCGAGCCGGACATTGGCATGGCGCGATTTCGAAAGGAATTTTTTTCGCAACAACGAGAGATGAATTGTTCGAATGCGCTGCATTGATCTATGCTATTAAACAAGGCGAACTGGACGAACTATATTTTCCCGAAGAACCTCTCGACATATTGGCCCAGCAAATCATCGCAACTTGTGCCACAGGAGATTGGCAGGAAGCAGAACTCTTCAAAATGATAAAGCGCGCCTATCCCTACCATAATCTTTCCGAAGAGCGTTTCGATGCCATTTTGGAATTGCTGTCTGAAGGCATTGCAGCTTCTCGCGGCCGCTTTGGTTCTTATTTATTCAGAGATAAAGTGAATAGCATCGTAAAAGCACGGCGCGGCAGCCGTCTTATCGCTATCACAAGCGGCGGTGCCATCCCCGATAACGGCTTGTTTACAGTGCTTGCCGAACCAGATGGGGTTATGGTAGGTACTTTGGACGAAGATTTTGCGGTAGAAAGCAACCGTGGTGATATTATTTTACTCGGCACCACTTCCTGGCAAGTAAAGCGAATTGAAGCAGCAGTGGGACGCGTGCTGGTTGAAAATGCCCATGGAGCTCCACCCTCAGTTCCGTTTTGGCGTGGCGAGGCTCCAGGCAGAACCAAAGAGCTTTCCTATTTTGTATCGCTGCTGCGCCAAAAATTAGATAAACTGATGCCTCCCCAAAAACCTGCCAATATTGAACTCACCAAGCAAGCCAATTTAGGTGAAACCTTGGCCTGGTTGAAACAGAATTGTGAACTCGAGGGAGGGATTGCAGAGCAACTACTCGAATATTTATTGCAGGGCAGGGCAGTATTAGGACAGGTGCCAACACAAGACACACTCATTGCAGAGCGTTTTTTTGATGAAACAGGCGGCATGCAGCTTGTGATTCATGCGCCGTTTGGGATGCGTATTAACAAAGCCTGGGGCTTGGCATTGCGCAAGAAATTTTGCCGTTCCTTCAACTTTGAATTACAGGCTGCAGCAACTGATAATGGCCTGAACATATCCTTAGCTGAACAGCACAGTTTCCCTCTGATCGATGTATTTCAATTCTTAAGTCCTAATAATTTAAAAAATGTTTTAGAACAAGCCATTTTGCAATCTCCGCTTTTTAATACCCGCTGGCGTTGGGCTGCGACCCGTGCACTCGCCTTGGTCCGCTTCCAGAAGGGCAGAAAAGTACCGCCGAATATTCAAAGAGTTTTATCTGACGATCTGCTTGCCGCAGTGTTCCCTGATGCAGCAGCCTGCCAGGATAATTTAGGTGGCCGCGAGATCGAATTACCCGATCATCCCCTCACCACAGAAGCCATGAAGGATTGCTTGCACGAAGCCATGGATTTAGAGGGCTTTACTCAGCTCATTTCTGATATCAAAGCAGGCAAGATAAATTGTGTTGCAATAGATACCCCTATCCCTTCCGTTTTTTCAAGTGAAATCATCAATGCTAACCCCTATGCCTTCTTAGATGATGCCCCTCTTGAAGAACGTCGCGCCAGAGCGGTAGAAATGCGTCGTGTGCTGCCGGAATCTGTTTTACAAGAAGTAGGAGGATTAGACAGTGAAGCAATTGTTGAAGTACAAACTCAAACCTGGCCCGATTTACGATCCCCTGATGAATTACAGGATTTCTTACAAACGCTGATTGCATTTCCTGAAAATGCTGGTTTGTCTCCGCATCAACGCCAAAAACCTGAATGGTTAGATTTCTTTTCCGAGCTTATCAATACCGGCCGCGCAGCGAGAGCTGAATACAATCATAATATTTTCTGGGTAGTTGCCGAGAAAAAAACCTTATTTCAAGCCATCTATCCTGCGGCAACACTCCTAAATCCCTTAAAAGATATCCAAAGTAAATTTTCAAAAGATGCAAAAATTGCCTCTGAAGATGCGATATTCCAAGCCATTCGAGGCTGGCTCTCTTACAGCGGTCCCATCACGAATCAAGAACTGTGCGATTTGCTCGCACTCAGCAATTCAGAAGTAGAACAAGCCCTATTGAAATTAGAAAATTCTGGATTTATCTTACGAGGTAAATTTCGATCTCTCGCATCCATTACATCTAAAGTACCCAACGATTCCAATACAGACAACACTATAGACACTATTGAATGGTGTGAAAGAAGACTGTTAGCCCGCATCCATCGCATGACCATCGGCAGATTGCGCCGCGAAATAGAACCTGTTTCTAGCCTATTATTTGTGAAATGGCTGCTCAAATGGCAGCATCTTGCACCCGGAACAGAACTCCGCGGCGAACATGGCTTACTCGAAGTCATACGTCAATTACAAGGCTTCGAAATTCCTGCCAATGCTTGGGAACGGGAAATTTTCGCTAAACGCGTCAAAGATTATAGCCGCGATTTGCTAGACAAACTCTGCTTAATGGGGGTAGTAGGTTGGGGCCGGTTGTCTTTCCACAAAGCTTTAGATGAAGAATCTAGTATAAATCCAACAAGCATCGTCCCTATCACCTTCTTCCTTCATTCCGAAACAAAATGCTTGCCAGAACACAATGCCACACTCTCCGAAGAAAATATCGCAAGACTAAGCTCTGTCGCCAGAAATGTCTACACTCATCTAAAAGAAAAAGGCGCTTCATTCCTCAATCAAATAAGCCGCAGTGTCCGAAATCTCGAATCTGAAATTGAACGTGGCCTCTGGGAACTTGTAGCCTTAGGCCTCATCACTGCCGATAGCTTCGATAACCTCCGCTCCTTAATCGATCCCAAACGCCGCCTAAATCGAGATCGCCGCCGCAGTCTCATGCAAATGAGTGCCGGCCGCTGGTCCTTGCTTGAAATTGATTCAAGCCTTGAAACCATTCCTGATTCCGATCTAAAAGAAATTGAGGAATTAAAATTCGCCAGATCCAAAGCTGAAGCCATCTGCTGGATGCTCCTAAATCGCTATGGCGTAGTATTTCGTGATCTGCTCGCCCGCGAAAAAAACATTCTGCCCTGGCGCGATCTCTTGCTCGCCTTCCGCCGCCTCGAAAACCGTGGTGAAATACGTGGCGGCCGCTTCGTCGATGGTTTCCTCGGCGAACAATTTGCACTTCCCGTAGCAGTAGATTCCCTGCGCGCTTTACGTAATCAAGAAAAGCAACCATCAAACGACTCTACCACCCCACCACCTAATTGTTATGAAATCGCGGCAGTTGATCCCTTAAATCTTGTGGGTATCATCCTACCCGGCCCCCGCGTTTCCGCTTTATCCAAGAACAAAGTTCAATTGCCTATTTGTAAAGAGGTTATAACATAGCATTTATTTTATTTCTTTAGGATTTTTGTAGCCCAATCATATTTTGAAGCTTCTTTGAGAACATAAAATGCTTTTAAATTCTTTTAGCTAGATTAAGAAAACGTAAGGCCTGATCAATCAAATTCGTGTATTTCACCCTAGTTATTCTATTTTATTTCATTGACAAAACTTCCGAAATATGGCATCATTCTAACTTTAATCGAACTTAATTATTTCATAATTATATGAATTTATTGAATAAAATATACTTATTAGCTCATTAATAACAGCTAATCAATAGCAAATAACTAGCAATATAGCAATTAAGAAGAGGAGGTAGCTTATGTTAAACAATCCTAAATTTAGATTAACTCCTAGACAAACCTATTATCTTAAAAACACCAATGCGTGGTTAATGGGATTTGCACTCTCCTTTGCGCTTGGCTACATGATGTTTCGCGGCAATTTGCTGTATAGTGCTATATTAGCAATTTCAATTCCGACGCTACCTTTGATAGCTGCAAAATATATTAAGTAATCTAGCCTCCAGCTTGTTTGTTCGCGTCTTAGCGTCCTTCCGGTGCAAGCTCAAATAGATCTCTTTGTGCTTGCGCCGACCTAATTTTTCGTAGATTCACAATTGCAATCAAGGTACACGCGCTCGCAATGATAATTAACACTGAAGGTATTTCGATGTTACCGGTTTTTTCTACTAAATAAGTAGCAAGCATCGGACTGAATCCGCCAAAGACAGCATTGCCAAGATTCAAAGCCAGTGCAATCGCACTAAACCGAAGTGCCGCAGGAAAAGTTTCCACCATAAAAAGCGGTCTGGGTCCAAAGCAAAAGCCTAAAGCAATCGCCATCAGACACATCATGCCTATTTGGGCTGGCAAATCAAAATGATTTAGCGCGTAGAAAGTTGGGTATGCGAGCAGAATACAGCCAATACATCCTATAAAATACAATTTAACTTTATCAAAATAGTCACACAGCGTCGCACACACAAAAGTTGCGAAAGTGATGGTCAGCAATACTATGGTGTTAACCAAATAAGCATCGGAACCAGGAAGTTTACCAAGCAGTGTGGTCTGATTTGGGATGAAAACAATCAGAGTGTAGTAACCTACAGGATTGATGGTAACGAGCAGTGTTGAAAGCAACAGTGTTTTTGGTGAAGTTTTAAGCAAGTGCTTCAAAGGCGACTTCAAAGGTTTTTTCTCTGCTATCGCTGCAAACTCGAGAGACTCTGATAAATGAGATCTGATGTAAATTGCCATAAAGGAAAGCAGCAAGCCGCTTAAAAACGGCAGGCGCCAAGCAAAACTTGAGAGTTCCGAGCTGCTAAAGAATCCATGGAGTGCTGCAACACAAAGTGATCCGAGCACCATTCCCACATAACAACCAATGTCTGCCCAGCAGCTGAAAAATCCTTTCTTACCAGGTGATCCTTGTTCTACCAGATACACAATCGATCCCGTAAATTCTCCTCCAATAGAAAGGCCCTGAAAGATTCTGCATGTCACCAATAAAAGGGGGGCGGCTATGCCGATGCTCTGGTAGCTTGGTAAAAGTCCAATGAGAAAAGTAGGCAAGGCCATCATGAGACTCGAAGCAACTAATGCTGCTTTGCGGCCATAAGTATCTCCGATATGACCAAACAAAATGGCACCTAATGGCCTGAATAAGAAACCAATCGCAAAAACGCTGTAAGTTAATAAAATAGAAGTGAATTGATTGGAAGAAGGGAAAAATTCTGCAGCTAAAACAGGGGCCAAATATCCATAGACTGCAAAATCAAACCATTCCAGAATGTTGCCAGTTAGACAGCTTAGTATTATTTTGGATTTTTCTGAACGCATCATCATAAATCCTCCTTGAGTCTTATGCTTGCTAGTTCTTTTATACTCTTCTTTTTTGAAAAAAACTAGGGCCTGTTGACAATTCTACTATGTTGGCCATAAATCATTGATTTCTTGTGCTCCGTTGCTCATTTATTTCAATATAAACTGCGCTACGGTGCTCAGAAATCAATGATTTCTGGCTCAACCTAGCGAATTGTCAACAGGCCCTAGAGTTTTTAAACCCAGGGATCTAATTTCTTTTCAATCATTAAATTCTTTAAGCGAACATAATTCGGCAAACCATCTCGATACGGAGGATAAGCCTCGCCCTGTATCAGCGGCAAAATATAATCGCGGCATTCCTCTGTGATATGAAATCCATCTTCACTGATGTAGCTCCTTGGCAGCTTCTTTTCTTGATTTGCAACTTCCTTTAAATCAACTTCACCAATACGCCATTTCAGAGGCTTATTGCTTTCTCGAATGATGATTGGCATAACGGCATTCTTACCTTGTTCTGCAAATTCAAATGCCGCTTTGCCGAGTGCGTATGCCTGCTCGAGATCTACATAGGAAGCAATATGCCGTGCAGAACGCTGTAAGTAATCTGCGATGGCATAATGAAATTTCAGATTCAATTTTTGCTTCACAATTTCTGCAAGTCTTTGTGCTACGCCACCGAGTTGCGCGTGACCAAAAGCATCTTTGCTTTCCGATTCAGATAGAAATTTGCCATCAGCTCCTTTGATGCCTTCTGATGCGACTACAGTGCAATAGCCATATTTCGCGACAGTTTCTTTTACGCGCTCGCAAAATTTGTCTTCATCGAAGCTTATTTCTGGAAACAAAATGACATGTGGCGGCATGCCTTCCGACTCACTACTCAAACCGCTTGCTGCAGCAATCCAACCGGCATGGCGCCCCATCACCTCGAGTATGAAGACTTTGGTTGAGGAACTTGCCATAGATGCGACATCGAATCCTGCTTCGCGAATCGAAACAGCGACATATTTTGCAACAGAACCGAAACCAGGAGAATTGTCAGTGAAAGGTAGATCATTATCAATGGTTTTCGGGATCCCAATACAAATAACAGGATATCCCAATTCTTTGCTGACTTCCGAAATTTTGTAGGCAGTGTCCTGTGAATCTCCTCCACCGTTGTAAAAGAAATAACCAATGTTATGTGTTTTAAAGACTTCTACAATGCGGTGATACTCTGCCGGTTGTTCTTTAAAACTCTTTAATTTATAGCGGCAAGATCCGAAGGCACCGCCCGGTGTATACTTCAAAGCAGAAATATCGTGGGGGTCTTCTAAAGAAGTGTCAAATAATTCTTCTGCTAAAACACCCATAATACCATTGCGGGCCGCAAAAACTTTTGCGATAGTAGAGGAATGCTGAGCGGTTTCGAGCAGGCCGCAGGCAGTTGCATTAATCACTGCTGTGACGCCGCCAGATTGGGCGTATAAAGCGTTAGTTTGGAACAACATAGAAGGGTACCTCGTAAATGTAGGGGGTTAGGCCCGACTCCATTGTCCGACCCCATTGTCGACATTGTATCAAAGGAAAATTTAATATGCATGTTCATATTTTAGGCATCGCTGGAACATTTATGGGCGGTTTAGCGTTGTTGGCTAGAGAGCTAAATTTCAAAGTCACAGGATCCGATCAAGCTATTTATCCTCCCATGAGTAATCAATTGGCTGACAGTGGCATTCAACTCACAGAAGGCTACGGCGCAGAACAATTGAATCCAATGCCAGACATTATTGTCGTTGGTAATGTGATGACACGTGGCATGCCAATCATCGAAGCCATATTAAACCAAGGGATTCGGATGATATCTGGACCGCAATTCCTAGCCCAGTATATTTTGCCCAATCGTCATGTCTTAGCAGTTTCTGGCACTCACGGCAAAACAACCACATCGAGTATGCTTGCCTGGATCTTAGAAGTGGCTTCACTGTCTCCGGGTTTTCTAATCGGCGGAATACCCAATAATTTTGGGATATCTGCAAGGCTTGGCAAGATGCCTTATTTTGTATTGGAAGCAGATGAATATGACAGTGCTTTCTTTGATAAGCGATCCAAATTCATTCATTATGGACCACGCACTTTGATCATTAATAATATTGAATATGATCATGCTGACATTTTTCCCAATCTTGCAGCAATTGAAACCCAATTTCATCACTTAGTTCGAACTATACCTGGTCAAGGCCTGATTGTGGCACCAGAGAATGATGCCACTGTTGATCGCGTGCTGAAAATGGGTTGTTGGACCCCAATTGCTCGATTTCAGGCGGCTACGATTGAAAAACATGAAAAACATGAAAAGCATGAAAAACAGAGACTCACTGCAAAACTGTTATCCGAAGACGGCCGCAGTTTCGAAGTAAACCGCGGACCCGAATGTTTAGCACAGCTGGAATGGTCCTTGCTTGGCAATCATAACGTCTCGAATGCACTGGCAGCGATGATTGCAGCAGAACATGTTGGAGTGCCGATATCTTTTTCAGCACAAGCACTTTGTCGTTTTGCAAGTGTGAAGCGGAGACTCGAAATTAAGGGTCAGCTGGAAGGGGTTGTGGTCTACGATGATTTCGCCCATCATCCAACCGCAATTGCCACAACACTTGCTGGTTTGCGAGCGAAAGTAGGTGAGAAGCCAAAAATCATTGCTGTATTAGAAATGCGTTCAAATACGATGCGGGCTGGCGCGCATCAAGATCAACTGGCAAATTCCTTTAAAGATGCTACAGAGGTTTATTTTTTAAAATCCAAAGATATTGCCTGGGATCTTGATAAATTGCTCGAGGCCGCACAAAAGTCAGGTGGTGTTTATACGGATGTGCAAAGTTTAGTGCTTGCTCTGAAGGAGAAAGTGAGGGCTGCGAATCAAGATCAAAGTCAGAGTCAAGGTCAACATCACATTGTTTTTATGAGCAATGGAGGCTTTGGGGGCATCCAAAAAATATTCTTGGATGCCCTGCAAAACCGTTTAGAAGCATTCCTCAGTTAGAAGAAATGTTTCTTTTTGTTCTTGCTTCTTATCATTATTATTATGGTTAGTTTTTTGTTCCGTTGTCCCAACCGATTTATTATTCAGATCATTGTTATTAGAGTTTAAATTTTCATCATTCATCATTATTATAGTGTTCATTGAACTATTATTAGTGTCGCATGCATTATTATTATGACTATTGTAAACAACATTGTTCTTATGGTTTAACTGCTCATTATTATTATCAGTTGCCTTGGCATTATTATTATCTTTTGCATTCGCATTGTTATTATAAAAAGTACTATTTTTGACATATAAATTATTATTATTTAAAGCTGCAACGATTAAATTATTATTATCAATATTATCAACTACATTATTATTATAGATTTCACTTTCATTATTATTATAAATCGCTTCGACCATTCTATTGGAATTATTATTACCCTTAATAGGTTTTTCAATAACAATATTATTATTATCAGTGTTTAAAAAATTACTATTATAGCTAGCGTTATAGGAATTCTTGGCAACTGGATTTTGAGAAACAGTTTTACGACTACGACGATTGATGTATAAATCATCATTATAATAATTTGAAGTAGCTTCAAATAGCAGTGAGATCATATCACTACAATTGTTGCCTAGGGTGCAGCCGTATGTTATTAGTTCCATTTCTCAATATCCTTAAATTAAGCCTGAAGCAAACCGCGAGACATCACCATCGCCTGACCCGAACTGGTGGCATCTGCCAAAACCAGGACTTCTGATGGAGATTCAAGTCTGGTGCTAAATGGGTCAGCAATCTCCTGATCTGAATCTGAATCTTTGCGCGGTTCGCGAGTTTGTGCCAGCGCTTGTGCAGTGCCTTTTGCATGAGTGCCAGCAAATCCCGGTAAATAACCGATCGCTACTTTCTTTGCATCTTGTTCTTTTGAGGCATCTTTGCTGTCTGATGCAATGGCTCCGAGGACGCTGAATTCATCTGCTAATTTTTTAATTTCTGCTGAAGTCGGAAGTACTGATTTTGCGGCAGGTTTGGTGAAAACCAGAGTAGGATCTATTCCAAAAGTTTTCAGACGCTTTTGGGTTAATGGTGTTAGAGTTGTCACAACATTAGAAGGATCTGCAGCAGGATCAGCACATTTTTCTAAATATTGTCGTCGCTGCATCATGCGTTCCAGGTCGCCACTTTTTGCCTTATAAGGCATTTTCAAGAGTTCATCAAATTTTGCCTTTTTGGAATAAACATGTTTGCAAAATTCTTTGAGTTCTTTGCTGTTTTCAAAATTGATGGCAATTTGAATGACGAGACAAATGTATTCGATTTGTGATTCTCTTGTGGTTCTGTTCTTCATCGTATTCCAAGCACGGATTTCTTCTCTTGCCATAGGGCCGTCAAACGAACCATGCTCTGGTTTTGGATTATTGCCGCGTAAGGCTTGAGCAAAGAATCTATAAAGATCGCTTAGTATCGTTGAATCTTCTGAATATAAATCTCCACCGACCTTTTTGGTCCATAAATCTTTACCGAGTCCTTTTCTCACTTTTCCTGCTGGTCCAACTGCAAGTTCGAAGGCATCATTTAAGGCTTTTCCGGTGGGATCAGCGATACCACGCTTCAACGCCTCTATCATGTCATTCTGTAAGTCTTTGGCAGTTTTTTCAGCAGTCTTCATATACATTTCCTTTCAATCAAAAAATCACGATATTCAAGAACGATATTACAGTCACAGCCAGTAGTTATAAGTTAGCATTCCAAATATTAGCCGATTTTTCCCGTCATTTATTAACTACTGAATACTTCATCTCCTACTTGAGGCAATCTTGCCAGACTTTATTTTGTAAGTCAAGGCTTACAAGAAAATAATCTTTTGGATTACAAATGGGGTGTCTAATTGCTTGTAGGATTATGATCAAAATGCTTAAAGAAGAGCTGGGGAAAGGGACAAAAAGGGTCGGCAGAAGGAAAAGCTTAGGCTGGATCGGACATAATTTTATTAAAAAATCAATATGTTATGGTCTGTACATTAAAATAAAAATTAATTCATCGTATTAGCGAGTAGTTTCCCGCCTCTGCGCTATTTTCCTTTAATTAATAGTATCTGTTTAAGATTTGGTGAAGAAGTTGGACGACTTTCTATCATTATGTTAGGATATTTTCGCATTTCATTTTTGAATTGATTGACAATATCATCCTGAAATTCAGACTCTAAATAAATTGATACCAAAGGCAATGGGTGGCTTAAACTCTCAATTCGTAACGTGCCAACCCAAAGTGTTCTGCCATCATTGCCCACAAAATCAGAATTCCAAAGTTGCAGCACCAATCGATCTGTATTATCAAGCGATTTACCCATCACTAATACCGGCAGTCTGTCACGATGGAATCTGGGCAAAACTGGCATAGTCAAGGGAGGAACAGTGTCCGAAAGAAATGTCAAAGTGGATTGAAGATTAAGTTCATGTAAAGGTTCCCAACCGTGCTGTTCCAGTAGCTTCCGTATTGCGTCCATGTTTCCGAGCCATTGAATATCAAAATAAGTCGCTACCCTTTTTATTGCACCAGAACGATAAAATTCATAACCGTTTTTCTGATCTTTCCACCAATCGTTGACATCCAATTCATTGGTGGTCCATTGTCTCACCATATCAAGACGAGTTTTAGGATAGACTTTAATTGTGTAAAAAGTCATCATGATGCACAACATAATCAATCCTGGAATCAGAATATCTGTTAGAGGAGGAATTTTATGTTCTATTCGTCGAAAAATTAAAATCCCCAATGAAACGAAAGCAGCACCTAGAGTGACTCCACCCAGAATATCGGTAAACCAGTGTGCTCCCAAATAAACTCTTGAAATGCAAATAATTAAAATTAAGGGAATGCAGATTGCCCAAGGTATCCAACGATGATTTTTGGCCACAGCATGTTGGATAAATGCTGCTGCCAAGCCATAGACCAGAGTAGCAGTTAAACAATGGCCGCTTGGAAATGAAAATTCATGACTCAACTTCACCAGGCCTTCCGGTCGTGGCATCGCCACTATGCTGCGCAATAAATAGCCTGTTGCCTCACCTGCGCCTATGGTACCAAGCCAGCAGAACATAGCAATGTAACGTTTTTTCCACAGCAGCCAAAGACCGACAACTGCGGCCACCGGCAACAAAATACTGGCCTGCCCAAGCCCAGTGATGAGAGTTGCCCAGTTGACCACTTGATCATTATAAAGAGGTCTCAAGAGTTGATAGACAGGTTCATTCCATTTTGCAATGCCGATGCCTTCATAGACGTTATAAGCGATAGCAATAAATGCAGTACCGAAGATGATAAAGAGTAATGCGGTGCCCAATTGTCCTTCTTCGGTGCCTTGGGCTGTAGCAAGAATTTTATGCAGCCACGGCAAGCGGTTGGATTGCTGCCAATTGCGCCACCATTTTGCGAGTATATTGCTGATAATGTTGCCAATCCACACCCCAATTTTTAACAACAAAACATAAAGGATCCATAAAATTAACAATATGATAAGGATTAAGAGTACTATGCGCCGTGCTACCTCAGGTGAAAGCGTTCCTAAAGAAACACCAATTAATATGCCAGGTAAGCTATAGAGTGGTGCCCAAGCAATCGCAGACAGAATATTAAATATGAGGAAGCGGCGCGGCGGCATATCCATCATGCCAGCGATGACCGGAATCATGGGACGCACAGGCCCTACGAAGCGTCCAAAAATGATACTCTTGCCGCCATGGTTTTCAAAGAATTTTTCACCGCGCTTTAATAGGACCGGAAATTTGTTGAAAGGCCAAAAGTCTCTAAGATGTTCGTGATAGTGATGCCCCAGCCAATAACTGATGCCATCACCAGCAATGGCTCCGAGAATGGCCCAGATTAAGGTGCCCCAAAAAGGTAGGACTCCTGCGCCCATCATGGCACCGATAGCAGTCATCATGACAACACCAGGAACTAATAGCCCGACAACCGCCAAGGATTCGGAAAGAGAAATGATGAATACTGCGAACCCTGCTAAGTGCGGGTGTTCCTGTATCCAATGTAAAAAAGGTTGTACCGATTCGTAAGTCATTTATAAATCAACTAACTCAATTTTGATAGAGTAATTTAAGTCAAAAAGTATAAAGTTCATTCTAGCGATAATTAGCTAGTTCATCAATATTGTGACCTTATTATAATTTGAATATAGTTTGAACCTGTACTTTTTCTAGACATTTTTTTCTGATAACTTCATAATGACCCAAATAATGAGACCAATTAATATATACTGGTTAAAATAATTAAGATAATTAACTTTAAAACTCTACGGTGAGAGGCTATTAGGGGCAATTACTATTAGAGGCTATTATCGAGGCTATTAAATGTTATCGAATTTCAAAAATTTTAAGTTATCCAGCATAAGCGAAGGCGGCAAAAAAACTTTTTTCAGTGTGTTAGAGGATTATGAAGAAAAACTGGCTGCGCTGGTAAAAGCGGAGGATTATCCTGGAATCTCTAAATTGCACCAGGAATCAAAGAAACAACTTCGGAACGCAATCCCGACAGCAAAAGAAAAAAGCACCTATGTACTAGATTTTTTTCTGTTACGAAATGCTATTAAATTTGGGAACTTAGCAATTGTTAAGTATGCCATCGAAAAATGCCGAGTCGATCCAGATTGCGAATCATCAAAAGGATCGGGACGCACAGCGCTCTATATGGCTTCAGAAGCGGGTAAAGAGGATATTGTCGATTATTTAATTTCTCTCGGGGTTACTGTAAACACCCATTTGAAAGAGAATGGCATGACACCCTTAATGGCGGCAGCTTCGGTAGGTGTTGCAAGATCTTTGATAAAAGCCAGGGTAAAACTCGAGATGACTGATGAAGATGGCTATACTGCGCTACATCATGCTTGTTATGACGATAAATTAGGTGTTGTGGCGGCTTTGATTGCAGCAGAAGCAAACCTTAATGCGAGAACCTTGAAAGGATATTCCGCTTTTATTACAGCTGCCAGTAAAGGCAATATCGATATTCTGAAAGCTTTGAAAGAAGCAGGTGCAAATGTTCATGCACATACGGTAAGAGATCCCGGTCAAGGTAATGTACCAGTTTTAAACGCAGTAACAGCAGCTGCCATGAATGGACACTGTGCTGCTGTTCGGTATCTTCTGTCGCTTAATGTAGATATTAATTTTCGTTATTCTGCTTTAGACATTACCCCTTTGAGCTTTGCAATTCATAATAAAAAAGATGATGTGGTGGAGCTCTTGATCGCCGAAAAAGCCAATCTTGAGATCACTGAATCTACTGGACACACGGCGCTAGTGAATGCGCTTGCAGTGGGGTCTGCACGGAGCGTGAAGCTATTGCTCGAAGGAGGCGCAAATCCCAATGTTTTGAGCGGCCATAACTATACACCGCTCAGATTGGCACTTGAAAAAAAGCCCTTAGAACTAGAGAAAATTGATAGTTTGCTTGCACATGGGGCTAATATTTCAATCACCACGCAACAAGGTATAGCGGCTGTTGGCGCCGCTGTTAAATCAGGATCGGGGCAGGCGGTGAAAAAAATCCTAATGAAACAGCTTGAAGCTGCTAAAGGAAATTTGGAACAAGAGAATCATATCATTCTGTTTATGCTAGGCATTGTGATTTATATCGGAGAGAGAACAGTATTGAATTTTCTCTTGAGTGAGGAGCGTTATAAAGCATTAATGATGCGCTGGATAGGATTGGTTTTGGAAGAGCAAATCAGGTGTAATTCTGTGAAGGGCATCAAACTTCTATTGGAGGATAAGCATGTCATTTTGCAGGGCACAGATGCCAATATCAATAATGACGACATCGGTGGCATGATGGCAACAACTGAGGTGACTATCAACGGTAAGAATTATGACGTACTGGGAGTAATCACTCCACTGATGGTTGCAGCCATGAGAGGTAATGTAGAAGTTGTGAAACTGCTTCTCAGTGCAAAAGCTGAAATTGGCACCATTATTGAAGCGGAGCCAAAAGAGGAATCAGAGCCAAAAGATGAAACAGAACCAAAAGTTGAAGAGCTATCAAAAATTGAAGCAGAACCAAAAGCAAGTACAGAAAATCCAATGAGTATCAAATTGACTGCCTTAATTTGTGCGCAATCAAGCGGCAACGAAGAGGTAGTAGTTTTGTTGCTTTCACGCTTGGTTGTGGAGGCTCTGCGAGAGCAAATCGAAAAAAACATCAAAGGCATGCGTCAATACTTGGATCTCGCTCATCACTTTTCTAAGCTGCTATGTGATCTCAAACCTCGATTCGATGAGGAATCCAATTTATGGATAAATCTTAAGGACCTGAAGGATGCTCCAATTCCTCAAAATTTGAGAAAACTCGAAGGTACACTCTGTATTCCTGTCAGTGCGATTGCAGATGTTGTTCAGAAAATATGGGAAAAAAATCAGCTCAAAGTAATCAAAAATATTTCAAAAGATATCTCAAAGGATAGTTCAAAGGATGTTTCAAGTTATAATCCTCTGTTCTGGAGCTTAATTTGCTTTTCAAGTCATTTGAAGCAGAATGAAAACCCCGCAGTGAAAGATAGCGTTGAAAATGATTCCCTTGAAGTTGAAATGCAATTGCATAAAAAATTGCGATGTTTAGATAAGGATTTGCATACGCTTCAGAACAAGATAGACAATTATTTCTCGAGAATCGAGGATCTTTTTTTAAGAATAGGATTGTTAATTAAAACTCTTGACAAAAAAAATGAAATGGTTCTTAAAGAAATAGATTCTCTTCAGGAAAAATTTGAAGCCGATCAGAAATTGTTTGCGGAATATATCAAAATATTTGAAGAATTCTATTTTGAAAGAAATAATAGCGTTCAGGAAATAATTAAGACAAAAGCATTTGAAAAAGCTTTGGCACAGATTGGTAATATCAGTCAGAGTGAAGTGTTTATCAGGGTGCGCAGTGGTTTTGATTCTATTGTAGAGCAAGCTTCAAAAATGGAATCTCGACTAGGCGATATTCGCCTGCGCTTAGACAGGCAGGTTCATGACCAAAAGAAGACTGAAATCGCAGCAGAGAAGGCAAAAGAGCGCAGCAAAAAACAGCGAAAAGCAGAGCTTCAGAGTCAAAAACAACAGCAAAAAGAGAGCAAGCAAAGAGCACTTGCGGAAAAAGCCAGTTTGGCTAAAAAAATAGAGGAGCAAAAAGCACACGAAGAAAGATTGGCTGCAATACGAGAGCAGAAAAAAATAAAGCAAGCGGAATTGGAAAGCGCGCAAAAATCCAAAGAAGCCTTGGGCTTAGGCCTATCTAAAACGCAAGAAAGCGATGACAGGGCCGCAAAGCGAATCATGCAGAGGATATGTCCGATGCCGCTCACATTGAGTGCTAAATGCGGACTGCCTGGATTACTCGAAAGGCTGGAAGCAGGGGCAGAAGAGCAGCAACAGGAGTTGTGGATCAAAAGTCCTAGCTTAATATTCACAAAGAAACAACCCATCAAGGAAGAGGTCACACTGGATAAAACCAGAGCAGATGAAGAATCAATGCCTGATTTAGAGGAGCTTTCGGAGCAATCAAGTGTGTCAGCACGCTTGGCAGGAAGCAGGCCTCTAAAAATTGTTTTTGAATAATTGATTTAATTTTTTGAATAAAAGATTTAAATTTAAATAGATGATATAAATAGAAAATTTGAATAGAATAAATGAAGGTGAAACTATGTATTCAAAATCTAAAGTGGTAAATATCTTGCCAGAATTTTTGGGCTTTCCAAGCCAAATGAAAAGGTTTTCGGAAAGACTATTCGAAGTAACTGATGCCTTTGAAAAGAATATTATTGAATTGGTAAAAAAGAATGATTGCAATGCAATTTCCCTTGCCTTGGCAAAGGCAAAGCTCGCAGTAAATAAACTTGCACAACCTAAAAAAAATCTGAGTATCATTGTGGATGCAATATTGCTTGAGAATGCTGCAAAATATGGCACGCTTAAAGTAATGAAATATGTGGTTGAAAAGCTTCATATCAATGCAAGTTTAGAGATGTATCGCGGCTCAGGCGGTACGTCCGTTTACCATGCCGCTTCAAAAGGCAACGAGGCTGTCATGGACTATTTGATAGAAGAATGCGGGGTTGCAGTGAACACTCGGTTTGCCGATGACTGTGGTGCTACGCCATTAATGGTAGCCGCGACTGCGACAATCGCAAGATCTCTCATAAAAGCTGGGGCAGATATTGAAGCGATTAACAAAATGGGTTATAGGGCAATTCATTATGCTTGTGCATTCGATAGGGTAGGGGTGGTCAAAGAGTTACTGGCAGCAAAGGCAGATTTCTTAACCAAAAACGCATCCGGAAATACGCCATTCATGTGTGCTGTCAACCAAGGGTGTGTTGAGATCATGAAGATTCTTCAAGGAGCAGGTGCTGATGTACATGAACCAAATGAACTAGATCCCGAGCATATCATAAGCCCTCTCATGTCTGCTGCAGTAAAAGGCTATTTTCCTGCCGCGGAATATCTGATTTCACTGCATGCAGATGTCAATTTTGGTAATCCTGCTATTTCCTGGACAGCTTTGAATTTTGCCATTCGTGAAAAGTTTGATGATATCCTAGATTTGTTGCTTGCTAATAATGCCGACATTCATTCGGAAACGGTTGCGAAGGATACGCCGCTGTTTCGGGCTGTGGAACATGGAACAATTGTCTCGATGAAATTATTGCTGGTTGCAGGTGCAAAACTCGATGTATTATCAGATTATGGCGATACGCCCTTGACATTGGCGATTTCAAAAAATCCGCCAAATCTAAATAAAATTGCACTCTTACTAGACTATGACCCAGATATTTCTTTTTATACAAAACTAGGACAAACTGCGAATACCCGAGTTATCAAAACAGGCAATGTGGCTATTGTTAAAATGCTATTAGAGAAACACATATCATTGGCCAAAGGTGATGCAGTTCGAGAAAAGCAAGCGATCTTTGATATGTTATGCATGGCTGTTTACTGTAATAAAGAATCTATTTTGAATTATCTTTTAAGTACCGAACGATATAAAAGAATATTCTTTGCTAATATTGAAAAATTATTCGCAGCACAGATAGACTATGAATCTATCGACAGCATAAATTTTATGTTGGATCGAAAATATATTGTGTTGAGCGGCAAAGATGCCAGTGCCAAGACCTTTGTTTTTATAAATGAAGTCAACATCAATAAAGTTCGATACAATGTGACTCAAAAATTGACACCACTTATGGGTGCTGTCATGAAGGGTAATCTGGGTGTCATTAAAGTTCTGCTTGGGGCAAAGGCGGACATTACAACTGTGATTGAGGCAGAGGTTGTAGGGAAAGCTGATACAGAGTACTGGATCAAGTACTGAAACAAGTGCTGATCCAACCCTTGTTCGTGAAATGGGTAAACTTACTGCTTTGATTTGTGCTCGAAGCACAGGGAATGTGGAGATTGTTCAACTACTGCTGTCACGCCTGATCCTCGAAAAACTGCGACCATTTTTTGATCGGAATCTGAAAGAAATGCAAAAAATCATTGCGGTTGTCAATCATTTCTCTAAAAGATTCAGTGAACCTGAAACACAGTTCGATGAAGTTTCTAATTTATGGCTAAATGTCAAAAACGTACAAGAATTTACTATTCCAAAATCCTTCAAAGAAAAGTCAGATATTATTTGTATTCCAATAGACACAATAGTGGAAGTTATTCAAAAAATTTGCTCGAAAAAGCAGGATTCTGCATTCTGGAATTCGATTGATTCGACATTTTGGAATTCCATAACTCTAACGCCTAGTTTTAGAGCGATTTGCTGTGACGAATCCCTTGACCTTGTAACAGGACTGGAATCAGAGAATTCATCGAATTCCCCTATCGATGCTGGTGAGGAACTCACTCTCACATTACAAGAAAAATTAAAACACTTAGCACAAATGAAACAGTGCCTGTTAACCAAGTTAGAAAAAGCTGGATCGCGGATCACTGATAAACGAGAAAAAATACTAGTTCAATTGAAGGAATTAGATGGCCATGGCTTCGATTTTTCCAGTGACTTAGAGTCTTTAGTAGCAAAGTTTTCCACCTGTTTTGAAACATTCAAACGAGAAGCAGGAAAATTTGACGCTTTCCTACTTGATATGAATAAGGAACACACACAGTTGATCCAGGAGACAATTCAGGAAAAGAAAGATCATCTTGTTTTGAAAGGTCGCATATCTGAGCTTGATCAAAATCCCAGCCTTAAAAAAATATTTTCTGAATTTGAATCAAGTCTTACTATTTTATCGCAAATTGAACAAAAGCTTTCTGATATTTCCTTGCGCTTAGAGAGGCAGATAAAAGAAAAAATGAAAACTGAGAGAACTGAAAAAAAAGAAAAAGAGCGTATAAAAAAAGATAGAAAAGCAGAAGAAGCATGCATCAAGAAATTAAAGAAAGAAAAGAAGAAGCAAGTACTAGAGGCCGAAACGCTCGAGGCTCGAGCCTTGGAATTGCAAAAGGCTCATGAAGCAAGGTTGGCCCAGATTAGGGAACAGAAGCGCCTCAAACGAGAAGAGCTTGAACGTGCCATGAAAGAAAAGAATAGTGCCGTAAAAAAACATAAAACTAATGAAATCACCTTAAAAGCTCAAAAAGCTGAAGATAAGAATACCGACAGTCAGAAAATTCAGGAAATTCAGAAAATTGAAAAGGAAATCCCCAAAAAGCAAAAAGAAGAAACAGAAACCGACAAGAGTATAACTATCGTGATGTCAGAAAAACTAAAAACTGCACCCAAACTGGAGGAACTGGTTGAAGATCCTGAACTTGCAGAAATTGGGCCGCGTTTAGCTGGGATTAGACCTCTCAAAATTGTGTTTTCCTAATGATGTCTAAAGAGAATGTTGGCAATGGCGTAGAAAGAATCGTATCGTAAAGGTTTTTAAGTTCATTCTCTATATGGCGCTTTGCATTTCGGTGAAGTTTATTATTTATCTCCTCTTTTAGTGTTTGATAATCATGCACGGAGTAGTAGATTATTGATGTTTAGCCAAAGATACTATCCAAAGCATCTCTAATTGTTTCCAATTCTACCAAATTCTAGAAAAACTCCTTGATTTAATCGTTAAGCTTCTTAGCCTTTGACTTCCAAGCTCTAGCATTGCCGTGTGGGAGGCATCTGCTTTAGGTCCTCAGCGGACGCCGTGAATACATCCCTGTAGGCTTCTGCGCAGCTTCCCTTCTGCGCAGACCGCTTCGGACCTAAAGCCGATGCCTCCCTGCAACCGCCTCAACCAAGTTCTAAGCCATGTCGCATTATCTCTATTTCATTTTTGCGTAACTGCTCAGTTAATTACTAAATCTCCTGGATTGCCGCAGCGAAGCTCGCGATGGCGCAATGAACTTGCAAGATCTCGAGTCAGTGCGTCATTGCGAGCGAATGCGAAACAATCCAGTTCTGTCTCTCTAAGCCGCGATTCGGATTTCTCTCTTCGATTCCTCGGCGGGTGCGACTGAGACTGGGCTCGCAAGACCGATTGGGCTTGCAACACCCGCGGGAGTTGCAACGCTCACCAATGCTCCCGGACTCGCAGGAGACATGGGAGATGCTGGACTTGCAGGTTCGATTGGCGATGTCGGGCTCGCAGGACTTATCGGAGCTGCTGGGCTCACGGGACTCGCGGGATTCACCGGAGTCGCAGGGCTTGCTGCTGCGCCGCCACCCCCGAGTGCGTCAGTTTTAAATACACGGGTCACGTTTGCATTGACGAGATCGATTAAGCGAAGCCCAGCACTACAGCTGTCACGAAGCAAAGTAAGGTTTCTTTGAATGCCAGCAGGCCCAGACCCTGATGCTGATGTCGCACCAGATGCTCCGGCAGCCGCTCCGACTGCTACAGTGGCGGGGGCTTCTTCTACTGTCATGCTCGCTGCGGTTCTATGGATTTCCTCTAATTTTTCCTTTAGATCCTTTCCTATATCTGCACAGGTTTCAACATTAATCGGCAGCAGTAATTTAGACAAGCGCTGTTCTAGGCCTCTAAGTTCCGCTTCGCATTCTTCAACAAT
The DNA here is from genome assembly GCA_963784575.1 of uncultured Gammaproteobacteria bacterium. Classification (GTDB taxonomy): domain Bacteria; phylum Pseudomonadota; class Gammaproteobacteria; order UBA6186; family Azoamicaceae; genus CAWARU01. Next base: position 3,674,951 of record CAWARU010000001.1, read on the forward strand.
TTTTGCTATGCTGCTCAAGCGCACTCGGGAAACATCTAAGCATTCAAGGATTTTTTTGCAATTTTCCTTGGTGGCATCAAATAGTATTTTGTTGCTGCTATCAACAGTATCGATCACAAATAATAACTTAGTATTTATTTCTTCGCGCTTTTTAGCAAAAATCTTTTGTAATTTCATCACTTCTTTGCAAAGTGTTTTGAATTTCTTATCCAACTCCTTGAAACCAACATTGAGTGAAGCAAGGTCTCTATCCCTGGATTGAAGCGAAATCTTGATGATTTCAGATTCACTCCGAATCACCTTCAATCGAATGCTCCAGTCGTCGTGTTTCACTCCTATCGTTTTAGTCATTTTTGGTTTGCTTACCCAATTTTCTGAGAGGGTATATAGTTTTGTTAAATTAGCTTTTTTCTTTCCACTGTTCACGGTACTTCTCCTTATACATCAAGGTACATCAAGTTTGAGTTTTTAAAGTTTGCACTTTAAAGTGAGTGCTTGAAAATTTTTATTTCCAAGCATCACAATTAAAAAACAAATGAAACAGGATGGAAATTGTGCAGATATCTTAGGTTAAAAGGCGGGGCAAAAATATTATTATTTTGATTTTAAGAAAAAGGTTAAAGTGAAGGCAATCAACAAAGCAATTGGCAGAAGAGTCAGAGCGAACATGTAATTTTCACCTGAATAAGTGCAAGCGGTATTTGTGGCTTGGTGAATCATCGGGTACAGGACCTCGTCTCCAAGCTTAAAATCTAATAAGCTTCCGACCAGTGGCTGAAAGATCACGCCGCCCATCATGATGATAAAATTATTAAACGCAAGTGTTGTTGCAGTCATTTCAGCTTTGTAATTTTCTTTTGCAATCACTAAAACCAAGATTTGTGGACTAGAACAAAATCCAAGCAAGAATAGTATAAAATCAATAGAATGATAAGATAAAGTAGGAAGATATAAGATAATGCAGAAAAGAATCAGACACAATATACTTGCAGTTTGCAAAAAGATCTTACGTCTTCCAAGTTTTTCTGATAAGTATCCCATGATGGGAGCCCCAATTGCCCAGCCTAGAAAAGTCATGGAGATGGCGAAAGAAGCATTGCTGGTTCGCATGCCATGAAGGCTTAACAGGCAAGAATAGCCCCATAATTCATTGAACACGCTGGTGGGTAAATAGAGTAAGCAGCCGATGATTGCGTTTATCCATAATTGTGATGATCGCGAAAGAGTAAGGGTGTCCTGCCAAAGCTTGCGCATAGTAGGTTTTGTGATATTTTTATCCTGCTTCGAATCCGATTTTGAATCCGAACGACTTGGATCATCTTTGATAAAAAACCATAATAATGGTGTGATAATGATTCCGATTGTTGATAATGCTTGCAAGGTTATTTGCCAACCGATTTTTACAACCATCCAAGAAATTAGGATATTTCCGAACATCACACCGATGGTGCCAAGTGAAATTACCAAACCAGTTGCCAATGCAAATTTAGAAGAAGGAAACCATATGCTAGATAATTTTAGCACGCCTATAAAAGCGAAAGCTGAACCAAATCCTACCAATAATCTGCCAAATGCCGCAATTCCAAAATCTAAAGAGTTCGCAAACAAAAATGAACCAACGGTGCAACATATCGACGCCAGCGTTAGCATACGTTTTGGACCGAAGCGATCAATCAAAAAACCCACAGGCAGTTGGGTTGGGGCATAGGCATAGTAATAATAGGCCGCCAAATGTCCCATGACTGCAGCTGAGATGTGAAATGCCGCCATCATCTCATTGAGCATGACATTCGGTGCTATGCGAAGAAGATATTCGTAACAGTAAAAAAAACCAGCTAAGCTGCAGATGAGGAATGATTGATGCATATATTTACTAGTATATAACCTATTTTGTGGTCAGTCCCTATTTTACGTTCAGTCCTTGTTTAACGGTCAATCCCTATTTTTACGGCTTTCCCTAAGTCGTTTTATCTGGATACTCGCAGAGATCTCGGATAATGCAATTCGGGCAATCCGGCTTTCTCGCCTTGCAGGTATAACGACCATGTAGTATCAGCCAATGATGTGCATCCTTCCGATATTCTTTTGGAACCACTTTTTCGAGCTTTAATTCGACTTCTAAAGGGGTCTTTCCGGGCGCAAGACCTGTTCTATTTGCCACTCGAAAGATATGGGTATCAACCGCAATGCTATCCTGTTCAAATGCGGTATTTAAGATAACATTTGCTGTTTTGCGTCCCACTCCTGGAAGACTTTCAAGTTCTGCACGGGTTTTTGGCACCTGGGACTGAAAGCGTTCCGCAAGAATTTTACAGGTTTTAATGATATTTGCAGCCTTACTGTTGTATAAACCAATTGATTTAATATATTTTTTCAGTCCCGTTTCCCCTAATTCCAACATTTTTTTTGGGGTGTTGGCTACTTTAAATAATGATTCTGTCGCTTTATTGACGCTGACATCAGTTGCTTGCGCTGAGAGGATAACAGCAACCAAGAGTTCGAAATGTGACTTGTAGTGCAGTTCTGTAGTAGGACTTGGGTTTTGTTTTTGGAATCGTTCAAATATTTCTCTACGCTGCTTTGCATTCATAAAGTTGCGTTTATCCTTGCCTTCATATTTGCTTTCATGTTTGCTTTCACAGGTTTTCTGCATTATTCCATTGAAAGTTTTGTCTATTTTTTACTCTTTGAACTGATTCTTTTATTTCTCTCTGAACTTTTTCTTTGTGTTCTGAGTAATTGGGATCATTCACGGAAATTTGCATTGACAATTGCAAGGGCGCATCACGTATCAATCGCTCACGTTTTGCCGCATATCGCAGTTTTGCTTTTTGTGCCAGCAGCTGTTTTTCAGGGCTGCCTTCTTGGATGTCGCTGTCCACCATTTCTATACAATCCATAGGGCAGGGCGCAACACAAAGACCGCAGCCGATGCATTCCTCGGTCAAAACACTGTGCATGAATTTAGGGCTTCCTATGATGGCATCCACAGGACAGGGATCCAGACATTTGCTGCAGCCAACACAGTCTACTTCGCGTATTTTAGCAATTTTCATCAACTGATCTCATGAAATGTTCTCATAGAGAGTTCCTATTTACTGCTTCATCAACTATTTTCATCGACAGCTCTCATTAACTGCGCTCATTTTAATCACTCCCACCCTACATTTCTGCTATTCTGTATGATTCTCTGTGGTTTAGTCGCTTACTTCACGCGCATTCCTGGCAAGGCGCCTTCATGCGGTTCTAAAATCCATATATCCTTACCCCCGGGTCCTGCGGCTAACACCATGCCCTCAGAAATTCCAAATCGCATTTTACGTGGTTCCAAGTTTGCTACCATGACTGTCAGTTTGCCAATCAATTTTTCAGGTTCTGGATAAGCTTCTTTAATCCCTGCAAAAACCTGACGGGTTTCAGTGCCGATATCTAAGGTTAATTTGATAAGCTTTTGGGCTTCAGGGACTGGCGCTGCATCCACAATTTTAGCAATTCTCAAATCAATCTTTGCGAAATCATCAATATTGATGTTGGCTTTAAATTCTTCAGCAACTTTATTGTCACTGCTTTTATCTGTAGTGCTTGTAGTGCTTGTAGTGCTATTCTCTTTAGGAGATTGACTGGATGGATTATTAGATTGATCTATCATTTTATTCACCTGCTCCGTTTCAATGCGTTGTAGTAAAGGTTGAAAAGCTTCAATGCGGTGATCGCACAATAGCTTTTCCCGATCTTTCCATGTCAATTGACAGTTCAAGAAACTTTCCACTTTTCCTGCCAATTCGGGCAGAATCGGCTTTAAGTATGTCATTAAGACGCGAAAGAGATTAAGTCCAAAGCTCGAGACTTCCTGAGTTGCTTGCTGTGATTCCGCATCTTCTTTTTTCGCAAGCATCCAGGGTTTTTTCTCGTCGATATAGCGATTTGCTTCATCCGCCAAATGCATAATCTCACGCACTGCTTGGCTGTATTCCCGGCGCTCAAAATACTCTGCTACCAGTTCGCCTTTTTTAACAAATTTCTGGTAAAGTTCCTTGTCTATATCTGTATAATGCTTTGCAAGCTTACCATCAAATTTCTTTGTGATAAATCCGGCACAGCGGCTTGCGATGTTTACCAATTTTCCGACTAAATCTGCATTGATCCGAAGCACGAAATCATCTGCTTGAAAATCGATGTCGTCGATGCCATTGCTGAGCTTGCTTGCAAAATAATAACGTAGATATTCGGGCGGCAGATGATCCAAATACTGACGCGCTCTAATAAAGGTGCCGCGTGACTTGGACATTTTCTGTCCATTAACCGTTAAGAAACCATGGACATTGACACCCGTCGGTGTTCTAAAGCCGCTGCCATGTAACATTGCCGGCCAAAATAATGCATGGAAATAAACAATATCTTTACCAATGAAATGATACAATTCAGTGGTTGCGCCAAAGCTCCAGAATTCATCAAAGCTCGGTTTTTTATCAAAACCAGGTTTATCAAAACTCGCTTTAATATTATTTAATTTTGTATCACAAAAATCCTTAAAACTTGCCATATACCCAATGGGTGCATCCAGCCAAACATAGAAATATTTGCCAGGCGCATCAGGGATTTCAAATCCAAAATAAGGGGAATCACGACTGATGTCCCATTGCTGCAAACCTGCTTCAAACCATTCATTGAGTTTTTTGGTGACTTCACTCTGCAAATGTCCACTTCGGGTCCATTGCTTCAAAAAATCTTCATAATGTTCCAGGCAGAAGAAATAATGTTCTGATTCTTTTTCAATGGGTGGCACGCCTGATACTACAGAAACAGGATTGATAAGTTCGAGGGGACTGTAAGTAGCACCACATCTTTCACAGCTGTCGCCATATTGATCTTCCGCTCCGCATTTTGGACAAGTGCCTTTCACATAGCGATCGGGCAGAAACATTTTTTTGACCGGATCATAGGCCTGTCGAATCGTGCGAACAGTGATATCGCCATTTTCTTTTAATTTTCGGTAAATATAATTTGCAAATTCGCGGTTTTCTTTGGAATGTGTGGTGTAAAAATTATCAAATTCTACCAGGAACCCTTTCATGTCTTGATCATGGTCCCGATGGTAGAAGTTTATCAGTTCTTCTGGTGTTTGTTTATTTTCTTCCGCTTTCAACATGATGGGTGTACCATGCGCATCATCGCCGCAAACGAAAAAGCAGCGATTGCCTAACAAGCGCTGGAATCTCACCCAAATATCAGGCTGAATAAATTCCACCATATGTCCAAGATGCAAAGGTCCATTGGCATAGGGTAGTGCAGCTGTTACCAAGATATTTCTTATTTTATCGTGGTTATTGCTATGTCCTGTCTTCCTATCGTCGTCCATTTTATTTTCCTTTATTTTATTTGCCATTTAGCTAAATTACCTATACCAATATTAATACCCAGGTCGATATATATATCAATCCTAAAAAGTTATATAATACCTCCTAATCAGGCATCTGACGATACTTATATTGCCAAAATGGTCAAAAATACTAGGGTCCGTTGACATTATGTCAAATAGAACAGAACTCACCAACGAGCATATTCATGCCGTACTGAAAGAAGTACGAGATCCCCACTTGGAAATGGATTTATTCTCTGCTCGAGTTATCTCTAATATCGAAATTGAACCCGATTTAATTAAGATCAAAATCAGGTTAGGTTACCCGGCACAGGGCTATCGCGAAACTCTATGCAACGAGATATGCAAGGCCATCGAACCCATCGCTTGCGGCCGCAAGGTGACAGCGGACGTTTTCTGGAAAATCAATGCGCATAAGGTTCAAAAAGGCTTAAAAGGGTTGATAGGCGTTAAAAATATTTTGGCAGTGGCTTCAGGCAAGGGCGGCGTCGGGAAATCAACCGTTTCAAACAACTTGGCACTTTCTCTGCTTGCCGAAGGTGCCAAAGTAGGCATTTTGGATGCAGATATTTACGGCCCAAGTCAACCTTCCATGCTTGGCAATCGTCAAAGACCTGAAGTCAGCGACGACAAACGCATGATCCCAATCATCAGCCATGGTCTTCAAACCATGTCCATGGGCTATTTGATAGAGGAAGAAGATTCTCCAATGGTTTGGCGCGGTCCGATGGTGAGCAGCGCAGTTCAGCAACTCACGCATGAAACGGAATGGAAAGAACTGGATTATTTAATTGTTGATTTGCCTCCCGGTACTGGCGATATCCAATTGACAATGGCACAGAAAATTCCCGTGAGCGGTGCATTGATTGTGACAACGCCGCAAGACATCGCTTTACTAGATGCAAAGAAAGCACTCAACATGTTTCGCAAATTAGATATTCCAATCCTAGGAATTGTAGAAAATATGAGTGCGCATGTCTGCAGTCATTGTGGTCATGTAGACGCTATTTTTGGGGATGAAGGCGGTGCGCGCATGGCGGAACAATATCAAGTCAATTTGCTCGGCAGTCTCCCTTTACATCGCAAAATTAGGGAACAAGCAGACGGCGGCAAACCTATAGTCATCGCAGAACCGGATGGTCAAATCACAGAACTCTATCGGATGATTGCCCGTAAATTAAGTGCTAAATTATCATTGCAGGCAAAAGATCTTGCGGCTGCATTTCCTTCTATTGTTATCAAAAATGAAGCAGAGGAAAGAAAGAAATGAGGAACCGTAGAGAAAAAAATGAGAAACTACAGATGCTTTTTGTAAACAATGAATTATTGAAACACGAAAAATAATTGAAACAGGATCAGGAGAGCATGAACTCATGAGCATTAAATCAGATAACTGGATCCGCCGTATGGCGTTGCAACACGGCATGATCGAGCCTTTCGAAGAAACACAGATCCATCATAACGAAACCACTGCCAATCGTTTGGTTTCTTATGGTACTTCAAGCTATGGCTATGATGTCCGTTGTGCCAATGAATTCAAAATTTTTACCAACATCAATTCAGCAATAGTTGATCCAAAAGCCTTCGATTCCAATAGCTTCGTCGATGTCCAAGCAGATGTCTGTATCATTCCCCCAAATTCCTTCGCGCTCGCTCGAACCATAGAATATTTTCGAATCCCCCGAGACGTTTTAACAATCTGCGTTGGAAAATCCACCTATGCGCGCTGCGGCATTATTGTGAATGTCACACCTCTCGAACCCGAATGGGAGGGGCATGTCACCTTGGAATTTTCAAACACAACCCCCTTGCCCGCAAAAATATATGCCCATGAAGGGGTAGCTCAAATGTTGTTTTTCCAATCTGATGAAGTGTGTAGTACCTCCTATCGAGATAGGCATGGGAAATATCAGGGACAAAAGGGGGTTACTTTACCGCGAACCTAAGCCTTCTAAGTCCAAAAGGTTCAATTAGCGGATCACGGTGGGGTATCAATAATTAATTTATTTGCTAAACTACATAACTTAAGTATAATCAGCATAAATTGTATTATTATCTCTTACAATTTTTATAAATCTCTGTTATTTTAAAGGTTTTTAAAAATATGTCGAAATTTACCTTAGGAGTAAAATCGTCTATTAAGGGTAAAAGTAAGTTTAAAAGCTAAGTATCCAATGTGATCTTATTTAAAGTTTAATGAATAATCTAAACAAACAGCTAGCTAGAGGTTAGTCAATATGAGCATGAGCAGCATAGACATCATAGAATTCGATAAGTTAAGCCAGGATTATATAAACGCCGTATATGATGGGGTATCCGGGTTCATCAGTTACCAACCCGGCGAAAAAGAATCCAACGAAGGCAATAAGGTCTTTTTGACCTATGGCGAAATTCTGTATCCCAGCGTAAACAAGCTTATCGACTATATCGGAGATGTTGGTCCGGATGACGTGTTCTATGACTTGGGTTCCGGGATCGGGAAAGTAGCTCTGCAATTCTTCTTAAAAACTCCTGTCAAAAAAGCTGCTGGTATTGAAGCCTCAAAAACTCGACATGATTATGCGGAAAAGGTCTATCATCAAGTCAAAAAAGAATTTCCTGAGTTGTACCAAGGGGGTCGACACCTTAGCACCAGTAACGACAATTTCCTAACAGCCGATATTACAGATGCCACAATCATCTATACTTGCTCCACCTGCTTTAGCGAAGACTTATTGGCCGACATGGGCAAAGTCATCGATCACTGCCCCAATATTCGATATGTTATTTCCATGAAGCAAATTCCGAGCAAGCTTCCGTATGATAAAGCATTAGACATCGATTGCACTTGGGATAAAACCAAATGTCATGTCTATTGCTGGCCTAAAGAGGGTGCTGAAGCAGCGGATGCCGATTCATCTTCATCGGATATGAATGCGTCTGAATCCGAAGGCAGCAGAGATTCTTCATTGGGTGAAGAAGAATAATAGAATTTAATTTCTATATGAATTTCTTCTTCAATGAAGATTTTCCAATAGAAGATATCAATTCCTTTAATTGATCGCACGTGTCAGCACTATCCATTTCTGGTACGTACGCATCCTCTTTTCTGACCTCAATTTGAGGATCATTAATCATCTTAAATAGGCAGGATTTATCCGCACCAAAACCCGTGGTTTCAATATAAAAGTGGGATACACACTTATAAACATGAAATAAAGGTTCTAGTTTATTATCTTTAGCATCCTGATATTCGCATTTAAATTTTCCGCGAATGATGGTAAGTCCCGAATACTGAGATCCTTTATTGACATCCACTCCTAATTCTAAATTCTTCACCAATTGCTGGAAAATTAAGAAACTGCCGTATTCGATCAAATAGCCCAGTAGAGTAACGCCATGCTCGTCCCTCGATAGGGCTCTGCCTGATGCCCCAATAACCCACCAAATACTATATATAATTACAGTATTCAGTTTTTAAGCTAATTTCTCTATAATTATAAATGTACACAAATCTTGGGGGCGACCCGGATTCGACGTGGGTTGCAAAGCCCGAAGTGCATGCCGAGTATGTAGCTTAATCTCGTTAAACTTAGCTGCAGGCACATAGTTGCCAACGATGAACAATTCGCAGTCGCTGCTTAATAACCAGTAGATTGCCCTCTGACCAGTTAGTGCTTGTGCTACTGTAATCAGGGGTAACCTCTCACAAGATGCTCTGCTACCAGGCTTGATGGGTAGCAGCTAAGACTTAGTTCAAGCTCGCTGCCAGCTTGCTTAGCCCATCGGTTGGCGGGCAGTTAAATAAAAGTATGGGATAAGCATGTAGATCTGAAGGTAGAGTGCTCGCGGACGCGGGTTCAATTCCCGCCGCCTCCACCAGTTAAATAACTGAATTATATTTGTTTGCGCATTTTTTTAACCATTTATCTATTGTTTTTTTCAATATTTCAGCATTTTTATAATAACTTTTGATCAATCAATCCTCTCAACAATTTCATTCTTTAGCATCAATTGACCAGAGACCGACAAACCGTAATTTTTAAATTTCTGGGGGCAACTTTGGGGGCAACTCAGATTTTACTTTATCAGTTGCCCCCAGTGAGATTTTCTGAACACACAATGCAAAATGGATTGTTTTATTAAAACAGAGCAACAATTCTTTCAAGTGTACGAGTTCAAAATGTATTAACGATCACTCTTCTTCTATCCGAGCAATCTGCTGCTCAAGTTCTTTAATTTCTTTATCAAAGTCAGACTCAAACAATCTATCTTGAATAATGCGGTATCTTTCAAATTCACTTTCTGCATGATCCTTTGCGATCTTGGCACTTATTGAACCCGCATTTTGTAAAATTGCACGCTCATCAAATTCAAGAAACTTATCAAGACGTTTTGCCCAATCTTCCATTGTCATTGGAATATGTCGTTTTGCTCGATCTTCTGCCAATTCCAAATAAGCATTTACTATTTTGCCAAGGGAGCCTAATTCATCAGCAGTCAAATAATTTTTGGCAATACTAACATCGGTTTTGATGATCTTCCCTTCGGGGCCATTTTCCCAGCTGGTTAAACCCATATATGGTTTGGTACTGTCTGCACGATTTTTTATCAACTCAGATGCTGTATTACCATGAATTGCATAATGTAGTTTATTTTGAACTTTGGAAAAAAATTCACGAGTAGTAGGAGCATCTTTGTTGTAATCAACACTAGTTGCATAGATATCTGTAATCTTTTGATAAAAGCGTCGTTCACTCAGACGAATCTCGCGAATTTCGGCTAATAAACTTTCGAAATAGTCCTCTCCAAGATAATTACCATTTTCCAGACGCTTTTTATCTAAAACGTATCCTTTGATAGCAAATTCACGTAAAACCTGAGTTGCCCATTGACGAAACTGGGTCGCGCGGACAGAGTTAACTCTATAACCTATTGATATTATCGCGTCTAGGTTATAAAGATTTGTGTTATAGGCCTTGCCATCATTCGCAGTTATTCGGAATTTCCTAATAACTGAATCTGGCTGTAACTCACCTGATTCGAATATATTTTTGAGGTGCTCATTAATCGTCGGCACAGTTACACTGAACAATTCGGCCATCAATTTTTGTGTTAACCATATAGACTCATTCTCATAACGAACCTCAATTCCATTTTCACCTGCCTGCTGAGTGAAAATCAAAAATTCAGCGGTACTGTTCCGTATAGTAAGTTTCTGCGACGTATTTTTATTCATGATACTAGTGCCTTGTTTCTTCATCATATATCACTCTCTATATCAGTATTTTCAATAATCATCCACTTTTTCAAATATGGATAACCTGTGCTTGGAATTTCTGGTGCTAAAGGTCTGTATTTTAATTTCTTTGAAACCAGATACTTTTCTAGAGCATCAATTATTTTTTGATTTAATTCAGTGTCAAATGGATCAATATTATCTAATATAAACCCTAGTCTTTGAAACCAAACATTTTCATCTAATTGTTTTGCAAGCTCAATTAATTTTTCTGGATCTATGGCTTCGATTAGTTCAGATAATACAGTTGCGATATGATTGAGCCCACCACTTTTATTTGAGTAAATCAATAAATCCAAAGCTGTTAGCTCTGGGGATGACACTTTTAAATAACCAGTATTAACAGTAAAATTTTGAGTGGGTAAATTTTTTAAGGACTTTTTATATAAGCAGTCAATTCGTACCTGGCCAAATTCTAATTTTCGCCAAATTTGCTTATTTGTAATGACTTGAAATACGGCCGGTTTTTGATGAGCTGCACCGTGATATTGAGCTGCAGTTAAAAGGCCTGCATAATAATCGATATCTAAATGCTTCATGAGTAATGGAACAAGTTCTTCAGCTGGGATACAACCTTGTGGTTGATATTCTGGTGGAATAATTACATAAAATCCTTTTGCAGGACTTATTAATTCTCGTCGCTTTTTGAGACGGGATATTGCTGATGAAATGCTGTTTCTTGATATCTTAAGGTCAGCAATAGCTTGATCAAGTGTAAACGACCTATAACCTAATGAGCGTATACGCTTTAAATAATCATTAAATACCATATCATATGCCTTAAATGTCATTTTTCGACATTTTATCCATATGATATGGCATAAAAAGAAGAAAAACAAGGTGTAAAGGCAGGTAATAAAACTAAATTACTCTAAAGCCTGCAACTTCTGCATAACATTATCTTTTGATACACGCTATACCGTGATCCTCCCCAGCTTTAATGGAGATTCTAAATAAATCAATAAATCATCTCTTATTCAATTTTTGGAGGAGATTGAAGGTAGTATCTTAACTGCGCATGATGCCAGTTTAAACTTTGGGTCGTCTTTTTAAATATGTTGCAGCTAAACCGGATATAGCTGTAAGTCCAGCAATAGCAATATATGGATGCTTCGAAACAAAATTTGTAAAATGATTTAAGAAGCATTTTGGATGAGTGGTGTTTTCTTTGGATTTGACTTTAGACCAAAGGGCTTCGAGTGGAAAAGATTTAGAAACAATGGATTCTATGACAGTTTTGTGTTGCAATTGATTTTCTGGTAAGCGAAATGCTGCGATCCAATTGCTTTTATTTGGGGCTGTGAAAGTATCTGATTCTACATAACTGCGCAGTTGATTCATATTCTCCCAAGTTGTTGTTAAGGATAAAAGAGTGTAGAAATTGTCAACACTATATTTCTGATCCATAAATAAAAAACGGAAATGCCAAGATAATTTATTACCCTTTGCTTTTACATCACGGAAGGGGTCTATATCCATGCTCAGTAAGATCTCTGCAATTTGTTGTTCTGGCATTTTAAAACATTGAAGAGGAGTGTTATTATCTTTATTTAATAAAGAGCTGTCTGCACCATGTTCTAACAACTTTTGAGCCAAATATAAATTTCTAAATGCACTAGCATAATGTAGAGCAGACCAACCATTCTCATCTTGGGTATTTATACCGATTTTATCTTTAAATGTTTCTAGGAGAATTACGACAATTTCCTCAGCATTAAACATTTTAGCAGCAATGATTAATGCAGATTTTTGCTCACCATCTTTTTGATTGGGATCAAGAATATCGGAATACATTTTGATTATCTTGATGGCAGTATTGTAATCTTCGCAAGCGATCAAAGCATTAATCATGGGATTAGGAAAACTAGATGAACCGACTAATTGATTTGGATTAAAATTGATGGCGTCCAATTCTTGGCGTGTTTTGGTTCTACATAAGATGTCATAACTTAATTTTTCTTGTGATATCATGTCTATACTCCTTATAGCAAATGTTTAATATCATTAAAGTATAAAAAAGATGTGATGGTTTAATTGCCCAGAAGTCGCCTTCAAAAAATAAGATTGAGATTCCATACAAAGATTGTAAACAAATTAACATAGAAACCTAAATCATAACTCACAAATTCCATAACGATAATAAAGAAATAAAGGTAATATAACAACTATTTTTTATTTATTAATTGTATGATTAAGTATTACTAATATCAGCTCAGCTCTTATTTAGAAAATCGAACTAACTATAATGTTGTTGCCTGTTCAATTTTACAATATGAAGTTAACTTGCTGTATTTATGCCCTTAAAATAGGTATCTAAATATATACTGGGAATCGAATCTGTTCCCAAAGGGAATCACATCAGCGCAGCAAAAAAATATTATTTTGCTTAGGGGCAACTCTGGGGGCAACTCAAAAAATCGAACAAAATAATCTTCTTTAAATTCAAATTATTAAATGCACAGTTCAATTCCCGCCGCCTCCACCATTTATTTATCTGAATTATATTTGTTTGCGCCAATTTTTTAACTTTCAAATATCCAAATTTTTCAATATTTCAGCCTTTATATCATAATTTTTGTTCATCCAATAACCCCAGCAATTTCAAACTCTGACATCGATTGACTATAGACGGACAAACCGTAATTATTTAAATTTTTGGGGGCAACTCTGGGGGCAACTTAAGAAAAGCTTTATGAATTGCCCCCAAAACAGCACTCTTTACACCCCAACCAACACGGAAGAGATATGGCTTCCGGATCCTTCCAAGTTAATTTCCGTGTTGCATTTTAAATGCAACGCACTTATTAGAAGGAGCTTGTCCTTCTATAATTTGAAACGCAAGTTCATTTAGATCTCCTATTCCTCAAATTTCACTTTAGAGATACTTATTTTAGATACTGGTTCCCTTGGGAGCATGCCTAGTATGTCATTTATTATGAAATCAAAATCTTTTTCAAAATTCCATTCTACATTTACAGGTAACAGTGCATTCATGTCGTGCTGAAAGTCTTTATTGAAACGTGTAAGTTCCACATTTTCGAGAAAAAGGTCTTTCGAAATAATTCCTTTTGTCATTAATGCAATATTTTTGGAAAATATTTATCATTTTGGGTACATCAATTAGATTTTTTAAAACTAAATTACTCTAAAGCCTTAAAATAAAAACTGAAAATATACTTGAGCTAAGGACAGCGGAATTTATTTTATTGTTATTGACAACACTTGGTATTGTTGTTCAAGCAGTTATGTCAGTATTGTCGTTCATTAAGTGTTAGGAAATCCAGTTGTCGCATAAATGCAAAACTGGAACGAGTCCGTGTTGGTGGGTTAGATTTTTTTCAATGGCCTGGATTTAGTTCATTAGCTAATTGTGGTCTAGCGCGACTTGCTGTAATATTATTCATCGACAAGGGCGCTTTCTCAAAATGGCTATGTTTAAACTATCGAGAAGCTAATCCTTTCTTTAAATTCGGTCCAATCTTACTGCAAGATTTAGGGTTAATTAGAGTTTTGAAAATCTTTAAAATTGGACTGCAGGCTCTTCTGAGGGGGAACTCGGCATATCTACTACAAATCCAGTAATTGATCACAAAGCAGCAGCTGAGGTAGCTTATAATTGGTTTATAGGCTTCCGCAAGGCCAAGGCAGACGAAGAGAAAGCCTTTTTTTTAGAATGGTTAGCGATTGCACCGTCCATTCGACCCTTCAAAACGATTCAAGTACATGAATTAAGTGATAACGTTTTACTACCTGATTCTTCCGGCGCGCAAGTAGTCCGCAGAGTTTGGTCATCCCCTGATGGAAAAATAAATGTGGTTGTTAAAGTCCCACGGGATGTGGATGATCCCTTTTATAAAAGGAGCATGGATACCGTGGTGCATGAGTGGTGGACTTTTTGTCATTTGCCACCTCACCCTAATGTTTTGTCACTGATCGGGCTTTGTTAAGGTTTTAAATGTATAGATACAAGGGGAGTTACTCTCGAACCTCTTGTAAGCTTGGTCTACCCGTTCATTGCGCAAGGTTCAATTTTAGATTTCTTCTCTCGACCCGAAAATAAAGATAAATCAGAGCAATATTTGCTTCGATGGGCTTCAGATATTGCGCGTGGATTGAATCATATGCATACTCATAATGCAATTCATCAATCTTTAGTAGTTGAAAACATTTTAATCGATGCAGAGGGTAAGACAATCATTGGCAATCTTAGTTTAGTAAGGCCGCCTTTTCAAAAAGGTGAGGCTGTCCCGCTAGGCAGTAGATTCTGCACGCCAGCTTTTGATGTATTAATGTATGGTTTGGTCCTGTTTGAGATTGCTACAGCATGCACTGATTTAAAGTTTCGAAGTGAATACATACTCCAGAGTAAGCAAGCGTTTCATAGAGCAAAGATAGATCAATGCCCAATAAAAGAACCGGATTATACGAGTCTTATCAAAAAACTCCCGTCTTTTCTCTCTCAAGATTCACCCATTGTTCAGTTAATGTTGCGTTGTCTCTCTTTTGATCCTTCTTCACGACCCACTCCCTCAGAAATTAAATCGTTGGTCAGCATCATGGTTATGGATGATGTTATTACCAAGACAGATAAAAAGTCGGGTATGGAGAAGGCACTGGATACGAAAAAAACACAGGAAACAAAGCAAAGTAGATATCACTTAACGCAGTGCGTTGAAAGCGCAGAACCCCTTAGTGCAGTTCAAGAACTCCGTTTTGATGAAACAGCGGGAGAGCCTATTTTAACCCAACACGCTTTGAGTCAATCTAGAAGCACGACAAATTCAGCAACTGGGCAAACATTAACTGCAGCAACATCAAGTAAAAAGATATCTACTGTTTAGCTGCTAGCTTTTCCTGCTCCCTCCTAATATGATGGTTTTGTTCGCTTAGATAATGATGGGGTCAAGTCGCAACAAATGACTTTATTTTATTGTCATATGTTGCGACTTGACCCCTTATCTTCTTATTGTCGAAATGTAGATTTAGAAAGGTTATTTTGATTGCAATATTCGGCAATTGAGAAATTGGACTTAAGCCAATCTTGGATAAGGTTTTTCCAATTTGCTCTCTTTTTCTCTGAAACAGTGTTTTCAGTAGTAGCCATGTTGAAGTTCCTCCTTTTCAGAAGGAAATCATTACAGATCAATGAAATTAATGGAAGGTGCTATTAAACGGACGGATACGAATTTTTATGAATTCGAAATGTTAAAAAAAGATAATAAGCTAAAGCATATGACAAAGATATTGGTCTGACCACATTTATAATAATATTTTTGTACGACAACCCTTCAAACATATGTACAAAATCTTACTATTTTACTATATTATTATTTGTAGCACAGTATGAGTACTTTAAACACTTTGGGAGAGGGTTATGGATTGGGAGTTAATTAAAATATTAGGTGCACCGATATTAACTGCCCTGTTGGCTTTCATTTTAAATAAGTATTATCAAAACAAGTCAGAATTAATAGCTTATTATGGAAGTATCTCTTCTTACAACATTCCTAATGACAGAGGTTACCCAGTCTATTTACTGGTTCTTGATGAGGAACAAAATAAATCCGATTTAGATAAAGTGTTTAGAGATAAAATACCCATGCTTATTAAGTATGGAGAAGGCATATGGATTTATGGTAGCGGAAAGGATAATACAACATTGCGTATTCTCGTCAAAATGAACATAGATTCTCGTTTTACTATGAACGCTGGTTCTCTCTTAACGTGAACAACGATTCTCCTTTTGCGTGAACATTTCTATCTCTCCACCATATTAATAAATCCTAAGCATTCTGCAAAGACCCTTCTGTCCAAAGGAAATAAAAAAATCAATTTTAAATTGTAACTGCTCGCCCCCTCTATTCAAATTTTCCAGCGAAAGCCATTTGAATTGCGATTAATGGATTATACCCCTTGTTTGCCATCGTTTGTAAGTAACTTGAAATGCGACAATAAGCTTGAGCATAAAGTTCTTGTCTAAAGCATCCTGAAATCTTTTGTTTCACTTTTGCCATTCTCAAATCCCGTTCAGCCCTGTTGTTCGTAAAACTTATGTCAGATTTTTTAGCAAAGAGCAGGACAGCAGACTCATAATCTCTTAATCTCTCCCATAAATTATGGGCGTCTGATTTCGCCATGACTCCTCTTTGCCCTTTAGGCTTAGGCGGAATAGCAGGAAGCTCTTTTTCTCCACGAGTAAGAATATTTCTGTAACGTTTTTGTAAGTTGGTATATTCTTCTTCTCTGAGCCTCTTCTTTTTTCGTTTGGATACTGTTTTACATACTTCTTGTAGCAGCGCTTTTATATTTAATGCCCAGCTGTATCCATTCGAATCTATCACATAAGTGAGTTCCCGCAGTAAATGAGAACCGCATAAACCATGATCGCAATGGTCGTACATAAGGTATGACGACCAACAGTCATGAATAATAACTCCGCTATAACGAGGGATTATGTTGATAGCATTGATGGCCTCTGAACCTCGACTCTGATGTAAGAACTTTAAAGTTATATCATCACCAGAATAGACATGAATCCATTGATTATCTTTATCAACTCTCAATGAAGTTTCATCCACATTCAGTGCCGGACATTTAAGTAAGCGTTCTACTGATTTTGATTCCGATGTTTCTAAAACATTATGGAGTCGCAAAACAAAATTTAATAAGGTCGCTTCGGAAATCAAGACACCAATGAGTGTCTTAACCATCTTTTGGACTCGATTTAGGGAAATCATTTGGCATACCAATAAATTGATAATATAAGCCTTAATACCCCCGCCATATTGCAATGGCCCATGCATATCACTTGGAAATGTCCCTTTAACTTCTGAATCGCAATTTGGACAAATCTTCTTTTCAGCATCAAAATGTTCGACGGTTTTTTCAAAGACAATGTCAATTTTTGTTCTTCGTTCAAGGTCAAAGCTTGCAACTTTGCTTAAATCCTCACCACAAACATCACAATATTCTACTGCAGCTATAGTGACGGTCTCTACTGTTCTTGTATTATCGACTGTCGAATCGGATTCAAGTTTTCCTTTACCCTTTGTGCCTGGTTGTGTGGAAGATTCATCTTTTCCAGTTTGTGAAGGGGGTATACTAGAATTTTTGCTAGTTTTCTTTGTGGTCTTCTCAAGAAAAATGGATACAAGTAAGTTGATGAGCATCAGCATGCTTTGGAAAAGCATTCTTGTCTCTGAATTTATCTTTTTGTCTTTGGCAAGGTGGTCGAACTCATTCTTTAGTCGTTCAACTTCTTCCATCAACGAAAGTTTGTTTACAGTACTCATGAAAGCAATCATAACATGAGTTTTTTTGGCTTAATTGGATTGTCATCATTTCGATAAAAAGGTACAAGCCTTCTTCAAAGCCCCCGAGGCTGAGTAATGATCCTGTAGGATCAGCAGGATCCATTTTTAGACATGGTCAATGGTGGTTTAGGAAAATTCGAAATTGATGGCAAAAAATCGTGTCAAGAGTTTTTTCACATTTCTTTAAAAAAATTTACTGGAGGGGGCGAGCAGTTACTTTAAATTAATAGTTGTATTTACAAAGGCGCTGTGCAGAGAGCTGGGGCAAGCTGTTGGTAAGCTCGTGGACAGATCCTGTCCATAGCTTATCCATCAGCTTGCCCCAGCGCCTCGGAGAGCTCTGCACAGCCACCTTCTATCTCTGACTTCTTATCTGCTTTCTTTGGCTTTCTTAAGGACTCACCCAATAGCTCGACCCTAATAGACTGATGGAGCAGTCTGTCAAGGATAGCGTCTGCGAGAGTCGCATCATTGATGTATTCATGCCAATGAATAATTGGCAGTTGACTTGTGATTATTGTCGAGGCTTTTTGATAGCTATTTATCTAATATTTCTAGGAGATCACGTTTTTGTTCATCATCTAATGGAGTTAACCCCCAATCATCCAAAATAATTAAATTAATTTTAGCTATTTGTGCAAGCCATTTGTGGAAAGTACCATCTGCCTTAGCTACCTTGAGCTCGTGCCAAAGCCTTGGAAGCCTCATATACCGAGTAGTCATCCCTTGTAGACAGGCCTTGTGTGCTAAAGCACAGGCTAGGTAAGTTTTTCCGCATCCTGTGGACCCTGTAATCAAAAGATTCAGATGGCTTCTGATCCAGTTGCTTTGCGCTAGCTCCATCACTTTTGATTTGTTTAATCCACGACTGGTTTCATAATTGATATTTTCAATGCATGCAGGTTGTTGAAGTTTTGCATCTTTAAGACGTCTTGTGAGCCTCCTATTCTCTCTTCCCGACTTCATCGTAATCTAAACTAAATTCCCAAAAGTTTTTTTATTAAATCCTTGTAGCACGGGATTCTTTTTCATTTCATGATCAAAAATTTTCTACTGTAGTGCCTAGTAAACAAAAAAATGTTGACACTTTGAAAAAAATTTTTTAAAATTTCACTTAGTTTTTCAAAATAGAGGCGTCTACTTTGTTTGTTCGCGTTAAATCAACACCAAATAGTCCGCGAAAATCGGTGCAAATCGTCGAGTCGTATCGAGAAGACACTACTGTTAAACAAAAAATTATGCGCCATGTCGGTATTGCAATGAATGAAAAAGAAGAACAAAAACTTCGTGACTTGGCCCAAGATATTATTGCCTCAATGCTTACAGTTAATGAAAAAAACTCTGAGCAACTTAGCCTCTTTGAAACCGCTGAAGGCGATTTATCAGCCTTATTAAAAGTAAATAAGAATAAAAAACCTGGCCGTCCCGCAAAAAAGGAAATTAAGGATATTCTTCCTCCTGAGCAGGTCACTTTAGATATGATCGTTGAACATGAACGCATCATTGAGGGCGTTCACGAGGTTGGTGGTTATGTTTACGACGAGTTAGGATACCATAAAATTTTCAAAAGCAAACGGGATAATGATTTGTTAAAGGATATGGTGTTAACCCGATTAGTTTTTCCTGCGAGCAAACGAAAAACTCAACGTATATTAGAAGATAATTTCGGAAAAAGTCATGATTTAGATGCTCTCTACTCAACGATGGATAAAGTGTTTAATCAAATCGATCAAATAAAAAAACTAACGTTCGCTCGAACGCAATCCTTATTTCCTGAAAGTGTAGATTTAGTATTATTTGATGTGACTACGCTTTACTTCGAATCTATTGAAACAGATGAGCTTAGAAGGTTTGGTTACAGTAAAGATTGTCGGTTTAACACAACGCAAGTGGTGCTAGCTTTGGCAACTAATGGTGATGGTTTGCCCATTAGCTATGAATTATTTGAAGGTAATAAGGCTGAAGTAGGGACTTTAATTGCAGCGATTGAGCATTGGCATACTCTATTTAATATTAAATCAGTTTGTTTTGTCGGTGACCGTGCTATGTTCTCTAAAAAAAATATGGCTCTAATGGAAGAAAAAGGGTATCAATATATTGTTGCAGCAAAATTACGCACTTTGCCTGATAATATTAAAAGCGAAATACTTAGTGAGTCTCGTTATTATCCTACTGTTTTAAACGATGAATTTGCGTGGATTGGTGAATTTAATCACGAGAATCGTCGCTTAGTAGTCAGCTATAAAAAGAAGCGAGCATTAAAAGATGTGGCTGATAGAACTCGAGTTTTAGAAAAAATTGAAAAAGTAATTGGTAAAAAGGGCCAAACACAAAAATTAATAACTAATCAAGGCGTCAAAAAATTTACAAAAACAGATCCCCAAGCATGCACTCAATTAGATGAGGATAAGATTGCGCATGATGCGATGTGGGATGGACTACACGGAATTATTACTAATATCGAAGATGAAAAGGCTGAGACATTGCTCGCCCAATATTCTCGGCTCTGGGTGATTGAAGAATCCTTCCGGATCAATAAGCATACGCTCGCTATGCGTCCGATTTATCATTGGAATCCAAACCGAATTCATGCACATATTGCTATTTGTTATATGACATTTTCGGTATTACGACATTTACAGTATCGATTAAATTTGACACAAAAAATTAGTATAGAGACAGTGATTGATGAGTTAAGAGGAATTCAATCCTCTATTTACGTTCATAAGCAAACCAAGGATCTATATCGCGTTCCTGGTCGCATCACTAATACCGCACGAAAAATCTACAAGGCCTTCAATTTAACCCGCTCACCAGACGCAACAGTCTATTTAAGATAACTTTCCAACATCAAATAATGTAGTGCCTAAATTGGCTATAGCCCCCGTGGTACGGGGCTTTTGCTATTTTAGAAGACTCAAAAATAGTGAAGTCGGGTGCAGAGAGCTGGGGCAAGCTGTTGGTAAGCTCGTTGGACAAGATCCTGTCCATAGCTTATCCATCAGCTTGCCCCAGCGCCTCGGAGAGCTCTGCACAGCCACCTTCTATCTCTGACTTCTTATCTGCTTTCTTTGGCTTTCTTAAGGACTCACCCAATAGCTCGACCCTAATAGACTGATGGAGCAGTCTGTCAAGGATAGCGTCTGCGAGAGTCGCATCATTGATGTATTCATGCCAATGAATAATTGGCAGTTGACTTGTGATTATTGTCGAGGCTTTTTGATAGCAATCATCTAATATTTCTAGGAGATCACGTTTTTGTTCATCATCTAATGGAGTTAACCCCCAATCATCCAAAATAATTAAATTAATTTTAGCTATTTGTGCAAGCCATTTGTGGAAAGTACCATCTGCCTTAGCTACCTTGAGCTCGTGCCAAAGCCTTGGAAGCCTCATATACCGAGTAGTCATCCCTTGTAGACAGGCCTTGTGTGCTAAAGCACAGGCTAGGTAAGTTTTTCCGCATCCTGTGGACCCTGTAATCAAAAGATTCAGATGGCTTCTGATCCAGTTGCTTTGCGCTAGCTCCATCACTTTTGATTTGTTTAATCCACGACTGGTTTCATAATTGATATTTTCAATGCATGCAGGTTGTTGAAGTTTTGCATCTTTAAGACGTCTTGTGAGCCTCCTATTCTCTCTTAAGTCCCATTCTCAATTTACGAGCATGGCTATCCTAGCATCAAAATCTAAATCAGAAGGCATTGCAAGCTGTTCTTTATAAGAAGCTACCATTCCTGTCAGTCTCATGGCATTTAATTTGTTAATCGTTGCTTGGTTTAACATTTTCAAGTCTCCTTATTTACTGGTAATAGGATGCGCCACGGACATTGGTGTGACGCAATATGGGGTTTGGTATCGGTTTGCTTACGGAAGTATTTTCCATTTTATTCATTAAGATTGATTCAATTTGTTGGTATCTCGTGATGCCAAGGGCTAAGCCCTTCGAACAAGCTTTTTCAAGACGGTCATTACCATACTTCTTTCCAAGCCTTAAGACACCAAGACAAGCTCGATAGGCCTGCTCCGGAAAAGGTCTGCTAGCTATCATTGCCTCAATAAATTTTGAAGTACAAAGTCCGATTTTTTCTGCCCAACGCCGCATTCGATCCGGCGTCCATTCGGCGTGTGTCTTATGGGCTTCTGGCATATGTTCCTTCTGGGTTGTGTATTTATATTTGTTATAGTCTCTGGCATGTATTGCAATACGCTTGCTTCGATGGAAGCACTCTATCGTGGTTAATGATGCACAGATTTCTATATATTGGTGGATGTATCGGTAAGGCACACTGTAGTAGTGGTCATCAAATACAAAATGATAATCAATATTTATTTTTGCCTTTGCCCATTGGTGATATTGATATCGCTCTTCAGGCAATGGTTTGAGCTCAGGCTTGTCCAATGCTAAAAAAAGCTCTGCTCGTGAGATTTTCATCTTTTGCATAGGGGCATTATTAAATTGCGTTAAAAGCTCCTTAATCGCCATGTTAATTTCACATAAACTGGTAAATGTTCTATGACGCAATGGAGCCAAAATAGAGCGTTCTATGCAGCCAACTGCATTTTCCACTTTGGCTTTATCCTTCGGAGCCATTACTCGAGCAGGAACAATCGCAATGCCATAGTGTTCGCCAAACTTCTGATAATTGGCATTGATATCAGGATCATAAATATGTGATTTCTGCACAGCCCCCCTCAAATTATCAGGCACTAAAATTTTTGGAGTACCTTTGAAAAACTCAAGCATGTAACTGTGAGATTGGATCCAGTCAGGCAATTTTTGGCTAGCCGCAGCATGAACAAACGTATATTGGGAAGCTCCTAATGCTCCTACAAAAATTTGAGCTTCTTGTATAGCGCCTGTCTTCATATCGATCCAAGGCATTGTCATGCCGGTGTTATGTATCAATTTATTTTAGGCAGAAGAAGCAGTTTCATTTCGCGATAAATTAAATCTTATAATTCAGCATTCCTTAAAATACCACGAAACAAAATTTATTTATTATTATATACACCTATTGTTAATAGTGATTGATCTCTCTAAATATTTTGAAGGAACAGATCAGAGATCCTCCTCTCAAAATAAGTGGATTAAAAAAAAGGAGAGATCAATCATGTTAATTATAGCGCGGTTCTTTAATTCACTTGTAGAATATGTTGAATTTATCTATCAGCATGGGTCAAAACCCTTTCGACCCTCTAAATGCGGATACTGCGGTAAAGCAGGATTAAGATGCCATGGTTTTCGCGAACGCAAAGCAGACAGAGAGAATCACTGCGAAGATTCTCTAAATCCTGTCTTGATTCCAAGATTTTTTTGCAAACACTGTCGTCGTACTTGTTCAGTATTACCAAATTGCATTTCTCCCAGAAGGTGGTACCTCTGGTCAGTGCAGCAGCTTGTATTGTCACTGGATATTTTGGAACATTCCCTGCGGTACATCGCAAGTAAGACGCCTCCAGTCAGAAGCACAATAGCGCGCTGGGAGCTGCGCCTTCGAACTATGTTTCCGATACATTCCTTGCATTTGAAGAGTAGAGCTCCAGACCTAGGAAGAAGCGCTGAGTCATTCTGTATTTTCTGGAAAGCTTGTCTAGCACAAATGTCATTATCCGATGCAATGTTCTGGATTTATTGTGCTGGGGAAGTCATCCCATGATTAAAGTTATTTCAAGCTATTTTAAACCTAAATTTAAGTGAGACAGTCAAAATGAAGATTTAAAACATAAACACACACTTTCGCCACTGTTATTGCAGCCCATTTTTCTGGGACACTTTAGTTTTTTGTGTTACAGGAGGCGAATATGAACAAAATTCCACCCTTAGCATTGTTTCGGTTATCTGTGCTGGGACCGTTGGCTAGCCGTGAGAAATTGGAGCGAGGTGAACTAAAACGCATTATTCGTGAACTGGCAGCCAAGAGTTATGATATTCCAGGCTCAGATAGGAATCGCGTGACTGAATATGCCATTGAGCATTGGTATTACAATTGGAAGCGGGGCGGTATAGAAGCATTGGCTCCTAAGATGCGTCGCGACTGCGGCAAAACAAAGCTAAAGAAGGAATATCAAGAAGCTATTCTGAAATGTAAATCAGAGAATAAAAAGCGCTCAATATCGGGTATTAAACGCGTGTTAGAGTTATCTGGAGTTTCAGCCATCGGTGAGCTGTCGCGCTCGAGCATTTACCGATTGTTAAAAAGCGTAGGATTATCCCGACGCCTTGAAGAACCTGCAGTCACTATTGAACATCGCAGCTTCTGTGCTGAAAAGTGCGGCGACATCTGGTATGGAGATGTCTTGCATGGTCCATCGGTTCCCGTTGGCAAAAGGCTTAGGAAAGCTTATTTGGTGACCTTAATGGATGATGCATCGCGTCTAATTGCGCACAGCGCCTTTTGTCTCGCTGAGACAGCACTTGATATCGAGGGAGTTCTGAAGCAAGCGATATTGAAACGAGGATTACCTAAGAAGTTAGTCGTGGACAACGGGGCGGCTTATCGTTCCAGAACTTTGCAGGAAATTTGTGCACGTCTTGAAGTCCGTCTAATTTATTGTCGCCCATATGCCCCGCAGGGTAAGGGTAAACTTGAAAAATGGCACGGAAGATTTAGAAGCGATTTTCTAAATGAACTAGATACTTCTCAATTACGCGATTTGCAAGATTTAAATGAACGTCTCTGGGCATGGATAGAAGGCGAATATCACCAACAAGTGCATAGCGCTCTTCAGGGATTAACGCCGATGGAAAGATGGCGGAAAGATATTATTCATGTTCGGCCTCTCGGGTCTTTTACTACCAAATTAGATGAAATTTTTTATCACCGCCATAAACGAACTGTCAGAAAAGATAGCACTGTTAGCTTTGAAGGAAATATGTTTGAGGTTCCTTATGAACTTTCAGGCAGAACAGTGTTTCTTGTGACTGATCCGCATCGAAAAGAAGCCATCCGTGTGGAGTCCCAGTCAGGGGAATTTTTAGGGGCAGTCACTAAACTAGATCCTATTGCGAATCTCGACAGACGAAGGATAAGACCCCAAAAGCAACAGGAACTGCTGGAGAACAAAAAAGCATTTAATATGGTTGAACTCGCATTAGAAAATTATACAAATTCTTTAAGAGTACATGTAATAGGAGATGAAGATGAGTAATAAACACTTTGGTTTAACCCACACTCCAATCGGAAAAGCAGTTAAGAATTTCTGGGATGACGGGCAGCAATTTAGTGACTTCATAGAGAAATTTCAGTGGCTATTGAATAATCCAGGGATTGGTATCTTTACAGGAGAACCTGGAGTTGGTAAAACCGCAGCGCTACGCCAAGCAACACAAAACATTAACCCGCATACTCATCAAGTGATCTACATGCCAGAAACGGATTTTGGACGGGTGGATTTATATCGTAGCCTTGCTATTGAGCTTGGGTTAGAACCATCAACACGCCGTGCTGTGTTGTGGAGAAGCATCAAGAATAGGGTCCAAGAACTATATGATGGGAAAAATATTTTGCCAATCTGGATCATTGACGAAAGCCAGAATTTGCCGCATGAATTTTTTATTGATTTACCATCGTTCCTGAATTTTGCGCTCGATTCCAGGGATATTATGACAATATGGCTAGTAGGACATCCCTCCCTTAGCCAAGTTTTAAGTAAGGTGGTGCACAGTGCGTTATACAGCCGAATTTCTGCAAAAGTGACTCTGAAACCCATCATAGAACGAGAGAGATTCCAAGCATTAATTGATTATGCCTTTAAGGAAGCTGGGAGCCAAATAAAATTGCTTTCTGACAGTGGTATAGAGATGTTGCGGCAGGCTTCACAAGGAAAGCCGCGACATGCCAGCAAAATTTTGCAAGGGGCATTGAGAATAGGCGCTAAGAAAGGATTGACTCATCTTCCAGATGAAGTTCTAAAGGCAGCAATAGAGGAACTCCAATGAGGGAGATTATCATGTTATTTACACCACCTACTCTAACAGATGAAGCGGCTTATGAACTTGTGGAATTTTTGCAAGATTTTGTATTGGCGCTTGAAAATCACTATATGCCGCAGCTTAGACGCTATACCAAGACATCAGATGAAGAAAGTAATTTAAGTTTTGGATGCGAGGAGGTTGAAGGAGTCGATCCATTTTAATTGTTGAAAAAACAGTCAGCGAGGTAGGTTTAACTGCTGACTGTTTCACTTAAATTAGGTCGAAACGAATCATTTAATTTATTGCGGAACGTAACAGATGGGACGGAGGTAAGCCTTGATTCTAATCTAAACCTAAAAAATACTTTAGAGAGTTTTATTAATGATGCAACTTGGTTGCAAAGCAGCTCAGATACCGCTCCCAAAGAAGTGCAAAGTACAGATGAGTCTCATAAAGCACTTAATTTAGTGACAAGCAAGGACCAACCTAAAATTGTTCAAGAACATAGCTTATCTTTTGTTTTCAAAGAAGATGAATTGGTACAGGAATTAAATGAAATAGTCGTTCCTAATAAAATGTATTTTATCAGTAGCCACAATCATAGAATGTCATTTAGATGCAAAGAAATTGTCAAAGATAGCGGCGAAAAGACGATGGCAATTAAATTTTATGATCCATCTGCAACCTCTTACAATCCAGAATTAGGCTCAAATGAAATAGTTTTTAACAACTTTAAAGATTTTGTAAAACATTTGCGAAAAGCAGGTTTTCCAATGTATAAAGAAAAAGAATTGCAATATATGCCAATCACCCTACGCATATTTGATAGAGAGGGTCAAAAACATAACCCTTATCCAACCTCTAGTGATTTAGTTGAAAAATACCTTAAGTCAGACATTGATAGGCATAATAAAAAAGACGGACTAACTCCTTTAAATTATGCTTTGTACCGATCGGATACTGTCCAAGCTAAATATTTGCTTTCTCGTAATGCTAAAGTGACTCAAAAAAGCCAAATTTACGATGATCTTTTTAATAGTTTAGAGATTGCAATTCTTGAAGGAAATTTTGAAGTTGTGCAACTCCTGGTAAGAGAGAATAAAGAATTCTTGGAGAATAGAAATATTCCTTTCAAACTTGCTTTAGAGAATAGAAAATATGACATTGCCAATTTCCTGAAATCAGAATGGTCTGGGTTCACCTTTGACATAAGTCCAGAAACGGCTTTAGATCTTTTAATAAACAATATAGAGATTATAAAAAAACAAAGACAACAAAACACAGCATTTGATGTCGAATTGCTCGATATTTTGACAAGATTAGGGGTTTCTTTGGTGGATTTAAACAAACAAATAAAGGCTAAACTTGGCGTTGGTTTATTGGGGATGGTGGTTTCCGTTGGAGATGTTGCTGCTGTAAAGTTTCTTACATCTCAAGTTTCGAAAGATTTTAAAGAATCTAGGGATTCCAAAGATTCCAAGGATTCAAAAGATACTGAGTCTTTTGATTTAAGTAAATTGACGCTTCATAAAAATACTCTATTTATTAATGCATTGTCCAAGGGACAATATCAATTCGTCAAATTTTTAATCGAAGAGCTGGACTGTGATATCAATTCTGTATTAGATGAGCGCACTCGAGTAACTCCCCTTATGCTGGCTGCGAAAGCGCGTGATAGCGTCTCAGTAAGATATTTAATAGACAAAGGGGCTAAAATCGATCAAAAAGATGCTAATGGATTCACAGCATTAATGCATGCATGTGCTTCAGGCAGTACTAATAGCGCCCAATTTCTAATCGAAAATAAGGCAGATATAAATGCAAGATCTAATACAGGAGATACCGCCATTAGTTTGGCATTGGCTCATGAGAAATTTGAAGTATTAAAGCTGCTCATAAATATCGGGTTGAAAACAGGTGCTTTGGCAAAAAACAATTTATTATTACTCGCTGCCAAATCGTCTCCAAAATATTTTCAATTCGTTATAAAGGAGCTCGGCGAAAAATCCATTGACTTTAACCTAAAAAATGAAAAAGGAGAAAGTTTACTTCAAATCTCAATTAACAGCGGAAAATTTAACAATGCGATATTTTTAATCGCTTCTGGTGTAAATATTGATTTTGTCGATGATTTTAAAAGTACGCCATTATTGCAGGCTGTAGAACTCAATAATATTGAGCTTGTGAAAGCAATATTAAACAGTGGCCAAATATCAAAGGATTATCTTTTACATAAAAATAATCTCAGACAAAATGCATTGATGCTCTCTAAATCTGATCCAGCCATTCATGAACTTCTCTTAAATAAAATTAAAACGCTTGATCCTTCATTCCAAGAAAAGGATATCGAGGAACAAGAATTTTTAGAGCGAGGTCCAACATTGCTTCTATCCCTGGATGAATTCGATGATTTCAGTAAAAAAAGTGGAAAAGAAGTAGCTAGATCTCAAGAATTAAACGGTGAAAAAAAATCAAGCACCCCCACTCCGAAAGGGAGAATTTAGGTATACGGAAAATCGTAGAATCGTAGGGGTCAAGTCTTGCTTTTGTAGTATTTAGAAAAATTTCAAAACTGAGATAAAACTTTAAAAGTCTGAATAGCATCTGACGCTCCTATAAAATAGCATCATTCAGCTAAGTTGATGATGATGAAAGTTAAGAGTATCGAGATGAGCAAGAACATTTTACATGCTACCAGATTTGAAATGTTTCTGAATACTACAAAAGCAAGACTTGACCCCTAAGGATATTATAATTCTGTTCAGCAATACTTGGTTGCCATTTAACGCCAAGTAAAGTTAAAGCTTCTTTGGCAACTTGGTCAAAACCTCCCGGAGCGGTCAGCATAGGTGATCCGGTAATGCGATTTGTGTGCGCTTTAGCATACAACCCATAGCCAAGTCGGATGAGTTTACCTTGTCTTGTTAGATTCAAGAGGACTCTGCCGATTTGGTCGTAATCACTTAAACCTTCAAAATGTTTACGTGTGAATACATTCTGCTTCCAACAGCGAATTATTTTATATTCGACTTGTCGTTCAACTCATACTCTTTTTGACATATTTTAATATCTCTTATACTGGAGTTTAACAAAAATACGACATTTTGTATAAATATGCATTTAAATATAAATATCTTATGCAATTGGAAAATTTCTATTTTCACGGCCAAAAACAACAGGCTCGACTTAAAAAGGAAAGGTGTCAAAAAGAAAGGTGTCAAGTCTCGACTTTGGACAAAAAATATTTGAGGTTACCAAAGGAAGCAACTTATCGTTTGTCCAAAGTCGAGACTTGACACCTTTTCACTTGGAGTTAAAACGAACCTAAATTTTTGGCAAATTAAAACTCATTGGATAGAGAAACTAATAATAACTGATAGTTGAAAGACAACATTTTTTGGGTGTACATTTGGAGGTATGTTAAGAACATCGAATCGAAAAACGCCTGCACCCGCGTGGGGATGGGGTCATGTGTATATTTTATGCATTACAAATGGAAAATGTTTTTTTATGTATAGACGTGACCCCGATTAATTTAAAGCCATGTGTTAGCATGAATTCGATACAAGAAGCATTCTCCGTCATTTATACGATGGATAGTTCTGTTCAGTGTTGTTAAAATTGGCAAACGAATGAGATGTTGAAAGTAGCTAAAATTTAGATTTTAGATTCCAAATAAAATAGCGGATTTTAGATATGAAGTTAGCATGGCTAACCGATATTCACCTTAATTTTCTTGAAATAGAGGAAAGGAATTCGTTTTATGAAAAAATTCTGCAGTCAGGAAGTGATGCAATACTAATAACAGGTGATATTGCCGAGGCGCCTTCATTGGCAGGCATGTTAAATGAGATATTGGCTTATATTAATAAGCCAATATATTTTGTCTTAGGAAATCATGATTATTATAGAGGGGGCATCCAAGATGTACGTGAGGGCATTATTGAGCTTTCTCAATCGAATCCCGAATTGTTTTGGTTAGGTGCTTCAGGCATTCAAAAACTAGATAAATCTACTATTTTATTAGGCCAGGATGCGTGGGCAGATGGCCGCTTGGGTGATTTTCCGAATAGTAGAGTAGCGCTCAATGATAGCCGATTAATAACAGACTTATTTGATGCAAAACTTCTCGGAAGATTCAAATTGCTTGAAAAAATGCAGCAATTGGCAGATATTGATGCAAATCGATTAGAAAATGATTTACTTAAAGCTATTGACTATAAGCCCAGAAAAATTCTGGTTTTGACTCATGTCCCGCCTTTTAAAGAGGCTTGTACTTATCAAGGACGCATGAGCGATGATGATTGGCTGCCATTCTTTAGTTCTAAAGCAACTGGAGATGTGTTAGAGCGGACCGCTGAGAGAAATCAGGACATAGAGTTTTTGGTTTTACGTGGGCACACACATGGAAAAGCAGATGTACAGATTTTGAATAATTTAACTGTTAACTCGATTCCGCAGTTTTTTGTTCTTGATGGGGAAAAGAAAATATGGCTTACTATGCAAGAGATAAGTCGGACTACTGAAACGGCTCTTGTTTTCGCATAGCAAAGACCGTCAACGCTGTAACAGAAGACCGACTTGGCTATAATGCCCGCTCTAGGGAGACAAAGCAAGGATGATGTCTTTATGTTACTTAAGCCAGTCGATTGCATTTCCGCTTACGTTGCGGGGCTTAATGCATCACTTAAACAAATATCCACACATTCATTGACGAAGATTCAGTCCAACTGGCTTGTTGTTATGTTAATTGGATTAATGGTCACCGGTTGTTTTAGCTGGGCTGAATTCATGCGGTCTAGTTTGGGGAAATTTGATGAAAATCGATTACGCTGGATGTTCCGTTATGCAAAAATTGCATGGGATTATCTTCTTCAAGCCAGTGTTACATATATCATTACTCATTATGGTGTCACAAAAGGCGTTTTAGTGCTTGATGATTCAGATAAAGTGAGGTCTCGTAATACCAGTAAGATCCCAGGCGTTCATAAGATTTTGGATAAAAAGACGCAAGGCTGGTTTAAGGGGCAAGAATTTGTTTTTTTACTTTTGGTAACGGATATTTTAACGATTCCCATTGGATTCCGTTTTTATGTCCCAGACCCTGCGTTGAAAAAATGGAAAGGGATTATTAAGGCTCAAAAGAAGGCTGGTATTCCCAAAAAAGAACGAGCAAAGAGGCCTGCCCCCAATCTGAATTATCCCACCAAACAAATGCTAGCGCTTGAGCTTTTAAGAGAATTTTGTCAACAGCATCCAAAAATTACGGTGCAAAGTGTTTTGGCAGATGCACTGTACGGTTCTAAAGAATTCATGGACAACGCATCATTAGTGACTCATTGTTCTCAAGTGATCAGTCAGTTGCGCAAAAATCAATTGGTACGTTCTTGTGGGAAACGTGTTCTTTTAGAGGCCTATTTTGCACGCCAACCGGGTGTAAAAACTAAGCTTACGATACGTGGTGGGGAGTCAAAATTGGTCACAGTGTTGTCAGCCAGAATTTTAGTGAAATCACATACAAAGAAACGTTTTGTTGTTGCCTTGAAATATGAAGGCGAAACGGAATATCGATTTATTGTTGCTACAGATTTATCCTGGCAACATATGGACATCGCGCAAACCTACACTTTGAGATGGCTAGTCGAGGTTTTTATCCAGGACTGGAAAGCGCATGGTGGTTGGAATAAGCTGAGCAAACAACAGGGCGTTGATAGTGCTATGCGAGGCATGACACTTAGCCTATTGTGCGAACATGCGTTGCTTCTCCACCCGCAGCAATCCGCCCGATTTAAGAACAAACAACCTGGGATATCCACTGGTTGCCTGATTCAACATGTCAAAGGAGAGGCGTTGCTTAATACTGTTGTTGATATTGTTAATTCCGTTGACCCTAGAGAGTCACTTGTAGAATTTAAGCAGGCAATAGACAAGGTACTGCCAGTGTATCAGTCAAAAAAGCATATGGTTGGCAGGGATCTTGGTAGAATGGAAGCGAGTCCCTCTCTCAAATATAAAAAAGCAGCTTGAACTTATATTTTTACGCTGCCTCAACTGTTAAAAACTGCGGAATCGAGTGTTAAGGCCGGTGGAGCGGAATACTATCGACCTGAAATCCAGGATTTAATTGTTTTGTAATCAAATTGTCCATTTTTGACGTTGTTTCCTCGTAACAGCCCAGGTACCCATAGGTCATTTTCAGGATCTTGACAAACTTATTAAAGCTTGAGATAAAGGTGCATATGCGCACCCAAGCTGAAATAATTGAAGAACTGCTAAAAACTGTTGAAGCTCAACGACAGGAGATTATTTTTTTAAAAGAACGAATTGCTGAGCTTGAAAGACGATTAAATTTAAATAGTCAAAATAGTTCCAAACCACCTTCCAGCGACGGATTGCGAAAACCCAATCCAAAAAGCTTGCGAGAAAAGGGAAAAAATAAATCTGGAGGACAACCGAACCATCGTGGCGACACTCTTTACCAATCAATACATCCAGATCGTGTTATTCTTCATAAATTAGAATCATGTCCTAAATGCAATAATCTTCTAAATGGAAAGCCTTTGGATATTATTAAACGACAAGTCTTTGATTTATCTATTCCCCAAGTAGAAATTACAGAACATCAAATTCAAGTGAAATGCTGTTCTTTTTGTGATGAAAAAATCTCATCGAAGTTTCCTAATGGAGTGAATGCCCCTGTTCAATATGGTCCCCGTGTAAAAGCATTTTCTATTTACTTGCAAAATCAACATTTCATACCAGAAGCACGATTGAAAACAATTTTTAAAGATATATTTAATTTACCAATAGCTTGTGCAACTTTAAGTAATTTTAGTCAAGTATTTTCTTTGAAATTATCTGATTTTTTAGATTCTGTAAACAATCATATTTACAGAGCAAAAATTAAGCATCTAGATGAAACCGGGATGCAAATAGAAAAAAGGCCCCAATGGTTGCATGTAGCTTGCACTAAGGAAGTAACCCATTATAGAGTATCAGAACGCGGCAACATTCCTGATAAAATGTTAGGGATAGTTATTCATGATCATTGGCGTTCATATTTTTCAATCAAAAAAGCAAAGCATGCTATTTGTAATATCCATATTTTAAGAGAATTAAAAGGAATAATAGAGGAAGACAAAGAGATATGGGCAAAAAATATGTTTCGATTATTACAATTAGCCTGTAAGGTGAAAAATAAGTATCCGGAAGGAATTCCAAAGAAGTGGACTGACTTTATAGAAGATAAATATTTAAAAATAATCGAGGCTGGGATTTTATATCATGAAAACCTTGCTCCTCTGATGCAAAAGAAAAAGTGTAAGCCAAAAAGACGTGTGGGTCATAATTTACTGTTACGGTTACAACATTATAGCGAAGAGACATTGCGATTTTTACATAATCCAAATGTACCGTTCACGAATAACCAAGCGGAACAGGATATTCGCATGATGAAAGTAAAACAAAAAATTTCTGGCTGCTTCCGAAGTTTTTCGGGTGCGGAAACATTCTGTAGAGTACGTTCACTGTTAAGTACTGCGAGGAAACAGGGATGGAATATTCTAAATATTATTGAAGAGGGTTTGAATGGCCAGATACCCATTTTTAACGGAACTTAATAGCCACCTGGGCTGTTACGTTTCCTCAATATGCTGTATATAAAACTAGTAAATATTTTGATTTTGTTGTTTTTTCTTCCAAATGTAAAATTAAAAATGTTGTTATTTTTCAAATATATATATAGTTTTTATGTCCTAGTTTGACTATTTATGTTTAATGCATTAAGATACATTATATGTCCTAGATTGGCGATACAATATGAAAGTGAAATACTTAGACAGCATAGAATATAAGGCTCGTAATCGCTTAAAAGCGATTCGCGGTAATGTTGTATTGCGTACAGATTTTGATGGTTTTGGTTCTTATCGCCAAATGAGCCGTGTATTAAAAAAATTTATTGATGAAAAGAAGTTAGTAAAAATTGGAAGTGGAGTGTATGCAAAGACCTTTATTTCTCAGTATGCTGATGTTCCTCTCATTAAAAATGGTACAGACTTCACATTAAGAGAAGCATTAGAACGTTTAGGCATTGCATATGAACGAGGTAGTGCAGAAAAAGAGTATAACGAAGGGAAAACAACGCAAATACCTGTTCGAAATATTGTGAGGCTTAAAAAACGTTGTCGTCGACGTCTTGGCTATTTGAATAGACAATTGATATTTGAAGGGAGTGTAAATGCTAGATAAAAAGGGACTATATGAATTAATTTTATTAACACAACGGCATATAGATTTGGGTGACACTGTTATTGAAAAAGATTACTATGTCACGCAAGTAATCCATGCACTTTCAGGTATAGAAAATGATTTCTTTCGATTAGTTTTTGCTGGAGGTACATGCTTAGCCAAGGGACATAGGATTGTCAATCGTATGTCTGAGGATGTCGATTTTAAAATTCAGGTCAAACCAACAAATGAAAACTTTAGCAAAAGTCGCCTACTAAAAGAATTGAAAGAATTCAGATCATACATCCAAGCTAAACTAACATTTTCTAATATGACAACAGGAGAATCAAGGGTTCGCAAAGAAGGACAATATTCACGAATTGAGATTGCATATCCATCACTCTTTCAGTCAAAAACTGATTTAAGACCATATGTGTTATTAGAATTTACAGTATCAGAAGTTCGGCTTTCAATCGAAAACTTATTGATCAAAACATTAATTGAAGACACCTTGGAAAATGTAGTTATATTTTCTGGTTCAGAAACTCCATGTGTCACAGTTGAAGAAACCGCCATCGAAAAGTGGGTGGGTTTGACTCGACGTATAATGGCTATCGAGCGTGGTTACCATCATGATGACAGAACCTTAATACGGCATGTCTATGATTTGAATGCAATCAAAAAAGTGGGAAAAATTACCGATAATTTTTTTGATTTAGCAAGAATAATTATCAATCGTGATGCTAACCAATTTAGAAACCAACATCCTGAATACGCAAACGATCCAACTTCTGAGATTGTAAAAATCAGCATTTGATCTGACACTCGTTACTTTATCAGGCAGCTTTGTCCAAATAGGTCGAACTGTCTGATATCTCTTCTATGCTACCATAATTTTTTTCCTGCGCAATACTCTTTGTCTCCAAAAATGTTTGCATAGGGGTATTACCATAGCAATATTTTCCAGAGTGAGGACGCAAGTTATTATAATCATGGAGCCACTTATCAAGATCTTCTTGAATTGCTTCAATAGACTGATAAATTCGTTTCCTAAAGCTCACGTTATAGAATTCCTCTTTAATAGTTCTATTTAGCCGTTCGCAAATCCCATTCGTTTGAGGATGTCGTGCTCTCGTTTTAGAATGATCAATGTTTTCTACAGCCAAATATAATTGATAGGCGTGATGTTCAACCTTGCCGCAATATTCAGTCCCTCTGTCCGTCAAAACCCTTAACAGTGGAATTTCTTGCTGCTCAAACCAGGGAATAACTTTATCATTCAGCATATCTGCTGCTGTGATTGCAGTTTTCTCAGTATATACTTTAGCAAAGGCTACTCTCGAGTAGGTATCAATAAAGGTCTGTTGATAAATCCTACCAATTCCTTTTATTGTACCTACATAATAAGTGTCTTGAGCTCCTAAGTAACCAGGATGTTCACTTTCGATTTCACCATGGGCTTCTTTCTCAGCTTTAGCTTTTTCTAAGGCTAGCAGTTGAGATTCTGTTAGAATGATCCCTTCATTAGCTACTTTAGATTCCAGAGCTTTTAGACGCTTCTTTAGAGTTTCAAGATTGTTTCTTACCCAAATTAGCCTTATTCCACTTGCTGAAATGTTTATGCCTTTTTTGGTCAACTCATTGGCTGCCCTTACTTGGCCATAAGCAGGGAATTCTATAGCAACTTCATTGACTGCTTCTTCAACATACTGAGGAACTCGATTCTTCAGGTTTGGCTTTCTACGACTTAAGTCCTGCAGCGCTTCTTCACCACCAGTTTCATAAAGCTGCTTGAAGCGATAGAAGCTATCTCGGCTGTATCCCATAACTTTGCATGCTTGAGATACGCTTCCAAGCTGTTTTGCTAATTCTAAAAGACCAAGCTTGGGTTTGATGACTTTTTGTGTTACATTCATGATGACACTCCTTGTGTTTGATTGACCAATATCACTCGTGATGGAATGATATGATTTTACAGGGAGTGTCAGATCTTGTCTAAACTTTTACAATTTATGCAAAGAATCTCTCAATAACCCGGAACTTACCAGGTTTCGGGTAAATTCCGGGGTTCAATTTAAAAAAGATATAATCTATTGTTTTTAAAAGAAAAAGTGGATAAAGAGATATTGATCTCTGATAACCTCTGATAAGAATATTCATTTAAGTAGCATTTTTATTCTAATAAGTTAAAAAGCTAAAAATGCATTTCATTTGCAACATATACCGAATTCGTTATATGTTGCAAATGAAATGCATTCCAGGAACGTCTTCTATATGTTAACTGTCAATTTTTGGCAGTTTAGGCATATGATGTGTTTTGCTATTCAATGAATAATATTAAAGAAGATAAATCCAGTCTCGGATCCCAAGCATTCTAAAATTGGGGTACATTTGGGGGTATGTTAAGATCATCGAATCGAAAAACCACAGCAACCACGGGGCTTTCAGCACCCAATGTGGTAGTCGCCGCCTCACCAGTTATTTAGATAATTTATATTTTCTTGCACATTTTTTGCAGCAATTATCATCCAATTCGGCCCATTCTTGATGAATTATATTCGTAAGAATCGCAAATTCATCTCCCTCTTTTATCTCATGTTCTTTCCAATAATCGGTTAGTTTATTACGCGTCTCTTGGCCCATCATTTGTTGTTCGATCCACTTATTACTGCGACCTTGTTTTTTCCATGTCCCGCCGCCCACCAGTTAATTAATTGAATAATACTTTCTTGAGCATTTTTTTCAATTTTCGCATCTCCAAATTTTTCAATATTTCAATATTTTTCCATAATTTTTGATCACCCAATCACTCCGACTGTCGTCTTAACAGGTTCCAACCTAACCCAACTGCGCTGGGCGAAGAATATTGCTGAGGGGAGAGCGCAGCATTTTCATTGCAATTGATGCCCGTAGCGGCATCCATGTCTTCATTGATACTGAAGCATTTCTATCTTTAGGAGCCTCTCCATCTTTCGATTTTGACTCGGGTTTCTGAACTCGTTCATCAAAGTTCGGGATTAACTCATAAGGGTGCTTAAATATAATATTTCGCATGCGTCTCAAGAGTTCTTGGAATTCATTTTCTTCTTTCTTATCCTCAAGATCTTCTTCGTCATCTTCTTTCAAGCCAAACACTTGTGTTTTCATTACCTCTGCTCCAAGTTTCAATATTTTTACATCCTTATTTTTTACAAAATTTGGATGAATTGTTTAATGCGCTGTATAATATATACACAGCATAGTGAAGAGAAAGCAATGAGTTCAAAGATAAGCCCTTTGGCGGGTAAACCTGCGCCTTCCTCAATATTGATTAATGTACAAAAGCTCGTGATAGCATATTATGAGGAAATCCCAGATCCTTCGATAAAAGCAGAACGAGTTATATTCGGTACTTCTGGGCATCGAGGGTCTGCTCTAGATAAGACCTTTAATGAAAGCCATATTCTTGCCATTAGTCAAACTATTTGTCTTTATCGAAAGCAGCATAAAATTGATGGTCCTCTATTCTTAGGGATGGATACGCATGCGCTTTCAGCACCAGCATTTGCAACTGCACTGGAAGTGTTTGCTGCCAATAAAGTAGAGGTCATGATTTCCGATAATAACGAGTACACCCCCACACCTGTGATTTCACATGCAATCCTTGCGTTTAACCGAGAACGCAAAACAGGTCTTGCCGATGGTGTCGTTATCACACCTTCACACGATCCGCCACACGATGGTGGTTTCAAATACAATCCCTCTAACGGAGGTCCAGCCGATCATAAAATCACAGACTGGATCGAAAAAAAAGCCAATGCGTTTTTAGAGAATAAACTGGAAGGCGTAAAAAGAATTCCCTTTGAAAAAGCGCTACTTGCCCCGTCGACACACAGGCATGATTATCTTAACGCTTATGTGAATGATTTGGGTAATGTCATCGATATGAATGTTATTCGCGATTCGAACATCCACATGGGTGTTGATCCCCTTGGAGGTGCGGGCGTGCATTATTGGGCACCTATTGCAGCTCGCTATGGGTTGAATTTGACAATTGTTAACAAGGCAGTTGACCCTACTTTTCGTTTTATGACAGTAGATTGGGATGGGCAAATCCGCATGGATCCTTCCTCTTCTTATGCAATGGAAAGATTGATTGCCTTAAAAGATCGCTTCGACATTGCCTTTGCCTGTGATACTGATTATGACCGTCATGGGATAGTGGCCAGAAGTACTGGTCTTTTACCCTCTAATCATTATCTTTCGGTGGCGATTTCCTATCTTTTTCAGCAGCGATCCAAATGGAAGAGGAACGGGTTTGTTGGTAAAACTATTGTCAGTAGTCAAATGATCGATCGTGTCACAAAGAAATTTGGTCGGAAACTCTACGAGGTACCTGTTGGTTTCAAGTGGTTCGTAGAGGGCTTGCTGGATGGCGCCATTGAATTCTGTGGCGAAGAAAGTGCCGGCGCCTCTTTTAGCCGTATGGATGGCACTGTTTGGACCACGGACAAAGATGGGATAATTGCGGCTCTATTATCGGCTGAAATGACTGCACGATTGGGACGAGATCCGGGTGAAATCTATCAGTCACTCGAACAAGAAATGGGGCGCTGTTTCTTCAAGCGACAAGATGCTAAATCGACAGCGCAGCAAAAAAAAATATTAAAGAAATTATCAAAGCAAGATATTCACGCTACCCAATTGGCAGGTCAAAAAATCCAAAGTATTGTCACAGAAGCGCCCGGTAATAATGCGGCTATCGGTGGTGTAAAGATCAGTACAGAAAATGGATGGTTCGCTGTTCGCCCATCAGGAACAGAAGATCTTTACAGGATTTATGCCGAGAGCTTTCAGGATGAGGATCATCTGCAAAAAATTATAACCGGGGCTCAGCAAATAATCGGTGATATTTTTGCCAGAAGTAAGGATTGACCTGTCTATATAAGAAAATTGTTGAAAACTTGGCTATCTTGATAAGTGAGCACCTTGTAATAAACACTTTTTAATCATATGCACAATCATAATCACACAGAAACACTGATAAATACCGCAAAAGCAATGGTTGCTGGTAGTAAAGGTATATTGGCAATGGATGAGAGTACCCCCACGTGTAATAAGCGATTCGCAAAGTATGGAATCCCTGAAACAGAAGAAGCGCGTCGTGCATACCGAGAGTTGATTGTAACTACACCCAACCTCGGCGAATTTATCAGTGGCGCAATTCTATTTGACGAAACCATTCACCAGTCCAAAAAAGACGGCACCCCTTTTATTAAAGTGCTAATCGATGCGGGTATCATACCCGGCATTAAAGTAGATACTGGGGCAAAGGATTTGGCAGGATTTCCTTCTGAAAAAATAACAGAAGGATTAGATGGTTTGAGTGAGCGATTATTTGAATACGGGAAGTTAGGTGCTCGTTTTGCGAAGTGGCGTGCAGTCATTACAATCGATGAAAAAGACGGGAAAGAGAAACTTCCGACGCGCTGGTGTATTAAAGCCAATGCCCATGCGTTAGCGCGCTATGCAGCATTGTGTCAAGAAGCAGGTTTGGTCCCTATCGTCGAACCAGAAGTTTTAATGGATGGGCAGCATACCTTAGAGCGCTGCTTTGAAGTAACCGAGAAAGTTTTACGCAGCGTTTTTAATCAATTATACCAAGCTCGCGTGCTACTAGAAGGAATGATCTTAAAACCAAATATGGTGCTTCCAGGTTTGGATTGTTCCAAACAAGAAACTGTTGATAGAGTTGCAGATAGCACAGTTCACTGCTTTTATCGTTCGGTACCTGCTGCGGTACCAGGAATAGCTTTTTTATCGGGAGGCCAATCTTATGAATTAGCCTCGGCCCGTTTGAATGCCATCAATAGTCGGTTCAAATCAAAATTACCTTGGCCCGTTGCATTTTCATTTTCTCGAGCGCTGCAAGAACCAGCACTCCAAATTTGGAAAGGAAAGGCAGGCAATGTGCAAGCTGCACAGGAAGCACTGTACCATCGTGCAAAATGTAATAGTGCTGCACGTAGAGGTGAATACACTGCGGAGATGGAGAAAAAAAAAGATGGCAAATGAAAAACTGAGCGACATCGGTATTGTTGGCATGGGAGTGATGGGAAATAATTTATTATTAAATATGAACGATCATGGTTTCGTTGCGGCAGGTTATGATAGAATCCCGAGCAAAGTTCAACGATTAAAAGAAGAATCGAAACATGTGGCAGAGGGGCATTGTATTGATTATGCCTCTGATTTGAAAGATTTTACACAACTCTTGAAGCGGCCTCGATCGGTTATGTTACTTGTTCCAGCAGGACCCCCGGTGGATGCCGTTATTCAGCAATTATTGCCATTTTTGGAAAAAGGGGATCTCATTATTGATGCAGGTAATTCTTATTTTAAAGATACTGATGCCCGTGCGCTTAAATTAAAGGAAAAAAACATTCTTCTGATGGGCATGGGGGTTTCGGGTGGTGAAGAGGGAGCACGTCGGGGGCCAAGCCTTATGCCAGGCGGCACTAAAGAAGCCTATGATCGCGTTCGTTTAATTCTAGAGGCAATATCAGCAAAAGTGAAGGGAGAACCCTGTGTTACTTATTTGGGAAGGGGATCTTCGGGCCATTTTGTGAAGATGGTTCATAACGGAATCGAATATGGAATAATGCAGTTAATCTCAGAAACCTATGATTTAATGAAACGAGGCTTGGGTTTAAATAATGATGAATTACGAGATGTATATGTTGAATGGAATAAAGGTGAGTTAAATAGTTACTTGATGGAAATAACCAGCAAAATATTTGATAAAGTAGACGAAAAAACCGGAAAAAAGTTGATTGATCTGATTGCAGCGGTTGCTAAACAAACCGGTACGGGAATGTGGACAGCCAAAAGTGCTATGGAATTACAGATTCCAGCGCCCACAATCGATGTGGCTGTGGGTATGCGTGATTTTTCGGTATTAGTAAAAGAACGCAGCGCAATGAATGCAATTTATAAGCCTGCCTACAATCAATTGATCGATAACCGAGAAGAATTTATCACCAATCTTCATAACGCACTATATGCTGCAATAATTATGGTCTATGCACAAGGCATGTCTCTTTTGAATGTAGCTTCGAATAAATACGACTTCGGTCTCGATCTGGAATCGATTGCTCGAATATGGCGTGGGGGTTGTATTATTCGTGCGGCATTGTTAGAAGAATTTTTGGCTGCATTTAAGACAAAAAGTGACCTTCCCAATTTATTATTAGATGCCAATATATCAAAAAAAATAATAACAAACCAAAAATCTTTACGAAAAATTGTGACTAAGGCAGCCGAAATGGGAATGCCTGCGCCTGGATTAATGGCTTCGTTAGGGTATTTCGATACAATTTGCAGCAAATGGTTGCCAGACAATTTAATTCAAGCACAACGTGATTTTTTTGGTTCTCATCAATATGAACGTATTGATATGCCCGGCAGTTTTCATACGGAATGGGAGGAACCATGAAATTATCTCCTTCTTTCTCACCGCTTAAAGCAAAAGTTCTTTCGTCTTCTCTCGATGAGCTCAGTATCAACACCATTCGCATGCTATCTATTGATGCCGTTCAAAAGGCCAATAGTGGGCATCCCGGTTTACCGATGGGGGCTGCCCCCATGGCATATGTTTTGTGGACAAAATTTT
The DNA here is from genome assembly GCA_963784575.1 of uncultured Gammaproteobacteria bacterium. GTDB lineage: Bacteria > Pseudomonadota > Gammaproteobacteria > UBA6186 > Azoamicaceae > CAWARU01. The sequence continues at coordinate 3,716,717 of CAWARU010000001.1, forward strand.
TAAAACATAATCCTTCGAATCCCAAATGGTATGACCGCGATCGTTTTGTACTTTCGGCAGGACATGGTTCGATGCTACTTTATAGTTTGTTACATTTAACAGGATATGATCTTTCTTTGGATCAAATTAAACAATTTCGCCAATGGGGTAGTATTACGCCAGGGCATCCAGAAAGTGAATTAACCCCTGGAGTTGAAGTCACAACGGGACCATTAGGACAAGGTTTTGGAAATGGGGTTGGCATGGCAATGGCAGAGGCCCATTTGGCCGCTAGATTTAATAAAAAAGATATTAAAATTTTCGATCACTTTACCTATTGTCTTGTCAGTGATGGGGACTTAATGGAGGGTGTGGCTTCCGAGGCGGCCTCTCTGGCAGGGCAGTTAAAATTAGGTAAGCTCATTTATTTATATGATGATAATCATATTACCCTTTCTGCTTCGACACCACTGACTTTTACGGAAGATTGTGCTCTGCGTTTTGCAGCCTATGGGTGGCACACAGAAATTATTGAAGATGGCAATAATTTGGAGGCGATTTATAAAGCCATTGAAGAAGCCCGCAATGATACCGAACGTCCCTCGCTTCTTTTAATTAGAACGCATATAGGCTTTGGATCACCACATAAACACGATACCTTCGAAGCGCATGGTTCACCTTTAGGGGTTGAAGAGGTAAAATTAACCAAACAAAATTTAGGATGGCCACAAAAACCTTCGTTTTATATTCCAGAGGAAGTTTTAAAGTATTTTCGAACTGCTTTAAAAACTGGACAAGCATTAGAAAAAGAATGGAATCAAAAATTATCTTTTTACGCTAAAAAATATCCAAAGGAAGCAAAAGAAGTTCGCAGGTTTTTTAAAAACGAGTTAAAAAAAGGCTGGAATGAAAATATTCCTTTTTTTGAGGCTAACAGTAAAGGAATAGCAACTCGAGAAGCGTCAATGAAAATAATGCAAGCTATCACGCCAAATGTACCTGGCTTTATGGGAGGATCAGCCGATTTAAATCCCTCTACAAAGACAGAACTTATCAATTATGGTAACTTTGAAAATCCAACTACCAAAAAGGGAGATTTACAGGGAACCCTAGGTGGAGGCTGGAATTATGCTGGACGTAATGTTTTCTTTGGAGTTCGAGAACATGCCATGGGTGCAATCACAAACGGTTTGGCATCCTTTAATGGGATTATTCCGTTTGCAGCAACATTTTTGATTTTCTCAGATTACATGCGACCGACAATTCGACTTGCGGCGCTTATGGGAATTCAAGTTATTTATGTGTTTACTCACGATAGTATCGCGTTAGGAGAAGATGGTCCGACTCATCAGCCAGTAGAACATCTGGCAAGCCTTAGGGCCATTCCAAGAGTGATAGTGATACGGCCAGCAGATGCTAATGAAACAGCCGTGGCCTGGGAAATAGCGATTGAAACGCAACATCACCCAATCGCCCTTATCTTAACCAGACAAGCCGTGCCAACTCTGGATAGAAAAAGCTATGCTTCTGCCGAGGGTGTTCGACGCGGAGCTTACATTTTGGCAGATCCGCCAAATGCTAAACCGAAATTGATACTAATTGCAACCGGATCCGAAGTTAGCTTAATTGTGGCGGCACAAAAAAAACTACAAAAAATAAAAATTCCAGTCCGAATTGTTTCAATGCCTAGTTGGGAATTATTCGAGGCGCAATCACAAAAGTATCGCGATACTGTATTGCCACCTTTTTTGCCTTTGCGTTTGTCTGTTGAAGCAGGGGTATCACAAGGGTGGGAACGTTATGTGGGCGATGAGGGATCTACTATCGGTGTAGATAAATTTGGTGCCTCGGCACCAGGCGAAGTGGTAATGCAAAAATATGGATTTTCGGTAGATAATGTTTGTAAAGAAGCGATTCGATTACTTAAAAAATCTCAAAAATCGAATCAGCCCAAAAAATCCAAGATGTCCAACATGATGTCCAAAAAACCGAAGAAACCCAATGAAGCGCAAGTTTCTAAAAAATTTAAAATATAATAATACAAATGCATAAGCCTGGAGATAAATGTATGAAAACGAATTCTTTAGTAACACTAGAAACACTGGGGCAATCTATCTGGTTAGATTATATCAAGCGAGATTTAATAAAGAGCGGTGAACTCAATAAGTTAATTAATGATGATGGTTTGGCGGGAATAACCTCAAATCCTTCAATCTTTGAAAAGGCCATAGCCGAAAGCGATGATTATGCTGAAAACATCCAAAAATTGAAAAAACAAAAAAAAGAGGTAAATTATGTCTATGAAATCCTAACACAACAAGATGTGAGGGACGCAGCAGATGAATTTCGGACTTTATATGACAGAACTCAAGCTAAAGATGGTTACGTGAGTTTGGAAGTGAATCCGCATCTGGCACATGATACGCAGGGGACTATCTCTGAAGCTCGTCGTTTGTGGAATGCGCTGAATCGCCCCAATGTGTTAATCAAAGTTCCTGGAACAAAAGAAGGACTTCCCGCTATCCAACAACTGATAAGCGAAGGCATTAATGTAAATGTGACCTTGCTTTTTGGATTACCGCGTTATCGCGAAGTTGCTGAAGCTTATATTTCAGGGTTGGAATCTCGTGTCGCTAAGGGACAGTCGATCAAATCTATTGCATCGGTCGCGAGTTTTTTTCTGAGCCGCATTGATGTGTTATTGGATCCTGAATTAGAAAAAAAACTTCAAAAAAATGATGACAAATCTCAGTTGGCAAAAAAAATGCACGGCCAAGTGGCCATTGCTTCTGCAAAAGTTGCTTATCAAATCTATAAGGAAATTTTTAAAAGTGATAGGTTTAAAAAGCTACTTGATAATGGAGCACAAGTTCAGCGGTTACTTTGGGCAAGTACCAGTACTAAAAATCCCAACTATAGTAATATTAAATATGTTGAAGAACTGATTGGTCCCGAAACGGTTAATACCCTTCCAATGGAAACCTTCAAAGACTATCTTGCGGAAGGCGATCCAAAACTGCATTTGGAACAAGAACTGGATAAAGCTTATGGGGTTTTTCAAGAATTACCTAAACTTGGTATTAATATAGACAGAGTAACACAGCAACTTGAAGACGAAGGAGTTGAAAAATTTAATAAAGCCTTTGATCAATTGATAGATTCATTGAAGGGAAAATTAGCATGAATATGCCTTTTCAATATAACATTCAATATAACACCCAGAACGCAGAAGGAATCCAAAAAGCGATATCAGCAGAACTTAATAATTGGGAAAGAGAAAATAAAGTTGAGCGTTTATGGGCAGGGGATGCAACCTTATGGACAAATCATGATGAAAGTCAATGGCTAGGGTGGTTAAATATCCCCACAAACGAACTGAATGATGTTCCAGGTATAGAAGCACTGACCGCCAAAATTAAAGCAGAAGGCTATGAGTATCTTATATTACTAGGCATGGGGGGGTCAAGTTTATGTCCCGCGATGATGGCAGAAACCTTCGGGCAAATTAAAGATTATCCTCTTTTACAGATATTGGATTCAACGGATCCTCTGCAGATACATCATCTTGAAAAAAGTGTCGATTTAAAGAAAACATTTTTTATAGTTTCAAGCAAATCTGGAACCACATTGGAACCTAATATTTTTAAACAGTATTTTTATGCACAATTACAAACAATTTTAGGAAAAAAGGACGTTGGAGATCGTTTCCTGACTATCACCGATCCAGGTACAAAACTGGAAGCTATTGCGAAAGAAGAAAAATTCAGAGCAGTATTTCAGGGTGTTGCCTCCATCGGAGGACGTTATTCTGCACTTTCCAATTTTGGAATGGTACCTGCTGGATTAATGGGTATCCATATTAAGAATTTTTTGTCTTATGCAGAAAAAATGAGACAAAACTGTTATTCAATTCATTCACCACAGGATAATCCCGGAGTTTTATTGGGGATTATTTTAGGCGTTTCCGCAAAACAAGGTAAGGACAAGGTTACCTTAGTTGTATCACCAGGCATTCGCGCTTTGGGTGCATGGCTTGAACAATTACTCGCTGAATCTACTGGTAAACTCGGAAAAGGCTTGATTCCAATTGATCAAGAGCCACTGGGTTCACCTGATAAATACGGCAAAGATCGCATATTTATCTATATCCGTCTAGAAGATGACCCGGATTTTGAGCAAGATAAGGCAATAGCAGCATTAGAATTATCAAAACAAATGGTTGTGCGATTGAAGTTACCAAAAAAGGAGGAATTAGGAGGGAAATTATTTCTCTTTGAAATGGCCACTGCTGTTGCTGGTAGTGTTATTAGTATTAATCCTTTTGATCAACCGGATGTTGAAGGTAGCAAAAAACTGGCCGCCAAATTACTCGCTGCATACAAAGAAACCGGTAAAATTAAAACACCGGAACTCCTTTATTTTGGGGAGGGTATTGAACTTCTCACAGATAAGAAAAATGCAGAAGAAATCAAAAAAAAATTGGGCGGTCAAGACAGCCCAGAAGCCTATCTCCGAGCCCATCTTAATCGAATCAATCTGGGAGACTATTTTAATATTTCGGCTTTTATAGAGATGTCAGAGGCACATACAGAGCTGCTGCAACGCGCTCGAGTGCTTATTAGGGATAGCAAAAAAGTAGCAACCTGCGTTGGATTTGGGCCTAGATTTTTACACTCAACCGGACAAGATTATAAAGGAGGTCCAAATTCAGGTGTCTTTTTGCAAATTACGGCAGATCACCCTAATGATATTCAGATCCCAGATTACCCTTATTCATTTGGCATTGTAATTGAAGCGCAAGCAGAAGCAGATTTTCATGTGCTGGCAGAGCGCGAAAGACGCGTGCTACGGGTCCACCTAGGCAAAGAAGTGGCACAGGGCTTGCAGCAATTATTTGAATTATTAGAAAGGGCACTTTTTGTTGGCGGAAGTAATCATGAACCAAAATAGTCGAATCGTTACCTCCAAAACCCGCCAGTTTATCTGTTTTGGTGATATTTGGCATTTCGGGAGATTTGACCAAACGGCTACTTTATCCTGCTGTTTGTAATTTGGGTAGCAAGGGGCTCTTGGATGGAAAATTTTGCATTGTCGGGGTTTCTGTTGAACCTTATACGGATATAACATTTAGAGAATATTTAAAGAATAATGTGAAAAAATTCGTGACTGATGAAGCTGCAGAAATGTTTGGTCTGGAATTGGCAGAGAAAGTGTATTACATTTCTGGTGATTTTTCAGATCCTAAAACCTATACTATTTTAAATGATAAGCTGCAAGAATTAGAATCTAAGATCGATAGCAATAAAAATGTTTTGTTTTATTTTGCAGTACCGCCACAGTTTATTGAAATTATTACGGAATCATTAAATAAAGCAAATCTGCTATCGGAAGAAGTTGACAGCTATTTTAGAAGGATTGTGGTTGAAAAGCCGTTTGGACATGATTATGAATCTGCCAAAAAATTAAACCAATCATTATTACGTTTCATAAAGGAAAATCAAATATTTCGAATCGATCATTTTTTAGGAAAAGAGACTGTTCAAAATCTACTGGCTTTTCGTTTCTCAAACGGTATTTTTGAACCCATTTGGAATCGTAATTATATCGATAGTGTTCAAATTACTATTGCAGAAACCTTGGGAGTAGAGTTAAGAGGGGACTATTATGAACATGCCGGTGCATTAAGAGACATGGTACCCAACCATCTTTTTCAAGTACTAAACCTCATTACCATGGAGCCGCCTGGATCATTTTCAGCAGAGTATATTCGAAATGAAAAAGCAAAAGTACTTCATGCAATTCAGAGCATAACATCAAAGCAAGTTTTTTTTCAAGCCGTTCGAGGTCAATACGGTCTAGGCAAAATTGATAATAGCAGAGTAGTTGGTTATCGATCAGAAAAAAATGTTCGATCCAGATTCTTCTGTGGAAACCTATGTTGCCTTAAAATTGTTTATCGATAATTGGCGTTGGTTAAGGTGCCATTTTACTTAAGAACTGGAAAGCGTTTAAAAGCACATACTTCAGAAATTATCATTCAATTTAGGTCTGGGTCCTTCCACCTTGTTCGGTGGGATCTCCAAAAAATATTTTACCCAATTTATTGCGTATCAACATTCAACCGGAAGAAGGCATTTCACTACAGATTTAATGCCAAAATTCCAGGGTCATCGTTATGCAGTTAGGACAAGTTGAAATGAAATTTAAATATAGTGATTATTTTGGGATTGATCCGCAAACGGGTTATGAAACAATTTTATATGATTGTATGAATGGCGATCATACACTTTTTAAGACTGCGGAAATGGTAGAAACGTCCTGGACGATAGTGCAGCCGATTTTGGATGTTTGGAGTGCATTAAAACCCAATGATTTTCCTAATTATCCAGCAGGGTCTTGGGGTCCCTAAAGAGGCCAGAGAATTATTGCAAAAAGATGGCCGAGAATGGTTACTAATAAATATAATGAAGTTTATATTCTAACCCTGAAGACTATATTTATGTCAGTGGCGGAAGATTTTACACACCGTGCCAATTCAGGCAGTCAGTCAAAAGGTGAATTTACAGTGGTGCTTATCTGGCGGAAACACACCCAAATTATTCTTTGATAAAATACAAACCATAATAAAGATAAAAAAAAATTCCTTGGAGCAGATAAAATTTTTTTGGTGATGAGCGATATGTACCTGCAGATAATATCACAAAGCAATTATCATATGGCTTACGAACATTTATTTTCAAAGGTTTCGGTTTTAGAGTGAAAATATTTATCGAGATACCGAACTGAATTTAAAGATCCTAAACAGGCAGCCAGCAGACTATGAACGCACCATGAAAAACGTTTTCCATATCAAAGATAAGGAATTTCCTAAGTTTGATTTAATATATCTGGGTCTTGGTGAGATGCGCATACAGCCTCTCTAATGCCAATGAGTGAAATCCTGAAAAATGCTCATAAGAGTACAGATAGTGAAGAAGCAACCCTTATAATCACGATCGGCTTGTAATACCTCTTTGGGTGGCTAAACAATCAAGATGTATCGAATTACTTTGACTCCTGCTGCCATTAATCATGCAATGAATATTATATTTTTAGTGACTGGTTAAAAAAAAGCGACTGCGGTTTGGAAAGTGCTAGAAGGGAATAGATCTCCTGAACAAATATCCAGCACAACTGATTCATTGTATAAATAATAAAACTATTTGGTATGTGGATAAAGAAGCCGCCAGTCAATGAGTATTTCTCACTAAAAGCTAAATTGAATGATCGATTAAATGAGGGCATTTTTATGATAAATAAAGCAATTTTTCTGGATTCTGATGGCGTTTTAAATACAGCTATAATGAAAGAGGGAAAACCCGTTGCGCCGACTACGCTTGCTGAATTGGTGATTCCTTCAGAAGTGAAACCATCACTAGACAAATTAAAAGCGGCAGGATATTTATTGATTTGTGTCACTAATAAGCCAGATATTGAACGAGGTTTAATGACGCAAGCAGACAGTGGATGCTATTTATAATAAAATGCGTCACTGATTTGCCTTTGGACGATGTTTTTATTTGCTATCTGAAAATAGTCGATTGTTACAAGCCAAAACCAGGATTTATATTAGCCGCGACCAAAAAATATAATATTGAATTGAGCTCAAAGTTTTATGGTAGGTGATCGTTGGCGAGATATAGGCGCGGGTCAAAATGCGGCTTGCAAAACGATCTGGATTGATAGGGCTATCGAGAAGAAACCGGATCCACCTGCGGATTTTACGGCCTATTCCTTAAGGAAGCCGACAGAATGGATCCTAGGAATTAACGTAATAATTAACTTGATGAATCTCACCATCGTCTTAATGAAATCACATTTTCTGTTCAAAGAAACCCCATCCAACTGAGATAAGCTTTACCTGAAATACGACTGATTGTATTTTATACAGCGTGTTCCGTATAGCGGTAATCCAACTAATACTCATTCCAATCATCTGGTAAGTAGGGGTGCAAGACGTAAATGGTTACCTTGCTTCGAGCTGTATTCCAAGCAATGTTTCAGTAATCACGATATAACCAACCTGCAGATCCCGTATACCAACTCCAACCACCACGTCCGATATGAGGTGCAACACTATAAACATCGCCTGCGATAACATAGGGTTCAATTTTATAGCGTTTAATTTCGTCAGGATTACGACCATGATTAATGGGATTGAGAATATTAAAAAGCTGCCAAGCGAGTTGTTTTTCGCCTAATTCGGCAAACGCCATGGCTGCCCAAATAGCAGCATGCGTATATTGACCGCCATTTTCGCGGATCCCAGGAACATAACCTTCAATATAACCGGGATTGGGTTTTGATTTATCAAAAGGTGGATCGAGTAGTTTAATCAATCTATCCTTCAGAATTGACCAAATATTGATTGAGTGCAGCTCATTGCTTGTTTTGCACGTGATGGATCTGCAGCCCCTGATAATACAGACCAACTTTGAGCGATAGAATCAATGCGGCATTCGCTATTGCTGGCGATCCCAGCGGGGTACCATCATCAAAATAAGCACGACGATACCATTCACCATCCCAACCATGTAGATTCATATTTGTTGTTGAAGTTTTTTACTTTCTGCATCACACAAATGTAGCAAATGCATCATCACCATAACGAGTTGGCAAGTGGCGCAAAATGTTTGAGCACATCTATACAAGAAAAATCCTAGCCAAACACTTTCGCCACGTCCCTCTTTGCCGACCAAATTCATGCCATCATTCCAATCACCCGATCCCATCAAAGGTAAACCATGCTCACCAAATTTTAGTCCATTGTTAATGGCACGTACAGCATGTTGATAGAGGCTTACTGCTGTTCTTACCCATTGTGGGTAATTCATAATATGATTCTTCTTCAGGTTTTAGTGGTCGTCCCTGCAAGAAAGGGAATTGCTTCATCAAGCACCGTCATATCGCCCGTTGTTTCGATATAATGGCAAATTGCAAACGGTAGCCATAAATAATCATCAGAGCAACGGGTGCGTACACCCCGATTGTGTGGTGGATGCCACCAATGTTGCACATCACCCTCTTCAAATTGATGTGCAGCACATAATAATAAATGTGCACGCAATAGTTCTGGTGCAACATGTGTTAATGCCATCACATCTTGTAATTGATCACGAAAACCAAAAGCGCCTGATGATTGATAATAACCGCTACGTCCCCATAATCTGCTTGATAACACTTGATATAATAACCAACCATTGGCGAGAAAATTAATGGCAGGATCGGGTGTTGTTACTTGCAGTATGCTGAAGAGTTCGTTGCCAATATTGACGTACAGAAACTAAAACTGTCTTGCTGCGCATTGCTTATGATAACGTTGTGCTAATGGTTTAGCTTCTTGCTTATTTTGCCCTGCACCTAAAATAAATACAATTTCACGTGACTTTGCCTTTTGCCAAATCAAAGGCTAATTGGATGGCGCCACAGGGATCAAAACCTGCACCCACACGTCCTGACAAACGTTTTCGTTCCAATGCAGCAGGTTTTTGCATGCGATCCATTGCGACCGAGAAATTCAGTACGATCGCCAGTGATCGTGCGTGCATTTAATTCTAGATGAGAAGTGCTTGCATCAAAAAAAGCCGTGCGCTCCGCAAAATCGGTGTTGTAATGATTTTGTCGCTAACAATGTGTCGCATTTGTGACAGTTCAGTCACAATATGCATAGCATTTTTAGCCGCGTAAATCACCCAAAACCCATGCAACATAATCCAGTAGCGGATAATCGACGATGTCGCATAGAATCATTGCGTATTTTTAACACAAAAAATTTAACAGCTGCATCCAATGCCACATACATCCACAATTCAGAATGGATCCGTCTTCAATATGTTCGAAAACACTATAGCCAAAACCATGACGAATTTGATAGTCGCCGCGTCCACGGCAGGGCAATGCGGTGGGCGACCAAATATGCCCGGTTTCGTCATCACGCAAATAAAATGCTTCGCCAGCTGAATCTTGCAAAGGATCATTATCCCAAGGAGTTAAGCCGAAATTCATGCGAGTTTTCTATCCAGGTATACCCTTGGCCACTTTCAGACACCAAGGTGCCAAAATTTGGATTAGCTAGCACATTGGCCCAGGGAGCAGGTGTGGGAATTCCATCAGCTAAACGAATAATATATTCATCCGCCAGCTGGTGTGAATCCACCCAAACCGTTAAAAAATTGTAAATCTTGTGGGAAGGGCGAGTGAGCGTATTGCTAGTATAACTTTGCAGTAAATTTTACGGTTTAAGAAGCGGCATAAGCGGCGGACTCACGCGACGACGACTGAGTTGTTCTTTTAAAGTGCCGCGTTTATCTGAGAGAATAACACGCGCAACAGATTGCAACAAAATGATATCTTCTATAGGCACTTGATTCAGCAACGCACCACAATACTGCCAGTATGATCTGAGGTTGTACTGGCATTAGCGGTGATCAAACTCATGATCTGATCTTGTAATGTTTGTCGGTAACTCATGTGTTCTTCATTCAAGATAATTAAATCGACTATCAAACCTTTGCGTCGCCAATAGGCTTGAGCTTGAATTAATTGTCGAACCAGTTCAATATTAGCTGCATCTTCAATATACAATAACACAATCGGTAAATCACCCGAAATGGAATAACCCCATAAACCGGATTGTCCACGTCGATTACTGGCTAGAATACGTGGGTCTGCACGACGTGTGTTACTGCTGTAAATGATGGCGCTGGCAAGCCTTCCATAAAGTTGCGCATCCGCTTCAGAAATATTGAATTGATGTAACAATACTTGACTATGTGTCCAAGCCAATCCAAAAATACGATTGGCTAAACGTTGATCTTGATATTTTTCGATTAAAGCATACACAATGCTCACGCGTATCAGCCACACCTGTAAGTAAGATCGAAAAGTGACTAAAGCATCGGGTTCAAGTGTCACTCGGCATCGAATAGCAACAATAGGGTCTAACACAGCTCCTTTCGTATTGGAAAGATCACCTTGCTTCAGCATTGCGAGAGGTGCAGCCAAGGTCCGACCACGCCCAACAAAACGTGCGCGATCCGTTTCAAATGAAAGTGTATAAGGATGTTCGCTATACACATTCAATAGATGACACAGCCATGGCTGGATTTTCTTGCTCATCTCGTGGGCGACGTGTCGCCAAAATAGCATTGTTGTTCTGGAAGAAGTTCTGTTTCTACAAATAAATTGCTAAATGCTGGTTGCGAAAGATCCGCGGCTTGCGGGGCTAAAACAATTTCCGCATAACTTGTAAATTCAATGGTTCGACGGATTTTGGCGCGGTTATGAATGCGTATCCGACGTAATTCAATATCATCTTCTGGTGAGACAACCACTTCCGTATGCATGTCGAGCAGCATAGATTCGCGCGAAAATTCGGCATGTGCTTCGGAAAATACTGGCTTTAAAATTTTTCACTGTGCCTGTTGTTGGTTGATAATTAGTAGAACAAAATTCACCCGTAACAACATCTCGAATATAACAAAACAATCCCCAATTGTCGCAAGTACTGTCTTCACGCCAGCGCGTGACGGCAATATTTTTCCAACGACTATAACCCCCGCCCGCTTGTGTGATCACTAAATGATAACGTCCATTGGACATCAATTGAACTTGGGGTGTGCGAGTATTGGGTGTGTTAAATATGCGCATTGTGTCTTCAGGGCGATTGGAAACAGTCGTTTTTCTTGATAATTTTGGCATTTTTAAATACGAAGCGGTTGGTTTAGGAGTACGTTCTTGTAACAGTAGTAGTGTTGCTTGAAATATCGGATCAGCAACAAAACGTTTTTGCATAGGTTGATTATGCAGTAAATAAGAAAACGATAGAAAGACTCATTCCTTGATGATGAGTCATAAAAGAGCGTACTAAGGCTCTTTCATTCTCATCACGCGGTAAACGAGCGGTAGTAAAATCAATGGCTTCATAAAACCCATACCTACCTGTCGCATATTCAGCTGCCAAACGTTCAAGATTAAGACAAGCTTTTTTGGGATCTATCATCAGTGCCATTGCGCTGGCATAGGGTGCAATGACCAAATCATCTTCAAGACCTCGTTTCAGGCCTAATTCAGGTACACCAAATGCACGATATAAATAATTGAATTGAGCATCAAGTGCATTATACCCTGATTCTGAGACGCCCCATGGCACCTTGTGTTGTTTCCCATAAGCAATTTGTCGTTTAACGGCTGCTTGATATGTTTGATCAAGCAATGTACCTGGATAAGTTGGCATGACAAGAAGTGGCATTAAATATTCAAACATTGAGCCACTCCACGAGATTAGGATAGGCTCTCCGTTGCTAGATACCATCAATCGACCCAATGCAAACCAACTTTCTTGTTGCACTTGCCCTTGCGCAATGGCAACGAAAGTACCTAGACGTGCTTCGGAACAAAGCAAATCATAATTACCGGAATCACGTCGTTGTTCATCGACATTAAATCCTATTGTCATCAAGTGATTAGCTTCATCATAAAGAAAGCTAATATCCATTTGCGCGAAGGCGAAAGCTTTTGCTGCCAGTGTCTCAATCAGCTCAATATGCGCTTTTGCTTTATGACTTGCTTCTCTTTGTGCTTGGCTTGCGCTGTCATCAATAGAGGCCAAAAGAACGATTTCACGTAATGTGGCATTTGCTGCCAATTGGGGGGTATTGAAAAACTTAATTTCATCGTGTAAAGCGTGGCATTGTAATAGAAGTTTGTTTGACCATTCAGATATTTCGTTGACAACTGCGTCAGCCTGTGTCGACATCAGATTGATATATTTCGCGGAAATACATAATTGCTCCGAGTAACTTAGAGCATCCGACCAACTGGTAAATGTAGATCGCGGATCTTGTAGTAATTGGGTGAAATGATTTAATGCCGACGTCACTGAACAAGAGTTGATCGCCATCGTTGTTAAAACATCTACGGTATCTTCCAATCCATCCAAATAATGTGGATGCAGCAATGGTGTATCGCAGAGTGCCAGCAATCCTTGTCGTAAAGTTAATAGATGACCTGATAGATTTCCACTATCCACCGTAGAAACATAGCGTGGGAATAATGGTGCGAGTGTTTCGGTGTTGTACCAGTTATATAAATGGCCGCGATATCTTTCTAATTTAGACATTGTTTGCAGTGCATTTCTGCTGCGTTCCAATAATTGAGTCATAGTTATGTAGCCAAAATCATAAGCCGTCAGATTAGCCAGCAAGGCTAACCCCATATTGGTTGGTGACGTGCGTCGAGCTAAAGCTTCCACCGGAGCTTCTTGATAATTATCTGGAGGTAGCCAGTGATTCTCTGCCGTTATAAACGTATCAAAATAATCCCAAGTTTTACGTGCTTTTCTATGTAAGAAGCGTATTTGTGAGGGATCAAGTTTTGGATCGTGGGCTTTGTATGGACGACTCAACCACCGTGCGATTAAAGGGGAACTGAACCAAAGGATGAGCAAAGGTGAAGCAAAAAACAAACATTCAATTCTATCATGCACCACTAAAATCATCAGTGCGATGAATGCTGTCACAGGTCCCATCCACAGACTCATTATCCAGTCTCTCTTAGTCTCATGAAGACGTTGATCCACTTGATCAGATGGAACCCATTCTAGCAATTTCTTTTTGATATTTTCATTCTCCATCCAGTGCGGGAGATCGCACACAGGTTGAACCAGGCTTCCTGTGGCAAAGTAGCCAAGTAAAAAATCAATTGTGCTGCATGATGGCGTATTATTAACATCATATTAAGGGCATGTTGACTGGGCAACATGTGGATAGGTTTTCGTAGCAATGCTATCAAGATATTCATCACAGAGGGTAATACTACGATGGCTAGGATTATACCTAGCCAAAAACAGAATTGAGGTAACAATATCCAAGTAAAACCAAATAGCAATAGTAGCGCAGGTGCAACTAGACTACGTCTTAAATTATCAAATAATTTATATTTTGATAAAAATGACAATGGATTAGGGGTAGGTTTATCCCCACCGTTTAAAACCTTTGGTAGCAACCATCCCGCAATTTGCCAATCCCCACGGATCCAACGGATACGACGTTTGACATCAGCCAAATAACTGCTAGGTGATTTTTCATACAAAACTACATCACTCAAAAATCCTGAACGTAAATAACATCCTTCCAGTAAATCATGACTTAAAATACAATTGTCAGGAAAACGATTGTCTAATACTTGTTGGAATACATCAACATCGTAGATGCCTTTACCCATGAATGAGCCTTCATGGAACACATCTTGGTAGACATCCGATACAGTTCGAGTATAAGGATCAATACCAAATTCATTGCCACAAAGCTGCACATAACGGGTAGGACCGGGGTTATGATGACGCTTCAGCGATGCGCGGTTGCAAAATACCATAACCATCTATCACAATTTTTCTTTGTACATCAAAACTCGGTCGATTTAAGGGATGAGACATTGTTCCGACAAACTCCCTTGCAGATTCACGTGGCAATTGTGTATCACTGTCTAAGGTAATCACATATTTGACATGAGTAAGTAAGTCTGTACGCCCCACGATCACCGAAAAATCATTCTGATTATTTCCTCGCAAAAAATTATTTAGATCTGCTAATTTTCCGCGTTTACGCTCCCTTCCCATCCAAACGCCTTCAGCTTGCATTCCAGCGGCGTGGCCTATGAAATAGAAAGAAAATATCGCCATCTGGTGTGGTGTATTGTTTATTCAGTTCAGCAATTCTCGTCATAGCGAAATCAAGTAGTTTTGCATCTTGTGGCATATGTTCTTTTGGGGCATCATTGAAGTCGGTGAGTAGCGCAAAATGCAGATAATTGTCACGATTTCCAAGAAAACGAATTTCAAGGGCCCTAGTCAAAGATTCAATATTTGAAATACTGCCCAACATGGCTGGAACGACGACAAGTGTCCGGCAGGAAGCCGGAATGCCTTTACGAAAATCCATTCTGGGCAATGCTCTTGGTTTTGTTAACAATGTGGCGCCCAAATTAACTATCATCACGGCAAGTTGACTTATGCAGATGACAAGCACAATGCCTAATAGTAATAGGCCAAAACCATTTATTCCACTGTGATCCGCTTTGAATAATAGGACGGCTGTTAAGCCGAATGTGATGATAGCGACACTGCCAAAATAACTCGATAAAGGCCATTGTTTTTCAAAATTATTCCATAAAATATGTCGTAAGCCCAAATATTTCTTAAGTTGTGATAAACCATTGCCTATTAGATAATAACCCACATGGCAATAACGAATGATTTCAGGATCAATACTATTTTCCGTTGTTAGAGTTTTATCAAGCTGCGTTTTCGCAAGTTGTATCGCGGCTTTAGCGACTTCTTCTTCTGATTTTAGACTGGCACGCGATAGGCATTCTACCACCTGGCGATATTGGTTGCGGGTGCCGAAATCCATTTTCCGATAAATATCTGTGGGATCCAATTTTAGCGTGTGCTCGATGATACTCAATGCTTCGACGAAATCACACCAATTTATTTCATTCAAAACCTTCAAGCTTGTAATACTATTACTGATGGTGACGAGGTTAGCAGCTCGATGCTTGTTTTCTTCATTAACCAACTGTTCAGTTGTTAATCCTTTTTCTTCCAAATGTTGCTCAATCCAGCTTAGCGGTAACGACAAAGCTGCTGCTTGTAAACGACGTGTTAATTCAGCAATGAAAGTACTACTCATTCTAGATTCGGAACCTGCCATGTTTGCGATGATTATCACTAGCTTCTTTGGATTCGACACCGATACTTCAATCATCTGATCTGCCCAAAGACTTGCTTTAATTCGGTCACTCCTGTCGGCAACAATCTGCTTACTGGAATTACTTAAGTTCTCTAACAAGGCGACACCTAAGGTAATAGGGATAGCCCACAATTCTCCAAGCGTAAGCTTCGTGATACCTTGATAAGCAGTTATGAAACGATTCAAATCTTCTAAATCACAACGACCATCACTGTGTGCAATAATTTGCAAGGCAATGTCATAAATCCTAGGATATCCTCGCAAATCACCGGCGAGTTGGGGTAATGTTCTACCATATCCCTTTGGCAGATGACGACGAATTGCATTGATTTGTTCTTGGATCGTATAGAAATTGTCGAGCAGCCATTCCCTTCCTGGCGAAAAGCTATCTTCTGATGTAGACTCTTTGGCCAAAATCTTATAGGATTTAATTAGGATTTCCTCACTTTGAGACAGACGTTTCAACAACACATCTTTTGCAGGTTTTTCTGTTAAATGATGTGACAAAGCCAAAGTAATACCGTAACGTTCTATTTGGTCAGCGGTAAATAATTCTCTGGGCATAGTGCGTTCAAAGAAGCCTTCGTCGGTGGCGTTCCTTTTTAAGCGAAACCACTTTTGCATTCTACGTGATCAAATTTTTGATCTCCCTTACAGTGAGAGGTTAGAGGGTTCAGAAGATAGATAACCTCCTGTGAATCCAGCTCGTTTGAGACCATTGGTAATGTATGAACAACTTCGCATCAAGCGCCACAAAAATTCGCTGCGATAATTTTCAATCATTAAAACAATAGGTCCTTGATTAATTCCATAATGCCAAGGTGATATCCAACCAGCGGGGTTAGATTTACTCCGATATGTCTGGTTAAAAGAGGCTTTAAAACCGTATTTATTTCCCAGTTTGAGTTTTAGGTTGTGAATACAATGTTCAATTAAAGGCATTACAATTTCAGGTGAGAAAGGTAAGGAAGTAACTGCTGCCCAAGGCGAAATGGTGCCGTCATCGGGACCAAAAGGCACTGCACGTGCCACATAATCGAAAAATTCGCGCTGAATACCCTTTACTTCGAGAAACGAGGGACCAGGTCCATCGCACGCGGTAATTCCCCAACTGCATGCGCTATACCCTACAAAATCCAGTGGATTTAAGATTGCGTATTGTCGTTGTACCAGAGTTGCACGTCGACTATTTTCGAAATAATCACAATTTTTATCGCGCATAAACGCATCTTGGATTTTGCGAAAATCCACCCATAAATGCGAAAGTTGGTGCGTAAATAAGGACCCTGCGTAGAGATAATCAATGCCATAAATATTCAACCATTCATAAGAACTACTCCAAGCAGCATAGCTGCTTTGTGGCAGTGGATAAGTGGGTGAACCGAGCCCCAAAATATAGACAAGCAACGCTTCATCGTAGCCGCCCCATCGATAGTTAAGAAAACCCTCTTCTGGTTTCCAACCATGCGTTACGGTGTCACCCTGATTTAGCGCCCATTGCCAATCAGCACGGCAATACAACGATTCAGCGAGTGATCGGATTTCTTTTTCCTGTGGGGTATTGCTGTCGAAGTAGATGCCCGCCGTCAACATGCCTGCAAATAAGAATGTGCTGTCTACTGTAGATAATTCGCATTGCCATGCGCGGCGTCCCGTTTTCATGTCAAGAAAATGATAATAAAAACCTTTATATCCAGTCGCATCGGGTTCTGGACCTTGGGGACTATTCCAGAAAAAGCGTAAGGTAATCAGAGTTCGTTCCACCGCTTGTGCACGCGACATATAACCCCGTTCTACAGCAATAGGGTAAGAAGCTAATGCGAGGCCAGTCGCTGCGATACTGGAAGGCCAATTGGCTGCGGTCTTATCCAACACCAATCCATTAAAAGGATTTATTTCATACAAAAAGTAATCGAAAGAATCACATTGCAGTGATTCGAGTTCGGTATCGATGGATAATTTATTATGGTCCATTGGACATCTTACCTACGGCTATCTATGGCATATGTGAGTAGACTCTCTGTAAATTTGCCCCAAAAACCCATAGTTATAGGGGCACCACAATCATTAAGAGCTTTTCAGAGTATAGCTAAAATATGTTTACTGAATAACTTATTTATACTAAAGTGAAATAAGATGGGAAAAATAAAGATGGCAATCGTAAGTGACCTAGCGCAATTAGCAAATAAGGCCATGCAAGAGAAAGGCTTGCAACCTGAATTTTCCAAGGAAGCACTTCAACAACTCTCAAAAATCACGAGTCCTGCTCCATTATCCTCAAAAAATACTGAATATACTGATCTGCGTTCCTTGCAATGGTGTTCGATTGATAATGACGATTCACTTGATTTAGATCAATTAACCTATGCTGAAACAAAAGACGATAATAAAACGATATTGTGGATCGCCATTGCAGATGTGGATGCATTAGTTGATAAAGAATCACCTATAGACAATCACGCTCGAATGAATACGACATCGGTTTACACACCAGCAAAAATATTCTCAATGTTGCCAGAAAAACTTTCTACTAATTTAACCTCACTGAGTGAGAATGAAGACCGTGTATCTATTGGTTGTAAAAATTCAAATAAATCAAGCAGGTGATATCGAAGACTCTTCTATTTTCCAAGCAATCGTGCACAATTATGCCAAACTTACCTATGACGCCGTTGGTGGATGGTTAGAGGGAAGAAATTCTCTTCCAGATAAAGTCAAACAAGTTCCTGGATTAGAAAATACCCTCAAAATTCAGCACGAAGCGGCACAAATATTGAAAAAGAGGCGACATGAGGGAGGATCCTTAACGCTTGAATCATCAAAAGCCGAAGCTAAAATCGTAAATAATAATCAAGTCGTATTTCAACTTTCTCCTGATAATTTTGCGCATCAACTCATTGAAGAATTGATGATTGCGGCAAATAGAGCAATGGCGCAACATTTTAGGGAAGAAAAAATTGCGAGTATTCGTCGCGTTGTGCGGATTCCCAAATATTGGAATCAGATTGTGAGAAGTTGCAAATAGTTTTGGAGAAGATCTTCCAAAAGAACCAGACTCTAAAGCATTAGATGCTTTTTTGGTAATTAGAAAAAAAACTGATCCTGTCAGCTTTCCCGATCTTTCTTTGACGATAATTAAGCTCCTTGGAAGAGGCGAATATATCGTAGAAAATGATCCAGACGATCCCGTAGGACATTTTGCTCTTGCCATTACGGATTATACCCATTCTACGGCGCCAAATCGTCGCTTCCCAGATCTTATTTCACAACGTCAATATAAAGCATTTTTGCGAGGTGAAAAAGCCCCTTATACATTAGAAGAGTTGTCTAGCCTAGCAGCTCATTGTACCCAGCAAGAGGATGCTGCTGAGAAAGTAGAAAGACGGATAAATAAATCCGCTGCGGCGATACTTCTATCCAATCAAATCGGCGCCACCTTTAAAGGGATTGTTACAGGGGTCGGAGAAAAAGGCACTTGGATACGCATTTTTGAGCCAGCGGTCGAAGGTAAAATTATCCAAGGTTTCGAAAAGTTGCACATTGGAGATAAAGTGTCAGTTCAATTGAAGTATGTTAATATTCCAAAAGGTTTTATTGATTTTGTCATCCATGATAACAAGACATAATTTTCTAGGAATGAACATCAGGATGTTTGTAATGCTTTTTAAGGTAATAATCGATGAGATTTTTCACAAGAAAACGTGGATTTGATTCGTATATTATTTTAGCCCCGGTTTTCTTTTGTATGATTTTGACAATGTTCTTAATATCTGAAGCAATGCCTCCTGTCCCCAGCAAAACGCCAATTAAATTGCCCTCATCGTAAGCGATTGAAAACTCGCCAAGAGTCCCTGAGTGCCCTCCCATAATAATCACCATATCTGAAGTACGAATATTGACGACTTCTCTTCCCATAAGCCCGCTCCCTGTGAATACGAGCACATCATGATAGGCAATCGGACTGTTATACCTTTCAATATGTTCTATTTCGCTCAATGCGGGTGAAATTCCAACAACTAATCCTCCCTTACTCTTTGCGCCCTTGGCCGCTTCAAGCGGATATCCCGGACAGGCTCCTGTGATGGTAATGCAATCATTTTCTGCTATTGCACACCCGAGCTCCAAGGCAATCTTTTTATGAGTCTTTGAAAGTGGGCCGGAAGCAGATCCCATAACCCCAATCTTTAATTTCATTTTTCCCTCTTTTTAGTTCCAGACAGAGAATACATTGCAAAGTAAATACGATTTTACTAAATTATCAATCGGCAATATTTTTTAAAAATTTAGCCGATTAATGATAATTTTCAAACTGGAAATCCAAAACCGCTTTAATGAAATGATTACGCTAGTCTAGCATTTTCTACCCAACAACCGTGGAACCAACAGGTATCCGATTTAGCGACCTTGATATGCAAGCTTCCCTAAAAGATGGGACATAAGTCAATACCGCAATTTTTTGTGGTTTTATTACGACTGTTACCGCATCGTACTGGTAAGCATTTTAAATCTATACAAATTAAGCGGAGGAAAACAAATACACTTAATTGGTTTTTGGGTATGCAATTTCACAGTAAAATATGTTTTAAAGCATCCTCTAGTTTTGAATACTTAAAAGAATATCCAGCTTTTATCAATTTATAGGGAATTACTTTTTGGCCCTTTAATAAAAGACACTCTCCCATTTCTCCAAACATCACTTTCACGATAAGATTTGGGAAAATTAAAATAGCTGGCCGCTTTAAGGTTTTAGCTAATTCCTTTGTGAAGGATTTATTGGTTACTGGTGTCGGAGAAGTCAAATTAAATGGTCCGTTTAGATCAGGATGATTCATCAGATATTCTATACTTTTAATCACATCATCCATATGGATCCAAGACATCCATTGCTTGCCATTACCCATTTGCGCACCCAGACCCAGTTTAAAGGGGGTAAGCATTTCTTTTAGAGCACCTCCCTCTTTTCCCAAAACAATACCAGTCCTAATTAAGCATACCCGAACTCCATGTTGCGAGGCCTGTAGGGCTATTTTTTCCCAATCATAACATAAAGTATGTGTAAAGCCCTTATCGGCAGGCAGAGAGTCCTCAGTAAAAGTTTCGTCTGGACTGCTACCATAAAAACCTATGGCCGATCCGCTAATGAGTAATTGAGGTTTTACATCAGCGATTTTGATGTAATCAATGATTTTTTGAGTAGTTTTCATACGGCTTTCATAGATGTCGTTTTTAACTTTCGTATTCCAACGTTTTTTACTTAAGGACTCACCAGCAAGATTAATAATCACCTCATACGGGAAGGTATTATTGCTGAGTTCTGTGATAAAATTTAAAGATTCTGAATTATTATTAGCTTTATATAAATTTCGGGTCAAAATAGTGACTCGATACCCTAATTTTGAAAAGTACCGAGAGATTTGTGTTCCAATGAACCCTGTCCCGCCAGTAATTAAAATGTGCATAAAAAGCTATCCTTTGTGAGTACTATTCTAAATGATAGCCCATCGGTAATTCTTTTGCACCTCACAATCACTCGAAAACTCTTTGTAGAATGGGTGAGACTGAGGATAACTCAGGTTCCAAATACGACTCGGGAGCAACGTTACGAAATAGTAGACTGTAATGATATGAAACTTGGAATATTTTACATCGGAGTACTCATTTGTTAATTTTAATTCCTGCTCATCCTGTGTTTTAAGATCCAGTGTTCACGGTTTTTTTACTATTAATAGAAAAATATTGCTGGCAATCGACCTAAAATACTCGACGCTTTTTCTGCAGAACTTATAACCAATCTTAAAAAAGTCAGTAATTACTTTCTCTCTAATGTTACTTTTGCTGCTGGCATTGCTGCCGGTGTGATTGGAACTGGTATGGTCGTCACTCACGTGCTTAGAGGTAAAAAACCTGTACTACGACAATGTCATATTTAAACTAGCACTATCTACCGAACAACCGTGAAATCCAAAAGGTACCTGATGGGGTAGCTGAACAATAGCCAGCGGTTCAGCATCAACATGTTGTGCATCAAGAAAAACTAAATCGCTCCTATTTAATGTTTCGCGATAAACGTAACATAATAAAAAGCCATCGCCTTCTTGTGAATCACTTGAACGTGGCACAAATATTGGTTCTAAAGAAAATGATCCATTGCCAAAATGGTGTATCTGTTTTTTGTTATTTTTTGCATCATAATGAACGATTGCATGAAAACCCATTGTTGCTTCATCTTCAAACCAAATCACATTATTATCATTTCCATATCGTGACATGATTGCAAAACGGGTATGCCGCCAAATAAACTTTTTCGCGCTTTACGTTCCGCCAAGAATTTTTCTGTGCGTATCCAGCGATTTTTATTATGTACTTGGCCATTATGAAAGTTTATCGCATGCATCATTCCATCACCTTCAAAAATATGATAGTTTTCAGAATACACATATTGCGGGTTTGGACCATTACGATAAAATGTACCGTTTAGTTCCTTAGGTATTTGCCAACAATTATTAGATCATTAATATCACTTTCAGAAACCAATGGTTCCCAAATACCCTTTAAGAAAAAATTGTTTGGTAATGGATTACTCATGTTGGTCTCACTTAGATTGAGACCATTTTTTATATAATCGTTGCCATGCGTTTTTATTATCAGGAACTACCCAATCATAGCCAATGAGTTTCCAATCAGGATCCTCTGGTTCAAAGCCAATCTGTTTAATATAATTAGCATTACAAATAAAAAATTGGTTTTTATATGGCAATAAAAATCCGCCAGCCGATTTTTGATGTGATTTAGCTTCAGCGTAATTTGGAAACCATGAGTTTAAATAGCCGCCAACTATAAAATTAACCTGTATTTTCAGGTCAAGCCAAGTATTAAATCCATTCTCAACTGCAATTAAGAGAAGTGCCTGCTTATGTTTAATGTCTTTTTGCAAAATATCTTCAATAGAAAGATCAGCAAACTCAGGTAAACGCTTAAAGCGTTTGGCAGCTTTTTTGCTATCACTTCCACGTAAGGATTTTAATAGAATAGATGCTTGGATTTTGTATTCTTCAACGGTGGAGGATTGACGTGACTTATTCATTTAAACACCCCTTAAGTTTTTATGCCAATAACCCACTCTATGGCAACAAAAAGGTTAAACGAATAATAGAACATTCGATAAGAACCCAGGGTGAGATCCTCTTTTGTGGGTATAGGCGCCCCTTTAGAGCCTAGGCCTTTATTATTACCCAGATTGTCTAATATGTCAATAGGCATCGTTTATAAGTATGAGATCGGCCTGAAATTATTGTGTCTACAAGTGATGGACTGCCCGCATACTTTAGCATAGGGTGGCTTGCTCATTTAGTTTAATACTGTTGTAGAGCAGTTTAGACAGGCGAGATAAAGGCTGGTATCATAGCAGATATTGAAACTTCAATGGGAAATCGAAAACAATTCTCAAATTCTCAAATTCTCAAATTCTCAAGGAAATTGTGTGTACTCATCAAAATAAACAATGATTCGCTTTTATTGTGATCGCTGCAAATACACTGTTACAGTCAAATATAACCATTCCTAACTTTACGGTGATTTTGAGTAGTTCTTCAGGAAACTCACATTTCATGCGCATGTAGCTTAATTACACAGACTGTTAAATTTGAAAGGATTTATGATATTGACTAATGAGATTAATTATGATAAAATAATCCAAATCTTAACAAATAATGCTAGACCTTCGAGAAATAGATATAATTGTTTTTTGCTATATTTTCATGGTTTTTTAAATGCAAAAGTGAGTTAAAATGAGTGTTAAAAATGCATCAATTAAAGAAGAAATTCTGACGAAATTTGTCGCGAAAAATCAATCAACTTATGATCAGTTATTAGAAGAATTTGCACAAAAGTGGGCAAATATTATTATTACTGAAACCGACCTCCTTTTATCTAAGGAAAAAATTAAAGAACTTGAAGATTATAAAAAATTCAAAAAAATACTTGCCGAATTGATTTTTGGACGAACTTTAAACGTCATTGAAGAATTAGATCGTGGCTGCTCATTTACTTCTAGCATAAGATCAGCTGTTTGATGACGAAAGTGGATTAGAAGAAACTAAAGAAGTAAAAGAGAGGATAGAAACCAAAGATGCGCGCAAAACAAGATTAAAATGGGCGCTAAAATTTGCTTTGGAAGCAAATGATCTTGATTTAATAACTCAAATTTTCAATCAAGTAATGAATGTTCAAACAACAGGATGGAAAATTCAATCAGACTTGAAGACTGTTACTGATATCGTTATCCACGTTCTAATGCAAATATTTCAAGCTCAGTCTCAAGATATTGATTCAGAACCAGAACCAGAACCAGAACCAGAATCAGAATCAGAATCAGAATCTGCCAGCATATCTTTTTATCCTTCTTCAGATGGGGTGCAGGATGATAAGCTTGCAGTTCGTGAACAAGGCATCAAAGCTTCATCTGCTAAAACAGAACTTGAGACTATGGTTACAATTCCTCCTGTAGAGCACGAGCTAAAACGAGTGTTAGATTTCTCTGATACAGATCTGGAAACAATAACCAAAAATATGTTGGAATTTTTGGATTCCTCAGAAGAGATAGAATCTGCAAAATTGTGTGAATATCTTTCAAAAATCCGCAGTTCTAGGAGATATTTAGAATATTTAGAATCTTTATTTAATACTGCTGCTCTCAAAAGAAAATATGAGTTATGTAAATTTCTGCTTCCTTTGTTTCCGAGTATTCATGCAGAAGTATTCACCGAAATTCTGAGAAATGCAGCCTTAAAAGGACATCCTGAAATCGTTGCATTGTTATGCGAATGTGGTAGAACTCTCAAAGAATTGAAACTATATCGTGATAAAAATGATGATTCTATTTTATCTCTTGCTGCCTTTTCTGGGGAAATAACAGGGGTTAAATACCTCTTGCAGCTTCCTGAGATATATATGAAAGACCTATTGTATAAAAAAAATCAATTCGGACAAACTGCTTTGATGCTTGCTGCAGCCCAAGGTCATAAAGAAATCGTAAATCTTTTGCTAGATGATTATGGCATGTCATTAAATGAAATTTTTAGCTATAGAAGCGCGGCAAGTAATACACTTTTAATGCTGGCTGCAAGCAGGGGTTATTCCAAAGGGGTAGAATACTTATTAAGTCTACCCGAAATAAATACGAAAAGCTTTTTAGCTATTCGCAATCTATACGGTGAGACAGCTTTAACCTTAGCAATTTATCATGGACATAAGGATATTGCAGATTTACTTAGGAATACTGGAGCTTCAATTGATGAAATTATTTCTTATCAGGATAAACAGGGTAATACTTTTTTAGCACGAATTGCCTGGAATGGTTGTTATGACGCACTTGAATATTTATTAGAACGCACTACTATCGACATAAAAAATATTGCGAACATTCCTAATCATAGGGGTCAAACCGCACTCATGATTGCAGCACAAAAAGGATATTCTTATATTTTAGATGTATTAAAGATTTTGAATTTTTCCATTAAAGAAATAATGGAATATAGGGATGAACATGACAGAACCTTTTTAATGCGTGCTGCTGAGGGTGGTAATTTAGTACTGATAAACTATCTATTAAACCTTTCAGATCTACCTAAAAAAGCCTTTTTAGACATCCGGAGTAAAAATGCAGGAGCTTACCCTCATAACTATTATGGCTTGACCGCGTTAATGTTTGCAGTGCGAAAAGGTTCTTATAATACAGCCAAACTATTAATAGAACATGGTGCCACTGCTGATGAGTTGCTTAAATTTAGAGATTGTTTTTGTCCTTTTGGGAGCTTGTTATCATTCTATATCTATAATGGTGATGTTGATGCTGTGAAATGTCTTTTTAGTCTTTTACCAGATTCTCTAAAAAAAGAATTATTAAGTATAAAAAACAGGTGCGGGGAGTCTGCTTTAATAACTGCTGCTTATAAAGGGTACACAGATATCATTAATTTACTAATAAATTTTGGTGCTCCAGCTGATGAATTATGGACTTTCCGTACGGCAGGTAAGGGAGGAACCATATTGACAGAAGCCCTTGATTGTCAAGGAAAATATTCCTTTCTTGCTTGTCAATGTTTTGTAGAATTGAGCCTGAAATATCCAGAATTAAAAAAAATATTGGATTTACCTGACAGAACTGGCAGAACCCCCATTATATATGCGGCAATCCAAGGTGATTCAAATAGCGTAAAAATTCTAAGCGAAAATGAGGTTTCTATCGAAAATATTTTTAAGTATCGTAGCATGGGTGGCACAATATTGCACAATGCCATTTCACAGGCAGCGCTGGATAAGAATGTAAATGGCGTTAAATGCATAGTAAATCTTATTAAACTTACAACCATTGATTTAAAAAGTTTTTTGAATGTTAGAGATGAGTCCGGGAAAACAGTTTTACATCATGCAGCAAGTCTTAACACGCTAGAAATTTTTAAATATTTGCTAAATTGTGGCGCAAAAATTGGACTGCTCACAAATGATGGCCTGAATGAACAGGAACTCGCTCTTAAAATCAGAAAACCGCTCATTGCAAATTTTATAGGGGATGTTTATTCCTTAATGAACTCTGTATCAGGAGGAAAAATTGAAACAGTACAAAGATGGTTCCAAGAAGGAAACACTCCGTTCCTTAGAGATAATGAGAATAGAACCTTGTTACATTTGGCTGCAAGATATGCAAAAAAACATATTTATTTGTTTTTACTACAACAAAAGCTTGATGAAAACGCCACAGACGATAACGGTTTAACCCCTTTAGAAACTGCAGCCATATCAAATAATTTTGAATTTTTGATAGAAGTTTTTAAAGCCTTGGCATTTGACCTTCGAAATCAAACAGGAATTTCAGATGAAGAAAAGAAAAAGAGAATATATGAATTGCAACAGGAATTTACACGTCTTATAAAGTTTGCTAAAAACAAGAATATACAAATTGACTACAATTTTATTGCAAGCAATTTTAATCCTATTTACTGGGAAGTTTTTGCTAACAAGTGGGCATTTGTTTGTCTAACACAAGCGGAATTCATTTCTGGTAAATTAACTCTTAAAGTGTACGAACAATTTAAAGATAATAAAGAAATTTTGGCAAAGTTAATTTTTGCTGGAACTTTAAAGGTGATAAAATCGTTTGATGAGAATTATAGCTTCAAACTTGATCACAAGTTTAAATCAGATTCATTAGATTTAAGCAAAGGAAGCATAGAAACGAAAAAAATCGCGGAAACAAAAGCAGAAAAATGCTTAAGATTAGGATGGTCCTTAAAATTTGCCTTAGAAGCAAGAGACACCGATCTAGCGACGCTGATTTCTGAATTATTAATCGGTAGGAATTTATATCTATCAACATTACTTCAGCAAAATACATTAAACAAAACTATTAACGATGTAATAGTGAATGCTGCAATTCAAATATTTGATATGACCCATGCTAAAAAGGCCCTAGAGTGTTTATCGCCAATAAGACCTTCTCAAAGCCAGGATGCTGAGGCTGAGCCGCTGCTATTCTCCTCGGGGGCTAGCGCAAAAAGCGGAGCTCAATCAGCATTATCTCTACAAAGCAAAAGTCAGACTACATACAAAGAAGAAACTACGAGAGATTGCCGGCCTTCCTCTAGCCTTAATCTTCTTTAATTTCAAATTAAATGCAGAGTTAAATTCCCGCCACCCCATAAAAATCAAGTGAGAAGAGTACCAATAAAAGCATTACAAAGAAATCCAGGTAGCCATGGAACATTTTGATTTGGCACGTAAAACTGGGCTAATTTAACATTCTGAATTATTAGCTTATATAAATTTCGAGTCAAAATAGTGACCCGATGCCCTAATTTTGAAAAGTACCGGTAGATTTGTGGTCCAATGAACCCCGTTCTGCCAGTAATTAGAATGTGCAGAAAATGTGCATAAAAAGCTATTCCCTTGAGAGGAAATAGGATGAAACCTAACTTTTTTACTAGTGAAAATCATTTAATCATATAATAATCGAATTTATTTAAGTTATACTATATTCATTAAGACGAAATATATTGGGAGGCAAGGCAATGCCTTATTTTGAGCCCATATTACTTGCTCGAATTCAGTTTGCATTTACCATCAGCTTTCATATTATTTTTCCTGCTTTCACTATAGGTCTTGCAAGTTTTCTTGCTGTGGTTGAATGGAGATGGTTGAAAACAGGGAATGAACTTTATCTCGATATCTATAAATTTTGGATAAAGATTTTTGCAGTTGCTTTTGGTATGGGTGTGGTATCTGGTGTTGTGATGTCATACCAATTTGGCACGAATTGGTCTATGTTCTCGGATCGCGTAGGCAATGTATTGGGGCCTTTATTTGCATTTGAAGTGTTGACGGCATTTTTTTTGGAAGCCTCTTTTCTTGGGGTTATGCTTTTTGGATGGGGTAAAGTCAGTAAAAAAATGCATTTTATCTCGACTTGTATTGTTGCGATAGGAACACTTATTTCAGCTTTTTGGATTCTGGCTGCTAATAGTTGGATGCAAACCCCTCAAGGTTATTCAATAGGTGAGGATGGACGTCTATACCCCAGCAATTGGTTGGAAATCATTTTTACGAGTTCTTTCCCTTACCGCCTAGCACATATGACAACGGCAGCTTATTTGACAACTGCGTTTGTTGTGGGGGGTGTTGGTGCATATTACCTTTGGAATAAACGATATATTCCTCAAGCAAGAATAATGCTTGGAATGGCAACGCTCATGGCAGCTTTGGTGACTCCAATCCAAATACTCATTGGCGATATGCATGGACTTAATACTCTTCAGAACCAACCTGCAAAGGTTGCAGCAATGGAAGGTCTTTGGAAAACACAAAAAAGAGCACCCTTGCTGTTATTTGCATGGCCAGATCAAGAGAAGGAGATGAATCACTATGAAATTAAAATTCCTAAACTTTCAAGTTTGATCCTTACCCATGATTTTGACGGTGAAGTTAAAGGATTAGAAGAATGGAAAAAAGAGGATAGACCACCCGTAATCGGGGTATTTTGGTCCTTCCGTGTCATGGTAGGGATCGGAATACTAATGTTGCTGATTGGATTAACCAGTGCAATACAATATTTTCGTGGAAGGTTGTTTCAAAGTCCTTTCTTGCAGTTTTGGTGGATGATAATGATGCCATCTGGATTCATTGCATTGTTGGCTGGATGGTTTGTAACTGAGATGGGAAGACAACCCTATACAGCTTATGGAATCATACGCACAGTAGAATCATATTCTCCTGCTATACTAGGCACACAGGTTGCTTGGTCATTACTTGCATTTGTGGTGATATATATTTTCGTGTTTGGAATGGGCAGCTATTACATTCTGAAACTTATCTATAAAGGTTTTGCTACTATTGAAGATAAAGAAGAATTTTATAAGCATGGCATTGAAGCTACTCTGATAGAAGCAGCAGCATCATCATCAGCATCATCATCGGCAAAAGGAGAAAATGATGTTTGACTTTTCTTCTATAATAAATTTGCCAATGGTGTGGGCTTTTCTTATCGGACTGGGAATATTTCTTTATGTTTTGTTAGATGGATTTGATTTAGGAGTTGGGATCCTATTTCCTTTTGCACCTTCTGATAAATGTCGCGATAGCATGATGAGTTCAATCGCTCCCTTTTGGGATGGCAATGAAACTTGGTTAGTATTTGGAGGAGGGGGATTATTGGCTGCATTCCCTCTTGCTTATTCAATATTGCTGCCTGCATTTTACATTCCGATTATTATCATGTTGCTCGGCCTTATTATGCGCGGAATAGCCTTTGAATTCCGATTCAAGTCAGAGGGTAAATTTCGTTATTTTTGGGACTATATCTTTCACTTTGGCTCAATTGGGGCAAGTTTTTGTCAGGGCGCCATTTTGGGAGCATTTGTTCAGGGTGTGAAAATTGAGGGTCGAAATTTTTCAGGAGGTCCATTTGACTGGGCGACAGGGTTCAGTGTCATGACAGGGGTCGCTGTTGTATTTGGCTATGCACTACTCGGAGCCTGCTGGCTAATCTTTAAAACAGAACACATCACGCAAGCTTGGGCTCGAAAGGTAGGGAGCTATGTTCTTTTCTTTGTCTCTATCTTTTTGGCTTTGGTTAGCATAATAATGCCATTATTAAACGAGAATATTAAACAATTCTGGTTTGGTTTACCCAATTTTTACTATTTGTTTCCAATTCCATTATTGACAGTCGGAATCATTACCTTACTTTGGTTAGATTTAAAGCAAGGCCAACGTGAATACCGCCCTTTCTTCTTAAGCATGGGTATTTTCTTAATGGGCTATTTGGGATTGGGTATTAGCATCTATCCTTGGATGATTCCGTTTAAATATACTCTGCAAGAAGCAGCAGCATCTGGTCCGAGTTTATCGCTAATGCTCGTTGCTGTTGTGCCTTTGCTGCCACTCATTATTATTTATATGGGTTATAGTTATTATGTTTTTCGAGGAAAAACTAATCATGCTCATAAGTATTAAGGAAAAATTATCGATGTGGTTAATAATAAACCCAAAAAGTAAAGAATGGTTCTGGTTTATTTTTTTATGGGTTAGTGGATTACTCTCATTAGCAATATTAACTTATCCACTGAAATTTTTAATGAATCAACTGCGATGATGATTTCTACATGAAAACGCCGAACATTACGCCAAATACATTCCGAACGCCATCTTATGGATAATACCTGGTAAAGTGGGTCATTTTGTTTTTTTAAGCGAATCATCAAGGTTAGGGAGGAAGGAGCTTTCTTCAAGGCTTATTGTGGATGATCCCTCAGTAAATCGCGCAAAAATCCATAAAGATGTAGTAGCAGCTGCTATTAAATTCTTTAATTCACATCTGAACCAAAAGGATACAAAAAATATGGACCTCACAAACAAATCGGGATTTATCAGTCACTAAATTCGACGATATTATATTTCCCTGAAGGTAAGATTGTATCTATATGAGCCACAGAGCGGGTGATTGCCGTCCTTAATCGGTAAAATTCCATGATATGACAATCGCGCGCTCCCACCCCAAACAATGACATCGCCATGGCTCAAAGGAATCTTCATTTTCGGACAGGTTCTCGTTAAACCTCCAAAAAGAAAAGTGGCAGGCAAACCAAGGGACATAGAAACAACAGGCGCTCCGAGTGCATTTTCATTTTTATCCTGGTGCAAGGATAGTTTTGCTCCTGGAGAATACCTATTAATAAGGCAAGACTCTGGATTAAAATCTTGAAAACCAGCAGTATCAGCTGCTAATCTGGCTAGATATTTAAAAATTTTTGGCATGGGGGGCCAAGGTTTGTTGGTGATGGGATCTGTTGTTTGGTATCGATAGCCAAGATGATCTGTCACCCAACCGGCTTTTCCAGAGCTTGTTGTAGCGACAGAGAGAGAATGGCCTGTTGGCATTTTCATATGGCGAAATGCTGCGGAACTTGAAAGGTTTAATATTTCATGCATAATTCTTTGATCATATTGCAAAGAAAATTGTTTGAGTAAAATCACATCTTTTTTTATCTCGATTATCTTTTCAAATCCAATAAGATCTGCCGTTGTTGAATTGTTGTTTACTATGTTTTTCATCTATACTCACCCACAAATGGTCATTAGACAATATATTATATCAAAAAAATAAATTCATCTGCTATGGAAAGAAGATAAGGCGTTTTAAACATTTTGTTTGAACCATTAATATAAGCATAGGCATTAAAAACGCTTCTAAATTCATATACACGCATCAAGCCGGAAAAAAGCTCGGCATTCAGCATCCTGAACTATCAGCTCCTCTTATATGCTTTGATAAAGAAGCACACCGAAATTTCAGTGATTCAGAATTTATATTTGACAAACATTGTGTTGCGAAAGTAGGGGAGCATTTTTATGATCTGGTATTTTCGACTTCTTATGATAATATCACTACTGGCCATATTTATGTGGTTATAATCAATCCAAGTAGATTGGTATAATCAATAAAGCAATTTCAAAGTGTGTAATTTGATATTTTAAAGGGTAAAATTGACTATGCGGATCATTCTTCTCTTAATTGATTATGTATTTCATCTTTTCGTGGCTGCCTTCCGTCTGACATCAAATTATAAGAATCAATTGTCTCTAAAGAAAAGTGAGGTCAAACAAAAGTGTCATCTTATCTGTCCGAGGCCTCTTTTGACACTCAAATCCTCCTTTACTTGTTGGACGGCTGCAGGTGAAATGCCGCAAGAAAGAAGTAGGTTCTTGATGCCTTTCACGTCATCCCGAGATAGCATGCCGCGAGGAACGGAAGCTTTGTGAGATTTAACCACAGTACATGCCAGTGCTCCCAACTTTGCATCTTCAACCGTAGGGGTTCCTGTGTCGAGATTGCTAAACAAACCGAAAATTACCTCTTTTCCGAGTAGTTTAATATTACGATGCGAGCCGCCTCTGCCAGGCATTGTGATTTCGCCCCCTAATGCTTTTACAAGCTTCTCCACCAATGAAAAGTCAATTTTATAATGTGGAATTGGCAGAGTGAATATTTGAGCTATGATAGGTTCAACATCACACAAGCTCCCTTTTTTGAAGTATTCAAAGATAACTTTTGTTTTTGCTTGAATGGCTTCTTGGCGAATTTTTTGCTCTTTTATGTAATTTTCTTTGTTTAAGCTCTCAATAATCGCATTTCTGCGCAATTCATTCTGCTTTTTTTCAGTCTCAGCACTGCGCTTTTTATGCGCTTCCAATCTGTTTTGAATTTCTGACCTGTGGAGAGCGAGGGCTTTGGCAAATTCCTCATGCTCTTTCTGCATCCTCTGATCAAGCTCTGCTAATTTCCTCGTTCTATTCTCCTTTAAAGTTCCTAACTTCAACGATTGCAATTCTGAAGAAAATTTATGGATGTCTTTCGATAATTTTTCTACTTCTCGGCAAATCTTTCTGTACGAAGCCAATGTCTCCTCGAGTTCAGTGTACAAATCAGGACGCTTGCAAAGGCCAATAGAAATTATACTCTTATGTGTATCCTGAAATTTATTGGTTAAATCATTATTTAATTTAAGCAATTCAAAATACGTCTTGTAAATTTGTCCAATTCCTCGATATTTATCACAAAGGCTGGATTTTAGATGGTCTTTAGTAGCATCATGAGTTTCATGAGTTTCATGAGTTTCATGAGTTTCATGAGTTTCATGAATATCATGGGATTTCAAAGCTTTCATGTCGTCATCAGAGAGGCGTAAAGCAGGACTTTCAATTCCCGCCAATCGCTCGATTTCATGGATGGTTTGATGGTCAATATCGAGTTGATGGAATAATTTATCCCCTAACTCCACGATCTTTGAATTTTCATCGTTAAATATATTTAAGAGCTTATTTAAATCTTGGCTTAGTTGCAAAGTGGTGCTAAAAAAATCATAGAATTTTTGTTGCTTTGCCATGAAGTCAAGCCTTTTCTGGAAGCTAATGCGAGCTAATTCAAAAAAGTTGATGAAGCTACACTGTATGTTCTTAATTTTTTCCTCGTATTCGTCCGATATTGCATCATGCTCATTAATCAAATTATTGTGTTCTGTCACTAGAAAGTTGCGATCAATCATATATAACGATTCAATTCTTGGATCTTCGCGAAACTTATCGAGTCGCTTAGAATTAAAATCTATTCTGAGAAGGCTTTTCATGCCTTTTTTTGGAAGGCTTTTCATTTTTTTTGTGTATTTCTTTTTCTGTACTGATTCGAAACTTGCGCTTTCACTGAAAAGCTTGTATTCAGCGCTTAACAAAGGCCTGAGTTTTGACAATTGATCTTGAATAAACCCTAGGACAGTATCTTGGTCTAATTCGGCAGTAGAATCCATTTCTTTCAGCAGATCTTGCCTGCTTTGGATCATGCGTTGAAGGCAAATTGAGACTATGTCCGCAGCAAAAGCTTGATTTGCTTTAACAATTTGAAACAGTTTTTCCAATATTCCGAGTTGGTTGCTCATGCCATCCATGACTTTTTCTTTAGCCAAATGTAGCCCTGCATCATTGCTGCTTTTTTCTCCTTTTGAAATTGGAAATATTAAACAACTTCCGGAGGGTAGGTTTAAATATCCATTAGAGCCGCTTATGGTATAAGAAGTGGTTTCATCCTTTATGTATTCTATTTCAGTAGATAAAAATTCAATCATTGAGGCAAATGTTGCTTCAACATCCGCCCAAATTGCGACCCGTTCAGTTATTTGACTTTTAGTTGCCAGCATTTTTGCAGCATCAGAGAAAGTTTGCATAATCACCTACCTAGTATAGAAATGTTTAAATTAGTTGTGAATCATAATTTAAGACATAATATATCCAGAAAAAAAGGAGGTCAAGTCACAGAAACTTCGGAAAAGTGGAGGTTAAACAAATGACTCTATTTTTCTTGTTGGGGACGGGCCGTTGTTGGTGCCGTGTCGTTCTTGGTTACAGCGTTAGGTGTAAGAAGACGGCCGATGTCATTTATCACACGAATTTCATTAACGGTTTAAAACCTAGATCTGGATCATCTTTAAAGATCGCTTTAAGCGTGTCGTCAAAAGACTCGAACAGATCCTGAAAAGGATCATCTAAAAAAGCTTTTGGCTCTTTTTTTATCTGAGATTCATTAAAGACATTACCAGCATAACCAGCAACAATATTGATAAGAGGCTGACTGAAGGCAAGTACTTTGGAACATTCTGCATTAATAGCGGCTTCTTCGGCCTTTCTATTCTCATGCAAGACAGTTTTTATCGTAATTGGCAAATTTAAATAATCTGCAGGGTCCTTACCTAAATAATTTAGCATGATGTCTGTAATTTTTGTCCCTGAAAGTGCTTTAGCCAAAATATTTATTCGAGCGTTATATTTTTCAGGATTGTTAGATTTTATATACTCATAGTCTTCATCTTCTCCGTTAAATTCAATAGGACAAAAAAGTCCAAGACTGGTTAAATTTTTATTTTCTTTGATCAAAAAAACTAGATTGGCATAAACGAGGTCTTGAAGACAATATAGGCTGAAGAGAGAACCAATTTCTATATGATTGATAGAAGTATTTTTGCTAAGTGCTACAAAGAATAACTTAATATTGATATCTGAACATTCAAAACGTTCGGAACGCAGCCTTAATGTTTTTATAGTTTTATTAAAGGCAATGCCGCCTCCTAAATAGAGCATTTCTTGTTCACTCATTTCTTTAAAGTCTATTGACAAATCTAAGGCTTCGATTCGAGAATTGGCGAGCGAATGAGCGAACAAAAATGCATTTTCTGAAGAAATTCCTGAAAACTGGGCCCAAATATTCAATCTCTGAAATTTCAATTTCTTCATAAGTTGAGAAATACGGCTAAAAGACTCTCGATTAAAAAGGGAAAAGTTAACTGCTTCAAAATCTATTTCATGGCAAGACCGATGACTTTCTATAGCGGTGAACATCAAGTTAAGTTTGACAATTGAAAGTTCATGTAGATTAACTCCTGGGTGAAAATCTACAATTAAAGAACCTGGCAGCAGTAGGAATGCAGCAATAAAAGCATGAAAGTCCGAATTAGGCAGTTTCAAATCTTTTAATGCTATGTGAGATATTTTTCCATCAGATGAAACATGAAAAGAATGTGCTTTCAAGATACCCATTGGATCCAGAGTAACCATCTGTTCTATAGTTTCCTTAACTTTCTTAACTTCCAGAGCTTTCCTAGTTTCATGAGTCTCCTTAGATTCCAATTTAGTACAAAGAGTATCGAAAGTTACCACAGTTCCTCGTTTAGTATAAGTTATCCATTTGATTGAAGTGTTATTCAAATCAGAAATGATAAAAATTGGTTAATAAATTACATAATGAATGCATTTTCTTAGCTAGATAGTTTCATCATAATTAATTGAAAAACGAAACTAGCTAAATAACCAGTATTCAATTGAGAGACAAAAGTAGGCCAGGATCAATTTTTGATTGGAATAAATATATTTCTGTATTATGTAAACACTCGATTCGATAATGCGCGGTTTTTAAGATTATATTAATAATTGCGTGGAGGTACTCTGATGTCAGCAGTATATGTCGGTTATGGTGAATATTATTATGAAAATTTACCAGGGATGTGGTAGAGGATATCATTGAGGAGTTTGGGTTTAACAGTGTCAATGATTTGAAACGAATAGGGGGTAAAGGTCCTCTATTTACACCTTTAGGTTTAGCCATTACTCTCATGGCTGAAACTCCAGAGTATAATGAAAATCATGATAGATTTACTAAAAAATACAATTATTACAATAGTGTTGCTTTCAAGCTTAGTCGTTCATAAGGATAAATTATCGATATGGTTGATTAAAAACCCAAAAATTAAACAATGGCTCTGGTTTCTTTTTTTATGGGTCAGTGGATTACTCACCTTGGCAATATTAACATATCCACTAAAATTTTTTTAATGAATCAACTGAGATGATGATTTGTCACCAGTTTTTGTGTTTGATATGGCATTTAAAAAAATGTTCTGTTCTTTCTTATAACGATAATTGGTTTTGGGGTATTCATTTTTTTTAGCTAGTAAAGTGTTTCGATTATGGGGATCATGAAGTTCTTGATTATCCAGATCTTTATTGTCACGACACCATTGTCACCTATACAATTGTACCAAAGAGTTTTCCTATACCGGCCGTTACCCCCATCGCGAGTGCACCCCACACAGTGACGCGTATAGCGCCTATCAAGATATTGGCACCTCCGGTAAAAGCCGCCAATCCACCCAATAAAGCTAGAAACATGAGCGATACTCCAGATACAGCGGGAATTAAAATTGTGAAAGGTACCATGAATACCATTACCAGTGGTAATGCAGCACCAACTGAAAATGTGATAGCTGAAGTTATGGCTGCCTGAATTGGACGCGCTTTAATTGCTTCCGTAATACCTAATTCATCGCGCGCATGAGCTCCAAGTGCATCATGTGTCATAAGTTGAGCTGCAACTTGTTTGGCAAGATTTGGTTCTACTCCACGGGAAACATAAATTTCAGCCAACTCTTCATGTTCATACTTTGGGTTCTGCAGAAGCTCAATGCGTTCCTTCTCGATATCGCTTCGCTCAATATCTAATTGTGAACTTACAGAAACATATTCACCTGCGGCCATCGACATAGCACCTGCGACAAGAGCCGCTATTCCTGAAATCAATATATTATGTTGCGTCGTATGTGCTGAGGCAATACCCAAAATAAGACTAGCAATAGAGATTATGCCATCGTTTGCTCCTAATACTGCTGCTCGCAACCAATTGATTCTATTACTACGATGGTTTTCAACAATAAATTTTGGAAAACTCATTAAAAATTTCTCCAAATGGTAAAATCGGTATACTACTGAATAGTATAGATGCGATGAGCTTCTATTGTTGTAGGAAGGGTTTACCAGTGCAATACACCCAAACGGTCTTGTTAGCCTTTCTAAAGTCTAAAGTCTAAAGTCTAAAGTCTAAAGTCTAAAGTCTAAAGTTATTAGTGTTTAAACTATTTATAATACGCACGCAGTAATATTTTTTCAACCTCCGACTCAGGGGGCTGCTGTCGGAGTTTTTCATTCTCTGGAAAGCAACTCTTGCAATATATAATAGTTTTGTAGTCTTCCAATGCTTCATATACCAATCTTCAAAGCAAAATGATAAAATTTTTATCAAATTGGTTTCCGAGGTTTGCAAGTTGATAACTTTACATAAGTTAGGTTATTAATAAGTCTACTCCGAAAGCAAATAGTATAGTGAGGAAGATATTAATCATTTTTATTAAACTAGGGGGGAAGCTCTAATGTCAACAGATACTGCAGAAGTAAATTACGATTGGATGGACCTTTAATTTTTTCTTCCAGCTCTCAAAGATTTGAAAAAGATTTTCTACTAAGTATTGATGAATTGCGAAGACGCGGGAAGAGGTACTGCTTTTTCCTATAGCAATAATCGTAAAGAAATTGATTTACGGGGCAGGTTATAACAATTGAAGATAGCCTAGGTTGTTTTTATTAAATAAATTATAGAGAATATTCATGTTAATTTGGGGAGAAAGCCATGGCAGTGATTGTAAATGAAACTAAATTGATTGCAGAAGCCCGTGAATTATTAAAAAAACCTAAAAACGGACCTTTTAGTAAAGGAGATGCTGAAGCGCAACTTAAACTTGCATTTATGTTTGCGGAAGGGCAAGGGGTTGCCAAGGATGAGAGACAAGCAATGGAATGGTTTCGCAAGGCCGCAGAGCAGGGCCACGCTGAAGCGCAATATAATCTTGGAGTGGGTTTTGCGAATGGTAAAGGAAATGCCAAGGATGAGAGACAAGCAATGGAATGGTTTCACAAGGCCGCAGAGCAGGGCCACGTTGAAGCGCAATTTAATCTTGGGGTGGGTTTTGTGAAAGGTAAAGGAATTGACAAGGACGAGCGGCAAGCAGTGGAGTGGTTCTTTAAGGCGGCAAAGCAGGGATATGCTAAAGCACAATTTAACCTTGGAGTAATGTTAGCGAATGGTCAAGGTATTGCAAAGGATGAAGGGTTAGCGATGGAATGGTACCGCAAGGCTGCAGAGCAGGAAGACGCTAAAGCGAAAAATAGTCTTGCTGCTTTACAAATACTAGAAGACTATCGTGCTGCTGCCCAAAAGGGCGATGCTGAGGCACAATTCGCTCTTGGTGTTGCATATAGATTTGGGAATGTTGTTGAAAAAGATTTAAAAAAGGCTGTGGAATGGTATCGCAAGGCTGCAGTGAAGGGACTTGCTAAAGCACAATGTAGTCTTGGTGTGATGCTTGAGAATGGTCGAGGTGTTGCCAAGGATAAACGACAAGCAGTGAAATGGTATCGCAAGGCTTCAGAGCAAGGGGATGCTGAAGCGCAATGTAGGCTAGCTATGGCTTTTACATATGGTGAAGGAGTTAAGCAGGATTTACATCAATCTTTTGCATATTTTCATAAGGCTGCAGAGCAGGGAAATGCTGAGGCACAATGCCACCTTGGTTTAGTTTTTGAAAATGGACTAGGCGTTGAAAAGGATTTAGGCCAAGCTACAGAATGGTATCGCAAGGCAGAAGAACAAGGGGAAAAAAAGTTAATTAGTGATGTCAAAGAAAGACTCAGTTTAACAATTAGGATTGCAATGCTCAAAGCATTAAAAAATGGTGAAGAAAGTAATGAAAAAGAGGCTTTGAAATGGTATCGGGAAGCGGCAGTGCTAGGTAATGCTGAGGCACAATGTCATCTTGGAGCGAGACTCGCAAATGGTCAAGGTGTTGAAAAGGATTTAAAACAAGCTGCTGAATGGTTTCGCAAGGCGGCTGAACAAGGGATTGCTGAAGCACAATTTAATCTTGGAATGATGTTTGCGAATGGTCAAGGTGTTGAAAAAGATTTAAGACAAGCGATTGTATGGTGCCAAAAAGCTGCAGAGCAAGGTGATGCTGATGCGAAAGACGCACTTGAAAAAATACTTAAGTATGGTGAGGATACCCTAATAAATGAGAGTCAATTCGTAGAATCCCCCATAGGGTTAGCACAAAAACTATCTGATGTGCAAATTACATTACCCACTTTTGGTCTCATAGAACCTTCTTCAGAAAGGACAAGGACTTCTCCGGTAGAAGAATCAACAGTTAGAGAAGAACTTATTATTTTACAAAAAAATGCGGAAGCGGAGGATGCTGAAGCTCAATATGAGCTTGGAAAGTCATTAATAAAAGGTTTCTATGATCTAGATAAAGATATTGTAAAAGGGGT
Source organism: uncultured Gammaproteobacteria bacterium (assembly GCA_963784575.1). Lineage (GTDB taxonomy): Bacteria > Pseudomonadota > Gammaproteobacteria > UBA6186 > Azoamicaceae > CAWARU01. Next base: position 3,756,232 of record CAWARU010000001.1, read on the forward strand.
AAAATGGGTAAAGAAGGCTGCAGAGCAAGGTCATATAATTGCTCAATATAATCTAGGCGTAGCCTTTGAGGGAGGACATGGAGTGCCAAGAGATGAAAGGCAAGCTATGGAATGGTACCGAAATGCCGCAGAGCAAGGGCATGCCGATGCACAAACTGCGTTTGACCGCTTGCAATCTTCTTTAAAGACTTCTGATACCACAGTTACTTTCACCAAGAATCAAAACGGAAACTGCGACAATAGAAACAAAAGAAAAGCAGGAATCAATTACACGTGAACACCATGATTTTATTGAAGGCTTACGCACATCAGGTTTTTCAGCTATCCATATTGAGCAGTTGAAAAAAAATCTAACGTCTTCATTATCTTCAGATGATAAGATATTTGCAGATTGGAAAGAGAGTATCACCAAAAGCTTAGTGACTCTGCAAAATGACTTGTCAGAAACTCATAGAGAATTGGGTCGTGGACCTGAAACCAAAACCAAATATGAATTTATTAAAGCTCGGCCTAAGCTTGATGACTATCGAAAACGTTTAGAAAAGGAATTTGGCTATTTTGCTTTATGTTATTCTTTGGCTCTGGCGGGTCTTTTTCAATTAGAAGATAATAAAAAGGACACGATGATTGCAGCGATGAGTTCAATTCCTCAAGCTACCATTGAAGGTATTCCTATTGTCGGTCCTTCGGTTGGGAAATTGTTCAGTTTAATTCCTAAAGGACTTAAATTCGCGAATAGAAAACATCGTATGAAACAAATGAATCGATTCAAGGAGCTTTTTGGAGGAATAAACGAGATTAGTAACATTGCCTATTTGTTATCCTTGGAATTAACTTTAGCTAAACAATCTGAAATAGAAGCCCATGAAAAAATGGAGTATGAAGGTCTCGCCAAGATTAAAGGTTTATTTGAGTTGGGCAAGGAAAACGTCGTTAAACAATGGAAAGACTTAACTACGAGCGATACAACTGGAGTGAAATTAAAGCCGACAGAAGAATTAGCAATTCGGGACTGCGCTTTTATCATGCAGAAAGTCACTGCAGAAGAGGTGTCCATTGATTCAACCAGAGAACTAATTCCACAGTTGGTGGAGGTGGTGATAGGCAAACCCTATAAATCGATAGAGTTAGCTTTGTCGTCCACAATCACAACACCTGTAAATCCGGTGTCCTTACCAGCCTCTCCTCTAGCGTTGGTTTCACCTATTGCTTCTCCACTCTCTACCTCCTCTAGTCCTGCCACCTTATCTGACGTAGAAACTCTAAAACAATTGTTAAGGGAACAACAAGAAGCAGCCCGGAGACATGATGAAGATTTAAAAGCACAGAAGGAAGCTTTAAGAAGACAGCAGATCGAAGCAGAAGCCGCTAGAGCAGAGACCAAGGCGCTAGCCGAGAAACTCGCCAAGGTACAAAAACAACTTCAAGCAACAGATGTCGATGGGGGGGCAGAAGCGCTGATTGTAGAAAAACCAGAAGCTTCATCCAGTTCTACTTCATCGGTCTCCTATGCTGAATTCCATGCTTTGAAAAAGCAAGTCACTATGACCTCCCAGATAACCGAAGAAACGGCAGAAAGGATGGACGTGATGTCACGAACAGTTTATGACCTCCAAGACGATAAAAGAAGTGAACGAAAGAAAATGGCTGCTAAGCAGATTACCTATGCTCGAGACAGGGATGCGGCTCAAACAAAACAAAGGCAAGAGGAAGAAAGAGTGCAAGAAGCACGAAAATCGAAATCAAAACGATTTATGACTGCTAAAGATTTAATGTAATCTTTTCAAATCATATTTAAGCTGTTCATAGTTGCCAAAAGACGTTTAAATATGGTGTAGTCTTTGCTTAAAATTAATCATTTATTCTAACGTATTTTTTCAATTATTTTTCAAGTTTGAACAAATTTTTTATTGGGAATCAAATTCATTCCCAAAGGGTACTGAATCCAAAAGGGTACTGAATCCAATCCCCAAAAGATATTTTTGGGAGAGTAAACAGGTTAACCATCCCAAAATAGGAGTACGTACGGTAACATTTTTTGGATAAATCCAGGGATCGTCCTATTGTCACAGAAATTTTTTATCCAGCTGACCATAAGGCAAAAACAGAAATTCCACAAAGTGTATGGAAACGAGAACCTGAGGCGCGAGATGCTCTGCTCAGTACTGAAAAAGATAAATATCCACTCATCCTCTTTTCACATGGCTATGATTTGAGTATTTTAATAAGTCAAGGGCAGTTAATTCAGGATAGCCGCCCAATAGATTGAAGATGGTCTAAATAGTTATCAAACATTTCATATCTCAATTCTGTCACTTTTCGACAGTTTAAAGATGTGGTAATGCTATATTTTTATTCAATCAAGTTCTGTTCTGCTCCAGGACAATCAGGCTAAATCTATCGGGATACCTTCATTTCTTTAAAAACATTGTAAAAATTGTTTGCAAATGGGATCATACCTATCAAGTTTGGGATGCATTGTGAGTAATATATTTTTTGTGAGTTATAAAGTTTACTTATTTTAAGGGGCCCGCATGTTTGCAATATTGAGTGAAAGAAAAGAGACCAGTGAAGTTCTAAAATTGTTACTAAAGGCAAAAGGAGACCCTCTTAAATATGAGCCAGGGGATGCAGCTGCGCAATTCAAACTTGGCTTGATGCATATTTATGGAGAAGAAACACTACCTCAGGACTTAAAAATAGCCGCCCAATGGTTACAAAAAGCTGCAAATCAAAAACATGATGGAGCAAAAATGGCGTTAATGGCGATTCAAGGAAATGCCGAAGCACAATGTAACCTTGGTCTTGCTTATGTGTGTGGACGAGGAGTAAAAATAGATGCAAAACGAGGAGTTGAGTGGTGGCGTAAATCGGCAGGACAAGGATTTGCTCCAGCATGCTATTTTCTTGGAAGGGTGCTCGTAGAAGGTGGTGAAGGTGCGGAAAAGAATGTAGGAGAAGCCATTGAATGGTTTCAAAAAGCTGCAGAACAGGGTGATGTTAATTCACAAGTTCAACTTGGTATTATGTTTGAAGAGGGTCAAGGATGTGTCGTAGATAAAAAACAAGCAACAGAATGGTACCGCAAGGCTGCTGAGCAGGGTGATTCTGGTGCAAAGATGGCGTTACAACGTTTGGAATCATTGCCTCTGTCTTATCGGTTACCTCAGGCATTGGAAACTAAAGTGAGAAAAGAATCTACTTTGGTAGGCGCTCCATCGCTTTCATTACCTCCTCAACTTGTGGTTCCATCACTTGATAAGCCACCTTTATTGGACATTCAATTAAATGCCGAAGCACAGTTCAAGCTTGGATTGAAGTTTAAAGAAGGTGAAGGAGTGCCTCAAGATGACAAAATAGCTTCTGAATGGCTACAAAAATCTGCAGCCCAAGGTTATCACGATGCAATTGAAGCTTTAAAAAGAATTAAGGAATTTGATGAAATTATAAAATCAATTGAAAATGGACTTATTGAAGTATTATCGTTGATTGGGAAAAATATAAATGATATTCAAGGCAAAAAATTATTTAAAGCATTGGAGAGAAACAAAACTTTGCAGACCCTAAATCTGGGATTCAATCAGATAGGTGATGCCAGTATCGCTGTGCTTGCGAAAGCGCTGGAAATAAATACTACTTTGCGGAGTATAAGCCTAAGCGGCACTCAAATAGGCGATGCTGGAGCCATTGCACTTGCGAAAGCACTTGAGGTGAACAAAACCTTACGGACATTATATTTGGGAAATTGTCAGGTAGGGGGTGCCGGAGCCTCAGCGCTTTTAAAGGCGCTACAAATAAACAAAACGCTGCAAAATTTACCTTTATCCAATCATGGAATCAGTCAAGACATTTTAAAAGGAATTGAACAAGCCTTGGAACGTAATAGAGTATTAGTAAAAAACCCATCTATAATGACTAGAGATGTTGCACCACCATCTTCCTTAACCATTTCTCCTCAAGCTGTAGTACAGCGGAGCTCTGGTGTGCCGACTATAGCGTCTGTAGCGAAACCTTCATCTGCTGCGGTTCTTCTGGGGGAGGAATTATTATTTAAAGCGCAATATCAGCAAGCATTGGAATTTTTTGCAAAGGCTTTAAAACTAGATACTGATAATAGTTCTTTTAATTTTGGTATGGGGCAGGCTTTATTGGGGCTTGGCATGCACAGACAGGCACTAAAATATTTTGAGACGGCTATAAGATTCAATCCTAGAAATGCTCAAGCGCATTGTGGTAACGCGAATGTCTGGTATTTATTATATGAAAATCATAAAGCATTAGAAAGTGTAGAAACTGCGTTAAAATTATCGCCGGAAGAGGTAGAAGCAATTTTTGTAAAAGCAAAGGTTCTATTTAGAAATCAAGAAACAGAAGCGGCAAATCTAAATTTTAAAAAAGCAATAGAGCTTTTTAAATTACAATTAAGAATAAACTCTAAAAATGTTGATGTTATGGTTAAGTTTGGACATTGCCATCAAGAAGGTTGGGGCATCGCAAAGGATTTGAATGCAGCTGCTAAACTATATCGGAAAGCAGCAGAATTAGGACATCCAGGGGCACAACGTAGTCTTGGACTTGCGTTATTGGATGGTAAGGGGGTTAAACAAGACAAGGTAGAGGCTGCATCGTGGTTTCAAAAGGCTGCCTTACAAGGGCATGCTGCTGGACAATGCGCTTTTGGATATGTGTTGGATGAAGGTATTGGTGTAAATAAAAATGAAAAACAGGCGGTAGAGTGGTATCGCAAAGCGGCCGAGCAAGATAGTTTTTCAGCACAAAATAATCTCGGATTGTCGTATACGAGTGGGAAAGGAGTTGAAAAAGATTTAAAGCAAGCAGAAGAGTGGTTTAGAAGAGCAGTTGAAGGTTTTAGAAGCACCGCTCTGTTAGGAGATGCAGCAGCACAACTTGATTTAGGTATTGCTTATGAATATGGGCAGGGGGTTGAAAAGAATGTAAGAGAGGCAGTTCAATGGTATCGAAAGTCCGCAGAGTTAGGCAATGCAGAGGCGCAACGAAGACTAGGAATAGCTTTTGGAGCTGGCAAGGGTGTTGAGAAGGATGAAAGGCAAGCAGTTGAATGGTATAGAAAAGCGGCTGAACAAGGTGATGAACAATCGCAATATATACTTGGAACAAGATATAAAAATGGTAGAGGAGTTTCACAAAATTTTGAACAAGCACTTAGATGGTATCGAAAGGCTGCTGAACAAGGACATGCCGAGGCGCAATATTGGCTTGGCGTGTGTTTTGAGAAGGGTTGGGGTGTTGCGAAAGACCAAAAGCAAGCAGCGGAATGGTATCGAAGGGCGGCAGAGCAGGAAAGATGAGAAGCAAGCAATGGAATGGTACTCCAAAGCTGCAGAACAGGGAGACAGTTGGGCAAAAACTGCGCTAGAACGTTTGCAATCATCACCTAAAAAATCAGTTGAGGAGCCTGCTAAACCCACTATCACATTAAAATCAAAACATATGTCAGGGGCTGCTTTTTTAAGCCATGAAAAAATGAGTGCGGAGGTTCAGGAATTCTTGAGGAAAGCTCAAGGTGGTGATCCTGAAGCTCAATGTAATCTGGGCTTAGCTTATATGTCTGGGCGAGGAGTAAAAACAGATGCAAAACGAGCAATGGAATGGTGGCGTAAATCGGCAGAACAGGGATTTGCTTCATCATGCTATTTTCTTGGAAGGGTGCTCACAGAAGGTAGTGACGGTGTAGAAAAGGATGAAGGAGAAGCCGTTGGATGGTTTCTAGAAGCCGCAGAACAAGGTGATGTTAATTCACAAGTACAACTTGGTGTTATGTATGAAAATGGCCAAGGATGCTATAAGAATATGGATCAAGCGATAAAATGGTACCGTAAAGCTGCGGAGCAGGGGGATGTTGATTCGCAATATAAGCTTGGTTTGATTTATTTAAAAAATGGAAAACCTATTGAAAAAGATATCAGTAAAGGTTTGCAGACATTACGATATAGCGAGAATGGGTTCAGAGATGATTCATTACCCCTGTTAACAAAAGATGAAAAGCAAGCTATGGCATGGTTTCATCAGGCAGCTAAGCAGGGAAATAGCGATGCAAAAAAAGTGTTGACGAACTTAACATCATTGGAAGGTGAAAGACGATTAATGCTTACTCAATATGAGGCATTACAACAACAAATGAAAGAGAAAGACAGAGAACTGCAAAAAGCTAAAGCACATTTGAAGGAAAAGGAAGAAGAACTGGAAGAAATTGAATTAGATAGGGAACTTACCTATTATATTAACAATCATATATAAAGTTGAATAGAGGTGCAGCCGGGATCACTGTCATTTAGTTAAAAAGCAGTAGCGTGTGAAGCTCAAACTTCAAAGACCAATTAGCTGAATTCGGGTCCTTAACTTTATTTGTTTTCAAATAACTATCTTTAAAACTTTAGCCCAAAGCCATTTGTATCCTCAAAATCAATAAGGTACAATTTAAATTTCTTGTTACTCGTGGAGGACAGTTTATGATTTCAAGGGAAGAATTGGATAACCTTTTGGGGGAAGTGCTTAAAGGCAATTGGCAAGCTAGGCAGAAAATCAGACGATATTTTGATAGAGAGATTAGGATAAATACGAGGACTTTTGCTGATGTCCCCCCAGCAAAAGAAGAGCAAAAAAGGTATGTTGTTCGTTTCTTAACTGAGGCCTCAGAAAAAGGCAATCATTTTGCTACAGCCTATTTAGGTATATTTTACAGGGATGGCACAGGTGTTGCAACTGATATCAATCGAGCTGTTGCGCTCTATCGAACTGCCGCAAATGCAAATAATGTCTGGGGTCTTGTTGATTTAGCAATATGCTTTCGCGATGGAAAAGGTGTCGACAAAGATACCGGACAAGCATTGGAGTTAGCCAAGCGTGCTGCTAATCAAAATTTTCCGTACGGTCAATGTCAGGTGGCATATATTCTGGATAAATGTATAAAAGATGGCACTGATAGAAAAGCTGAAGCAGATAGATGGTATCAGTTAGCTGCTCAAAATGGGGACGCATATGCGTTCATGAAATTGAATTTTGAAGGAAGAATATGGACATCGAAGAGCAATAATTTTAAAAGTTTGATGATGGATCATGCTTTTACCATTTATTTGCCAGTGAATAGAGATATTAAGTGTTCATTAACGCCTAACACAAAGACCGAAGTTAGCGGCTCTATATATGAGGGCGAAGGCACAATATCTAGTCACCAGGTACTCACTTCCTATACATTTACCATAAGGTACACTGGGCCCGTTAATATTGGTGATAGAGAGCTTTGTAAAAAGAAGATTGGAAATATTTGGAATGAGGAATTGGATAAAGTCAATGCGGAATCTGGCCCTTGCTTTATTGATTGCTGTGGAATTAAATTTGGTGTTGTTCGTACCACAAGGCTTAAAATGGCACATGGTCGAGCTGAAATAAGACTAGAAGAAATGCTCGCAGGCTTTTTTAAGGAAGCCGATGAGCAATTATCCCGTCGTATTGCAGAAGTCGAACGAATTGAGAAATCACGCAAAGAAGGTGATGCTCATCGAGTACTAGTCGCTGGACCAATACCCGTTAGCGCAGTTCCACCAGCGATGCTTATCAGTGCAGAGGCAGCCGTTCCAGCGAGGGTTTCGCCAGATGCAGCCCCCAGACCACAGTTAGCTGCTCCAGTTCAAGCGACTCCAATGATCACCCTTTCTCAGGAACAATTACAAGCCTTAGTCCAAGCCGAAGTGGCGAAGGCTACAAGAGCAGCACCACCTTCTATGGGTTAACTTTTGAGAAGTGAGTTAACAATTTGCCGGCAATTTAAAAGTGAATCTTTTAGGTTTAGGTGTTGAAATTCTTGCTGAGCCTCATAGAACGCCTATAGTCTGTCGTCTATAGAATGACTTTTCTTCCCTAATCGCCTAGGTTTTGGTGATTCTTCTTCTCTAAATGGTGAAGAGAAAAATGAAAAGGTTGCTGCAGGGATTCTATCTTTTATATCACTCATATCACCTAGTTCGCACCATTTATCACCTGACTTTTTCCTATAATAGAGCGTGTAGAGACCATCGGCACCAAGATATTTTTCCATGTCTGGAATAAATACCTGCTTCTTTCCTCCTTCTTTTTGAACAATGGTTCCCGATATTTTATCATCAATTATTTCTATACCAACTTCTCTATACGAGAGAGCTGCTCGACGCACAACATTATAACGCCTTCGCTTCTTTCCAACCTCTTCAAAATCCCACGACTTTCCGTTGTAAGTCCAACGGGTATTGCGGAAAGAACCTCCCCAAAAAAAAGATTTAACAAAATAGTTGCACTCAAAAGATTTTGGTTGCATATCAATTTCTTTGGAATCCTTCTTATCTTTTCTATCATCTTTTAGGAAAAATAACCCAGGGTTCTTATCAACTTTTTCTGTTTTACTTGGCTCGCTTCTTTTTTGTTTTAGTCGCTTACCAGTTTTTTCAGCAGGTAGTTCGCTGTCTTTTCTTCCAATTGATTCCCTACCAGCCCTAACTCCGGCAGTTAAGGTTAGTTTATTAATCTGCTGCATTTCACGTACTAATCTCCACCATTTAGTTTCTCCCTTAATAAAATTTGTCTTTTCCAAAAGCCACATCTTGTTTGAACCACAATCAGGTATAAAATACCAATACAATCTATCTTCACGTTTTTTTTCAACAATGGTTCCTGATGTGCCATTCATTGGAGTGAGTTTTTTTGTAAAACCAGAAAGAGTTTCACGACCTATAATTTGAAACTGTTGAATAAAGTCTTTACCATCGAGGCTGCTCGGTGCCTTTCTGGTCCACACTGTCCCATTCCGTGTCCATTGAACAATATATGATTTATCACTCGATTCATAGTAGCTATGGCTAAAACTCATCGGTTGTTCCCCAGATGATTTTACAGATGATTTTCTGACTTCTCTCTCAGTAGCCTCTCTTGTTTCTTTTCTTTCAACTCTTTTCTTGGTTTCTTCTCTCGTAATTTCCTTTGGATTTTCAGCCTCCACAGACGGATTGGACGAATAAGAATGATACTTTACCTTAACAACCTCTAGTCGCTTTTTTTCTAACCGCAATGCTGCTTCTGCCGCAGGCAACTTATCTTTAGCCTCCCGTAAAGCATCATGAGCCTTTTTTCCTCGTGCGTTAATGGCATCTTCATCTTTATTTACAACAGCACCCCAACTCTTATCAAAGTGAAAATGACCTCCACTATAAGTAGGGGCTGCTAATGCAGCTGATGCAAGCCTATTTGCTTTGTTCATAAGCATACGTTTGTCTTCTGGAATTACAACATTTAAAGTATATTCTGAAGATGAAATTTTTGCTGTTAATTCATCTACGTGTCGTTGAGCCGCTTTCACTCTCTCTTCAGCTTCGAGAATGGCTAATTCTGCTTCAGCTTCTTGAACTGTTTGCATAATAGATGCTCCATTTAAAATTAAGTTTATTAAATGACAATTTCTATTTGTAAAAATCAATCATTTAATGAGAGGCAATTGAGACAAGCCACTATTCTCTTCTACAGGGTCATGGTCCCGAGCAACAAAATAGAGCGCTTGTCTCTTCATTCCGGTGCCCAAAAATGAATGATTGTAACCATTTTCAGTAGTTAATGACAAGGTGAGGGTGGGCACACAAACTGCATTTTTTTATTAGAAATAGTTTGAAGCTTCCAGAAAATGTTACTGCAACTTGCTAGAGCAAGATCTTAGGATCAACTATACTATCAATTAACTTGAGCACTTGAGGCTAAGTATGCTACATGGCAAAAATGTAAGGCTTCGTTTAATTCAATCCTCTGATCTCCCAGCTCTATACGAAAAATTGCATGATGCAGAAATAAGAGGCCCTTATTATCCCTTGGCTTTTGTGCCAGAACCTTTGTTACAAATGGCCTATGGGCGTGATAGATTCTGGTCTGCTGATTCAAAAAGAATGCTCATCGTGGATTTAGAAGACAATATGTTGGGAGCCATTCATGCAAAATTTGCAAGATACTCTGATTGTATTGAAATATGAATCATCAAACACACATTTTCAAATGGGGAAGCGATTATCTAGTAGCTAATGGGTACTCCATAGAAAACTCACCTGAAACCTTGCTGTCAACACCTTGGTCAGCTGTGATACGATTTTCAACTTCAAAAGGTGATATCTATCTAAAACAAACACCTGCGTCTTTGTACCTATCCAATGAACCGAAGATCATGCGGCTATTGTCAGAGCAATTTCATGCAAGTGTACCAGTTGTGATAGCTATCAATGATGAGCTGCATTGTTTTTTGATGCGTGATGCAGGGATTCCTTTGCGTGAAGCGCTTAAAGCCGAATTCAAACCAGATCTATTGTGCCAAGCAATTAAGCAATTCGCCGCGATCCAACGTTCGACAGAAGATCATGTAGATTCATTTCTTAAACTAGGTGTTCCGGATTGGCGATTAGATAAATTACCCATTCTATATGATAAAATGATAAACCTTACCGATTTTTTAAAAGAAGAAGATATAACCGACCAAGAACTGCAAATATTACAGAGCCTAAGTCCGAAATTTCAAGCACAATGCAAATTGTTATCCGAATATGGAATCCCTGAAACATTAGGGTATCACGATTTTCATGATAAAAATGTTCTTTTTGATCCAAATACTAAAATAATGACATTTGTTGATTGGAGTGAGACTGCCATCATCCATCCATTTTTTTCTTTATATAATTGTCTGCAACAATCTACCATCCATCATGGCGTAAAAGAAGATGATCAAATCTATAGGAAACTTCAAGATGCTTGTTTTGAAAACTGGTTAGGATTAGCGACAAAAAAACAATTCTTAGACATGTTTGCAATAGTCAAACAGTTATGGCTAATTTATTCTGCCCTGGCTTGTTATCACTGCATGATAAACGTAGACTTGCAAGTCTACAAGGCATTTTATCCCAATAAGCCTAGCCAATTCACTAGAATGATTAGAGGATATATCAGACTACAGACAAAATTCAAAGGATTTATAGACTAACCTTGGCCTGAAAGAGAGCACTTTTTATTAATTCCGCTTGGAGTCCCACAATTATAAATAGTATAGTTAATCTAGTTGAAAAGAAACAAAATAGATATTAACGGGGTCTAAAAACTTATAAGCAAGAAGCTTTTTAAGATTTAAGGCAGTTTACATGTAAAATCACATAATTTTTATTATTAGGATTAAAGATTGACAATGAGTGCTACCAGTAGCGACGTTAAAGAATTGATTCATAAAGCTTTACATGAAAAAAACGTAGAGGCTGCAGAGAATTTGCTTGAACTATCGTCCGATGAAAAAATTCGTCAAGAGATTTTACAGGGTCTTTTAATACATCCCCATGATCCTAATCAAAATCCACTGATGAATGCTTTAAAAACACAAAATCATCAAGTTGCAGCTATTTTACTAAAAATCCCAGATTTAAATATTTCAAATATTAAAGAAAAATCGTATACACTCTTGGTCAATGGAACAAAAGTTAGGGCTGATATGCTAACCTGAAAATCAAGCACACGCTTTTTATTATTTTAAATAAATTTCATATAAAACCCATCAATTATAAATTGAGCGAGAGTACACATGATTAAAGCAATGGGATATGCCACTCAAGGTGCAAGAGAACCACTCAATTTCTTTGAATTTCAACGCAGAGAGTTAAGAGCTCATGATATTCAGCTTGAAATTCTCTATTGCGGGATATGTCACTCAGACATTCATAATGCTCGCAATGAATGGCATAATGCCATCTATCCAATGGTCCCAGGACACGAAATCGTTGGTAAAGTCACTAAAATTGGCGAGGCTGTATCGGAATTTAAAGTAGGTGATCTCGCTGCTGTAGGATGCTTGGTGGGATCTTGTCAAAAGTGCAAGAACTGTGGAGAAGGACTGGAACAATATTGTGAAAATGGCTTTACTCTCACTTACAACAGTAAAGATCCTGAAACTGCGGAAACAACATATGGGGGCTTTTCCAATACAATTGTTGTCAATGATAAATTTGTCCTTCATTTGCCAAAAGAGCTTGATATTAAAGCAGCGGCACCTCTTTTATGTGCAGGTATCACTACCTATTCTCCACTTCGTCATTGGAAGGTTGCAAAGGGACAGAAAGTTGGAGTTGTGGGCTTGGGAGGGCTCGGCCATATGGCGGTCAAATTTGCACATGCCTTTGGCGCAGAGGTAACTGTTATCACGACTTCGCCTAGCAAGGAACAAGATGCGAGAAAGTTGGGTGCATCAAACGTCATCATCTCTAAAGATCAGAGACAAATGCAAAAAGAGGCAAACAGTTTTGACTTTATTCTGAATACTGTTCCCAGATCACATGACATGAATCCCTATCTCGATCTCTTAAAACGCGATTGCGTCATGGTAATTGTTGGCGCGGTTGAGCCAATAGAACCCGGTGTAGATGGCAGTAAACTCGTCTTTAAGCGTCGATCCATTGCAGGTTCGCTCATCGGCGGCCTGAAAGAAACCCAAGAAATGCTTAATTTTTGTGCAGAACATAATGTACTTCCTCAAGTAGAAATGATTCCAATCCAGAAAGTCAATGAAGCCTTTGAACGCACCATTAAAAATGATGTAAAGTATCGTTTTGTGATCGATATGGCATCTCTTAGAGAAGAGAGCGCCTAGAAGCTGCCTTATTGTAAAAATTCAAGTCGAGGACTTAAAAGAACCTGGCTTTTTTGGCATCAAGTCCGGGGGAGATGCTTGTTGTTGCATCGCATCTTTCTTTTGGTGACCCATCATTTTCATTAAATTCAAGTAATATTGTTTCTGAGTATTCTCGTCTCTTTTGGTTCTTTGAACCTGTTTCTTAAAGACCATGTAAGCTAAACGCTTAGCGAGATTGCCTCTGGGGCTGGTAAAAGCATTGACTTGCTTTAATATCTTATCTGTTCTTGTTTGCAGCATGGCACTGACGGTGGCTACGGCCTCAGAATGTGTTGCATAGAGCTTTGTTTTTGCGCGCATCAAATGGTGTTTATCTTGTGCAGCAGTTTCTTTGGTTTTTTCCATGCGATGCTTTAGTTCTTCCGCTGCTTTTTGTTCTGCTATTGCTCTCCTATCTTCTTCTTGAATTTGTTTGTCAATTACTTTGTCAATTTCAGTCGCTAATTGATTATTTTTTTCAAAAAGTGTATCCAAATTAAATTCAAGAACCTGCCTCATATCTTCAGGTTCTAGCGGTTCTTTTGAAGCTTTGTCCACCATGCTTTCAAATTCTAGCTTTATTTTGTTGTAAAAATGTAGGTATTCCTGTTTTGCTTTTTTTAATTCTTCACTCTGTGATTCAAATTCATCCGCAAAATGCAATAATTTCTTGCCATCTTCCAAGGAGACCTTACCTAAGCTAATCATTGATTTGGTATAAGCTTTGATGTTGGATTTCTCATCTTGTACCATATGATCCATCATGTCCTCTTTTCTTTTCAGACGGTTTTTCATAAACTCTTTTAAAATATCAGACTTTGTTTTTGAATCGGGTGTGGATTCATATCTCTCTAACATTTCAAAAAAAGCAATCGAATCATCTATCGCATCGGTGGCTCCAGTACCTCTATAAAAATTTGCATTCATAAAAGCATCACCCACACAGACAAAAATCCCATTATTATGTAATGGAACACAAGGGGTTTCAGTAAATTCTAACATTAAATTAAAGGCGGTTGCTTTGAGCTGATTTGCTTTGTCTATCTCAGGATCATTCATAGGGTTTGGGGTAATATCAAGTTCAAAGCGAGAATCAGCGTCGACTACATTATACGCATACTTTAACATATTCTTGCTCCATTTTTCCAAAAGAGCAATCATTTTTTCTTTACCTTGCTTTGACAAATTCAAATCGGCTATTTTCTGGGGAATTTCACCGGCAATATAAAATTTTGTCCCGTCAGCATTGGAAAATACATAAAACCTTGGTGCAAAAGGTAATGTCCAACCCAGTTCGGCTAATTCAGCTTTTTGATCTTTTGTAAGTTGTAATGTACCGCCTTCTATTTCACGAACTTGAACCCTGTGATGTTCTGGGTCCATCCCAGGCGCCAATCTCAGAAAAGTCGTAGTTTGCGGCACTGCTCGAACTTGCTTTTCTAATTTTTTATATTCGATTTCTTTCATGAGAGCTTTGCTTGCTTTCGGCAATGCAGCGACTGCTTTATTAAAAGCTTTGGATACAGTTCTCTGCGCTCCATCTGCGGCTACAAAATAATCAAATTCAATATTATCTGTGCCTTTAGGAGATTCCACCTTGACGACATTTTTTCCGTTGGAAAAATCAAATGCTTTAATGTCATGCCCGATTCGGATGCGTCCTTCTTTCCTCAAGACGCCAGTAGGATCTAATTTGTATAATAAAAATCTTTGAACACTATTCAAGGGAACTGCAAAATCATGATAATCCAAAAGAAAACGCTGCTCCTCAGTTAATCCACGCATGATTTCTTGTCTTGCTTTTTCATCACCCTCTTTTTGCAATTTCCTCTTTATTAATGCAACTTTTTCAGTATCTTCTTGAGAAAAAATAAAAATATCAGGATATGCGTTAGGATCAAAAAAGATTCTTTGTTCCCTTGAAAAATGCTCTCTTTTTTCAATTAGAACGAAATCATAACCCTTTTGTTTTGCTTTAATAACTTCCACCAGACCACCTGGTCCCATTCCTGCGATGACCATTTTCTTCTTGGCCTCGGGTTTTAGAAGTTCCTCTTTATGTGGTGCTACACTCATTTATGGGTTCCTTTCTTATCATTTATCACAATAATTTATTATTTTTGATTAGAGATAAGAAAAGAAGTTCCCAGGGTAGAATTGTATGTTTTTCTTTTCTAAGATAAAATTTTTTATGTGTATTCTTGCCCAACTCTAGTGGCTGCACAAAACAAAAGGAGAAAAAAATGGGAAAGGAAGACTCAGGGCAAACTTGGTGCCCGCACTTACTTTAGGACCGGCCTTTATCCTTCTCCGAGTGAATGAACTTATTTCTTCGGAAAAAGAGTGCTATTAATTTTCCATGACCCAGAATGCGGCCAATTTCTAAAAAGGCAAAGAGAAAGAAGAATACGAAAATCATATTGATTATATTCGCTAAGATCACAAAAATACCTTTTGCAATAAGTTCATGATAAATGGTTATAATTTCTTTTTTATGTATAAATCCGACTATAAAGTGTTCAATAATCTGAAATATTATAACAAAAGAACTGAAGATTATTGTTTTATAGATTACAGGGTAAATGAGAGGTTTATTTAAAAATCTTTCCCCAAAACCAAAAATTTGACCGATCCTGATAATTTTCGCTAAAATTAATGCCTCAATTATAGCGAAACTGTAATGAGTAGTATTAATGGAATACTGTTCTAAGATAAGCCGACGAGAAGTTAGTACTGCTATAAATAAAATCGCTAAAAATATTGCATAGATAGAATACCATTTAATTTCATCAATTAGAGTTTCTTTCAAAGGCTTTTTAAATTGGCTTGAAAATGTCATAAATGCAAATCCCAAGGCTTCTTGAGGTGGAAAAACAAAATGACATTTTACACTAAAGTTATCTCATCTTACCATTCACCATCATGTAGCTGGTGAAATAACTATTCTTCTTTGCAATCCATACCCGGCGTCGGTTGAACTTTTCATGCATCTTTTTCTAAAGACATCATACTGGAGTGTGGTAAGAGAATTTTTACCGAGAGCTGGGTCACTTGGAAAATTGGGATCCCAAATAATAACCCGTTGGTTGGTTTTGTTGTTAATAAAGCCGACTACATCGACAACGTGGCCGCCATGCTCAAAATCCTTCAATAGATCATCGCCAAGATAATCGGCTCTATTCCAACCACAAAATTCAAACTGTTTTAAATCAAATTTTTCTAATTCTCTGAGTTCTTTGGTTTCTTTTACATTGAATTTTTTCAGGGTTCCTGGTTTATAGAATCCTGAACCAAAGCCGCCAAAAAAGACCAAAGGTGCTTTGCTATCTTTTAATAATTTTACTAATACATCCATGCTGTCGGTTGCAGGGTCCCATTTTATGTATTCGAAATCAAATATTCGCCTCAATTCCCGCTGAATAGCAACTTTGAGAAATCTATCCATGATAACCAAATTTAAATCTCCGAATTTACCTTTTTTCAAGTCATCACTCAGATCTGTTTTTCTTGGAGCTTCCTCTTGCACTTTTTTAGAGGGTTCGCTTTTAGAAGGTTCTTCCTTAGAAGGTTCGTTCTTTTTAGGTGTTGGTGTCTCTATCTGTGTTGGTTTTAAAAGACTCATAATTTCAGTTTCAGGATCTTTACCAAGTGCAACTAAAAAATTAACATGAACATTTATACTTTCTTTTAACCTAGCATTGTTAAGGTATCCTTTGAGGAAGGCCATCAGATCTGTTTGATCAGATTTATAAAATTTATCGACTAAATCTTTGAGTTCAGCGGTGGATATTCTTTTTTGAATTTTTTCGCGAACTGAGGATTTTTCCAAATTTGCAAACACCAACAATAGACAATGATAGGTAATATCCTTGGCAGTGACTTTGGACAATTTTTTACGTAAAAGAGGCACTACATCTGTTTTGTAGATCCCTGACATTTCTAAAAATTGCTCTGCATAAGCTGACAAATAGTTATATTTATCAAGTTTTTTAAGCCCTTTTCGTAAATTAGAAACTGCTTTTCTGTCCGCTATGATTTTCTCATCTTTTACATAAAAATATTTCTCGCCCTCTGCAACAATAGCCGCTCGTTTCAATGCATTCAGATAGCAACTAGGACCATCCTGAGCTTTTAACATCACGCGCTTTGGTTCCAAGCCTTTTGGATTGGGTTGTCCGATCGGAATGTTGTTCAATAAAATGCAATCATCGCTCTCGCAAGCAAATGAAGTGGCTTCCTCAGTTTTTAATTTCTGTATTTGTGGTGGTGTTGCCATAAGGGACATCTCCAGAGTTTAGTCGTTTAGTAAATGATATTTTGATAATAAAGGTGTATTTATACCATAATCTATGAGATTCTACAAGTTACCACAAGATTCCATAACAAGAAAGGTAAAAATAATAGAAAATTGTAAAAAAGTGTAAAAAATATTTGAAAATCATGATCATAGGTGATATCTTGTCTTGTCATTGCTTGACTTCTTTAATAGTGTGTGATATTACACAGAAGGTCTGATGCAATTCATTATTATTTTTAGTAGAACAGTTTTAGAATTTTAAATTAGGAGAGTATTATGACCCCCCAAAAAGAAATAATTGAACAAAAAAAAATAATGGAACAAATCAATTATTGGGAAAAACAAATAGAGGGTAAAGAAGTTGCAGATTTTGGTAAGATTCTTATGGATGTTGAGAGTGCTCAAGCGTTGGCTCTGACTTTGAAAAAAAATAGAACATTGCGGTCGCTCACTGTACAGCCTCTGAATGATGCTGCTGTGGAGGCCATAGCGGGCGCTTTAGAAATCAATACCACGCTGTTATCGATAGCGTTTAAGAAATTATGGGATGGTAATATAGGAGATAATGGAGTGAAAGCCCTGGCAGATGCTCTGCTCGTAAATGCATCGCTACTGGAAATTAATATAGCCGCTAACACTCCCTTAACTAAAAATGTAACAATAGCTCTAGCCAATGCCATACAAATAAATTCAACTCTACGAAGGTTTGAATTGAGTTGTCCCGGGGTATTTTGCTCCCTAGAAGTAGAAGAAGCGATGGCCTTTGCTGATGTTATAAAAGCAAATAAAACACTGGAGTATTTGACTCTATCTTGTAGGAATATTAATACAGCCAGTATTATTACCTTGACAGATGCTCTCATTGTAAATAAAACATTACGGCATTTTTTTCTTTTTAGAGGGCCGAGATTTAATAGAAAAGAGATGCAGGCTATCAGTGCAGCGCTTGATATTAATCATTGGGTCAATATCTCATACTGGGCAGAACCGTCATTATTGCCTGATTTGCAAAGTGAAATACGAAAGAAACTTGAACGAAACACTCGAAATCGAGTCCAAGCAGGGGTCACAGATCTTCATAAACAACTTGCATCAGTTCTCCAACAGTTTTCTCATGACGTTATAGATGTGGTGAGTGGATATGTAATAGATGCGAACGTTGTAAGAAAAGATCCCTACTTCGACGGTACTTTTAACAGCACCAGTATATTGGATCTTAAGAAAATGTCAGAGCAGGCTAAACAAACAGCAATTGCGTCGTCGAAACCCTCGAGATCTCTGAAGAGTTAAGAATTTGCTAATTTCACGCTATTTTCGAACGCTATCTTCGAATCTTTCCTCGTTTGTCTTTTTCAATCGACGGGTCTGCTCCCTTTTCGATAAGAAATCGCTCTAATTTTTCATCTCCGTTCTCTTTGGCATGATGCAAAGGCGTCCCTCCATCTTGCCCCTTACGATTCAGATCGATATCTTTGCGATCCAATAAAGGCTTTAATAATGCCTCATCAAAGCCCATATCAATTGCATAAATCAGAGGTGTGTCTCCCTTCATTGGTGTTACAGTTTGATTCACATCCAGCTCACGTACCTTGAGCAATAAGTTTAATATCAGAAAAGCCAACTTCTCTTTTTCTTTAGATTCAGGTCTTGCTACATTCTGCAGCGCTACAGCAAGCGGAGTTAAATCCGATACTTCATGATCATTGATTTTTTTTATGATATTGGGATCTTCTACTAGTTTTTTAACAGCCTCTAGATTTTGTTTATTGATGGCCTCATACAGTTCTTTAATATCACTCATATCAAAACCTCCATTTTTCTCCATTTTTTTAGATTAAGGTTTTAATGAATGGTTCCAATAAATGGGTTGTAGATACATTGAATTTCTAACAAACTTCAACTATGGTTTGATAATGAACAGAAAATTTAGTCTCAAAATTGGTATTGGTTCGTTATTTTTATTAGCCTGCGCCCTGGCCAGTTATGCTAAAGCAGCCTCGAGTGTTGCATCACCAAATACAAGAACTGCAACTGAATCATCGACTAATGGCAGCAATACCAATCAAATTCAAAGCAATCTACCTCAAAAGGAATCGAAAAAGGTGTTTCAAGACAAAGTTGTGTTAATTACGGGTGGTACGTCGGGTATTGGTCTGGCTACTGCGGTCCAATTTGCAGCAAATGGGGCAGCTCATGTTATTGTTTGTGGGAGAAACCCCTCCAAATGGGAAGCAGCACAAAGCTATATCAAAAATAACCTTTCGGATTCGGAAATAAAGACTATAGAATATATTCCCTGTGACGTTCGAATCGAAGCACAAATCAAAAAACTGATTGAGGACATCTTTAAAAAGTATAAAAGGTTAGATATTTGTTTCAATAATGCTGGTGTTCAGCCAGGCGATTTTACTTTAAAAGCGAATATTATGATGATGGAATTTGATTCATTGATTGATAAAGATGGATCGATTCTGTATAGATTGCCTCCACCACAACCAACAAGCCCCTGTCTGCAAGATAATTCTTGCCCACCCATTCTGAATACGCAGCATACCAATGCATCACCCTTTGCAGAAAGTCCGATTGCTACCAGCATTTTTGGTGTTTTCTATAGCTTAAAATGGGAACTGAAATACATACTTGAAATGCAACCGAAAGAATTACCTGTAGCCATTATTAATACTTCCAGTCGAAATGGTATTATCCCAGATCCCCATAGACCGATATATGCCGGTGCCAAAGCGTTTATTATCTCTCTCACGCGCGGAACTTCTAATCAAATAGCACAACAAGTTGTCAATGAGAAACGCGCTGCCATTCGTATAAATGCCATTTCGCCAGGTCCCGTGGACACACCGCTTGAAAGAGCAGCTTTTCCAGGATCTCGATGCCAATTTTAATCAATCTGCTTCACTTGGCGTGCCCATGCAAAGAGTTGCAAAACCTGAAGAAATTGCATCGGTTGTTCTGTTCTTGGCAGATGATACAAAGGCAAGTTATATCACGGGTGCGAATATTCCAGTGGATGGCGGCGATGTTGCTTCTCCCTTGATAACTTCGCCAAGTAACGCTAAGTAAAGCTATGTTTTACCCTTCAAATCTCGGGAAGGCTTTTTAGGGCGATGGGGAGGTTTATTTTCGGATTTAGCGGATTTAGCTGGTTTAGCCTTTGACATAATCAATGCTTGACTCTCTGCAGAGGCTGGTCGATGCTTCAACTTTTCACTTAAGCGATTTTCTTTAGAATCTTTAAAAGCTTTGCCATGTCTTTGTTTTTGATAATGAGTCAAAATTCTTTCAAGAGCTTCTTTACTTTCTTTGTTTTCTTGGACATCTTTTCTTTCCTTAAGTTCGTGGGTTTCTTGGCTCTCTTTACGTTCTTGAAGCGCAACAACTGGTACCGTAACAACAGGCTCCGATACTGACCCAAGAGAGGCAGAGGTGGCAATTGACTTGGCTGCCAATTCATGCTGTCTTGCACGTTCTAATAAACGTTTTTCGACAAATGCGAAAGTGCCAGCATTTAAAGGTTCATCTGGAAGAATATTCTTTTTATAATAATTTAATAATGGTCTTATTTTATCCAGGGTAAACCAGCGATTTGAATCCAAGGTTTCTTCCAGGGCATCAATATTTCCAGTATAATATTTTAATTGTTCCAAAATGATTTGATAATCTTCTTGCAAATTTAAATCTTTAGGTTTTTTACCAGAATAAACTGTACCATTTACGGTCTGGATCCAAACTTCTGGTGTTTCATTTTCTTTAAGTTTAGTGATCATGGCATTTAAGTCTGCCGCCTCGCCTTGGGTGATGATTACCGATTGGGAGATCTTTGCCATCCTTTTTGAATAATATGTATTGCGAGGGCTTTTTATTCATTCCAGAAATAATAGGGGTTTCAAGGTAAGTGTTTTGATAATTGTGAGACACTAATAGTTTTGGATGAAATTCAAGGCCCAATTTTTTAAAATCATCTAGATTAGGGAGCAGATTTTGTAATTTTGAAAATTCAGATTTTTCTTTTATTTCATTTATTATTGATTCGGTTTTTCGCCATTCCGTAAATTCTCCTTCTGACCATGATTTTGGTGTATAAATGCCTTTATAACCAATATAGGGCGGAAACGCTGCGGATTCAATCATGGCCTGAGTTTGAAGCTGACTCTCCTTTTCTTGTTTTTGATCTGCTACGGCAGTCGATTGCTTCTGTGCTTCCATATTGGCATCAGGGTTGTCTAAAACCCGTTGTTTTACTTTAACGGGCAGATAAGGTTCAATCTTAGTAATAATAAGCTTGCTTTCTTTTACGAGCTTTTTCTTCACGGTTTCAAATTTCTGAAGTGCAATCTTCACTTCTGCTGCATCCTTTTCTTTAGCAGCGTCCTCATGTTCCAGGCTTATTCCCATGGCAAGTTTCAAGGCCTTCTCCCAAGCCTGTTCTGCATGTTTCCGATAAGTTTCAAGCAAGAAGAGCGTGTCTTGTTCTTCCTCAATGCCGCCCAATTCCAAAAATGGATCAATTTTTATCGGTGTCACAAAAAACTCAGAAAAAGCCTTATATGCCTGTAATTTTTGTTCATTGTTTGGTAGGTCTTTCAAATAAGTATCCAGGTTTTCACGGAATAAATTCTGAATCTTGCGAATTCCAGAAATATAATGATGCTTCAGGACTTGAGATTCTTGGTTTTGAATGCTTAATGCGATTATTTTTTCAACCGTGGGAGGCGATCCAAAGATATCACTCAGATCACTTGGAATGACAATATCACAATTTTGGCTAGAGAAGAATTGTCGTAGTCTCATCACTCCCTGCAGCAGGTCGCGTAATAGCGAGTGTTTATTAAATGTCACTAAAGCCCTCGCATTTAAATCTTGCTTAATATCAGTGCCAGTGGTATGAGCTTGATCATAATACGTAAGCCAGGCAGATTCATCGCATTGCAGCAGTTTTTTAATCACTTCATAATCACTGGTGCCAAGTACCTTAACACTGGAATCTAGCAGAGATTTTGCGCATAGTCTGTTATCTTCGTTATAATATCAGATGTATTTAATCGTGGAATCTTTAATTTGTTTAACCTGCTTTTCAATGGCTTCCACCACTTTTTCATTGGTATAGTCATTAAACAAGGCACCAACGTCAATAACTGCATGGCATTTTTCAGGTTCTTTCTGGGATTTAAAATACTCAGACAATATGTGACTCGGATCAGTACTTTCTGCTAATCGTACTTGAATATCTTTATTTAAGAGATGATCCATGGTTTGGCCATCAGTCCCAAGACTTTGTTCAGGATCTAAGCTTAATCTATCGTGAAAGCTTCTCCAGATTCAAACTGGTACCGGATGTGCCTTGCACACTATGATATAAACTTGCTTCTTGAATCGCATTCATGCTCAACATTTTGGAATGAACTGTGACATTTGGCAGAATATAATTTTGCAGCGCATACTGTATTACTCTGGGCCGCATTCCTGCGGGTTCTCCAATTCGCTTGCCGTCTCTTTCACCACTTAATAATTCATTCAATAACCCTGTATCAGACAAATTCAAATCATTTAAAGGAACAGCAATACCCGTTAATTCAGAAAATTCCTTGGCAGCTTCAGTGTCAGAAAGTGAGAAAGTATTGCGTTTTCGATTGGTATTAAATTCCGTGATAGCCCTTTTTTTGAAAGTTTGAATCATTTGCTTAAAAGAATTCAAAGAAATTCCATGCAGGAATTGATACTGTATCGCATAGTTAGATGCAGTATAGATATTCGCAAATTGAGATCCTTCCTTAGGCTTTTGACTGGCAGAATAGGGGATGGGAATCTCTCTTTTAAACATCTCTTTTGCGTTCATTTCAGCGGCTGTAATTGGCAGTTTACTTAGACCATAATGTTCATTATCTCTCTTGCTTAAAGTGACAGGAAGCAGGGTATTGATTTGATGTTTATAGATGGCAAGAATATTCTTATGATCATTTGGCAAACTTTTAATAAATGCGGCATCAAAATCTGGTTTGTTGAGTAAATAATCAATGATTTTATTTCTTTTCTCGCTCGTCATATCCTTGATAACCTCAAACAGCGCTTTGTGCCTTTCAGGATTCTTTTCTATCAGCAGGCTGGGGAACAGTTTTAATTTCTCTTCCAAATAGCTTTGAGGCTTTTCTGAGTAATATTTGATAAGCTCATCAATTGATTTTATTTTTGGCTCTAAATCAATTAAAGATTGATATAATTCAATGGCAGCTTGAATTGACAGAGGATCTAAACTTTGCTCCGCCCCAATCGGGTAATTTAAATCCTGTTGTATGTTCAACGCCGAATCGACCTCATCGATAAAACAATCCCCCTTAAACTTGATTAATTTCAGAATTCGCTCTACCCATTCGAATTGTGCCCATAATTTTTGATTACCGGGTTCTTTTTCTAATGTTTCTAAGAGATCATTGTATTTTAGTGCCAGTGACCTCATGCTGTTGCCAGTAGTTACCAAATAATTTTTTTGCAACATACAGGCTTCTAATCGATTGTATAGATTTTCTAGGTATTCAGCCGAGTAAGCATTACTTCTGGTAAATTGAAACGGGATAGCTTCTTGATTAAAGAGCTGGCGAGAGATCCGCTGCAAATCAACCAAATTTGTTTCAAATAGGGCAGGGGGAACTTCAACAATGCATAAATTATCCCCTTGTGCCTTTTGTTGTACCGATAGTGGCATTAATACCTTGGATTTTCCGCCCCCCATAATTAACTGGATCACTGAATCTTTAAAACGACCGTCTTTGCTTTCAAAGAGCGTTTTAAGCATTGCAACTTGATTATCACGTAAAGTAATATTTTCAAAATGCTCAAAGACCAATAATGCCGGTTCTTTAAGGTAGGAATCATAATTTTGTCGTTTACCGTAGAGCTCTTGGCCAAGATTCTCAAGAATTTGTTGATATAAGCTGCTCTTAGGATTTAAAGGTCTCCCGGGTTCTTTGCCTTTGAGTGCTTTGAGATGAGTATTGACACGTTTTAAATGGTTAAGATGGGTGCTCTTAATCAAATACTGATGGATACTGTCGTGGAGCTCCTTAATTTCATCAAAGGACAACCCAGTTGCCTGCGCATAACGATGAGGATTTTTGGATAAAAACAGTGTGATTAAATCCTCCATCTTTAATTTACGGTTCTCTTGCCCGAGTAATGCCAATTGATTTTGTCGCAACGAATATTGTCTATTTGCGAGTTCTACAAGCTTCTTTTGAATGGAAGTGGTTTCAGCATCGAATTGGGTAATTTCCGCTGCAAGATTAACTGAAAATTGTTCTTTTTCACTGAGTCCAGGCAGATCTTCGTGTTGTTCGAGATATTTTTTAAGTTTCGTTCTGCAAAATTCCCTAAAGACTTTCTCTGCTTGGTTTTTTTTCTGACCCACTTCATAATCTTTTTGAATATTTGTTGAAAATTTTGCAAAATCATATTCTTTCTCTCGTTTTATCTCAGACTCGATCAGAGGCCTTTCGGGTAAATTAAAGAACTTTTCTAAGCTGCTTGTCAATAGAGATCCCTCAAGATCCACTGTTTCTAAGCTTAGCGCATCGAAGGATCGCACAGGCCAATGGCTATCAATCATGTCGTGCGAAATTGCCAATTCAACGAGAGGGGATTTGCCCTTGAATCTTTCATTATTGCTGTTGACAAATTGGATGCAACTTTCAAGCGTTTGAGATTTCTCTTGAAGAAAGCTAGAATATTTGCTAGGATCTTCTGCTATAAAGAGTAACGTTTTAGAAAATTCTAAAATAAGATTTTCAAGGGGTGTAAATATTTTTTCGCGAACACGCTCTGTAAGACGCTCTCTTATATGGTATTCATCTAGTATTTCATAAATTCTGCGTATCAAAACTCGTTTTTTTGCAGCAAGAAAGTCCGCAAGTTCTTTTGAATACAATTCATCTATAGGATCCTTGAGCGATGCAATTGAAGCCAAATATTTAAAATGCGCAGCGAACAAAAGGGGATCATTTAGGATGTCCTCAAAGTTTTGAACGCCTTCTTCTGCAAGTTTCTTGATTTCTCCTGCTTCTCTGATTTCTTTTAAATGAATTTCATCTCCCACTTCTAACATATAAGGAACTCTGATTTCTCCCTTGTCCAACATTTGATTAATTTGAAAGAGTCGTTGTTCTGTCAATTCCGATTTTTGAGTTTTTGCTAAGTTTATTAAGATTTGTCTTTCTTTAAGAATTGACCAACCATTTAGAGTTTGGTAACGCGGAATCAGTGTTTTTGGCAGGTCCTCGAATTTAACGGCAGGATTGGTTACTAAAAATTCTAATAAATTGAATTCAACTTCGGGCGGTAGTTGCAGTTCGACAGGTGTATTTTTAAGTGTGTCTAAATAATGGAAATAGTTTTCTTTAAGTCGCTGTATAAAATCAGCGTCCTTATAATATTTATCTAATAGACTAGGATTGACTTCTAAGTGATTTTTAATTAAAAGATAGGTCGCCTGTAGTTGAACAGATAAAAACCCTGCGCGTTGAAAAACTTGTGTGGTATGTTTGTCATTATGATGCATGATCATTTCATGCAACCATTTTCGTTCTTCTGGTGTTCCTAGCATGGGAGCAGCGTTCAGTCCTTTTGTCAGTAAATCATAGGCGGCCTTAGGATTTTGAGTATATAAATGAATATATGCAATATAACATAAATCATCACCTGTTTCGGGTATGAGCTTCCCTTTTTCGACGCGGATTTTAACGTAACTTTCAGTACCTTGTACCAATTCAGCGCGAGCTGTCCGTTTATATCTTTCTATTAAACTAGAGCTGCCTATATCGATTTTCTTGCCCTTT
Source organism: uncultured Gammaproteobacteria bacterium (assembly GCA_963784575.1). GTDB lineage: Bacteria > Pseudomonadota > Gammaproteobacteria > UBA6186 > Azoamicaceae > CAWARU01. Next base: position 3,782,057 of record CAWARU010000001.1, read on the forward strand.
AAATTAAAAGTAGGGATCTGATCCCGGCTTAATTTATCAGCATCTGCTGTAAAACTCTGTTTTGGAACCATTACAAATTGATCTGGGATGCCAGGTTCCAATGCTGAAGTTGGTTTAACTCTGGTATCTTCTATCCAAAGCCAAGAGTTAAATCCTTGATTAAAGAAGCTTGGTTTAGGCTTGTCTAAAATCAAACGAAGATTTGGTTCATCTTTTAAAAATAACTGCCAATTGTCTTTATATTTTTGAGAGACAAAATCCAAATTATAGCGCGGTAATTTAACTCGAACAGGAGGTTCTGATAGCGGCGATTCTATGGCTTTGAAGTTGTCAAAGATTTCTATGTTCTCACGGCTATCAAATTGTCTAAAATAATGCTCAAGCCGTGCAACTTGTGTTAAATTTTGTGCTTTTTGATACTCTAGGAATGCTTTTCGTTCTCTTTCTTCGGTTCGATCTTTTTCTTCGGTTTCTTTTCCTTCACCGCTTTCTTCCCTTTCTTGACTTGTCTCTCTTTCGTCTCTTTCCTTTCTTTCTTTAGTTTCATGATTTTCTTTTCGCTCATACTGTTCTGGTCTCGGTTCCTCTAAAGCCGAAGTAGGAATTTCATCCATTTGGGCTCTTATTTGAAAAGCTGTTTCTTTACCATCATCTCCAATTAATACCAGTTTTTCTGACTCTTTATCCCGAATAAAGTAACCATGATAAAACTCTTTATTTATCCATATAAAGTAATTTGCTACATTTGCTGGAAACTTGCTAAAAGGTAATTTGATTACTTGATCTACAACATTCGGAAATGATAATTTATTCAGCGACTCACTAACGTCCGTGGGGAGTTCAGTAAAAGATTCTGATCCTCTATAACCTTTGGTATTATAAATCCAAAACTTGTCATTTATTTTGACAACAATTGGGGTTGGATACTTCCTCCATAAATTTTGTTTTTCTAAAGCATTAGGTTCTTTATTCAATAGTAAAAATTGAAATTGTGGGGTTTTTGATTTGAAACGGACCTTTGTTGCCCCCTTTTGGAATTAAAAAAGTACCTTTTGAACCTTCAAACCAATTGTAATCATTCACCATGGAGGCTGGATAATATTTCATGAAATGAGAGGAGTATTCTCTGGTATATATGCTTAAGTCCAACCTTCGGCACCATGTAATCTTGCCGTCAACTTCTGTTTTGACTAAAAATTCGGGTTTGGAATAAAATTTACCCCATCTTCCTTCTTCTTTCGCATTAAAAACAACTCGATAGGTAAGTCCATTCACCTCAAATTCAAATATTTCCTGATTCGCAGCAATGAGCGCCTTTGGGTTTATATCACCAAAAACATCTTTAAAATATTCATTTGTTCTGACGGCCTCTGGCAAATACCCAGGTTTTAAGGTACCTTTTAAATAGATGAGGCCCTCCTCTAAATTAATTTTTATTACCTCATTATTCTCTTTGTTTTGCAATGCGTAGAGAGGGTAGTCACCCGATACGACACAATTTGCATATGCCTTTCTAAATGCGTCAAAACTTTCGGGATGGCTTTGTTCTAATATTGAAAAGAAGACATCTTTGGTAAATTCAGGATCTTCTAAGAGATGGCTTAAGGGAAGTTTAAAATGAGCCAGTTTTTCTTTTATTTTTGCTTCGACAACTTTGGTTGAATCATCAATAATAGGTGACATAAAGTTTAATTGTTTAGATTTGAAATAAGAAACATAGAATTCCTTAAGTTTCTTTTTATCGAGAGAAAATGGGTTTAAAGCAACTTCTGAAATCAGGGATAATGCTTTCGTTTTACATAAACGCCCGTATGTTAAACGCTTTTCATCTGGTAACGGCAGTGTTTTCTCAAGATGCTCAAAAAATGCGGTTTCGTTTCGAAGCCCACTCAAGATATTATGCAGTGCTTTATTATCAGGTAAATAATTTAAAAGTAATAAGGCTTGTTCATAAAGAAAAGCACCTGCTGGCAATAAACAACCATTTTCTCTTAATTTCTTTATTCCTGTTTCAAGAAAAGAAATAATTTCTGATTCGAGATTTTTATTAGATTTAAGCTCCTTCGGTAAAATTCCGGGTTCAAACAAATTACAATGCAGTAATAATTGATAATCCTTGCTCACATCAATGCCGTCATGCGTTTTCTGGCATAACAAAACCAAATTATCTCTAAAAAATTCTATACTTGAGAAAATTTGGTTCTCTGGTTTTGAACGTAAATGTAGCAGACGTCTCAGTAAATCGCTCTCTGTCGCGCTTAATTTTTCCTTCAATACTTTCTGAATTTCGTTGGGGTTCGTGATCCTATTTCGTTCTGAGATTGCTTGAACGACTTTTGATTCTATTCTCGGATAGCGTAATGATAATGGACCATTGATTTTTTCGGACATATCTTTAAACAAGTCCTTAAAAGCTGTGGCCAGGACTTGATCGGCAGTATATTTTACGAACTCATCCCGCGCTCTTTGCACCAGTTCTTTATCCGCGATACTTTCTTTTAACAAAGGATCTACCCAAAAATCCAAATAAGATGTCTGTTGATTACAGTTCAAGATTTTTTGCATGGCTTCTTCCTGGCCAGGGAAGCGACGAAAGCGGCGTGAATCTGCATCAAGCATGCGATATTCTCGCTCCGCAATTTTATGAGCAATGTTTACCAGATTTGGATAGTGTTTTTGAGCATAATCGTAAAGAGGATTACCACTCGGCCTACCATAAGTCTCTTTAATCCTTTTGATTTCAAGCCTGAGATCCTGTAATTGAGGTAGCCATGATGGGTCATAGCAATTAAAAAAGAGGGAATTAATCTGCTCTTCACAAATTTTAATGTTATCATTGACTAGCTTTTCAACTTGGAACCCATTGATAATATTTTTTTCAGTGCTCTCTAGTGCTCTAATAGTAGCTAAAAAAAGCGCCATATTGGTTATGATGGTCTCAGGCCGAGTAATATTGCCATGCCGTGCTTTATGATTGGTAACATAAAGGCTTTGTATTTTATTTAATTGAGTGATAATCTGTTGTAATTGATAATTCCCGAGCTTTTCAAATTTAGGGATTGGTAGAGCGAATTGAAAAAAATATTCCTCAATCGTAGATATGGCTTCTTGATTTTGCTTATTATCACTGAATTCTTGAATTTTTTTCTGAAGCGATACCAAACTTTCTTCAGTAATTTCTTTTGCTCTGACTGACTCTAAGGGTATTATATTTTGCTTTACTGCTGAAATTTCCAGTAATTTGTCTGTATCGCTCACAGAGACTCGATGCCCTGAAATAAGATATGATTCACTCGGGACCAAACGAGTTACGACGCTTGCTGCCTTCGCCTGTGCTTGTTCGTTCTCGTATCTCTCTTTCATCTTGGCAAGATCTCGGTTCATTGCCTGTAATCTATCATGGCTCGCATGAATAAAATCTTCACTGTATTTTTTCTTCTTGTCTAGTTTTTTCAAAAATCTTGAGTAATTCTGCAGGCTAAATTCTAATTGTGCAATACTGTCATAGTCGATATTCCCTTTTTGTTCCAGAGTTTGTTTGATAAAATAAAAATTAGTGATATCTTTAAGAGCATGTTTATAGAGAGGAAATTGCTTAGTTAATAAGCTCCTAAAATAGGGAGAAAATACTTTTGAAGCGCAACTCCCACCCCGTTGTGGTGTCATATAATGCGGGAAATATTTAAGAGCATCAACTTCGAATGGCTTAAATTTATCAATAGCTTCATATATTTTTTCAGCATTAAAGCTATTCCTATCTGCATGCTCACTTTCGGGTTCATTCCACCAAGCGGGATTGGTTTGGGGCGCCAATACCACATTCTCTATTAAGCTACTGGTTCCCTCTAGGTCAACCTTCTCGAATACGCGAGCGGGGCAATATTTAATTTTGTTTTGATCTAAGAAATTACGGTGGCCATATTCAAGCCCGTTCCCCGTGTTAAAAACAGTTACTCGATATCTTGGGACAGCTATCTCGGCTTCTTTTTTCGCATTGATCTTTTCGATTTTAATCAGCATTGCATGCCCTGGATTTTCTTTGGTTCCTATATATCCCGAAGGAAGTAATATACTCTCTCTGGTTTCAAGCAATGCAGTAATTTTTTTAGTATATTGAGCTCTGGTTTCTATCTTACGGTCATGATTAATTTTTTTAATTTCTTTGTCGGCGTCTGCACCATAACTTTGGCCATACCAAGCCCTTGCGCGATGTTTTTCGTAGATTTTATTCATTTCTTCTCGTGAAAGCTCCGAACGATGACCTGCGTCAATACAGTTTTCAATTAAGGATTCTGCTGTCTTAAAACTTTCTAAATCTTGAAATCCCTTTTCTAAATCAGAACTTAAACCTTTGAGGTAGTCGAAGTGAGGATTGGTTTTATTTTTAATGATATGGTGTAACAGAGCATTGATGTAGGAGGCGGCATGTTTGAATGTATTGCCCTCTAGAGTGGATCCTGAAATTTGATAATCATTCTCAATTTGCGAGAATAATCTTACATCGATATGGAAGTCAAAGTCAGGCATGGCGACAGCTGCTTGTAACTGTTGTTTTTCAGTTGTATCCTTCTTTTCTGTTGCCTTCTTTTTTTCTTTTTCAGGGATCTCTCTTATCTCTATTCTTTCTGGAGTTCCAACAGTAGCTCTAAGTCTTGGTAAAGATCCCGTTTTGACTTTCAATACATTTTGCAATAACTGAGTCACAACATCTTGACGATTATTACTTGCAAGCTCTAATAAACCATATAAGACTTCAGTTGCATTTTCTGGGTTTAGAAATCGTTCGATACACCATTTGATATATTTTGCATTTCCCTTTTGAACTGCCTCAGATAATGTTTCTGTAAGAATCTTTAAGTTATTGGTTCTCTGTTTAAAGATGGCTGAAAAATACTTAGGGTCTCTATCGATTAAAATATCATAGATCTGATTAACGTTAGCCTGAAAATCGCCTTCTTTGGGTAATCTCATCACAGCATTAAAGAGATAGTCATTGATCTTTTTTCCTGAATAAGCTTTCAAGAAGGCAATCACATGCTTATCTTTTTTGTCAAAAGCTTGCTGTATAAAATTACCCTCTGAACCAGGTGTATCCAGATAATTACTCATAATATTTAACAATTTGTCACAATGAACGCTTAAATTGGGATCTGCGCCTTAGCCTAGGGTAGAGTTCGAAAAGCACTTTTTGTGTTATTAAGGGAGAGAATTCCCAGCCTAGATCGCTCTAAACACATCAATATTCCCACTGGATCTCGATTTTCCAAATCAGCCATCAATTGCTCTAGAATGAAAATTTCGTCATCTGTGTCTTCTGTAAATTTAATGCCATATTCCCAGAGCAGCTTTTTAAGAAGATCGGCATCAAAATGTTCAGATTTCGTAAAAAAATCTAAAACATCAGGTGCATAAATATATCTGGTAAAAATAGTGGCAGGGGTTGTATCGAGACCGAATGCTCGCAATTTTTTCTCGAATTTAGAGTAATGGCTGTAATCTGCTTGCTCTTGATTTCTCATATGCAACACAAGTAAATTGCATTGAATTTCTAACGGAGCATCTTTATATTTTTGATAATCCATTTTTTCAAATAGTTCATTATAATAACTGTCTTGTAAAAGCAAGGTTAATGAACTAAAATCCATTTCATTGATCATGAAATCTATGGCTTGTAACTCACGCTCTGGGGATGTTTTAAGATCTGGTAATCCTAGAAATGTAAATAATTGTTGGAATAGAGCGGACTTTTCTGCATCATTAAGTTGTGGCAGAACGGCTAAACCATTTGAAATTAACGGATAAGCACTTCGGCCATATTTATCGAAATTTTCCATGATTCCTTGCAAAAGTTCGCAGATCTTGGCTGGTTCCTTATTTTTAATCTTGTCTTTTATACTGGCGCGTAACTCTTCAATATCTCTTTTTTTGGATAGCCTTGCTCTAATTAAACGATCCATTCTTGTAAAATAATCTTCGATCTTAACAGTATCTTTTCTAAGCTTCGTTTCTGGTAGTTCTAAACTGGTTTTAAGACTGTCTTCATCAGCTTGTTCATCTACTTCAGCTTCAAATCCAAGCAGAATTTTCTCTACCTCACGCCAAAAAGTGCCCTTTTCTGCAATGGAGCCATCTCTATCATGTGCGCCCCGATCTATTAATAAATTATAAGTACCTTCAAAACCGCGATCTTCTTTTAATATTTCATAAGTCAACTCCAAAGGATTGTTGTCATTTTTATCATGGAGATTTACATCGACAGAGTGCTTAATTAATTCTTGCGCCGCAAAGGAATCGCCCGTTTTTAAGGCAAGCGTTAAAGGTGTACATCCATCTTTATTGGTTCGATTCAGATCTGAGGCATCAAATTCATTTTCAGTTAAAAATTCTTTTAAACCTACTGATAACCCATTCTTCTTGATATTATATGACCATTTTTCTAAGAATGCTTTTTGTTCAGCCTCTGAATTGAATACATAGACTTTTTTGCCCATTTTTTTCCTAAATTTATATATTATTTTCATATTATTGAGTATTGATCATTGCCTACATATAATAATCGCAAATACTAAATACCTTCATTATTTCCCTATCTTATAATTATATACTGATTGTGTGATAGGAACAAAGTTCTATTAGTGTATATTCCCGATACTCAGCAATAAATTATATAGTTAACTTAATGTAAGCTAAATATAAACAATAATATATAAACTATGGCAATAAAAAGTAAATAAGAATATAATTCATGCTTTTATATTTAACATATTCAAAGGTTCATAGTTAGGTATTCGATAAGTATGGGTAATCAAGGAAGTAGAGCAGTTTCGGCAAATCCACTGGAAAAGGCACAAAATTTGCTCATTAGGGCCAAAGGGGCAGTAAGCGAGGGAAACCCGTCAATGGCTCATCAAAAATATCAAGAAGCAATCTATTTATTAAATTTATTAAAAGATAGTTTGGATGGAAGACAATCTTGTATTGCCAATATGACATTGGTTCATGCGCATATGGCGGAGGGCGCTTTATACGAACAAGAAAAAAAAATGTCCAAAGCATTCGATAGTTACCGAGCGGCTGGGGTGCTAGGAGTTTATGGATTTAAGATAGCCTCTCCTAAACTCTCTGAATGCTTAAAACTCGAGCTGATTAACACTGAACCTACAGAAGATAAATCAGCATCACATAAATCTCCAGAAAAAATGGCTAAAGATACAGAAGGTAAAAAGGAAGGTGAAAAGAGTGGGACAGCACTTTGTGATAAAATGATTTTCTCAAGTACTCCCTCTAAAGCAGAGCCTATTCCAAAACGTAAGCAGTCAAAAGAAAGCACTTCTCACAAGAAGACAAAAGTTGTTGTATATAGCAAAAAAGCCGAAAAAATTGTCGTAGGGAGTAAAACTGCGGACAAAAAATCAGTTATTAAGTCTTCCGTGCCATCTTTCACGGTCAAGTTTTGATGTTATACAACCTGTCCAGCCGCGAAACCTGATGACCAAGCCCATTGAAAATTATAACCGCCGAGCCAGCCTGTGACATCTACTACTTCCCCAATAAAATATAAGCCCTGAACATGATTTACTTCCATTGTTTTTGAAGAAAGTACCTCACAATCAATTCCACCTAAAGTCACTTCTGCAGTACGATATCCTTCGGTACCATTCGGTTTCAGTTTCCATTGATTGATATATTTCGCAATTTTTTCTAAATTTTTCTCTGAAATCTCCTGTAAGGGTAGTGAGGGTAACTTAGCACTATCGAATTCGAGCCATCTCTCTTCGAGCAAAACTTCAACCAATCTATGAGGTAAAAATTTTGCTAAAACATTTTTTATGTGCTTTTGAGGTTGTGTTTTTTTACTAGAACTGAGTAGCTCGAAGCAGTCCTGTTCAGGCAATAAATTAATCTCAATCTCTTCACCCGGCTGCCAATAGGATGAAATCTGTAAAATCGCGGGACCGCTTAAACCGCGATGGGTAAATAATATATTTTCACGAAAACTTTTTCTTTCATTTTGAACGATGCTATCTACCGATATTCCAGATAGGGGTGATAATCTTTCTTTGTCATCGGGCTGCAGCGTAAAAGGCACCAAACCTGCGCGAAGCGGCCATACTTTAATTCCAAATTGTTCTGCCATTTTGTATCCAAAGGGGCTAGCACCCATCGTAGGAATAGAAAGTCCTCCGCTTGCTATCACTAATGATTGACAGCGGTAATCACCTTTACTACTTTGTACGATAAAATCATTATCATTTCGTTGTTCGATAGCTGCAATACTGGTATTTAAATGGATTGCCACTTTTGATTGCTGACATTCTGACAAGAGCATATCGACTATGTCTTGAGATTTATTATCACAAAAAAGTTGTCCTGCTGTTTTTTCATGAAAGGGGATGTGATATTTTCGGACTAATTCAATGAAATCCCATTGTGTATATCGCTTTAAGGCTGATTTACAAAAATGTGGATTATGAGAAATATATTTTTCTGGGTGAACGAAGTAATTGGTAAAATTGCAACGGCCGCCACCGGACATCAGAATCTTTTTGCCGACTTTATTGGCATGGTCAATAACCATGACTTTGCGGTTTCGCTTGCCGGCCTCTATAGCGCACATTAAACCCGCAGCGCCTGCGCCGATAATAATAACTTCACAACCGTTCACGCATTCTTTAATATTTTTCGGATGAGGATCCGTAGATAACAGTCTTTGCATGCAAAATATAATACGTTACATTGCCTTGGACTGTCTAGTCCTATAGTTTATAGTTTATTTCTTTTTCTTTACGAATAGTAATATGATACTTAAAATACCGCGAATAATTTGCTGTCCGGTCCTGCTGCGGAAGAACTTACCTACTGATTTTGCAAGCCCATCATCGCTGCTTTCAGTGCCGCTTTCAGTTTTTCTACGCCCCCGTCCTTCCTCATTTTTGGGTTCAATAGATCCTTCTTTTGCTGCCTGTGCTTCTTCTGTAGAGATTTTTTTCTGAATTATTTCATAAGCAGATTCCTGATCAATTGCATGTTCATAGAGACTATAAAAAGCTGATTGACTGATAATGGTACGCCGCTCTTGTTCTGAAATCGCCCCTATTCTTGTACTCGGCGGAACAATGTTTGTTTTTACAACAATACTCGGACTGCCGCTTTGGTCTAAAAAAGATGCCAGAGCTTCACCGACAGCTAATTCAGTGATGATTTTTTCAGTATTGAGTTTAGGATTTGCTCGAAACGTTTGTGCCGCAGTCTTGACTGCTTTTTGATCTTTCGGGGTGAAAGCACGGAGTGCATGTTGGATTCGATTACCCAATTGACTCAACACCACATCTGGAATATCGGTTGGATTCTGTGATACAAAATAAACTCCAACACCTTTTGAACGAATCAATCGTACCATTTGTTCAATTTTTTCGAGCAATGATTTTGGAGCTGAACTGAATAGAAGATGCGCTTCATCGAAAAAGAATGCCAATATAGGCCGATCGAGATCTCCCACTTCCGGCAATTTTTCAAATAATTCCGATAATAACCATAATAAAAAAGTACTGTAGAGGCGAGAATCTTGAATCAATTGTGTAGCGTCCAAAACACTGATCACGCCTTTTCCTGAAGCATCCTTTTGCATGAGATGCTCAAGTTTTAGGGCTGGTTCGCCAAAAAAAGCTTCGCCGCCACTCGCGCTTAAAGTCAAAATGTTCCGCTGAATGGAACCTACTGAGGTACGGGATATGTTGCCATATTTGCTCTTTAACAGAGGGGCCTTCTCCACCATCCAATCCAATATTGAGCGAATATCTTTTAAACCTATCAATAATAAACCTTGATCTTCTGCAAAGCTGAAAGCGGCATTCAGAATACCCTGTTGCACCTCATTTAAATTGAGGATTCGGCCAAATAAGATCGGTCCCATTCGACTCACAGTGGTTCGTAATGGCAGCCCTTTTTTGCCATAGAGATCCCAAAAAATGACTGGACAGGCCTCTGGTGTGAATTCTTCAATATTCATTTTTTCAAGTTGTGCTTTGATTTTTGGATTTTCAGCGCCTGGATAGGCAAGACCTGAAATATCACCTTTTACATCTGCGGTAAAGACAGGGATCCCCGCATTAGAAAATTGCTCAGCAATTCGTTGTAGGGTAACCGTTTTGCCTGTTCCTGTAGCACCCGTAATTAAGCCATGACGATTTGCCATCGCCAAGATTAATTGTTCTTTGGTCTTTTTATTGTCAATTCCGATCAGAATTTCTTGAATGCTCATACGTAGGTCACACTTTTGTTACTTGTTACTTTCATTGCCGCAGACAGGCCTCAGATATTGCCACAGATTATGTATATTTAAAAAATAGCATAAAATTAAGGAATTCAACTTTAACTTCAACTTTCACTTTAACTTGATGACTCTCACAATGCGCTGCGTTTCTGAATAAAGCCTTCTGATCACCCCTGATCAAGGGCTGGGAATCGATATAAACATCTTTGATTTCTGACTCATTTTCTGGTTTTGATTTAATTTTCTCTTTATGATAGAGTTACCGTCACTAAATTTAATTAGGTATTACATTATTTATGTAAAAAGTAAATACTAAATAATTTTAGTAAACAGTACATTTTTAATACTAAATTTTTTAAATTATTATCTATTCATTATCTTTAATGCAAAAATGCAAATGGCACCATATGCACAAAGATAAACTTTTTACGGGAGATTTCACGCATGTTTGAAGAAATTTTATTTGATCTGGCCAAAGACGGTGTTGCTTCATTATTTAAAGATTATAAGAGGCTTTCCTCTTTAAAAGAATTGAGTTCAGAACAGATCCAGCATCTGCTTTATGTTATTGCTTGCAAATGTTCTGATAACTTTGATCTAGTTGAGCGGGACAATAATAGAAAAGCCCTCGCCCAAATGATGCGAATGTTGTCTTTAATTGGTGTAGAATCCCTTGGTATGACTAGAACTCGTGATGCCTCAAATTTCTTTTTGAAAGGTGTTTCCGATTTTTTTGTCATGGCAATGCCTGGCTGCAAAACTGCCATTGATTTTGCCATTGAAAATGAGGCTCCCCCAGAAGTATTTGAATGGTTATATCAATACGGCGTTGCCTTCAATCTCTTTGATTTTCAAACCTGCAATATGAAATTGAACACTGCAATGAGTCCTGATGCCATGGTTATGCCTGGATACCCCATTGATCCCCTTTCTTCACAAATCTCAGACAAACTTGCTTACGCTCTATTCAGCAGGCAAGGCCAGCAGATATCATTGATGAGAAATCATGTTAATTTAACCAAAGACTATGATATACAAGCCGGTACCAAAATAAAATTGTTGGATTGGGCCTTGGTTGAAGATAGGGGTCCTTTGATGGCAGGTGTTCCAATGGCAGGATATATTCCAACACCCAAGAATCCCTTGCTGGTGAACTTCATCCTCGAAGCTGTCAAAATGCAACTCGTCATCCGCTATCTAGCAGCAATGAAAGTCATTGAGGCGACGTCCTTAACAAAAGATGTGATGGGCATTATTGCAAGATATGACTTCGGTAGTGATTTCGCCCTCTCAAAAGAAGGCATGGAGTTTATCAATAACTTTCTTGACAATTTCATTTTAGGAAAAGAACTTGACCTTTTAAACAGAGCCAGAACAGTTTTTGAGCAGAATCTATGGCCACTGTATGAAGATATCAGCCACTTGCGGGCAGGCAGGTTTTTGCCGCAAAAAGCTAAACAGGAGCAAGAAAACGCTAAATCAGTAAGTAATAGTGATATAGTAGCTCCGTTAATGCTATCAGGTGCTCTGTCAGTTGTAAAAAATACAAAGGATAAAAAGCCTGTGGAACCTGAAAAGATTGATGAAAAAAATGTCAAAAGTCGAAAGTTTGAATAATTATGACCTGCAAGGGCCGTGCGTGATCGGTTGCAATTTTTTTAATTACTTCGGCATTAACGGATCTCTTAGACGTTTAATGTAAACCGTTTAAATGGTTCGCTTTTGCCGAATTAACCTGATAGCCCTCTTGTAGGGAGAGACCGAGTTAATGATTATCCATTTGCTTAATGGCCACTCTTTTCCGGATGCCAGGGTACACCATTCAAAAATGCCCAATTTTTCTAGATTTCCAGTTTTCTCTTCTTTTTCTGTTATGAAAATGATTTGAGTCACAACGTCAAAGAATTCTATCAATTGTTCTTTATCTCCGTCGTAATGATATTTTTTATAGAATAATGTTGCGAGTCCATTATAATCCCAGGTACTAAAGCCTTCCCCAGGCATTTCAGGCAGTTCTCCTCTTATACCAGCCAGATACCAAGTAAGCAATAATTTTCCCCACCCAATTTGATAGGCGACGATATCTGAAATACAAACAATTCCTGCAGTACCCTCAATGTTTTTTATTGGGCGGTCATTCTTCGGGATTTTCAATATCAAAGAAACTAATTTATTGTATTCTATTTTTATTTTGTTACTTAAGGGTGCCAAATAGTTTTTAGCAAGAAGAATGCTATCCGCATTTTTCTTGAAAAATTCCAGGTCTTGTTTCTTCTTAAGTTCAGCAAATTGCTGGGCTTCTTCCCTGGCACGCTCAGGAGATTTAATAGCACAAGTGGGAAATGAAATTGGTTTCTTTGCCATATTGTGATAATGGGATTAATCACCATTTACCTAAATTAGACATTATTTATAAGAATTCTTTATATGTCAAGACCTAAGGAATTCTGAAATACTGAAATCCCAAAATCCCAAAATCCCAAAATCCCAAAATCCCGAAAATCCATAACCCTTTATTTACTATAGATTTATGGATATAATCCAGAATTTAACGGAGCATCCTTTTTATTCGGAGTTTTCTATGAACGATATCAGTATTAAATTTGCAGAAGAAAAAGACGTGGATTTTATTTATCTTTCATTCAAGAGCTGGCACACTATGAGAAACTTGCTCACGAAGTGGTGGCTACCAAGGAAGGGCTCAAAAAAACTTTATTTCAAGAACCGAGAAGAGCTGAAGTCATTTTAGCTTATTATAAAGAGGAACCCGTGGCCTTTGCGCTTTTCTTCCATAATTATTCTACTTTTTTAGGAAAACCCGGAATTTACATAGAAGATCTCTTCGTTAAAGAGCAAGTGAGGGGAATGGGCATTGGCAAAAAACTGCTGTCTTTTCTGGCTAAAGTAGCGATTGAAAGAGAATGCGGTAGACTAGAATGGTGGGTTTTAGATTGGAATAAAAGTGCAATCGAATTTTACAATAGGATAGGTGCAAATCCCATGGATGAATGGACTGTGTTTCGAGTGACTGGTGAGAATCTCATTTCACTAGGTTCTGGAAACATTTGACTTTGTTCCCGCTTCTAGCATATTATCCAAATATAACATTAATGTAGTATGAATGCTTCCATATGGGATTATGGTAATTTAGCAGCAGCAGTAGCAGCACGAACAATAGTAAGGACGCTCAAAGCTCAAGTGAAATGTCTGAAATACCAGAGCCAGATGCTAACAGCAGTAGCGAGGTTTTGGATAAGCCGAGTGCTCGTTGTTCGTTCAAAAATGTCCTAATCAGACTTAAACTGGCTTACAAAACCTGAAAGGTAACTGTTCAGGCACAGGAGATTAGATTTGGAAAAACCTCCAGTCAAAACAGCTACCCAAATCTGTAGTTAATACCAACTTTGATGGTATTAACACCGTGAATATGTTCGATCATGCGCCACGTAAAGTTGCAGGAGCAATGTCCATACACATTTTTTCTTTTATGGATACCTAGATAAAGATATTCAATTTTAGCAGACAAATTTGAAAATGCTTCGCAAGGCAGAATGTATTCTATACCACCCCCAATTCCATAACCCACAATGTTATTTGCGCCCGACAAATTCAAATATACCGGTGTCAAATCTTCAGTTTTTACACTATTATATTTGCTATGAATTCTGGTAAAAACAGCACCTGATTTAACATAAAAAAGGACAGGGTGTTCCATTGCACAGAATACTTGTGCGCCAATACGCGCCCCGACAAAGGCGTAACCAGAGGATTTGCCAATTTTGATGACATGGCGGCTACTGTTTTGCAAACCATTATTTGGCAGCGCTGCATACAGAGATTGATTTGGATCCTCGCTGCTGCCGCGCAAATTTAAGTAACTATATTCTGCTTCTAGTCCCGCTAAAAATGGAGTCCCGCCAATCGGTATGTTATAACCAATCGTGATACCTCCTATAAATGAAGGCTTGGTTCTGTAACTAAATGAGTTATGATAGGGACGAAACCAATAGGCATTATTATCAAGCCTTAAGGGTTCAGTGCTAGCGACGCGTGATCGAGTGGTACCACCTGCAAAGCCTCCAACATACAATCCATCCCAGTCACAGATTACCATCGCATCATTGGTACTCGCCAAAGCAACGCTGGAAAGTAGCAGTGTTGCAAGACTCATAATCAATTTCTGATTATTCATATGGCTATCCCTCTCTGGCTCGCTAACAAAGGCACTATTAGTATTAGTCTAGCTTAACTCCAGATTTTCGGCGATCACCCGTGTTTTGCATTGCAGTTGCAGAGGGAGTACCCTGCTCCATAGCCTTCGAGAAAGTAACGAATGGCGTTTGAAATGTGATCTATTTTCGCTGCCAACCGATAAGCATTGACTCATCAAAAGATTTGATCGATTGGATTCTTTTGCCATCCATGTCATAGACTTCTGCATAAACTTTGGAATCGCCAGCTGAATCTCTGATAAAAAAAGCATAAGGCAGCGTTTTATGGAATTGCACTCTTATAAAATCTCCTTCAATGTCGTGTCCGCGCAGATAGCCTTCCTGATTGAGAATGGAAGCATATAATTGGCATTTCCAGGGATTTTGGGCCGCTGCGGCCTCTCTACTGCAGGTTGCGCTGTAGACAAGAGCTTGGTCTTTCTTGGGGGAAACCGTAAAATCAGCGAATTGCAGCCATTCTAAAAAAGGAGCCAATTTCAGATAATGTCTATTTTCAGCAATGGTGTAGGGAATGACTTGATTTTGTAGGAGCTTGCCTTCATTAGTCTGCCTGAATTTCCTAAATTCCAGCATTCTAATGGTATATTCTTTGTCTTCTGTTGTATCTACTGCCAGAGCAGAGAATTTGATGCTGGATTCATTGTGTGAAATGCTAGCAAACGTTTGATTTGTCAAAGTGAGGAAGGCCATTAGGATAATAAATTTTCTCAGCATGACTCCAATTCTCCTTTAATACTTAAATACTTTTAGAAATTAATTTTACAGATTTAGTTACTCTGTTACAAATTATGAACCATAACCATGAAAGTTATAATGATAACAAATTTTTTCAGGTTCTGGTAGATTCATTTTTTGGTATAAACTAAAAAAGGGATCCATTGGAAATATATATACGGCATGGAAAGTTGGCAATTTCGAATTCAAGTTTTAATTCTCATCCTCTTTGCATTTCTCCTCCAAGGTTGCGCAAAATCCAGGACGTACAATCCACTCCCAGAAAATTTACAACACCAAGCAGCAGTACCTGGTTTCAAAAATTGCAGGGGCTGGGGGAATGAACACAGTGAGGTGCTGGTCAACAGCATGCTGCAATCAATCGAGCAGGAAAAGGCAGCCAAGAGCAGTTCAAATATTAGCAAGAGTGCATTGGTATTGTCAGGAGGAGGGCAGGAGGGTGCTTTTGGTGCAGGGCTCTTGTGCGGCTGGACCAAAGCAGGAACCCGTCCCAATTTTAAGCTTGTCACTGGAATTAGCGTGGGTGCGATGATCGCCCCACTTGCTTTCTCGGTCCAGAATATGACGCAGTGCTTGAAGAAGCCTTCACGACAGTCACCAAAAAAGATGTGTACGAAGAATACAGTATTTTTTCGATAATTCTGGCCACTTTAAATATCACGAACTTGCCATCTTTAGCAGATAATGAACCCTTGGCTAGAACAATTAATCGTTACGCTGATGAAAGAATGTTGAATAAAATAGCAGATGAGCATCTAAAAGGCAGGCGTCTTTTTATTGGTACCGGTCAAATGAATGCCGAACGTTTGGCAATTTGGGACATGGGCGCCATTGCGACACGTCGTTCACCTGAAGCTCTCGCACTGTTCCGAAAAATTCTGCTTGCCGCAGTCTCCATCCCAGATTTTTTCCCGCCAGGAGAATTTCAAGTTGAAGCGGACGGTAAAATTTTCACAGAGATACATGTCGATGGCGGCAACGATAGACAGCTATTTTTGTACGGTGCTACAAAGCCGCCCGATAAATTCATTTCTGATATTTATATCATCAGAAATGTGAAAGTGGATCCCGAATGGAAGCATGTCGAACTCAAGCTCACGGACATTGCAGCGAGATCTCTCGGTAGCATCACAAAGTCACAAGGCATCGGAGACTTGTACAGAATCTATACCTATTCCTCTCGGGCTGACACGGGTTATCATTTGGCCTATATTCCTGCCATGTTCAAGGAGGAATCTAAAGATCATATAGATCGTGAATACATGGGACATTTGTTCAAGCTCGGATATAAAATGGGACGATTGCATGAGAAATGGCGGCAATATCCACCTTTCTATCATCCGGAACACAGCATCAAATCCTCGACGCAAAAAAATCGATAAAGCGCCTAATCTTAGGTTGTAAATAACGAGTTTGAAGATAATAGAAATAAATATTTACCGAGGGGCCACAAAATTCCGGTAACACCTCCACTAATCTGCCTGCCTCAAACGCTTCCTTTACCATATAATCATGTAGGCGAACCAAACCAAGGCCTTGTTCCGCACATTTACGCATAATATAGGTATCATTTAACCATAATACCCGTTCAATCATAATTTCTTGGTCGCCCTTGAAGATTAATATATTGTCTTGTTTTCGGGAGGTATGGCCAATAAAGCGGTGTTTTGTTAACTCAGTGATTTTTTTAGGATTTCCATATTGTTTTAAATAATCGGGTGAGGCGCATAGCACATAACGTGTTTTTGAAATGCGTTTTCGTACATACTCGGGCGGTGCATCGAGAGACATACCAAAAATCAAATCAATGTCTTCGTGCAGTAAATCTGGTAATCGTTCCTGAGACTGTATATTGACCTGCAATTTTGGATTTTCCTGCATAAATTGATTAAGGCTTGAAAGCAAATATTCTTCTGCAAAAAACCGAACTGTCGAAATATTGAGAGTTCCTGTTGCCTCTTCTCGGCTTAAATTGATGGCGGCCTCAGCTTCAGTGAGATCTTCTATGGCCTTTTTGCTGCGCTGATAATATTCTTTACCTATATCGGTGAGCAGTAATTTTCGAGTGGTTCGATACAGCAATTCCACTCCTAATTGTGTTTCGAGCTTTCCTACTTGCCGGCTGATGGCCGCAGTAGATTGTTTCATTCTACGAGCAGCAGCTGCAAAGCTGTTTTCTTCCACGACCGTAATGAAGGCATCGATATAATTAAATTTGTTCATGGCAACCCTGGGGACCTCCTCATCTTTTGGCAATCTCACTTTATCTGTCTTTGTATAATTTAAGTCAGTTAATATAATTAATAACTATTATTGCATTTTTGTTAACAATTATTGCGTTTTTATCATATTGTCTATATATATGTCAACAATTAATCTATGCAAGAAAGTAACAATGCAATTCAAATTTACGGGTTAACTATAAAATTAGGAGGTTTCTCATGTTTCTAAGATCCATGCTTCGAGGGTTAAAGATGCTCTCTTTTATTACGGTAGTAGGTTTTTTAACCATTTCTTTGGTCAATGGTGCTATAGCCAGAACCATTACCGCTCAAATGGACAAGCAGGCCTTAAAAAGGGATGATCAAGGTCCGGCCCGTGGCAAGCGGCTGGTTCGACCTGAAGACATCCTGCAAGACAAAAACAATGATATGGTGTTATACGGCATTAAGGTAAGAAAAGGTACCATAGGGGCCTATATGCAAAATGCCCAAGTGTTTTCTTCTCCAAATTCAAGTGAACAGGAAAAGGCCGCGGCCAGAAAACTCTTAGTAGAATATGCACCAGATATTCTCGCACTGGAGTTTGATCAGGGAATTCAATGGAAAAATGCCGAAATAGAAAAGAATCATTGAAACTGCGCGTAAAGATTTTAATGCTGGTCAAGCTTATAAGGCTTCCAAGAATTCCAAGGCTTCCAAAGCTTCGGAAGAGGATAAAAATGCCAGCATTGAAAAAAGTCTGACAGGTGAACACAAAACTGTCAGGCCTTCAGAAGTTTTAAATGACAAGGAAAACTATGTGATGATCAATGGTATCAAAGCTAGAAAAGGAACCATAGCGGCATTCTCCATTAATGCTCGTACTTTTTCTAAGCCAGTCAATGCGGCAGAAAAAGAGGCTGCCAGAAAACTCTTAATAGAATTAGCGCCTGGCGTTGCTGCTTTTAATGTAGACAAAGTGGTGAACTTCAAAGATCCAGAAGTTCAAAAAATACTGGAAAAAGGCAGGGCAGAGGTTGAACAGAAATTAAGCAGAAATTGAGGTAGAGACTGAGTAAGTTAAAATGTTGGAGGTAGAAGTGTTTGAATAGTAGTTATTCTCAGCCAATGTATCGTTTGATAATGACTTCAATCAAATCATGATAAGCCATTCCCTTATTTTTTGATAATATTACTATATCTGAATGTTCAGGATGCAATCCAGGGATGGGATTGGCTTCCAGAAAATATGGTTCATGACTTATATTTGAGCGAATATCAATTCTGCCGAGGTCTTTACATCGTAATGCGCGCCAAGATTTTAATGCAATTTCGGACGCCTGCAGCGCCTCGATATCCTCTGGAAATTCATGTTGGATAAAATCCTTGGCAAAAACTTTATTGCGGCGTGTGTAGGCATGCTGTTCAGCTTTTTCATTAAATTTAAATTCCATGATTCCAATTACTTGTGCATCATCGCCTGTTCCCATGACCCCAACAGTAAATTCACGCCCCGGCAAATAACTTTCTATCAATACCGGCTGTTTAAATTGCCTCAATAACCTTAAGCAGTGCTTGGATAGGGATTCAAAATTTTCAATATAAGATGCTTCATTCACGCCAAGACTTCGCCCGCCTCTTAAGGGCTTTATAAAGACTGGATAATGCAGATGCAAATGTACTTCGTCTAGCTCTTCTTCTTTTTCCACTATAAAGAAATCGGCTGTTCGAATGCCAAAATCTTTGATCAAGCGTTTTGTTAGTGCTTTATCAGTACATATGGCAAGGGTTACTGGATCTGAGAAAGTATAGGGTATCTGATAAGCATCGAGTAATGAAGGGACTAATGCTTCACGACCCGAACCGTAAGTTCCATCTGCTAAATTAAATACCAAATCCCATCGTGCACCGGAATCTAGTTTTTTAATGAGATCATTAACATTTCCGATAGGACTCGCTTTATGCCCCAGAGTTTGTAGAGCAGAACTGACAGCGGCGAGTGTGGCTGAATTGATAATACTGGAAGCATCTGATTCATGAAATCCTTGACTGACATAATCAACTGGTAAATTGTAGGTTATGCCAATATGCATTCTTACCACCTTCCTGTCATTTGGATTTTTTGCAGATATTCTTCAATTCTACGTTTGGTTGCAGGCGTAATATCTTCAGGAAGTGCATCAAAAGAGAACCATTTACATTCTTCAATTTCTGGCGAACTTGAAGCCTCTTCACTAAAAGCCTTGACTACATAGAAAAAGACAAAATCATCTCTGTTTCTAAAAGAGGAATGATAAATACCAACTAATTCTGGATCTGTGGCAGCTTTGATCCCCGCTTCTTCATAAATTTCGCGTTTGATGGCATCTAATGGTAATTCTCCCTTGTCAACTTCTCCCCCTATCGTATACCATCCCGGACTGTAACTGTGTCGTATTAATAGGACTTCGTTCTCTCTCACCACCAGTGCTCTGGCGCCAACGACCTTTCCATGTAGCAGGTAAATTAATCGATAGCGGAGCGTCCATACAAAATGCAAGCAATAAGCGATAGACTTTTTTAGGATACGAAACATATATAGTCAAACAGCAGAAGCGCTCTCCAATGAAGATTTCATGTTATGATTTCATGGCAATGATATCGATTTTTTCTATTTGAGGCGGTTTTGCCAAAAGCTCATTCGCTTTTGCCATCAACTGTTTGGCAACTTCTCCTGTCAAATGAGCATTTCGCCCGTTTTCATCGCTAAAGGTGTCAAAGATACCAAAACTGGATTGATTAAGACGCAGTGCAAACCATAAGTTAGTGGCAGGTTCATTTTGAACGATTGATAAACCTTGATTCAAAAAGTCTTCCAGAGCCTGTTCTTTGCCTGGTTTCGCATCCAAACGGACCCATAATGCGAGTTTATCCATAATATCACCTCCCATGTGTTGTAATGACGGCAAGTCATAACGCTTATAACTCGGATAAATAGTATAACTCGTTTGAGCAGTATAATGTATCAAAGATCTTTCTCTGCAGCGAATTTTTCATCATAACTTGCTGTGCCAGTAGTCGCTTCTTTCTCTGCGTCCTCTGCATCTATTTCGGATGCGGATACCTCTTTAGACAGCTTTTCAATTTGGGGCATTTCGGTTCTATAGAAGAAGTAGTAACTGACATAAATATACTTCCAATAATATTTTGTATTCAAAAAATTTGTATTATCATCATTAATCCTGTATTTTAACAGTCTTTAAGCTAGAACCCAATATTCAAATTGATACAATTTGATACAATAGGCGTAATTAAAGATGAGTTAATATACTAACTTTTACATTTTGCAAAAAACATCAAAAACGTCATAAACATCATAGGGTCAACATATTACTAGGAGGTTTTTATTATGGCATACCCTGCTGAATTATTTTTAGATCATCCCCGCAAAGAACCCAATTTGTTCCAATGTGAAAAAGACGGAAATTCCTTTCTTCTTTTTGGAACCTATCATGTAATGCCCTTATCTGTCATTCCAGATGAATATCTTGAGGTTATGAAGCAGGCAGATAGATTAATTCTGGAATCAGTGCATAAACGCCGAACTGAAGAATCGTTAATCAAAGCCGGGTTGCTTCATGCTGCGGAGCAAGACAAAGCTGTCTATGAAAAGCTTACTCCCATGGCCCGAGAAATTCTCTTAAACGCTCTTAAGTTATTTGCACCCCGTCATGAATTACCGCCCATCCCACTCACCCGAGTTGTTTTAGAACGTGCAATCTGGTTCGCAAGATTTTGCATCAATTATGGAGGTATGGATAGTTGTCTAGAAAATTTAGGATTTCCTCTAGTGCTTGGATTAGAAACAGATGAATCTATCGATTTCGATGCAATCACAATTGATGAACTTAATAATAGTTTAGAAGGAAGTTTTGGCTGTTTAAAAAACCCACCTGAATATCCGGAGGAAGTTCTGGTTCCTATGGATCAATATTTAGCGGGAAATACCTTATACAACCCAGGCTACTGCAATAGTCAAGAGCAAGATGACTTTGTATGGTCGAGAAATAACACTTGGATGCCCGAGATTTTGCGTCAGCATGCCCTGGGAGGCAAAGCACTGATAGCGGTTGGTCACACGCATTTAGTGGGCACTACTGGTTTGCTTTGTTTATTACAACAAGCTGGCTTTAAAATAACTCAATATGTTGCTTCTGAAAAAATATTTGAACCTTTCATACCAGAACTCCTTTTCAAGCCAAATGCAGAAAATTACGCCATTGCAAAAAGAATTGAAATAGTGATGGATGAAATAATAGAGAAAAGACACAGCTCTGTTGTGAATGGAGATGTACCTGAAGGTGATGGCATTGTAAAGCTTATACAAGATAAAACGGATAAAAATAAACCAGATAAAACCGCAAAGGCTTCCATATCCTACCCAGCACTTTCTGATGTTCAATATTCTGTTTATAGCTTAATGATGCAATATTGGGAGCCAGTAGTGCCAGTTGTATTTTCAAAAATATATCCAAACAGAAAAAATGAATCTGAATCGGAATTGGAATTGGAACAAAGTAAAGAGAACACAGTTGAAAAATCTAAGGTGGCAGATCTCAGCGCCTAAAAGACATCATGTTCCCAGACTCATAGCGCTTAAGCCCAAAATTGAACAGGAAACAGGCGAGAGCGAAGAAAATCAAGGTGCCGCTCAGGGTCCACCATAAATGCTGTATTATTCCGGTTCGGATAAACTCAACCGGAAAGAAGCTTAAGAAGCCGACCGGCAGCAGGGTGAAGGTAAGCATTCGGAAAGCGCCTTTGAAAGCAGTGCTGGGCTGTGTTGCCATGATGGCGGCATTCAGATTTAATTCTCGGGCAAAATCGTAGGCATCTTTCATGAAAAAACCGATGCAGTGTAGGTATAGTATCAATGCAAAAGTAAATAGGGTGCCAGTCAGCAATATCAGAAGTACACTGAAAAATGACTCCGTGAAATAACCTGAATAGCAAATTAATAATATCCCAGTTAAAACTTCCCCAAGGGATGTGATATCACCTTTCGATAATGCAACATTCAAAATGATATTTTTTGGCTGCAGCAGAAAGGTATCCAATTGATTGTTTTCAATGTAACGCGGTAACTGCTTCAAACCATAGAAAAAGGCATCGACAAACCCGAGAGAAAAGGCTACCAAGCCATACATGAAGACCATATCGTTGAAATGCCATCCATGAACGCTCTGGTATTTTGCAAAGAAGAATTTCCATGTCATGAGCATTAATATTTGTTTTAAGACAATAATTAAGATGCTGAACAAGAATGCAGTTCTGTGAGCAAGTGAGAGCTTAAAATTGAGCAGTATGGCAGATTTTATAAAGTGAAAATGCGAGCCCATTAACCACCCTCCAAGACAAAGGCATTCATGCACTTTCGATACAGAAACACAATCAGAGTCGATATTAAAACCATCCAAATTCCAAAGTTTAAGAATGCTGTTTCGAGAGCGATAGAATTGCCTAAAATGAAACTCGCTGGCCACCACAGGATCCAGGGATAAGGGGTCATGAAACAAAAATTTCTAAAACTTTCTGAATAAAATTCAAGTGGCACGATCAAGCCGCCAAAGCAAAAGGTTGCAGTGAGATTCAGATATATTAGATTTTGTATTTCGGTGAACCAAAATGCGAAGAGCCCAATCAAAATACCTATCATTGTATATAGAATGATGCTCAAAATAGCGAATACAGAACCTATTAGCCAGCTGCTTAGCGTTCCCGGGATTTCATGAGTCAACAGGAACCCAATACAAAGACAAAGGGCCCCGAGTTCTAGAAATAAAACAAAAGAGATGCCAGCGCATTCACAAAGCCGAATCCAGAGATAGTGCATGGGGCGCAGCAAAGAGTAGGTGATTTGACCGGACTGAATATCTTCGGAAATTCGAAAGGCCACTGGAAATGTCGATAAGATGATCCATTCGGTGATGGCCAGGTACCAAAAGCGATTTGGGTTTTGGTCCACGCTCTGAAATACCTGATAGAAAAGAAATATCACAGTGGGATAGAGAATCAGTCGGCCGAGCATTTTGCTTTTTTGGGCGAGTAGCTGTCTGATGGAAATTTTGATACTTGCAAGATACTTATTATTGTTCATGATAATACTGAATTGCTCATTGCTCATTGCTCATTGCTCATTGCTCATTGCTCATTGCTCATTGCTCATCATTCATCGTTTTTCCTGATACAGAGTCTGGATGATCGCTTCAAGCGGCGGTCCTTCAATCGACATGTCCTTAACAGTAAATTGCTCTAGAAGCAAGGAGACAATTTTTTCGACCGAATGAAAGCTGAGATCCACTTCAATTTTCAGATGATGTGGAGACTGCTCTAAGATATCTGTTCCGAGTTTTTCCCAGTGTATTTGCTCTTCTTCTAAGGCAAGCGTAAGCACTTTCTTTCGGATGTAGCGTCTTTTAAGATTCTGTAAACTGTCGTCGAGAATGATATTGCCTTGGTCGATAATGATAACGCGATCACAGACTTTTTCTATATCATCAGTATCGTGAGAGGTGAGCAATAAAGTGACACCTTGTTGTAGGGATTGCTTGCGAAGCAGATCTCGGATGATGGTCTTGGCAGTAATGTCCAAACCAATGGTCGGTTCGTCCAAAAATAGCACAGTAGGATTATGAAGCAGGCTTGCAACGAGTTCAGATCGCATTCGTTCTCCAAGAGAGAGTTGCCGCACCGGCTTTTTCAGCAGCTTTTCAATGTCAAATTCTTTAGTGAGCAGCTTTAAACGGCTGAGATAGAGGGCTTTTGGAATATCGTAAATGGCGGCCAGTAGCTCAAAGGTTTCTTCTACTGGCAAATGAAACCATAATTGTGAACGTTGTCCAAAAACAGCTCCAATCTGATAAGCCAATGTCTTGCGATGCAATGCAGGATTTTTGCCAAGCACTTCAACTTGGCCTGAGGTGGGCTGCATAATCCCCGTTAATATTTTCAGTGTGGTTGATTTTCCAGCACCGTTTGGGCCAATAAAAGCAACTCTTTCCCCTGGTTTCAAATAAAAGCTTATATCATTGACAGCATTGATCGCATGATAACTTGGCGATAAATAATTGCTTATTTTAGAGAATAAGTTCTTTTTGGGACTGGGGAGGGGACTTTTAAAACATTTTCTGAGTTTGTTTACTCTGATGGCAGAGGCTGGTAAGGCTTTTTCATAAGTTTTTGGATCCATTTGAGTGAAACCTAGAATACCAGTTAAAATCTATAAAAATTAGGCACCCTTCATCTTAGAATATCATTTGTAGACTATCAGATGAAGTGTACCTATTTTAATGCAATCCTCTATCAGGATCAAACAAACTTTCTTGTCCTTTTTTGAGCAGGCTCATCGGCATCGGTTTCTTTGGCGCCAGGGGATGAAACAACAGCATCAAAGGCTGGCAGCAGGGAGGGGGATTGCGGTACTTTTCGTTTGCTGTGCTGTGTTTGTTTTTTACTCCAATCATTCGTGGCTATCTCGACTATCGCGTCAGCATCCTCCTCTCTAAATTGATCAAATTTCATCTTGAATTCCGCTTCCAGAGAGTTTAGATCCCAAGGGTCAAGTTCTGGAGTACCTAGTACCGGCACTTTGGCAGGGGAGCCCGTTGCTGCTGCATTTAAGCCGCTTGGCACGATATCCATGCCAAGAGATGCCCCATCTAAGCCAAGAGCTGCGCCATCTAAGCCAGGAACCGTGCTATCTAAGCCAAGAACGGTACTTTCTAATCCAAGCAGAACCGCACTTGCAGGAGCCACAGCATCTTTAAATACCTTCGGCTCTTCAATGCCCAAATATTTGCATATTTCTTGTACCCAAGGATACACTCGCTTTAATCTGTCTGGCAGCATGCGAAGTTCTGTTTCCAGTTCTTCGGTATCATAGGCAACTCCGGGCAATTCAGGATTGATCCAGAGACCCAAAGCCATCGCAGTGGTCTGTTGATTGAAAACATGATCTTCGCCCTGCTTACCACAAAGATAAGCGAGGAGATAATGATCCATCATCTTAGCTTTAGTGGCTGAATCTGAAAAAGCGCCCGCTTTCAATTTCAAATCATGCGCAGTTTTTAAATGATGGTGTGCAAGTTCCGCGAAGGTTTTCTTACGCAATACATCGTTCTTGGTTGATCGCACAATGGATTCTAGCTGCCCAATCAAGAAGCTCGGTTCCAACGTCGCAATATCGTGTTTACTGAAATTGAGCATGATTCTATTTTCCAATTCCGCGATTTTGGGGGCTGGATAGCCAAGGCCCGGAAGTTTAGCGATATCTTCACGCAGAGAGGCAAGAATTGCGAAAGGATCGTGAGGTTGCTTTTGCATTGCACCGAACTCGTCACACGGCATTGCATCTAACGGCAACATAGATTCTGCTGACAGTTTCTGAATGGCTGCGGAGGGTGGTGATTGTGGTTCCTCGCGCCGCGTTTCTAAAATTGATGCTGCAGAGTGAGTTTCAGCCGGTTTAGAGGGTTTTTTGTATGGTTCCAATGCTTCAATTTTAGCGTATATTACTTCCAATTGTTTTACAATGGCGCGATTTCTTTCCATTACTTTCGTTAATTTTTCAATCAATTCTAGATTAGAAGTTGTGATTTTAATTTCTATCAAAGTAAAATTTTTGGAGGTCAAAACATCGAGCAAAACTTTCTCATCTATTTCATTCAGTAAGTTTGTAGAAATATCCAGCGTTCTAAGGCCTGAATTTTCCGCCAAAGCTTCGATAACCTGTTTCAGAGAATTTTCTCTTATATTGTAGTAAAGAGTACGAAGTGTCAATGTTCGAAGCGTTTGGTTATAGGTTAAGAGGTTTGTTAGGGATTGTAACGACACGGGATCAAAATGACAAGATCTGACCAAAAGAGATGTTAGTGTGGTATTATGCAGTAATGCTTCGAGAACAAGTTTCATGCCATTTTCAAGCATTTGTTCGCTGATGTCGAGCCTTTGAAGAGTTTTATTAACCATCAACATTTTGGCAATCTCTCGGATTGCCTCCAAAGTGTACTCCATGGAACTTATTTCTAATGCACGCAGGGCGGTATTTTTGCGCAACGCCCTTGCAATTGCTATAATCCCTTTTTCGGTAATATAATTCGAATCGAGGATCAGAGTTTGTAAACACTTGTTGATGCGCAATGCATCTGCCAATGCTATGGCACCTTCATCTGCCAATCGATTTGCTTCAAGCCCAAGAAACTTAAGACCAGTATTTTTTTGCAATGCAGCCGCAATTGCTTTTATTCCGGTATCGCTAATCTTGTTTGCTTCCAAGTCTAATGTCGTGAGTGTGGTGTTGGTGCGTAGGCCTTCAGCAATTAATGTTGCTTCTGGATTTCCCATACTTGCGCCTTGAAGTTTTAGTGAGGTTAAACTTCGATTGGTTTTGAGCATTTCTCCGATCTTTTTTGCAGCGGCTTCTTTGATTTTTACCTTATACTCTGTAGAGATTGTTTGTGCTCCTTTCTGGATTTCTTGCAATAATTTATCAGCGCGTGTTGTCATACTACTACTCCGATTAATAATTATAATTACATGTAATAAAAAATTTAATTTAATGGATTTCCGCCCCAAGCTGGAATCCATAGTTAATGCATAAATGTTATTCTAATAAATATTTCTTCATTTTAAAGGCCGTGAGCCAGACTTACCTAAATTTCTTTGAA
Organism: uncultured Gammaproteobacteria bacterium; assembly: GCA_963784575.1. GTDB lineage: Bacteria > Pseudomonadota > Gammaproteobacteria > UBA6186 > Azoamicaceae > CAWARU01. The sequence goes on from CAWARU010000001.1 coordinate 3,809,202, forward strand.
AGCCTCGATTTCTCAAATTCTTCATATTCCTGTGAATCAATAAAATTCTTTGTTTCTTTAGCTGCAATTTCAGCTTCACCTTCACCTTGATCGAGAGGAGACTCTGCTAATTTTCTTTTTTTACCTAGCGACTGACTGGAGGATAAAGAGAGTGATCCTGATGGATTTGCAGGCACTGATAAACCCAAAGGCTTCGATAAATTTAAAGGCTCTGATAAAATCATAGGCTTCAATACAACACCATTGGGTATGCAATCCATTGTTGAGTCAGGAATTTCATCAAATCTTTGTTTAAGTTCAGATTGCACAGAATATTGATCCCAAGAATCAAGCGGAACTTTGACAGCAGAGATTGGATTTTTCTTAAACCCTTCTTTGCCGCCATTTTCTGCCTTATGTGCTGATCTCATCTGTATTTCTTCTTCAACTCCTTGGAAAATGAGAGGAACATCAATCGATAAATGCTTGCATTGTTCAATCACAATGGGTGCTGCTAAGCTTAATTTTTCAAGTTGTTCCTTCCGCACTATGTCCTCGAGTTCTAAGGTATCTCGTCCTATTAATAGGGTTTCTGAATCCATCCAATGGCTAAGTGCTAGGGCTGTAGTACTTTGATTGTGCGCAGTATCTTCTCCTTGTGAACCACAGACATAGGCGAAAAGATAATGTTCCTTTAATTGATATCTGAATTTTGAGTCTTTTAACTCTTTTGACGCTAACTCCATGCTATTTGCCATTTTTAAGTGATGATGTGCGAGCTCAGCTAAAGCGCGTTTCTTAAAAGTCATATCATCTGCAGAACGTATGATACCTTCAAGTTGACCAATTAAAAAACTTGGTTCCAGGGTCGTAAAATCATACTTACAGAACTTTAGCATTAAGCCATGATCTATTTCCAAGATTTTATGGGAAGGATAGCCTAACTCGGTTAGTTCTAGTATTGTTTTTCGAATTGATTCACAAGTCGAAAAAAGGTGGGTAAGTTCTGGGTTCTGGGATTGGATCCAACTTGAACTTGCTTGTCGTTCCAAGCTAGGAGCCAATAAGAAGGATTTTGGTTTTGCATCTTGTTTTTTGAAGGGCACCAAGCTATCGAGTTCTTTTTTAATGGACTTTAACAATTCTTGAATGCGTTTATTTCTTTTTAAGATTGAATTTATTTCCTTTGTTACCTGCTTCATTACCGGCGCATCCGTTTCTCTTTGTGAGTGATACGGAATCGAGAAGAAAAGTTCAGTTAGAGTAAAATTTTCTTTTAGAATTTTGGTAATTTCTTTAAGGCCTTCTATAGTGTATGCATTTTCTCGGATATTTAGCGTTTCAAGCGATTCATTTTTTAGGAGTGCATTGGCAATTGCAATGAGACCTTGATCGGAAATTGAATTTTCATGAAGATTTAAAGATTGCAAAGTATTGTTGATCATTAAAGCATCTGCTAAGGAAAATGCGCCTTCATCACGAAAGGAGTTAAATTCCAGATCAAGATCAACGAGCGTTTTGTTAGTTTTTAATAGGTTGGCGATGGCAGTCGCAGACAAATCAAAAAGCATAGCATCTGCGAATTGCAGGGTATGAAGATGAGTATTATTGAGCAGAGCTTGAGCGATCAATAGAAAAGCCTCCTCAACAGCTTCCACATCGTTATCATCGGTTTCATAGAAATCAGGTGACCGAACATTGAAAATTTTAAATGATTCCAGAGTTGGATTTTGTTTTAAGGCTTCAGCAATTACTTTTCCTTCTACTGGTCCCAGGTTAATGCATTCCTCGTGAATGCTATCATCTCCGGATAAAATTTTCTTCACCAGACTTGATTCTGTTGCGGCCATTTTCTCTCCAGATTTTTTAATAATTCACTTATATACAGATAAATATTAGGGCCTGTTGACAATTCTACTATGTTGGCCATAAATCATTGATTTCTGGCTCAACCTAGCGAATTGTCAACAGGCCCTAGAATTCTTCAAAATATATTTATCAATTTAATCAAATGTTAAGCTATTCTAGTTAGATATCTATTATAAAAAATATATGGTACAGTTTTTGATCTAATTTGTAAACATATTTCTCAACTAAAAAGATAGTTAACTATCTAATTTTTTGCTTCATTTGTTTAAATATACAGTATTATCATGACTACATTTAGTGTTAGTATATAAACTTACAATTTCACTCTCTTGTCACTGACTGTGAGACAGAGTAACATCTCAAAATGTCAAACACTACAAAAAATGGTAATTTGTCATCCATAGATCCTAAACGATATGCTGAGGCTGGCCGTACTTTGGAAGGGGCACTGCCCTTATCAAGTCTAAGTTTGCCGGCTGAAGTTTTGGTTGTGCCGCAAGCTGTGGTACACTATCAGTTTAGTTTCGGAGTAGATAAGGAAGATTACGTTTATATTCACGGACAGGTTAAGACTGAGTTGAATTTAGAATGTCAGCGATGTTTAAAACCCATGAGTCAAAGTATTTCTTCCGAATTTTATTTGAGCCCTGTGAGGACAGGCGTTGAGGCTCACGATCTACCCGAAAGGTACGAGGCTATTTTTTTAGAAGAAGGAAAGGTGTCGCTGTCTCAAATAGTGGAAGAGGAGTTGATTTTAAGCCTCCCTATGGCACCCATGCATACAGGCAACTGTAGGCAAGAATTTTTTCATTAGTATTTGGATAGAGTAAGAAAGAGGTAATTAAAATGGCAGTTCAAAAGAGTCGAAGAACCCGTTCTACCCGGGGCATGCGCCGATCACACGATAAACTCAGCAAAGCCACCTTGTCCATCAATCAGGAAACAGGTGAGTTGCACAGACGCCATCATGTCACTCCCAATGGATATGATCGTCGCGGCCGTCAGGTATTAAAATCTGCGGCAGCAGCGTCTGAACCATCCGAAAATGAGGCTTGATAATACCTCGTGGCAGAAGTATGCATTGCTCTCGATGCAATGGGCGGTGATAATGGCCCCATTGTCGTGGTGCCAGCCGCACTAAAGGCCTTGTCAGCCAATCCCAATTTAAAACTTATTTTGGTAGGCATAGTAGAGCAAATTGAATCTCACCTCCGAGCTAACAAGGGCTTAAATCACCCGCGCCTTAGTATCGTTCATGCCGATGAAGTGGTTGGTATGGATGAACCTCCTGCAGTCGCACTTCGTTCTAAACGTGACTCTTCCATGCGAGTTGCAATTAATCTAGTGAAAGAAGGGAAAGCCCGAGCCTGTGTTTCAGCTGGCAATACAGGTGCTCTGATGGCGATTGCGCGCTTTGTTCTAAAAACAATTCCAGGGGTTGATCGACCAGCAATTGTGAATTCTTTACCGACTCAGAAGGGACATGTTTATGTTCTAGATTTGGGAGCGAATGTCGATTGCGAAGCGGAACATCTTTTTCAATTTGCCGTCATGGGGTCTGTCTTAGCAACTGCGGTGGACGGCAATCCCCACCCCACAATAGGCTTATTGAATGTTGGCCAGGAAGCCATCAAAGGCAGTGAACAAGTCAAGAAAGCCGCGGAACTCCTCTCGCAACTGGATAAAAGTCATATCAATTATGTTGGATTTGTAGAAGGGGATGATATTTTCAAGGGCACCGCAGACGTTGTAGTCTGCGACGGATTTGTGGGCAACAATGTCTTAAAATCTTTGGAAGGCCTTATTAAAATGGCATTGACCTTTGCTAAAAAAGAATTTACTCGAAACTGGTATAATCGCTTGGCAGCTGCAATTTCACTCCCAGTATTACGTTCTTTGAAGAAACGGCTTGATCCAGGACGATACAATGGCGCAAGCTTGATAGGCTTAAAGGGGATCGTGATTAAAAGCCATGGGAAGGCAGATGTTTTCGCATTTGCAAATGCTATCAATGTAGCAACCCATGAAGTCGAAAACAATGTGCCTCTGAGAATAGAATCTAGGGTAAGTGCGGTGCTGCAGCATAAATCCGAAATCATAGAATCAAGAAACAGCGAGTCAGGAAATAGGGAATCAGGAAACAGAGAATCAAGAGAAATAGAAAAAAATACAGATCTCACTAATACAGATCTCACTAATAAACCAATAAATATAGGGAATCCAACGGAACTATGATCTGGAGCAAGATTACAGGCACCGGTTCCTATCTTCCTAAAGGTGTCTTAACAAATTTTGACCTTGAAAAAAAAGTCGACACTTCCAATGCTTGGATAGTGGAGCGCACTGGCATTCTGCAGCGTCATATATCAAACCACGAAGAAACTGCTGTTATGATGGGCAGTCAAGCAGCACGGAAGGCTTTGCAGGCGGCAGATAAAACTGGCGACGATGTTGATATGGTGTTAGTGGCCACCTGTACGCCAGATAAAATTTTCCCTTCCACAGCTTGCCTAATTCAGCAGGAACTCGGTATAAAGCCCGGTGCAGCATTTGATATTGAGGCTGCTTGCAGCGGTTTTATTTATGCGCTCTCTGTTGCTGATAAGTTCATTAACAGTGGCAGTGTCAAGAGCATTTTGGTAGTTGGCACGGAAGTGATGTCTCGAACAGTAGATTGGCAAGATAGAAATACCTGCGTTTTATTTGGCGATGGTGCAGGTGCTGTGTTATTGGAAGCAAGTGATACCCCAGGCATTTTATCAAGCTATATTTCAGCAGATGGTAAGCATAAGGACATTTTGTATCTCAATAATGCTCCGAATGAATATTTGCAAATGCAGGGCAATAGTGTTTTCAAATTGGCTATCAATATGCTGGATAAAGTAGCGCAGCAAACGCTTGAACAGAATGACATTTCAGTGTCAGATATCGATTGGTTGGTTCCGCATCAAGCAAATATTCGCATCATTCAAGCAACCGCCGAGAAACTTGGGATCCCAATGGAGCGCGTTGCCATCACTTTGAATGATCAAGGCAATACTTCAGGCGCTTCAATCCCGCTAGCTCTGGATTCTTATATTCGAGCTGGCAAGATCAAACGAGGGCAAACTTTGTTATTGGAAGCTTTTGGTGGTGGTTTGACTTGGGGAACAGCGCTGATTAGGTACTAAAGAGGAATTTAAACATGAAGCCAGCACAATCAGCAAAACTAGCATTTGTTTTTCCAGGGCAGGGATCTCAATCCCTCGGTATGCTATCATCCTTTTCTGGTTCAAAAATCTTGCAAGACACATTTAAAGAAGCTAGCGAGGTATTGGGGTATGATCTTTGGGAACTGACTCAAAAAGGACCAGAAGACAAATTAAATCAAACAGAATATACTCAGCCTGCATTATTAACTGCAGAGTATGCCCTATGGAGAATATGTCAGAAAACCCATTTATATGATGTTTTACTTGCTGATTCTGATGCAAATCCTTCAGCACAAAAGCTGGAAGACGGGCTGGTATTTGCGGGTCATAGCCTAGGGGAATATACTGCCTTAGTTTGCGCAAAGTCCTTGGATTTCTCTAGTGCAGTAGCATTAGTAAGAGAACGCGGCATTTGCATGCAGCAGGCGGTTCAAGAAGGTGTCGGGACAATGGCTGCTATCCTGGGTTTGGAAGATGAAACCGTCAATGCATTATGCTTGGAGGCTTCACGACAGTCCCAAGGTGCAATTGTTTCTGCTGCAAATTTCAATGCCCCTGGACAAGTTGTCATAGCGGGTGAAACTGAAGCTGTTAATAGAGCAATTGAACTTGCAAAAGAAAAAGGTGCCAAAAGAGCAATCGCGCTGAAAGTCAGTGTTCCTTCGCATTGTGCATTGATGAAACCAGCAGCAGAACGCTTTGCCAGTATATTGGAACAAATTATGTTTGAAACACCAGAGAAAACTGTGATACATAATGTGGATGTTTCAGCACATCAAACTGCGGCAGAAATCCGTTCGGCCTTGATTGCTCAATTATACAGCCCGGTACGTTGGGTTGAATCGATGCAAAAAATGCAGGCTATGGGCGTACAGACAATTATCGAATGTGGCCCCGCTGCAGTTTTGACTGGCTTGAATAAGCGAATTGTACCTGAATTGACAGTACAATCAGTCACTACTGTATTACAGCAATCTGTGGTATGAATGATGTGAATGGTGTAAATGTTGCAAATGTTGTGAATGGTGATAAGAGATGATCAGATGGTGATAAGAGAAAGTGAATTTCGGAGTCGCAATGAATAACGACAAACCTTTAAACTCAAAAATTGCCTTAGTTACGGGAGCAAGCCGCGGCATTGGCAATGCCATTGCGCTTGGTTTAGCAAAAGCCGGTGCAACCGTTGTTGGCACTGCAACCTCAACACAAGGCGCAGAAGCAATCTCTCGTATTTTTGAAGAAGAGGGACTTTCTGGCAGAGGCATGGTATTAAACATTGCAGATTCAGACAGTGTCGATAAAGTATTTGAAGAAATGGCGGAAAAAGTAGGCGCACCGCAAATTTTAGTGAACAATGCAGGCATCACTGCAGATAATCTTTTCCTTCGAATGAAAGAGGAAGAATGGTCCAAAGTGATCAACACAAATTTGACGGGCGTTTTTCGTTTAATTCAATCTTGTCTTCGCCCTATGATTAAGGCACGCTGGGGCAGAATTGTGAATATTACCTCGATAGTAGGCGCAATTGGAAATGCTGGACAAGCGAACTATGCTGCGGCAAAGGCTGGGCTCATTGGCTTGACTAAATCCTTAGCAAGAGAAGTTGGCTCACGTGGCATCACTGTGAATGCGGTTGCACCAGGCTTTATTGATACAGACATGACTCGTGCCTTGTCAGAAGAGCAGCGAGCTAAATTAATTGAACAGATTCCTTTAGGTCGCATAGGTGAACCTAAGGAAGTTGCCGATGCCGTGGTGTTTTTGGTTAGCAAAGGTGATTATTTCACCGGAGAAACCTTACACATCAATGGCGGTATGTATATGTGTTAATTGCCCTGTAACATGTAATATGACATGGGCCTGTTGACAATTCGCTAGGTTGAGCCAAAAAACATTGATTTCTGAGCACCGTAGCGCAGTTTATATTGAAATAAATGAGCAACGGAGCACAAGAAATCAATGATTTTTGGCTCAACATAGTAGAATTGTCAACAGGCCCATGTTAAATTGCATGTTAAATTAATCATGTTAATATATTGTATTGTTTTAATTTTAAGTTAGGAGCTTTGTTCGATGGCTAAGATAGATGACGAAGTAATAGAAATCATTGCAGATCAACTGGGTGTAGATAAAAGTAAAGTTGTGCCAGAAGCGTCTTTCGTAGGCGATTTAGGCGCAGACTCCTTGGACACTGTTGAATTGGTAATGGCCTTAGAAGAACATTGTGATATAGAAATTCCGGACGAAGATGCTCAGAAGATCTTAACGGTTCGGGATGCTATAAACTATGTCACAGAAAAAACTGTCACAGAAAGCTAAAGGTAAGGGGTCAAGTCTCTAAAGTAAAACATGTAAATGTTGAGCACTTGACTCCTCTGAAGCTTTTGTAAAATGTTTTCACTTTAGAGACTTGACCCCTACAAAGGAGCAAATCCGTGTCGAAGCGAAGAGTAGTTGTCACCGGCTTAGGCATCATTTCTCCCGTTGGCAATGATGTTGAAACCGCTTGGAAAGCTTTACTTGCAGGTAAAAGCGGTATTCGCTTGATTGATACTTTCGACGCAAGCGAATACAGCACAAAATTTGCGGGATTAATTTCAAATTTTGACATCAGTCCTTATATGTCTGTTAAAGAAGCGCGAAAATGCGATCTCTTCATACAGTATGGTGTTGCGGCAGCTGCCCAAGCTGTTAAATCGGCGGGATTAGCAGGTCACGGTTTTAGTAGCGGCTCGGATTCAGATTCGAGTGCGAGTGATGAAGCCTCTGCAAACTTTTCGAATCGCATGCAGGCAGAAACCCACATTGCAGGAGTTCCTGTTTCATCATATTCCTCAAATTTGGCAAGCAAAAATTCCGAATTGAATCTGGATCGCATCGGTGTTTCAATCGGTTCTGGCATCGGTGGTATTTATACCATTGAAAACAATTCAAAAATCCTTGCAACCAGCGGTCCAAAACGCATTTCACCTTTCTTTATCCCCGCCACCATCATCAATATGGTCGCAGGCCATGTTTCTATTCAACATGGTTTTCGTGGGCCCAATATTTCCTGTGCCACAGCTTGCACCACAGGCACCCACAGCATTGGACTTGCTGCCCGCTTCATCGAGCATGGTGATGCCGATGTTATGATCGCAGGCGGTGCTGAATACTCTAGCACTCCTCTTGGTATTGCAGGATTTGCTTCTGCACGCACACTTTCCACCCGCAATGATGATCCCGAACGCGCCAGTCGTCCTTTTGATAAAGATCGGGATGGTTTTGTGCTTGGAGATGGCTCAGGCGTATTGGTCTTAGAAGAATTGGAGCATGCTAAGAGAAGAGGTGCCAACATCATTGCAGAAGTGATTGGTTTTGGAATGAGTGGTGATGCCTTCCACATGACGCGTCCTTCAGGGCATGGTGCCACTGCGTCGATGCGAAATGCAATTTTAGATGCAAAAATAAAGCCAGAACAAATTCAATATATCAATGCACATGGGACCTCAACACCTGTTGGTGATATAGAGGAAACCAATGCCATTAAGGCCGCATTTGGTGCAGCAACAGCAGCAAAAATACCCGTGAGTTCCACCAAATCGATGACCGGTCATCTATTAGGCGCAGCGGGTGCAGTAGAAGCAGTCATCACAGTTCTCGCGCTGCGAGATCAAATTGCGCCTCCTACCATCAATCTCGATACAGCAGGCGAGGGATGTGATCTCGACTATGTTCCAAATCACGCCCGAAAAATGCCGATAGAGATTGCACTCTCTAATTCATTTGGGTTTGGCGGTACCAACGGAACATTGGTCTTCAAGCGCTATGGCGATTAGATTACGACATTATTTTATTTTTTTCTTTCTCATCCTTGTTATTGCACTGTGTATCTTGGCTTTTTATGCCGTTCAAATCCAGGAATATATCCGAGAAAAACCCATCCAAATTGATGAGCCGGGCGTTATTGTCCTGGTGCCTCGCGGGATGAAAATGGAAACCTTGGCTTTAGCTTTAGAACAAAATAAAGTATTAGAGCACCCTTATTGGTTTCTGCTATGGATTCGCTATACTGATGTGCGCAAGAAAATAAAGGCGGGTGAATATTTAATTAAACCGGGGATGACATTGCAGGCCATCATTGACATGATGATTGCAGGGCGGGTAGTGCAGCATAGCCTCACCATTGTTCCTGGCTGGAATTTTGATTATGTGATGGACGCAGTTTCGAAAAATACTAAATTAAGCCATACGCTTGCAGACAAAAGCAAAGCAGAAATCATGGCAATCCTAGGCCACCCCGATGAAAATCCAGAAGGACGTTTCTTTCCTGATACCTACCATTTTCCGCTCGGGACAACCGATCTAGCTTTCTTAAAACGCGCTTTTCACAAACTCGATGAAAAACTCTATGCCGCTTGGGAGAATCGTGATCCCAATTTATTCCTAAAAACCCCTTATGAAGCTTTAATTCTCGCTTCCATCATTGAAAAAGAAACCAATGTTGTCGAAGAATATCCTGAAATTGCAGGCGTTTTCATGCGCAGACTGGAACGTAATATGCCATTGCAAGCCGATCCCACCGTGATATATGGTGCAAAAAACTATAATGGGCAAATCACCAAGGAAATGCTCAACACACCAACCGAATATAATACCTATCTCAGAGCGGGCCTCCCGCCGACGCCCATTGCCATGCCTGGTGAGAAAGCAATTTACGCCGCAACCCACCCAAAACCTGGCAATTCCTTATACTTTGTTGCGCGTGGCCAAGGGCCGGGCCATGTCTTTTCTGCAACACTCGATGAACATCAACAAGCCGTGACGCAATATCGTCAAGCGATTTCAAATACAAGTAATCCGTTACCCTCTCAATCTTCTTCTCCAGCGCCTATCATGACTGAACCTGCACCAAGCGTAGGAACCCAGTAGATGTTTATCACCTTAGAAGGCATAGAAGGCGTAGGTAAAACTACTCAGTTAAAATTTCTGGCCAAAGAATTACAAGCCAAAGGTATTTCATTATTCATTACTCGAGAACCTGGCGGCACTCCCATGGGAGAAGAGATCCGTGACATCTTACTCGCCCATCGCAATGAACGTGTTGCGCCTATGACCGAATTATTATTGATGTTTGCTGCCCGCGCTCAGCATGTCGACACGGTGATACAACCCGCACTAAAACAAGGTAAATGGGTACTCTGCGATCGCTTCACTGACGCCACCTATGCCTATCAAGGAGGAGGGCGGGGTGTACCCATGCGAGAAATCGAGAACCTAGAAAAATTAGTTTTAAATGAGTTCCACCCCGATTTGACTATTATTTTAGACGCTCCGATAGAAATCGGTCAGCACCGTGTGCAAAATCGCAATGGCCATCCTGACAGGTTTGAAAAAGAAAAACTCGAGTTTTTTGAAAGAGTTCGAAAGGTGTATTTACAACGTGCAGCACTATTTCCTGCTCGTTACAAAATAATTGATGCCTCGCTCCCCGTAGCTGCAGTGCAGTCTGAGATGATAAAGATCATAAAAACCCTTCTAAATTAAAGAACCGTTCTGGCACTGCCCTTGAACGCCCATCTTCTGACTCGCGCCGTCCATGGCGCTCGGCCCTTCGGGCTCCGCCTATTCGGCGTTTCCAAAACGGCTATCCTGCCGTTTTGTGGCAATCTCGCTTTAAAAAATTAACAAAATTTGCTCATTTACTATTTGTAAACTCCGCTATTTTGTTAATTTTTTAAAGCGACCTTGCCTAAAAGTCTTCCCGTTTTACTACACCTGATTTCCCATGCCTGAACAGTTACCGCCCTTCTTCCCGACTTCATCGTAATCTAAACTAAATTCCCAAAAGTTTTTTTATTAAATCCTTGTAGCACGGGATCTTTTTTATTTTCATGATCTAAAAATTTTCTACTGTAGTGCCTAGTAAACAAAAAAATGTTGACACTTTGAAAAAAATTTTTTAAAATTTCACTTAGTTTTTCAAAATAGAGGCGTCTACTTTGTTTGTTCGCGTTAAATCAACACCAAATAGTCCGCGAAAATCGGTGCAAATCGTCGAGTCGTATCGAGAAGACACTACTGTTAAACAAAAAATTATGCGCCATGTCGGTATTGCAATGAATGAAAAAGAAGAACAAAAACTTCGTGACTTGGCCCAAGATATTATTGCCTCAATGCTTACAGTTAATGAAAAAAACTCTGAGCAACTTAGCCTCTTTGAAACCGCTGAAGGCGATTTATCAGCCTTATTAAAAGTAAATAAGAATAAAAAACCTGGCCGTCCCGCAAAAAAGGAAATTAAGGATATTCTTCCTCCTGAGCAGGTCACTTTAGATATGATTGTTGAACATGAACGCATCATTGAGGGCGTTCACGAGGTTGGTGGTTATGTTTACGACGAGTTAGGATACCATAAAATTTTCAAAAGCAAACGGGATAATGATTTGTTAAAGGATATGGTGTTAACCCGATTAGTTTTTCCTGCGAGCAAACGAAAAACTCAACGTATATTAGAAGATAATTTCGGAAAAAGTCATGATTTAGATGCTCTCTACTCAACGATGGATAAAGTGTTTAATCAAATCGATCAAATAAAAAAACTAACGTTCGCTCGAACGCAATCCTTATTTCCTGAAAGTGTAGATTTAGTATTATTTGATGTGACTACGCTTTACTTCGAATCTATTGAAACAGATGAGCTTAGAAGGTTTGGTTACAGTAAAGATTGTCGGTTTAACACAACGCAAGTGGTGCTAGCTTTGGCAACTAATGGTGATGGTTTGCCCATTAGCTATGAATTATTTGAAGGTAATAAGGCTGAAGTAGGGACTTTAATTGCAGCGATTGAGCATTGGCATACTCTATTTAATATTAAATCAGTTTGTTTTGTCGGTGACCGTGCTATGTTCTCTAAAAAAAATATGGCTCTAATGGAAGAAAAAGGGTATCAATATATTGTTGCAGCAAAATTACGCACTTTGCCTGATAATATTAAAAGCGAAATACTTAGTGAGTCTCGTTATTATCCTACTGTTTTAAACGATGAATTTGCGTGGATTGGTGAATTTAATCACGAGAATCGTCGCTTAGTAGTCAGCTATAAAAAGAAGCGAGCATTAAAAGATGTGGCTGATAGAACTCGAGTTTTAGAAAAAATTGAAAAAGTAATTGGTAAAAAGGGCCAAACACAAAAATTAATAACTAATCAAGGCGTCAAAAAATTTACAAAAACAGATCCCCAAGCATGCACTCAATTAGATGAGGATAAGATTGCGCATGATGCGATGTGGGATGGACTACACGGAATTATTACTAATATCGAAGATGAAAAGGCTGAGACATTGCTCGCCCAATATTCTCGGCTCTGGGTGATTGAAGAATCCTTCCGGATCAATAAGCATACGCTCGCTATGCGTCCGATTTATCATTGGAATCCAAACCGAATTCATGCACATATTGCTATTTGTTATATGACATTTTCGGTATTACGACATTTACAGTATCGATTAAATTTGACACAAAAAATTAGTATAGAGACAGTGATTGATGAGTTAAGAGGAATTCAATCCTCTATTTACGTTCATAAGCAAACCAAGGATCTATATCGCGTTCCTGGTCGCATCACTAATACCGCACGAAAAATCTACAAGGCCTTCAATTTAACCCGCTCACCAGACGCAACAGTCTATTTAAGATAACTTTCCAACATCAAATAATGTAGTGCCTAAATTGGCTATAGCCCCCGTGGTACGGGGCTTTTGCTATTTTAGAAGACTCAAAAATAGTGAAGTCGGGAAGAAGTACAAGATACTTTATTGTTGGCTTATAAGCCGGCAACAACTTCTACTCGATTTGTGTAATCATCTTTTTCAAACTATCAAACCTAATGTTCTGGATTGTTCCACCCAAAGTAATTAAATAATTGCTCGTGGTGCATATTTCTCAATCCCCATCAATAATTCATCGCTTTTTTCCCTGCTGATTTGATAACTACTATTTAAATCCTGAGTTTGCACTATAAAATTATCAGATATCCTTGTAATAAAAAAATTGCAATTTTTGTCAATTTGCGTAATAAAACTGGTAATTTTTCTTCTCTCGTTTGCAAGACTGGCAAAGTAATGACCATATAATCCATGCTGGTAGCGATTATCAATTCCACAACTACACCCAAATGCCATATGCAGGTTCCCATCGATATGAATTAAGTAAAACTGCTTAACCCAACAAGAATGATTAAACTCTGCAAGTGGCGAGGGAAGAATTAAGTTGTATTTCAAGAAATATTTTTTTTCAAAAATTGGCATAAATATTTGTTTTTTGTAGTTTACAAGCTCCTCTTTACGATACTCAGAGATTAATTTGAAGAGAATTTCATCAAATTCTTCCTCTTTGCCAGAAAATTTTTCAAAAGCCCAGAGATAGATCAGATTGTCTACAGCATCAGGATAGAAGCTTTGCAACAGGCATTCCATATAATTTTCATACTCTTCGTACCATTCCATGCTATCCATGGCGTCTTTTCCGAAATATTGATTGATAATTTCATCGACAAATTCATAGCCATTTTTATTCCTAGCGCGCATTAATCGAAATGCTTCCTGTCTGACATGAGAATTATGCCTTTGATATTCAGTATAAAAGAATCGGTCATTTTCGGGCCGTGAATGATCAATATAATCTTGTTCTAAAATAACTGTTGCATAGTGAGTGGCTCTGGCAAACTTAGATTTTAAATCTGCAATTTCTAGCTCATCAATAAAAGGTTCAAAAATAAGTTGTTTGCCCTGCAAGAAGTTTAAAAGTTCCTTTAGATTGGTATTATTTTGACATGCATCGAGATGACTTTGCTTTGGATTTATTTGACTCTGCTTCGATTTGAACATCAATATTACTCCATTAGAACTGCTAGCACTGTCTAATGGTAACAATTTTGATTTTGAAAGATCTATCCGATTTAAAGCTTAGAGGGGGAGGTTTTTCTGTGGTAACTACTCAGGTCATACAAGTGTCACTGGATTGCTTCGGCTCCGCTCGCAATGACGCTTCGAATATACGTCATTGCGAGCGGAGCCGAAGCAATCCAGAATACTTTGAGGGAGCAGTTACTTTTTGTGTTTTAATTCTTGCAGATTTAATGCTCGCAAAACTTCTAAAAATTTTGGAACATATTCTCGTGTTTCTTTAGGAAGTTTCAAAGCCCAAAAATTGGCTGGCTTTCCTGCTCGCCTATTGCCTTCAATCGCACGTGATACAGTTCCTTCTCCGGCATTATAAGCAGCCAAGGCGAGCATCCAATCCTGGTTAAATTTTTGATGTAAATATTCTAAATAGGTTAATGCAGCTTCTGTAGAGGCTTTCACGTCTCTCCTATCTTTGCTGCCTTTTAGGCCATATTGCCTCCCTGTTTCTGGCATAAATTGCCATAGGCCTTCAGCACCACGATGTGAAACTGCATTTTGCTGAAAATTGCTTTCAATAAGGGGAAGAAAGGCTAATTCTCCAGGCAATTGCCTTTTTTTAATTTCTTCGGTGATATAGTGAAAGTGGGGACTTTTGCGAGCGATAGCTATTAATCTAGAATAGTGCATTTGTTTTAGGGATTTTTGAGCTGGATATTGATTTTCCAATATTTGTAAGGCAACCCCTTTTCCCTTTGTAGAAAATAAATCTTTTCCTGTAAATAAATCTTGCAGAGAGTTCGATTGAGTTGTCATCGCTTTTTTATGAATTTTACTTGAATTCTTATTTAAATTTCCAGATAAAGAAGAAGGATTAAAAGGATTATTATCTTTTTTAGTATATCTTTCGTAAAGCAGGATTGTAGTGCCTGTTCTCGTTTTAAGATTAGCAATTTTTTTAGCTGCATGGCTCGAACAGGGTAATAAGCTGAAAATAAAAAGCATCAGCACTGCTAATGCACATTTCGAAAATCTCAAAACAAAAGCCAAGTTTATGATTACAGCGATCCAATACTTAAATCTCATAGTCTCAATAATTTATACATTTTATGTGTAGAAATCTACTTGGCAAAAGATCAGGAATATAATTTCTTAAGTTTTTAAACTATCTTCTTAGAAATTGTCTAATGATTTATAAGGTTCTGATATCGCGAATGAAAATACTTGGCAATATAGACCACAAAATAATTAAAAAGAGTAATAGCACCTATTCATTTCGTGATTATTCACCTACTAAAGGAATTTATTGTCGATTTAATAATCGATCTCAGATTTGATGAGTAATCTGAAAAACTAGCATTTAAATATTACTGAAATTAAAGATTTATAAGATTAAGGATATAATACATGTCGAGAAGACCTGAGGCATTAGCAATCACAACTGGCATGGGGAATAATTGCTCCTTCCATTGTCTGGCGCACTTTATTGCAAAGGAACTTCTCGATCCTAGAAAATCTCCCCAAGAAATAGAACAGTTGTATAGACAACCCGTCTATCAGGCGCTGCTTCGCAATGTTGCAAGCTACTATAATTTAGCCAATGTAACGCCAGAGATGTTCCAAAACATTTTAAAAAATTATCAAAATCCGATCGATCGTGAAATATTCCTAGGTCCGGTATTGCGAAATCAATTTAAAGAACTTCTGAAAGAACCAAGGATTATGCGACCACAACTTTCAACTTTTTCTTCACAATTCAAGCAAGATACAGAAAAATACCTCCAAAAGCTAGAGATTGAGTCACAAATAAATGCAGCCTCGACTGCCATAGAAAAATCGGTGCTTAGAAAGCAACTGGCATCGATAACCTACTCAAATGAATATTTCGTCGAAGCCAACAAAGACTGGCTCAATAATCTCCATAAGGACTATAAGGCAGCACAACTTGAGTATGCGAGAGCGGGCCAAGGCAAAATCAACGTCAAGGACTATGTCGCTAGCATGGTAGGACCTGACAAAATTGAAGCAGCATACAAAAGATTTGCTGATCATGTCGGCAACCCAGCAAAGCAAAGCTATGTAGATGATCACCAACTGCAGCTCTTTGCAGCTGAGTTTGGCATTAAAAATTTGCGAGTACAGATGCCAGAGTTTGACAGGCCTATCGATTATTTCGACAGATATGATCCAACTGGAAAAGATCTGACCGTGAAGATAATCAACAGAAACCATTGGGAATATTTGACTGATGCGAATGAAGCCATGTTGCATAACCGGGCTTATCAAAATTACAATGCGATAAAAGATAAACTTGAAGCCTTTATCGATCCAGATGCATTAGATGCCCCGAAGAGAATTGCAGCCCGTGATCAGGAGATTCGCGGCATGGCAAAAGATCAGGGCTTAAAATTAGTGGATTTTATGATAAATGGTGATAGGGCTGCTATTAATGCACATATTAAAGCAGATATTGAGAAATTAGCTCCATTAACGCCCAAAGGCAGTTCACCTGGTTTGTCTTGGTATCAAAAATTGACAGGAAAAAAAGCTACTCAATCTCCTAATTCTTTGGATATTAGAATTCCCCCTGAAAAACCTAAAACTAAAGGTCCTAGTCATTAACCTCTGAGATTTGTAATAGTTACGCGAGGACCTTGAGACTCATAACAATTACTCTAGAACCATAAGACTCGTAATATTACTCAAGAACCATGAGGCTCATAATACTTACTCAAGAACCCATGAGGTTTGCAATAGATACTAAAGAATTCATGGCTAGCCCGTTGCAAAACAAGCTTATTGCTTTGCTAAACTCGATCACTGTATACTTTAATTATGAATAGCACGATAAATCCAAATAATTTATTTGAATTCAGAAAAACTTTAATATATAGCCTTTGGGAAGGTTATCTGAATGAAATACATCACGCAAAAGCAATAGTAGATTTTCTATCTCGAGAACATAAAAACATTATCATCGATCACTTTGCACTCATCGACTTGCCTGGTAAGAATTCTGGGATCCCTATTTTAAGCCAAATTTTCTCTTCTTTAGGATTCATCATACGAGGATCAGATTATCTTCCAGAAAAGCAGAATGAGTTTCTTTGGATGGTGGAGGAAGGGGCTGAGGAAAAATATGCTCATGAAGTATTACCACAGGTGGTCTTGGCAGATTTTAGATTACAGGAATTACCGGTATCTATTCGAAAAATCATTGAAAAATATGCCGACCAGAT
>CAWARU010000002.1:0-483960 GCA_963784575.1 uncultured Gammaproteobacteria bacterium
ACTCATTTTCCTGGGAAGGACGCTGGGCATGGAGATCCTGGGGATCGGCACCGACATCGTCGAATGCCCGCGGATCGGCAAGATGATCGAGCAGTACGGCGAGCTATTCCTGCGGCGGGTTTACACGGCCCGGGAGGTTCGCTACTGCCAGTCGAGGAAGCACGCGATCGAGCACTTCGCGGGCCGGTGGGCGGCCAAGGAGGCGATTCTCAAGGCCATGGGCACCGGCTGGAGCCGGGGCATCTCCTGGACCGACATCGAGGTGCGGATCGGCGAGTCTGGACAGCCGCAGGTCATGGTGGGCGGCATCGCCAAGGAGGTCGCTCGCGAGCGCGGGATCGCCGACATCCTGATCTCCATCTCCCACTGCCGCACTTACGCCACGGCGTACGCGATCGCCCTGGCTCAGAAGGCGCCTCCATCGACGGCCCCACCTGCTGAGGAGGGTTGAGCCGGTCGGGAGCGGAAGGTCAGTGAAACGGGCCCAACCTGCCGGACCGCTCGGGATCCGGACAGATCCGGCCCGGGCATCCTCAGGCGCCCATGACGGCGGTGATTTTTTCCTGTGTGGCCTCGCTGGGCTCCTTGGTTCCCTTGCACTTGGGGTACTTGGAGCAGCCGAGGAAGTAGCCGCGACGGCCGCGGCGGACGACCATGGTGCTGCCGCAATCATCACAGGTTTCCCCGACTTCGATGGCCTTCATGTCGGCAGCCGGGGATGCGGGGGCGGCGGGGGCCAGCTCGGCAAGCTGTTCCTTGAGCTCGTCCGGGACGGGCGCCGTGCCGCGGCACTTGGGATAGCCGGTGCAGCCGAGGAACGGCCCACGGCGGCCCTGGCGCACGGCCAAAGGCTTGCCGCACTTCTCGCACTTCACATCGATCTTGACCGTCTGCACCGGCTTGCCCGCGCTGT
Source organism: uncultured Gammaproteobacteria bacterium (assembly GCA_963784575.1). Taxonomy (GTDB): domain Bacteria; phylum Pseudomonadota; class Gammaproteobacteria; order UBA6186; family Azoamicaceae; genus CAWARU01. The sequence goes on from CAWARU010000002.1 coordinate 914, forward strand.
CCACCGGCAGGATGTTGCGGCACTTGGGATAGCCGGTGCAGCCGAGGAACGGCCCACGCGGACCCTGGCGCAGGGCCATCAGCTTGCCGCATTTCTCGCAGACGTGCTCGGTCTCGACACGGGACGGCACGGGGTTGCCCTGCGCGTTGATGTCGCACGATTCCGTGCAATCGGGATACCCCGAGCACGACAGGAATTTCTCGCCCCGCTTGTTCTCGCGGATCAAGAGCGGCTTGCCGCACTTGGGGCAGGCGTGCTCGCTGGCGACGGCTTCGGCCCGCGGCTGCCCTCCCAGCGGCCGGGTCGCCTTGCAATCGGGATACTTCGAGCAGCCCAGGAACTGGCCGGTCCTGCCGAACTTCAGCACCATCGGCGCACCGCAGAGGTGGCAGACCTCGCTGGTAGGAATCAGTACCCGCTCCATCTGGGCTTGCGCCGTCTTGAGCGCATCCTGGAATGGATAGTAGAACTCGTCGAGCACCTTGACCATGTCTTGCTTGGCGGTCGCGATGTCGTCGAGCTCGTCTTCCATGTGGGCAGTGAACTTCAGGTCGAGGATCTTGGGGAAATGCGTGACCAGCAAGTCGGTGACCACCATGCCCAGCTCGGTGGCGAAGAATCGCCGTTCCTTTTGTTCGACGTAGAGCCGGTCCTGGATCGTCTGGATGATCGGGGCATAAGTGCTCGGCCGGCCGATGTTCTCCTTCTCCAGGGCCTTGATCAAAGTCGCCTCGCTGTACCGGGGCGGCGGCTGGGTAAAGTGCTGGGTGGCGTCGAGCGCGTGCAGATCGAGTGTCTGGCCCACGGCGAGCGCCGGCAAGAGTTCGTCCTCGATTTTTCCGCCGGGCGGCCAGACCCTGCGGTGGCCGTCGAACTTGAGCACCTTGCCCTGGGCCTTGAACAACCCCGGACCGGCGGTGATGCCCACGTCGGTCACGGTGAAGACGGCGGGCGCCATCTGGCTGGCGACGAATCGCGAGTAGATCAACTGGTAGAGCCGGAACTGGTCGTGGCCGAGCTGGCTCTTGATCGTCTCGGGTGTCAGCTTCAGGTCGGTGGGCCGGATGGCCTCGTGGGCCTCCTGCGCGTTCTTGCCGGCGGCATAGCGGATCGGCTTGGACGGCAGGTACTTCTCTCCGTACTTGGTCGCGATCAGGTCGCGCACCGATTGCATCGCTTCTTGCGAGACGCTGAGGCTGTCGGTTCGCATGTAGGTGATCAGTCCGACCGGACCGGAGCCGTCCACGTCGATGCCCTCGTAGAGCTCCTGCGCGACCTTCATGGTCCGCTTGCTGGCGAACCGCATGCGGATCGCCGCCTGCTGCTGCAGCGTGCTGGTCTTGAACGGGGGATCAGCCTTGACGGGCTTGTCGGCCTCATCGACTCGCGAGACGACATAACTGGCCGAGGCCAGCTCGTCGCGGATCTTGCGGGCGTCGGCCTCGGCACTGGCCGCAAACTTGGCGCCGTGGTATTCGGCCAGAGCGGCCTGAAACCTGTCGGAGTCGGCCTTGGCCCCGGTCGGGCTGACCGTCGCGGTGATCTTCCAGAACTCTTCGGTGACGAAGGCGCGGATCTCGCGTTCGCGGTCCACGATCAGGCGGACGGCCACCGACTGGACGCGGCCGGCGCTGAGGTTGCGCGCGACCTTGCTCCAGAGCAGGGGGCTGAGCTGATAGCCGACGAATCGGTCGAGGAACCGGCGCGCTTGCTGGGCGTTGACCATATCCATGTTGAGCGGCCCGACATGGCCAAAGGCGTCCTTGACGGCGCGTTCGGTGATTTCATGAAAAGTGACGCGGCGTACCCGATCGTCGGAAATGTCAAGGGCCTGCTGCAGGTGCCAGGCGATCGCCTCGCCCTCGCGGTCGGGGTCGGTCGCCAGGAAGACGACGTCGGCCCGAGCGGCCTCGCGCTGCAGCTCGGTCACGGTGTTTTTCTTGGCCGGGACGATTTCATAGGAGGGCGAGTAACCATGCGCCACATCCAGGCCGAGCTTGCGCTTGGGAAGGTCGCGAACGTGACCCATGCTCGCCTTGACGACGTATTTTGGGCCCAGGAACTTGTTGATCGACTTGGCCTTCTTGGGACTTTCGACGATGACCAGGGAGTGGTCTCCGCTGCCGCGTGCAGGCACCTCGCCCGCCCCGGCCTTGGGACGCGGGCCCTTGGGCGAGCGGGACGTCGATCCGGTCGTCGCACGCTTGCGCGGAGCGGGTTTCGTGGGGATTCCGTTTCCACTGGTTGTCGTTGCTGCGGACTTTCTTGCCACGGTATCGTCCTACCTATCCTCTTCCGATTCCACTGTTTCGGTCGATCCTTCTCGACCTGCACGAACGCGGTGCCCTGGGGCGATTGAGGTTGCCCTGGGAAGCAATCCTGGTACGATTACGTGTGGGCCGCCCATGATCAGACCCCGCGTCCTTTCTCAATAGCGACATAGCTAGGGTATCGGGGCGTGTCAAGAGGGGGGTGCATGTAGCCACTACCCCGACGGCCTGTTTTGCCACCACCGAGGAACCCCATGCCGTTTGAGGTCTTTCGCCGCCATCAGCGCAAGCTCTTAGCGATTTTTGCCATCATGGCGATGTTCGGATTTGTCGTCTCCGACAGCTTGCCCAGGCTGCTCAACTCGAATCCGGGCGGTCGCGACCAGAGGGTCGCGGAGCTCTACGGCAAGTCCGTCTACCGGAGCCAGCTCAATGATATGTTCCGGCAGCGAAACCGGGCGAATCTTTTTGTTTCCGGCCTGGGCCAGTTCATGACCCGGGAGGTCTTTGGCGGACTCAAGCAGCGGGACCTGGTTGACGCCATGATCCTTCAGCACGAGGCCGACCGGTTGAACATTCCCGCCACTGCCGAGATCGGGCGGGAATGGTTGAGGCAGATCACCGGCGGCCGGATGAACGGGGAGCTGTTCAACGTCCTCTTCAGCCGGTTCAGCAACGATGTCAGCGAGGAGCACCTGCTCGCCGACATCGCCAACCAGGTCCGCCTACGCAAGGTTCGCCTGCTTCCGGGTTACCCGGTCGTGACGCCTTACGACGTCTACCGCTCGTACCGCGACCAGAATGAGCGGGTCGGGGCCAAGATCGTCGCAATACCCGTCGATTCGTTTCTCTCCAGGATCCCCGAGCCGGCGGCCAGCGAGGTTCAGGCGCTCTACGACAGATACAAGGACGTGCTACCAGACCCCACCAGCGAGACGCCCGGGTTCAAGGTCCCGCGGCGGGTCCAGCTCGAGGTCCTGTCGCTCGACGGCAACGCCCTGGCCAGAGGCCTGCGCGACAAGGTCACGGAGGCCGAGCTTCGGTCTTACTACGAGAATCACAAGTCAGAGTTCGAGGTTCCCTCGGAACTGCCCGCGGACCTCTTCGCCGACCAGCCCGACCTCACGCCACCTATCATTCAGGCGTTCTCCGAGGTGCGCGACATGCTGGCTCCGAGACTCGCGGAGGAGAAAGCCCAGTCCGAGATCCTCGACAAGTTCACGCGGATTAAGGAAGCCGAGATGATCCCGTTTGCCGACAAGTACTTAGCCGCGCTCGATGAGCAGGAGGAAGCCAAGAAACAGGGCAACGGCCCCAGCGTGGTCCTGCCCACGCCGCGGGACCTCAAGGCGATTGCCGATCGCGAGGGTCTCAATTACGAGAAAACCCCCTTGCTCTCGCGCAGGATGTCGAGCGGCTCGGACAGATTTCCACTGCCGAGGTCGGCCTGACGCCGCTGAGCGGCGGCCGCAAGTTCGTCAACGAGATGTTCGACCCCAAGACCGGACTCCATGAGCCGATCGAGTTGACCGACGTCCTGGGCACTCGCTTCCTGGTGCGCAAGGTCAAGGACGAGCCGCCGCATGTTCCCACTCTGGAACAGGTTCGCTCCGAGGTCATCGTCGCCTGGAAGATGGCCCAGGCCCGCCCGCTCGCGGAGCGGGCGGCCAGCGAGCTGGCCAGCCAGATCAAGGCCAAGGGGGCAACTCTCAAGGACCCCAGGGTCAACGGTTTTCGCGTGGAGAGCATTCCTCCCATCACGCGATCCCAGACGAGCTTGATGCCGACATCAATGTTCGAGCCCAGCCCCGTCGTCGAGACCCCCATTCCCGCTGTGCCGCAAGCTGGGGAAGCGTTCCGCGACGCCTACTTCGGTCTCCAGGCGGGGTCGGTGGACGTGGCGCCCAATCAGCCCAGGACCGTCTACTACGTCCTGACCCTGGACCGACGCGAGCCGGCAAGTTTCCGCGCGCTCTATGCATCCAACGGCGACGAGTATCGTTACAAGAGCATGGCCCGTGAGCAGGCTTCCAGGCAGCAGGACGAGCAGTGGATGGGCTGGCTCCGCCAGCAGGCCGGGCTGAAGCCGGACTGGATTCCTCCCGACGAGGCCAAGAAAGACGAGGCGGCCAGGGGCTAGAGACAATACCGTTGAATTAGCTGTAACCTACTGTCGCGGTGGAGATTGCGAATTCGTCCCCCCCTTGCGAAGGGGGGGGTAGGGGGGGTGATTTTCCGGCCGAGGCCCGTGGGATCGCCTCCCCCAGGTATCCCCCTGTATCCCCCCTTCGTAAGGGGGGAATAATTGGAAGCTCTGTTCCGGACGTATCTTACGGCTAGTTCAACGGTATTGGGGCTAGAGACCGCGGGTCAGGCGGCCCGTCACGACGGCGATCCAGACGCGGATGCCAGCTTGGCCAGGAACGGATCGAGCGCTTCCAGGAACAACGCGGGGCGCTCGACGTGCGGCATGTGCCCGCAGTCGGGGATGATGGCAAGCCGGCTATCGCGCACCCGGCGCACAGCCTCGTGCGCGTGGGCGACCGGGATGATTTGATCGGAGTCTCCCCACACAATCAAGGTGGGCACAGTTAAATCCGACAGCCGGTCGAGCACGATCTCACTTTGTCCCTGGTAATCGATTACGGACCGGGACACTGCGAGCTGGTCCTCGAGCAGCCCGGGACGCATGCCGAGCCAGAACTGATCCAGATACCACTCCGCCGGGACCTGTTCCGGATGGGCGAAGCATCCGCCGGCGCGCCCTCCCAGGCGCTGAAGCTGGCCAGGTGGCGTGAGCGCCCAGAGAATAGACCACTCACCAAGACCGGGGAGCGTCAGCAGCGTCAAGACCGCGTTCAACTCCCGTCCGAGCCCCGCGCTGGCGACCAAGGCCAAGCCACGCACTCGCTCAGCACGGTCGTTCAGTGCCATCTCAAGGGCGGCCAGTCCCCCCAGCGAATGCCCGATGAGCACTGCGCGCTGAATCTGGACCGCGTCCAGGAAGTCGGCCACGAACGATCCGTACCATCCCGCCACGTATTTTCCTGCCACCAGGTCCGATTTCCCCGAACCCGGCAAGTCGGGAGCCAGGACCGAGAATCGCTCCGCCAGTCGGGGCATGACCCAGCGCCACGCCCAGGCGCTTTCTCCCCCGCCATGGAGCAAGACCAGCGTGATGTCCTGGCCCGGGTCTGCCAGTGGGCCTGCCGAAAGATAATGAGTGCACAGGTGATTGACCTGCACCGTGTGGCTCTTGATGTTCATGGCGCCTTGATCTTGCGACGGCACGGGAGATGTTGGTTACTCGGGGCTGCTCTGCTGAGACTGCCGATCCGCCTCGATGGCAGATGATCAATTATCCTCGTTTTCGAGCGATTGAGGAAGAGAACATTCAATCGTTGATCAGCTTTCCGGACCCTGAGCTATCCGGCGCCGCGACCATGACCCGCCCCCAACAAGTCTCGTCAGATTGGATGCTATCATTGACAAAACGGACGAGGAGGCTTGACGTGTCGTGCAGAAAATATAGCATCCGGTATACACGGGATGAGCAGCCTTTTCTCAAGGACGAGGAAACCCCCGATGATCAGCTCCAACTACTTTGAGCGTCTGGTCACGTCCGTCAACAGAATCGCCCGCCACGCGTATTATCCGGGCATCGATGAAGCCATCGAGCAGTGCCTCGAGGATATCGATGAGCTGATGCACGCGGGACGCATCACAGCCGAAGAACGGGAGGCACTGCGCATCGTTCTCCTCGGCATGACGTTCCATGCGTCAAACAATACGTCGAACGCGGCCTGAGCCACCCTTTTCTATCAATGAGACGACAAAGTGCTAAGAAACCGCCGGAAGGCCTAGTGTGGGGCATCGCAGCCCATCCGAAATACAAACGCCTCTAACCACAGAGCGACCCCATCCTTGGATGGGAGTTACCCCCGAGAGAACACGGAGAGAATTCCACGCAGGTCCGCGACAGACATCCATTCAGATCTGGAATCATTTGATCCCCTCGGTCAACTGCCGGACGTTGAAATTGATCAAGAGACCAACCGGGCAGCCGGAGAGCTTGAGGTAATACCCTGGCACCGAAGAAGCTCATACTAACCCGACGCGCCAGCGAGGGGAGTGCCTCAGAGCCCTCGCTGGCGCGTCGGGTTAGTATGTGCAAGGATGCGAAACTTTCTTGCCGGGGTAATATGAGAGAATCTGTGCCTCATGGATCGCAGTCAGTTCCTACACGGCCTTCAACTTCCATCATGGTCCCTTCCTTCGGGTTTCTCTGTGTTTTTCTCTCAGTGTTCTCCGGGCACCCGAAGGGTCGCTCTGTGGTTCCATGATCTTCATGTCTTCCTGAATCATCTCCGAGGTTTGGTGCCACGACCCCGTGCTTCGGTCGGGGAAGTCTAGCGCCGAACAGCTCACCGCAAAGGTTTACCATCTGGTCGGTTGCGCTACCATGGCCGATCCTACCAGGCCGAGCGGTCCTTTTAGCCCTGTGTCGTGTCGTTGTTTTCTATCGTCTCAGACGCTCGCTCACTTTAATCGCAACTGACCACCGGCTATTCAAAGCGCCGCCTCCGCCACCACGATCAGGCAGACCCAGGCGAGCGGCCACGTGACCAGCAAGCCCACGGCCACTTGATGGGTCCAGGAAACGGAGTCGCGACCTTGCGGGCGGATGCGTGGCCCGAACAAGCGCAAGACCAGTCCAGCCGCCAGCGGCACCAGACCAAACAGGATCGTATCACTGAACCTGAAGCTATGCAGCCGGATCGGGAGAATGAAGACGCCCATGATGATCCAGTAAACCCCGATCAGCAGCCAGGCCATCTCGGCCCAGGTGCGCGCGGTCGCAGTGGCGGGCTGGGCAGATTGTTTACTGGCCAGGTGCACGGGGCGTGCGTGCCTGTGTCGCAGCAGGATCAGTGGCCCGCTCATCGCCAGACCAAGCCACATGTAAAACCCGACGGCGAACAGGCCCAGGGCCGGCGAGACGCTGCCCTGAGGCCAGAAGGCACGGAACAGGACCGCCGCGAGGCCATAACCGACGACCATCGCAGCCATATCGATGAGTTGAATCCGGAACTGAGGCTTGCCCGCTTGACTCGCGCTCATGGGAAGACACCACCTCTCGCATCCAGGACTGCGTGGCAGACCGATTGTACGATTGACCCGTCGATCCGCGGGCTGCGTCAGCTCAGCTCAGGACGACCATGCCCAGCCCGCACTGAATCGGCCAGGCGATCGCAAGGATCAGGCCGACCCGATTGGTCCACGGGGCTGAGCTGGTAAAAAGTTGGTCTTGCACAAGCTGGGCTTTCATCCCGATTTCGTTGCGCCCTTTTCCCCCCCCTTGCGAAGGGGGGGTAGGGGGGGTGGTCGCGGCACGACCAGTCACAAGGTCTTCCCATGCTCTCTCCCTCTCAGTCCTTTCGCATCTCTCTCGCGAGGCGAGAAGAATCGTTTTCGCATTCCAAGGCTCCCGCATCACCCCCCCTGCCCCCCCTTCGCAAGGGGGGGATTTAATGGTGCCCCCTTCGCAAGGGGGGGATTTAATGGTGCCCCCTTCGCAAGGGGGCGAAAGTGATCGCTCGCTCGCGACGTCCTTCCATCGCGCGCAACAAAAACACGCGTCTCGAAACCGTCCCTCCAGCTCAGTCAACACCAACTTTTCACCGGCTCAGTCGCGCTTTGCCTCGGTCTGCCCAAACCGCGTCCATTGACGTATGATAAGACAAGTTTTCTGGATATCCGGCACGAGCGGCTTCCGTCAATGAGGTGAGAAGCATGGCTTTGCCCAAGGTCGTGATCGTGGGTCGGCCCAATGTCGGCAAGTCGTCGCTTCTGAACTGGTTGGCGGGGCGAAGGATCGCGATCGTTGATGCTCTGGCGGGCGTCACCCGCGACCGGGTGGGTGCACTCGTCCAGCTCGGCGACGACGAGAATCCGCGGTTCTTCGAGCTGATCGACACCGGCGGCATCGGCATGGTTGACCGCGACGATCTGAGCGAGGATGTGGACCGGCAGATCGATACGGCCTTGAACGAGGCCAGCCTGATCCTCTTCGTGGTGGACATCCGCGAAGAGCTGATGCCACTGGACGAGGAAGTTGCCCAGCGGCTGCGGTATCTCAAGACGCCGGTCATCCTGGTCATGAACAAGGCCGATTACCCCGAGATCGATCAGCGGGGCGGAGAATTTTACAAACTCGGTCGCGGCAAGCCGATTCCGGTCTCGAGCCAGCAGAACCGGAATCGCAAGGCTTTGCTCAAGATGATCGAGGAGATGCTGCCCAGCGGCAAGGATGCAAAGCCGGCCGAGGCGGTCATGAAGATCGCCGTGGTGGGCCGGCCCAACACGGGGAAGTCGACATTCATCAACACCTTGGCCCACGCCGAGCGGATGATCGTCTCGGAGCGGCCGGGAACCACGCGCGACTCGGTCAACGTCCATTTCGAACTCGACGGGCTTCCTTTTCTCGCCATCGATACCGCCGGGGTCAAGCGCAAGGCCAAGATTCGTGACAGCCTCGATTTTTATTCGATTCACCGCGCCGAGCGGTCGATCCGCCGGGCCGATGTGGTTCTGATGCTGATCGACCCCACTCAGAGCATCACTCGGCTGGACAAGCAACTGGCCGATTACATCGCCAAGGAATACAAGCCCTGTATCTTCACGATCAACAAGTGGGACCTCATGCTGACCGATCGGAACGACCCGTCTCAGGGCAACATGGCGCGATTCGCCAACGTCGTGCAGCATGCATTCCGCAACATGAGCTACATGCCGCTGGCCTTCATCACGGCCCAGACCGGCAAGAACGTCAAGGCATTGTTGAATCTCGGCCAGTCGCTCTACAAGCAAGCGAACCGGCGGGTCGGCACCGGCGCATTGAACCGCGTGCTGCGGGAGGCCGTCGAGGCCCATCCCCCTGCCATGTCCGAGAACCGGACTCCCCGGGTCTACTATGCCACCCAGGTCGGCACCAATCCTCCGACCATTGTCCTGTTCGTCAACAGCACCCGACTGTTCGACCCGACCTACCAGCGGTACCTGCTGAATGTGCTTCGGGAAAAGCTGCCGTTCCACGACATTCCAATCAAGCTCTATATGCGCGCTCGCAAGCAGACCGAGCCCGGCGCCCGCGGCGCGGCCAGTGGCGGCCACGGAGAGTTCGACGAGCAGAAGTTGGAGGATCATCCCGCGGCGCACTCCGGCTCCTCTTCCAACCCCGGTCTGCTGGGGTATCGGTTCCTGGACCGTGAGATCAATGAGCTGCTCTCGGATCTTGACGGCTGATGGCGGAAGAGCGATGGAGGGTCTCCCGACCCCGCCGTTCGACCGGAAAACAAACTTCAAGATCGAAGATTTTTTATGGTTTGCAGCCACACGCCTGACCTGGGATGATGTAAGATGGTAATTCAGGCGACGATCTCACGAACGAGGAACTCCATCCGAACTCTCGCTCTCGCTCTTGCATAAGGTTGGTGCGTTCGCCTCACGTGGGGTCGGGTACCTCTCCCGTGTGTAGAGGACGATCATGAATGCGCCCACCGCGAAAGAGCCAGGGCCCAAGACCAACGGGCCAGGGCGGCTCGAGAAGGTTCCGACGGGGATCCAGGGACTCGACGAGATCACCTGCGGCGGCCTCCCCCGGGGGCGGACCACCCTGGTCTGCGGCGGGCCGGGGTGCGGCAAGACCTTGATGGCCCTGGAATTCCTCGTCCATGGGGCCACGCGGTTCGGCGAACCAGGCGTCTTCGTCGCCTTCGAGGAGACCGCCGGGGAACTGGCCACCAACGGCGCCTCGCTGGGTTTCGACCTGGCCGCGCTGGAGGCGGATCGGAAACTGGCCATCGATTACGTCCGCATCGAGCGGAGCGAGATCGAGGAATCGGGGGAGTACGACCTCGAGGGCCTCTTCATCCGGATCGGGTTCGCCATCGATTCGATCGGGGCCAGGCGGGTCGCGATCGACACCCTGGAGGTGCTCTTCGCCGGGCTGCCCAACCCGGGCATCCTGCGGACCGAGCTGCGCCGGTTATTCCGCTGGCTCAAGGAGAAGGGCGTCACCGCGATCGTCACCGCCGAGCGCGGCGACAACGGCCTGACCCGCAACGGACTCGAGGAATTCATCTCCGATTGCGTGATCTCCCTCGACCAGCGGGTCAGCGAGCAGATCTCGACCCGGCGGTTGCGGGTGGTGAAATACCGGGGCTCTGCCCACGACGCCGACGAGGTCCCCTTCCTGATCGATGAGGGGGGCCTGTCGGTCCTGCCGATCTCCTCGCTGGGGCTGGACCACCAGGCCCTGACGTCGCGCGTCTCCAGCGGCATCCCGGGCCTGGACGCCATGCTCGGTGGAGGGGGCTTCTACCAAGGCGGCACCGTCCTCGTCTCCGGGGGGGCGGGGTGCGGGAAGACCAGCCTGGCGGCCAGCTTCGCCCAGCGGGCCTGCCGCGAGGGCAAGCGCTGCCTGTTCTTCACGTTCGAGGAGTCCAGCAGCCAGGTCGTCCGCAACATGCGCTCCATCAGCATCGACCTGGCGCCCCTGGTGGAGCAGGACCTCCTCCGCTTCCATGCGTCGCGGCCCAGCGCCGGCGGCCTGGAGGTGCACCTGGCCCGGATGCATCGGGTGGTCGCCGATTTCAAGCCCGAGGTCGTCGTCATCGATCCGATCACGAACCTGCTCACCGTCGGGACCGCCAGCGAGCTGCGATCGATGCTGACCCGCATTATCGATTTCTTCAAGGGCCGCCAACTCACCACCCTCCTGACGAGCCTGACAGCCGCGACCCTCCCGAGCCAGGAGACCTCGGACGCACAGGTCTCCTCGCTGGTCGACACCTGGATCCTGGTGAGCGAGATCGAGTCCGACGGCGAGCGGAACCACGGGCTCTACATCCTGAAATCGCGCGGCATGGCCCACTCGAACCAGGTCCGCGAGTTCCGCCTGACGGACCAGGGGATCGAGTTGATCGACGTCTACCTTGGCACGGACGGGGTCCTGGTCGGGGCGGCCCGCGAGGCCCGGATGATCCGCGATGAGGCCGAGGCGCGCGAGCGCGAGTACGAGGCCCAGCAGCGGCAGCGGCGGATGGTCCATCGCCGCGCCGCGGTCCGGGCACAGATCGACGCCCTCACTGCGGAGCTCGAGGCCGAGGAAGAGGAGCTGAGGAGGGCCGCCGAGCGAGAGCACAACAGTGAGGGTGGAAAGGCCCGAGACGAAGCCCGGATGGCCGCCTCCCGTTGGGTCGACCAAAGCCTTGCCGACGATAACCAAGGAAGGACGGTCCAGCCATGACACGGGATCAAGAGCCCATCGAGAAGGCGGATGACTCGGCCGTGCCGGAGAGTCAACGTGTGGAGCTTCGCCTCTACGTGGCCGGCCAGACGTCCCGGTCGCTGGCGGCGATCGACAACCTCAAGAGGATTTGCGAGAAGAACCTCAAGGGGCGCTACACAATCGAGGTGATCGACCTCGTGCAAAACCCTCAACTGGCCCGCGCCGACCAGATCGTGGCCATCCCCACCCTGGTCAAGGAGCTCCCGCCGCCCCTGCGGAGGATCATCGGCGACCTCTCGAACTCGGAACGAGTCCTGATCGGCCTCGACACCCGGCCGGTCGATTCCACCGGAGCAGACCATGAATCCTGATCATCCCGCCGAGGACGAGGCCTCGTCGCCCGATGCGCCGCGGCCGCTCGACCCCCAGCCCGCGCGGGGAGATGACGTCTTCGTCTTCTCCCTGTTCATCGCGGGGATGAGCCCGCGGTCCAGGCGGGCGGTCGACAACATGACCAAGCTCTGCGACCGCTACCTCGCCGGCCGCTACGAACTCCAGGTCGTCGACATCTACCAGCAGCCCGAGCTGGCCCAGGGGGAGCAACTGGTCGCCGCGCCGACCCTGATCAAGAAGCTCCCCTCCCCCTGCGCCGGTTCATCGGCGACCTCTCGGACACCGATCGAGTCCTGGTGCGCCTGGACATACGCCCCAGACCCTAGCACACCGCGAACGAGGATGCCATGGGTGTCAACGCGGACGATCCCGAGGACATCCGTGGCCAGGTCGAGGACCTCCGCTCCCGGCTCGAGGAGGCCGAGGAGACCCTCCGCGCGATCCGTCGCGGCGAGGTCGATGCCGTGGTTGTGCACGAACCGAGCGGCGACCGGGTCTACACCTTCCAGGGGGCCGACCAGGCCTACCGCCTGCTGATCGAGCAGATGAACGAAGGCGCTGCGACGCTCTCCCTGGAGGGTCGGATCCTCTACGGCAATCGCCGCCTCGGCGAGATGGTCAAGGCCCCCCTGGGCAGCGTGATCGGCTCCTCCCTGGCTTCGTTGCTGGACGGGGAGGACCGCGAGACCTTCGGCAGGCTGCTGGTGGCGGGCCAGTGCGAGAGCATCCAGGGGGACCTCCACCTGAGGGCCCTGGATGGGACCTCGATCCCCGTCCAGGTCTCGTTGACTCCACTGCGATTCGAGGGATTCTCCGGCATCGGCGCGATCCTCACCGACCTCTCGATACGCAAGCAAGCGGAGGAAGCCGCCACCCTCCTCGCCTCAATCGTCCAGTCGTCCGAGGACGCGATCTACAGCAAATCGCTCGATAACACGATCCTGAGCTGGAATCCAGGCGCGGAGAGCATGTTTGGCTACGCGGCCGGGGAGGTCATCGGCCAGAGCATTTCCAGGATGTTACCGGAGGGTGCCCTCGATGAGTGGACGGTGATGGTCGAGAAGATCAAGCGGGGTGAGCGGATCGAGCATCACGAGACGGTAATCCGGAGCAAAGACGGCCGGCTCCTGAACGTGTCCGTGAGCACTTCGCCCCTGGTCGACTCCGCCGGCAAGGTGATGGGGGCGGCGGTCATCGCCCGCGACATTACCGAGCGGAAGCGGGCCGCGGCCTTGCTCAAGCGTCACGCCGAGGAGCTGGCCCGGTCCAACACCGAGCTCGAGCAGTTCGCCTACGTCGCCTCCCACGACCTCCAGGAGCCCCTCCGCATGGTCGCCAGCTTCCTGGATCTGCTGGCCGAGCGGTACAAGGGCCGGCTCGACGAGAGGGCCGACAAGTACATCAACTACGCGGTCGACGGCGCCGCGCGGATGAAGGCCCTGATCGACGGCCTGCTTCGCTATTCCCGCGTCACCACCCAGGCGCAACGCCTTGGGGAGATGGGGGCCCGGGCGGCGCTCGACGAGGCGAGGGCCAATCTCGGCCGGGCCATCGCGGAGAAGGGGGCGGTGGTGACCCATGATGACCTGCCCACGGTGCTCGCCGACCCGATCCAGCTCGTCCAGCTCTTCCAGAACCTGATCGGCAACGCGCTGAAGTTCTGCGACGGCACGCCGCGCGTCCACGTCGCGGCCGAGCGGACCGGTGAGGAGTGGGTCTTCTCGGTGCGCGACAATGGCATCGGCATCGCGCCCGAGTACCGGGAGCGGATCTTCCAGATCTTCCAGCGGCTGCACGGGCGGGACAAGTACCCCGGCACGGGGATGGGGCTGACGATCTGCAAGAGGGTGGTGGAGCGGCACGGCGGCCGGATCTGGGTCGAGTCGCGGCCGGGCCAGGGGAGCACCTTCCTCTTCACCCTCCCGGTCATCGGAGGCAAACCCTCATGACCGCAGGAAAGACGTCGGGGAGAACAATGAGACTTCTCGCTGAACTCCACCATTCCAGAGCTGCCAGGATCCGGGTGGCTGGCGGCGGAGCCGGAGCGGGGGGAACCCCACCTGTGGGGTCGGCCCCAGACGCACAGGCTTCGGCCCTGGGGCTTCCCTACGGTCAGCCCCAGCCACCCAAGCGTCTTTCCCCATCATGGGATACAACGAATCACAGTGGAGTTCAGCGAGAAGTCTCAGAACAATGGAGATCTTGCCGGTCCGGCGCGGCCACTCCCCAGGCCGGCGCGACGGAGTTGAAGCCTGCGAGCGAGTCTCGAGCGAAAGTGTCTGGTAGGGAACCATGGAACCCCCGATGAAGTGGATGTTGCCCCTCGCTGTTAGCCCCCGGCCTGCGCGTTACGCAGTCGCGATCGGCTTCGTTGCCATAGCGGTGGTCCTGAGCGAATTCGTGCTGTCGTTCCAGAACCGATTCCCGTTCCTGCTGTTCTACCCCGCGGTGTTCTGTGCGGCCTGGTACGGTGGTTTCGGGCCCGGGCTGCTTGCAACTGTCCTGTCAGCCCTGTGTGCCGATTACTTCCAGTTCGAGCCCCGGTTCTCGTTCGCGATCGCACGACCAAGTGACCAGTTCGCGATGGCGGTCTTCCTCGTCTTGGGTGGGTTAATTAGCTGGTTGGGCGAGATGGTCCTCCGGGCCAATCGCCGACTCGAGAATTACGCCCGGGGGATCGCGAACCAGCGGGACATCTGGGAGAAGCGCGCCGCCGAGCTGGACCGGCTCAATGAATCCCTGCGGCAAAGCGAGGCACGCTATCGCTCGCTGGCCATTGCCACGGCGCAGATCGTCTGGACGAAGAACCCGGAGGGCAAGGTCGTCGAGGACATGCCCATGTGGCGGGCCTTTACCGGCAAGAGCGAGGAGGAGTTGAGGGGATGGGGATGGGTGGACTCGCTCCACCCCGAGGACCGGGAACGGACCAGGGCTGTCTGGTCAGAGGCGGTCAGGGCCGGTTCTTTTTACGAGACCGAGTACCGGATCCGCAAGAGCGATGGAGAGTACCGCCACTTCGCCGCTCGCGGCGCGCCGGTGCTCCAGGCGGACGGCAGTGTGCGCGAGTGGGTCGGGACCTGCACTGACATCACCGAGCGGAAACTGGCCGAGGAAGAGTTGCGCCAGATGTCGCACTTCATCGACCTGGCCCACGACGCCATCTTCATCCGCGGCCGGGACGGTACCATCCGATCCTGGAACCGGGGCGCGGAGCAGATGTACGGCTGGACCAAAGTGGAGGCCCTGGGTCGCATCTCTCACGATCTCTTGGGGACTCGGTTCCCCGTGTCGCTGGCGGAGCTCGAGGACCGCCTGGCACGCGACGGATCGTGGGAGGGAGAACTGATTCATTCTCGCCGCGATGGGGCTCAGATCGTCGTCGCCAGCCGGCAGGTCCTCGATCGCGAGGTGCGCGGCGAGCCGACAGTCGTCCTCGAGATCAACAGCGATGTCACCGAGCGGAAACGGGCCGAGGAGGCGTTGCGGCGGGCCAGCGCCTACAACCGCCGCCTGCTCGAGGCCAGCCTCGACCCCCTGGTCACCATCGGCACCGACGGCAAGATCACCGACGTGAACGAGGCCACCGAGGCCGCCACCGGCTACCCCCGCGCCGAGCTCATCGGCAAGGACTTCGCCGACTACTTCACCGAGCCCGAGGAGGCCCGGGAGGGCTACCGGCGGGTGTTCCGCGAGGGGCTGGTCCGCGACTATCCCCTGGAGATCCGGCACCGCGACGGGCGCGTCACGCCGGTGGTGTACAACGCTTCGGTGTATCGGGACGAGGCGGGCCAGGTCATCGGCGTCTTCGCGGCGGCCCGCGACATCACCGCTCAGAAGCGCGCCGAGGCAGAGTTGCGCCAGATGTCGCGCCTCATCGACCTGGCCCCCGACGCCATCTTCATCCGCGGCCGGGACGGTACCATCCGATCCTGGAACCGGGGCGCTGAGCAAATGTACGGCTGGAGTCGTGAGGAGGCCCTGGGTCATATCTCTTACGATCTCTTGGCGACTCGGTTCCCCGTGTCGCTGGCGGACCTTGAGGACCACCTGGCACGCGACGGATCGTGGGAGGGAGTACTGATTCATTCTCGCCGCGATGGGGCTCAGATCGTCGTCGCCAACCGGCAGGTCCTCGATCGCGAGGAACATGGCGAGCCGACAGACGTCCTCGAGATGAACAGCGATATCACGGAGCGCAAGCGGGCCCATGACGAGCTCAGGAGACTCAAGGGTGAGCTGGAGGAACGCGTCGTCATGCGCACGGCTCAACTGGAGGCCGCCAACAAGGATCTGGAGAGCTTCGCCTATTCCGTCTCCCACGACCTGCGCGCCCCCTGCGGGCCATCGACGGCTTCTGCCAGATCCTTATGACGGAACATGCCCCCGGCCTGGACGGGGAGCCGCGGCGCTACCTCCAGCGGGTCAGCGAGAACACCCGGAAGATGGGCCGGCTGATCGACGACCTGCTCCACTTCAGCCGCTTGGGCCGCCAGGCGATGACCCCTCAGCCGGTGGCCATGGCCGACCTCGTCCGCCAGTGCCTCGAGGAGCTCCAGGGCGAGCGCGAGGGTCGGGAGGTCGAGGTCATCCTCGGCGAGCTGCCCCCCTGCCGGGCCGACGCGGCCCTCCTCAAGCAGGTCTGGCTCAACCTGCTGGCCAACGCCTTGAAGTTCACGCGCAGCCGCGCACAGGCCCGGATCGAGGCCGGCAGCTTCGCGCGGGACGGCGAGACGGTCTACTTCGTGCGGGACAACGGAGTGGGCTTCGACATGGCCTACGCGGACAAGCTGTTCGGTGTGTTCCAGCGATTGCACCGGCAGGAGGACTACGAGGGGACGGGCGTGGGCCTGGCCCTGGTGGAGCGGATCATCCATCGCCACGGCGGCCGGGTCTGGGCCGAGGCCGGGCCCGACCGGGGCGCCGCCTTCTTCTTCACCCTCGGGAGGAGCGATACCAATGGTTGATCATTACACCGTGGAGATCCTGCTGGTCGAGGACAACCCCGACGACGTCGAGCTGACCCTGCACGCGTTCAAGAAGTCCAAGCTGGTCAACCGGGTCCGGGTCGTCCGCGACGGCGCCGAGGCCCTGGACTATCTCTTCGGCGACGGCGAGTTCGCCGGCCGCAACGTGCTGGACGTGCCCCACCTGATCTTGCTGGACCTGAAGCTGCCCAAGGTCAGCGGGATCGAGGTCCTGCGCCGGATCCGAGGCGATCCGCGCACCCGTTCCATTCCGGTGGTTGCCATGACCACGTCCCGGGAGGAACGGGATATCGCCGAGACCTACAAGCTGGGCATCAACAGTTACATCGTCAAGCCCGTGGACTTCGACCAGTTCGGCAAGGTGGTGGAGCAGCTCGGTTACTACTGGCTCCTCCTCAACCAGCCGCCGCTGCCCCCCGAGCCCGAGCCGAGGACATGAGCATGGCCGTTCCCCTGCGCGTCCTGATCCTGGAGGACGAACCCGCCGACGCCGAGCTGGCGGTGCACGCGCTGCGCCAGGCGGGCTTCCAGCCGGACTGGACGCGCGTGGACACGGAGAAGGACTACGTCAGGTGCCTGGAGCTCTCGCCCGACGTCATCCTCGCCGATCACCACTTGCCCCAGTTCGACTCGGTCCGGGCGCTGGCGCGGCTGCGGGAGCGGGGGCTGGACGTGCCGTTCGTCATCGTCTCCGGCGCGATCGGCGAGGACCTGGCCATCGGGCTCCTGGAGCAGGGGGCAGCCGACTTCGTGCTCAAGGACCGGCTGGCCCGCCTGGGCCCGGCCGTGCTGAGGGCGCTGGAGCGGAAGCGGCTGCGGGACGAGAAGCGACTGGCCGAGCAGAGGCTCCTCGCCAGCGAGCGGCGCTTCCGTGCCCTCATCGAGCACAGCTCCGACGGGATCGTCCTCCTCAGCCCGGAGGCCGCGATCTCTTACGCCAGCCCCTCCACGGCCCGCATCCTGGGCTACGTCCCGGAGGATCTCGCCGGTCGCAACACCTTCGACTTCGTGCATCCCCAAGACATCGCATACATCCGGACGCGGCTCGAAGACCTGAAGCAGGGCCCCGGCATCGTCGTCTCGGTCATGTTCCGCATGGCGCACAAGGACGCCTCCTGGCGCTGGGTGGAGATGACCGGCACCAACCTGCTGGCCGAGCCCGACGTGCAGGCCATCGTCATCAACCTCCGGGACGTCACGGAGCGCGAGCGGGCCCTGTGCGAGCTCCAGGAGCAGACCCAGCTCCTCCAAAACATCCTGGAGAGCATGAGCGAGGGGGTCATCGTCGCCGACCGGAACGAGCGGTTCCGTATCTTCAACGCCGCCGCCCAACGGATGTACGGACAGGGGGCGGCCGAGGCACACTCCCCCGAGTGGCCCCAGCTCTATCACCTGTACTTGCCGGACGGGGTGACGCCGTTCCCGGCCGACCGGCTCCCCCTGGTGCGGGCGATCCGGGGCGAATCGACCGCCGAGACGGAGATCCTCGTCCGCCGCTCCCAGGCGGCCGGCAACCTGCTGATGCTGGTCAGCGGCCGACCGATCCGGGGCGGGACCGGGGACGTGGTCGGCGGGGTGATCGTCTGCCATGACGTCACGGCGCGGCGCCAGGCCCACAAGGCGCTGGCCGAGCGGGCTGAGGAGCTGGCCCGCTCCAACCGCGAGCTCCAGCAGCTCGCCTATGTCGCCGCTCACGACCTCCAGGAGCCCCTCCGCATGGTCGCCAGCTACGTGGAGCTGGTGGCCGAGCGGTACAAGGGTCGACTGGATGAGAAGGCCGACAAGTATATCAACTACGCGGTCGAGGGGGCCGACAGGATGAAGGCCCTGGTCGACGCCCTCCGCGGCTTCCTCGTCCTGACCACCCAGGCGCGACCCTTCGAGCCGGTGGATGCGGCGGCTTCCATCCTCGGGGCGCTCGCCATCCTCCACCAGGTCATCGAGGAGAGAGAGGCCGTGGTGACCCATGACCCCCTGCCCTCGATCAGGGGCGACCCCGCCCAGATGGTCCTACTCTTCCAGAACCTGATCGGCAACGCGCTGAAGTTCTGCGACGGCACGCCGCGCGTCCACGTCGCGGCCGAGCGGACCGGTGAGGAGTGGGTCTTCTCGGTGCGCGACAACGGCATCGGCATCGCGCCGGAGTACCGGGAGCGGATCTTCCAGATCTTCCAGCGGCTGCACGGGCGGGACAAGTACCCCGGCACGGGGATGGGGCTGGCGATCTGCAAGAAGGTGGTGGAGCGGCACGGGGGCCGGATCTGGGTCGAATCGCGGCCGGGCCAGGGGAGCACCTTCCTCTTCACCCTCCCGGTCGTGGGCGGGAAACCATCATGACCATCAGGGAATCCTCGAGGCCACCCGGGTTATTCTCGACTGCCATGTGCCCTGTTTGCGAGAACGTTGCTATAATACAGTGGTCTGCGATGACCAGGGACACCCGATGACCGGGGACACCCGATGACCAGGGACACCATCGAGGGGCCGGAAAAGACGCGGGGGCGGGTCTGAAACCCATCCCGACCATGCGGCTCTCGCCTTCGGCCCGGTCGCTGGAATGGTAAGGGGTCCTGATCCGGGACTCATTTTTACCACAACCTTCTTGGATCGGGGTGCTGCTATCATCCCGGCACGAAAGAAACCCATTGTAGCGCGTTTTATTACCCTGGCACCGAAGAAGCTCATACTAACCCGACGCGCCAGCGAGGGGAGTGCCTCAGAGCCCTCGCTGGCGCGTCGGGTTAGTATGTGCAAGGATGCGAAACTTTCTTGCCGGGGTAATACCGTTGAGTTGCAGGCGGGGCGGGGCCTCCTCTCCTTCTCCCACGGGGAGCGGGGAGAACCCCGCTTGCGGGGTCGGGCCGGAACGGCCGGATAGGGGATTTGCGGGCCAAGGCACGCAGCTCAGCCCTCATCCGCCCCTGCGGGGCACCTTCTCCCGCGGGGAGAAGGTATGAGCAGCACGGCCTTTTTTGATAGTTGTTATGCAATGCGCGAGCAAACCGCGCTAAGTCAGGCTTTCCAGCCTGACCTACTTCTTGCCGGGGTAATATCATGAGCCACGTGCTGGCCGTGGGGGGCGCCCGATGACTACGGGAACAGAGCTGGGGAGACCCATCGAGATCTTGCTGGTGGAAGACAACCCCGGGGACGTCGATCTGACCCGGGAGGGGCTGGCGGACGGGAAGCTCCGCAACCACCTG
The DNA here is from genome assembly GCA_963784575.1 of uncultured Gammaproteobacteria bacterium. Classification (GTDB taxonomy): domain Bacteria; phylum Pseudomonadota; class Gammaproteobacteria; order UBA6186; family Azoamicaceae; genus CAWARU01. The sequence goes on from CAWARU010000002.1 coordinate 21,057, forward strand.
CACGTCGCCGGGGATGGCGAGGAGGCGATGGCCTTCTTGCGGCAGGGGGGGGAGCATGCCGACAAGCCCATGCCCGACCTCATCCTCCTCGACCTGAACCTACCCGGCAAGGACGGTCGGGATGTGCTCACGGAGATCAAGGCCGACGAGCGGTTGGGGCACATTCCGGTGGTTGTCCTGACCTCCTCCCAGGACGAGGAGGATATCTTGCGGAGCTACCGGCTGCACGCCAACTGCTACATCTCCAAGCCGATCCGGTTCGGCGAGTTCGTCAAGGTCGTCAAGTCCATCGAGGAATTCTGGTTCACGATCGTCACCCTTCCCGCGACCCCAGCGAGCCAAGGCGACGACTCAGCCGCGCGAGAGGAACCCCTAGGGGGGGAAATCTCTCCATGAGTCCGGAGGTGGGGCTGTGAATCATTCCCTTCGGGAGCCGTCCTCTGGGCCGGTGAAAAGTTGGTGTTGACCGCGCTGGAGGGACGGTTTCGAGACGCGTGTTTTTGTTGCGCGCGATGGAAGGACGTCGCGAGCGAGCGATCTTTTCCCCCCCTTGCGAAGGGGGGGTAGGGGGGGTGATGAGGGAGCCTTGGAAAGCGAAAACGATTCTTCTCGCCTCGCGAGAGGGTTGCGAAAGGACTGAGAGGGAGAGAGCATGGGAAGACCTTGTGACTGGTCGTGCCACGGCCACCCCCCCTACCCCCCCTTCGCAAGGGGGGGAAAACGGCACAACGAAATCGGGATGAAAGCGCAGCTTGTGCAAGACCAACTCTTCACCAACCCAGCCGTCCTCTCACCTCGGCGTCTGGCCGTGCCATGGACATGTTACCGAGTCCGACTAGACCTCGACAAGCGAAGCGATCTGAGACCTCAAACTCTGTAAACCATCCTCGGACGAGGCAGGAAGTCGGCCGGAGCGTCAACCAACCGTTGGCCTTTTTGCGTTCCCACGGAACCGCGCTTCTTCGCGCGCGTGATACCAGGTTTCAAATTCCCGGCGAGGCAGCGGCTGACTGAAGAAAAACCCCTGGGCGTGATCGCATCCCAGGCCGATCAGGGACTCCAAGTCCTCGCTCCCTTCGACCCCCTCGGCAACCACTTGAAGACCCAGATTATGACCCAGCTCAACGATCGCCCGAACAATGCACTCACCCCGGTCATTGGCGGCCATGCCGCGCACCAGGCTTTGATCGATCTTCAGCTCATCGACGGGGAGTACGTTGAGGTAGGCGAGCGAGGAGTATCCGGTCCCGAAGTCGTCGATCGAGATCCGAACCCCCATCTCGCGAATCTGATCCAGGGCGGCTCTCGATCGTTCGGGCTGGGCGACTAACGTGGCCTCGGTGATCTCCAGGATAAGTTGCGCGGTCACGAGATTGGCGACCTCCTCCTTCCGGGCCAGGACCTGGAGGAAATCCTGGTCGACCAGGGTGTCGGGAGGCAAGTTCACTGCCATGGCGAGTTCGATACCTGCGCGATGCCACTCGCAGGATTGGCGGACGGCGGCATCGAGGACCCAGAGAGTCAGCGCCTTCATCAGTCCTGATTGTTCCGCCACTGGGATAGTCTCGTCGGGAGAGAGGAGTCCTCTCCAAGGGTGGGGCCATCGGACCAGCGCCTCGACACCATCGACCCGCATGGTCCGGAGGTCGATCTTCGGTTGGAAGTAGAGCAGCAACTGGTCGGTCTCGATCGCCTTGCGGAGCTCGTGCATCAAGTCAAGACGGCCTGAGAGGTCGCCGCTTCCCTCGGCATAGACGAGGTGGCCGCCATGGGTCCGCTTCGCCTGGTACATGGCGATGTCCGCACGCTGGAGGAGGACTTCCCAAGCCCGGCCGTGCTCGGGGTAAAGCGCGATGCCGATGCTGGCGCCGATGTCCAGCCAATGGTTGTTGATCAGCATGGGGGTCCTGAGGCTCTTCTGGATCTTCTTCGAGACCAGAATGGCTTCCTCGGCGGTGGCGCCCGGCAAGAGGATGGCGAACTCGTCTCCACCCAGGCGTGCCACGGTGTCCGTCTTCCGCACGGCCGCCCGCAATTTCGGGCTCAACCGCTGCAAGAGCACGTCTCCGGAGTGGTGCCCCAGGGAATCATTGATGATCTTGAATTGATCGAGATCGAGGAGCAGGAACGCGAACCTTGTGTTCTCGGCTCTGTCCTGCGCGATCAAGTGGTTCATGCGCCGCTCGATGACTGCGCGATTGCATAAGTCGGTCAGCGCATCGTGGGATGCCTGATATTCCAGATCTTGCTCGGCTCGCCACCGAGCGGTGACATCGGTGACGATGGCGAACTTGGTCCATCGGCCTGCGAGCTGGAGCGTGACGCCCGTCATCTCGACGTGGAGGATGCCTCCGTCTTTCTTACGATGCTGGATGCAGAGTGGCGCGAGCTGCTGAGCTGGAAGCAGCCATTCCCGGATCGTCGGGATCGCTTCGGGAGGAACCAGATCGAGTACTCTCAGGTTCAAGAACTCGGCTTCCGAATAGCCGTAGAGTTGGGTGGCAGCCGGGTTGACCGCAAGGAACCTGAGATCCTCGGTGTCTAATTCTAAGACCCACATCGGATGCGGGCCCATCTTGAAGAGCAAGCGATAACGCTCCTCCGACTCGCGCAGGGCTTCCTCGACGCGCTTCCGCTCGATGGCCTGCATCAAGCGTGTCAGCAATTCGCCGCCGGTGAACTGCTTGAGAAGATAGTCCTGCCCCCCGCGCGGGTCGTCATGATCGCGAGATCGAGATCATCGCGGCCGGTGAGGACCACGATCGGGGTGTACGGAGAGCTTTCCCGTACCCGGCGAAATGTCTCGAAGCCATCGCTATCGGGCAGAGACAAGTCCAGCAAGACCAAGTCGAAGTTCTCATGGGATAGGCATGCCAACCCGCTCGCCAGTCGATCACTTTGTGTGATCTTGAAGCGGCCCGGCTCGGAATTCATCAGGCAGTCGCAGACGAGAAAAGCGTCGCCCTCGTTGTCCTCGATGAGGAGCACCGAAAACACCGCGTGCTGCTCTGGCTCTCGAGGGCCCGCGTCAGGTGGTTCACACGATGCACCGCTGGTCACCTGAGCTGAAACAACCATGATTCCCACCTTGGAAAAGAATCATCCGCCGCAGACGGTCGGGGCAGATTCTATTGCCACTTATGGTCTCGGCTCTGAGTCCACGTGCGTCCATTACCGAAAAGCTGGACATTCTCAGATGCGGCGGACAGGCGCAGACAGTTTCACCAGTGGACACAACGACAGCAAGTGGGTCGCAGCTCACGTATTGCATTGAGGCTGCTGCCGATCTACTCGCCGACGTTGAGAAGCAAACCGTCCGCTCTGTCCACCAGGCTCAGCGGTCAGGGCGAGAAATTCCCCGAGCAGTCAACCATTCTGAAGCGGTTGCACTCGCGGCGATCCCCGTGCCGTCGGTCGGATTTCCGACGTTCGGATCGCGGTCCTGTTCTCGTATCACCTTCGCTGTGGCGCCGGTCATAGGCTCGTCGTCCCACTACGTAGATGACGATTTCCTCCTTCTGACCCGGATCAGGAGAGGTGTGAACACGGGGCACACCCGATGTGTCGAGAGGCCCTCCATAATAGAGGCCGGCAGGAATCTGATAGACAACGTCCTTGATTTTCACGAAGACTTTATCACCAACGGCAATTGTTAGCGTTCCTTCCGCCGTCGAGAGTTTCGTGAACGCCTCGAGGTCCTCGATAGCCTGATTGAGATCGAGATTGTGCCACTCGTCCTCTGCCCAGCCGGCACACCGCCCGAGTTCTTGGCGGAGCAGCTCGCAGGCCTCGGGAAGCGATCTCCCCTTGGCTCGAATCTCGGAAAAGCCGCTGTCAATGCTATTATTATGGGATAAAAGATATTTGCCCTATCGATAAGCAAAAAGCACTGTTCTTATTTGAAAAAGCAGCAGACCAAGGAGATAAATTTGCATGCATTTTTATCGGTACATTTTATGAACAAGGTTTATGCTCTTATGAAAAAAATCTAGAAAGAGCTGTAGAATATTATCTAAAAGTCGCACCAAAACCAATAGCATTATATCGGCTTCTAAAGCTTGCCCAGAAAGGCGTGAAAATTCCGGACCAAAGGGCAATCTTAAAATTATGCCAGGAGAAAGTACAATTGGAAGCAGGGGAGGAGATATATCCCAACCAGGCAAAATTGATGCTTGCCATGAGCAGAAGTTTCGAAACTGGTCAAGTGTTCGAGCAGGATCTATCTGCTGCCGAAGATCTCTTAAAAAAGCTTGATATGGAAGCAGAGCATAATCCCGAAATCGCCTATCTTTTGGCAGTTCATCTGCTCACAGAGACTGTTACATTTAAAAACATCAAACATGCCATCGAATTGCTGAATAAAGCCATAGAGTTGCATTCTACTCAAGCTGCACTTTTACTGGCTGCAATTTATTTGAAAGGCTTGCATGGTATTCCAGTAGACGCAGACAAAGCTTTCAGAATTGTATCTATGCCGCAATTGGAAGATACTCCTGAAGCGCAATTCATGCTCGGTCTATGCTACTATGAAAATAGACATCGATGCGACGCAGATGGTAAAAAAGGCCTCGATTTAATGAGTGAAGCGGCAAAGAATGGCTGTTCAGATGCGCAATATTTTCTTGAAATTCATCGTCTCATGAATGAACACAAGGCATCCAATTTTAGTTTCATTGCAAGAATATGGTGCGAAGAAGGTTCTTTAAAATCTGAGGCAGCATTATCAGCATTGGCTAGAGCGTATGAATTGGGAGATGCAAAGCAGGGGATAGAACAAAACATCTCGCTCGCTTTGGAATTCTATCATTGTGCGATGCGACTGGGATCATTAGCTGCAGAATGTAAAATTGGAATCCTTCTGCAACAGGGATTAGGTGTAAAACAAGATTCTGAAGCAGCATTCCAACGCTTCCAGAGTTTAGCCAATAAAAAACACCCTGAAGGCACTTTCAGATTGGGTGCTTGTTTTGCAAGTGGTAATGGTGTCGCAAGAGACTCGAAACATGCCTTTGAACTGTATGAGCAAGCAGCTTTATTAGATGAACCCAGAGCATTATGCATACTCGGACAAGCCCATCAATTTGGCGTGCAAGGCTATACAAAAGATGCAAGGAAAGCCTTTGGCTGCTTCCTAAAAGCAGCAACTTTGCAACATGGCGCGGCTTACAATTTATTAGCCAAATGCTATGAAGAAGGCATTGGTATTGATGAATGTCTTAAAACGAATAAATTGCTGCGCTACAAACTTGCTTATCAAGCGTATTGTAAAGCAGCATCTGCAGGTGTTGAAGGAATTGAAGATTCTGTTGAGCGCGCTAATTCGCTCTGGCAGCAGGAATTGTTGCAGGCATTGTTAATTTCATTGACAGCACCTCCAGTTCAATTGCTGCTCTTTACAGGGCAGGGTACCGGGCCCACAAATCTGATGAATCCCTCTCATGATTTTGCAGAGGGTGAGGATGATATGAATAATAATAATGCGAGTAGCCCAAAGCCCTAATAATAAATTGTACTTCTAACTTTACCTTGAATGATAAATCAAAAAAATGTAAAATATCAAGTTATAAGGAGAATAAAATGAATGAGCAATTACTGACTGCTGCCAAGGAAAATGATCTCAAAAAATTGGAAGAAGCACTTGGAAAGGGTGCCGATCTAGGGTATCAAAATGGCGAGAGTGAAACTGCTTTTTCAATCGCTCTCGAAAAAGGGCATCAATCCATCATCGAATATTTGGTTGATTATTTCGCAAAAAATTTGGAAATCTTTGCTCGTGTGCGTGAAAAGACTTTGAAGGTTGTTATTCACTTGTCCCGGGATTCCTCGGTCATGACATTATTTATTAGAAAAATTCCGGGTACACAGCCATATTTTGAGAAATTAATCATGGTTGCAAGAGCAATGCTAGGGAACTCCATGACCAGATAGGTGTGATTATTGTGATAATCACACCTATTAATGACCTACTGAAAGTCGAGTCATACAAAATTTTTTATTAACGATCATCTATAATCAACATTCCGCGTCGAAAGCAGATGCCATGCGATCTATTTCTGCAGATGGAATTTTTAGCTGTTTAGCAACAATTCTCCATTTAGAAACGACACTTGAAATCTCACTAATAATCTCATCAGATTCTTTTGGGGAAAGACCAAATGAATGAGAGACGCTCTTCGCGAGTTCAATGGAAGCACTATTATCATCACTATTTATCGCGGTCGTCAGAATCTTGCTTTTAACATCTAGTGGGACCGGATTTAGATCATAGGCTGGCGACAGCCTCCAGCCAGATTGGCCATCATACAAAAAGCCGTGATTTCGAAGATGATCATCCAGATTAGATATCATGACATTGAATACAATTCTTCGCCAAAGCTCCTTGATGTCTTCCTGTGGTGCTGCCCCTTGCTGGCGTAGTGCATCTACAATTTCAAGATAACTATGATGTTCATTATCCCTAGCATTTATAATGCTCATTGCTGACAGAAATGGAATCCTGCATTTCCCTTCACGGTCAAATCTTTTGGATATGAGAACATTTTTTCCAGCCGCATTCTCTACTCGAAATGAAGGGACTTTGATTTTGGATTTTTGTGCTAAATTTAACGCCAAAGCTTCCCATAGCACAATATCTGTATCATCTAATTTATGAGAAAATTTGGCTATTGCTAGAAGCCCGTCTTTATCAATTATTGAAGCTTTTGGTCGAGCGCCGCCAAGTGAAGAACCGGGAGCCAATAGGATTCGTAAGCTTTCTTCTGAATCATTTTCATCATCAACATGCTCTGAAGCCTTAAACAGTTTCGGTAAATCCATAAACGGAGGTATGTGTCCGTTATCACCGGTGCTTAGAAATGGTCCATCCTCTTTTTCAGCAAATCGTAATGCCCCCTATCTTACGACGTCACTTACTCCCAGCAGAAAATCAATTTCCATTAAGGTACGAACAGAACGATTTTCTTTTTTTGCTTTCATTCGCTCTGCCCTTCGCATTAGCGCCCTGCCCCATCTATCTGGCGCTGAATCACCTATTGCACCGAAAAGCGGTTTTTCTGAACCACTATGAAAAGGACCAATATTTAAAGAAAGTGCAGGTTCGAAGGAAAAAGCCAGAGGTGAATCTAACCAAGCTTTTTCATAATGAATTTTTCAGATTGGGGGATTTGAATATGTTAAGATACAAGCTATTGAATTCTATTGTGATTGATTAAGCCGTATCGCCTAACATTTTATTAACTTTATGTTTAATTTGCGGTAGGAGATCTGCAACTACTGATGAATCACCAACGTCTTGAGTTGTTAATTCTGAAGCAACAATTTTTTGAGAAGTAAGATCTATTGCGATATGCAATTTTTGTCAACTTCTATGTTTTTTCCCATGTTTATTAATAAACCATTCGCCAGCTCCACATACTTTAAGTCCAGTAGAATCGATAGCAATATCTATGGGTTCATCAGTAGCAGATAACATAGAAGATAATTCAGGCATATTAGTAGCACCTGCTCTTCTAGATAAGGTTTAATTTTGTCTTGATCTAGCAAGCTGGAAACTGTACACATAAGAGCCTTACGTCTATATTGATGTACTTTAGGTAGTGCATTAAAAACGAATTTATGTAAAAATTTAGCTACTTGCATGGAACCCTCTTTATCTAAATTTGTTTGCCAAAACACATTAGATCATATGGTTCCGTGCATTTCCACCCTCAATCCTTTGATTTATAAAAAAATAATTTGAGATTCCTGGGGATTCCTAAGTGTATATCAAGCTTTTTCTTCAAAGAGGAATGGGTTTTAGTTACTATTTTTATTGAACAATCAAAATTTATATGAGATAATTTGCCAGCTTATTTAAATAAACCTGTGGAGAATATTTATGTCAACACAAAGCCCTATTAATCAAAACCCATCACTATCATTAGATTCGAAAAGCCATCAAGAACATCAACAACATCAAGAATCGGTCGAACAATTATTAGACCGTATTGTGAATATCAATGAAGAAAACCAAACTAAAATTCTAGAAATACTTAAAACTGCACCTAAAGAAATAATACTGACGCGAGCCAATGCAAGTGTCAGAAATTCTAGCTTGGAATTTCCTAGAACTTCAAGTTTTTTAAAATTCATAGGCAGGATAAAAAAACAAATTACAAATGAAGTTTACCGGGCAGAATTCAACCAAGTTACCCCGCTTGAGGCAGCTGCATCCTGCGCAGATTTATTTTCAGTTTATGTATTGTGTCATGCCTTGCCAGATGAATTAAAATACCAAGCTGGCCAGCAACTAGAACAGCTTATGAAGAGTGAAGGTTTTTTACTCGAGCTTCGTAATTTACTAGAGTCAGGTTACGGTAAATATATGTCAGCTTTTGGGCATGTTGTAGGTTATCGTCCTCCTACAGACCATTTAAGTTATGATGATCGTGTTCGCATGGATGCAATGTGGGAAGGCATAGGAGAATATCAGAAAAATCTTTCTAATGCCGCATTGCAATATTTTTGTAAACGCGAACGCAGTTATCCTTCTATTGATTTTAGTTTAGAGTCGAATCCAAAGGCTCGAGAAGTGCAGCTGCAAAAGTTACCTGAAAATCGAACTATTAGGCTAAAATGGAACCGAGAATTAGATTTGAGTTCCATTGGGAAAGGGACTCACTCGGCCTTATTTAAATTGAGTCACGAAGGGGCAATTTTGAAATCCTGTGAGTATGGAAAGTGGGCTCATGATGGAGATAGAGTTTATTATGCCTATGGTTTTCAGGATGAAGTAGGAAATGGAATGAGAGCATTCTATGACAACGTAGTGAAATGTTTAAGCAAATTGACCTCGGATTTGTTGACTTATAGTTTTAAGAAAAAACCTGAATTATCACTACCCCCTGTAAGATTTCATCCCTGTCGGATCACAAAAATGAGTAAAGATGTTGCGGCTCTGGAAAAGAAAGAAAAAGCTGAAAAAATGACTGTTTTGGATCAAGGAAAATGTGCTCCGGATCCAGGAACTAGAGGGATAAGTAAAACTGAAGCGGAAGAGGAAGTTGTGGTACTTCCTAGCAGAGTGATTAAAAGCAGAATGATTAAAAAAAGTTGAGATGACTATAAGGCCCCTCTTCTCTTTGGGGAGAGGGGGGCTCGAATTCTTGGAATTATTAGAGATCTCAATCCCATCATGTTTCTAATGTTTGTTTGAGGGATTTAAACAATATAGATAAATCTTCTTCCCCAAAATTTTGACCACAAGCCGCGGTTAATGCTTCATTTGTTATTGCAGTATTAAGTAATGGAACACCCAGTTGACGTCCTTGCTCAAGTGCAAGCAGCAAATCTTTTTGCATCAATTTAATGCTAAACAAAGGTATTTCCGGTGGCGTAAGAATATAGGGAGCTCGTTGTTGAATATTAGGAGAAGCAATTGCACTCTGTTGTATAATTTCTATGGCTTTCTTCATATCAACACCAGCTTTTTGAATAAGCAACATTCCTTCGGAAAATGCATAAAATTGCGCCGCTAAACTTATATTGATAGCGAGCTTTAAAACGAGGGCCATGTCCATTTTCTCCTACGTAAAAAACTTTAGAGCCAATTGATTCTAAAATTGGTTTCACTCGAGTAAAATTGGTGTGATCACCACCCACCATAATAGTGACCGATCCTTTTTCAACCATGAGTGGATTTCCTGATACGGGTGCATCTAATAGATGTGCTTGGTTTTCTGCTATTTTATTTGCAATACTACGGCTAAAATTTGGAGACACTGTACTCATATCAACTAGCAATTTTCCGTCTTGTTAACGCTGATAATATACCGTGTTCACTTTCTATAATTGCTAATATAGCTTTATCATCAGTCAATGACATTAACGTTATATTGCATGCTTTAACGACATCAATTGGAGAATCTGCCCATTGCATTCCAAGTTTGATAAGGGGTATAGCTTTTTCTTTTGTTCTATTATAGCCAATGACAGTGTATCCAGCTTTTAATAGCCGTTCTACCATTTTACTGCCCATATTTCCAAGACCAATAAATCCAACTGGTTCCATAGTCATTTCTTTCCCCTTCATTTTTGCTAAGCTCGGATCAAGCAATGCCAATCCAACTTCAGGATCAAATCGCTTGAACATAGCATTGGGTTCGTATCTAAAATTATATACAGGATCTTTTAATTTTATGCCCATAATTACAAAAAAAAAGCAGGAATCAGATAAATCCTATAATAGATAAGAAACAATAATTGCTGCAAAAAGGATAAGTTATGACATATTCTGGACTACATGAGATGAACTGGTGCCAGGTCTCTGCAATAAGCAATAAAATAATGCATATTGCAGAGACCTGGCACCATTATTCAGGTACCATTGTTCATCTATTTGTGACTTCCTAATAGTATTACGCTAATCTAAAAGTAACTTATCTAAAATTAGGAAATCTCATGAACTCTATCATTCGCATATTTATCAGTGGGCTTCTGATTTTAATCCCTATCACAATCACTTACTCAATATGTTATTGGTTGATTTCCGGGTTTGAATCAATCTCAAAAAATACTTTTCTTTTGATATTTCCAGGGAGTTATTTTAAAAAATATTATTTTCCAGGGTTAGGATCAATAGCCGGCATTCTCTTTATCTTCCTTGTTGGCATTTTAATGCACATATGGGGTATGAAAAAATTATATGCCTATGGCGAAAAATTGATTGAAAAATTCCCTATCGTTGGGGACATTTATTCTACTTTAAAATTATTATTACAATATTTTACCTCTACAGAAACCAAGGGAGATGATCAGGTGGTCATATTAGAATATCAAGGATTAAGAGTACTAGGTATTGTTACCCGAGAAAATTTTGAAAAAACTCCTGATGGAATCGGTGGCGAAGATATCATGGCCGTTTATTTGCCTATGAGTTATCAAGTAGGCGGCTATTGTGTCTATGTTCATAGAAAATATTTGACGCCGATTAATATGACAAAAAAAGAAGCCTTACAATGGATTCTGACGGCAGGTTTAGGGAATAAGTAGTAATATGGTTCTCCCCTACCCTGGAATGATTCCTTGATGAAAATTTAAGGCAGATATGATGATTTAGAGCTTCTTTTTGTGAGCTTAGGGTAATGTTTCTTATTAATGGGCTAGATTTTTAGTGCTTTTAGGAATCAATCCTCTTAAATCATATTGCATTTCACTTAACATATCATTGAGAGGACCAAAAGTTGCTCTCGTTCCTCCTTTGGTTTCAATATCTACTAAAGCTTTGTCAACTTTTTCTTTGAGTGCAATAAAATCTTCTGCGGTATTTAACCTGGAAATTGTCACTTTAATATCATCAACAGCTTGCTTGATGTCTCCAATTTTATATGCAGGATCTTTGCTGCATTTACTTTCAATAACGGAAGCGGAATATTGTAGCTGAAATTCAATGACATTCTCATCTTTATTCTTTGGTGTTTCTTGCTTAGGTGCAGGCGCAATTGTGGAAAAAATTACGGTACTCCCTGCTTTCTCCCGATCATCATAATATTTTTTATCTTCTAGCAAGATTTGATCCTTGATTAAAGCAAGCTCAATCGCTGCTTCTTTTGCAGTTGGTCGCTTTACTGCATCATCATCCTGCATTCGTTGGAGAAGGCTGGCTAATCTTTTGGTTAACGTCTCACTGATATGAAGATGGCCTAAATCCTTTAATAACTGAAGGTCTTCTTTTAACATGACTCCCATCGCATAGACATCTGATTTAAATGAATACAGGTGCTGCCTACCTTTCTTCTTAAATCCACCAGAAACTTCATCACTCATATATAAGCCCGTTCCTCTAGGCTGGTCTGATTTAACAAAAGTAACCCCCTCTCTAACAACTAAATTTGCCTCTTCAACGTCTGGTATATGAAATGATAGCCCAAAATCATAAATTTTAACTGTCTTATCCTTTTTATTATATTTGATATTATGAGGCTTCAAATCACCATGGATGATATTTTTTGTGTGAATCTCATCCAGACCACTTAAGGCAGCTATTCCAATATCAAACCGCTCTAAGGCACCGAGAATTTTCAATCGTCCTTCATCAGCTCTGTTATATTTTTCCTTGCTTTTGTCATATTTATACAGATATTTTATGAGATCTGTGCCTCTTATGTACTCTTGCGCGATATACCCTTTTTTAATTCCTTTTTTACTCGTCCTAGTCATAGAACCAATATCCCCAACATGGAGGGGAGTTTTCTGAACAATGCCTGCTTCTCTTTGAAATATTTGTGCATTCTCTTCTTTTGATATGTCCTGAGTTTTAATGGTGACAATTCTATTTTTATCTCTTATATGCTGAGCTAACTTTACTTGTCCATATCCACCAGCACCTAGAGCAAATTCCTTTCCTCTTGCCAATCCGTAAATATTGCCATCTAAGGTTTTTATTGCTGAATTTTTTAAAATTCGAGTGACTCCATCAACAGTTATACTTACATTCTTTTCTATTTTATTTATATCTGGATTCTTTTGAAAATAATGCTCTATAAATTCTATTTCTTCTGCATTGAATAAAGGTTGTTCCTCTAGTTCTTTTACATATGATTGAAAACTAATTTGTGCATCTATTCTTTGTATGAGTTCTTGTAGATGCATCAGATCCGATTCAGTTCTGGATTCTATGTGCAATTCCTCACTTACTTTCTTTTTTAAAGCCAACAGCTCTTCATAAGATAATGAATCTAATAATAATATATTTTGTCTTTCTGTATCTGATAGAGGCATAAACTACTCGATATTTTATTGCTATAAGTTTGATTTTTTTTATTTTTGAAAGTTCAGATTGGGAGAGTTAAATATGTTAAAATACGAGCTATTAAACTAATTGTAATATCACCTATTTACAAATTTGCTAACGTTTAGAACGTTAGGCAGTTTGCAATACTAGGGCTATGGAAGCTATTTAAGAATCAAGAAGTTATGGAATTTGATAAAAAAAGAAAGAGAAGACTTTCAATAGAGTGAAGATCGTAAAGGGATGCTTAATTTCTTTGCAGTGCTTTGAAGAGCTGCGCTTAAGCTTTCTTTGCAAGTTCTTTTAGCAAGGTTTCCGCTGCCGCAGTAGACGAAGCAGGATTCTGGCCGGTAATAAGACGGCCATCCACTACTACAAAGCTTTGCCAATTGGGTTTCTTTTCGAAGAGACCGCCTAAACGCTTCAGCTCATCTTCGACGAGGAAAGGGACGACTTTTGTCAATTGAACTTCTTCCTCTTCGGTGTCGGTAAAGCCTGTGACGCGTTTGCCTTTCACAAGTGGCTCGCCTTTATAGGTAACACCTCGCAGTACCCCGGGAGCATGACAAACCAGTGCAATGATTTTTCCAGGATTGTAGAAAGATTCAAGTAAAGCGATTGAGTCTTTACTGTATGCCAGATCCCACATTGGGCCATGACCGCCGGGATAGAATACTGTATCAAAATCTTCGGAACGCATGTCAGCAAGTTTTGCTGTCCCTGAAAATTCTTTTTTGGCTCTGTCATCCTGCTTAAATCGCGTCATTGCAGGAGTCTGATTTTCTTGCAAATCACTTTTTGGATCGATGGGAGGCTCGCCGCCTTTGGGTGAAGCTAAGGTCAGTTTGACCCCGGCATCTCTGAAAACAAAGTAAGGTGCTGCGAATTCTTCAAGCCAAATACCAGTTTTGCGGCCAGTATTACCAAGTTGATCATGCGAGGTCATCACCATCAAAATATTCATGCCACTATCCCCTACCCTGTTAAATGTAGTCACTTGTTCAGAAGATACTGTGAGTGTTTGTTTAAGTTTAGCAGAGATATCTTCTTCCGCGTTTACTTTCAACACATGAAGATTGGGGCATGTGCGCGCATGCCCCAAAACTGTAGATCAACTTTTCTTGTCTTTTTCCATTTTTGGTGCAGTACCAGAAGTTTTATCTTGAGAATCTGGTGTTGGATTTGAACTCGATTCATGAGCCAGATCTGCTGCGAGCGCAGCTTCTAATTCATGCATGGGTAAAAATGGCGCACCAGGTTCAGCTGATGGTGAGCTTAAACTGCGAGCTGATGAATCAGGTGCAGGATCACCAAACTTAATGAAATATCTTAGGTATTTTGATAAAGGATCGCTTTTAAAATTAATAATATCTCGTTCGATACTTTCAACAGTTTCTTCTTTTTTAGCCAAGTTTTTTTCGATAATTTCTTTTGCTCCGAGCTTTGGATCGATGCAATCAGCAAAAATTTGCAATCGTCCCAGGATATCATCTCGGGTTCTTGGATCTTCAACAGTAGGTTCCTTGAGTATTCTAAACTGTATTTCAGTACCTTCAGCGCTCATATATAATCTCCGAATAAATTGGGAATAATAAAGTCTAAGATGATAATCTATTTATACTTTTTGAGCAAGATAGTGTGTTAATAATAAAGTCTAGTAATAATGTATTTAGTGGCACTACACCCTATTATCCTATTTAAGCAGCATCACATAATTGTGTAATAGGATTTGCTTTACTTTTCCCGTTAATATTGGTACTATGTTTCTTTTATAACTAGTACACCTAATAGTTTTGGTTCTTATTTGATATGTGATAATATCAATACATTGATAATATTGATATTTTTACAAAAAGAAGCGGAAATCAATAATTGCATATTTATATTGAAATACAAAGGAGACATTCATGAAAACTTTTGATGAAGCTAGAGCTGTAATTGAAAAAATTAAACAAGAAAAGAAACAAAAACTTAAGAAGCTTGAAGAGGTGATGCGCATCGCACTACCAGATAAACCAGAGTTCTCTGTAAGCCCAAGAGTAATGTTAGCAGGAGGAGGAGGAGAAGAATTATTTATATACCTTGAGTCCGATTCAGACTGTATTGTGCTAGCAGAAACGCTTAAAAAAAATGCAGAGATTCTAGAAAAAATATACCTTGTCGTCGCCTCTAGTAATGGTCGTAGCTGTAGGGATAAAGTAACTGAAAAAGGTCTTATACCTCTAGCTCTTGCTGTTATGTCTGATAAAACCATGAAATCAATAACAATGTCTCATTTTAATATGAATGTGAATGTGATGGAAGTCATTAGTGATGCGTTGCGTACCAATTCTACTTTAAAAGAAATGGAAATATCTTATTGTAAATTGGAGGATTTGGGTGCAATAGCCCTTGCTCCTGGCCTCAAAGCAAACTCTGGCTTGGAATCCTTAGATATTAGAGGCTGTAGGATTGGTGCTCTGGGTACTAAAGGGCTGTCGGAAGCACTTCGCTCGAATAGAACACTAAAAGGATTAACCATGAACCAAAATATGATAGGTGACCTTGGTGCTGAATTTTTAGGTGAAGCATTTAAAGCCAATAATAGTCTTACTTCACTAGAAGTTAATAATTGTGCAATTGGAGCACTAGGGGCAATCGCTTTAGGGAACGCTTTAAAAATAAATCGAGGTCTTCAGAAAATAGATCTTACAAATAATCCCATAGGAGACATCGGAATTACGGCTATAAATGAAATGCTCAAAATCAATCAGAGTTTACGTTCGGTATCATTGTGGTATCAAGAGATGTCAGGTCATATTTTGGCTGAAGTTCATGCAAAATTAAAACTCAATGAACAAATTAGTCAATTACCCAAAAAAGACCCAGCTATTCTTTCTTTTTCGCAGAGTTCAAAATTAGTAGAAAAAAGTGGCGACTTGACTGTGAATATCGCAGTGCGACGCGTTCGTGATCTTGGAGCGTTAATACCTGTATTAGAAAAGTGCATGATTGAGGATGATAAAAATGTTCTACCAGAACCCGAATTAGCATTGCTTCGCGCTGCAGCGACTGGTGACGTTGATAGCATGGAGAAACTCATAAAATTGGTAAAAGACCTTGATATCAATCATGTCGGAAGTTGTGGAAATACAGCTCTTATGCTGGCAGGGAAAAATAGTCAAGAGGCCGCTTATGAATTCTTGCTTAAGGCTGGAGCCTTGGAGCCGAAGGAAGCGAGCGAAAAAGTTGACTACAAGCAAAAGACAGGAAGCAAATTTGTATAGAATTATTGAAGATTCAATACAGAATTAGTATCAGTATCCGTGAAGCACAAACTATTGGATGTCAAAACCTTGATTGATAGCGGAAAACATCTGGTAAAAACCAGACAGTACTACGATTTCAATAAAGCCCTGAATACCATAGAAAGCAATCGCTTCTTGCTGGATATGTTCTGGAATATTTTGCCAAGTAAGCGTTGATTGCAAAATCAGAGCAGCGAGTCGATAGGGATCAGGAAACTCTTGGTTTTGAATTCCTTTAGTTTTTAATACGTCTATCAGAGATTGAGGCATGCCAGAATTTAGGGCATGCTTCATGTGATTTTGCCACTCAAAATTTGATTTAGTATATTTTGCAACTGAAAGAACAATAAATTGATAGACATCTCGGGGCAAATGGCCTTGGAACTTGAGATAAAACCCCAATTCTTCTATTTTCTGGCAAAGTTCAGGATGGTTCATTAAAGCTACATAGGGACCGCCAAAATCGGCGCCCTGCCCTTTTCGCTTGGCAATCATAGAGTCATAGAGTATTTTCTCATCAGAATTTAGCTTATTTGCATCAAAACCTAATTTAGCCAAAATTTAGCTCCTTATATACGCATGATCATCACAGATCTATTCATGATAGGACCAGGCCGCACTTGCAGCAGACCAGTCTAGCACAGGAGTTTTACAATGTTTGTCAGATTTAACATCAATGACTGTCGGTCCATTATTCTTGAGCGCTGCTGCGAAGGCATCCTGCAAAAGAGCAGGATCTGTTACTGTAATGCCATTGCCGCCAAGTGATCTGGAAAAGCCAGCCCAGTCTGAATCAGGAAGCGATGTCAGATGGTCAGGTACTGGGCCTTCTGAGTGAACACGCAACCAAACATTCCCAAGGGACGCATTATTGATGACGACATAAATGATATTCAATTGGTAGTGCGCTGCAGTTGCAATTTCAAGCCCCTCCATGCGCATGCAACCATCTCCGGAAATCACTGCAACCACTTTATCGGGTTTTGCGCACTTTATTCCAACAGCGGCAGGTATTGCCCAACCCATGGGTCTAGGTTTGTGGCTGAAATGTAGGTGAAAGGTTTATAAGCAGTCCAATAATGTCCTGAAAAAGCGCGATGGGCACCAGAATCTACCACCAAGATTGTCTCTCTTGGCATTGCCTTGCGCAGTTCTGATATTATACGAGCTGGATGGATAGGCTTTGCAGAACTCGTGGTATTCTCTATATCTTGCAATCGAGGTTTTGAAGCAATACTTTTCAGCAATGTGCTGCGCAGCTCTTTTGTTGCATCAAGATCAGCTGCAATTTTATCTATTTCAGTTATCAAAAAATGCAAATAGGTTCCCGCATCTCCAATAATTACGCTACCGCACAATTGATTCACTAATGCAAAAGGGCTGATGTTGACATTAATCGTTTTTTTTGGATTAAGCTTCAATGCCCAATGCATAGTGTCTCGTTCATTTAAACCTGACCCAAGCACCAATAATAAATCCGGTGGGTTATCAAGCAGCGCAACTTTAGCATGATGGCTGCCAGCGTAACCAAAAACACCCAGAGAGTTTGGGTGATCTTCTGGGAAAATACCTTTTGCACGCAAAGTTGTGGCTACTGGTATTGTAAAACGCTCAGAAAAAAATATCAGATCTTGAGCCGCTTTTTCATTACTAATTCCTGATCCTATTAACATGACAATATGCGCAACATTATGAACATCTTTTTCAGGACTTTCAGAACTTTCAGGGTTTTCAAGTGTTTTAGGAATTTTTGCGGTAAAATGCTCGAGAGATTTGACGGCAGAATCTCTAGACAAAATCTTCGCATGAGAAATATCTTGGGGAATAGCTTCATAAACTGCGTCAAGGACCGCAACCTGGCTATCTTTAGGAATCGATAGGTGAACAGGGCCTTTTGGAAGCGCTTGCATGTGGATCATTGCGCTTTGCAATAAATGATGCAAGTTTTTTGGATTATCGATAGAGCTGCTGTAGTGGGTAATTTGCTTTACAGTACTGACATCATTCAAAGTTTGGCTGCTCGCATCTTGGAACATGCCATAACCTTCATAAGACGTTGCGACTTCACCACTCATCACTAAAATGGGCGATCCATCAGACTGTGCTGTTTCAATAGCCGTGATGGCATTACCTAATCCCGGACCACCGATACAAAGCGCTGCGCCAAATTTTTGGCTTGCCCGGGCATAACCATCTGCCATATAAGCTGCACCGCTTTCTTTAGCAGCAACAATCGGTTTAATGTAGCTTTGACGCCCAAGTGCTGGTAAAAAAGGATCAATTAATCCCCCTGGCACCATAAAGAGATGATCAATTTTTTCTTTGGCCAAAGCATCGAGAATGAAATCTGTTCCAAGCACAGTATTACTCACATAGATTAATGTTAATTGGATAGCAATACCTAGTGTAAGGTATAGATACTTATAACTTATATTAAGTATACGATGTATTTTTTAAATGATAATAATTGACTTTACACGTATCTCTTATAATAGATAACAGAAACTGACGAGAACATCTTTAAAGTGCTTGACTATTTAGATTGATCGGTATAATTTACGGGTTTAATTAAAGATATTTTCTAAATTTGCTAACTTATGGCTACAGGAGGCATTAAGTATGATCAAACACTCTGCCCAATGTGAACACACTATAGATTATGAGCAAGTACTTAATCACCTACCCGGGATCTGTTTTATTAAAGATACTAATTTTAAATACATTTATCTGAATCATGCCGCGGTGAACGCTGTCAGGTATATGAAACAAGACGAAATATATGGAAAAACAGATTTCGAAATGCCTTGGCCTCATTTAGCAGAAAAATTTATCAGTCAAGATGCGCTTGTCTTAAAAGGCAAGGATTGCTTCACATTAGAGGAAACTCCTACAGCAAGAGATGTTCCCACTACAGTTGTTTTGTTGAAAAAAACACCGTTTGTTAGCAGAAATAACAATATTCAGGGCGTTTTTTGTCTAGGCTTTGAACTATCAACAGAGAATCATAAAGATCTCATTTCATACCTTGCGATTACGAATTTAAATTATCAGGATTTCGTGATAAATCCCAGTGAACAAAAAAAAAGATTTCGTATATGGACATTTAAAATTTACCAGAAGACAAGCGCAAGTGATGCATCATCTTCTGCGAGGAAACACTAGCAAATCAATAGCTCAAAAATTGAATATATCTTCACGTACAGTGGAATGCTATTTAGAATCTCTCAAGGATAAATTAGAATGCAGCTCTAAAAAGGATGTAATAAACAAAGCCTTCGAAATGGGTTTCGTAGAACTGATGTTCTGGAAAATGTGAGATTCGTGCAGACTAAACAAATTTACGTTTATTCTTAAATTTTGCTTGCTCAAGTGCGAGGTTCAGAATTTCGACAATAGCTTTATTTCCTACTTTACTGTCATAGTCTATTAGAATTAAAAGAATTGGCCATGCAGTCCTATGGGGATTGTATAGGGTGCATACACGCGCGCCAATTCTTTCAATGTTTTTGCCTCCAAAATAAGCAAAAATGCGTTCTTATGGGCAAGATCCATTACAATATTTAGAATGACACCGTCATCTTCTTGGTTCGAGTTTGGATTTTGTACAAAAAGGGCTTCTCCGGGCAAAACGCCAGGTTCTGTCCAAGTGAGGGTTTCGTCGTTTTCTTAAATCGATCTTGTAAATGGTTCTGATATCAGGGGGCTTAGACAGAAGCCTTTGATCGGATCCATAGACATATCGATACTTGTGTGCAGTGTATTTTTCGTTAATGCGCGGTAACTCAAGCGGCAAATCAGACAAAAGTTTGGATTGAATGCATCCATCTGAAATAGACACAGTATATCTTCGAAGATTTGGTAATGGCAGATTTTCTTGGTTCGAAAAATGGTTAGATAAAAATCCATGTTGAGCGATATCACCTACGATATCAGCATTTGGATACATCACGATATCGAGTATAATGTTATTATCTGCTTCATAGGCGTTCACATGATGGAATGCAAAGAAAGCATCGGGATATTTTATTTTTTTGAGTAATTTTCCTGTTTTTCTGTCGATGATTAAAAAATTTGTACCTCGCTTACAATCCCAATAATAATTTCGGATAAAGGGCTTGGTCATAAACAGGAGACTGATAGGATTTACCACCAAAGGAAATTCAACTAAAATAATATAGTTTTGGGTTATGGCAAAGCTATGCATATAGGCTGGATTTTTGACAGGAATTTTGCCAATAGTTTCGCGGCAGGGAATGTTGGGATGATACCGATACACGATATATTTGGTGTTTAATCCAAAATCGACCAGATAATTGAATTGTTCCCCTGTTTGGCCATCCGTTCTGATGTGTGCTGAATCAAAAATATTTCGTTTTGGGAGTCGATCTTGAAATTCTAGGGCTCCCAAGGTATCTACCGTTTTTAAATCGAATCTGACCGGCAGAGGTGTTTCTGTTAAGGCAATATACTGTTCTGCAACTTTGGCGACAGTAACGTCTGCATTTTGAAGCACGGCATACGTATTGAATTGAAAGAATGATTTAAGTCTATCTAATATTGGATGTGGTGTGATGGAGTCGAAGCCAAGAAAGTCGATGCTGCCTTTGATAAATACAGTTTTGTACGCGTCTGTCCTCAAAAATTTATTGCTATACTGCACCCTGCCCTGCTGAAAGGAAAAGGCATGCAACATGGCTAGGCCATCAAACCAGTGTGCTTGTTTTTTATGATTAATTTCAACTGAAACAGGTTCATTTCTGACAAAAGTGCCCTCAAGCCAGGTGGGAATACTGCCTTGTACCATTAATTCTTTTTGGGTAGACTCTTCATTAATGGGGAGTGTAACAGTGAATTCTTGGGTACTGTGATTTTCGATCATACGAGCAGCGCATCCGGCAAGGCCAATGAAACAGCAAATGAAAAAGTAAAAAAATGAGATTAATCGAATCAACATCCCAAAATCCCTGTACATAGTTGATCCTTGAATATTCACTCTTTATTATTAATTTTAGCAAAGATCCTATAATATACTGAGAATTTAATGTATAATAAGCAATTT
The DNA here is from genome assembly GCA_963784575.1 of uncultured Gammaproteobacteria bacterium. GTDB lineage: Bacteria > Pseudomonadota > Gammaproteobacteria > UBA6186 > Azoamicaceae > CAWARU01. The sequence goes on from CAWARU010000002.1 coordinate 42,169, forward strand.
AGCTAGTTAATAAATTGATAAATATATAATTCTAAAGTAATACCGGAGGTAAAATGGCTAGTCTTATCGATGCAATCATTACAGATAAATTATCTATAGCACTTAAATCCAGAACAGCGCCTCAAACACCCATAAAAAGTGTAGGAACACCTAAACATAGCAGAAAAATAGCAGAAACATCAGATAAACTTATGTCTGATGCCGTAAAGAATGTCAGCGTAAACCATGCTGAGATGCTAAAAGCAGCACAGAATGGGGATAGAGAGGCCCAATATCAAATTGCGATGAATTATCTTGGAGCCTCTGGGGTATCCCCTATCAAAAAAGGAGATTCTTCTTCCTGGATAGGGTTTTATTGGCTAAGAAAGGCGGCAGAATTGGGACATGCAGCAGCACAGAGTGATATGGGAAGCTATTTAATCTGTGGCGTTGCACTGAAGCGAGATCCGTTTGAGGCAGAAAAATGGTTCAGGATAGCTGCAGAACAAGGTTATGTGAATGCACAATTCAATCTTGGCATGATGCTGAAAGATGGCGATGGTGTTCCAAGAAACTATAAAGAGGCTGCAGAATGGTTTAAAAGAGCATCGATTGAAGAAGATTCGGAAGCAATTGACGAATACAAAGAATGCCTTGAATTGGCGGCACAAGAAATTCAGAAAAAACAAAGTGACATTTTACGCAGTGCATTGATAGATATTAAAAAGCTAATCCTGGATGGATCGGGAAAAAGAAATGTTTTACTTGAAAATCTGAAAGCCATTATGCTCCAGTTGAATGGCTACAAAATGGTAATCGAAAAAAGCCTGGGGCAAGAATTAGAAGGCAGAAAGCTGCAAAAGGCTATGCGGTTTGCTGCTGCAAAAATATTAAAGTTCAATGAATTTTGCTGTGTCGCAGAAGAGTTGATTGAGGTTTTTCTTGAAATCAGTGCGAGACTGAAGCTAAATTTCGATCTTAAGAGTTTATCAGAAGATGAAAAGTTTTGCGAGTTTTACTACAAAATTAAAAAAGCAGATCAATTAAAAAGGGCCCGCGATTTCGATGAAAGAGAGTCTAAGATACAGAAAGAAAAATTGTTGGCAGGCGTAAAGCCCATTCTATTTCAAGCTTTTCAACCGCAAATTGGCGAGAAATCAGGAGGATATACGAGAGTGGTCTTTGATTGTGTAAATGAATTTAGAAAAAGGGCTGAATCTGGTGATGCTGAAAAACAACTGGCATTGGCAGATTATCTCATGCAAGGTTCAAAAGTGAATAAATTGGAAGGTGTAAAATGGTATTTTGCTGCTGCAAGGCAAGGAAATGCAATTGCTGCGTATCGTCTTGGATACCATTTTGACGAGTATTCTGATTCAAAATCTAAATCTAAATATTTGGAACTTGCAGAAAAATGGTATCTCAAATCCGCGCTTCATGGTTATGCGATTGCTTACAATAATCTTGGCAGATTGACTGAAGTGTATCGAAATGATCTAAAAAAAGCAGCATATTATTACGAAAAAGCGGCACTCATGGGTTGCTCCGCTGGGCAATATAATATGGGACGACTTTATGAGTATGGCATGGGTGTTGAACTCAATCTAGAAAATGCGGAAGACTGGTATCGAAAAGCTATTGAGAATGGGTATAAAGTAACTTCAGAACAACGAGAACAATTTTTCGCCAAGCGTAACTTATAATTTTCTATGATACCTGTGTTATTTACCTACATATTTCAGTATAGTAACTATTTATTTAAAATAATAATAACCATAGACTATATATAAATACAGTTCATATTGCATATTGTATTATAGAAAGTTAAACATTGTATGAATACCATTCAACTATAGCCAATGAAGTGGCGATCTTTTATAATAAACTATTGCCTATACAGGCTAAATCCTTGTTTTAAGTTTTTGATTTCGAGAAATTCGTGGAGAACATATATGACCGATAAATCAGATAAAAAAGAGCAAACACTCACTGTACACAGAATTTATACTAAAAGCAGCCTTTTTGAAGCTGTGCCAATGACCCTTGCCATCTTAAAGACCCCCCTGCCCCAACTGTTGATATGCAAACACAGGTTAATTATCAGGCACGAGAAGAAGAGAACGATCTCTATGAAGCGGTGTTACATATTCAGCTCGTTGCCAAGGTTTCAGGCAATTTGTTATGGCGGCAGCAAATTCAAGTAGCAGGCCTTTATACGGTGAAAGGATTTGCAGAAGAACAAATTAAGCATATTTTAAATGGGCATTGTATGAACCAGCTCTACCCTTATGCTTGCGCTGCTCTTTCTGCAGCAACCACACAAGCAGGTTTTCCAGCAATGTATCTCACTCCCTTAAATTTTGACGCTTTATATCGTGAGCAGCTTAAGAATGAGGAAAAACAGACACGAGAACAGGCCGTGGAACACGCAGCAAAGGCGGGAGAAGCTATTTCGCATTGAGCATCAATTACGAAAATACACGCTTTAGAACTTGAGAATCTTTATTCTTGTTTTGCATTTCCTCTTCTTCTTCAATCTGCATAAAGTCAGCAATTGTATTCATATCCCCTTCTAGTGATTCATTGTCATCCCTTAGGAAATCATACTGCACAGGAGAATGAAGATCGTCTGGTGAAGCATTGGAACTGCTAAGGGATGAGGGAAACACTTCCGGCTGCAAAATAGAAGCGATATCAGCGCTGCTATAAATGTTTTTTAATGCCAGTCGAAGTTTTTTGAGAGAAGGCTGATTTGCAGCATTTTCAGGAAGAGATTCAGTTTCTTCGAGAGTCGATTTTTGGGCAGAAAATAACAAAGTTGTGCTACGAAGCAAGTCTTGTTTAGTGATTGATTCTTTCTCATAATCTTGCGCCAAAACATGGAAATTAACCAAATTTAGGTGGAATGAACGATAATTTTCTAAATAAGGCGAAAAGAAATTCCCATTTGAAGGAAAGCTTGTCAGTGCCGCACTGTTATAAGAAAGTGTTTTAAAGTAGTTTATGAAATATTTCTGAAAATGATATTCCTGGAGCAGAGCTCGTTCCACTGCATTCCTAATTGCTTTACTATTAAACGCGCGCTTTACCATTGCCATTAGATTGGGATTTTGTATATTATCTACAATCACGGTCTCGAAAGTCAAACCTCGTGCACCCGGAAACAGATCTATGAGCTGCATGATATCCCAGAGAATTTCAAATGATAAAGATTTAGGAGCAATACAAGTCATTAATTTGAATACAAAGCGATCCACATAAGGTTGCAGTTTATTCAATATGATGGCCTTTTTATATTCTTTCATCAGTATTTCCGATCGCACTGCATCCTGTTCATCCCAATTTTTCTGATAATTGACATGACCTTTAGTACCTTGTAAGGATATTTTCAAAAGCTCAAGTGTTTCTCGGAGAGATAGGATATCTAGCGTAATGATATCAAGTGGGGTTCGGCCATTCTGATTTCGGCAAAATAAGGGATAGAGCGATATCTCATGTTCTCTGAGCTTTAAATGAGTGATCTCAACATCCTTATCAAGCTTTAACTTCTTGGAAAATGAGTAGGAAATTTTAGGCAGGAAACTACTCGATAGTATTTGTCTAAGGGTCTGATTATCTTTGTGCTTGCAAACAAGATGAATTAAAGGATTTCCCTCTGCATCTCTCTGCAGCGGGTGTGCGAATTTGAAATCTCTGGCACCCTTTATGCATTCGAATGCATGAGCAGCCTTGAAGAAAATTTCGCCGAGTACTGAATCAAAATCACTGTCTTCGATGGAAGCATCATCATCACTAAATTCTTGGTAATTTTTTAAAAACCTTTTAGTAAAGACTTTAGTTGAAATATCACCATTTTTACTATTCTTTATGATTCTCAAGTCAAGTGGGATTCCTGAACTGATGAAGGTGATTGCAAACTTGTTTTTAGGATTGTCGTGTTTAATCAACAAGTTGAACAGTTCTGAGATGAACTTGGTTTTCTTCTGCGAGACTTTATCTGCAGCGGCCATTTTCATAGAATGCAATTCTTTTGCTGCAACCAATTCTAATATTAATATCAAAGATCTGGTCCAAGACATTGGTGGATAATCATCCTTCAAGCTGCCTTCTTCGTATTCTTTGAGCTTTTCCAAGTCGTCTTTAATCTTTTCCAATGCCTCAAAAATCAAGTCCAGAATGATCCGGGAGAATATGGATGATAGGTGGAGCTCTATCAAACCGCCTTGAAAAAGCGTCAATTCGAATAAATCCCAAGCTGAATATCGAATTGCAATATGCAATTTTTCTATATTATTTTCTGCAAGTCTTAAGCCCTCAGTTATATCATATTTTAGTTTTTGAATAGAATCCAAAGAAAGAGGACTATGACGAGAACTTTTCGATGCACTCTGTGTGGGTTTAAAGTCTGAATTAGAATTTTTGCCATTTCTCCTGCGAGGTAAAGAAATTTTGTTTTTAGACCGGGCACTTATGTCTATTTTTCTCTTAGCGGCAAAAACTTCAAATACTTTTGCTGGGTTCTCTCCTTTTCGAAGTTTGAAAAGACGACTTGATCTGTTTTGTTCCTGTTCGCAAAGCTCCAAAATTTCATCGAAATCACACAAAAGCTGGTGAGAAAAGTCCATCCAGCGCTTTTTCTCAGAATTTGCCTTTTCGGAAATTGTTTTGAGTTCTTCAATACTTCTTGACCTAAAGTCGCCAAACTTAATCATTTTGTTTGAGTTATCTTTATCTAATAAAAATATATCTTGCTTTATTCCTTCAAAAAATGACGCCAATTTTTCTTTTCGAACTGCGAGTGTTGGATATGAGAGACCAATTTTACTTGCATATTCTATCATTTGCTGGATTGCTTGATGGGTTTCATTTTGTACTCTGAATACCGCACGGTAAATCTGCCGACTATTCAAAGCACCAATTTTTTGGTCCTCAGGATTCACATAATCCAAACCTCGTGACAATATCGATTGTCCAGGAATAGTATTAGCAAAGCGATTCCCCGGGACGTAGTCCAGGAAAAGGACCCAGAAAATTTGCAATTTTCCAGAAAATAATATCGCGAGAAGTACCTGTTAAGTTGAAGAGAAAATGCTGAAGAAGCTTAAAAATAAATCGATCGAGGTGGGGTTGAATTACATTCATGAGGAGGTTTCTGATCTTGTATTGTTGCTTGAGCTCGAGTTCAAGTTCTACCAAATCAGGACTAGGATTAGGATCGGGATTGGATTTTTTTCTTTTTATTGTTGATTTTGGCTCTTTTTTATGAGCTTTTGATTTTGGTTGCTTTATACTTGTGCTAAGCTTTAGAGCTGAAATTTCATTTTCAAGTCTTGTAATATTGAGAGCGACGATGTCTAATGCAGTTTCGTTTCTGGCATTAACCTGAACCAAGATTGGCGGATAGGAGGTATACAACTCAGTACTTGATTGAAAACGAAATAATGTTTTAATTACTTCATCTACTGGTTGTTCGGTATGGTTATGATCCCACCTACATTCCAGATGAATAAGGGGCAATAATTGTTCTATAAAAGCAATATTTCCACCTTGACAAGCGAGATGCAACAGAGAATTGCTGTTGGTATCTTTTAAAGTATGTAAAGCTTCAAATAGGTTCCTCAGCAAAGGATTCGTAAGTTCAGATTCTTCGAACAGTATTTTTTTGATTTGTGCTTTATTCTTTCGTGTTGCTTTATGTGCTGCAAAAAGAAAAAAATCTTTAATTTCCGCCAGATATGCAAAACTGCTAGCTCTTTTTTTAGTAAAATTGAAAAGATGGTCATAAAATTGCAGCGAATGTTCTGATCCATTATGGCTGTAATCGATACTTAAGGGAAAATATGTTCCGATCAACTTCCGAAAAGCTAATGAAGATTCCTTTTGTAGGTCTGTGGCAGCTTGACGCACGAGATAGACTAATGTAGGATCCCACTCATTTATATCTAGCTTTCCTAAGGTTCTCAACCCTTCATGACTTTGCAATAATAGCGAAATGATATCAAGCATTGTATTAGATCGAAAAAAATAAGTGTCTTCTCCAGATTTTTTGAAAGATTCTAAAGCCAGACTGAGTAAAGTTTTGTCTTTGTGGGGACCCTCTGTTGGACTTCTGTGCGGTGCTTTTACTTTTTTGCACAAGAGCAATGCCATCAGCAAGATCCAATTGTGTTGCTTCGCTGCGGCAAAACAAGGAGTCATGCCACTATTATCTGCTTCATTCACATCAGCGCCTTTATTGATGAGATTTAAAGCGATGTAATGAACAAATGAAAATTTCTTGCTTGCCAAATAGATTAATGGCGTCATACCAGTTTCGGTTTTTTGATTGACGATGGCTTTGGTTAAGAAAGCATCTGCCTCAAATTTTTTAACAAGTTCCAATTGCTTGGTATAATATTTAAAATGATGATGTGGATCATAATAAGGCAGACGGTAATAAACCAAGCAGGTTTCACCAGAAAAATGAGGCTCTGGCAGTTGGCTTAAGGCATGGCAAATTTCATCAATCGCCTTGAATGCATACATGTCTTGATTCATTTGGCTTTGTGATACAGACATCTTTAATTCCTATTCTTTAAAAAATTATAAAATTTTCTGATAAAGCTAACTCAATATATAGTTAAAATTTTCATACCTTTGTAAGTTATGCGAACAACATCTTTGGTGTAATTATATCACGTTCTGCTTTTCAAATGTAGTTTGTTTCTGGCAAATTCCGCGGAATTTTTATGATTTCATAAAAATAGATTGAAAAAATCAGGAAATTACTATTTAATGGCTATTAATAGGTACTCACTATGATTCAGGAAGCAGAGATCATTCAGCAATTGAGTGATTTCAGGCAAAAAAAAATGGACTCATTTAGATCTGAAATAGATCGTGAAGTATTTATGTCCCAAATCGCATCCTTGCTTATGGCAAGTGACAAAATTACCAATCCAAGTGAGGAACTGCTAAAATCTCAAGCGGATTCAGAATTTTGGTTCGGGACAATTCATTCGAAGCAAGGAAACAGAGATCAGGCAATCAACCATTTAAAGCGAGCGCTCAAAATTAGAATCCAATTATTTGGAGAATTAAATTCTATCGTAGCCACAACTTTCAATAAACTTGGTATTGTCTATAGAGGAGCCAAGGAACTCAAATTAGCCATGGAATCACATCAGAAGGCACTTCAAATCAGAGAAAAAGTATGTAAATCTTCCACGGATGCCAGCATAGCAGAAAGTCTTGTCAATCTTGGGATTGTTTTGCTCGATTTTGAACTGGAAGATAAAGAAAAAGCAACAGATAAAGAATTGGGTAAAGAAGCAGGTAAAATTGATAAGTCCATAGAATATCTTGAGCGTGCACTGAAAATTTATGAAGAAATCTGTGATAAGCCGCATCGGAGTCTTGGGATTTGCCTCAATAACCTAGGTATTGCTTATCAGAAAAATAAAGAGGTAAAAAAAGCTGTGGAATTCTATGAGAGAGCAATCAACATTAAAGAAAAAGTACATGGTATCAATAGTCTCTCAGTGGCGATAACACTGGAAAATTTGGCGCAATGCTTGGAAATATCAGAGGATGTTAAACAAAGCGCTGAATGTCTTGAAAGATCCTTTGCAATCAAAGCTGAAATTTACGAGGAAGGAAGTCCTGAATTAGAACAGTGTTCGAAATCATTGGCATATTATCGAAGTATTTTGGCAGCCTCATCTGCTCATAAAAATCTTATCTCGATGAATACCCCCTCCTCTGCTGGCAAAACACTGTTTATTCGAGTTGGGTCGCTTGATGATGAGCAACAGCAGTTAGAAACAAAGGGTACAGGTACGCACACTGTGACAAGTACACAAAAGCGGCAAGCCAAATGTCCCAAATTTTCTTGTTCAAAATCCTCATGCGTAATACTCTGACCAAGGTCTTTTATCTAAATTTTTTAACTTTAATATCCTTTGCATTTTGAGGCAATGTTTCTATTTCTTGACTATCTGGTTCTTGCTCATTTTCTTTGTCTTTACCTGGTACTCGTTCTGGCATTTTCTGCTGCAAACCTAAGCTTTCTTTCAGAGGCGATGCGGGAACTGATCCTGTAAACTTGAGTTTTGTTTGTGCGATTTTTAATTTAAGCTGTAATAGGCATTCATTTGCGCCTTCTGCTTTCCGCTCGGCTGCCTCAGTGTAGAGGGTTTCGGCCAATGATAAATCCTGTTCAATGCCGATGCCATTTTCATAGCAACGCGCTAAATTACAGAGCGCATCTAGGCATCCTTTATGGGCTGCACTTTCATAATGTGCAATGGCTTTATGAAGATTTTTTTCAAGAATAATGTGACCCTCCTCTTTAATACCTTCCTCATAAAATGCCCCTAAATTATTTTCCGAATTTGAATAGCCGAGAGCTGCTGCTCTATGATAGAACTCAAATGATTTTCGAATATCTTTAGCAACACCTGTGCCCTCTTCATAGCTGACTGCTACATTATGCATGGCTTTTGCATGTCCATGCAGCGCTGAACTGTGATAGAGTTTGAAGGATTTATCTAAATCTATGGCGACATGAATCCCTTTTTTATAACACCAGGCAAGATAAAATTGTGCTTCAGGTTGACCTTTCTCTGCAGCTAATTCCAAGCATGTAATGGCAAGTGCTTCATTTTTTGGGGTCCCAAATCCATATAAATAGCAACGACCGAGATAGGCTGTCGCATTTGCATTGGGTGGTACCCCGTTTGCAAAACGATAGAAAATATCGAATGCAGCTTTCTCGTCTTTTTCAAATCCAATGCCATACAACTTACAGAAGCCCATTAAAACTTCTGCATCATTATTTTCTGTCGCTGCAGCCATTTTGAGATGAGCAACAGCAAGTTTGGGATCATGTGCAAATCCCATTTTACTTAGAATACAGTACCCAAGATTAAACTGAACCTCTGAAGCTTCAGTTGGACCAAACTTTTTCCAATCAAAAATAGCGATTGCAGGCCACTCATCGCCTAGTGATAGGCCAATTTCTGATTCAGAGTCAAGAATAGGTTTTGGAGGTTCTGGAATGGCATTGAATAAGTCCTGCAAGGTAATACCTTGATAGAGAGCAAGCAAGGGAGATTCGTGAGACTCTGTAGGACTTATCTGGAGCAGTTCTTTGGCAATCGCCCTATCCTCTTTGATTCCCTGACCGAGCATAAGGCACCATCCAAGATTTCGCTTTGCTATAGCGAGATCGGCTCTGGCAGCTTCATCGAAAAAGCATATGGCAAATTCAGAATCTTTTTTAACTCCGATACCATTCAAATAACACCAACCGAGATTATTGAAGGCGTTCACATCGCCATATCTTGCAGCAGATTTAAAATGCTTGAAACCTTCCTGGTACTGTTGGAATGTACCTAGTCCCATCATATAGCAGACGCCTAATGCATTTAAGGCAACTGCTAACTTTTCATTTGCACTCAGTTGTAAATGCTTAAAGGCTAAATTTGGATTTTTATCTGTGCCAATACCGAATAAATAATAGAGTCCTATGAGATAGAGACTAGTAGAATAGTAAGATTTTGCAGTTGCCTTAATACATTTTTTTAAGAGATCAAAAGAAGATTTTAGATTTTGCTGGACGCCAGTACCTCGGAGATAGCAAAGTGCCAATAATAAATAGGTATCTTGAATCTCATTTTTTTCAGCGAGTACAATCAGTTCATTCGCTCTTTTCATGTTTTTTGGAATAAGTTCTTTCCCCTTCAGATAGATAGGGATGAGAGCGATGATGGCTGCACTCAATATTATGGAATTTACCGCGTCTGTTTCAGCTCGATGTAGGACTTTTTCCAAGAGTTCGACATATTTTTGAAGATCGCGCTCCACAATTCCACCCTTTTCATAAATAAAGGCTAAGGTGAGCTGTGCTTCTGGCGATGAGTCTTGCAATGTCAATAAAATTTCAAAAGCTTTCTTTTCATCTTTAGGCAGTCCAAACCCTTTCTTATAGCATTTAGACAATTGATACTTTCCTTCGTCTCGTAATTCTGCTGCTCTTTTGATGAATTTCAAGGCATATTGTTGTTCGGCCTCAGTCGTTTCTCTTGCAAATAGGCATTCACTGTACAAAATGACGGCTTCAAAGCAATCCAATTCAAGAGCTCGCTTAAAACAATATTCCGCTTGGATTTTGTCTTCTGCAACCCCTTGGCCTGAATGGAAACAAATACCAAGTCCATGCCAAGCCAGTTCGGAATTAAATTGCACAGCTTTGCTAAAATATTTAAAAGCTCGTTTAGGATCCCTAGGATATTTTGGGGCAAAGCGTCCTTGAAAATAGAAATTTCCTAAAAAAACCAAAGCTTTTGGCTCTGGATGTTCTTCATTCTGTGCAAGTTCTTCAAGCATTGCCAAACTTGCTGGAATGTTTTGTTCAATACCTATGCCGTTCAGTAAACATCTTGCCTGCTCAGTTCTTGCGGCAAGACAACCTTTGTCTGCTGATAATTTATATAATTTATAAGCTTTAACGGGATCCGGATCAACACCTCGACCATGCTCATAGGCATCAGCAAGACTCGCAAATGCAGGAACGCAATTATCTTTGATTGCCAGATCTTGAAACATTTTAAAAGCGCGACTTTGATCTTTCGGAACACCCAGTCCTGTGAGGTAGCAATTGGCCAACATCATTTTCGAAGTAAGATCTTTGTCCGAAACTTTTGATAAGTACTCTACCGCCTTTTCAAAATCCAGTGGAAATCCATTGCTGCCATAGTGATAGTAATGCGCAATTAATCTTTGTGCTTCAAAAAATCCATTGGATGCAGATTTCAGTATATAGTCTTTGAAGATCATTTGGGTGTTTGGTTCAGAGAGTGCAGTGCTATGATTTTTTGCAATCATTGCAACATGAAATTGTGCCCAAGCATCACCCAGATCCGCTACTATTTTATAGAATTTATAGGCTTTACGGGTCTTTTTTGCAATCCCATCTCCGGTAAGAAAAGAATCTGCAATGATTTTGATATAGTGAATATCCTGCGTCGTTAATGGTTCTTTTTTATTGATTTTTTCAGTCATTTTATGAATCATTAATTTTAGGACGCGCTCTTTTGGTATCATGCAAAACTCCAAGACAAATTCAAAAATTAGTTTAACAACTTTCTTTTTTGAGTATTAAAATACTTTAAATGAGAGAATTCATTACTATATCATATACATAAGAAAAAAAGAGGATCATCTAATACCTCATTTGATATTTTCAGATGAGGTATTAGAGATTTCTTGCATGATGATTATACAAATTTCTTCGCTTTGCCGCTCGGCCCAGACTCTACATCCATTCTTTCCTTGACTATCTGTGCAATGCGCGATTTTAATCCAGCCCCTATCTGTAGATCTGCTACGATATCCGGTAAAGTCATACCTTGCTTGTTCTTGAGGGTGATATCCAAATCCTCACGCTTTAAGAGAGTGGTAACACAATCCAGCCAACGATTGATGATCTGTCGCTTCGTCTCCCGAGACATATTTGGAAGATTATTGATATCCTCAACCATGAATAAGAATTGCATAAAAGCAGTTTCACCTAATTTATTAACAAGGTTTGGATTAATGGCCGGGTTTTGCAAAATTGGCAGCCATTCCTGCATTCTCTCCAAGTTTTTATAATCCCGCAACAGAAGATGGAGAACGCTGTCACCCGAAGTTTGGTTTTGAAGTTTTGGATCAGCGCCAAGTTTCAGTAATAATGCAAAAATAGAATAATTTTGGCTTTCTATCGCCGAGAGAATAAGAGGTGATCTAGAAACACCAGATGAAACGTTGTATCCTAAGACCTCAGCTTTCAATTTCTGATCGGATATTTGTGCAAATTTTAGGAACACCGGCATTAAGATATCGGATTGTGCAGCATCCAAGGAACAAGCGTTTCTTAGGGTATCACCCCAGCCTGTGGTATTCGTATTCTGAGGGAAAACTTCCGGAGCCGTGCAGAGAAGTGCTACAATTTCACGCTGTTTTGCCACGATTTCAGGCCTTGGGTTCTCGAGGACCGTGCTGGTAGACCAGGTGATTGGACCTTCTAGGGCCATGGCAGATTTCTGCAATAAACCAAGTATTCTTACTCTAGATTGTTCCTCAGGCATAAGCTTTATTTGCTGCAGTATTTGTTTCACAAATTCAGGGTTGCTGAATTCGATAGCCTGTTGCAGCAATTCTCGCCATGCCTTAAAATCAAGCCCTGAAGTATCGAGTGCAAACTGTGGATCTTTAGAAAATTGCTGATAGATCTTGAGTTTGCCCTGCTGAACATAGTCTGGATCCTTCAAACTTGGTATGGTAACACTGATCCATTTCTTGACTCTGTCCTTAACAACCGCACCAGGTTCTAACACAACACTGATTTGGTCGGGATGGAGAGAACGAATAGTGGTGAGCAGCACATTCATCCCTTCAAAATCTCCGTCTAACAAGCTGCGTTGGAACAATTCTTTGAATGATTCCAAAATCTCTGAAGTAAGAGGATCTTTAGCACGACACATTTTAGCAAAATAATTACAAAGTTGCTTCAATGCCTGCAGGTTTCGTGTTTTTTGAGATTCCTTTATGATCTTTAGCAGCGTGTTTTGAATAAAGGCTTGCTTTCCTTCTGATTCGGATTTTACAGAGATCATGATTCGCATCATGAGCTCTGAAAATGTTTTTTCATCCTTAAGGTTAACAAGCTTGTGTAACAGCAAGTCCCAAGCATCATCATCTTTATAAGGGTATGTTGCTGGCTTATCAAAGATAATACTGATCAAGGGTACATTTTGAGTTTGAATAGCAGCCTCTAGTGCCGTATTTCCTGCTTCATCTCTTTGTTTCAGATCGATATCTGGATCGCTTAGGAGTTTGCGGGCATAATCCGTTTTATCGTTTGCAATAGCTTGCAAGAGCAGCATCGTCTTGAATTCTTTCTGCAATTCCTTCGAGAAACTTGCTATTTTTTGCAGCCATTTTGTGATGAGATCCAAGGAATCCGTCCTGAAAGCAGCCCCAAACAAGAGATTCCAAGCATGGGTATCGGTTGTAGGCGGCAAAAAGCGATCATCGCTCATGAGACCCTGTAAGGTTTTATGTTTTTTCTCCACTGCAATCAACAGTGGAAATCTGCCTTCTGAATCCAATGCCAATGGGTTAATTTCAGCAAACTGCATCAAGGTATTGAAGGCTGCGCTATCTGCGTTTTTCACGGCATACCCAAGCAATGTATAACCTTCACTCGTCCTTGCATTGATTATATTGCTACGCTCTTTTTCATTTTTGACACCATGGATATTATCTAAAGCAGTTTTTAAGGCGCCAAGATTAAAGCTTTGCAGAGCATGCAAAGCACCATTTAGCAAATAAGCCTGAGAAAACGATTTAAGAAGAGGTTTAATGGCTTTTTGCTTGCCGGGATGCTGCGGTAATATGCGTGTTTCTAGGTAATCTATTTTCGCTTTATTGTTTTCCTGCATCCATTGATACCTGGCGGAGGTATCTGAGAGAGCATCTAAATCTGCATTAAAGTAGCAAATTTGTTCCTTTACCCTATAGAATTCAGGGTTGCTCGGCAATTCCGCTGTGGTACTCGCAAAAATTGTATCGTGAGGACTCACGACCCAATACTGAGACTGTCTGCGATCCTCATAGCCTGCACCAGTTTGGATTGCATTTGAAAATTCCACTGCCTCTTCCTGTGTGATGATCATGGCAGAAAGTTTGCCGCTTTCATCTTGAGTTAAGAGATAGAAGTTCACTGGCTTCACAAAGGCATCGAGTTTTTCTTTTTGAGTTTCATGAGAATTCATGAAGTTTTCAGAAACCAATATATTTTCATCAAATTTAAAGGGTAAGTTAGCTTTTGGATCGGTACTTTCAAGCATTTTATTTAGGGTGGTCACCTGCACGCTAGAATTCATCGCATGTTTTAACCGCGACATATGACTTATACCCCAGGGCTTATAGTGTATCGCCTTTAAATGCGCTTCGGAAAGGCTTGTGATCTGCAAGAGCTCTTTCATTTTTTCCTTTTCTTTCTCTTTTTCCTTCTCTTTTTGAACTTCTACAGTCGCACCTGCCGTGTATTGCCCTCTGGCTTTGACAGTTTCCTTACAACAGGCAATGGCACGGTCTGCCACGTCTTTCAGCGATTTACGGATGTTGAGTTCTTGATCAGCTGAGGGTGTCATCGGTTTTGGTGAACCGCCTAAGATACGTTTCCAGGTATCTAAATAATGGGTAATCAGGCCCTCGAATGCCTTGCTGGTCAATTCAGGTTTTTCGATGTCACCGAACTGCTCAAAGGGATCCAGTACGCCGCAAGTCAAGAAGAATTCATTGAATTTCTTGTAGAGTTCAACTTTATCTTCAGGCGATTTTTGGAAATAAATCATATTCAAGAAGTGCTGCCGGATAATGTCACGCATGTTTTGGACTGCACCTTGATAATGGAGTTCTGCCAGTTTATTAAACTGATTGTTGAGCACAAATCCTGTTACATCATTGATGTTCCAAACTTTATTAAAATCTTCTGTTTCAGTGACAGAGGGCGGTAACAATACTTCAATGGTTTGAGTACTGTTCAAACCGCGCATACGCATCACACCCTGCCAGAAATCTCTTGCCAAAGTGTGACTGTCTATGGTTGCATAGGCCAGTGCATTAGGCATTTGCAAGATGTCTGTACCTGTGGTGTGATGTTGATCAAAATAGGTAAAGCGCTGTGCCGGTGTAGAACCCGTCTTGGCATTAATGACTTCTGGATCACTGCTGCCAATAACGATTGGCTTGGCATTGTCTTTGATGGGAAGTGCGCAAAGAATATTATCAGCATTGAAATATAGGATATGGGTCATTTGATTGCCCTTTTGCTGCCTGATTTCTGCTGCTATGAGTCTCGCAATTTCTTCATTAGCTACCCCATGGAATAAGGCGCCGATATCGATAAAGGCGCGTAAGGTGTCGATTTTTGAGGGCTCATTAAAGAGTGATTGAATGATGCCGAGATGTGAAGCATCCTGGCATTTGCGAACGGGCGTTCCTTTGCGGAGGAGATGGTGCATGGTTTGGCCATCTACGCCGAGTGTTTCTTTGGGATCGAAATTTAATTTCTGATTAAAGGCGCGATAAATCCAAGGAGTACCTGTCATACCCTGGGTTGAACGATATTGGCTGACATGATTCACCGCATCGGATCGCAGGATGAAGCGGTGTTGTTTAATTTTCTTTAATACATAACGCTTCAGACAGTAATCCACAATTTCCTTGTTCTTTTCGGATGCTTTGCTGAGTTCGTCCCTGAGATGCTCTATTTGTGCCTCGTTATCAGGATCGTAGAGATTGAGATCCCAGCCTGTGACGCGATTGAATTCGCGGTACGCATCGGTTTCAGTGAAAGGAATCCTGCCGAGTGAAAGTGCTGTATCGAAGCTGGCACGTACATTGAAATCCTTGATGAATGCTTTTAAGACAGCTGCATCAATTTTTTCATTGCGGCGATGCAGTTGCAAAGTAAAATTCATGGTTTCAATATAAGAACCAAATTGGGATCGATGATTTGGGATGTTATTTGCAATATAGGGAATCGCAATATCCATGGGCACTCCGGCCTTTGGATCTTTTGGGAAACCGTAGTTTTCGTCTTTCTTCTTTTGAAGCGTCATAGGTAAAATCTGCATTTCAGCTTTCATAAGCGCGATACGGTTTTGGGTATCCTTATCTGTGAGTTGGATAAATGCTGGCAGTTTTTCTTCTTTATCCAGGAGATATCGTATCAACAGTTGTTTATTTTCAGGCGTGAGCTTTCGAACAATGCTAATCAAAGGACTTTTTGGATGATTGACCAATTGCCGTGCCAGCAATTCGCTTGCCTCATTCCAAAACTTCGGATCGGTAATTTCACGGCGTCCTTGTAAAATATCTTCGAGTGGCACAGAGCCTTGCGGGGTATCAACTACAACGCTTGGTAATAAGTTATAAAGCGCAACGATCATGCCAATATAGGTATCTGGTACTTCGCCTTCTCCGCCAATAGTGAAATTGAGTTCGCGCTTAGGATCAAGATTGCTGTCGACCTCATCGATCAGGGAATCACCTCTGTGCTTGATGAGTTTCAGCATCCTTTCAAGATAATGAACCTGCAGCGACCATTCTTCTTTGGCTTCCTTGGTCATATCAATACCAGGGGGTGAATCCAGTAATTCAAGATACCGTAATTCGAGCGATTGAATGCTTTCTGGCGTTGCTATCATATAGCCGCGATTTCTGATAACCTGCCACATTTTCTTGTAACGTTCTTTGAGATCGTCGCTGTCTAAAGCTTTTTCGCGGGTGAATTTGAATTCATAGGCTTCTTGACCAAAGAGACGTTGACTGACGGCTTGCAGATCTGCCACGTTGGTTTCATACAAGGCACTCGGCACGATAATCATGGAGAGATTGGTACCATCAGCCTTTTTCAAGGCTAAGAGCGGCATGATAACCTTGGATTTGCCGCCGCCCATGATCATTTGGATTACCTTATTGGTATAGCCATCACCCTCTTTCTTTAATAAATCCAAGATCATTTTAAGCTGTGGATCTCGAATATATTTATTATCGAGATACTCAAAGACGAGCATTTCAGGATAAAGTTTTGGTTCAAAGCTTCTCTTAGTAAAGAGCTCTTCGCCTAATTCATTGATACTTGCTTCATAGTCCGGATCTGACTCGTCTTTCATTCCCAACTTTTCAAGTTTTGTCAAGACGCGTTTTTCATGATTGACTGCTGTTTTATCAAGCAAATACTGATGAATGTTCTTATATAATTGCAGACATTCCTTTTCTTCCAATTTGGTTCGGTTTTTAAATTGTTCCAAATTGCCTTGCAAATAGAGTGTAATGAGATCTGCCATCTGTAATACGGGCCGGCCTGCTGCGACCTTCAAGCGAGCACTGAGTTCTCGTTGATATTTAGCCAATGCAACACCCGATAATCCGGTGAGACCGCCAAGAACCTCCATTGCACTCCCTTCTTGTGATAATATCTTGTTTGCGAGTCCCAGAAGTTCTATTTCCTCACTCCTGGTTTTTTTATCTAGAAGAGTTATGCTTGAATTCAGTTTGTTGCTGAGTTCCCGCCGCACAGTACCATCTTTGAAGCAGTCTTTGGTAATCTCTCGCTTTTCTGTGATCAAGCCGTTAAGTTTAACGCCTGCAAGATAGTCGCTGGTGAAATGATCGACTTCATCTTTTAAGAAACGACCTTCAAATTGGCCCTTTTTGAATATTTCAGGCATCTCATCCAAGATTTTTGGAGTAGCCTCTACGATGCTGCGATAATGATCTGAAACTTCACGAATACCAGCTTCATTGGCTAAAATGAATTCAGGGGCTTTTTCCAAGTATTGCTGCATGGGAAGTGTTTTGGCTTCTTCAAACACTTTCTTGATATCGGGTTCTTTTTTAGGTAGAGTTCCTCCCTGTTCCAATCTAAGCCCTGATTCCTGACGTTCAGTTCTGGCTTCATAGGATTCAATTTTGGCGACTCTTTGGATATCAGGACCTGATGTGCTGCGTATTGCGGTCACAGAGAAACTCTTCTTGCTCGCAAGTTCCTGTGCCAGCTTTGTAATATGCTCTAGTGTTCGCTGTGTTTCTATGACAGTGTTGTTTTTATATTCTGGCCAATTCCCTGGATTTTCAATAACGTATTTAAGCATAATAACGAGACTTGACATTTTATCGTTTCCAGGTGCTGTGGTGCCTGCCCAGATACTGAGCCAATTATCAATGAAGTGTTTTAGAATTTGTTTTTGTTCTGCGTTGCTTTTATCTTCTGGAGCCCTTGCCAGATCATAGAGGGATTTAAATGAAAATAGAAAATGATTGAGATGCATATTTGGGTGCAATTCTGCAGGTGAATAGGTCCTTTCGACTTTATAAGTATTGACATGATCGGGCTGCAATAAGCTTAATTCATTGTCTTCAAATAAGACCAGATTTGGTTCAAGCTTGAAAGTACTTTCTCGGAGCACTGAAGACCCCACAGCATAAGGATTGCCGCGGCTTAGTACTTCATTGACAAACTGCAGGCGTTTTTCATCGCGAGGGCTTAAAGTACCACTTTGCTGCGCTTTTTTCTTGATGAGCGTATTTTGCTCAGATCTCAATTCAACCAATTCTAATTCACGCCAGCGTCCTTGAACAAAACCATAGGCCTTGGTTCGCGGGATCTTTTTGAATACCTGACGCAGCAATGAAAGTTCGAGAGAAGGCGATAGAGCTAAGTTATCAGCGATGTTTCCTTTAACTTTGTAATAGTCCACATAGGTGCTTTGTGCTAGATTTTCGAATTCCGAAGTATAAAAATCGATCAATTCTTTTTTCTTTAAGTCTTGATAGCGCTCATTATAAGATTCGCGTTTTGATAATGTTTCAGGTGGGCTCAAGTCAAATTTTGGCGTATCAAGCGTCACATTTTTGTAGTCGGCAAGCATCGCGGCCACGCGTAAACGTACCGCCAGAGATTCAGGTTCATTGGTCTTGGCTTTTTCCGCAAGTTTGTCATTTTTTGAATAGGGGTCTGGAATTTCAGATAGGATCCGTTTTACCCATTCAATTTCTTCTGGTGTTCCTTTAAGGCCTCCAAGTTTCTGGCATTGATTCAAAGCCTGCATTGCCTTCAGTGCATCGTGTTTGGCAAGATGCAGGTATGCGATATGCAGCCATTCTTCTTGTGAGGTACCTTGTAATTGATTATTGGCATCAAGTCTAAAAGAGGCCATGGTTTGAGAGCCGCTGTGCCTCCAATGCCAATCGCCCTGCTCCAATTTTTCGAGCGCCTTGGCGGGGATGCTGTTTGAGGTATCCAAACTCAAATAATAATATTCACCGTCTTTCTCACTTTCTGAAACGGGTTGGAATGTCTGCTTGGGTACTAATCCCATCCTTTCTCCAGTATTTTCATTGACGAGATATAGAATATTATTGAAGTTTTGAACACTATTTAAGTTTTCAGGCAGGAGATACCAACCTGGGTAATTGTTACTTTTTAAACGATTGACACCCCCCTCTGCTGTTAGTTCAAATTCCAAGCCATAACGCGGTAAATTTATTTTAACTTTTTTGAGTGCGGCAAATGCACCACCAAATTGCCATACTTCGATGAAATTTGGATCTTCAACTTGGGTCAAAATACTAAAAAGTGATCCTGCTTTGGGATCAGATGGCAGAGCCTGCAACTGAAAACCGGTTTTTATTCCATCTGGACCTACTTCTTCAATGCTTATTTCTTTACCGGATTCGCGTTTCATCTCAGCAGTTATATTGCCTTGTTTATCTGTCAGGAAAAATTGATTGGAAGCGGCACCAACCTCTCCCCAGATATAGCGACCTTGCTCGAGATAGAGTCCAGGAAACCTTGTATAGAGTTCATAGCCAGCAGATTCCGATTCGCCTCTGATGTCTTTTTTATTTTGAAGTTCAAACCATTTCTTCTCCGCACCTATCTTCATTTGGATGTGGAGTTTGCCTTTATCATCGAGAATGAGCCGGTATTCTTTACCGTCACAGTTGAACTCACATAACCTGGCTGTACCGCTGTTTAAAACACGAGCATGAAATTCTCTTTGTCCAAAGAATTCGAGGAAATCTCGGGTATAAAATTCGGTTGGAACGCTTCTCATGATATACTTGTCGGTTTTAACGCTCCCCAAAGTTAAATCAACGCTGAAGTCACCCCAGGATTTTAGGGTAAGAATTGGCGGCTTACCTTGAATTTTATAGTTTTCATCCGGAATGACCTCTGGAATCAAGAATTCCTTTACGACTTCACGGACCATTTTATCCAGATCTGTCGCAGACATATGATTTAAGTACCAAGTGAGCATAGGCTGTAATTGCTGGGTGACACTGTCCAGTTCATTTTGCATGAAAAGATTCAGGACTTGACCTCTCTTTGCAGCAGCTCGATTTTGATAGAATATTCCTCGTAACATAGCCTTGGCATCATTAATGTCCCATTTTTCTTGTTGTAACAAGGTTTGAGATTTTCTTAAGAAAGACAGCACTTCCAAATCCTTGATCACAGAAGCAGCAGTTTCCTTATCTTCCTTGGTGGCGTGTTTATCCTCTATCACTTTGCGATGCAATTCAATGTTGTCTTGGATAAATTTATCCAATTTTTGCAGTCTTTGGATCTGAGATTTGAATCGCGGCGCTTGGCTTCCTAGATATTTTAGGAGGTAGAATGACAAGGTCAGCGAGAAGAATGCGCCTGATTCCATTTTTCGACCACGGGTGTGAAATTTTAGGCCTTTTTCTATTAAATCGATCCATTGATCGGCATGTTTTGAAACCTTTGCGGCCTGCCCCAGAAATATGCTTGGTGTGAGCAAATTGAAGAGGCAAAATTCTTGTTTGTCCTTTTCGTTCAGATATTCTAAATGGGATAAAAAGAGATCGAGCGTTGTGGTACTGCGGGTTAACTGATTGATGCGGGTAAAGGGCAGATCTTTTGAGGGGTAATCTGGATATTTCTCTTTATCTAATCCCTTGGCAAGCCTGTTAAAATGTAAAAGCGCACGATTACTTTCAAAATTGAAATCCCCAGTTTCTTCCACTTCGTGTTCCTTTCCATCATAATAGGTTCTATAGTTATATTTTTTCTCAAACAGTTCATCAAGAATAATGGGATCTTGAAAATCACAGAGGTCTCGAAGACTTGAAGTATAACTGGAACCTACCTTTACACCTGTTTTATATTTAAAATTACTCTTACGGTGCTGGGTGACATAGCTATCATCTTCGCGCTCGTAGTGAAGTTTAGAAAGACGTTTTGCAGGATCAACTGCGGCGTCACTGTCGATGCTGTTAAAATAGTCGAAGCCGCCGACCTCAAACAAACCACATTCTTTGGTAAATTCCTCAAATTGAGTGCAGAAATCGAGATTTTCTAAGGCTTCATGTACCTTTTTCTCCTCACTTTTTATTTGCCCTTTTGCTAATCGATAGAGTTGTACTCGTGCTTTATCCATGGAATCATTGGCCGCTAAAACATCTTCGTTTGGGTCGATAGTATTCAATTCTTTTTCCAGTTGATGCTTTTCAACCAATTCTAGATCGTAGTGATGATATTGGGCCAGACCGCCGCTTTTGCCTACTTGAAGCTTCTTAATGGTTCCCCAATGTTCTTTTAATTCCTGGACTCTTTTATCAAAACGAGGATCTCGACTCACAGAATATGGATCTCCGATGAATGCTTTATTTTGAACAGCATTTTCGATAAAGCCTGCAAGATGGGAAAATTTGGGATCATTGCCAAATTGTATATTAGCGATTCTGCCAGCAATAAACATGCCGGAAGCTGCGGTTATCCATCGTTGCGGCAGCGCATAGCCTCCTTTCATGTGACAGTGCTTGCCATAGATTCTGATGATGGATTGGAGGATATTGAGGGCTTCTTTCGCATCAGATTTGGAAAGGTTACGCCAAAAGTTGTCAGCTTCAGGTGACATGACGGGAATGGTGAGCATCATTTTTTCAATATTGTCTAAAACACCTTCAGTATAAAACTGTTTGGCATTTGATTCTATCACTTGTCTGCAGGCTCGCAAGTATTCAAGGGGTTTTGATTCAAAGGTTTTCAGTTCGGGTAATTGTTTCTGTCGTTGTTCATCCTTTTCTTTCTTCACATCCGTGTCTACGACCAGGGACTTGCCTCCATTAAATCGAAAAGAAGATGCTGGCCGAATGCTGAGAAATTTTTCTATAACAGGACCCCCCCCTGCCCTTTTGCCTGTTCCCAATCCTGCAAGCGGTGCCTCCTGTCTATCACCTGCCATTTTTCGATACATATCCAGAGTGCTACTGATTTGCTTCACCATTGAGAGGGATTCTTCCGCTTGTGCTGTGGTGATGACAGGATTCTTGGTTCTTAAGGAATATTTATGGGTGGTTTCTGCAAATTTTTCGAGGGCAGATCGCAGTTGACGCTGCACTTCAGGGTTATTCAAAGTTCTATTAGTCTCGCAATTGCGATAGAAATCCAAGATGGACTGCAATCTAAATTGATAAAGCATCTGTCTGAAAGCCATGCTGTTCATGCTTTCGCGGAGAATGGGCATCAGAACACGCATTGAACAGGTACCAGACAATTGACCCTGCGTGTAATGCTTGAAGAAATCCGATGCATTGATACGTTTTGCGCCTAAATATGTCACTTTACGGATATTTTCATACACGCGATCGGCATTGAATTTGGTATCTTTGTTCCAGTCGCCGACATATTTGTAAGGATGAACTCTGGACAGTCTAGGCAAAATTTGAGGTTTGATGAGACCTTCTATAAAATGTGCCAGATCTTCTGTTTTGACATCTTTGGGGATTTCATAAGCATCGATGGGGATATATTTATCTTTGGAGCTTGTTTTGGTAAGATGATTGCCAATACCTGCACCGGTATTATATACGAGAAAAGTCATTTTACCATCGGGTTCTTTTCTGAATTTATAAGCCATGGCATGGCCTGATGGTGAACCAGACCATCCTCCAGGAATTAAAAGTTCATTTGTGGCACTCTGGTTCAGTTGATCTACCATGTTGTTCGAGATATTGTGTAGATCTTTTTCGACGTTCACATATTCTACATAATCACTGCTTTTATTGTGATCTTTAATATATTTTTCTATGACATGCTCATTATGGATGAGTTGTTGAAATAGGGATTCTGTTTTAGTGAGGCTCTTCAAAATTTCTTTTTTGGTTTGTTCTGAAATCCCGGTCTTATTTTGATCATCTAAGAGATATTTCAATACCTTGTCAACATAGCCAGCGGTATTGAAGAAGTGATTGCCTTCGAGCGTGGTGCCTACCAATCGTGCATCGCTGTGAATGTGGGCGAAGAGCTTGGTATCGAGTTGTTGGGCTGCGTCGCAACATCTTCTTTCTCTCAAAATGTTCATTTTTTCCTCACTTTGTCGTATAGAACTGATAAATACTAATAATATTAATTAAATATTAATTTTTTTAATGTATATTCACTTAATATAACTCTCAAATCACAACATTAGACATGCTATTAATGAAAAAAGTCAACTTGCTATTGAAATTAGTTGCCTATCTTGAACGGGAAGAATTTGTAGAGATTGAATCATTATTTCATTATTATTAAGGTATGCAAAGCTTTAAAACGACAGACCATAAAACGCTGTAATTAAAAGCCCTTAATTGCTATACTTATATATTTATTAATCTTATTAAATAAGTAATTTGGAGATACGTGTAGTGTCAAGTCAGCCCGAAGAAGCAAAAACAACAGGAGAGCTAATAAAACAGGCTATAAGAGAATGCGAGACTAAGAATTTAAAAGAATCAAAAGCCATTCAAGAGCTTATTTTGAAAGATCCAAGATTCAAGAACTTATATGAAGCCCTAGCTCAAAAAAGTACTTCGAAGGAACCCAACCCAGTATTTCAAGCAATCTCATTAAAAGCACACACATCATTTATTCAAGCGCTTTTGCAACTTGGAAAAGATCATCCTAAGGCCAAGGGATATATATACAATTATTACATTGAGCAGGATAAGGCGCCTTCCTTAGGAAATATCTCCTTATTACAACATGCGATACTAATGGGTGATCTCAGCACTATACACTTCCTGAGTAAAAATCTTATTAAAAATCCTTTGACAGACACTGAAAAAACCAGAATTGAACAAAAATCGATTATAGAGAAAGCACTTCATGAAGCTATAAATGAAAAAGGAGTTACCTGTCTGCATCTTTTAGCTCGGCGAGGCAGCAAGCTAAAACTCGAATATTTCATGAATCTTGGTATCAACTTAAATGTTATTGATTGGAAAGGCAGAACGCTTTATCATTATGCTGTTTTAGGCGGTCAGAAGGATTTGATAGCGTGGATGTTAATTCAAGATAACTTAAAACCTATTGTAAATGCCATTAATAAAAAAGGCCGAACACCATTGCATACCGCAGCAATGCGCGGTCAAACAGAGATTGTAAATTTACTGATTCAAAGCAATCCTGAACAAGTCTATAAACATGATAGTAAAGGAGAAACACCTTTAGCACTCGCATACAGGAGGGCCAGACGCTTTCCGACCGATCATTTTGGGGATTCTTTGCCTACCGTGCATTTATTAAGAGAAGCCATGAACAATGACTTGCGAGCTTTCTGGGATAATCCTATCGCTGGGAATCCGTTGATCAAAGCACGCTTCCCTGCATTAAGTCGTGTTTCAACTGAACCCAAATCCTTATCAGAAAAACAACGTATTTTTAGGAATACCTTTTCGATACTCTCTGATTTATTTCAAAGAACAGATTCGACAAGATCGGATCTGGTCTCAGGGATGATTATTCCAGTATTAGAATTGGAGGGTTCGATAAAACTGCATCGCGTCAATATTTTAAATGAAGAAGAAGGAGTCTTTGCCGTTGCTTTGGAACCCCTGGAATCCTCACGGGTTTTTGGAAAACCAGTTAGAAATGTAAAAGTTGCGTTTTACAGTCCAAAAGATGTTGGCAGTATGATGCAGCAAATAGACAGTCCTGCAACGGAGCGTCACGTAGGACATATCACTCATAATCTGAAAAATTTATTAGCGAGAGTTAAACACGATAATCCAAAAGAGGATCTCTCAGTAAGTTTTATGGGCCAGGGCTTAGGAGGTATGGACGCTCAGAATGCTGCCTTTGGTTTAATGAAAACCTTGGAGCATGAATCATTTTCTCTTCAGGATTTAAGCGTAGTACTTTTA
Organism: uncultured Gammaproteobacteria bacterium; assembly: GCA_963784575.1. Classification (GTDB taxonomy): domain Bacteria; phylum Pseudomonadota; class Gammaproteobacteria; order UBA6186; family Azoamicaceae; genus CAWARU01. The sequence goes on from CAWARU010000002.1 coordinate 66,898, forward strand.
AATTCACCGGGTATTAATCCAGAGGTTGTTAGCCAATCTCAAGTGCTTGCAGAAAAACTCAAAAGCAATCACAAAATAAAACGTATCGAAAGACATCGATTGCAAGTGGATGGCAGCTATATTCCCCTTTTTGGTCAAGATAAGCCAATTTTTGGGAGAGAATCCAAAATTTTGGATGAAACGAATGAGATCTCATTAAGAGATCAAAAACTGCATGATGAAATTAGTAATACTGCTGCATTATCGCGGGGATCACTGCCCGTTATTTCGGCCAGTCAAGAAAGATTGGATGATATCCAACAAGCTTACAATGAAATTTCAACCGACATTGCAAATCGACGAAAACTGGAAAAAGAGCGTGCTAAGAGTTCTGCATTATTACATTACACTGCAAAATTCATTGATGGTACCTTAACCACTGTGGGTTTGAAAAAATCCATGTCAGATTTGCTTGATGAGCAGCAAATTTTAGCCAACATGATGCAGCATGAATTAATGCATTTATATAAATTAAGATCTGAGTTCTTTGCTTTACGGAAAAGATTATATGATGCCATCGGTAGTTGCTATAATTTAGAACCAAATTTTGAACCACCGCAAACTGACTTACCTGCTACTTTAAAAGCGGCTGAACTTGAATCGGTGTGGTCGGTGACTTTAGGACGTGAGCACGATATCTCAGACGATCGAAATAGAGCTTTTGTGATCCCAGCAAACCCTTATCGATGTGCTACATTCGATCGAGCTTCTAATATATTTTCGGTACATGAAGCGCCCTCTGTACCGCTTGTGCCTGCTTTTAAACGAAAAATGACAGAGCTCGATATTAAAGTGCGAAAGGAGACCGCAAAGGAAGAATTAATAGCCATTGAAGCACAATTGATGAAAGAACTATCTGGAAATGATGCAACATTTAAAAAAATGTTTGATCGCGTAAAATCCTACAAAAGAGATAAAGGCCCTGCTTTTGAAAATATTTATGCCAGTGGTGAATACTTGTTCCATGATGTTGCCTATGAAAATTTTGAAGAGGGAGACATTGTACCCGTTTTAGACGACGATGGTGTTACTATAAGGCCTTATCGAGTACATCCTGTCGTAGGGAATCGTGGCTTAGTGTCAATAATCTTGACGCCTATGGTCGGAGGCGGTGATATAAAATTTTTATTTCGAGGCACACACGATATCCACAGTGCTGAGAGAGATTTCAGTAGAGGCGGCGCCGGGTATGAAACTTTTAAGGCGCGCATGCCAGGATTATTAGGTGTCGTCAATGAAGTTTTGAAAAACGAAAGGCAGCGTTTAAGGGAAGAAGGCCGTTCAGAGCAACTGACCTTCTCTATCGGTGGGCATAGTTTAGGCGGTGCAGATGCTCAGTATTTTTCAGTGTTGATGCTGAGTGCAATGGCTCAAAATCGATTTGATAAATTAAAAACTGCCTCCGAGCTCAAAGAAGACAAAGAGGGTAAAGAAGGCAAGGAAATGGAAGAGACGGAGAAGTTAAGAGAGTTTTTGCTTGAGATTGATCGGATACCACCGCAACTCAGAGATCATATTGAAGGAGTTAAATTAAGGTTGCAAACCTATAATGCACCGGGTATTGATGAACGCACCGCAAAAGAAGGACTTGCTTTGGCGAAATTTTTAAGACGAAGTCGAGCTATTGATTCCAAATTGCCGGAAATAACACTGGAAGCTTTCTATCAGAGAGTCAATTTGGATCCCGTACATACTGCTGGCAGAACACATCTTTTTGCTTTTGACTGCGGAAGCGAAATTGTCGATTTAGATATATTGAAATTCACCGATTATTGGAATGCTTTGAAAGCGCATACAGATAAGCAATTTAATGGCAGTGCTCGGCCCCCGCAACCGCTTGCTGCTAATTGTTATACCAGACTTCATAACGCAGCAACTGGAAAACCTCAAGAGCATGAAGCTGAGTTTACTTATATAGAGAAAGGCACAGCACCTTATGAGGCAATGGTTGATGTATTAAAGAAATTCGCGGGAAGTGCCATTGCCTCACGAGTGGCTGGGCCTGAGAGAGGTCCTGGAGATCGCCCCAACAGATGGTAAGGTAACTTTTCAGGCAGTGCCTGATCGGGTGCTTAAGTTTTCAAGGCATAGCTGTAACTCAAGCTGTGCTTTGATTAAGCGATTCTCTGTCTTTTCCTTTGATGCTCGGTATCTATCCAAGTCCGTATTGAACTTTAAGCGTTGTCTTTCCAGGAGCTCCCGATATTCAATAGCTTCACGCATACTTTTTTCAATCTGTTGTTTAAAAATCGAGCATTGCATTTCATGGGCGGTCTGCATTCGACCTATTTCCAATAATGAATGACTGAGTTGCTTTTCGAGGTCTGCTACTTTCTGAAGCAATTCGGTTTTCTCTTTTCTTTCATTATCCAATAGGAACTCCATTTCCTGCTTATGTTGTTCGTTTTTTTCTGCTGTTTCGTTTCGCATTTGTTCCCAGATTTGACCAACAACCTTTTGAATGGCATCTGGCATTTCAAAACTTCTGGTATTGTGAGTACTATTGCTGCCATTTCCATTAAAATGCTGCGTTTTCCATTCGCGGAAATGTTTTGCAATATTAGAATAACTGCCGGTATCCCCAAGCTCGCGCCGGATTCTTTCAATGGTGGGATTTATGCCTGCCATACTTATTTTGCTTGCAGCATCTGCTACTTGTTGATAAGTGATTCCTAGTCTTCCCATACGATTATCCCTGCAAATGTTTATGCACTGCCCTTGAACGCCTATTTTATATCATATTACGTATTATGTAATATGTAAAACATTAAATAATTACGATTTTAACATTAAACTTTTGCTTTTGATTTGGTTTTATTCACCTTGGGAGCAAAATCTTCAGACCATATTATTCTGGCGTCCAAACCGGCATTAATAAATGCCCTCCTGAACGTTAGAATCGTTACTCGTTCCACATAGCGTTCGTTATGACCAGAGGTATGTTTTTTATGATAAACTGGTCTTGATTTTCGTACGGAACCGGCAGGCGCAAGCAATTCAGCCAATGTGGGATTGGCATCAGAATAAATGGGTTCATAGACATCCATCAACACCTGTTTACCTTTTATATAGCTATCGAGGTAAATTCGACGCGCGGATCCAGATTTGTTTTCAATAAAGCCTCCAAGTGCTTTCAGACAGGCCACCAATTGGGAGTATTTAATAGACTCACGTGAAAAGTCGTCCTTAAAGACCGTTTTAAAGATTTCCAAATGAGAACCCAGTCGTTTTTCTAAGGATCCCCGAAATGCTCTCAAGTCCTCAGCATTTTTTAAATCTTCAGCCTCTTTTTGTTTTTTATCCCGGGCGATGTCAAACTCGCTTTTTTGACCTTTATCGCGAGCAGTTTCAAGGTCTTTAAATGCGGCGGATAAGGATGCAGATTTTGCTTGAAGGTTAAATTGCGGCAGATAAGCTTCTGGACTCGTGGGAGAGCTCTGTGAGAGCAAGGGATCTCTCTGTTCATTTGATTGAACATCGAGTAGAGCCGTGTCCCAGGTCTCCTTCTTTAATTTTACAATTGCTGCCGTTTCTGTCTGATCCGATTTTGATTTCAAGTCTTGCAGTGATTCATGTGAATGTTCGGATTCACCGTGGCGTTCAGATTTCAAGTTGCCGTCTGATTCTGGTGTTATCGTTGCCTGTAGTGCCGCTTCCTGTTGGGATTTTAATTCCTGTACCCTCTCTGTTTTTGCTTGCATTTTCTGCGCTTGGCTTGCTTGAAGTTTTAAGCGCGCACTATCTTGTTTTCCTTTTCTTCGTTCTTTTAATTGTGCCCTTCTTTTTTGATTTTTATTAACTTTATGGCTAGGCAAGGTATTTCTGGCAGCAGCAAGTCTCGGAACAATTGTTCCAGATTGCGAAGGCGCTTTACCTGTCATATAAGTATCAGGATCCAATTGTAGAAACACCTCGCCGTTCCTAATTTTTGGTTCTTGCAACATAAAAGGTTTTCTGACTTCTTTTTTATCTTTCTCAGGATTTGTAATACCCACCAAAGACCCTACATAGGAGAATGCTGATTTCACAGCATCAGTTGCACTTTCTAGATAACCCGGTTCTGATTTGGGTTCTTCAATGGCATCGGAAACTGGACCAAATTCTTGTTGATAAATTTTCTGCTGTTGTTTCAGAAGAGAAATAGCTTCCAGTCTGGGCCCTGTTTCTACACCATTAATACCGAGTTCATTAAGCCCGTTCATACATTCTTTCAATTTTTGCCTAATCTCAGGTTTACTGGCTGCACTTGGATTCATAAGACAGCCAAATTTATAAAATTTTTCGAACCTATCTTGCTGCATCCTAAATCGATCTTCTATTGCACCCTTATACACTGGCAAGAAATTTTGGAGTTCAATTAATTTTGCTTTTCCTGTTAAATTATTTACTCGAGTTAATTCTCTAAGTTCGAATGCATAGAGTCCCAAATTTTCACTGATTGAAGTAACATCTTTCGCAAATGTACCTGATGACGATCTATATTGTAAGATATCCACACCGAAAGAATGAAAGCATAATAATCTATATTCTGTCATCGCCCGGGCATCACCCGCTTTTGCTAAAGTAATTAAATCTTTCAGCAATGACAGGAAAAACATTCTACTTTCAAGGATTGAAATTGCTTGTTCTATTGGGGACATTTTGATATGAATGGAAACTTCTGATGATACTGCAGACATAATTTTACTCCTAATTTAACTAAATTTCTTTATTTTCAGTGGATGCTCCTCTTTTGCCGAGGCAGCTACTACTTCACTCTCGGCAACATCATCCTTTATGGAGGATATAGGGGACTTTCGAGTTGCTCCAGCACTCAATTGCAATACGACTTGCTCCGCTTCAGAATACTTTTGCGATGCGGGAACTGAGGAACCACGTTCTTGTCGGTCCGATTTCACTTTGCCTGCGTGGAAAATTTTCCAATAGCAATCTAAAAATTCTAATGCCTGTCGCATTTCTTTTTCGGTGAAATCTTTCATAAACACTTCATAGCGGGTTCGTAATTGATAGTGATGGGCTTTCATGCCCTCATCGATATCATCTTCGATTTCATCGTCCCAGCTTGTATAATAGGCCTGACCTAAAAACGAATAAATTGCAGCTCTATGACCATATTCTAGCCAGTGCTTGGCTAAAGCTTGGTTCATGGCTGTTTTGGGGATGGTGATACCGCTGTAGCATTCGGTGGTAGTCTGGGTGCTGTGCACAGGCATATGATAGAGTACGGAGAGAGCGATAGCATGATCTTGTTCGATTTTTAGCATGAGAAGATTTAAGTCCTGCCAATTGCTGCTTTGGCTTAAAAGCTCCGGTTCACGGTATTCTTTCAAATAATGGCTAACGATTTTAGGGATTAGAGTATTGATTAAATCAATCAAAGATTTATCGGGTTTGGATTGGAATAAGTCCATAAAAAACTGACTGGATTTGTCATGGATAAAGCCAAACTGATGGGCGAGCAAGGCAAAAGCTTGGTATTTCCGGATTTCTTTTGAATTCTTTAGGCCAAGCAAAATTGCTTCTTTCAGGAAAGTTTCAATCTTCATGCTTGGTTTTTCTAGACCAAATGCCAGTAATTGATTGGCTGCAAAGAAATCGCCTCGCAAAATTAATTCGTAAATTAATTTCGGATGTGATTCTTGCAAATATTTTCGGATTTCTGTTTTATCAGGGCTTTCATTGAGATATTGGAATATGAATGCATGATATTCTTTTAGCGCTTCCCAAGGGAAAAAGTGGAACCATTTGCGATCTGCAATAGCACTCTCGCAATCCTTATCTTTTGCTTTCACAGCGCAACTTTCACTGCTAAGGCTTTGATTTAGATTAATTCCCGATGCTAGAATAAGATGCATGTTTTTGGGGCATTCAGCCCGATTGGTGTTTTTAAGTTCTACCATGAATTGTAAGATAAGTCTTTTTTCAAAAAGTGGTGTGATCAACTTCAACTCTTTAGAAAAATAAAAATATATATCTTTAAATTCATGGGAAGATATAAACTCTAACAAGAGCATTGGATTTCTTAAGTTGGGAAATACTTTCATGAAGATGTTGTAGGGTCTTGGTTCTGGAGTATCAGTGAGAATCATTTTTAATAAGTTCACGGGATCTTTTAAGTCAATTTCTAATAAGATCTTTCCATAACCCAAATTGATGAATTCACCCTCTTGCATATAAGGATTGAGGTGGCCATATAGGAAGAACCAAGGCTGGCTACGTGCCATATTTATGAAGGGCGTTTTTTTATCCTTTGGTGAAGAATCCAAGCTATTCAATTCTTCCTGGCAACATTCTTGAAATCGCTTCAATGCTTCAATTACTGTTGATTTTAATTGCTGAATTTGAGCTTCACCGATTTCCTTGTCTTTATCAAGCTTTAAACTCTGCCTGCGCTTATCTGTAGCGGGTAAATACCAATAGATGTCAGTTCTACCCACTTTACACAGGCGATTAAATGCTTCAATGAGCGGCGCAAAGTTTAACTTCTCCATCTCTTGAATTAATATATTTTTAGGTTGGGTTTCTTGAGGTATTATTTTGGGGATATCAATAGCGCTCATCAACTTCTCCTTTATAGCTTTGTCCTTGTCTTTTAATTTCTCGGCCGCCAAAGCTTCGCTTACCGCTTTCTCAATTCTCTCTGCTATTAACTCATCCATTTTATAACAGAATTGACGCATATCCGCAGTCTGTTTCATATTTAAGAAACCAGACAATTGCGGAAGACCAGTAGGAAAAAATCGTGCCATTAAAAGATTGCCGGCGGCTTCTTTGTGGGGATTGGTTTCGTCAGAGTTTGCAACATGTTCATAGAGGGCCTGGGCTTTATTAGTCTCATATTCTTCAGCTGAGCTGGATGATGACGATGAAACAGCAATATAAGGACCATTGGGATAGTCTGGGCTCTTTTCTAGAAATGGAATATGACCTTGGAGTATTAAAAATGATTGAATTGTGTTGGCTCTTGCGAATAAAGGGTTTACTTCGTTTTCATTTATTAGGCCCAATACATTATATGCTTTGACGGCATCAAGCGGATTCAAGTTTTCTTCTGTTTCTTTTAAACCATCTTTTGTTATTTTTGTCTGTAATCCGGCGAGGTATTTGCCTACGTCATAACATATATAATCGAGAAAATCTTTATGATAATAAAACATATCCTTTGATGGGGGGTTTTGGGATATTTCTGCTAAATTCTTGATTAATCCCTTAAGATGAGAATGAATGTCCTCCGGCAGTTTGTCAATTAAGGATGCCACTGCTTTAGGAATTTCACTGCGAATGCTTTCAGAATCCAATAACTCCTTCGTTTCTTCAGCAGATTTTTCTTTAGGACCTGATGTTGAAGCTTCGTTTACTGTATTAGTAATTTGTTGAATCTTCATCATCAGCCCTAAAGATTTAATGCAGGGAACCGAACTTGAAATCATTAAATCCAAAGGGGTTTCGCCCAAATAATTTTGCAAGTTCGTATTTACGCGTTTAATCAATAATTTTAGCATCAATGGAATGTTGTGGTTGCGAATAGCCAAATGCAATATGCCGTCGCCTTGGTGCTTATTGAGTCGAAAATTCAGGGCATCTTTTAGTTTGTCCAGATAGTATTGATGAGACATTAAATGCTTTTTCTTATCAAGTTCTTTGAGAGTAGTTTCAGCAACTTCGGCAAATTCTTCTGCATTTGATATCAACATGCGGCAATCGCTATACCGAAGTGAATCAGTTACATCTTCACCATGCCAAGAAACCGGACCTTCCTTTGCGGGATCAATAGCAATACCATTCTTCAAAAGAGTTTTCAGTATAGTCTCAAATGCGTATTCAAATTTAGAATTTCTTTTTAAAAATAGAGGTGTAAGCAGACTATATCCATCTGAATTCAAATGGTTGACATCAGCACCCTCTGTAATAAGCTGATCGACCATACCAGCTTCGGCACTCATAATTGCTGAGAAAAGAACTGAATCACCTCTTTTATTATGGATATGAATGGATGCTTTAGCTTTTATTAGCAGGCTTACAATTCCTGCAAGTCCCGTACGACCATTTGCAGCTGCCAAGTGAAGCGCAGTATAGCCATCTCGATCTACTTCATTTATATCTTTCACCAATGGCAAAAGCTTTTCAACAACTTCAGTGTGACCGAACAGTGCAGCGACATGCAAGGCGTTTCTACCATCTATGTTTTTATAACTTAAATCCGCGCCTTCTTTGAGGAGATCTGAAACTCTCTCCTTGTATCCTTTTTCATTGGCAAGTTGCACCATTTCTTTGGAAGCTATCGCTCCTAAGGTTAAATTTTCAGTTTGGATTGCCTTAACATATTGCAAAAATCTCTCTTTCATTTTCAAATCAGTTTTGCATTTAAGAAATCTCTCACAAACGAGTGGCGCTCGGTTTCCGACTAAAAACACAGTGAAATCTGTCTTATTGATGGATTTTATAAATGATTCGATTCGAAGCGTGAAAGCTCCCTTATTATTTAAAAAATTATCCAATTCCTGCAATGTTTCACTTTTTTCAGCATCATTTTTTGCATCTGATTGCAGTTTCAAATATATTCGAATAAATTCATATTTAATAATGTCGAATTTAAATGATTTTCTAATTTCATCTGTTAAACGGGGTTCGAATACGGGACAGGGTTTTTCATTAAAATCACCATCAAGATCCAATTCTTTTGAGACTTTTGTTATGACTGAAGACATAATAATACCTCTTATAAGTACTGTAGATACTAGAACACATATAGAATTAAGCTATTTAACTAATATTTAAAGTGAGTAATTTCATGTGAATCATTATTGTATTCTATATCGCTTGTATTTGGAATGGTTTAATTTTGATTGATGTTCATTTCAATTTGTGTGATTATTCCGGTAAGTAGCCGCATTAATTGTGTATACTTAAGAAGTGAAATTAGAACTGGAATTAAAAGAGATCGTAAAAGTGATAGTAATAGATGAAACGCGTTAAAAGAGAACAATCTAAAACAGCAGTGGCAGCAGCAAAAATCTTGCCGCTCTTTGATGATATCAAAAACATTGAGCAAAATCCTGTGCTTTGTGAAGACAAATTTCGTGAAGACTATCAGAAATCTTTGAATTTTCTCATTTCATATCGCGGTAGCCTTGGCACCTTTAATTCCTACCGCCGCGAAATCGAGCGCCTGCTGCAATGGTCTTGGTGGGTGGCAGGAAAGACGCTTCCTTCCCTGCGACGTTATGATATCGAACAATTTATTGAATTCTGCCAAAAACCGCCGCTTGATTGGATTGGCTTACGAAAAGCGCCGCGCTACCTAGAAAAAGAAGGCAGAAGAATTCCGAATCCAGAGTGGCGGCCATTTGTGGCAACTCTCCCTAAAACTTCACATCAAAAAGGCGAAAAACCCAAAGTTTCGGATTTTGAATTGTCTTCCGGATCTGTTAAAGAATCTTTTGCCATTTTAAGCAGTTTCTTCAATTTTCTGATTCAAGAAGAATATGTGTTTATGAATCCTGTCGCCTTGATTCGCCAAAAAAGTAAATTCATCAGAAAAAATCAAGGCATGGTTAAGATCAGACGGCTTTCCGACGTGCAATGGCAGACGGTGATCGATACTGCAGAGGGCTTGGCTGCAAAAGAATCCTCTGCTGCATGAAAGAACTTTATTTATCATGTCCTGTCTCTATGCGATGTACTTGCGGATCTCTGAATTGACGACCACAGAACGCTGGATGCCTTGTATGAATCATTTTCATCGCGATTCAGAGGGCAATTGGTGGTTCACGACGGTGGGTAAAGGCAATAAACAACGCATCATTGCAGTCAGTAATGCCATGCTGGAGGCTTTAAAACGCTGGCGCCGGCATTTAGGTCTCACTGCCCTGCCCTCGCCGGCAGATAACTCTGCCTTGCTTCCCAAAAACAAAGGCCGAGGCTCTATCTCAAGTACCAATTATATTCGGAAGATCGTTCAAAATTGTTTTAACGCAGCAATTTCTGAATTAAGAATGCAGGGATTTGAATTAGAAGCTGAAACCTTGGGCGAGGCAACGGTCCACTGGCTGCGGCATACCGGTATTTCTGACGATGTAAAACAAAGACCTCGTGAACATGTACGCGACGATGCCGGCCATAGTTCCAGTGCAACTACTGATAAGTATATTGATATTGAGCTCAAGGAAAGACATAAGAGCGCAAAACATAAACCCATCAATACTGTATAAATTAATATCATAAATACAGATAATTACTGAATGTAAGGATAAAAATTTAGATTTTATCGTCTTGTTTGCTGGTAGTTCATTGGTAATACTGGCTTGCTTCTACTATTTTTTAAGCTATACACCACTTAAAGGAGACTGTCTATGTTGACCTGGGTAGTGATTTTTTTGATTATTGCATTGGTTGCTGGAGCTCTAGGATTTACTGGACTTGCCGATGCAGCGGGTGGTATTGCAGAAATCATATTTTTCTTCTTCTTGATCTTATTCTTGGTAGGCGTAGTTGTAGCTGTTACTAATCATTAAAAAGGAGCGAAATATGGGATATCTATTAGGATGGTTATTAGGAGTTCCAATCAGTCTATTAATTTTAATTTGGCTTATCAGTCATATTTAAGGTTTTAATAAGGAGTCACGCAATGATGAACAAAGGATCAGTTGTAAATCGTGAAACCCATATTCACGAAGAGCATATCGTTCCAGTCTGCAAGCATTACTTATCATGGACAGCCATTATCGCTGGTGCTTTTGTGGCTATCGGCATTTCCTTTTTGTTTGATTTGTTTGGCATGGGGATAAGCCTTTCAGCATATTCCGCCACAACTACACAAACAGGGGCAAATGCTTTAGCGTTTGGCGGTTATATAGCCATGGTTTTTGCTAGTATGATTGCCATGTTTGCTGGCGGTTGGGTTAGCGGCTATATTGGACGTCCCATTTGTACCACAGGTTGTCATGGTATTTTATATGGGTTTGTTACCTGGTGCTTAGCGTTAATCCTAAGCTTCATTTTGGTAGCCTACGCAGCAGATTTCATGACTTTCCAATATCGAGCTTTGACAAATTCTAACATCAGTAACGTAGCCATGCCGAGCAATACAGCAATGCAGGCAATGTCAGCTTTTAGCAGAAACGAAGCAAATGCTGGCGTGACGGGTGGCGGCCGCAATGCTGGGATGACTATGACTGACGAAGCGGCTGCAAAAGAAACTGCAAAGAATCTGCTTTTGATTTTCTTGTTGTTCTTTGCAGGCGCATTGGCTTCAGCTTTTGGCGGCTATATTGCTGTAAAAAGATGCAGACAATGTGATCATAAAACTGGATATATCAATAGGTAACTATTATGCTAAGTACGATTTTATTAATTATTTTGATATTGCTCTTGATTGGTGCTGTTCCAAGATGGCCATACAGCAGAAATTGGGGATACTACCCCAGCGGTTTTCTGGGGCTATTGTTGATAATATTGATTATCTTAGTACTCATGGGACATCTATAGGGATCGCATCTATTATGCAGCATTTGTGCGGGCGGACTTTGTGTCCGCCCCGTCCTTTCCTTGTAATTTAATAATTTAGACGAACTTCCTGCCTGCCACACTTTGAGAGGTAGATTGAGATTGTCTTCGCACTGATGCCTGACCGGCGGGTGTTGTGAGTGTTCTTGCTGGTGCGGCAACTGCATTAGCTGCATTTACTGCTTTTGATTTGCCGTTTTTTGCAGTGCCAAGGCTAACATTTACTCGTTTCGCATGACTCGATATGAAGACGGGCTCTTTTGTCGGAGTCACTACCATAGGCGGCGCGGACTCGTGCGAGGCATGGGAGTCTGCCCTATTCCTTCCTGCTGTTCCACTTGCAGAAGCCGATGTAAGAGATTGTGATGCAAGCGATATTTTATCAGAGCCTGACGAGCCCTCTGAAGTTTGAGCGGCATCTGTTTGGCCAGGAATAGGAACTACTGGAGAACCAGAAACAGCATCTGTTCTATCTTGTAATTTTAAAGCAAGCGATGCTGGCGCTCTTTCATCCATTTTGTTGGAATGACTAGATAAAGAACTTTGAAGTAACTTTTGAATTGCCGAACTATTTTCTTCTCTGGCCGAAGCTCTTTGTTTCACTGCACCTGCTTCCGGGTCTTGTATTGCAATGTTGACAGCGGGACAAACTGCGGGTTCGCGTTCGCTTTGATTGAGGCTTGCTACTTCATCTGCACCTGGCTTACTCTTGCAACGGGCTTTGATGCCATTGCTGCACCAACCAAAGAGCCGGCCGAAACTTTTTCGATAGGCATTATTTATTTTTTTATAATTTGCTTTGCCAAATTTTTCCTGCAATACCACATGCACGGTGGTTAAGGATGCCGCATAAAACAAGTATATTGGGTTTGCACCAGCAGCAGTAGCTATACCGAAACCGCCTAAGACAAGAAGTGCCATGGTAAGCGAATAACTATTTCCTACTCGACCCTCTTTCTTTGCATCCTCTCTTTCGATCCTGCTTTCATCGGCGATACCTTTAGTGATTTCTTGGCTTTCAGTATTATTTTTTTCATTTTGTTCTTTTATTTCTTTTAATCGTTTTTCAAGAATGCTCTGAAAACTCTGCAATTTTGAGGCTAAATCACGATCAATTTCTGCCATGGTGTTGGTTTGTCTTTCAATAAAAGCTTTTGTTTCAGCTAAGCTTGCTTCCATCAGTTTTTTTTGTTCTGTTAAAAGTTCAACGATTTTTCCACCTTGCATAATAACTACCCCTTATATATTTAAAAATAATAATAATAAAATTTCAATTGTTATCAGTTTAAAGATTTATTTAAATAATTCTTTATACATCTGCATTGACAAGCTTTTGATGACTTGACTTGCTTTTGAAAAGTCCTGATGCGCTGTATAACGGTTTGGCACCGCATAAACGCTCATGCCAGCATCGTGCGCAGCAATGACGCCTGCCCCAGAATCCTCAAACACCAAGCAATCTTCAGGCTTTACTTTGAGCCAAGTTGCCAGGCGCTGATAAATATAGGGCTTTGGCTTGTTAGTGCCTTCTTTATCCTTAATGTCTTTTAAGTCGTCATGACCCGAAATTATCATGTCAAAAGCATTTTCCAAGCCAACTGTTTCCAAATTTCGCATTATTTCGGCGTGTGGCGCTGAAGATGCCAAGGCAAGCTTGATATTCAAGGATTCTTTTTCAGCCGCAAGTTTTTTCGCAAATTTAACAGCGGAGGCAATGGAAGGGACACCTTTTGCCTGTAATTTTATATAAATTTCTTTCTTTTTCTGGATAACCTCTTTCATGGAAATATCGGCATTTTTAGAGGTTTTAATTTTGTCGAAAATATATTCTGAACTGTTTCCAACGAGCGGCATATATTCTTCGAGTGTGAATTGAATGCCGTAAGGCTCTAAGCTTTCTTTCCATGATAAATATTTCAAATACTCGGTATCGACCAAAACGCCATCGCAATCAAAAATAATGGCCCGAAAAATGGGGTCAGTCGGTGCTGCTGCAACGAAAAATGGGAGAATCAAAAAGATTAGGATAGTTAGATATTTAGTTTTATAGCTTTTCATATATTTAACGTACCTCATTGATGTCTTAAATAGCTTCACTGAATAGCTTTGCTCTAACGATTGAGCCTATAATACTATCAATAGTATTCATTTTCAATAGGGATGACTAAATAGAGTTAGCAGGCTTATCAGCTCTTAGGTTTCAGATCTGCCTCAGATCTATCATTGACCTCTTTCAGATCCATTTTTTGCATGAAACTTCTAAAGTTTATATAAGGTATATTGAAAAAAAGTGAAAGGACGTCATACCAGTATTGATAAACATTTGAAAAATAATATTTTGTGGATCGAAAAATTACCTGGCGTTCAAAAAGTGGTATTAGGCATCTCAGAAGCCTGCCGGCATAAGTATCCACCGGGGTTTATTCGCATCAAAAATGACGTGGAAGCGGGTTTTAAAATGGTGGCATACTCAGGCAAGGGGGTTACCAATATTTTTGTGAGGGTGGATCCGATTTCAGAGCGCGAACATATAAAGACTATGATAAGAGAACGGTTTAAGCTTTGAGCAATCACTTTTATTGGATATTACCTGGCTCGTCTTAAAACAGTCGTAGTGCGTTTCAAACGATAGTCATTCGGTTTCAGTTCGTAGGCATCTTCATTCCAATTGCCATTCAGCTGATAAATGCCCCACTCACCTTCTTGTGAAATAATACCTTGATTTCGTGCTTCAATCACAGCTTGTTGTGCGGCAGCAACGCTTCGAAATACTCGACCGCCTGCATAACTACCGTCTGGTTCTAGAAATTTTTTTGGGAAACCTTCCGGGATTTCATCTGCAGCGATAGGTCCCTGTTTGATAGGATGACGTCCTTCACTCAATTGTTTTTCGTATCCCGCATCGCCAAAAGTATATAAATGAGAAACGGTGCGGAGGTTTTTGCTGCCACCATGAGGAATGCTGCAAGCCACGCCAAGTGCCAGCAATCCGATAAATAATAAATATCTTAATGCGGAGGGAACACTTAAGAGATCATTCACGATAATTTTATGCATACTCTATTTCCTTTTCTATTTCCTTATATGAATCCTTAGAAGAATGACTCTATTCATCATCCAGTGGTGTGGGTGTACCGCCTTCCTTGCGGCATTGATCGAGTGTCATTACTTGAGAAGTGGTTGAAGGGCATCCATTACCGCAGCCGTTGCTGCCTCTGAATTGGCAATTTACCATGGTGGATTTTGCTGCAGAGAGCGGTGTCACCGCAAAACCCAGTGCTAAAAGTGCCGCAGCTTTGCGTGCGAGTTTCGCGCTTTTTTTGCTGGTGTTATTGGGTTTCTCGCTGCTGGTATCTTGCTTTCGGAATGCCATAGTTTACTCCTTACTGAACCGATCTGCTCTTTCTAGTCTTTCTAGAAATTAAATGCTAATACTAGTGACTGGGATTAGCCGCTAGCATTGAAAACAGTATTTCCTAAATATTAGTATACATTTAGCCAGATAACAAATTTTAATCTTACTTTTTCTTATCTTTGTCTTAATAGCCAATAGCTGCGCCATTCTGACGCCTGGGTCACTTGCCCCATTCAATTGCTTTGGATTTCGGTTTATTATAATGGCTTCTACATCGGAGGGTATCTTAGGTATGTATTTTAAATCATACCCCATTTTTCGGAAGTTCTTGGCTGTCCTGCACAGAAAATGCTTCAGGTTCCGCTACAATGATGTCGTCATTATTTTGACTGTGAAAGCGTGGTGCATTCACAGCAGATTGGATCGACATTTTATAATCAAGGACATTTAATATAGTCAGTAAATTTGCAGTCACTATATAGGAACCCCCCGCTGCCCCTAAGATTAAATAAGGTTTTTCGTTTTTCATCACAATGGTTGGAGCCATAGAACTTAATGGTCTCTTACCGGGTGCAATGAGGTTGGCTTTTCCTTGTTCTAGGCCAAATTGATTTCTTGCACCGTTTTGGGATGCAAAATCATCCATTTCATTATTTAAGAAAAATCCAAGTTCTCCGGGAATTACTTTTGCGCCAAAATGACTGTTTATGGTGTAGGTGAGCGATACTATATTTTCATCTTTATCTATAATGGAAAAATGCGTGGTGCAGCGGTTTTTCTGGTTTTTTAGGGTATTTTGTATTATTTCCGCGTGGAAATTTTTCTCAATCACAGGAAATTGTGGTGTCATTTTTTCTAGAATGGTTTTTTTTATTTCACTCTGAACACCTAGTGCATACTCAGCTGATAAGAGATTTTGAATTGGGTTTTCAACAAAATTAGGATCACCGAGTAAATTTCGATCTTTAAAAGCTTGTTTCATCGCTTCTATGATCGCAAGTTTTCCAAAGAAGTTGGGATAACCAAATCTCGCAAGAGGAAACCCCTGTAAAATAATGAGCATTTGACATAAGCCTACGCCGCCTCCGCTCGGAGGTGGTGGGTGATGATCTGATAGTCATGATAGTGGCATCGCAGGGGTACCATTTCTTCGATAGTGTAACGTTCAAAATCTTGCACAGAGAGGATACCATCATTTGCACTACTTGCCTCAGTGATCGCTTTTGCTATGGATCCCCGATAGAATGCCTCTGGTCCGCTTGCAGAAATCAATTTGAGGGTATTGGCAAGATTGCTTTGAATCAATTTCTCGCCTGCTTTGTAGGGAATAAAATTTCCGGATTGATTTTCTTGTTTTAGAAATATCTTTGCTACATTTGCCTCCTTTTTAAATTGCTCGAGATGGGGTGCAAATAGCCTTATAGATTCAGGCGTCAATTGAAACCCCTGCTCTGCAAGTTGAATGGCAGGCGCCATGACTTCTCCCCTACTCATCGTGCCATACTTCTGCAAAGCGGTATCTAATCCTAATACGGTGCCAGGAACCGCTACTGCGAGGTAGCCTAAGGTACTTTTCTCAGGAACTGGGTTTCCTTCCTTATTTAGGAACATGTTTTCTGTGGCGCGAAGCGGTGCTTTCTCCCGAAAATTTATGACAATGTCTCGGGGTGCAGTGTTTGCATTGTTGGAAGATAAGTGAATCAGCATAAATCCGCCGCCTCCAATATTGCCGCAGCAAGGTTGCACAACAGCTAATGCATAACCTACTGCAACTGCGGCATCTACCGCATTGCCGCCTTTTTTTAGAATATCTATGCCTACTTGAGATGCGATGGCCTGATCACACACGACCATTGCTTGGGTGGCTTCCGATGCACCGGAAACAGGTATTGTTTCTGAAAATGCATGTAACTGATCAGTTTGAGACCAGAATAGGATTAAAATGATAAATGTTACTACTCGGACCATTATTTATGCGAACCCGATGGACGCTCCGGTTTTTTTGGGGGTGTTGATTCTTTGTGACTTTCCTTTTGACTTTCCTTTTGACTTTCCTTTTGACCCCGATTGAGTTTTTCAAAGTATTGAACTAAGGGACCCACTTTAGGAACAGGTGGTTTTGCAGTCTTTGAACTTTTCTGTTTCTTTTTTGCAGCGGTTTTTTCGCGCTGTTTTTCTGCGGCAATTTCCCATGGCATTTTTTGTGGTGGTTTTCCATTTAATTCTCTTTCCGCTTCATTATATCTCTCTATAATCGGATCCCTCGAACGACGAAGATTTTCCTTAGGCGCCCCTGGTCCGTACATATCTAAAAACGCTTTGCGAGCCGCTTGCAATCCCAAGGCCGCTTTATGCTTTCTATCCTCTAGTTGTTCTGGCGTTAATTGTTTTGGACTTCGTCTTGCCTCTACATGACGCAGATATTCTTTATTGATGGATTCAAGTTTGTCGAGGTTGTTTTTTAGATAGTCAGCAACATTTGGATATAATTTGAAAAATGTTCTGAGAGGTTGTTCAGCTACTTTTTCACCTGGAACTGCATCAAAGGGACGAATTTCCTGTCGCACCCCACGAACTTCCCTATCCTCATAGACTAAGGCATGCTTGATGAACTGACCCAAAGCAAAGCGATAGGATTGTACGATTGTTTCTCGTCCTCTAAGCGCCTTATAGTCAGCAGTGATTGCTTTATCAACTTTCTTTGATTTTTCCTTTTCTGCTTCTTGTTCAATAGCTTCAATTTGGCTGTCTAATGCTTCAAGACTCTGATACTGGTCTTCTTGCTCTGGATTATTTTCACGATCCATCGCAAACGCGGCCTGCCAAGCTTCGTCATCTCCTAAGCCCTCGTCTTTGCTTTTTTGGTATTGCTCTAATATAGCATTTCGTCTTGTATTGAGGGTTTCTAAGTATTCACGGAACTGCCATCTTTCAGCAATTCTTGGTCCGTATTTCCCAGAACCTTTCTGGCTTATTTCTTCCTCTGTTCGGGGAGCTTCTGGAGTCGTGCCTATAGGAGTGAACCATTCTCCTCGCATTTCCTTAAGTAAGCCATAGGAGAATTTCTGCAGCGTATTTTTAATGCGATTGACGCGAGTTCTTTCTGACATGGCACCAGATGCTTTAGCCTGCTCGCTTTTTTCATGGATCCAAGTGCCCAAAACTGTTCTTTCAGAGCTTCTTTGAGTTTCCAAACTTGGCTCTGCTATTTTGTCCGCTACGGGTTCCATAGAATCCAACAATAGCTCTTTCATTGCAATGATTTTTTCAATTAATTCATCATCACTCATTTCGAGTTTTGGTGATTTTCTATCTTTTGGTTCCTTTGGTTCTTTTGGGCTCGACATGGTGCAGACTCCTAGAACTAGATTTGGTTTTATCCCTTCTTAAATGCAGACAACATTTCAATAGGTACTGGAAATACTATGGTAGAATTTTTTTCTTCAGCAATATTTGATAAAGTTTGTAAATAGCGCAGTTGCAAAGCCTGGGATTCCTGTGAGAGCACTTTTGCCGCTTCTAAAAGCTTTTCAGCCGCTTGATATTCCCCTTCTGCATGAATGATCTTGGCACGGCGTTCACGCTCTGCTTCCGCTTGCTTCGCAATGGCACGAACCATATTTTCATTGAGATCGATGTCCTTTATTTCTACCATACCCACTTTAATGCCCCAAATTTCGGTTTGCTCATCTAAAATTTGCTGAATATGAGCATTAAGTTTGTTTCTTTCAGCCAACATTTCATCCAATTCATGCTGTCCCAAAACGGCGCGTAAGGTGGTTTGTGACAATTGGCTTATGGCCTTGAAATAATCTTCGACTTGGATCACAGTTTTCTCAGGATTAATCACCCGAAAATAAACCACCGCGCTGACTTTTACAGAAACGTTATCATTTGAGATGACGTCTTGTGACGGAACTTCCATGACGATAGTTCGGAGATCCATCCTAACCATGCTTTGGATGAGCGGTACTACGATGATAAGTCCAGGACCTTTAACCTTCCAAAATCGGCCCAAAGTAAATATCACTCCACGTTCGTATTCCCATAGAACCCGAAAAAGAGTCAATGCAAAGATAATGATAATGGGGATAATGATATATAAACCTTGCATACAATATTCCTCCGCAACGATACCAAATTTGGACTAAAACCAGTTCTATTCCGAGTAGGTTGGTTCAACACTTAATATCAAGCCCTTGACTTCCACCACGCGAATTTTCTGCCCTGGTTGCAACTCAATTTTTTTATTGCTTGAAGCGAGTGGTTCTGCTAAATTGGCTTTCCATATCTCACCTTGGATCCGAACCAATAATATTTTAGTTTTTGAGAATTCTTCCAGGGTATCAATTGCATCATGGCTGTACCCCAACACTTCACCGATCGCACCTTGCAAAGCTTCATGGCCAGTCACAATTTTTCGCCGCATCGCTGAAATTGCAAGCCGAATTACAAGTAAAAAGAACAAGATTGAAACAATTGCCATAATGATGATGACCTGCCAAGCGATAGTAAATCCAGGTGTTTCTGTATCAAGCAAAAGAAAGGAACCGATAACAAATGCAATAATACCGCCAATACCAAGAGCTCCAAAACTTGAGATATACACTTCGGCAATCATGCAGAAAATTCCGATGAGCATTAAAGCAAATCCAGCATAATTAATCGGAAGAAGTTGAAAAGCATATAATGCCAGTAATAATCCAATGGCGCCTGCTATCCCTGGCAATATAAGACCTGGATTTGAAAATTCAAAAAAGAGACCATAAATCCCAATGAGTAATAAAATATAGGCGATGGTGGGATCTGTAATAATGGACAATAGATCAAAACGCCATCCTGGCTTAAAAACATCTACTTTGGGATTCTCGAGGTGGAGTGTGATGGTATCTTTTGCGGTATTTTTGTCGGTAGCATTCAAAGACTGACCATTCATTGCAATATTTAATCCATTGATTTTCTGGATCAGCTCTGGAATATCATTTGCGATCAAATCTATGACATGCATTTTTAAGGCTTCCACCGATGATAAACTGACGGCTTCACGCACTGCTTTCTCGGCCCAATCGACATTTCTACCTCTTAGCTCTGCCAGGCTTCGGATATAGGCTGCAGCATCTTGACTGCTTTTTTTCTCTAGAGTGCTAGTGTTATTGTTGGATTCTTTGCCAGTAGATGTGTCGCCACTGAAGCCGCCGCCTATGCTGACTGGAGACGCAGCACCGAGATTGGTTCCTGGTGCCATTGCTGCAATGTGACTCGCGTAGAGAATGTAGGTGCCAGCACTTGCAGCACGAGCACCAGAGGGAGCCACAAATGCAACTACTGGAATTTTTGATCCGAGAATTGCTTGATTAATGCCCCTCATCGAAGTTTCTAAGCCACCGGGTGTATCAATTTGCAGGATGATAAGGCTTGCTTTTTTGGCTTCAGCGTCTTTAATCCCTCGTTCTACATAATCTTTTGTTGCTGGACCAATGGCGCCCGAAATGTTTAATAACTCAATGGAATTTTCAGTTTCATTTTTTGATGCTGCTGCGAGGACAGCGGAGGAGCTTAGAAAAAAGTTTAAAAGAAATGATGCAATGCATATAGCAAGGCATAATAAGTAAGAGTGCCAATTGGATACTCTGTGACACAGCATATGAATACCAGTTACTATCAGCTATCTGCCAAGACAATACAGGACGCGAAATTGACAAATTACAAGGTGTGACAATTTACGATATGTTAAGTATAAAACTAACTACAATAATCACCAATCGACCTATAATTAAATATAACTTGTAATTTTGCAATTATTAGATTTTTATGCCATTCTTTTGTAAAGCCAATTTCCTCATCAACAGCATTAACTGCATGAACTGAATAAAAAATGAAGTTAAGACTTACAACTTTAAATACTAAGATTTTAAATGTTAAAGTTTTTATTTTCTGTTTCGCTGTATCATCAGCAACCGTCAGCTGCAATTGTTTTGCAGATAATAATGCACAAGCCGCAGCTCCAACACCGGCAACGCAGACCACAGCGCCTGCGCCAACGGCCCCTTCGAAACCCGAAGATAAATCTAAAACTAAGGGTCAAAGGGGATCTCAAAGTAAAACTCTAGGGTTTTTCAATGCAGTGAATTTATCAGGAATCGGTAATTTATATATTAAACAGGCAGAGCAGCCAGGATTTACGGTAGAAGCTGACAAAGACATATTACCTCTGGTTATCGTCTATGTGAAGGACAAAGTGTTATATATCGATCTCAAAAATGCCACAGAACATGCTTCAGCTAAGATTAATTATTATTTGAATGTCAAAGATTTGAAAAAAATCGAATCATCCAGTTCTTCTGCCATCTTTATACAAGATACCTTTACAACAAAAGAACTTACGCTTGCTGTTACGAGCTTTGGTGAAGCAAATATTGATATTGCTGTAGACAAGTTTAATGCCGACATAGAAAATGGCAGTAAAATAACAGCCCAAAATTTTGCGGGAATTCAAAATATTACAATTAATGGTGCCGGTGAATTTCATGGCAAGAAGTTACGAGGTAAAACCATTACCGTAGATATCACAGGTTCAGGGATAGCTGAGGTAGGGACAAGCGACAAATTAGATGTCAGCACCTCTGGCGATGCAGCGATCAAATATTGCGGCAAACCAGCTATCACCAAGGATATCTCTGGGAAAAGTACTGTGAGTGCTGCGGATGGTTGTTAGTTTCTAGCCCGGCCGTTCTGGCTTGCCCTTTCCAGGTTTTTCTGGCTTTTTTGGATTTTGTGGATTTTCTTGTTCCTGCATACGCTTGATACGATCTCGAACGAAACCTTTAAGAACAGGGGCTGCTTCTTTCGCTGCCGCTGCTTTTACTTCGCGCTCATCTCTGTGCCCTACTGCAGCTTTTTTTGCTCCTGTGGCTTTTACCGCAGGTTCCTCTCTGCGTGCTTCCGGGGCTTTTTGGGATTTCGCATCTTGAGGTTTCGCATCTAGAGCTTGCTTTTGTTCTTCTCTCTTAGGCTCTGATACCTCTGATGCCTCTGATACTTTGGTTCCTCTAACCTTTCTTGCTTCTTCTTCCAATTCCTGGATGCGTGCACTGGCCAGGCCTCGAATTGCAAGAGGTACCTCGCTTGCTGCGACCCTGGGTCGCTTTTCAAGCTTGAATTTCATTTCACGCTGTTTCTTGCGTTCTTCTCTGCGCTCGAGATCTGTTCTCTCCCTAGCCACTTTGTGTTCTGCCAAGCTTTGTGGCAGTCTTCTTTCGACAGGAGCGGTAGTTAGACTCCTTTTCGCGATGTCTTGTAGCTTTTCAAAAAAAGCTTCTAAAACGTCTTGATTTGCAAGGTTGCGTATGTAGGCATAGTAGCTTGGGTAATGTTCGATACTCGTTCTCATTTCCCCGAATAAGAAGCGATCGCCATATTGTTTAGTCATTGTCTCAAGAATTTCAGTGATGTCCTGCTTTGATAGCTTGAATTCCTTTAATAATTTTTCATCTGCATCTGTTGCATCATACGTGACATACTTTTTCGAGATTGCATTGAGAAATGCCCGAATTTCATCTTGGGTCTTGCCTGATAAGTATTCATTAAACCTCAGAGTCACCAATTCACCAAATTGATTTTTGACATTCAGAGGGTTTAATTCTCCAATCAGGCTTAAGGGATGCCCGAAAATGGATTGCATCAATGGCTGAGTGACGCCAGGAGGACAAGTGGGATTATCAAGTCCCATGTCATCTACGATTTTACCATATTTTGCCAACATTTCGGGCTTCCGTTTGGCTTTTTCCTCATCACTGAGTTTATTATCCCATTCATCCCAATTATGAGCCCTATCCAAATGGGAAATTTCTTCCGCAAATTGCCGTTTCATATCTTCGACCGTCATGCCTTTCATGATCGGAGTAATACTTTCATCACTGGCAGCAAGCCAAAGATAAGCTAAATTTGTTTTCATTTCCTCGGACAATGCTGCATGGGTTGCCGTTTCACTTGCGTCATGAGCCGCAAATTCAGCATTTCTATCAATCCAAGGATTTGGGGTTTGAAAATAACGCCAAGCGGTATGAAAGGGATTTAGAAAATATAATTCATTGGCATCCTGTGTATCATACTCGCGATCGTAATTCAATGGCAAAGGCTTACCTTTATACTTTGGAGCATTTTTCTCATATTCTGCTGCGAGATATTTTTGAAAATTCATCAACACCGCTTCTCGTCCGCCCATTTTCTGCATCTTGTCAGCATATTGAATCTTCACCGCCTGCATCATGCCCATTTGTGGAGCCGTGGCCTGCCGCATGGAGGATTCATGTGCTCTGGATATGCTGGTCAGTTCACTCAAGCGCGCCTCTTCTGCAGCCATCTCAATGCGTTTCTTAACACTCTCTCGATCTGCTTTAGTCCATGCAGCTATCGTATCCTTAAGGGTTTCCAAAGGCATGGCCGAAAAACTGTGATGAACCACAATTGGCGGCACAAAAATACTGCAGAAATACTGATTTTCAACACTACCTGGTCTGATAATGAATTTAGGTTTAGATTTAGCTTGTTTTTCGAGGAACGCTTCAGCATCTAGCTTGCTAATGTCCTTGAACATCTCACTTTTCTCAATTTCATCACTCCACTTTGCCTGTACTTTTAACTCTTCTCTGGTAGGAGCTTTTTCAATTGCGATCTTTGCCAGCGCTTCCTCTCTTTCCTCTTTACTTAAGACTTCCAATTTTTCAAGCAATTGATCAATGCTGCTTGCCTCAAACCTTGCTCCTTCAATTTCCGCTGCAAAACCATTTCCAGATACCGCAATGGGGATTTCATGAACTTCACCCGTTTCTTTATCCTTACTAAAAACTGAATAATCACTGACACGCAAGATGAGATTCCCAATGACATTTGATGTTGACTTGCCGATAGCCCAACTGCCCTCAGGCTCTTCTTCTAGTTCTGAAGCGATATCAGATGATTTTTTATATTTAGGATGTAGTATTATCTGATTGTTATAGAAATCTTTTTGCTGATAACCTGAGTAACCTAAGAAGGTCGTTATGAGTTCTTTTAAGCTTTTATATTCAAAGGTCTTACCGTCACGATTTACTGCTGTATAGCCTTTATATGTTGGCCGAATTAAGAAGCTTGCAGTGTACAAACTGCCTTCCTCATTGAAATAAGTGTAATAACAACGATATTCTCCCGGGGGAACGGTCGGTTTGAATATAAAGGCAGAACTATACGTCATACGTAACTCATTCTCAATATCAAACACATCTGATTCTGGCCTAAAAGCAACATTATTTCGAATTAATAAATCATTTTTTTCTTTTGCAGTGAGTGGCATAGTATTACTCATTGTATGCTCCGGTAATTTAGTAAATATCTTATTATTAGTATCGTTTGTATGCCAAAGGTTCCAGGCAACCGTTTTCATTCTTTTTGGCGTATATACTTGAAATAACTGTTCAAATCAGGTTTGATATTGGGGTCTGAAAGTGATCCTTTAATATCTATGGTGAGAGGCGCCATGTTGCTCGATGCAGCTGCTCTACTGTTTTTGGCCTCTAGGACCATGATATCTTTGCTTTTTAGATTACTATGTTCTTTATATAAGGCTTCAACTTGGCAATCGACCGTATTTCGAGGCAGATTGATTTTTCCACCCCCTATTACATGAAAATGTTGATGAGAAATTTTTAAATCTTCTGTGTGAATGACGCCATTCTGCAGGTTCGCCTTGAATATAAGGCTATCGAAAGGTGTTGTGCCAGTAGATTCTTTATGGTGCCTATGAACAAGGGTATCGAAAGCGCTCGTCAAAGACCTAGAGACTTTAGAAGCAATCGTGCCAAGCAGGGATTTTGCTTCTTTTAAAGAGGCAATCAAATCTATGCCATGCAATTTGCCCTTTGCTATTTCCATTTCAAGGGTGCCGCACAAACTTTTCTTAATATGGTGTAAAGTTTTTCCTTCTGCATTGATTTCAATATCGAGTTTAGTTGTGCCTTTTATCTTGGTTTTGGTTCCTAAACAGGATAAAAGCAAAGGTAATTGAAAATCATCGCTTTGATGCTTTAAATAATATTTGGGCGAATCCTCCCGTAGATCGATATACAGCTTGTCGATTTCAAGAGCACCCTGCTCCTTACCCTTTTTCAAACCAATTTTAATGCCGCGCATTTCAAGTTTGTTCTCTTTAAGCTTAAGTTTGAGTTTCAGACTGGGGATAACGTAGGAACTTAGATTTAATCCTTGTAATTCGATTTTGAATACCTTTTTGCCAATCAAAAGATGCGGAATGCTGGGATAAATTTTTAAAGTTTCAGCGGTGAAGATAACATTCCGCGAAACTTTGTTCTTTTTCAGGGTAATATCTGCTACTTCAAGCATGAGGCGAGGAAAACAATTAAGTCGGATCGGGCCGTCTAAGGAAAGTGCGTAACCAGTTCGTTCCAGAACCAATTCTTCAACTTTTTCTTTATAGGGATTGGGATCTATGAAAGTGACAAGGCTGCAGATGATCACAGAAATCAGTGCTATGGTTACTGCTAAGGTCACGAGAAATATTCGTACTTTTCTACTGCTTAATTTGGATTTAATATGTGTTTTAAGATTCTGATATCGAATCTCTAGCATTATTTTGAAGGAATGAATGTGAGAATTAATCATTATATTCATTATTTACAAATCCTCTGCTCGAAAACCCAGCATTTGCCAAAATTCAGACGGAATGAACGCACTTAATATTCCGCTCAAAAAACCAAATAAATGACTCTCCCATGAGACTTTGGCTTCCTGTGGAAATATTCCCAAGAATATCCCTCCAAAATAATAGAGCATCACTGCTGCCAGCAAAACCGTTGTAAAACTGGGATTCGTGTATGCCGTTGCGATAATATAGCCAAAATAACCTGAAACAAGACCGCTTGCACCAATATGAATAGCGCGTCTTGCAAATAGCCAAACTGCAAAACCGCCAACCATGGTTATGAAAATAGTCACTTCGATAAAAGTAGGAACATCATTCGCAATAATTGCAAGACCTAATGCAAAAAGTGGAATGGTGTTGAAAAATAGATGATTAAAATTTTGATGTAAAATGGGGCAGAGCGGTATT
The DNA here is from genome assembly GCA_963784575.1 of uncultured Gammaproteobacteria bacterium. Taxonomy (GTDB): domain Bacteria; phylum Pseudomonadota; class Gammaproteobacteria; order UBA6186; family Azoamicaceae; genus CAWARU01. The sequence continues at coordinate 92,901 of CAWARU010000002.1, forward strand.
CCAATGAGACCCTTTATTTTTCTGGGTTCGATGCCAAGATTATTGAGTTTTGAGCCAGTTAGCCAGTTTGCAATATTGATGACCCACAATCCAACGATTATTATCAGCCACGGCTCTATAACTTCCTTACTTTTGTCGACAAAGGTACTGAGTTCAGTTGTAAAATCACCTAACAAAAATGGGGTCTCCTTTACAGATTTCTAGGATTCCTAGCGTTCCTAGCATTCCTAACGCGCCTAGCGGCCCAAAAAGCCATTCCCGCTCGCGCGGGAATGGCAGGGTCTGGGCTGTGAGCTTCCTGCCCAGTTACGAAATTGTCCATTATATTGAAATCCATTTCAATTTAGTATAATTCAGTAGCCTTATATTATAATCATTAATCACAATTATTCCATTTTACCACCAGAAATACAAACTACCATACGGTGAGTAATAGTATGGATCATAGTAATAATATCCAGGGGTAGAATAGTAATAATCGTACGGATAATAATCATAATAATAGTTTTGCGCATGTCGGTGTTGGTAACCATACCCACTGTAACCACCGTAACTACCATGGAAGCGTCCGCCATGTCCACCATGGCCTCCGCCACCACCATGATATGCGATAACATTGTCATGATTTGTCAAAGTGGTTCGAATGGGTGCACTCGCACCGACAGGAGCAGCAGCTACACAGAGTAGTCCTGCAACAATTGAAGTAACTAGATATTTCTTCATATTTCACCTCCTGTCATTTCATATCATACTAATAAAATTCATTATGAATTTTTTTCTTATGACTACTTTTTTATTAGGTAGATTGTTTTCTACATAGTTCCAAAAAATCTGATCCTTTATATAGTCATAAAAAAATAAATTTCAGTGTACAATTTCAGTCTATATTAGTAGCCGGTCTCAATTCCTTTGCCATTATAATTATCACTTGAAATTATTTCGATTTTATCTCCTCGGTTACCACCAGAAATATACATCACCAATTGGTGAATAATACATGGGTTCATAAGAATAATAACCAACGGGATAAAAATATCTATCGTAATAATAATCAGAGTAATAACCATAACCCCATCCATCACAAACACCACAACCGCCAAATAAGCCGCAATCGGCGTATCGAGTGCCTTTTCCAAGAACAATATTGCTGTCATCAGACTTTGCTATTACATTTTCATCTTTAGCAATTGTTGTTGGGATGGATGTATAGGCACTTACAGGTAAGGCCGCTACACTGAGCAGCCCCGCGACGATTGAAGCGAGTAAATACTTCTTCATATTTCACCTCCTGTCAACGTTTCACAAAAATCATATAAGTCATATGAAAGTTTATATACAAGAAAGTGAGATAGTACTATCATCAATCTATTTCAATATACCTATTTTTAGGTATGTCTTTTACAGTATGGTTCCCAAATAACTGATCTTTTATTTAGTAATTTATTGAGAAATTTGATAAATTGTCTTGAGTTCCGTTGACACTAATTAATCTTCTCAGTTAACATCAGCTTGCATTTTATTAATTAAGATAAAGTGAGCGATAAATTATTAATTATTATTTGGAGAATCAATATGAGTGCGGTATATACAGATACGCAAAAAGGTGTTCATTTCTCATTTCAATCAGTTGTTCCAAGCGGTGTTTCCTATGCCCCCTCAGCCCCACCCGCTGAACCCCCTCCTGACTATTTTGATGTCCCTTTAGAAGTAAAAATTTCTGATGAAGATCGCAGAAAAGCAGAAGCTGCTATTAAGATGCAACACGAGGTAGTTATAGAGAGAGTTCATAGGGAACATCCAGAATTCGATGCTATTGCACGACAAATTCCCCAGCAATTGGAGGAACATCACTTATCTGGCATCAAATTTGATGTGGTAGCAGTGATCGACATGTCAGGTTCTATGCAACCCTTAATTCAATCTGGAGCACTTCAAGCGGCTATCGATCAGGTAAGAGTGTTAACGCAATTTTATGATGAAGATGGAATACTGGATGTTATTGGGTTCGGAATTGACTGCACGCCTATGAAAAAAGTGTCGTTTAGAGATCCCATTACATTTATTAATAAGATGTATTTTGAGGAAATGGCAAGCAAAACTAAAGAGGGTCAAGATCGTCGTGAAGGTACCAATTACGCGCCTCCTCTCATTGAATTAAGAAAGCAGCTTTTTGGATACTGAAGGTGTACCAAAACCAGGTATTCATGTCACAAACAGACCAAAAATTGTGTACTTCTTTACTGATGGCGAAAACTTTGATAAAGAAGCATTCTTAGCTGAGAGTCGCTATCTGTCACAATTCGGTGTATTTCTGCAGTATTTTGGCTTATTAAACAATTTAAGTGCTGAAAAACAAGCAATTGAATTGAGCGATAAACCTGTAATATTTAAAACCTTAAAAGAAGAGATAGACGATGGGGCTGTGAAAGGAGATGGCTCGATAATACCGGATCATTATAAACGCGAATTGGACAATGCGAATCTTTTAAGGGTAGCGGATATCGAATCAATTAACACACGAAATCTTATGGAAGAAGTCTCTTCTTGGTTACTTGATTTCGCAGTGAATAAAGGATTTTCAGCATGGCCTTTCCCAAGGCACATTGATCCCTTCTCTTTCCCTGTTGAAGGCAGAAAGGAATCACCGGTGTTGCAGGCAGCGCGAAAAGAATATGCAGAACGTCAGGCAGCGGCACGTGCGGCAGTTGTACCAGCACCCGCGCCTGTTAAGGCTTGCTGCGTGATACTCTAATCTAGTACTACTCTAGTACTATGTCCATAAAAAAACCCCGCTTTTGGCGGGGTTTTTTTTATTATTCGGTTTTATTCTCGTTTCTTATTTTTGATTGTCATACACCAATGCGGTATCTCCAAAACAACCATAGATGGTATTTTGAAGGGTCGCATATTCTTGAGACTTCAATTCAGCATTGGATATCTTATCCTTCTTTACGATTAACTGATCGAGTACTCGAATGCCCTCTGCTGTATTGCTGATGGTTCTTGAACCTTGCACCCAGGGACTGTCGAAACTACAGTTCGATAATTTACCAACCAAAGAAGCTTTGCTGAGCAAAATATCATTTTGATAGGTGCTTGGGATATCAAGCTGCAGATCGGTAACGCGATCATTGGTCTTGGTCAAGAGTTTATCGATAAGGCCTAAGGGTCGCACGACAAAGGCATTGCCGGCCGTTGTTTTGATTTGGGTGTGCTTTTCAGTAAGATTGAACTTGAAATTCAGATCTTCCGCAACGCGGGATGTTAAATTGTAACTATCCACTTTAAAGCCAATGGTGCGCGTTTCATCAGCAACGCCACGAATAATGTCGTGATCAATGCTGTCTTTAGATGCGCGCAAATCCGCACCTACTAGGCCTAAGGCATGAACACCTATCATTTTCACTTCCCCATCCACATGCGCAAGTTCAGGATCGGCATGAGGCAGCATGATTTTTTTACTCAAGGATACGCCAGATTTTTGGGGATCAATTTTATCGGTGCGGGAAAGGTGAGGATTTTTGGGATCCAAAACCATGGCTTTTCGATCTGCGATGTCAGGGTAAATGCCCTGTGCAAAGCTCGTGAAATTGGTGGGATCAACCCAGTAAATTTTATCATTATCGACGACACGTACAAAAGCATGGTTAAAATCTTCCGTGAGAGGTAAATGATTGGGCGATTCTGATGTTTCAAGGCCTCTGTAAACCAGCGCGACGTCTGCTTTAAGTCCTAGCTTCCTCAAGATTGCAACAGTAGAGGCTGAAAAATCTTTACAATCGCCGAGTTTTGATTTGACAATTTCTGTCAATTTTCTAGGAATGTATGCGCCAGAGACAGTTCTCCAATCTCCCATATAGGTAAGATTTTCAGCAAGTTTGGAAGTGACTGTATTAATTTTTTCCGTGGTAGTAGTTTTACTCCCTGCAGCTGTCGCAATTGTTTCAAAGAGAGGCGGCAGCGGTTCATTCAAAACTTCTTCATACTTGCCAATCATCTTTTTGCCGAGTTGATCCCAATTATCTAGGCTCGACACAGTCACCCAAGGAAAAATTTTGCCATCGAATGCGACAAATTGCTCATCGATGGGGGCTTTTATGACCGGACGTTTCAGTGCAATCTCTATGGTGTATTTGCCATTGCTTTGTTCTTTTTTAACATCCAAGTAATCTTCAGGATCGTTTACAGCTAAGAACAAAGGCAATTCTGAAACAATGCGCGCTTTGCTATTTTTGCAATATTGTCCCATACCATAAGTGAATTCTGTTGCAAAGAAACCTGGAACATGCGGTTCTTTGATGATTTGCTGGTATTTAATATGTACGATCGCATCTAATCCAACTTCTGGAAAGGCTATCAGCATTTGATTGTTTTGATCAAATCCCTGCGGGCTGCTTGCCAAAGGTTTGTCTTCAATATGCTTGATATCGACGGGATGGCTCACGCCGTCTCGAATAGTATTGGCCTCTAGAATTTTGAGTGTGGCATTTCGAGTATTGTAGGTAAGAGGTAGGGATACCAATTTATCCTTGCCGCTTTCTTTGTTCGCTCTTGCAGATACCTCGATGGTTTCTACATAAGTGCCGTCTTTGTTGACAGTAATATCGCGGCTTGAAGATTCGACAATAATATCGGTGTCTGCCATGGTGGCCCATCGGGCGGAGACCATAGGACTCATTATCATTGAGAAGCCAAGCAGGCTTGTAATTACAAATAATTTAGAAAAAATTCTAGCTTTAATTGTATTGCGGATAAGCGAAAAAAAGAAAGTGTGTATGTTCATATCTGTATTCCCATCTCACTGTGAATGATGGGCAGATTTTTAACACATTTTTTCATGAAATCCAATTACAAAACTAACAAATAAATGTTTTAGAAATTTAAGAATAGGTTTTCTAACTGACATATGATGATATTATTGTTATCTAATAATAAATCATCTGTGGCATTATGTATACTATAAATAGAAGGATAAATTGAGGGATCTTATATTACTACCAATTATATCGTACCGTATACTTCACGGTAGCCTCACTGCTCTTCTTAACTAGGATTGGAATTTGGATTGTTTGTGCTTTGATTTTTTCATAATTTGCACTCGCATCCATTATCTTCCAATTCTCACCTCGGTATAAATTTTCCTGCACCAGCACAGTGACATCTTGATCTTTGTGGTTTCTCAAAGTGATTTCTATGGTTTCTTCCATCACACGCCTTGCACTGTCTTCAGAAAAATTGATTTGCTTCCTCTCTCCTACGACATCGAAGGCGCTGCCGACTTTTATCTTAATCTCTTCATCTAGAGCTGTATGATCAATCGTGTCTTCTCCCACAAATTCCAGGGTTTGATCTGCAGAATCAAACTTGCTAATGCGTATTCTACCGGCTGGCAAGGGAATTCCTAGATTATTCTTTCTGCTGTTCTTGAACTTAAGAACCACATCAACTTTCTTATTGCCTTCCGAATCATTGCGATTGAGATTTATCTGGCCAAAATACCCAATATTTGTTCCAATGTAAATATATTGCTTTTCAACTGGGATATTGCTAACTCTCGGAAAAAGCTCAAGCTGCTTAGTGGAATTATTTGACAATGTGGTCGGTTTATCGAGGGTGTAAAGATGGAACTCGAAAAAAGGTTTTTCTGCGAAACTAGGCGGCGCTGCAGCGACAGCATTGGCTGCAAAACCCATCATGACCGCTCTCGGAAATTGAGCACCTTGTATTCTATTTACATTGCCAGCAATCAATTTAAGTTTTACGTCCTCAAAACTCGCCCCCGTTTTGTTGATGATGCTTACCCAGGCATTCAAATCTAGCGTTCCTGAGTTTGCGTTGCCTCCTGTCGCATCTGTAAAGACCGCATTATAATCTGCCCACCAAGTAATGCCTCCGGTCTGATAGCTTGCCTCAATGCGATGAGGCCCAGGTTTTTTGGTAAAAATGTTCCATACTAAAGTGGGTTTTGTTATTAAACCGCCAGGGAGATCGGGAAATCGAATGCTTGAGTAGTCACGAATACTGACAATTTTATTGTCCTTATCTTGCAAAATAAGACAGCCCGAAGTGCTTAATAATTTGCCATTGTAAGATTCAATGGCTGTGCCATGGCTTTGTTCGACCATAATATCAAGTCCCAAATATTTTTCTAATAATTTTGCTTGGTTTACCAAATCAAAGCGATAGTCCTGTTCTCCCACACTGGTTCCCTCGGGATCTGTTATGGATTTCACCATGACAGTCGTAGGATCAATCAGTGTGGCAACATTTGAAAGGCTGATTTTGCTTTGCGGCTGTTGTAAATTAACATCTCTCTGAACTCTCACAATGGCAAATCCCGGAATGGTGTCTATATTTGAGCCATTCATTGCAGAATTTACTGCACAACCATTGCTATCGTCACTACCTGGAATGGGACGATAGAGTTCTGGCGAAATTGCACCCGGTGTTGCGCTGCTGTAGATAGTTAAGGCAGTGGCGGTTTCCTTGCCACCATTGTCTTGGTTATTTCCATTTTGTACGCTATTTTGTATGCCATTTTGATTTGCATTTTGTACGCCATTCTGATTTCCATTTTGGTTGCCATTCTGTGGGGCTTGAAGATTTTGGCCGTAAATATTTGCTGAAAAACACAGTCCTAATACGAACAAGGAAACCACTTTACAATTTCGTTTCATTCTGCCCTTTCGTTTCATATTTACATCCTATTATCCTACATATCGTAGGTATCATACACATTGCACAGACTGTATCTGTTGTACACTTTATTATAACCCAAACCAAAAACCTGTTGTGCCATCTGCCCAGCAACTGTTGCCAATGCAACTGAAAGATTTACTGCAAAGTTCCTTAAAATGTTTTTCGCCTTTAATATCGGTATTTTCGTAATTTTCCGGAACGCAAGTTTTACCAATATAATTGCCGCGCACCCTAATGTATCCAATCATATAGATATTCGCCGCAACGCTGTAAACTGATTTGTCCGGATTATGGGAATAACAGGCCACATAGCAGCCAGGAGTTCGTAGAAAATCATTCAAAACTGGAATACACCGCTCTTCAAAACCCTCTGTATAATGTAAAAATGGAATATTTTTTTCATCCACATATATTCTAAAACAAGCCGGCAAAGGATCAATAGTGAAAATGTTACCCTTTCTCGGCTTTCTCCAGCATTTTAGTGAGTGCTGACAATCAGTCACAATTATAATGTTACTGCCATCGCAACCTGGCTCACAAACAGGTTCTATTCCCAATGTCGGTGCTAAACTCACAGCTTTTGCCGCAGCTCTCACTCGTTTTTTTTTCTTACGATGTCGATGTTTTGGAGGATGACACGCAGCACTGCTCGGCTGATGCCTTTTATGTCGAATGACATTCGGTTTTCTTTTGGTAGGAATACCCACAACCCCTACTCCGCGTCCTTCACAAGTTGACACAATATCCTTTACCTTAGTTTCATGCTCATAGGCATCTGGGTAATATTCTATATTTGCGTGGGAAATCGTTGCGAATAAGAGGATAGCTGCCGTAAATCCAACCACAATCCAGTTGGTATATATCCTGCTGAATTGCTTTGGCCTGCGGCCGCGCAATCTGGGCACAGATTCTTCTATTCTTTCTACCTTATCCATGGTTAGCAAAGACCTATCGTAATACATATCAATCCGTGATATTAGTTTATTGCTTAATTTCAACTTAATTTAACATAGTTAGTTTAATAAAGAAATTACAGTTTTGCGAATACAATAAAATAACACTGTAAATTCAATAAGTTAAAAAATGTTTTGTTGCCTGTCACCTATAATTGATAAAAAAATGGTAGAAAAATGGAATAAAACTGATTAATCTATAGCTTATTTTAACAATACTTATATTTTGAATATATATTGTACCTAACCGAAACAATAATATAGTTTTATAACTTAATATGCAAGGAAAAACCAAAATGGCAACTACTTTAAAACCAGCTGAACTGAAGGAATTATCTGATTTCGTAACAAAATCTAATGATATGGCCCGAGAATTTCTCAGGAACAAAAATGACAAGGATCCGAAAAAAGTGCAGGAGCTTCGAGTAAAGCTTGAAGACTTTTTTAAGCAAGCGAATCATGAACGATTAAAAGATTCCTTAGACAAGCTTCACCCAGCTGCCCTGCTATTTCTTGGCAGATCGGTCTTCAAGAGGAAAGACAAAAGTTTCTGCGAACAATATTTGCTAAGCGCACTAAAAAATCTTGGTACATTCTTAGAATCTGGACCAGAAAAGAACCCAAGTCACAGTGAATATATCAGAACTAATACCTTAAAGATTCTCGCAACATTCAAGACTGATCCCTCAATCATATTAACATCGCCTGAAACTGGAGAAACTTTCATTCAAACTTCAAGTGGTATCAAAAAGTTTGAACATTTAGACGGTAAAAGTGATAATCCAGATGAAACGGGGAATCGTCTCAATTTAGAAAAAAGCACCATCAGTGAAACTCTCGCAAGTGGTGAAACACTAAAGCACCCTCTCTTTTCTCATAAAGTTATAGGAGCTTCCATAGATACAACAGACTTGGAAGGCCTGCGCAAAGCTGCCTTAAATGGAGATCCACAAGCACAATTTAATTTGGGTTATGCTTTGCAGGATGGCAAGATATTTGCAAAGGATGAAAGAGCTGCGGTTGAATGGTACAGAAAAGCTGCAATTCAGGGACATGGTGAGGCACAATCTAATCTCGGCTTGGCTCTGCAATTTGGTATCGGAGTGGCAGTAGATAAAAAAGAAGCTGCAAAATGGTTCAGAAAAGCAGCGGAGCAAGGTATAGTTCCAGGTCAAGTCAATCTTGCCAGATCTCTACAAGAAGGCAGTAAAGCAGATCAAAAAGAAGCAGTTATCTGGTTCCGAAAAGCAGCAGAAGCTGGACATCCCATAGCACAAATGAAACTCGCCGTAGCGCTGGAGGATGGCGAATTCGTTACGAAAAATGAAGCAGAAGCCCTGCAGTGGTATCGAAGAGCTGCAGATCAAGGAGAACCCATTTCACAACGTATTCTTGCCATAGCCATTGGTACAGGCACTGCAGGAATGCCGCCAAACGAAAAAGAAGCATTAAAGTGGTTCAAAAAATCTGCCATGCAAAATGATCCTGTCGCACAATTTCATTATGGTATGGCTTACATTTTGGGGACAGCAGGCTTGACTCAAGATGAAGCCGAAGGCGTCAAATGGTTCAGAAAAGCAGCGATCCAGGGATACAGTGAGGCGCAGCGAATGTACGGCATGGCATTAAACCTTGGTAAGGGCGTGACACGTAATCCTAGTGAAGCGGTGGTATGGCTCAGGAAAGCTTCAGAACAGGAGGACGATGCTGCACAGCACATGCTTGGCATGATGTTAATAGCTGGCGATGGTATCCCTGTCAATAGAAAGGAAGGTATCGAATGGATAGAGAAAGCGGCAAATCAAGGTAATGAGAAAGCTGCGGCTGCTTTGAAGAAGTACTCTGAAGCACGTACCAGTACAGCTAAAGCCAGGACTATGACAAAATTTGGATAGGTTAATAGCAATATCAAAGGTCTAATCATCTCCCGCCTGCCTTGGCCTATTAGAGGGCAAAACAAGTTAGTGCTATGTGGGCTTGCTCCCGCAAAACGCATCCTGTAGAATTCGCCTTGCCATAGTGTCTATTTTAACTAGTCGATTATCTTAATGAAGATTGTTAGCAACTAAATTAATTAATTTTAAAGGAGATCTCATAATGTCAGTCAGAACACAAGACCTTTCTACGGGAAACTGGAGAGCAGCTATTGAAGCAATGTTGGGTAATTTGGGTGTTGACTGTGATATTGAGTTTAGCGATGAAGAGATCATTCTTAAAACTAAAAGTGAAGCGGATGCAAATCTCATTAAAGATCGTTTAGAGAAGACTTTGAGTTCTCCACAAAATTATGCGGCAAGCTTTCCGTACACCATTTCAAGGGTGCACGGCATGAGTGTGGTAGAAGGTAGCGCCGCTACTCCGCTCGCAACATCAAAAGATGCAGGAGCTAAAGCACGTGGTTTACAGAGCGGTGATGAGGCAAGTAGCTACAGCTATGCGGTAAAAGAACCGGAAGACACATTAGAGGCAGGAATTACAATATTTAAGAATCTTTTTGGTCCAGAGGCTATCAGCGATACAGCATTGAATGTGGAGGCTTTGTTTAATCCTACCAAAGGTGCGCATTCGAAGAACAAAATTCTGTTTTCAAAGATAGAACAAGGGGATGCTAAAGAGGGATTGAGAAAAAGAATGTTGGAAGATCTGATGCTGTCATTCAGCGGCGTTTCAGTCTCTGAACTCCGCAGGCTTTGGAATGAAAGACTATCGTTGCCAGCACCTAAGACGGCTATTTCTGAGGATGAAACCATAGTTGTGTCGGGACTTGCTAAGGATTGTTTCCGGGTAATTAAAGACAGTAATAAGCAAGTCATTACTTATTTCGATTATGGTTTATTATATCGCTATATTTTTCCACCAAGGCTGCAACTGAGTAAACCGAGAACTGGGAGCGGAGATCAAAGATTTCAAATCACAGTCAATAAAGGACATCTTCAAGATCACCTAAAAACACTCAACGAAGGCGACAAGCCGTTGCTGGATGTTGTGCGATATGACGAACAAAATGTGGTAAGGCCGATATTTATTACCGAACCTGAAAGAGTTGAAGTTCTACCGCATCATTATACTATCATCATTGATCGAAGCTTGAGTATGCAGGGTATGTTAAAACAAGTGAACAAACAAGCTATTGAGTTCATTGATAGATTGCGCACATTTGACAGCGAGGCTGTTCTTCGGCTGGTTTATTTCTCAAACGATGCAGATTTTTTTACAGAATTGTCCATTCAAGAGATATACGAAATAAGACAATTTCTGTCTATGTACGCAATGGGTGGCACAGAACTATTTGGAACCATTAGACAAGAGATGAAATATCTTTTGGATAAAGGAATCACGAAAAAATATAATACGATGGTCGTGCTCCTCACAGATGGCGAAGATAACAATGCAGCAACTCAAAGGCATCAATTTTCGAGTGAATTAGAGCTCATGATGAAATCATTTGAAATCCGAGGATTAAAACCACCCAAGATGTTTACTCTGGGAGTCGAACCCGGACACGATAAGGAAACACTTAATTTATTGGCAAAAAGCACCGGCCGTTCTGCGTATATTTATATGCAGCAAACTTCGGATTTCGATGAAATATACAAACATATTCCAAGCATTCAATATCAGCAACAATTGGTCGAATTCTTAATCAAGACCAGCAGTGCCTCTCATCATTTCAGTGCCGAACTCGATCGGGATGGTAACGCACATACTGTAGGAGTTATGGTGCCATTTGAAGATTCATTTGATTTCGAAGCAAATGGCAATCAATTTCACGTCGCAATTGATGATGCATCAAAAATCAGGCCTGCAAGCTTTTATGACAAGATGGAACAAGTTGGGATCAAGTTAAATACCATTTTATCCAGCAGCGAAAGTGCTCAAGAGAAAAAGAAGCATGTGATGAATTTGCTCTCTAGTGACTTTAATCAATTGCTAACAGAATTGCAGCTTGCAATCAATGCAGGAAAAGCTTCAGGTGCTCAAAGTAAGGGTGTGGAGTCTTTACGCCATAAATTCCAAGATTCGCTCAATAAGTTGCAAAATATCATACAAAATCATGATTATATATTGCATGATTCTCTCATGAGAGCTGCCACTTTGGATTTGGGACATCGCAAGCACGCAACCGTTTCAAAGCAGGCTGCTTCACCCGCTGCAGCTGCCGCAAAAGTTACCCCAAGAGATCACATAACTGTGACAGATTCGGATTTGGCAGCGCAAGCAACACAGCAAGATCCGTCCATGGATCCTGCACATTATCGCGCCACTACCCGAAAACTATTGTGGGTGGAGGAACCTGAAGCTTTGGGAACAGATGCTAGCGCTAAACCAACAGAAAGTTTTATGCCCTTGCCCACTTCGAGTGCGCGACCACGGATTTCTCCTGGTCCCATTGGATTTATGGCGGGACTTGCGAGAACAGCAGCGAATGCAGCGAGCAGAGCTTATGAAGGATTGAATATTTTTGGGTATGAATCTGCGGTAAAGGCGCCAGCTGAATGCCTAGATCCTCACATCAATACGCCTCGCTTACAAGCGCCTGATGCTTATCGCGCGACAGCTGATAAAATCCCACATTCTACTTTCACTCAGCCACTCACTTTCAATGAAATTTTGTCGGGATTGGTCCCGGTTGTGACAAATTATACTGAGAAGTTTGGCCCGATAACTTGGCCAAGTCGTATGGTGAATGGAACGGTGAATTTCGTTCGAGAGCACAGTCCTATTACCTTGCCTGGAAATAAAGACCATGAATTGAATGCTACTGAAACTGCAAACCTTGTGCGTACTCAAAAAAGTATCGCCAAAATGACTACAGACTTTCTGCATCAACAAAACAGCACACTGGCACTAAGCGGTGCTCATGCCAGCAAATTTAAGTTTGTGGCTGAAGAACTGCATGAATTGAAACAGCAAGTCGGTGAAATGCTGTCATCGAAGACCAGTACCAGCAACAAAATGCAGGATGTTGATAAACGAGTTAAGGAAGTGGCCGCGACAATGAAAAAGCTTGCCAAAATCAATCATCAGTTGAAGCAAGTTAATAAGGAAATTAATACCGAGGCTCGGCGCTTGGGGAGGAGAGGGAAAGAATTGGCTGGTAAGGGTGTGGCAGGTTCCGAAGTACATTTCGATCTGCAGACTGGACAAGTGCACCACAAATATCTCAGTCATGATGATGTGCAGGTTAAAAATAATGGTTCAGCCCTATTGTTTTCAGCTATTGCAATGGCAAGTCGGCAGGACGTTAAACAGAGTGGAATGGTACCAAGACAATCGTTAAAGGCTATAGAAGCTTCGAAAGATCGAGCAAGGATTTAGTTCCCCCAATTCAAAGCTTATTTACGAAGCAAAAAAATTCTGATCTTGGAAGCCGAGGGATGGCGCGCCAGATCCAGGAAAGTATGACAGTAAAAATCGAAAACACTAAAAAACAAATCCCTACTTTGCTTTCAAAGCCAAGTAGGGAAATTGCTTTTTATTTTAGCAGGGGTATTGTTAAATTATATTTCGTTGCTTTTGTAATGGGGAGCCTGAAGAACCGAACAGTGGCTCTTCTTTCCTTCTGGAATTTTTTCGCACCGCAATTAGATCATCAACGCAATCCGAAACACCTGCGTCCGACAATAATTTTTGTAATTTATCAAATATTTGACGATAGGCATTGCTAGTATCGACGACCGTGTCTAGTGTGGATTGTAAATCATTGAGTAGTGCTTTCGCTTTTTTGATATCTTCGATATTTTCTTTAGAAGAATATCCGAAGTCTTGTAATGATGAAATTGCTGAGGAAAAGTCCTCTTGCATTAAAGCGATATCCCGTATCGATTTTAGGCTTAGCTCTGAATTTTTCTGTCCCATAGATTACCTCATTAACAAAGTTACTTCTAAAACTACTAACTATTACTTCACTAAAAGATCCATCCTGAAAATCCTTTTACCCTACTCTTTCCCTAAATCCTTAATGGAATGGAACAGCTAACCCATCCTTTCTTCAAACTTCACATTTCCAATTCTTCAATTTCTTAATGACTCTTTATAAAGTCATTAGTAATTTATTACTGCTTTGTTAAAAATGCTCACCAGAAACTGTAACCCATTTCATTTTCCAATGTCAAATTTTTGATAAAAAAAAATTCAGTTTCCAAAAAGATCAAAAAATGTCGAAAATCGCTCAAATATTTAGTTATAGGCCAATTATTTTAGTTAGAAAATTATAAAACTAAAAATGATGGAACGGAGGCGCTTCCGCAACCTCCAAAGGGGCGGGGGCTTGCTCCCGGTGAAGGATGATCTTAATCAATTTCGCATAGACTATTCTGAGTTAGGAAGTTTCTCGATTTTGCCAGTTGAGTAAAGAAATTATCAAGCGCGGCAATTTTTCGAAAATGCATTTTATTAGTATGTGTCGCAAAATAAATTGGAATGTCGACGCCTTCATTTGGTAACACTTTCACAATATGTGGCTCATTGAGATAAGGAAATTCTTCAGGAATCGCGAGAATACCAACGCCCTTTCTTAAGGCCTCAAATTGTCCAATAGCAGAATTGATAACCAAATAAGGCTCTCTTGGAACTCCAAGTTTGGCACCAATTTTGAGATGCCAATCCACGTCGCCCCTATACCCTGCTTCATTGTGATAGAAACTGATAAGTCTGTGATTATCTAAATCCTCTGCATTTTGCGGCACACCGAATTTTACCAGATATTTGGTGGAGGCAAAAAGTCTGCTGTGCAAAGTATAAAGTTTTTTCTGCATGATATTTGGGTTTGGGTTGATTTTAGGGAGTATGGCAACATCTGCAAAATGAGTAGAAAAATCAATTTTTTCTTCCACGGCAATGACACGAATTTTATATTTCGGATATTGCATCATGAATTCATTGAGCCTGCGTATCACCAGAAGATTGGTAACGCCGGTAGTGGTCACGATGCGGATGGTATCATCTTCTTCCTCTGTGCCGAGTTTAGAAATTGCTTCAATCTTTTCAATTTGCTGCATGACAATTTGTACAGACTTAAAAAATTCCTCGCCTTGCTCTGAAAGTACCAAAGAACGATGTGATCGCTTAAATAATTTTATCTTTAAATGATCCTCGAGTGAGGTAATGTGCTTGCTGATGTATGAAGACTTAATTCCAAGATGAATGGATGCCTTCTGATAGGATCCTTCCAAAGCCACATAATAGAAAGTTTTTAATCTATTAAGATCCATGGACTTCATTCCTTCTTTCATTCGTTGAAGAGTATTTTATAGAACTTTTAGCGAAATTGGAATCGGTGAAATTAGAATCAGTGAAATTGGAATGAGTTTAGATATTATATAGTATAGGCCTACTTAGGCGTTCTACTGTACATCGCTTTATCTATCACTATCAGGATAATAGCCAATATTGCAAATATAAATGAGAACAGAAAAAGAATCTTCGATATTAAGGAAACAGCGATAGCAATACCCGTGAAAGCGACCAGTCCCAAAGCTATGGAAATAAGTAGTAATATTATTGCCCAGAGTATTATCATGGTATTCTCCTGTATTTAAACATTAAAATTCAAACTGTAAAATTTTAACCTTAAAATTATAACTTTAATAAGTTGGTGAACTTGTACATTTTTGAAACAAATCTTTGTTTCGAAGTTTGGGATCATATTTATTTTTGAGCTTTCTATAGAGATTCTGATCATAAATCTTCCAAAATTCCTGCTCAGTATAATATACTGAGGAATAAAGTGACTTATTGCCCCCCAATTCCTGCACCTTCTTCTCTATCAGCCTATTATAAAAACCTGGCGGTGAATTTTTTTCTGTAGCAATAACATCCCAAAAGCCAAAGTTAATATAGAGAGTGTTCGGATCCATTCTGTAGAAACTATATTGGGAAGATTTATGGTAAGGTTTTATGGGACAGATCCAAATGGGCGATATCCCAATTTTATCTTGAAAAAACTTTAAAAACTCTTCTGCATGCTGAATGGGTATCTCAACATCCTGTATGATAGATTCACTGCTCCCAAAATGCCAATCTGCTATCTTTCTTGCAAACTTGTGACGATTGAAAAAATTTCTGAGTTTCCAGTATGTGGTTGACTTTAGCATAAATTTGCCAAGTAATGCCCGCAATAATGTATTTTCCATCAGAAAATGCTTAGAACACCAAAACCAATCGGGATCCCAACGCCATATATAATCTAAAGTACTCAAATAATCGGTTTGAAATTTTTTGATGGATTTATAGAAAATGTTCATGTATTTGTAATCGCTGACAAAGGGTGCCTCATCCACGAATTCACCGAGTGTCACATAGAAATTATGCTGATCAAATACCACGCCATCGATGTAATCAATTTTTGATTCTAAAGTGTTGCGATTTAAATGAGTTTCTTTTTCATTCATTCTTTCATTCATTTCACAAGCGTTTTTTATCCAATTAAAATAATCTGTCGCATTTTCAAAATGAATATGGCTTAATTTGACATATTTTTTGGCTGGTATAAGCTTCACTTTCACTTTTAAGGCATAGCCTAAGGTGCCATAGCTATTTGGAAAGGCGTAATAGAGATCTCGGTATTCGTTATCAGGCCGACAGCAAACGATGCGGCCATCCGGCAAAAGTACTTCATATTCAAGCAAGGTTTCATGCACCAAGCCATACTTAAATGAGGAAGATTCGATGCCGACGCCAGATAATGCTCCTCCAATGGTGATAGACTTGAGTTCTGGCACTACTGCTGGAAGACAGGAGTAGCGCAGCGTTTCCTGCACTATTTCTTCATAAGTAGCCATGGCTTCAATTTCAGCAACCATTTCATGAGTATCGATAGAAATGATTTGTTTGAAATTGCTGAGGTCAAGTTTGTTTTTTGCAGCGGAAGGTGCCCGTCGGAATAAATTCGAGGTATTTTTTTTGAGTTCTAGGCCGTTTGCTATTTTTTCAGATCGGATCGCAGCAGAGGGCTTACATTCAAGAGTATTTGCTGCTTTTTTTGCTCATAATCTGAAGCAAGGCTTCTGACGCTTGGCGCACTTTCAGAGCTTCTCACGCTACCAGATTTCCTCAAACTTGCTTCGCGCTTATCTGACGGTTTCATATCCATTTAACCTACCCGGAGAAGGAGTTAGAACAAATTGCCAGAGTTGCATGCCCCGAGCTCTAAAGCAGCCAGCGCAGGAAAGTAAATAGTAGTTCATCATGCGATGGAAACGTTCATCAAAATAAGTGCTGAGCTCTGGCCAATGATGGTTTAAGTTATCGTTCCAAGCTTGGAGAGTGTTGTCATAGTATACCCCGAGATTTTGCAAATCTTCTACAATAAATTTATTTTCAAAAGCAGAGCCTATTTGCTTCATCGAGGGCAGCATACCATTCGGAAAAATGTGCTTGTTTATCCAAGGATCACAGAAATTGATTGATACATTACCACAAATAGAATGAAGCAGGAAGATCCCATCGTCTTTGATGAAATCACGTGAAATTTGCAGCAAAGTATCATAATTTTTGTACCCTACATGTTCTAGTACCCCTACGCTGACTATCTTATCAAATTTGATCTTTTTGGGGTTATAGATATCAATATCACGATAATCGCATTCGTAAATATTGACGGGCAAATCTTTGCAGAATTCTTTGGCATAGTTTGCTGGACCTTTACCTATGTCCATGGCGTGAACTTCCGCACCGTACTTCTCGGCCATAAACTTGGCTAGGCCGCCCCAACCACACCCTATCTCGAGTACGCGTTCACCTGGTTTTAGCATCATTTTTCGGCATACCAGATCATATTTTGCAAATTGCGCAGCGTCTAGATTATCTACATTTTTCCAATAGCTGCAAGTATATGCCATGCTTTTGCCAAGCATACGTTCATAGAGCAAATTGGTAAGATTGTAATGCGTTTCTGCAACTTGCGCTGCCCTCGCTCTACTTTGCTGATTGAAAATAGAGTTCTTGAGCATGGTGAAAATTAGCTTTGGTTTAGAGGCAAATTTGTGTTCCAGTTTCATTCGACAGAGTCTGAAAAAGAATTCATCCAGTTTCTCACAATCCCAGAGACCAGCCATATAGCTTTCGCCTGCGCCAATGGATTGACGCTTAAGGACATCGTCCAAAACACTTTTATCGTGTATTTGAATATCCCAGGGATTCTTTCCATTGATAGCAATGTCCGCTTCAGCCAAAATAGCCTCGACTGGATGCTTCATGGTATTTTTGCCATGCATACCTTTCATGACTTTGTGACTCTCTCGTTGGCTACCCCCATGAGTATCTTGTTTTTCATGTTGGGTTGCAACTTTTAATTTAGCTTCTTTTTTATGCATTTCTTGACTCATTGTGAGCTCCCTTACATTTATTCATTAAATTAATGTTTTCTATTACCTGTTCTATGGCCTGTTCTCTTGCCTGAATTGATTTGCCTGCAGTGACTTATTGTTGGTATCTGTATATTTAGTTTAGACTTTAGCAGCATTTACTTACAAGTTATAATTAAATAGGTATATGGTGGGAGGTCAAGGTATTTTTTGCTTGCATTTGAAAAAGTTGCTCCAAGGATCCTTTTTATTTTTTTTGAGATAGACTTCAATATTGGAAACTGTAAATTCATCCGCGGATTTTACCTTTTTGAGATCTGTCCAAGCAATCGGCATTGAAATGGGAGCGCCTTCTCTGGCACGAACGGAGTAAGCTGCCACCGATGTAGCATCCTTTGCATTCCGAAGATAATCTAAAAAAATCTTACCAGTTCTTTTTGATTTGGTAATGGTTGCTGTAAAGCGATCGGGATACTTATCGGATAAAAAAAGTGAAAATGCTTCGGTAAAATCCTTAACCTGAACCCAATCATATTTTGGAGCGATTGGAATCATGATATGAAAACCTTTTCCCCCTGAGGTTTTGACAAAGGAGGTTAATTTTAGCTTCTTTAGGGCATCTCGGATAATGTAGGCTGATTCAATCACTTCTTTCCAGGGGACTTCAGGACTGGGATCAAGATCAAAAGTAATGCGATCGGGTTCATTTAAATGCTTCAGAGTGCTTCCCCAGGGATGTATTTCTACGGTATTGAATTGAATGAGTGCCATAAGGCCTGTCTTTGTGGTGATTGTCATATAATCTGCACCCTTATCGACATCGACAGGCTTAATTGCTTTTGGAAAAGATTTGTTATAGTGCTTCTGAAAAAAACAGGCTTTGCCTTTCAATCCGATTGAGGGACAACGCACTAAGACAAGCGGACGATTGACAAGATGAGGTAGCATTCTATCTGCTATCAAATCATAGTATTTGGCCAATTCTAGCTTGCTGATGGATTTTGTAGGTGTGAGTATTCTGTCTGGATGCGTGATTTCGATGCCACTGAAAATGATTTTTTTGGGTTTAAGCATTTTTGATTCCAATTGGGCTTTCTTTTACTACAGACTTTGCAGCCTTATCAAGTCGTAGACCTTGGAATGAAGGATGGCGGAGTCTGCCGTCTAGAGTCCAGCCTGAGAATTCTACCTCGCAGACAAGTTTAGGTTTTATCCAGGTCACTGTTTTCAGTTTATAAGATTTTTTTAAATCATAAAAGGGATTTTGATCTTGTTTAAGCTTTGCAAATTTTTCTGCCAGTTCTTTCAGAGATTTGGCAGTGAATCCGGTACCCACGCGTCCGCAGTATATAAGCCTACCCCTTCTGTCGTAAAATCCCAGCAAAAGTGCACCAAAATGACTGCGTGCCCCCTGGGGTGCTGTTATCCCGCCAATGACAAATTCTTGGGATTTGCTGCATTTCACTTTTAACCAATTTCGGCTGCGACGCTTTTCATAAGGGCTCGTGATTTTTTTTGAAATGATGCCTTCGAGGCGGTGCTTGCAAGCTTCCTTGAAAATTCGTATTCCAGAACCCACAACATAGGTACTTTCTTGCACCCTGGGATGCGAGGTTTTCCATATTTTGAATATTTTGTTCAAAACATTTTTTCGATCCAGTAGCGGACATTGCGTGAGATCGTAGCCTTCGCAATAAGGTATATCGAATATGGCATATTGTAACTCTACTTTCCTACCGTTTTTTTCACGTTTATCTTCCATTTCATGAATGGCATTTTGCAGGATTTGAAAATTACTGATCCCTGATCTGTCAAAGGCTATCAATTCGCCATCCAAGATGAAGTTTGATAAAGGAATTTTTTGAAGTTCACTTAGTAATGTTGGGAAATAAGTGCTCCAATCATTGCCGCGTCGAGTGAATAACTTGATTTTGTTTTTGTTCAATATTGCAACAATACGATAGCCATCATATTTGATTTCGTGCAGCCAATCCTCCGTGTCTGGTGCCTCTTCTACCAATTTACAGAGCTCGGGGGTTAAGCTTCGTGGAAAAGCCTTTTTTCTTGCAGCAGGCAGATCTTGCAATAGAGATTTGACAGATGATGTTGTTTTTCTTTTCATACTTTCTTTTTCTTGCTTAATATTTTCCTGATTCTTGATTGCAGAGAATCTTTTTCAGGTTCAGTTTTTTTTCGTGGCGATGATTCCCATACTTGTCCTTCGTCTGCAGCTATTCGTTCCATAGTTCTCCTGCTCAACACACTTCGAGGCTTTTCCGCTGTGATGTCATAGTCTTTTCTTGCATACTTATCGGTAATTTTAAAAAAAAGCCATTGACTTTTGGCACCACTATTTTCTTTTTCTGATTTATCCAAAACCTTGCCTTTTGTTTTTGAGGCAGGAGTTCTGCTTCTCATTTTTATCAGTTTCCACTTTCCTTTTAGTTTTTTACCGTGAATTTCGAAGGTAATATCTCCCTTTCGATAGGCTTCCTCTGGGTTGCCCTCTACTGAGTATGTTCCGCGATCCCAAACCATGACTGTGCCGCCGCCATATTCTCCCTGAGGTATAATGCCTTCGAAATTGTTGTACTCCATGGGATGATCTTCCGTTTCAACCGCAAGATGTTTGACATTCGGATCCAGAGAAGGACCTTTGGGAACTGCCCAGCTCTTCATGACATCATGGATTTCCAATCTCAAATCATAATGTAAATGACTGGCTGCATGTTTTTGGATCACATATTGTCGTTTTGCTGATAATTTGGATGATTTGGAAGTTTTGTCTTTTATACCGGACTTTTTGCTTTTTGCGGCAGTTCTTTTCGGTTTTGGTTCAGAGGTTACCTTAAAATTTCTTCTTTCAATATATTTTTTTAAGCTCATAATCTTTCCCAAAAGTTCTCGATTATCCACTCTTTCTTTTATTGGATTTTGAGGATTTTCGACTTTTTGTTTTAGGGTTTTTGCCCTTCCCTTTCCCCTCTTTTTCTGCAACGCTTTTCTTCAGCAGTTGCATGAAATCGATAACCTTGGCACCTTTTCCAGCTCCGGATTTGGCCGGTGTTTTTTTCTCGTGTCCAGGTCTCGTCTCATATTTGCCGTGTTTAATCTTGTTTTCGATCCATTCTGATAAAAGTTCCCTATTTTCATCATGGTATTTTTTGGGATTCCACCGAACACTCATGCTTTTCACTAATCGCTCTGCCATCTGGATTTCTTTTGGCGCAATTTTACTGCGCTTGGCAATTTCATCAAGATTAAATTCTTCAAGCGATCGTATTTCATTCGGATAGTGCAGTAATTCAAGTAATAAGCTATTCTGATAGGGCAAAATAGCGGCAAGATACTGTCTGGTCTTGATCACCACCTTTGCAATGCCAATTTTCTTGGCTCTCTCGAGTGTGGTACGCAACAATTGGTAGCCTTTTTCGCCTTGCTTTGCCGGTATCATATAATATGGTCTTTCGAAATAGATTGGATCGAGAGATTCTCTAGGAACAAAAGCTTCGAGTTCTACAGACTGGGAACTCTCATAAGCAGTTTTTTCAAGCTCCTTTTCATCCACTACTACATAATTGCCTTTTTCAAACTCAAAAGCTTTTTCAATATTTTCCCAGGGGACTTCCTTACCTGTTTCTGCATTGACTCTCTCATAGCGTACTCGAGCTTTATTTCTTCTGTCAATCAAATGAAAATGCAATTCATTAGGTTTCTCGGCAGAATATAATGTAATAGGAATGCTAATTAAGCCAAAAGATATACTGCCTTTCCAAATGGGTCTTGACATGATCTCACCTCTTTCCTTCTTTGTGTTTAATGAATACTGCAATAAGTATATAAACTCAAATGATAATGCACTTGCTTAAAAAGCTTTATTTAAATACCTTTAAAAGCTTAAATAATACCGCATACCATCCTGGCACCGCCGCCTCCACTTGGAACAGGAATATCTGAATAATTATCGCCTTCCTCATTAACAATTATTGCATGTCCTTTAATATCATTAATGTTCTGAAAACGAGGCGCTAATACGGGCAATGTAGCAATTCCTTTGCGTTCATCTGCGCCAGGAGCTGGAATGGCTTGAACCGTAAACGCACTGCCATTTTGGATTTGTGTTATTTGTGCCCAAATCTGTAGGTTCGTTTGATTCGATGGCAACGAGCACTGGCAAATCACCTTGATGACCATTATCATTATAGGGGCCGAGATGCAGGTGGGTTACTTGAGGATCAAAATGTCCGCCTGCTGCTTGCCCTCCCTCTGCACAGCTAGGATTTTCATAAATATGAAATCCATGAACGCCTGGTTTTAATCCATGCAAATAAGGCACAAATAATAAGCCATATTTGGTTTCTATGATTGTTATTGTTCCAGCCGAACGACCGACGTTTTTGCTTTCGGCAGTAAAAAACATTGGAACAACAATGGAATCTGCTGCAACATTGCTAGAAGCAGCAAGAAAATAACAAATTCCGAACAGTGCCAGGAGTAGTTTAAGTTGCATAATGTGTTGTAAAAATTTAAACTGGATTACAATAGAAGAATAATCTATATTTTGAAAGTTAACCAGATACTATGCTGACCTATAATCATTAATTGGTCTCTTCTTTAATTTATTTATAATCATTATAATCAAGGTTAGTTAAAGTAAGTGCAAAATTAAGTATGGATTCAACATGACAATGACCAGCAGTATTTCTTGGCCTCCAGCATACAAAATTCGCCTAAGTGCTCGCGCCAAAGGCGTGCATTTACATATTTCAGCAAAAGCGGGCCTAGAAGTAGTCATTCCAAAACATCGGATACGCATGCCGAATATCGATCATTTGTTAAATGAAAGAAGAACTTGGATTGAAAAACATTTGCCGCATTACTTAAAGATGCAGGAAGAACAAAGATCGCTGTCCCTCTCTAAACCTTATATGCTTGATCTCTGCGGCATTCAAAAATTATTCATTTTTTCCTATCACTATAATGACAATAAGCATATCAAAATACGCCAAAATCCTGAGTCTTTAAATGGCTATGTCGTTTCGGGACCCACTGATTGCGATGAACTTGTTTTCAAAGCTTTGCGACGATTTTTAAAGGAAATTGCGGCACAATATTTCATTCCCTGGATCAAAACTTTGAGCGATCAAGCAGAGCTTCCCTATTCTGAGATCATCATTCGAAGTCAATCAACGCTCTGGGGCAGCTGTACAGCATCGCGAAAAATCAGCTTGAATTGCAAGCTGCTTTTCTTGCCGCCGCATCTGGTGCGTTATATTCTAGTACATGAGCTCTGTCACATTAAATATTTAAATCATTCCAAACGCTTTTGGGATTTATTGACGCGCTTCGATCCTAATTGTCTTGCACATCGACGCGCAATGAAAGAAGCAGCAAAGTATGTGCCGTCCTGGGTTGAAAGTGAAAATGCATGATTATCACTCACGTCGTATTCTAGGCTTTTCAACGGTTTCCAGTGCAGGCTCGCTTGGTATAACCCCAGCCACAGGCGTTTTTCTAAGCTGATGTCGCTCCCCTTCCAATATTCTATAAATCCTATGATAATCTCCCTCTTCTGGTTTGGGGCAGGCGGTGCCTCGCATGCAACTCACTTTAATGACAGGCTCTTCACCCGCATTTGGAAATGTGAAAGATTTCACATCCTCCGGTTTTAAAGGTTTAACGTGGATGTCTTTATCACCAGCATTCTGTTTCCAGCATATAAAAGCATCGCCATCAGCATTTTTGACAACTACGGGAATTTGAGCCTCACCGGCTGCAACCCTCGCTACCACCGCGTCCACGAGATCCTGGAAAATAGGATTACTATCCATTGACATCAGTGTGAAATTCACGAAATATTCTTCCTGCCTTGCATCCACGGCCAATGCCAGTTCCGTTGCTTGTTCAGTAACAAGATCAAGCGGCGTCAAATAAAGACTATTAGGTACCAAATCACTCACCACTTGCATTGCGGTTCCGATATCATCTCTGGCACGTACTATCCGTCCGAAAAGCTGCACTGAAAGTTGGGCATTAATCAGCGGATCATCTTCCCGTGTGATCATTTGTTGCACGGATAATACAGAGGGGATACTGATGCCGGTCGCATATCGTTCATCGCTGCCAACATGCATCACCAATCCCAATTTTAATTGTTCTATAATTTGCAAGGATTCCTTATCGGCTGCCCCCTGTTTGTCTGCTGGCTGCTCCCTGGCTGGGGCATCTACAGCATAAGTAGCTCCAAGAGCTGCCAGATTAATTTCTTCTGGATTGATCAGGGAGATTGTACCTTTTGCTCCCAATTGAACTTTTGAGTTGATCAATCCGAGGAGTTTCTCTCTCTGCGATGCCGGCAGGGCATCTGGAAATTTTTTCACAAAACTATCATAAACTGCTTTCAATGCTGTCAACGCCTTTTCATCCCTTGCTGGTAAAGGATGATCCCTCAAATATTTCTCAAGAGTCCCAAGTCTCTGCATAATCTCAAAATCTACGTCTGACGGATCCTTTGGGCTCGGCGGATTGCTGGTGTATAATAATTTCAATATCTTGGTGTTCAAAGCATTGGCAATTTGTTTCTTTTGGGCCAATTCTGCTTCAGCTTTAAGATCAACCTTGGGCAAAGGAACAGACTCTTGTACTCTTTTTCTTAAATGTATTTCATTCTCTCGCTTCGTTATCTCACGGGATTTCTGCCTAAGCGCTGCTGTGATCTTATACTCAGATCCATCATCTTTTCGTTCACGAGCCGATTTTAATTCTGTTTCTAATTTTTCTTTTTCGACAGTCAATTTACTGAGGACCGGATCTAATTGATGCCACATCTTTATTCTCGCCTCAATTTCTTCTGCTTGACGTAGCTTGGCAACTTCTTTTTGAAATTGGGCCAATTTTGCCTTATTTCCTGTTCCTGAAAATATCTCTCTGTGCATATCTATTAATTTCTTGCGATTTTCTGCATCGCCTGAGAAAATAAAGTTTTTTCGATCTGAAATCCTTCTAATATTTTGCTTAACAGCTTTATCTATGGCTTGTTGGATGTCTGCTTCAGTTGGGTTTTCTTTGTTCGTTAAAAACGTTGCAGGATCTTTATAACCGCTCTCTTTACCGCTTTCTTTTGTCAAATACCCTTCACCGCCATAATATCGAAGCTGCATTTTATGAACCACGGCATCATTTATGCTCTGAGCCGTTCCAGCTGCTCGCGGGATTTTACTGCTCAAGAGTAGAGAGCGAGTTTCCTTGGGAGCAGCAATTTTCTCGGAACTACCGTGGATGAATCGCATTCTGCCCATTTTCATGACTTCCAAAATATTGACATTCTCAACTGAATTACCGAATACTTCTCTCAAACTTGATGTCGGAGTGCCGGTCAGCGCAACAACAGAATTATTTGCTGCTAAATTTTTTAAGACCTGCAAATCCTTTTTCTTATAGGTATGTTGATGGCTTTCATCAATGAGTACCACTTTCCCCTTGATCATCGCAGCTTTTTGTGCAAAATCTTTGTCCCTGGCCTCCAATACGATATGTTTTCCAACGGGATCCTTTAATAGTTCTTCTAGTTCCTTGACAGAGGGATTAACGAATACTTGGGGTGTAGGACCCATCTGTCCCTGTAATTTTTCAATTTCCCCTTTCATTTCAGTAGCCAAGGTATGGTCTGGGACCACATAGACACCTTCTCCTATGGCTTCTGTAATACCTGCCATCACAAAGCTTTTGCCAGAACCAGTACCCAACACTGCTAATGCGCCTTTTTGTGGTTCACCCGGTTTTTTAGCGTCTTCTTGCAATTTTGCCCCAATTTTTTTAACGGCAGCTGCTTGTACAGGCCCCAGTCTGGTATTTCTAATGGGTTGTCCTTCAACTCTCACGTCAGCAGCTGTTGCCCCGAGCGTTAGATGAGTGCTTAGTACAGGTGTTTCAGCCATTACAATATTACCATCTGCACTTACTATTGCTTGTTTTCTGATGTTTACCCGGTAATCATTTTCTCCTTCCCCTATTTTTTCAATATTTACTTGATAAACTTGATCACCTATAGCAACCACTGCATCTTTTTCTTGTTTTCCATCCGTTGCTTTCCACGGTAATTCTGTAGAGTTTTTAGCAATGCTTAAAATGATATTTAACAGTTTGGGTGGGGTTTTTTCGTTTTCTGCTAAAATAATGCGAGTACCTTCGGGAACGGAAACACTTAGTGTTCCACTTTGCACCTGATCTAGAATTTCAATGGCTTCTGCACCAGTACCATAGGTAACAATTTTATCCGCCCGACTTTTTTCATCTAATTCTTTAGTTTCTTTGGGTGAACCTACTGCCATAAACGACCTCCTTTGTAAAGGACTGAGAGTATATACAATTATTTTTTCCTAATATTGTGATCTACACTTATTATTTATTCATCTGCATCTAATCGATAGACAATTTAGAATATGAAATGTTCACAGGTTCGGATGATTTCGGATGATTAAGATGATTAATTAGGCTGATTTATAGATGATTAATTAATGACGGGTATTACACGCTTCTGATTTGGATTCAAGTTTTGACAATTGCCAATTCTTCCCAGCAAGTAGTATAGCAAGGCGTGCAGCGATTTCGGCCGGAGCGGGCGAGCCAGGGATCAGATAGGGTTTCGAGAGCAAAACGTACTGTTCCGCTGCCCATTAAAGCATTTACTTCATCGAGCGTTTCCATCAAACATTCTCCATGTTTGTCGCGTTCGAGCTCGAACAGATCCCATTGTCTTTTGCCTTTGTCCATCAAATCCAACAGCACAACGCCAACTCTTTGATAGTGATAGCCAGGACGAAACAGCATTTCGAGGCCCTGAATAGCGTAGTGGATAAGATCGAGGGTGTTATCGGTACCGCTTCGAAATGGTACTAAGAAACTATTTTGATATTGTGCATCTTGCGGCCGGTGTTGGTTAGTTTCCAGGAAAACGAGTAGAGACTGTGCCAGAGAATTTTGGCCGCGCAATTTTTCTGCCGCTCTGGCGACAAAACGGGTCACTAAGGATTTTAATACCGTGAGATCAGTTGTTCTATTTGCGAGAGTACGTGACACGCGTATTTGCTTCCGGGCTTCACCAATATCTTCTATTTCAAAGCCTACAACACCTTGCAATTCGAGCACAGTATGCGCCAAGGTAAGATTGAAACGATTGCGGATGAATTCGCTATCACATTGCCTTAAATCCCAAGCAGTGCGAATATTTAAGGCTTGTAATTTGGCATCGAGGCGGAATCCTATGCCCCAAATATCCTTGATGGCAATTCGAGGCAGAATTTTCTTTTGTTGCAGAGGATCTGTGAGATCGAATACACCTTGTGCTTTTGGCCAGCGTTTTGCAATATGATTTGCAATTTTTGCCAGAGTTTTGGTAGGACCAATACCGAGTGATACTGGAAGGCCTACAGATCGTCGCATGATTTCCACAATTTTCAAGCCGTAGTAGCGCAGTTTGTCTGGATCAAAGCCAGTAAAATCTAGGAAGGCTTCATCGATGGAATAGATTTCGACCCGGGGGCTTAAGGTTCGGAGGATTGTCATGGCGCGATCTGACATGTCGCCGTATAAGGCATAATTGGAGGAAAAAACTTCTATTTTGTGTTTCTTGACCAGATCTTTGATTTTAAATAAAGGCACACCCATTTGAATGCCCAATGCCTTGCTTTCGTTTGAGCGCGCCACCACGCAGCCATCATTATTGGAAAGCACGATAACGGGTTTTCCTTCCAAGCTTGGGATGAAAACTCGTTCACAAGAGACATAGAAATTGTTGACGTCAACCAAACCTACAATCATCAACCGTTCCTGCACTGCCTATGAACGCCCATCTTTGGGCAATCTCGCGTTAAAAATTTAACAAAATTTGCTCATTTACTAGTTGTAAACTCCGCTATTTTGTTAAATTTTTAAACGCGACCTTGCCTCAAATCTGGACGTTTTAGTACATTTCTACATTAAAACGTTATTGTCTAATTTATGAAATATTTTATGCTTTATAAGGAGTGAATCACGCTCGTCACTACTCCCCAAATGCTAAAATTCATTTCTTCTGTTACCCGTATGGGAGAAAATCTGTCGTTTTCTGGCTGCAATACAACATAATTTGGCATAATTCTCAGACGTTTGACGGTCAATTCACCATTTACCACTGCAATGACAATTTTGTCGTCGGTAGGTTTGACGGAGCGATCGACTACTAAAATGTCGTCTGGATGGATGCCGGCACCGATCATGGAGTCCCCTTCGACACGTACAAAAAAGGTCGCAGCGGGATGTTTTACTAAGTAATGATTAAGATCGAGTTTTGATTCGATATAGTCGTCCGCTGGGGAAGGAAAACCGGCAGCTACGCGGGTTCCATATAAAGGAAAGGATTGTTTTTTCTCCCCCCAAACGGCTTCATAAATATTCGAGTAATCATTTAAAGGCAGATCAGAGAATTTTCTATTGTGTGAATTGGGGGATCGCGGGGTAAATCGTGAAATGCGGTTTGTATTGGATTGGGTATTGGGCGAGGTACTAGATGAGGGACTAGACAACAGACCTTCATATTGAGACAATAAGTCTCGGACTTCGGACAATAAGCTATTTGGGATACGAATCGGGCATGTCGCTTCCTTGTATTTACCGCTTCCTTTGGGCCGGCCCGAGCCAGGACGTGAGCCCCCTGCCTTCTTCTTTTGCAACATAGTCTCAGTCTCGTGTAACATATTCTTTCTCACCCTTTGATAAGTGTACAGCAATCAATTGCAGTATGACACAAAATATTTGCGACTGCCAAGGGGTTTCAAAAGCTTTTTAATAATTTTTTAGTGTAATTACAATTCGAAAACCCAAATTTTAATCAATTTAATCAATAATGATAAGGAAAAGGAAAAGGAACGGGTTTACAGAAAAAAAGTTGACTAACTTATGGCTTTATTATAACATGGTAGTTCAATTAAAGGATTACCATAGACCATCTATAGAAAAATTTTGTAATCCTTAAAAGTATTTTATAAGAATATGAAAGAATATTGTAAAAAAGGGAATATACAAATTATAATATTTTAATTTTTAAATTTAGAATTATTAGTAACTTGTTCAGGTGCATTTGGAAACATGGGCAATGCGTGAAGCTTGAACGGTTGTTGTTATTAAAATTAAGCAAAAATTACGGAGTACATTATTATGTTAAATCAAAAAGACGTCTTGGCCGTTGTTGAAGGTATTCAAAAACTCAAAGATGATTTCCCTCGCACTTCTACTCCTACTCCCGAACCTACCGCAGCCCCCGATTTAGATGACATATATGACATATATGAGGAAGTTGCAGCACAATTAAAAATTACTCATAAACCCTCGTCACAAGCAAAATCCCAAGCAAAAGCTGAAGTTAAAGAAAGGAAAGAAAGAACCGAAACCGAAGAACTGCGATTAACCACTGCAGATATCGCCAGAATGCACGGGGTAGATTATTACCGTAATAATCACTTGGTAAAATGGTTAAAAAAACAAAATTGTCTCGATCTCATTCAAAATATTTATTACTGCAAAAACAGTAAAGAAGTGGTTATCCTTTGCAAAGATCATGATAAAACCACAGCTCATGCTGCTGCAACCAAACTCACTGTCGACTTTTTGAGCGCTTATTGCGCTAAAACAGGTGCCAAAGGGGTCACTCCGCAAGAAATGTCCAAAGCAGTGATGCCAGGCAGACCCTACATGCAATTATTGGGTATTAAATTAATCCCTTTTGAAAAAGACAGTATACAAAAAGAAAATGCACTCTATGATCAAGAAGCAGCAAAAATTGAGGGTAATGTTGATTTAAAACTGCCCTATCTCAAAAAAGAGGATGCTGATAAAGTTTTCTACTATGTGATACGACGTCTTGATAAACTCGGCTTTAATCCAGAATTGTTCGAAGATATAGACAACCTGCCAACACTGGATGAATTGCTAGCAACAGAGCCTGCTCCGCCAAAAGATTTTGATTTGGAAAAATATTCGGGTATTGTACGTCCGTTTTTCTCTGACCAGGCACATGGCCGTTGCCGGGTATTAACGAAAAACTTTGAATCCATGCTTAGAGCAGTTGCGGAGCTTCCGTGCAGAGATCAGGAATTTGCTAAAACGAAAATCGAAGAATTACGTATGGTGCAACCTGCAGTTGTGATGGGTGCTGAGATATTGCAGAAAATATTGCACGCCGAGTTCGGAGATGCACCCACAATTACAGTGGGTAAACCAAAAATCTGTGGGAAACAAGTGATCTTGCCCACCGAATTTGATCTGCCTGTATTGAAGAGCGACATGCCTGAGTATATCGTGATGTTTATCGATATCAGTGGTAGTATGTTAGATGGATCAATTTACAAATACAATTCGAAAAAAGAACCAATAGGAGTAATAAGCGATAAAGACTCCCGAATTGATGCAGTACGAAAAGCGATCGTCAATATTTTACCCAAAATAGCTCAAATGCCAAATGTTAAACTCAGCGTTATCGCTTATGATCATAGAGTCAAAAATACCATCGTCTTTGAAGACTTGAATCCAGATAATGTAGATCGCTTGCAAACGAAAGTTTTTGAAGATTTGAATATTGCATGGGATGGTCGAACAGCAATTCTTCCCCCCTTAGAAGCATTTCGTACAGAACACGTGCCCAAGATGAAAGCCTGCGCCGAAAACTATTCCAAAGCGAAGCAATTGCCCATTACAGCCTTATTGTTAACGGACGGTATTTTTGGTGATAGAGGCTCACTTCCAGCCTATCTAGAAAAACATTTTAAGGGCAGCGAGGCATTAAAGATCAATTGGAAATGCTTGGGATTAGATTTAAATCCAGGAAGTGCGCCTGATACCGACCTCAGCAGATTTGTGCAATTAAGTCAGCAAATGATAGGTCCAGAGGCTGGACAAAAGATCTTTTGTCCGCGCGGATTGGTCGACACCAAAATCACCAATTTGATTTTTGGAGATGTCGCGTCGCTTGAGACCTTGAAAGCACTTCAAGTGAACTTTTTAGATCCGAAAGATACTTCCATAAGACCTGCCGTATTAGGTACTTGTCACCTAGTACCCGACGCATTAGGCACCACGATATTTCGAAACGTTGGAATTCCTAAAAATGTCTGGGAATTGATTTTGTCATCCGATGTCTCTCTACCCATAAATTACAATTTTGAATACAGCGACGGGCAAAAAATTTCTTTAAAAGCCTTGCTACAAAGTAAGCTTTTCTTGAGTCCACAAGCGATAGAGGGTCGAGAAAAAGCCCATTATCTGAAAAATGAATGGATACAGCAGCAAATCCTAAATGGCTTTTTGCGCGAAGGGGATGAGATAGCCGAGCTTCGCCTCAGAAACTATGCTGAAGCCAACGCAGCACAAGATAAGGAAATGATGGAGGAAGTCCTGTCTCAGCTCGAACCCTTCCTGAAGAGTTGGAAGGCGCAAAATATAGATAAAACCTATAAGAACAAGAAAATTAAGCTCGATGCCCTGATTGCCCTTCGCCATGAAAGAGAACTTGAGTCGCCACACGATCTGCTGGATGAATTGTTAAGCAAGGAAATTGAAATTTTACAAAATGATGTTGGCATTAAAATTGAAGAATCCCTTTATAAAAATGCAGGCGTTACGGAACAATCAGAATTTGAAAGCTTACCTTTAGGAAATCAATTGGCAGCTTATCAAGCTGTGAAATGGATGATTGAGCTCAATCAAATTGCTGTTTCAGAACAGGACAAAAAAGGCATGGTAGAGCAATTGGAAGCCAAAGAAAATGCTTTGTGGCATGATTTCACATTGTGTGAACTCTCAGGTTGCAATACCATGGCTGACTTTGCCAAGCTGCCTGTGGTTAAGTGTTTCGAAATTTATGAAAAAGCAACAGAAAAGGCAGAAAGCCACAGCATGAAAGTGGTGGGCGAACAACTGCAGCAGGAAATGGATAAAATCTGGCTTAAGGTACAATATGATCTGGCAGGATACAAGAGCGATCTCGCTGCTGCCAAGCAATTAGAAATTCTCGAAAAAATACAGGAGAAAGCTCATAAATTAGGCAAAGAAAATGATGTCAAGACCCTAGAATCTCAAATCGATGCTATCTGGCTTAAAGGCTATAAATGCCAAGTTGCAGGCATTTCAGATGTCAAAGAGTTTGAATCACTGCCCATGCTGAAACGTTTTGATATTTTAGAAACAATGTTGCAAGCCGCAGAGGAACGCAAGAAAGACGCGGATATAAATGCTGTAAGAGCTGAAATGAATCCCATATGGCTTAATGCGCAATTATGTAAAGTCGCAATGATTTCTGAAATTGCCCTCTTTAGTGATCTCAGCCTCGAGCGACAGCTGACCTCATTGGATGAAGTTGGTAACCGTGCCTTGAAGGTTAAAAGAGAGGTGGAATTTAAGACAATAGAAGAGCGCAAACCTTCTATTCAATATAATTTAATTTTTGCAAAAGCGCTTGGTGTTAAAACTCAGGCAGAAATCTTGAAAACCACCAAAGAAGAACAGAAGCGTGCATTAGAAATCATTCTAGCAGATGAAAAGTTAATGGCAGATGCTAAGACTAAGGAATATTTTACCAACCGAAAGCAAGCTTTTGAGATCGCTTCTAATAAGAGATTCTTGGTTGCATTTGCTACCAAACAACTCTGTGAGTTTTGGAAGCAGAGCAGCCCTGACACCTTGATGAAGGAAATCAAGTTTAGTGAGCAAATTAAAGCAATTTTTGGACTTGAAGTTCAAGCAGGTCAAAAGGCAGAAGCAGAAATTGCGGAGTATTTCCATAACTGTGTCAAGACGGATGGTTTCATTTTGGAAAATCTTCCACAAGCAATAATTATCCTCAATAAAAATAAAAAAGAGGCAGAGAAAAAAGCGGAAGCGGATAAAGCGGCGGGTATTCCCGATACCACTTCCGGTGTGCAGCGAGGCGGTGCACGAAAACGCTATAGATTCGGAGGTACTAACCCTGAAGAAATGTTTATGAACCTGGAACCACAGGAAAAAGCAGAAGTCTTAAGGTTGATTCAAGAATTGGCAAGCAAAGCGTTACAGGAAGGCAAACTGAATCCAAGCCAGCATCGCGATGTTCTGTTACGTCTCCATGAAAGACAGTGCATGTGTTTGGGCGTTGAGATATTCATTGCCAGTGAGAGTTTACCAGAGGCATCAGCGGAAGATTATAAAAAACCTGAAAGTATGATCAAAATAACTGGGGCCTACGCAAAGATCTTAGAGGAATTGCTGGCAACCAAATTAAAAGAAAAAGCTAAAATGGATGCGGATGCTGCGACGCTTAGAGATGTTTCAACACCCGAAGACGCACCTGCTTCAGATCCTTTGGTTTTCTCTGGGGCGGGAACCCAGGCTGCTTCCGCTTCACTTGTTGTAGACGCTGTTTCGGATACAGCTCTCTCGGTTGGTGCAGGGGTAGTGCTGCCTTCCGTACAAAATGCGGGCATGATGCCATAATATTTAAAGTAATGAAAATATTTAGAAGGTTAAGGATATATCGTGATGTTCTAGCGGTCTCTTTTGGCCGCTACGAACATCCAAATTGCTAATATTGCCGTAATGATGCCGCCATAAAGAGACCAATGTACAGGTACTGAATAATCCCCTACTGAGATGGGGAGATCTTTATTTAAACGATAGAAATGTGCGATTGCAACGATCGCATAAATAATCCCTGAAACCGTCAAAGCAGCAGTTTTCATCCACTGACTCCTAGAAATTGTACTCGGCAATATATCTCAAAGATTAGTATAGATTTAATCAGTTTGCTAGCATTCCAGATCATAGAAGCATACTTGTCATAGAAGCATACTTGCGGCTTTTTAGAACTATACTTTACTCGTAATGGAAAATGAAAAACTGGTTCAAACACATTCCCAAACCCGAATACGAATGAATTTTCATTCCTTATTACGCACCAAGCCCGCAAGACATCATGGCGAAACCAACTTAAAACGCTGTCTTTCAGCCTTTGATTTGACTTTGCTAGGCATTGGAGCCATCATTGGTGCTGGAATCTTTGTTCTCACCGGAGTCGCTGCAGCCACAAAAGCAGGCCCTGCCATCGCTCTCTCCTACGTTTTAGCAGGAATTGCCTGTTCTTTTGCTGCCCTTGCCTATGCGGAACTTGCCTCTGCAGTGGGTGGTTCAGGCAGTGCTTATACCTATGGATATGTGGCTCTAGGTGAAATATTTGCCTGGATCATTGGCTGGGATTTGATATTAGAATATGCGATCAGTGTCTGCACTGTAGCGATTGGCTGGTCGGGATACATTAATAATGCTTTTAATAGCGTCGGAATATATTTACCCGAGTCCTTGATAAAAAGTCCGGCTGAAGGCGGCATTGTAAATTTGCTTGCGGTCAGCATCATTCTCATTTTATCTGCAATTTTAGCGCTAGGGGTTAAGCACAGCGCTAGATTTAATGCTGTATTCGTGTTGATTAAACTTGCTGCCATTGCTTTATTTATTGGGGTGGCCATCAAGCATTTTAATGTGCACAATTGGTCGCCCTATATGCCCTTTGGATGGACAGGTATTGTAAAAGGCGCAGCACTGGTATTTTTTGCCTATATTGGATTTGATGCTGTCTCTACTGCCTCTGAAGAAGCTATTCATCCACAACGAGACATGTCAATTGGCATTATTGCTTCCCTTGTGATCTGTACCGCCATTTATATTGTGGTTTCTGGGTTATTGACGGGAATCACCAGTTTTTCGACTTTAAACAACAAATCACCTATTGCTGAGACAATCTTAAATCTAGGACATGCCGCTGCCGCAGGATTCATTGCGGTTGGTGCCATTGCCGGTCTTACTTCGGTCATGTTAATTTTTATCTATGGCTTGAGTCGAATCATCTATGCTATTTCAAGAGATGGTCTGCTGCCAGCCTTTTTTTCAAAAGTAAATCCTAGCACACACACCCCGATACGTACTATCGTACTTGCAACGGTTATCATGTGTCCAATTGCGGGTTTAATGCCGATTCAAGAAGTAGCAGAATTAGTGAATATAGGTACCTTGGCGGCTTTTGTCATTGTTTGTGCAGGGGTGGTGATTTTGCGCCGTACCAAACCAGATCTGCACCGCCCATTTATGACACCTTTTTCTCCCTGGCTGCCTATTTTAGGTATTCTCTCCTGCGGTTATTTGATGGTAAATTTACCGCTTGTGACGTGGATCAGATTTGTGGTTTGGATGGCGGCCGGACTGATTATTTATTTTTGTTATAGTCGTTTTCACAGCAAATTAAGCAAGGAACCAGAATTATCTGAACAATCATAATAATCTGAATAATTACATTTATCTAAAAATGTATTAATTTGAGCTCAAAATAAACACACTTTCCAGTTCATCATGTCCGCAATTAGGATCAGCATTCTCACTTGATTGCGAGCTGAGATTTTTCGTTAAAGAGCTTGGTGATAAAGGCTTTGAAATTTTCTCGCGATGGAAGCGTATCGGTATAACTATGTCTTCAATGTGTTCCATAGGATCTTTTTTGTGGGGCCATTTTTTCATTTTAAAATCTATCCTTCTTTTAGAACTCTTAGATCTATTTGCGAATTTGCGAGAATGAGATCTTTTGGTGATAAATAAAAGGGGCGGTACTTCCAAGCCCGCCCCAAATAAAAAGCTAAATTAGTGTGCTCTTTGTTGTTGATCACGATGAGGATTGCTGCCTTGACCATGATCTTTTCTAGCAGGAGCGTGTTGTCTTTGTGGAGCTGGGTTGTGTGGGTTTTGTGGTTTGTTTGGTTGCATAGTACTATCTCCTATTTTGCTGTTGACATATTACAAGTTAATTATTTAAGTTCAAGTTGAATGTTAGTCCATTCACTTAGAAGTATAGCACCTGCGATGTAGCTTTTGTGATGTAGGACTAGAGAAAAATAGAGATTTATTTCTGCAGTACGTAAGTACCAGGAGCATCACATAGGATGGGATAACCTTCTTCCGAATTACCCATAGAAGGCGGAGAAATCTGATTATTTGAAGAATGATCATTTAACCAAGTGTCCCATGCCGGCCACCAAGAACCATCATAGGAAGGGGCCAGCCCTTGCCATGTGTCCGGGGTTAGATACTGTCTGTCACTACGGGAGCGCGTCAGCATTTGAAAGCGTCGATTGGGATGGCCTGGTTCGCTGATGATACCGGCATTGTGGCCGCCATTCGTCAAAACGAAGGTTACCTCAGGCTTCGAATAAAGATGAATTTTATAAACCGAGCGCCAGGGTGCAACGTGGTCTGTCAATGTACTGACCACAAATATAGGTGTTGTGATATCTAGCAAGGCAATTTTTCTGCCCCATACTGAGAATTGACCTTCAATCAAATCATTATTCAAGAATAATTTACGGAGATATTCACTGTGCATACGAAATGGCAGGCGTGTCGTATCGTGGTCCCAAGCCATCAAATCGAACATTTTTTGGCGCTTACCCAACAAATAATCATGAACCATTCTGGAATAGATCAATGTGGAGGAACGCAGCATACTGAAGGCATTGGCCATTTGAAATCCTTCCAAATAGCCCTTTTCCCACATACTATCCTCAAGATAGGCAACCTGGCTTTCATCGATGAATAAGGTGAGCTCACCACCCTCCCTAAAATCGACTTCTGCTGCAAATAAAGTAATGGTTTTAAGGCGATCATCCGATTTTGCAGCCATTGCAGCTGCGGCAATCATCAATTGTGTACCACCAATACAGTAACCAACTGCGTGCACCTTGTGCTGTTGTGTAATAACATTAACGGCATCAAGTGCACTAAAGATTCCTAAATTAACATAATCTTCGAAACCGAGATCTCGATCTCCCCTGCCCGGATTCTTCCAAGAAATCATGAAAACGGTATGACCCTGTTCCACTAAATATTTGACCATCGAATTATGAGGGGATAAGTCCAAAATATAATATTTCATGATGCAGGCAGGAACGATAAGGATAGGTTCTTTGTGAACTTTATTGGTCGTCGGCGAATATTGAATCAGTTCTATCAGGCGATTGCGATGTACCACCTTACCCTTGGTAACTGCTAGATTCACGCCTACCTTAAAGTTCTCAGTACCGGCAGGAGGTACTTTGCAGATCAACCGGGAAATATCTTCAATAACATTATTAAAACCCCTGAGAAAGTTTTGACCACTTTCACTATAGGTTGTAGATAAAATTTCTGGGTTTGTCAGTGGAAAATTTGAGGGTGAAATGAAATCGAGCATTTGTCTTGTGATAAAATTTACCACATTGAGATGATGCTTAGAAACACCGCGAATATTTGTGGTTGCCTCGTTGAAGAATTTTTCCCAAACTAAGAATGATTGTGAAAAATAGCGAAATGGATATTGATCCCACATGGGATCCTTGAAGCGTGTATCACTCGGTTGACACTCCATACAGGGAATAAATTCTTTATGAAAGAGATGCTGCAAGTTTGAAATGTTCATCTGCAAGCAATTCTCGGCAAAATTACGCAGCAAATCAAAACGTTTCGCAGGTAAACTATTTAGGTGTGCTGCCCAATCATTGACAGATTGGATAAAAGAAATGGGTGACAAATACCCGGTGTATTGACTGATGAAAGCATGCATGACCCTGTCAAAACTTTGACCCTCATAACGCGGAATATCCAAGGGTTCCCTTCCCCCGGTGACTCTTTGGTAATGTTTGATGCGAATTCTTTGCTTTTCAGGTCTTGGAGCATTGGTAGATTTTTCAGTTTTTTCAAATTTTTCAAATTTCTCAGATTTTTCGGTTTTTTTAGATCTGGCAGATTTAGGGGACTTAGCGGATTTCGCTGATTTTTTAGCTCTTCTAGACTTTTTTGGCTCCAAAGCCTGGGTTAGCTGTTCAGATTTTTTTGGATTTTCAGCGCTTTCAGTGTTTTCAGTTTCCATTTATTCAGTATAAGATCAAATCAAATTATTTTTTTGACATAGGGAATAAAAAATAGTATCTATACTAATTATATGGATAAAAATAACAGTGATGACAAATCAAACAAATCCAATAGCGAATGGCAGGAAGTACTGTCCCCTCTGCAATATAGAATATGTCGTTTGGGAGGCACAGAACCTGCTGGTAGCGGCGAACTGTTGCATAATAAAGCAGCAGGGAGCTATCATTGTGTTTGTTGTAATGCCCCGCTTTTTGAATCCAGCAGCAAATTCGATTCAGGGTCAGGTTGGCCGAGCTTTTGGCAGCCTTATGAAGGTGCTGTTGTGAATATATTGGATGAAAGCCATGGTATGGTGAGGACAGAAGTTCGCTGTGCTAATTGTCAATCACACCTGGGGCATGTATTTAATGATGGTCCAATGCCTACTGGCATGAGATTTTGCGTGAATTCAGTTTCTCTCAAATTTGAGCCAAAACCTTAATTATAAAAATTTAGAAACTACTTGCTTCATGCTATTTCCTCCTGGATTGCAAAATCCAATAATATTTCAAATGCACGATCAGTTGCTTGTCTGATAATATCCAAACGAATCCCTAGAAATTGTTCCTTATAAACAGTAGTACTTCCATTTGCACCGCCAATAGCAATAAAAACAGTTCCAACAGGTGTCTTTTCTGTGCCGCCAGTGGGTCCTGCAACACCAGTAATCGCAAGCGAAAAATCACTTTCAAGGAGTTGCAGTATACTTTTCTGCATCGACTCTGCTGCCTCTTGACTCACAGGACCATACGCATTTAAGATATCTTCAGACAACCCGAGCAGTTTATGCTTAGCAAAATTGCTGTAACACACAATGCTGCCTTTAAAATAAAGTGATGCACCAGCAATGGCAGTAATTCGTGCAGAAATTGCACCGCCAGTACAGGATTCTGCCAGGGATAAAGTGAAATTTTTATCTCGGCAAATTTTTAACAATTGCTCTTCCGGTTTCATACTGAATTCCTTCTTCCTTGTAGATCCTTATGAGTTCCTATATTAATGATATTAATGATGTTCTTCAAGTTACGCAAAGTAAATGAGCAATTTTTGTTGAATTTTTAATGCGAGATTGCCCAAAGATGGGCGTTCCAGGCAGTGCGTGACGGTTGCTACGCAAATTTTCGGACACTCTTTTGATCCAGTGCCTTAGCTCTAGCAAGTTTCAAACGCTCTGGTGTAACACCCGCTCGAATCAATCCTTTCAAACAACGTTCGCGTGCCTTAACTGACAATATATCATCGCTATGCGCGCCGCCATGAATTTTCCAGCTATTCACCGTTGTCATTTGTTTGAAAAGCATTTTATAGGGTTGTTCCAGATCCGATTGTACAGCTTTTTGCCAAGCTTTATGGGTATTTGGCACATAGGCAGAAAAATGCGATGAGCCATGGAAGTCAAGCGGCTTAAAGTCCACCATGCCTTTCGAGAGTGCTTTGATCATATTTTCGAAAACTGAAAATTTGATGTCCCCACCAGTGAACCAATTTAAGATCAATTCAGGCAAATTGCGCTGTTTTCCCATTAAAAAAGTCAACTGTTCAATTTCATGGTCTCTGAGCTCCTGCGTCTTATCTCCAATACCAATATCTGTCTCATCTTCACTTAAGGCAGCTCGAAGCAATTCGAATCTTTGCTGCAATTGCAAAGCTTTTAATTCTCTCTTTTCGAGAACAGAAGCTTGAAACTTCAAAAGTTCATCTTCTTTCTTGAGTTTAAATTCCAAAAGCCGTGCAGCAGCTTCAGCAAGTGCCTTTTGTTCTTCTTCATCGGGTTGCGGAAGGAATTTATCTCCGCGAAAATCCTGTTGTACAGCCTGTCTTTTCTCATCTTTGAGTTTTATAATACCTTGTTCGGGGGTTTCCTTTCTTTTCTGTCCTGAAATCTGTTCTGAAGCTTCTGCGTTTCTTGCTTGATTTTCTAAAATAGCCAATACCTCAGGCGGAATCGGAAGCATCATTCTTAAACCGCCAAAATTGGGGATATCGAGACTTAAAGGTATAATAGGTTTGCCGCGGACTTTTTTAACTGCCGATTCCCATTCCAGAGAAGCATTGATTGCCTCACGAAGTTTTTTGTCAATATCATTAAGCCAATTTTGCATAATGTTTAAGGCATAGAAAATTTCACGACAGTATTTCGTGATCTTAAATTGCTGAGGAATTTCTAAGCCATTGGGGTTATCTATAGTTGGCTGGTACATACCCTGAGCTTCTGCGTTTAAAATAATTCTGCAAACAAGATCTGGAAGCGTTTCTGCTTGTTGCAACAGATCCTTCAAACCTTTCTCAGCTTGAACCAATTCATTCTCAACATAATTTTGGAAATCTCTTGTCAAAGAGGTACAGTGTTTCTTGCGCAACGCATTAAGGTTTGAAAGAATTTGTATCAGTTCTTTTGAATATTTGACAAGCTTCGTAGAAGCACTTGCAGGATCTTGTTTTAGCTTTTGGTGGAAATCAAATCTTTTTTCAAACTCCTCATGTCCGGAATTCAAAAATGGCTTTAAAAGCTTAGTAATCTTCTTCAAGTGATAGTCTTCAAGCTCCGGATTGTCTTTTGTCTTATTAACAGAGGTATCTGATCTTTCAGTGATTAAGCGATTCAAGACAGTATCATAGATAAATTCACATAAATATTCATTATCTAGTGAATTTTTCATAAAATACTGCATAAGTTTATAGAGATTGATGTCTTCTAAGGTTGCGGAATAGAGATGTACTCGGAGCGCTTCTCCAGAAGCCTTAATCGACGAGTAAGGCATTTTGAAAGATTCATGACAGTATTTTTGAATACTCTCTATAGGTTCAACTTTTAAAAATTCAAAAAGTGCGGAATTATATCCAATCCGATCTTCTATAATACAATGCACAGCTTCAAGGGCTTCGGCTTCATCGATAGCCCGTTTTTCTGCACGCTGGGTTTCATTTTCGAATGTTTCGAATTCGTTTTTCAAATCTATCGCAGCTCGTTCAGCCAAGATATCTGGGAAAGGTCTTTGCTCTAACCGATATTTTGCTTGATAAGTGGCAAGCCAAAATTCAAATTGAGGAAATTTTGGGTATTTGGGGGCGTTAATGGATTGAGATATTTTTGGGGCTGGTTTGATAGATTCCTCTTTATCGGGGATAATTTGTGGTTCAGCTTCAAGTGTTTCTTTGATATTGAATTCTGATTGCGACATTTTATTACTCCTATTATTTTAAATAAATATTATTTTTAAAAATTAATAAAAAATAATTCTCAGTAAACCAAACCTGGCAAAAGCCATTTAGGATGTACATCAAATCTTTTTATAATGCCAGGCAGCAACGCTTCAAAACTGAGATTTTTCACCCCTTTGCTGATTTTTACTGCTGCTTCTTCTGCCACGAGTCTTGCAACATTACCTGTCATAACAAGCGCAGTGTCGCAGCCAAATCTTTCACCGCCCTGAATATCCGTTTCAAAGGTATCGCCAATGGCTAAAATCTGTTTTTTATTTTGAATGCCCTTAGTCTTAAATTTTTCAAAGCTTTTTTCATAAATCATAACATCTGGCTTACCATAGTATCTGACTCTGCCTCCCATGGCCTCGAATTTCTCGGCAATAAAACCTGCACAATAACGATATTTTCCACCAGTAATAAGGATGGTGTCAGGATTGGGACAAATGGCAGGAATTCTGAGATCCACTGCTTTTTTAAGGAGAATATCATATTGATTTAAATCATCGCCTTCATCCATAAAGCAAGTGATTATCATGATATCCGCTTTTTCTAAATCTGAAGTAAGCTCGATTGATAAGCCTGCTAACAAATCA
Organism: uncultured Gammaproteobacteria bacterium; assembly: GCA_963784575.1. GTDB lineage: Bacteria > Pseudomonadota > Gammaproteobacteria > UBA6186 > Azoamicaceae > CAWARU01. The sequence goes on from CAWARU010000002.1 coordinate 134,649, forward strand.
GAATTACATTCTGCGCCCAGTTGATAGAACACTCTGCCAAGGCCCTTAAAAAATGGATCTTCAAAAGTTGTCAGTTGATAGCGAGCCAAATCACCAGAGCTGTATATCATGTCGGTCGTTGCATTTATCCCAAACTCCTGTAATTTTTTAATCAGGAGACTCGAGGGTCTAGGAGCATTGGACACAAATAATAGTGTTTTATGATGGTCGATCATATGATTCAGACACTCTACGGCCCCAGGATAGGGACTGAAACCATCGTGCACCACCCCCCAGAGATCGACAATAAAACCCTGATAGAGATCTGAAAGTTGCTGCATTCCAGTGATTTCGTGTAATCCTAAAGTTTCAATTTCTTTTGGTTCCGTTTCATTTATGGACATAATTTCTTCCACAGGATTTCTTCCAATTAATCTGAAAGTTCTACACGTTAGGATTCCATTACCCAGGCTTGATTTAAATAATCCTCGCCATAGCGGGCTAAATACTCTTCATAGCTGCCCTGAAAATCTAAGATTTTATTTTCAGTCACTGCAATCACGCGGTTTGCAATTTTTGAGACAAAATGTCTGTCATGGCTCACGAAAATTACCGTACCTTCAAAATTATGCAGGCCTTCTGCGAGTGCTTCACGGGCATCAATATCCAAATGATTGGTGGGTTCATCCAAAACCAATACATTATTATTGTTAAGCAAGATATTGGCAAAGAGCAAACGTGCGGCTTCACCGCCGCTCAAATTAGAAATATGCTTGTAGACGTCATCTTGTGTGAAAAGCATTTGGCCAAGCATTTTCCGAATGGAATCTGTGGTAGACGTGCCACTTTGCTCGTCTGTTAACCAATCCAGCAAAATTTGATTACGAATAAGCTGTTCATGGTGATCTTGGGCAAAATAAGACACATGGGTTTCGTGTCCCCACTCGAAGCTGCCGCTGTCTGCCGCTACTTTACCCATCAAGATCTTAAGCAAAGTAGATTTTCCAACACCATTGTGACCGATGATGGCAAGTTTATCGCCGCGTTTGACAGAAAAACCGATATTTTTCAAAATGGGATTATTGTTGTAGGATTTGCAGAGTGCTTCAGCATTCAAAACAATTTTGCCAGAGGGACGTTTTTGCTTGAATTTAAATTGAGGCGCAATGCGAGAAGATTTTTTAATATCCGGCAGCTCAATCTTTTCCATCGCTTTTTCGCGCGCTAGAGCCTGGCGGGAGCGGCTCGCACTGGCACGGAATCTGTCTACAAAGGCCTTCATATGAGCGATTTTATTTTCAAGATATTTTTGCTCATGTAGTTTCCGTTCGACAATTTGCTCTTTTTCCTTCAAGAAATAATCATAATTACCCACATATTCACGAATTTCCCCGTAATCAACGTCTAAAATCCGATTGGCGAGATTGTTTAAGAAATTGTGATCGTGTGAAATGAAGATGAGGACACCCTTAAAAGAATTAATTAAATAGTGCTCTAGCCAGGCTATGCTCATAATGTCCAGATGGTTTGTGGGTTCATCGAGCATGAGAATGTCTGGGTTTGCAAAGAGCGATTGGGCCAAAAGTACCCGCAACTTATAACCGCCAGAGAGTTTATTCATGGCTTCTTTTTGCTGGGCATGCTTGATGCCTAAACCTGAAAGAATTGTTTCGGCGAGTGATTCTGCTGTGTAACCATCCAAATTGATGATGATTTCTTCAAGCTCGCCTAGGCGATAGCCTTGTTTTTCAGTGAATTCGTTTTGAGAAAGAATTTCTTCCTTTTCTTTGAGAGCCATCCAAAGTTTTTCTTTGCCTTGTAATACCACTTCTACTGGGGTTTCGTGTTCATGTTTGTATTGGTCTTGCTTCAACCAGCCAAGTTCAGTGCGCTTCGCCACTGTGATTTCACCCATGCTGGGCTGCTCGTCTCCTGCAAGAAGACGTAGGAATGTGGATTTTCCTGTTCCATTGGCACCTACGACGCCATAGCGATTGCTTCCGACAAGGTTGATATTCACATCATCGAAAAGAAGGCGTGGCCCGTAGAGCATTGATAAATTTGTAATACTAATCATAAAATACCAGAAATACCAGCTATAAAACCTAAGACCTCGAGGAGAGAATTTCCCTCGGTGATACGGTGATAATCTTTCGAACCCCGAGCCATCCCCCTGCAGAAATCAAAATAACCCCCAAAATCGGACCCAATACTACTATCCACCAATCATACTGAAAAGTCAATTGAAATATCGACTTTACAAGCCAAGCATAAATTCCGGTTGCAATTGCAAGGGCTAGCAGGCCAGAGGCTAAGCCAAGCAGCAGAAATTCCGAGAAAATCATCTCGCGCATCATGCGATTTCCGGCACCCAAAGCGCGTAAAATGATGGCGTTTTCCCGTCTTGCATCAAGACTTGAGTAAATACCAGATAAGAGCACCAGGAAACTCATGAGCAGCGTAAAGAGAAAGAGATATTCCAAGCCAAATGACAGGGTATCAATATTTTTTAGGAGCAGCTTCATGATCACATTGACATCAATGATATTAATGGCAGGAAAATCCTGCACCAAACGTTTTAAGAAATGCCCCTGCTCACTCGGCAGATAAAAGCTTGTCATATAGGTGCCTGGGTATTGATCAAGCGTGCTTTCCGGAAAAATAATGAAAAAATTAGGAGAAAATGAGTTCCATTGCACCGTTCTTATGCTGGTTACTTTTGCAGAGAGTGTATTTTCACCAAACTGAAATTTCAAAGTATCCCCTAGTTTTATTCTCATGCGATTGGCAAAGCCCTGCTCAATGGATACGATGTTACGACCTTGATCTTGCTCTTGAAACCAGCTCCCAGCAATAATCTTATTTTCTTGAGGAAGTTTAGAGGTTTGACTTAAATTGAGGAGCCGATGCATGTGTCTCACATTTTTATTGTTTTCTTTATTTTCATTGGTAGCCGATTTTACATCGGAACTTGTGGTCAAAACAGTCTCATCATTGACCGAAAGCAATTGTCCTCTGACCACGGGATATAGCGGCATTCTGTTGACACGAGCAATATCGAGCGTTTGCTGGAAACGATTGACATCTTCTCTGCCTAGATTGATCACAAAATAATTTGGAGCATCGGGCGGCACTTGATTGCGCCAATTTTCAAGCAAATTTCCCCGGATCAAGATCAAAAGTAACACGGCAGCTATGACAAACGCAAAGGCAAAGAGCTGTATCATATTTTCAAATAAATTCTGAACGAGGTTGGTGATGCCATATCGTACAGTAACCCCTAAATTTCCAAAACAATATAACAATATTTTTTTTAAGAATTTTGCAATCTTTGAAAGCCCGGTAAAATTCAGAATCGGGGTTGGATGCAAAATTCGCATGGGTGTGATATTGTGCAGGCCGCGTAATGGCAGGATGATAAAACAAAAAAGTAACAGCAGAATCACAGCAAATGCGGTAAATCCTGGCAAAAGCATGTTTATCTCAATTTTCTGAAACAAGACTTTTTCAAACATGCCTTTTCCAAGCCACACTATAAGAAACCCTAAGAAATACCCTAAAATTCCGGCGATTCCGCCTAATATCAGAATGAGAAGAGAATATCTCATATAAATCCAGCGAAAACTCGCGCCAAAACATCGGAGCAGTGCCACCGTTCGAGTTTGTCTTTGATAAAAACACTGAGACACCTGAAAAAGTGCCAAACAGGCTAATATTGAATTAATTTCTAATATAAGCCTGATATAATTTTCGCCTTGATCAAAAAGCGTTTTTACTAATGGACTGGAATTCCTGGAGGAGGTAAAATCATCACTCGGTTTTAATTTAGGTTCAATATAGGACCCAAATTGCTCTAAAGCAGAGTCCGATCCAGTTAAAAGTAAGAAATAGGTTTGCCTGCTCCCAGGCGCAATCACCTTTGTGCTCGCAACGTCTTGTAAATTCATAAGTGCTCGAGGCGCCAAACTCAATCCCTCACTACCGCGATCGGGTTCATAGTTCAAAACTCGGGTGATCTTAAAAGACGCAACACCTATCTGAAGGGTATCCCCTATCCTAGCATTTAAGAGTGGAAAAAGACTGGGTTCTAGCCAAACAGTTCCGGGTTCTGGAATATCAGAAAAAGACAGGTCTTTTCCTTCTGGTTCATAGGAACCGCTTAAGCTGCCTTTCAGGGGATAATTCGGGTCTACTGCTTTGACTGAAGACAAAACTAAATCCTCACCATGGACCAGCATACTAAAAAAGGTCAAAGTTTGAGCAGAGTAGAGCCCCAGAGCATTGGCCTTTGCTATGAATTCTGTCGGAATTGGTTTTGGGGATGCAAGAGACCGATCTCCGCCCAGCAAAACACTACTGCTGTTTTCAAGCGAATTCCGAAGACCTTCGGTAAAAAATATCGCAGAGCTTGCGCAAGTCACTGCCAAAAAAATCACGATGAGAAAGAGCGTCACTTCGCCATTTTTCAGATTTCGGTATAAATAGTTCAGTTTCATTTAAATTTCTATCCTCTTTCCATTCTTCATTTCTCCATTTTATTCTTCTTGCACGAGCTGTCCGCCGGCAATATGAAGGGTTCGATTGCAAACTGAACTCAAGGCAGGATCATGTGTAACGCAGAGAATGGTCGTATTATGTTTTTTGTTTAACTCAAATAAGAGCTTGATAATTTGATTTCCGGTCTTTTTATCTAAATTGCCAGTGGGTTCATCAGCAAATAATATTGCAGGCTCTATAGCAAATGCTCGCGCAATCGCAACCCGTTGCTGCTCTCCTCCGGATAATTGATTGGGATAATGATGCAGGCGATGCTCCAATCCCACTTCCGATAACCGCATCGAAGCGATGGCAGCTGCCTCCTTTTTTTGCAACAAGTCTAGCGGAAGCATGACATTTTCTAAAGCTGTATAAGAGTTTAATAATTCAAAATTTTGAAAAATAAACCCAGCTCGTTCCAATCTGGCTTTGGCACGGCCATCTTCATTCAGATCGGATAGATTCATCTCATCCCAATAAACTTTACCGCTGCTTGGGATATCTAGCCCGGCAAGCAAACCAAGCAAGGTAGACTTTCCGGAGCCTGAAACACCCAAAATGCTTAAGGTTTCGCCAGAATCGACAGTGAGAGAAACATCGTTTAGTATAAGTAAGGTATTTTTATCTTGACCATTTTTACTACCTGGTATATTACCTGGTATATTATCTGCAATATCAGTCGTAGTTGAAGCTGGACTTGAATTAGATCGTATTGGAACTTTTTTAGTTAGGTGCTCTGCACGGATTTTCATAAATGTACCGATTCCTTAAATTTTTTAAATATGGCCATAGACCATTTTCATTTCTTACAATTAGACCTTTCCCATTTCGAAACATAGAACGGCATTTTACCAGTTTAATGATTTTCTGTATCGTCTGTATTGCTTGCTATTTAAGCCTGTTTGCTCCAACCGCTTTGGGTTCAGCAGCTTCAACAGTCACTGCAACAAAACCCGTGACCGCTAATATTTTAGTTGTGGGTGACAGCCTAAGTGCCTCTTACGGTATTGATCCCAAACTGGGTTGGGTAACTCTGCTGCAACAGAAGCTCAATAAAGAGCAATACCCCTATCGAGTCATTAATTTAAGTACCAGTGGCGATACCACCAGCAATGGCCTTGAAAAGCTGCCAGATGCGCTTAAAGCATATCGTCCAGCTGTTGTGATCCTGGGTCTTGGCAGCAATGATGGCCTTCGAGGACTTGCGATACCTGCTTTGAAAAAAAACTTGAGCACTATGATCACCCTTTCCAAAAATGCCAATGCAAAAGTACTGCTTATAGGTTTTTTAATACCCCCCAACTATGGACCAGTTTATAGCGAGGCGTTTGAGCAGGCTTTCGTGGATACCGCAAAAAAGTATCAATTGCAAAGAGTGCCTTTTTTGCTGCAGAATATTGCATTGAATCCAGATTTAATGCAGGATGATGGGCTTCACCCAAATGAAGATGCACAGCCACTTATTTTGGAAAATGTATGGCCCTATTTAAAGAAACTACTTTAGGGCCTGTCAACAATTCTACTAAATTGGCCATAAAGCATCGATTTATTGCGTTCCGCTGCTCATTTATTTCAATATAAACTGCGCTACGGTACTCATAAATCAATACTTTCTGGCTCAACCTAGCGAATTGTAAACAGGCCCCGCCCGAGGGCAATTGGAAAGTTATCAAACCTAAAACAATCTTTACATTCAGACATAATATGATATCCTTATTTATAATGTGCTAAAACAATTGTAAAGGACCAATATGCTCTTAGACAAAATACTCAAGCCATTCATACAGATTGGAACGTTGACCATTATTGACGCAAATAATCGAAGCCACGTTTATTCTGGGAAGTCTCCTAATTCTAAAAATCCCGATTCTAATCATCCTGATACTCATCATTCAAACCTCAATGTCTGCATTAGGCTCCATAATAAGGAAATAGAAAAAAAACTCATTTGGAGGCCGGAGCTAGCGTTGGGTGAAGGCTATATGGAAGGGGAAATCACCTTAGAACGCGGCTCACTCTATGATCTGCTCGATCTCTGCACTAAAAATTTATCTCTTGGCAAGTACAATCCAAGTTTATTCCAAAAATTGTTTTCCTTCATCACCAAATTTAATAACTTGCTTGAACAATATACGCCGATTGGCAAGGCACGCAGCAATGTGGCCCATCACTATGACATGAACGATGATTTCAGCAAACTATTTCTAGATCAAGACAGGCAATATTCCTGTGCTTATTTCAAGGACGAAGCCAATAGCTTAGAACAAGCGCAAGAAAATAAAAAAAACCATATTGCCAGAAAATTACTTCTGGGATCCGGACAGCGCGTATTGGATATTGGTTCTGGCTGGGGTGGCTTGGCGCTTCATCTTGCCAAACTGTCGGATGTGGAAGTCGTTGGGTTGACTCTTTCCAAAGAACAACATAAAGCAGCGAGTGAACGCGCCAAAAACGAAAATCTCTCAAATAAAGTGCAATTTCATCTCAGAGATTACCGTGAAGAAACTGGGAAATATGATCGCATCGTATCAGTGGGTATGTTTGAGCATGTTGGCGTGCCGCAATATCAAACATTCTTTGATCAAACCGCAAAGTTATTGGCGGATGATGGCGTAATGCTGCTTCATACAATCGGTGCAAGTTCACCGCCGCGAGTCACCAATCCCTGGATCCGGAAATACATATTTCCAGGGGGTTATTGTCCTTCACTCTCCGAAGTACTTCCTAGAATTGAAAAAGCCAAACTGAATGTTACTGACGTCGAAATTTTACGTTTTCATTATGCTGAAACCTTGCGGCATTGGTTAGAGAGATTCACACGTTGCAGGGATTACGCCAAATCATTATATGATGAAAGGTTCTGCCGCATGTGGGAGTTTTATCTCGCTTCCTGTGAGGTTGGTTTCAGGAATCAGGATTTGGTGGTATTTCAAATACAGATTGCTAAGAGTAAGTGCAAGAATATCGTCCCCATGACCAGAGATTATCTGTACGCCTAGAACTGTTCTTAAATCAGGCCATTAATTTTGATTACATTTAAGCGGGAAACCTGGAACAGGATTGCAATCTCTAATGATGCTCAGCAATTCCGCTGCACTTTCTGCCCACGTCAAACGCTTTATTTGTCTTGAATCAGGCCATTGGTTTTTATTATCGTCAATGAGCCATCGTTCGATCAGGCCTTGTAAACTGCGTACATCCCCTACTTTGAAATAACTGATGTGTCCCTGCCCAATTTCCTGAAACACTTCGATATCGGAAGCAAAAATAGGGATTCCGAATTGAGAGGCTTCTACTATTGGCAAGCCAAAACCTTCAGCTTCTGATGCAATAACCAAAGCTTGTGACTTTTGATAGCAATAGACTAATTCAGCATCAGTCGGCTGATCGAGATAAATCAGCCGTGCACCATTTTCAGGATGCGTCTTTATGCGCTGTACCAGATCCTGCATCATCCAACCATACTTGCCTGCAATGCAAAGTCGGATTTTATAGCCTTTTTGCCAGAGCAATTCAAATGCATCCAATATTAATTCATGGCCTTTACGGGGTTCGAGGGTGCCTACTGTAATAAATGTGGTTATAGGGTCTGAAAAAAAATCCAATTTTTCAGTGGAATTTTTTTGATTGTTTTGATGATTGAGAATTGAAATACTTGACCCTAGCCGCCAGTATTTAATCGGAATATTATTGTGATCATTGTAATATTTACGATATTTATGACAATTATTTTCAAGATACAAACGAAATCTCTCTGCAGTAGTCTTTGAAATACAAATAAATCCATCACTTTCTTTAATAGCTCGGGCAAGCCAGCACTTAAAAATTGCCACAAAATCCTTGGAAAAGTAATTCGGAAAATCAATTGGATTCAAATCATAAATGACAGTCAATATTGTTGCGCCAGTTTTATGAAACTTCTTAAAAATTGTATCAAAGTTGCCTTCTAAAATAGAAAGCCAAGAAGAATCCAGCATCAACAAGACATCGTGGTTTTGCAGTTCATCATTATTCAGGACTATTTGATTCAGGTTAACCTGCTTAAGTTCTGCCACAATATTATGAACCACCCGCTGGATGCCTGTCACAAAAGGAACTTTGCTCGATGCACTATAATCAATCCATAGTGTAAAATTGCTGTCATCACTATTCTTGACTTGCACAGGGATCAAAGTTGGGCTTCTTTTCGAAGCCGTTATTGTTACCCGGGTTCTTGCCCATAAGTCTGGAAAAGTGTTATGCAAGGCAAAGCCCAAGTGGCGCAGTATCGGATTTTGCTTCAATTTGTTGAAAAGCTTTTTCATTATCTTAGCAATTCATGGTATAAATCAAGATAATTTAATGCCATTTTGTCGGCGGTGAATAATTCTTCATAGCGAGCTCTTGCGCCAGAGCCTTTTTCATCACTGGTTTCTTCTAGAATTCGCTGCATTGCATCTCGAAGCGCCAAAGGATCCTCAGGGGGTACGATATACCCTGTTTTACCATGAATATTGACATAACTGCTGCCTGTTGCGATTTCAGCTGAGATAAGAGGCTTGCCAAACATTGCGCCTTCTAATAGTGATACACCAAATGCTTCAGAACGAATATGGGAGGGAAATACGATCGCTTTAGATAATTTAAACAGCGCTATTTTGTCCTCATCTGCCAAGGCACCCATAAAACGAACATTGCTGAGTTTTAATTTTTGAGCTTGAACTTTTAAAGCTCGCTCCATGGGACCTATGCCCACTATCACAACTCGAAAATTTGAGTGCTTACAGGCCTCCAACAAAATATGTAAACCTTTATAGGCCCGAAGTACACCCACAAATAGAAAAAATCCTGCGCCCAGTTTTTCACGCCAATAGCTAAGCCTTTCAGTGCTGGGTTCGGGATAGAGACCTTGATCCAAGCCAATGGGTATAATTCGTAACTTATCCTGATATTTGCTTAATATTGGGCTTGATGCAACATAATTTGGCGAAGTGGCAACTATGGCTGCCATGCCATTCAAAAATTTATGCATTATGGGAGAATAAAGCTTCAGTAAAAAACGCTGCCTGACAATGTCGGAATGGTAGGTAAGAAGACAGGGTTTCTGTATTTTAGCATAAAAATGCATCAGATCTGCAAAAGGCCAGGGAAAGTGATAATGAATAATATCAGCCTTCTCTGCATAGTTTTTAAACGCTCTTAAGCACTGCCAGGAAAAACCTGTTGACGCCAATTCAAAATTCTGCGGCATGCGAATAACTTCAGCACTACCGTCATAGGATTCCATGGTATAGGAAACTTTGCTTAAAGTTAAGATAGTGCTTTTGACGGCCATTTTACCAACGCCCCAAGCAATTTGCTTTATGACTTGCTGTACGCCGCCATAGGCATCCGGATAATAAGTTTTGTAAACATGCAGGATATTCATAAGAGTGTAGTTTTAAATCCAGAGAAAAAGCCAGAGAATAATCCGGAGATTTGACTTTCAGATAAATTGCGCATAAACTTGTATAGTCTTTTTTGCACAGGCACTCCAAGTCATTTCTTTAGCAATACAGAATCCCCTCTCTATGCAGGCTTTTCGTAACGCCACACTGTCTAGTATTTTTAGAAGTGCAGCCATGATTTCCTCAATACTTAAGGGGTTTACGGTAATTGCAGCAGCATTTGAGACTTCTTGCAAGGACGCAATATCAGAAGTAATGACAGGGATCTGGCTTGCAAAGGCCTCGAGCAAGGGAAGTCCAAAACCTTCATAGAGCGAGGGAAATAAAAAGCAGTTCGCTCCCTGATAGAGACATTGTAAATCTTCTTTAGGAACATATTGGGTCCAAATCAGTTCTCCTTTGGATCGAAGTTCTTGCAAGAGCGGCATGAATTCCTCTGTGTTCCAACCTTCGCGGCCGACAATAACCAGTTTATGCTTTTGCCTGAGATCAAGCGGTAGAGATTGATAGGCTTTTAGCATTCGCAAGATATTTTTTCTTGGCTGTAAGGTGCCAACAAATAAAATATAGTCTTTTGGGACACCATAATGATTTAGAACATTCTCAATCTCTTGATTCGTTTTCTGAACAAACCAAGAACTGTCTACCCCTAAAGGAACTACAGTGATATTTTCTTCGCGCACACCAAAATATTCAACCAAATCGGGGATCATACCTTGCGATAATGCTATGATGTGATCAGCAAAACGCGTGGTTCGATGTACGATTTGTCCTTTTATCCTGCGGTATTGACTTCGAATCCAATGGGGATATTTTAATAAAGTAGCATCATGCAATGAAGCAATCACCGGACATTTTAATTTTGGAATCCGATAGTCTAAGGCATGGTAGAGAGATAAATTGGCCTTTTTTCTGCCATTATTTTTGCTATTACTATTATTATTGCTATTACTTTTGCAATTAATAGCGAAGGTCTTTCCGGTCAGAAGAGAAGCAGCAGTCATCCAGGAAAAAGGATATGGCCAAGAAGATCCGAGGGATAAAGACCGCTGTGCCAGCAATACTTTTGGAAAGGCAATGGGCAGTACATCCAATCCATAATCCAATCGTAAGCTTTGCATTAATTGCAAAGTTGTAATACCAATACCATCGAGACAATGTCCTGCAATTCTGGGTTCGATCGCAGTACTGCTCATGCCAATGGTGAGATCTGATAAATCAGCCATACGACAGCAAACTCTCATTCTCTGGGTTAGAAACATTATTATTACCACGCTCTGCTTTGAGGCGTTCCAGATCTGCATTCACCATTAATTGGCACAATTGTTCAAGATTTGTTTTAGCCTTCCACCCTAATTCCTGATAAGCCTTGCTTGGATCGCCTATCAATAATTCGACTTCGGCAGAACGAAATAATTTAGGATTGACACGAACGATGGTCCTCCCACTTTTCGCATCCAGTCCGCGTTCCGAGATTCCTCTGCCCTGCCAAATTAACTCGATTTTGGCAGCTTTGGCAGCCATATTCACAAATTCCCGAACCGTTTCTGCACGGTTGGTTGCAAGAACATAATTTCCAGGAGTTTTAGCTTGGAGCATTTGATACATACCCTCCACGTATTCTTTAGCATAACCCCAGTCACGTTTGGCATCCAGATTGCCCAATTCAAGATAATCTTGCATACCAAGTTTTATTTTTGCGATCCCATGGGATATCTTTCGAGTAACAAATTCAAGACCTCGCAAGGGTGATTCATGATTAAAAAGTATCCCGCTGACTGCAAAAATGCCATAGCTTTCTCGGTAATTCACCGTCATCCAATGGGCATAAAGCTTTGCAGCACCATAAGGACTGCGCGGATAAAAAGGGGTGTTTTCATCCTGGGGAACCTTTAAGACTTTGCCAAATTGCTCAGAGGATGAAGCTTGATAATACTTTATCTCTGTATTAACAATTCTAATGGCCTCCAGGATATTTAAGGCCCCAAGACCTGTAATTTGCAGAGTCGTGATGGGTTGTTCGAAAGAAACTCCCACATAGCTCTGGGCAGCTAAATTATAGATCTCATCAGGTTGAACGAATTCCAGCAATCGTATGCAATTGCTAAGATCGGTGAGATCGAGTTCAACCAATTTTAAAAGGGGATCTTTATCGATCCCAAGACTTTTAATGCGCCAGAAATTTCCAGAACTGATACGCCGATAGGCGCCGAAAACTTCATACCCTTTAGCAAGCAATAAGGATGCTAAATAGGCGCCATCTTGACCAGTGATCCCCGTGATGATTGCTTTTTTCTTCATTTTATTTCCTTCATGATAACTTCGACATAATGTTCCCAGTTATATTTTTGTTTGAGCATTTCAAGGTCTATGCTGAAATCTTGTCTTGCAAGGAGATTCAGTGCCGCCTCATCTAGACTGTCTTTATTGCAAGGATCACAAAAAAATACGCCATCCACTTCAAATTCCTGTAATGAGCTATTACAACTGGTGATGACCGGGGTATTGTGAAGTAAGGAATCTAATACTGGAAAACCAAAACCTTCATAGAGCGAGGGATAAATGGTAAATCTCGAATATCGATACAGGCTGCAGAGTTTTTCATCCGGGATTTTTCCGAGCATTTTTATCTTTCTTTTGGAATTTTGTATGAGGCCTTGAATCTTTGCTACAAATTTTGGATCGGTCCACCAAGAGACACTTCCCACTATCCACAGTTCAAAATCTTCGGGGAGCACCGTCGTTTTGCTAAACCAGTCGATTAAAAAATGGCCATTTTTTCTGGGTTCGATACTCGTTACCGCTAAGACAATATTATTTGAACGTTGCACAATGCTCTCGCTATCGTGGCCTTCGACACAGAGACTAGGGCCTGGGTAGACAGTCACAATTTTTTCCGCTGGGATATTGCCATAAAATTGTGCATCAAATTTAGTTTGCTCTGAAATTGCAATGATTGCATCACTGTGTTTGGCAATGCAATTTATCGTTTGCGGAAATTCCCTTAAAGTCTCTGGGGCATGAGTTTGCCCGCAAACGAAAGGCGTAAAATCGTTAATGATGCTGATTTCTTTCCGAAAAAGCTTGAAATCTGGTCTTTGAAATGGAAAAAGACAGGCACTTCTCTCAATTTCCTCATTTTTTGAATGGTAGAGTGTCCCTCGCATAATGTCCTGTGCAAAGTCAGATGTATCTTTGTATTTCTTCAATAGAATAGAAGTCGAAATGTGTCTTTCATGTTTCTCTATACCTGGCATCCCCGCTATTGCAGTTGAACTTAAACTGAGTGCTCGAATATCACACCTTTTCCCTAAGGCCCGAACGATTTGGGCTGCAAATCTTCCAAGCCCGGTCATAGGCATGCATGCCAGCATATTACTTTCTACGTATAAACGATCCATCTAGATCCGATCCATTAAATCCCAAATAAAATCTGATATTTTACTTTGCAGTTTGCTTTTATCAAAGTATTCAATCATAGCGTTTCGGCTAGCATGCGACATTTCGAGGTACTTTGGATAATTTTCAATAGCCAAGCTGTAGCTAAGATTTAAATTTTGCATATAGCTTTCCATATTGATTTCTGACCAAGTGGTACGGAGATGCGGAGGATTATGGGGCCAATAGGTTGGAGATTTATAGGAATCAATGATAAAACAATACTCTGGGCTTACAAAATCTTGCAGTGAGCTATGGCAGGGACAAACTGCGGGTCTTCCCGCAGCTAGATATTCATTTAAGGGAAGACATTGTCCTTCTGCATGGGATAGATTAATATAGTAAGTTGTGGCAAGAGCAAGTTTTCTCATGCTTTCATCATTCAGATATCCCGCAAGCAATATGATTTTTGGCCCATTATAGACTCCCAAATTTTCGATATAATTCTTTATCTTTTTAATGGAATTTGGTACTGTATTTGAGGTATCAATGAGTTTAATAATCAGAGTCACCTCTTTTTTTCCCTTAAAAGCCCATACGAAACCTTTTATGAGATTGGACCAATTTTTTCTGCCATCATTGCTATTTAAAAGGGTTGTATAGACTATTCCAGAGATTTCAAGCTGGCATAGATTATCTTTGACAGAAATTGCGGAACCAGTCTTCAGTTTTTGATTGTTCGCAGCAAGGGTACTATGATAAGCCGCTTTTGAAGTTTTTAATAAGTTGAAGAACGTTTTCTTTGTGAACTGCTTCACTCTCTCTGGAATTTTTCGAGTAATGAACATTCCCATCATATGAACAAATGTGTGCCAGACCTGTTTCAATGCTTGTTTAAAATGAAGAATGGAAAGTTTGGTATAAAGATCATCATAAGAGGCTGCATTTTCCTTATAATTTAAGGAGATCCCCATTTTACATATTTCAATGATTGGGGCATTGATCGTAATGTTTTGGCCATTTTTCCAGGCACCAATATTAAAATACTGATCAGGTATCGGGGTTCTCCATAAACCAATGGGGAGATCACATGCTGCCTTACGAAAACTGACAAGGTTTTCTCTAGAGTGGACAATAAGACCCTTCAACCCTGAAATGGCTTTCAGCCAATTATGACGAAGAACGCCCTGAATTTCTTCATTAGGGATGTCGGGAAATTCCCAGAAGATAACACCAAGGGTTGGACATTTGCGTGATACATATATTCCAACGGGTTGACCAAACGCTAGGTGTAGGCAGCTTCCGCCTTGTTCTGAAATTTTTCGATAATAATAATCTACTTGACTTGCTGGATTGTCCAATGTAATGACTTCTGCAAAACTGGATAGATAAGGCTTATAAGCATTCATCGAGACAGCATAGGAATAGTGCTCAACTCCCATATTCTGCGCATTAATATCATTTTTTCCTACCACACTGGATAAGAGCAAAGTGAGCTTTTCAGAGGCTCGTTGCATCAATATTTCCTCAATTTTTTAAGACCTTGCGCGACGCTGTACGATTTTATAAGACTTTGTACGATTTTTGCAAAGTATCTTCAATCTTTAACAAATTTGTAACTTGTGGCCCCTCTTTTGAGTATGATGAGTATGACCAACATTGTTTTTGTATTATCTCGCATTGAGAGGATTGGAGCAATGTCCTGTAGTTAAATCTCTATATCTATAAATGAAGTTACTTAGAATACTTTCATATGCTTAACAACTTACGTAATGTTTGTAAAAATTACAGAATGGATATTGTTATCCTGCCCCTGCCCTCTTTATCAAGAATCTTCAGGAGTTGCTTTGAAACTGATTCTAGTTCTTCTTGAATTTTCCAAGGTGGGTTTATGATGATCATGCCGCTTCCAATCAGACGGAATTCGGCATCTTCAGGATAAATGCTGAGTTCAGCGACAAGCGCCTTTTCAGAAGGGATGTGGTTTTTGTTGAGAAGATTTTTTAAATCATGCTTAAATTGCAGCACTGTTTTCTTATCTTTGATAGGGTACCAGATTGCATAAATGCCAGAGTTGAATTTCTGCAAGCCAATGGCAAGAGTATCTAAAATCGACTGCCACTCCAGAGACTTTTCATAGGGTGGATCGATGAGTATGAGACCGCGACGCTCTTTGGGAGGAAGAAATGCTTTCATCGCCAGGTATCCATCCTGTAAGTGAATAGAAATGTTGGGGCTTCTGCTTGCGCGAAAGATATCCTTTAAAGCTTGATACTCATTGGGATGCAATTCTGATAAAATCACATGATCCTGTAATTCTACCTTATTTTGGTCAGGATTGTTTTCATTAGATTTAAAACGCAACGCATATTCATCCAGACAGGTTTTTGCAATTAAAGGAGAGCCGGGATAATATGTTGGATAATTATAGCTTTGAATAATTTCGAGATATTTTTCGATCAGAGGATGAATTGTCTTGCTGGGTTGCGTATCTAGGTTGTCTTTGGTGTTTTGGTTATAATACTGTATAACTTGCTCAATCCCTGAAAGATATTCTTTATTTTCCGTGTTTTCTAACAAGCTCAGTTTATATATACCTGCGCCCGCATGGGTATCTATATAGCAAAAAGGCTTGTCTTTTTTAGACAAAGCTTGTAATAAGGCAATTAGAACAATGTGCTTAAATACATCCGCAAAACTGCCCGCATGAAAGAGGTGTCTGTAATTCATGATGGCTATTATAACGTATAAAGTATGAAATATCTATTACATCCTTGGACGTTTATAACTTCCAATTTCCTCTTCGGAGAATTGCAATTGAGTAATGTAGTCTTTAACGGTTGCTAAGTTATGGGTGCCTTGGGCTTTCTTTGCTGACATCACGAGCACCTCCGTCATAATATCTGCAATCCTTTTCACGTCTCCCTCTTTGGTTCGAAGAGTTTTATCTCCGAATGGTGGATTTGTTATAGCGTTCAGAGTAGCATTTGATCCTGGCACTGCATCAATAAGTTTTGGATTCATACCCAGACACTTACCAATTAAAAAGAGTTTAAAGGCGGCTTCTGGATTATCATCGCAATTTGAAATCTTAAATACCTTAGTGCCAACCTGATCTGCCGCCGTTTTTACAGTAACTACCATAGAATAGAGGACATCATCGGCTGGAAGTAAATCCGCTGCAGCAACTTCTACAGACTGTTTCTTGCAAGTGACCTGGTATAATTCATCCGAAGCTCTTTCCTCTACTTCTGCTGGGGAGAGAAGTTCATCATCCTTTTCATCCTCTTCATCTTCTGGAGGTTTAAATCTCACTACATGAGCCTTGCCTATGATATTCTTGTTTGCATCATCACTTCCTATCTCATCCATCACGACTTGCATTCCTTGAAATATCTCGCCTGTACCCAGTTTGCGAGTTTTGGGATCAGCACCTTCGATTTCAGCCTGTATTTTTATTGGCATGGATCCCGCTATACTGACAAAATCGCTTTCGGTTAATTCTCTTTCGGAAGGCACTATCAATTTAATAGGTTCTCTTTCGTCTTTATCATTCATGATCCTCTCCCCTACAGGTTCTTTAATAAATTTCTGCCATACAGCTTGTGTTTTGATAACGGTTGGGTGATCAAATGTCAGCACTGGTCCTTTAGGTACGTGCGCAGGCACACCCAAATTTATTTTGACTGGTTTAGTTGGTTTAGCTGGACTACCCTTGCTGGGTTCAGGCTTTTTGTGATGTGTTACCACAGGCGGGCTAGCTGGGGCATCCTCATGCTTCTTCACCTCTTTCTCATCTAACTCTTTCTTATCTAACTTGAGACTACTCAAGCGCTCTACAACTTGTCCAAGTAACTTACCCTTTACTGCTTCATTATCCAGAAATTCTTCTTTTAAAATTTTTTCTTTATTTTTCGAATTAAAGACGCCTTGAAGCAAAAGAGATTTCATTAGTTGTTGTAGTTCCTTTTCCATCGCCTCAGTTTTCTTATCCGTCTTAAATTCAGGTCTTCTTTTCCTGTTTTGTAAGTAATGATATAAATCATAGACTATCATAGGATCCTTAAGTGTTTTAAATTGTTCCAGTCTTGCACCCGCCTCTTCTTCCTTGATCCTACTGGTTGTTCGAAGCCATGCATTAAAAACATCAGAACCCGCATTCTTATCAATAAATCCAGCGATTTCTTTTAGGTACTTTTCTCTAGCTTCAGCTGTGTGTTTGATTTCTGCTGGTTTTCCCTCTAATTCTATGAGGACCGGAAGCAGAGAACCTTGCTCCTGCGTATCAATTTTCTGAAGCTCATCCAAAATAATTTTATCCAAAGGCGTTAATGATTTTTTTGAAGCAACTAGCCATTGATAGAATTTTTCAGTGTCATCTATTCTATCTCTAACATATTTTTCAAGTACGATTTTTCGTGCGCGAGCATCCGTAGCCTTGCCAAGAGCAAACTTTTTTACCAAGTCTTGCCTAATAGCTTCTCGTTCCAGTTCTGTAAGGTCATATTTTGATATAGCCATATTTCGTTACTTCCTTCAACATCATTATTCTTTACTTGAATATTCACTCATGCTAAGTGAATTTACAACATAATTTAGCGTTTATATAAAACATATAAAAGCAAATAGAATTAAAATATTAGAGAAATACTTTCGAAAAAGTTCAATATTATTAATCGACACGAGGATAATCATCATTTAATTTTTAATAAAATCGTATTTGGTTTTTGGCTTTTGAAGGAAATGTAAAGAAAATAAATTTTATTATAAAAATTATCTTGATGCATCGCTAAATTGCTTGAAAACTAAGGCAAGATTGCATTGTCTTACTTAGTGATCTGAAGTGTTTAAAGCAATAGAGCAGGCACACATACTTAAAATCAATAACCATTCAAATCCTGTGTTGAAAATTAGGTGAACATACATTCGTAAGGTGATGGTATCAGTGCGATGGTGACTATAAGGTGGTAAGGTGGGTATAGATAATTAATAAAAAAATAATAAGTTCATAATAAGTTTAGGAATAATATGTTATGCAGGTAATTGAACGAACTTCTCTGACAGTGCTAGATGAGATAAAAAATGAAATAGATAATGCTTTGCAAGAAGCAACATCTGGATTAGAATTTTTGCCGGAAGATGATGAACAGTATGTTCAACCCAGAAAAGAACAAAAAGCAAAAATTGAAGCACTTAAACAAATCAAAGAAAAAATTATTATCTTTGATAAATTCCGTGATGAAATTTCAAATCAGTTCAGAGATGCATCAGAGGAAACAAAGAAAAGTTTTTTGCACAACATACAAGAATTAATTCAAGAAGGTAGTCTCCTTGATGCTTCAGATGTTCTATCTCGAGATGAAGCTCAGAAAATCAGAGAACAACTCACGGAATTGAAAGAAAGAGCCACAGTAAAATATACTGATGAACAAAAAAGTGCACTAGATATATTCAAGGCAGTCTCGAAAGAAGTGTCCAGGATAATGGTTGATAGCAAGTCTAGTCCAGTAATTAAAATGGAAGCCTTCAATAGATTCACCGCTGCTTATAGAAAATTAAACTCTTCCAAAGTAATGATAACATCGGATGTAACTTCATCAATTGCAGAAGGTCCTGTCTGCATCAATTAGTTCAGGAGTTAAAGAAATTAGCCAGCCAGCGATCTTGATGATGGCTAATATTCTACCCGATCTTAAAGAAAGTGAAAAGCCTGCAATCAAGGATTTATTGATTAAATCCGTGAATACTCTAGATGCTATGGTTCATGCTAAAAATGACAATTCCCTTGATGCATTAGAGGTCCTTGACTCAATGCTTACAAATTTAGAGTTAGGAAAATCCAAAAATGAAATTGTGAAAATATTGAAATGGGCAGCTTCAGAACCTCATAGCGATCCATTAAAAAAACCAAATATATCTCAAAGAGCGATTCGCATACTCGCAAGCCATTTCTATCTTCAACATTTTAGTCAAAAAGATACTCTCTCTGGAACAGAACAATTAGCGCTTGAACCCTTTAAAAAACCCTATGTCATCGCTGCATTAATTAAAGCAACTGAGACCGATGTAATTCAAGAAAAAATCAAAGCCTTGCAAGATGTAGGATCGATACTGGTTGCAATTGACAACCTCAAGGAAAAAACCAAGGTGTTTGATCCTTCAGTACAAAAAGGGAATTTGGTTAATTGTCTCGTAGAGGCATTGGGATCAGAAAATCCACGCATCAATAATGCCGCATCGATAGAACTCGGAAGGATTATAGAAGCATTAAGCCACCGTGCATCAGAGCGCGGTGAAGAAAGCGAGGCACTTGGCCTTATTTCTGAGAAAATATATACAAAATGTACAGATATTCTTAAAGATCCCGTGAACGCTGCAGCAATCTTCAGTAAGGTCGCAAGATTTATAAAATTGATTCCAAAGAATTCAGAGTATTCAAAAAAATTCTTAGCTATCATTCAAAAGATGATTAGTGCTAGTGAATCTACAGAGTTAGTGAAAAAAATTGGATTGGAAGCATTTATTGAATATATAGGAACATTGGAAGATTTTGCTAAATTGCAAGGCAAAAAAGAACTCATCGATGCACTAGAAAAAAAAGGATTGTCGAGACTTGCATATGAAGTAATTGAATCCATCCCACTTTCAGAAAAGGACTATAAAATATTAAATGAAATTGTGGATAGAGTGAAGTTTCCATATTCCATGGTTCTCCTAGGGATCATCAGAACATCACTTGAAAAAATGCCAGATTATAGCTCGGATTCTAGCAAGGAACTCTTGAAGGCATTTGCTGGGCTTGCTAATTCGCGAGATGCCAGAACTTCTTCAGATGCATTGAGAGAATTCATAGCTTATATGAAAAAAGAAACCAAAGCCACAGAACAAACAGCTTTACTCCTGGGATTTCTGTCTGAACTCAACAATGAAGCATTAGAAAAATTTCTTGCAAACAAACAAAATATTACAGTTTTATTTGATGCTTTCTTCAGTTCAAAAACCGAAATATCAGAGCCCGCAGAAAAGATTATTATCCGTTTGTTGTCGAATGATAAAACGGCGATGATTACATTAAATATTATCGAAGATAGACTTAAGGAATTAGTGACGCATGCCAGTGAAGCTGACAAGAAAAAGGCAATTGATGCTGTTAAAATCTCCTTGCAATTGCGTAAAACCTTACAAAAACTCCCGCTCACAAAAGAAGTAATACAGCTCGATAAAAACACAAATGAAATTGTCGAACACGCAATTCATAATAGTGCTCCAGGAATAGCTTTGGAAGCTTTTAGAACCATTGCAGCACTAGACCAAAAATATTTCGAGAAAATCATCAAAGCTGAAATCAAAGCACTGCAAGCTAGTATAAAATCGGGTAAGCCAGATACAGCAATTCCGGCAATTCAACGTATTAAACTCCTCATAGAAATACCGCCTGATACATCGCAAGCTCAACACCTGATTGAATTATTGGATATCCTCAAAGAGGCAGCCGAATTAAGTACGCAACCTAAAATATCAAGAGAGGCCATAATAGCCTTTGACAATCTTAGTGAAAATCCTAAAGTCAGAGATTATTTACAGAAAATTATTTCAAACTTACAGGACACAATACTGAATGCCGAAAGTAATGCAGAAAGTGTCGCTTCTGCACTACAAACTCTAGAAGCTGTTCATCAATTTGCCTCCTATGAGGATTTTATTTCAACATACCTGGATCGTTTAATCTCGGAAGCAGCAGATCAAAATCCTGTGCTGGCCGCTCGAGCAATCAGCATTGCTGATATTCTAGTTGCATCTGGATTCGAACCAAAAGATAAACTTACCAGCGTATATCGAAGCGCTGCAACCAATCTAAATTTTCAAATATCTGCTATTGGTTTTAACAAACTTTTAGAAAGAAAAGAAGAAGCAGAGTTCATGACCGCAATCAATGCTCTTGGTGACAAAATGATTGCAGAAAATTATAAAGATGCAGTAATTATTATTACTCTTGCTAACCAGCTTAGCAGTGTTTTTCCAGACAAAGCTGAAGAATTTCTTATCCTGGCTAAGAATGCTGCAGAAAGTGCACCCGCTAATGTTTTGGCTGACATCGTAGAAGCGTTGAAGCGTAGGCCTAAAATTTTAGCAAAAATAGCGGAAACGGAACAAGGACTTGCCGCAATTTTTAATAACATTGGAGCTCTAGCAACCCTTGCAAATAATGAGCCAGGTTTTAGGCTGATACAACCTAAGATCCAAGCAATGGAAAACGCAGCCAATGGCACCGATTCTCGAGATGCTCTAGACGCGGTTAGCTTTTCCAGTAGGATAACGTCAACCACCAAGGATCTAAAATTACTAGGTATATTTAAACACATCATTAATATAGCAGTAGATAGCAAATCTCGAGAAGTTAGATTGGGAAGTTTAAAGGCATTAATTGCAAATGACCCAAACTATTTTAATGAAATTTTTCAATCTAAATTGGATGCCATAAATACTCAAATCACAAGCGAAACAACTTTCAGAGATGCGATTGACGAGGCAATATTATTAGGAGAGGTCCCATTAAATGATGGTCAAAAAGAAGCTCTTGGACGTATTTTAATTGCCGCTGCCTATTCAGAGAACCCTGATATTGCATCAAAAGCTTTTATTGCATTAGCTAAAGTTCATAAAGAATCTTTTGATAACCTACTTGCAAACTTGAATACCCAAATTAAAGAAAATAGGAAATCTAAACAAGAAGCATTGCAAGCCATGAGATTGTTGCAGAATTGCATTGCTAAAATTGGTGATCCACATGCACAAGATCTCATCGCTATAATAGTTCCAAAAACGAAGTACCGAAATGCTGAAATCACAAAGCTTGCCTTCCAAACACTTGCAATCGCATCACATGAAGGAATAGTACCAGCACAGTATGAATTGAGCAGAGCTTTGGGCCATCTTGGCCAAAAAACCGAGATGCGGACTTTAGATATAATAAAATCAATACTCCCAGAATTGATGCCTGATAAATTAAATGGAGAAATGCAACAAGCTCTAAAAATCGTCAGACAAATGGCAGGATTAAAGAGTAAATCATTGTCCGATATATCCGGAGAAGCTATCAGAATATTAATCGAGCACGATGACGATAAAGGTTTAAGCGATTTAATGAATGATTTGCCGTCCAGAATAAAGAAAGCTTCTAGAACCGATGCAACCGATGATAAAATCTCAGAAGGGTTACAGGCAATTAATTCACTTTTTATCTTATTATCTTACAAAGGATTGAAGCAAAAAGCCTTGAATGCGCTCAAAGAGGCTGCCAGAAGCTTGCAACCTGAGATATCCAGAGCCGCTATCATGGCACTTGATACTCTTCATGAAGATATCAACGCAAATCCGAGCCTGCGTGACGCCATTTCAAACCTGAAGGGTATTATCGAAGACCGGAAGAGCGAGGCAGAGAACGTTGCATCCGCCCTCCTTGCTCTGGCTGCTGTAAAAAAATTTACTTCCTTTGATGCTTATCTTTCTGAATCGCTGAATCGAATTAGCCTAGAGGCCAGAGGATCCGATGTTACTCTTGCTGTAAGAGCCGTTAAAATTGCTGAAAGCCTTGAAAAGCATAGTGGACAGGGAGAAAAGCTAACTGCGATATTCCAGAGTGCTGCAACGAATATTAATTCTGATATTTCAAAAATGGGCTTCAGAAATCTCTTAAAAGACGATCGGCAATTCAATATAGCAGTAAGCAGCTTATCAGATAAAATGACACAGGGTAGTTACATGAATGCTGAGCCAATCCTAGCACTTGCAGCAGAACTCAGCGAGGAATTTAGAGATGAAAGACATAAATCAAAATTTATTGCTTTGATAGCAGATGCCGCAAGATTTGCGCCACCCAGCGTTGCACTGGACGCGTTCAAGAGACTTGGCGATTTAAAACAAAATGATGAGATCACCGCAATCCTTCAAGAGATGCAAGAAATTTCAACCACAACCAACACGCGAGAGGCAAACGATGCTATTCGCGCCATTTCTATTGCCTCACAACTTGCTGTAAGCTCTCCAGAGCACTTGAAGCATTGTATTGGCATCCTGATTAATGGGATGAAATCAAAGGTACCTACTATTGCTGCGGCCTGCAGAAACACTTTCGATGCAGAGATTCTAAATAATGCTTCAGTACTCTCAACCATTACAGCCAGTGAACAAGGAATGGAATTATTAAGGTTACGAGTAAGTAAATTAAAAGATGACGCAGCATCAAGTGTCACATCCTTGGCCAGAAATGCAGTCCAGATTGCCTGTGAGGTACGAAATTTAGATTTAGATCCAAATTTGAAAAATTTATTTAAAGATATCGTGGATGCTGCAGTAATTAATATTTATCCAGAAGTAAGAATTGAATGTCTAAAGGCATTATCTGATTATGACAGAAAATATTTTGAAGAAGTTATCGCCGCAAAAATTCTTGCTATTGAAAGACAAATTAAAACTGATGACAAAAAAGCAACGAGCGATGCAATAAACGATGCGACGCTGCTGCTCAAAGCACCCATAAACTCAGCAGATCGAGAGAACCTAGTAAGAATTTTAATGGATGCCTTCAAAAATTCGAAGTCATCCTATCTCAGATCACAAACATTGCCTGCACTGGTGGATAGTGGTAGAACAGCGGAAGTACTAGAAATCCTTAAAAATGGAATAACATCTAGTAACCCTGATGTAGCAAATACCGCGCTTCAAACGCTTGAATTTGCTGTGAGACAAAACGTCCCTGGCGCAGTAGACATCCTAAATAGTCATAAACAACAATTACAGCAAGACTTGGAAGCACGAGAAAGCCTGGCCAGGAACATTGAAAATTTGAAAGCTATTATTGAAGATCAAAATAGTGATGCAGACAGCGTCGCCAGAGCACTCGTGAGCTTATCAGATCTCTATAGCATAAAGCTCTATGATAGTTATTTGATAGACACAGCTCTTCGACTGAAAGGGCTTGCAGGCGGAAATGCTCCAGGAGCAAAAAGTGAGGATGCAGAATTCGCTCTTAATGTCGTTGAAAAGCTTATAAATACTAGTTTTGATAGCAAATATATCTTACAAATTCTGAATGCAGCCGCTCATCATGCGAATTCAGGTATTGCAGTCAATGGACTTGTGCTCCTTCAACAATACTTTCACGAACAAGGATTCCAACCTGCTTTTGATAGGCTCGTCAACCTCGCATTGTCAAGCGATGAACGAGAAGGTGCGAATGCTCTTGATATAATAAGACAAGTAATCGATCGGTTGCCAATAGAAAAAGAACAATACTTTAATACTCTCAAAAATACAGCTCTTAATGCGAACGTAACTGTAGCGATGAGAGCGTTACAAACCCTAGCACTTGTATACGGTGGAGAAGTATTTTTAACTGCCGCAATCCAAGGAATTATAAACAATTCTTTTTCTGTAGAGCAAAATGTAGCTCTTCCAGCACAAGAAAAACTGACGTCTTTACTTGAAAACAGTGTCTTGCGAAAATTTGTAATAGAAAAAATGCTTACCGCTATAATAGAAAAACCAGAAGCTCTAACTGCTGTCATCAATGCAGGAAAGAAACACTCTGGTCTCTTACAGGAAATTGCAAAAAATGGCTATATACACGAAATATTCGAGAATCCAACTGCTCTTCTGACATTTGCGAGCACTGATGAAGGCCTCGATTTAATCAGACAGTGCATCCCTACCCCAGATAATATGGCAAAGGAATCAAATTTACAAGATGCAATAAATGATATGCAGTCTTTATTAGAATTACGTGCCAGAGTAGTATATGCTGATAACACTGCGCTGCTCAGAATGATTGAAGCAAGTATCGAAGCAGGAATAGCAAACCAACATCCTGAAATCGCTGTTGCCTGTCTAAAAGCAGTACAGAACAAAGATGAAATTTATTTCAACAGCATCTTTATCACCAAAATCAACGCAATGAGAAGCTTGTTAATTGGCGATGTTGATGAAGTGGCAGCAATCTCTTCAATTGATTTTGCCACATCTATGACTACAGAACTGACATTAAGCAGCCCACAAATACAAAGTATCACTACACTCTTAGGTGAGGCTACTCATTCTAAAAATACAAATATTGCTGTAAATTCTTATTCAGCACTATTTTCTGTAGATAGCGATGCCTATACAGCTGCTATCACTCATTTTGAAACCGAAATTTATCCAAAGCCGGTTGAAAAACCAGATGCAGCTGCAACTAGAGAAAATGCAATCGATATTTTATTCAAGCTTATCAATGCAATACCCGATGATATTGGACGATTTCAGAACATTTTTACTAACTTATTAGAGATCTCAGACGTTAACCTTGCTAGAAAAATTGTTGAAAGGGCTCTTGCAGATAATATTCCAAGTGAAGTTCGAGATAAAATTATACACGCAGCAATCACAAACCCTGATATTAAGATCGCAGTAGAATGTCTAGAAGTTGTTGCAAGAAAAGATCTAGTCTATTTCAAGCAACTCATAGATAAAAGAATTACAGAACTTCAACTTTTGATGGGTAAAGAAGAAAGAACGGCTCTAGCAACAATTACCAATATAGCCTTTATTTATTCAAAGCTTTCAGGATACCTAGATGAGCAGCAAAAAGGCCAGATCTATAACATAGCCTATGCTGCAGCAATAAATAGCTTCAGTGTAAAGGTAGCTTTAGAGGGGATTTCAATTTTACGCAATGCACCGATGCAATTAGATCTGGCACTCGATAAAATCATGGCATCAGCTGCCTCAGAAGATAGTGATGAGTCGCATCTCGCGCAAGAAAAGCTTATTGCATTCTTACAATTGAATGACAAAGAGCTTACGAACAAAATTATTTCATTAGCAACAGAAAAAATTAATGTTGCTGTGACAAAATCTTCTAAAGACGCTGGTTACGACGCCGCGCTTCGTGCAGGTGAAAGTAATTTGCGACTGCTTGGTTTATTCCTGACTACGTTCTCTGGATCTAAAACCTTAGAACCAGAATTAAAGCTTGCAATTCAAGCAATGCGAACTGCCCTGCTGCAACCTGAAAATGCTGACATCAAGGACCGTGCCTTAGATGCTCTACTTGGAACGGAGCCAGTTCCCTTGCAAAGTCTAGCTTTTGAAGCGCTTTTGAATGTACCCAGAAATGATCGCACTGATCATGAAATATTTAAAATTTTTCACGATTTGATAGAGCCAGCATGTAACAACATATCACGTGCTGTTTCTTCTGTTGATGATAAACATATAGATGAAGATAAGAAAGAAGGATTTATAATAAATGGTTTGAAATCAATTGTCGCCATTAGAAAAATCATTCCAAAATTAGCAGAGAAGAGTTATACTAGTAAAAAACTCAGAGATGATACTTTTAATTCATTGATTGAGGCCGCCACCTGCGGTGAACCAAGACTATACAAAGCAGCGCTCATTGCCCTACAGAAATTAAAAGATGCTAGGATCGAAGGCGCAGAGGAAGCGATAGAAAAAGCATTAAAAAATTTAGTTACAATTGCAGACGACAAAGAAAAGGAGATCAATGCGTTATCTGCACTTGGATTTGCTGCTGGCAAAAAAATTGGCAATGCAGAGACATTGTTTAATAATTTTCTTGAAGCTCTTAAAAAGGATGTTGCTCCGGGATCTGACACAGAAAAAGCTCTTCACGCCATAAAACTAGCTGGTGAGCTTTATGGCAGAAAAGTGATTCAAGCTAAAGATTCCCTTTCAATTCTTGTCACCGCTACAGCTCATAAAAATCCAGAAGTCGCAATGGAAGGATTGATGAGACTTGCAAAAATAAAGAATGCTGGCAAAGAACTTGAAGAGGCAATCAGAGCTATTATAGCAGATGCAGTTTCATCAGATGCAGAGCGTTCTGGTCCGGCCAAAGACAAACTCGAAGCCATATTTAGGGATAAAACTCTCGCAGCATTCACATGGAAAGTGATTGACGAATTCATCAAAGTTCCAATTAATAGAAATAATGCTTTAATCAATATTATGCTATCAGCATTAGTAGATCCTGCCGCAATCGAGATAACACAAAGTTTAGGAAAAGAAGTTTTAATACATTTTGCATCGCAGAGCTCCGATGATGCAAAGAAAATTATCGATCAATTATTCGCGTATTTGCAGGAAGGTAAAAAAGACCGGGTTGAGCTTGCAATCACATTATTGACAGATCTCAAGAACATAGCTAACAAAGATATTCAAGCTGATATTTCCTCCTACATCAAAGAGAAGCTTACCTTACCAGACAATATGAATGCCTTATTTAATGCGGTTGAAATCAGTGACACTGTTGTTATCCCATTTATTAAGACATTAGCAACAGAAACTTTTACGGCAGAGATTATTTTTGATAAATTTGAAAAGCTTCATGGTTCGAAACAACACGATTTAATACACAAACTCAGTGAGGTGATTGTTTCCGCAGCAAACCATCCCATCGATCCATCACATCCCGATACAAAATCGATCTCACATATGGGACGTCGTGCCCTCATCAAAGGTATCGCTTCTGAGCATGATGGATTGAATGCCATTTTCTTGGGTGAGGTTCTGAAACATGCGTCAACTGATGCAACTGCACAAAGCACAATTGAGTTAATCAGTGGCCATGAAGCCCACCATCATCCGAAACTCATCCATGCGGTGTTAAAACCAATTGCCCAAGGAGGGGCTGCAATTTCTGATACCACTTCAAAACATGCATACAAAGCGATTATCACGGGTATTGCCTCCAAACAAGGTAAATTTGAGAAAGCTGATCATACCTTTAGTCATGCAGCCCATTTAAGCCTGGAAGAATTGGCTCTTACAAACCCAGAACTTACGATAAATGCAATTATCGACAATTTCAAGGATGAACATTTGGAAGGCAGTCATCTCACATCTCTGCTGGATGTAATGATGAGTGCTGCAAAGATAAGTTCTGTGGAATCAGCAAAAAATGTAATTAATCACCTACTCAACATCGCGATAAATCCCAGCATATCTATAAATGATAAAGTAGCCGGATCGGATCGAACTCAGGTACTAGTAAAAGCTAAAAATGGATTGATCGAACTTTTGAAAACTCAACATAAACTGGTGCTTGCAGCGATCGCAAGTAACGACCCAAGCGATGATACCCAAGCTAAGACCTTGATGGAGATTTTGAGTGCAGGCTTCCGAGTCTCAGGGAAAGCGAAAATATGGGAAGACACTGCTCTCGCTTTGATTGATATAGCAACTATGAGCCTGAGCCCAACAGATCTTGTATTACAAAAATATTCGGACATTGCAAGACAACTCATTTTAGACCAAATATTAGATCCAGCCAACGCAAAGGCAACGTTAGAATTAATTTCAAAAGATCCAGTGAAAGGAAAACAATTAATAGATCTCATAGAAAAAGCGGCTAAAGAAGGCTCTGTTAGTGTCAAGAGATTAGCATTTGAGCATTTGATTCGGGCAACTGGAAGCGACAATTCAGATTTCAGAGATGCAGCTTTTGCAAAACTAGAGAGTTTGGCAAAAGAACGAAAGCATGCCAAAGAGACCTTTTCTGCTATTATTAAAAGCATTACAAATGGGGTGGCCAAAAAAGAAAACTTCAGTTCTCTTCTCAATATAATTTATGACACAGCCTCAGCAGATATTGATCCAAAAGTGAAAGCAGAAGCATTTGAAAGTATCCTCAGCTGTTCTTTAGATGCTCATCTTGAATTGTATAATTTTGGAATACTGGCTGCTGATTCGCTTATTAACACACAAGAGGACGTTGTAAGGGTTCTAAATAGTACTAAGAATATACAATTTATTTCAAGATTGGTTGAAATTTGTAGCAAACCTGCTGCTTATGATGAAGGAATCCAAACAGCTGCGAAAAATATTCTCAGCAAAATTTTAGCTGCTGACCTAAATGAAGATAGAGTGAAGATATTAGCTTCTGCCGCTAGCCCGGACATGATATCATTTATTCGAACCATGGAAATGCCTGATGATAAAACCAGAAATAATGTCGTAAATCTTCTGGTCTCTATAATAAGTTCCAAGAAAGAATTAATTCCAAATGCAGTGACTGCATTATATGAATTGGGAGAACTCAGAGCACTATTTGAAAATCGACAGGCAATAATGGCAGCTTCTGCCTCTTCTGATGAAAATGTAATCAATTTTCTCACAGGCGAAATTATTAATTTAGAGGCGGAAGCTAGTATAAATGATACCGAAACAGCACAAAATGCCGTTTGGTTAGCTGCTTCTCTCTGGAAAGCAATCAACCCCCGTTATAAACCACAATTAGAAAAAGTTGTCGCAGCTGGAATAGACAACGATTCACCAGATGTTGCTCTGGCATGCTTATTGGTATTAGCAAATGCAAATAGTGAACTCTTCAATAAATCTATTCAAGATTTAATCGCCAGTGCAATATCTCCCGACCCTACCAAATCAACTAAGGCGATTCCAATTCTACAAGCTTGTTTGGCTAATAAAGATCTGAGAGAGGCTGTCATAATAAATCTAACAAATTCGCTCAAGGATATAATAACTAAAATCAACAAAGCTGCGGCTGAAGGTGCATCAGATGCTGAACTAAGGGAGGGAGAAAAGGCTCTTAATGCTGTGCAAAATATTTACGAGTTGTTGCCGACAGATCTGCCTGAGCGTGGTGAATTACGCCAGGCCCTAAGATCTGCTATTCTGTCAAAGACAGCTAAATTTGCTGAACAAGTAGTTCAAACTATTAAAAGTATTGATGAAAAAATATTCTTCGATATTTTAAGCGATGCTAGGATAGAAAGCGATGATGCTGCAAAATGCCTTGCTGTTGTGTACAGAGTTACGCAGCCTGATATTGCACTTTTCATTCGGTTAATAGCAACTTTAAATAGTTTTGTGTCGGGTGATAATATTCCTTTGGCAACCCGCGGTGTTAAAATTGCAAACGAACTGCTACAGAAACTACCAGATCAATCAAAAGAAATCATTCCAGTTATTTTGAAGGGGGGAATTCACGTTAATGATGCAGTTTTTAAGCCTGCTAGAGACATACTTTCTAATCTGCTTGCAAAACATGAACAAGCTAAAATAATTTATGAACTAATATATAATACTACAGATGCTCGATATATTACAATATTGAAAACAATTGCATTAGCTTCTACAATAAATACTGTACAAGCCAATACTGCTAAAATTTTCATAAGTATAATCCTAAGCGACGACGCTCCCTTACAGACAGATGCTTTAAAAGCCCTATTTGTTCTTCTAAATAATGACAATACTCACGCCGAAACATTATCCGCCATTGCAATCGCAAGTAGTGTAAATCTTGCTAAAATTATCGAAAAGTATAAAAGTGATGCCGGTGCCTTATTGCTTCTTTCCAAAAATCCAACCTGCCTTAAAGCTATTGCAGAAAATCCAATTGCATTAAGAACCTTGGTCACTGAATCATTGAGTAAAATAATGGCCGGAAATGATGCAGACATCAAAACTGCTTTGGATACATTGAATTATATCATCCAAATAAAAGGAGTTTTAGCTTTAGAACCCCCTATAAAATCCTATATGACTATGAATGGCCCAGCTTTGCTTAAAAACATGACAAAGAGCAAAAATGAAGCAATCGCATTTTTAATGGAACTGGCTAAACATAAAGAAATGTCTAAAGCAATCTTTGAGGCTATAGAACAAAGTGACAAAGACACTCACTATGCATTTTTTAAAGTTATAGAAGATGTTGCAAAATTAAAAGGCCCAGATGCTGAAGTAGCTCAACTAGGCCGCAATGCCTTAATTAAAGCAGCCATAAAAGGTGTAACAGTAGATCATAAAGAACTGATGAGCGCTGCTATTCTACAGCTTAAAGACCATGCAACTGATGCAGAAACTCATGCAGAAGTGTTAGATGCAATTCATTTAAACACAGAACATAACCATTCATCATTAATGGATGTGTTGGAGCATGCAGCCTTACGAGGCTCGGTCTCTGTTCAAAATCGAGCTTTACAAGCAATTACTAAAAGTATAGAATCCGAAAAGCCTGAATTTTCTGCCGCCGCGTTAACCAGTCTAGGTAAAATAGCAAAGGAAAAGCCTAAAGCAACTTTTGATGCCATTTTTGCTCATATCAACGTCTCTGATAAGCCACGACATTTTCTTTCCTTAATAGATGTTATAAAAAATTCAACTATGATCCCTTCGCTACAATCCGAAGCCATACAATATTTAATCGCTCCAGTATTAAACATCGCTGTAGTAAAAGGATGGCGATTTATTGGAGATAAATGTTTAGCAGATTTAAAAGAACTTGTGAAAAACCCAGTTACTTATCTATCAGTCCTTCAAGAAATTGCGAAACTCCCTCATGATGAACAGTTCAAACTGATTGGAGTATTACAAGCTGGTTTAGAGAGTCTAGACAACAACGTATGGAAGGATACTTCTGTTGCTCTAGTCCATGCTGCAGTTTCAGGTCATAAGGATCTTGGACCTGCAGCTCAAATTGCTCTTGAACTTGAGGTAGTTAAACCCGGGAGTGCTCAGGCATTGTTGGAATTGATATCCGATCATCCTGATCAAGGAAAAAGCTTAATGAGTGTTTTCAAAAAGGCTGCAATGATGGGGGGGGAAGTCAGCACAGTTGGTTTTGAAGCCTTAATAACAGCAACAAACAGTGCTAATATAGATTTTGCAGCTGCAGCTCTTAAGACATTAGCAGAATTGGTGGTTGAGCCTGGATTTGCTAAAACTACTTTTGATGCAATCATTGAGAACATTAAAAATGGAAATGCAACAGCAAAAATTAACGATTTACTCGAATTAATTTATAATGCCTCTGACAATGCTGATGATAAAGTTAAGATGGAAGCAAATGCAGCTATAATGAGGTGCGCCACAATCGAAACTCACAAAGAAATTGTTGATTTCGGTATTTTGGCTATAAATCAACGCATCAATGATTCACCTCCAAGATTCGCTGCAATTATCCTGGCTAATCCAAATTGTGATGCACTCATAAATAGACTTATAGGGATCCTGGCAAAACCCGAAGGCCTGTCTGCTGAAGTTTTGTCGGCAGCTGCAAACATCTTAGGAAAAATAGTAAATAACTTGAATTTATCTGATCCTGTACATTTAGGTAGAGCAATCAACATCTTAAGAGGTATTAAAGGGATAGCATTTGAGGGAGATCGATCAGCTGAAGTAAAAGAACAGATTGATAAATTCTATAGTTTTGTTGTAAATAATCCAAACCTTCATGGGATGACTATCAGTGCAGATCCTGCGACTGCAGTTGGAGTTGGGGTCATTGCCAATGAGCTTCTTGTCCACAGAGTGAACGACGCTGATAGAAATGTATTGTTCGGAATAATCACCCAAGTGCTTTTGCACCAGGATTCCAGAATTGCGATAGAATTCATAAGTAAGATCGCAGTCGCGAACAATGGAGCCCAGTCATTAATTTTCTCCGGACTTGTGGCAAGATTACAATCCATGGTTGCATATCCAGTTGGAGTTCCTATGGATGCAGCAAAAGTGGCAGCAGCTAAAACAGCAGTTAACAGAGCCCATGCCTTGTTGGTTGCTGGAAAAAGTTTAGCAGGCCTAGGCTTGGAGCCATATAAACTAATCGATGTGATTAGAGCTGCAGGTTTCTCAGAAAATACAGAAATCCGTAACCATGGTATTAAAGTAATAATCAACCTGATTACGGACTCTGATGCAAACCTCTCTGGAAATGGAAGGCTTTTAGCCGCCTCTGTTCTGGCCAAATACCATCCTGAGTCACCAGAAGCAACCACACTTATTAAGCCACACCTCTTAAGTGATCAAGTAATAGACCACTATATTTCTGTTATCAAGGGATTAACAGCAGATGCCATAAAAGCGAATGTGCATATACCATTCCTTGCTGCATTAGGATCAATCTGTAATCATCTTACTATATCTGATCCAAGATATCTCAAGATCGTAAATTTCCTCGCTCAGGTTCCAACATTTGCCCTCGTTGTCAATTATTTAAGCAATGGCTTAAACCTTCCACAAGCGATAAATGTCATGGCTCATGTTATTCAATATCGCGCATATACTCCACAGCGAAAAGATGATATTAATAAATTTCTTGCTGCAATTAACCAACTCGAAAATTTAAACCCAGCTGATAACCTGATACCCGATGCCTTGTATTCTCTATCTTCTATATTAGAAAGAGGAAAGCCCGATCTGGCTGAAATCGGAATAATATTAGATTTTTATAAAGATTTTATGGTTAAAAGAATGGCTTCGGATCCTACAAATTCTATCCTTGCCGCCTTTCACCTGGCCAGAGCCATGCCAATACTTGCATTCAATACACCTAGTAATTATGAACTTGACGTTTTAACTGCATTAAGTGACTATCTCACAAAAATTAGGAAAATTGATGATGGTAATGCTCGAACTTCAGCTACAATTATTCAACAGATGGCTACGGCAGTAAACAGAATCCCAAGAAATTTGGACCCAAAAAAAGCTGCATTTCTCATTGCAGAACTCTCAAAAGTGGTAACGCTTCATCATGCTACTGAACATGAAATGGTAAATAAAGCTGTAGAAGAATTGCGTGTTGCACTCGAAAAATTTAAATTAAGAACTGGATTAGAGTTAAAACCTCCAGCACCTCTTCCACCCGTTCTCCCTCCAGGACCTGTGCTTTCAGTGCCAGTAGACGATAATCCGGCATTGGTACCTCCCGTGAAACCGCCAAAACTCATGGTTTCTTCGGGTACACCATGGTCACCATTATTCAGAGAACGGATTCGAAATCAGGTGGGGCAACCAAATCCAACCTTGGTCGTGCCAAGTGCTGGTCCAATCAGCGATGTTTCATTCAAGGCTATTGGAGATGCAATTGCAACTAAAATAAAAGATTATCAAACTTCTGCTACGCCTTTATCAATGGCGAGCAGCAAAGAAGAAAAGGAAATGTTTGAAGGTCTTGAAATTATCCCGGACAATAAAGACACACCAAAAAGCTATGAAATTGTTCGGAATACTACTTCAGCGCACCATTTTAAAGTTCAGGAAAAACTCATTAAAATTGATCATGACGACAGATCGGTCCGAATTGCATCGGAAACTCCTTATCCAAAAGATGATGCCTTATTTATGATGGTGCTGAGTGCCAAAGCAGCAGCGGATAGAGTTGGCAAAAAGATATTTAACATTGAACAATGCGAGGATCCTATCCATGCAGCCAACGCGTTTAGGTTGTTTTTACTCGGAAAAAGCATGGGGCTCAATGCAAACTTCAAAGACAGGTCAGGAATGCCAAAAACTGAAGCAGGGATATTAGATACCACAAGCGAATTCGGAATGACAATATTTAACGTAACAATAAATGGTGCAGCACAGCAAATGACGCCAGCGGCAATTTACGACTATGTGAAGCGCTTGGACGTTGATAATCCAATCCATATGCAAGAAATTAAGAATGTGGTGAAATCAATGCAAGTCCAAGCAGAAAAATTAGAGTTAATCCGCGATCCAAAGGCTCCTAA
Source organism: uncultured Gammaproteobacteria bacterium (assembly GCA_963784575.1). GTDB lineage: Bacteria > Pseudomonadota > Gammaproteobacteria > UBA6186 > Azoamicaceae > CAWARU01. Next base: position 169,507 of record CAWARU010000002.1, read on the forward strand.
GCTTTAGAGAAACTTATAATTAATAACTATATTATACGTATTCTAATATGTTTCCTAGCTCTTTAAAATATAATCTTTGCTTGACAAAAATTTTTGTCCAGAGTATTTTGTAGCCTGATTTTTAATTTTTTATTTAAAAGTTCATGTTAATTAGGGCCTGTTGACAATAAGAAATGATAGCAAATTTTAGTAGTAAGGATTTGACATATGATTAAACAATTGTTACCTTTTTCTGGCAACGTCTTTCGACACTCAATTGCAAGCATTATTTTAACCTTAATACCATCCGTAACAGCTTTTGCTGACCAATCCGTTGATCAAGGTGTCATAGAATCCGCAGAAATTCGCAATGATTTCAATGATGGAAACTTTAACAATACAAATACTATGCCGCAAGCAAGTTTTAATTCAGAACCTGTACCCGATTCACAGGAATCTATGTCACCCGCACCCTTTACGTCCGAACCCGTTGGAGAAAGCATAGCACCAGAAGGCTTTGCCGCCTCCCCTGCCCCCATTAAGTTCATTCTGGACAGATACTTTTCTCCTATTACTGGCGCCTATGCATTAAACTCAGCACTGCATGGCTATATGATGATTGACGATTCGCTGATACCAAGTTCAGAAGGTGTTACTGAATTTACCATGGTATTGGGCCGTATCGGAAAATACTTACTGGAAGGCATTTTATTTCAATGGGGCATGGTCGCACAGCATGAAGTTTTTGGTCATGGATTTAGGGCAAGAGAATTTCATTTAAACCCCATCCGATATCGAGTCACCCCTTGGTCAGGATTTACTTCGTTTGGTTACAAGTTTTATACACTTTCCCCCAGCGAAAAAATCGCTGTCTCTGCTGGAGGTGTGGAAGGTACTTATATCCTGGCCCGAGAATTACGCAATGATTGGTTAGAAAGAAATTGCATGGATGAACGCGAAGCACATGTCTATATTCAGAATGCACTGGATCAAACCTTTTATGTCCTCAGCACCCGGAATCATAGGAGATGGCCCTGGAACGATGATGAACATGACATCAATTCCTATATTAAATTAGTAAACAAATGGTACGGCAAAGCGGTGCTATCGGGAGCCAATCTCAGAAGAAAAATCTTGATGGATTTTCTGGATCCCTATGTTTTCTTTTCGATATATTCCATTGGACACTATTTTGTGGATGGTACTCAAGGCTTTGAATACCCCATGATTCCGCTCGGCCCCTACCGCTATTTACCTGGATTTAGGATTTCTCTTGCACCCTATGGACCCGAATATCAATTCATCAATTATTTGCAAGGCTGTGATCAAATCATTCAGGCAACAATTCGATATGGCAATAACGCACATCGGCAATCTTATGGTTTAATTTTAGATGTACGGCAATTATGGACTGCTGATCAGCTGAGTATTGATGGCCGTTTAGATCTGTGGCGGCAGCCGAAACTTTTTACACAACATGCTTGGAGTGCAACGAATAAGTTGGGAGGCGCTCTGTCCTTTTTTGCGCGATATCGGGTGAATAATTGCTTAGAATTTATTGGACAACTGGGATATAAAACGATGGGTTATATGCCGGGGGAACAGTTGAAGCAGAGTGCTATTGTGCGGGCGGGGTTTGCAGTGCATATGTGATCATTCATGCTACATGCTCTGCCCTCGAATCTGCCTCTTTAGGTAATCTATACAATCTTGTTATTTAACTAGTTTATTTTTGTGCAGTAGCAACCGTTCAAGCACTGTTACAGTGTTCGCGGAGGCTACCCCATTAGTTTATCGATCTGCATCTTATCCATCAGATTCTGCGGTATTTTATCTTTCATCCACAACGAAAAAGGTACAAATCTTGGAATCATTGCAGAATTAACCCATAAAGGATCTTTCGAAAACGGTGTCGGAAGAGCAACCATCAACATCACAGCGACCACAGCAATACCACGGACCAGTCCAAAAAATATCCCAATGATGCGATCGGTCACGCCGAATCCAGTAAATTTTATCAAACGACCAATTAAATAGCTTAGAACTCCCCCGACGATCAAGGTTAAAAGTAATAGAAGAACAAAGGCAACAATCATCCTCAAGCCCTGCATATTAATCATCGTCAACATATTACTAACGGGTTCAAAATACATCACCGAAATAAAAATTGCTGCGCCCCAGGTGACGAGAGACATCGCCTCTCGCACAAATCCTCTGATGATCCCCATCAATATCGAAAAGCCAATCAAAGCCAAAATTGCATAATCAGCGCCATTCATGCCGTGGAACATGGCCTTAAAACTGCTTAAGCCTCCAGCAGCTTCGTTTACTAGATGTGTTGCTTCTTGCATTTTGCGTTTAGCCTCCTTTGGCAATTTTGCGGTGACCCATATTTATATAAGTCAATAAGTATTCCAAAATAGCTTACTATGTTCTGGATGCCAATACTATCATTCTAGGCTATCAGTTCTAAGCTACAAGTTCTTTTTGAGTTAATTTGCTTAAAACAGAAGCTATTTTATCTTTCATAGCCCGCCTATCCACAATCATATCTAAAGCACCCTTTTCCAATAAAAATTCGCTGCGTTGAAACCCGGGCGGCAATGTTTCTCTAACGGTCTGCTCAATGACTTTCGGACCCGCAAAGCCTATCAAAGCCTGGGGTTCGGCTATATTTAAATCACCGAGCATCGCTAGGCTTGCAGAGACTCCGCCGGTGCAGGGATCCACCATGACAGAAATATAAGGAATGCCAAGATCGGATAAACGACCGAGCGCAGTGCTGGTTTTGGCCATCTGCATTAAGGATATTAAAGATTCTTGCATTCTGGCCCCACCGCTGCAGGAAAAGCAAACAAATGGGATATTTTCTTTAATACTTGCATTGACGCCTTGCACAAAACGCTCCCCCACCACAGCACCCATGGAGCCGCCTATGAAACCAAATTCGAAAGCAGCAACGACGACGGGGATCCCTTTGACAAAACCTTTCATGACAACCAAAGCATCTTTTTCACCCGTATCTCTTTGAGCTGTGACTAAACGATCTTTGTATTTTTTGGTATCTCGAAATTTTAAGCGATCTTCTGGAACAACCTGTGCTGCAATTTCTTCTCGATAATTGGGATCTAAAAAAATGTCGATGCGTTTTCTGGCGGTAAGACGCATATGGTAATTACATTTTGGACAAACATCGAGATTTTTTTCTAATTCAGAACGGAACAGAAAATTACCGCATTCTGGGCATTTTGACCAGAGGCCTTCTGGAATTTCTTTCTTCTTGACTTCGGTCTTAATTTTTGATGGAAATAATTTTGATATCCAACTCATATTACATATAACCCTCTTAATAAATGTTTGATCACTGTATTCATGCTTAACCTGTAGCCAATGTTCATTATATTTGTTTTAAATCGTAAACAAAACATTTCTTGCTTGAAATTGAGGAATTTTAAATTGTTCTGGGTAATAGACCTCTGCAAGATATAATCCTTTGGCAGAAGCCGTCATACCCGCCGATCTGCGATCGCAAGCCAAAAGCACTTCCTTTGCCCATATGGACTCGGCCTTGCCGGAACCAATTTCCTTAAGTACCCCAACCATATTTCGAACCATATGATGCAAGAAAGCGTTTGCAGTGATATTGATGGTGATCAAATGACTATTACTGTGACGCTCAATTTGAATTTTTGTGACTTCACGCACGGGCGAATGACTTTGACAACCTGCCGCCCGAAACGAACTAAAATCGTGCGTCCCAATCCAATATTGTGATGCTTCTTGCATGGTTTCGATATCAAGCTTACGATAATACCATCCTACCTGATTTCGAAATAAACTCGGTCGAATGGCATGGTTATAGATTATATATTGATAGCGGCGAGCAGTTGCAGATCGTCTCGCATTGAAGTCACTCGAAACGGGATGACACCATAAAATCCTAATTGCCTTATTGAGGTTATTGTTGGTCCCAAAAACCCAGGCTCGTTCCAATCGATTTCGGGTACTGTCAAAATGAATCACCTGTGCAGTGGCGTGGACACCGCGATCGGTACGACCAGCGCAAGTAATTTCTATAGGCTCTGCTGCAACAATTGAAATAGCTTTTTCAATCTCTTCTTGAACTGAAGGTACTGTTTTTTGACGCTGCCAACCATGAAATTGACTGCCATCATATTCTACACCCATTGCAAAACGGTTCATTGGCGATAATTCAGCTGATTCATACGACAGAGCTTATATTATATTCCTGCAACATCCTCTGTGCTATTTCTCTCTCTTGTTCATTACCTTCCAATAAAACCGCATTCAACAAGGGCATGGCATTATCAAGTTCATCCATATCGAGATAATTTTGGGCCAATTCAAGTTTAAGAGCCACTTCATTGCTTTGTGGCAATTTTTCGATTTGGCTCAAAAATGATTCAAACTGAGAGCTTGTTTCCGACGGCATAGATGATTGGAAAGTTTCCGATAGCTCTGCCTGCTCCGCTATCAGATCCGATGCTAGATCTAGCAACTCAGATGATAGTATCGGTGGAAGTTCTGAGGGTGCATCTGGTGGAAGTTCTGGTGATACCTCCAATGGTAGCGATGGTAGCTCCGATGACACCTCCGCTGAAAATTCAGGTAATGGCTCTGATGCAAGTTCAAATGAAAAATTTGAATTCGTCTCCGATGCCAGTTCATCGGAAAGACCTGAATCTAAAGCTAAACCTTCTGCTGAAAATTCTGAAGATAAAATATCTTCCATCGAAATTTCGAGATTACTTACTGGCTGCTCTGGTTCCTTTTGAGGTTCCTGTTCCGGTTCTTGTTTCAAAGTCTGTAATGAAAGTGAGTGGGTTTGAGAAATCACATCTGGAATAGCAGTTGGAATAGCAGGCTGCAAATTTAAGGGTGATGCTGATGTTGCAGATAGTGAAGAAGCAGAAGCAGCTTGCAGAGCAGGAGCTTTCTTCGCAGCAGATAAGTGAGTCCCGGCAAGTTGCGATCCAGAGAGCTTCACTTCAGATTGCGGTGCTACAGCGAATGGAGCCCCTGATAGCGGAGTCGTGTGACCTTGAAATGGAACAGAACCTGTAGGTTTACTAGACGGAACAGAACTTGAGGGCTTACCAGCTGGCATATGTAAATCCGCATGCTGTTGTTTCATCTGAAGCAGTTCATCCAAATAAGAATCTATGGCAGCAAAAGGATCAGTTTCAGGATTGACTGGCGCGTGCGTTTGCGGGGTCTGGTTGTTAAATCTATTGTTAAAGCTGCTGTGCAAGCCATGAGGAGAGGAAGCAATATGCGGTGCAAACTGGGCTTCCATTTTTGCCTCTACAGGATACCCTGGATTGAAGTTAAAAGGTGCTGTAAAGGAATAAGGAGATTGATACCCTATCCCATTTGCCAACTGAGTTTCGGCTAGGGATCTCATATTGCTACCATAGGGCGAATTTGTAATATAGCTAAACTGCTGCGCTTTTCTTTTACGCAAGAAGTGCCAGAATGCAAGCCCAAGCCCCCCAATTAACAAAATCAGTGACAATGCTATCAGCATATGTTTTGAATTTATTCTGATGTAGACATCAGATTCATTAAATGATATCGGCATTGCACCCGGCGCAGACTGCAAAACGCTTTGCAAGTCGGTTCTCTGCGCGTTCAGAGTGTTTGAATGCGCTGCTTGTGCTGATTGTGTTGCCGCAGTCTCTGTGCCATTCAAATTCGGAATTGAACTGCTTGCAGCACCATTCGCAGCTGTTGCAGCAGAAGCGATATTCGCTGTTCCCTGGACTTTTTCAAGCTCTGGCGAGACTCTTTCTTGCGCCACTTTACTTGATGATTGCTTAGAGAATGGCGGTGATAAAACCTGCGCCGCTTGACTTCCATTCTGTGATTGAACTGAATTTTGTGTTGTTTTCGGCGCTCTGCGTTCTGAAGAATTATTGGATACTACTGTCATGGTAGGAATAGGTGGATGATCCTCTTCTTTGACATCGGGATCAAATAATGTCTCAAATTGCTGCTTAGAATATTGTTGCTTGGAATGTGGCGCAAGTTTGTATGGCATCACACCCGGTACATTGGCAGAATTGTTCGAGGAAGCAGAGAGTGATGCATTCCCATAGGTATTCGCAGATGAGTTCGCTGCTTCTGTATGATGCGTCCCTGCACTCAGCACAGCGACTTTGGGACTGGCATCGACAGGATCTTGCATCGCGCGCTTTTCATGCACTGAACCGCTATTAAAAGGAGCGGGATCCAACAATAAAGTATAGCCTCGAACCAAGCGTCCACCTGGCCAGGCCAAATCTATTAAAAAATCTAAATAGGGTTGTTTGATAGCATCCTTACTTGTGATCTTTATAAAGGTATGATTTGCTGCTCGAACGACTTCAAATCGCAGCAAGGATAAAAAGAAAGGCCGCTCTAAACCTGCTCTAGCAAATTCCTGTGCTGATGCCAAACTGACTGAGATTTGATCGGAATCCGTAGAATCTGTACCCAATAATTCCACTTCCGCATCCAAAGGTTCATTGAGATAGGAATATAATTTTACTTCTCCAAAACTGAGACCATACGCACTGCTATTGAATAATAAGCAGCTGAGCGCGAGTATACCCGTTATAAGCGCAGCATACGTAACATTAAAATTCAGTTTTTTGAAAAAAGTTGAATTTGACACTAATTGCATGAATAACATCCTAAGATTCATTCGCTATTTAACTTGCTTAAAAACGCCTTAAATTAAGCAATTTTCACCTATCCTACAAGTGTAGATTTAGATGTACTGATTAGCCAGAATTTCTGCAATTTGAATTGCATTTAAGGCAGCTCCCTTACGAATATTGTCTGAGACTACCCAAAGATTAAGTGCAGACGGATGTGAAAAATCTTCACGAACTCTGCCGACATAAACGGCATCTGTTCCGGCACATTCCGGGACAGGTGTTGGATATTCTCTGCTGTTGATATCATTTTTGTCTTGCAAATCGTCCATTAAAATAATACCAGGCGCGCTTTGTAGAATTTTACGGGCGTTGTCTGCAGATATCTTTTGTCTGGTTTCTAAATTAATAGCTTCTGAATGCCCAAAAATAACAGGCACTCGTACTGCGGTGGCGTTCACGGCAATCGAGGGATCATTCAAGATTTTTTGAGTTTCATTGACGAGCTTCATTTCTTCTTGGGTATAATCATTGCGCTGAAACTTTCCGCAATGGGGGATTACATTAAAGGCAATTTGCTTAGCGTAAACCGCTGGTTCGACAGGTCTGCCATTTAAAAGAGAGGATGTTTGTTCAATGAGCTCTGAGATTGCAGCACGCCCGGTACCAGATACCGATTGATAGGTGACAACATTGATACGTGTGATACCTGCTGCATCATAAATTGGTTTAATAGCCACCAGCATTTGAATGGTGGAACAATTTGGATTTGCAATAATATTGCGATTTTCATATTCAGCAATCCGCTCGGGATTTACTTCAGGAATGACGAGTGGGACATCAGGGTTCATGCGGAAATGTGAGGTATTGTCGATAACCACGCAGCCCGCTTTAGCAGCTATGGGGGCATATTTTGCAGACACTTCGCCCCCTGCCGAAAAAAGACCAATCTGTACTTTTGAAAAATCAAATTCCTCGGCATTTATCACTTCTATAGGCTTATTCTTGAAATTGAGAACATTGCCGGCGGAACGATTGCTGGCTAGCAGGTATAATTTGCCAACTGGAAATTTACGTTCTTCTAGAATGGAAATCAAGGTATCCCCTACCACACCGGTAGCACCGAGTATCGCAATGTCGTACTTTCTGCTTTTATTCATAGTTTCCCCTTTCCCGCTTTTGTTGCTCTCAACATTCTCAATGTTGTCACTGTTCTCAATCTTCTCAATGCTTCAGCAGTAACACAGCAAGTGCTACCATTGCTATTAATAGTAGCGCAAGTATTCCGAGAGTTGTGAAGCTTTTATTGATATTCATTGCAGAAAAAGCATCAGGGTTCCCTTTGATATTTCGGTACAAAATCCAGAGAAGTAGTAAAATACCCAGTACGATCAACAAATTTATCAGCATTAAAAGCCCTCTTTAACCGTGAGAATCAGAGGACGAAGCTGTAAAATCTTGCAAATGCAGTAAAAACACTCCATGCCCGCCCCTCTCAAATTCGAGCCAAGTAAATGGCAATTGTGGATAACTCTGCATTAATGCTTGCTCGCTGTTGCCAACTTCAACGATTAATGCCCCTTCCGGTGCTAAAAAACCCGGTGCCTCATTTAAAATACGATGCACAACTTGAAGACCATCTTCCCCCGCAGCCAAGGCCAGCTTTGGTTCCCAAATATATTCTTGCGGCAGATTCTCAAAGTCTAAGCGATCAACATAAGGGGGATTACTGATGATAATATCATATTGCTCATTGCTGCAAGCATCGAAAAGATCCCCCTGCAACAAGCGGACTCTCTCTAATAGTTGGTGTTGCTGGGTGTTTTTATGCGCAACAGCCAATGCCTCAGCAGAAATATCAACCGCATCGATCTTTGCTTCTGGAAAGGCATAGGCACAGGCAATGGCAATGCAGCCGCTTCCGGTACAGAGATCTAAAATGTGCCGGACTCTTTTTCTATTAACCCAGGGCTGAAATTGCTTTTCAACCAGTTCCCCCAAGGGCGAGCGGGGTATCAATACCCTCTCATCAACATAAAATTTTTGACCAGCAAACCAAGATTCATGAATGAGATAAGGCAGAGGGATCCTTTCCTTAATACGAATCTCCACCAGCTGCACCATGGTTTTCAATTCAGCGCTGCTTAATTTTCGCTCTAGCACGGAAGTATCACTGTCAGGGGGAAGTTCCAACACATATCGAGCAATGGCAACGGCCTCATCCCAGGGGTTGTCGGTCCCATGACCGAAATGGAGCCCAGCCTCTTGGAACGAATGTTCAGCCCATTCTAAAAAATCAGATAGACTTGAGATAGACATCAAAATACCTTAATATAACTGGCTATGGTGAAGTCCTATTTTACCCCATACAATTAGCCTATGTATCGCAATATTACAAATATAAATGAGTTAACAAACTTGTTTTATTTATAATATTGCGAGGAAACTTTATGCAGAAGCAATACTGTTTTGAAGATGAAACTTTTTTGGATGCTAAGATCTCTGCAGCCAAGGAAATCATTACACGATACCCTGAACTCGAACACCGGGATGAGAAAGAGCAGGCCTTGTTGGCAAGTGCTCACTATACCTTAACCGAGGAAAGCAGTATCAGCTTAAAACCTGCGAAGATGCATATCAATTCAGCCATCACCTTGCTGCAATCCATCAAAGATAAAGATATCAATGTTTATTTGCAACTGGCCTATTCTTATTCTAGACGTGCTGAAATCTGTGAATCAGAAAATGAATATACCTTCGCAGCCACAGATTATGAACGCGCTTTAGATATTTTTGAACAGCACTATATTCCAAAAATGGGTATTGAAGCTGAAATGTGTCTTGAACCAGAAATGCCTATGGGTTTAGACTCGGCAGAATTCCTAGAATTTCAAGAAGACAATATCATGCATATGGCCCATTGCGCCATTTCTATCGCTGATTTATTAGTGAATGAAACTGTAGATATTCTGCAATTGAAGCATAATCAAGCTCTTCATTATGTCAATATAAGCATGGAATTTTTGGCAAAACTCCCGAGAATGCATCATGAACTTTGGTCAACGCTTTCTTTTGTGCATTATATCGCAGGATTGGCACTCTGGCCTATAGACGCCGAAGAAGCCATAGAAGCACACCGAACAGCACTTACCATGGCTTTCAAGGCTGAAACGCACGGTGCCTGCCACTTACTCGGAGATATTTATCATAGTATGGCAGTGATCTACGACAGCATGGGCTCTGTTCCCATTCAAAAAAATTACTATTACGCCAAGGAATCTGCTGCAATTTATTTTCAATTAGCATCTTTTTTCAGTTTCATTGAAATAGAGGATTCTGAAGATTGCGCCTGGCTCATCAATGGACTATTTGATACCGTATACCGAGTCCTTGATCCTTACGCGCCGACCCTCTCTCCCACGGTAGTGCGAGATTTTATTGATGCCCTGGTATTTGGCTATTTTTGCATCGTTGATGGAATTCTGCCAAATCAAGCATTATGCCAAAAATTGCAACAACAAGACCTTTCAAATACCTATGCCCAACACATCCACTGGTTGGTGGCAGAATCTTTTTATAATAGTCATCCAGATTGCAGGCTGATTCGTTTGGCAAAAACGAGTTCGATAAATCTCCATTCCGAAATAGCTGAAAGTTTTGAGACCTTTATGGAGTCCGAATTGCTTAGAAAGAAAGGCAATCAGAATGTATTATATTTTCCGAGAAAGCAGCGTGTGTTAGATAAGGTGCCGGGATGAAATGGATTATTTTTCGGGTTTCTTAAGAAGTTCCAAAAACGCATCTTCATCCAAAATGGGCACGCCTAAGTTTTCTGCTTTGCTTAATTTTGAACCGGCATCAGCTCCTACAACGACATAATGCGTATTTTTAGAAACACTGCCGCTCACCTTGGCACCAAGCGCTATTAATTTATCTTTTGCTTCATCACGGCTCATGCTTGATAAAGTTCCTGTGAGCACAAAGCTTTGGCCAGCAAAAGGTTCGGCGGTTGCATCTTTGGATTTGGCGGGTTTTGGCCAATGCACGCCAGCATCCAATAATTGATGAATGATTTTGACATTTTTCTTTTCACCAAAGAAGCCTCGAATATGCTCGGCAACGACTGGGCCAATATCGGGGATTTCTTGCAAGGTTTCTGCATCTGCGTGGATAAGGGGTTCCAATTCCTTAAAATGCTGTGCAAGTGTCAATGCGGTTGCTTCTCCGACTTCGCGGATGCCAAGGGCATACAGAAATTTTGCTAAAGTTGTTTTCTTGCTTTTTTCTATAGCGGTGATCAAATTATCGGCAGATTTATCGCCCATTCTTTCAAGATTCGCGATTTGTTCTGCTTTAAGATGATAAATATCCGCAACTGTTTCAAGCAAATCTTCATTGACGAGGAGCTCGACTAATTTGTCTCCCAGCCCTTCAATATCCATAGCGCGGCGACTCGCAAAGTGGCGAATGGCTTCTTTACGCTGCGCAGGACAAAAAAGACCGCCAGTGCAACGGGCGACTGCTTCGCCTTCTGCGCGTTCTACATGGGATCCACAGATGGGACAGCGTTTTGGTAATTGCACAATTTTGGCATCTTTCGGGCGCTTTTCGAGCACAACTGAAACCACTTCGGGAATGACATCTCCCGCACGTCGAACAATGACAGTGTCTCCAATTCGGACATCTTTGCGCCGAACTTCATCCATATTGTGAAGTGTGGCATTGCTAACGGTGGCTCCGCCCACAAAAACGGGTTTGAGACGAGCGACGGGATTCACAGAACCGGTACGCCCCACTTGAAATTCTACATCCAATATTTCACTCAGCATTTCTTCGGCAGGAAATTTGTGAGCAATGGCCCAGCGAGGGGCCCGTGACACAAAACCCAGGCGGGACTGTAATTCTAAATTATCGACTTTGTAGACGACTCCGTCTATTTCATAAGGCAGGCTATCGCGCTTTTCGCCGAGAGAACGGTAAAAGTCCAGGCAGCCTTCGATTCCTTTTGCGATCTTATTCAAAGGGCAAATGGGAAAACCAAGTTGTTTTAAATAATCTAAATTTTCGGATTGTGAATCGGATGGCGCTTTGGAAGCAATGGAATAAGCAAAAAAGCTCAAGCGCCGTTTTGCCGTGATGCGAGAGTCTAATTGTCGAATGCTGCCTGCTGCTGCGTTGCGTGGGTTCGCGAAGATTTTGTCACCGGTCTTGCGGGCTTTTTCATTTAAGGCATGAAAAGCAGCTTTTGACATATAAACTTCGCCGCGTACTTCCAAGGATTTTGGGATAGCGATAGTTTTTGTATTCAATTTTGCATTCATTTTTGCATTCATTCCTGCATTCAATTGCAGCGGAACATCACTTATAGTGCGAAGATTTTCAGTGATGACTTCACCTGTGCTGCCATCCCCTCGGGTGGCGCCTGTTACAAGCAGGCCGTCTTCATAGAGGAGAGTTACCGCAAGACCATCGAGTTTTGGTTCACAAATATAATCAATGTGAGTCGATGCCGCCATTTTTAATCGCTCGTGGATACGCCGATCAAATTCGTGTACGGATTCATCATTGAAGGCATTGTCCAGGGATAACATGGGCACCGTGTGGGTAAGCTCTGGAAAAGATTTTAAGGGAGCACTGCCAACCCGTTGGGTGGGAGAATCAGGCGTTTTAAGCTCTGGATGCGCCTCTTCAATTTGCACTAATTCTTGGAAAAGCCGATCATATTCGGAATCTGGGATGGTCGGTGCATCTAAGACGTAATAGCGATAATTGTGCTCATTCACCTCGCGCTTCAAGGTTTCCAAGCGCTTTTTTAGATCAAGCTTTGGCCTAGGAGTTACGGTTTTTGTCATATCTGCTGCATTTCCCATAATTTTCGGTAAAGGGTGTCGCGACCAATCAGAGTATTATGTGTCCCCTCCTCTCGAATGACACCTTGCTCGAGTACAATGATCCTATCCATATGCTTCAGAGTGGATAAACGATGAGCAATTGCCAAAACGGTGATGTTGGAATCTTCCAAAAGATTATTTAAGCTTTTTTGAATGAGTTGTTCTGTTTCGGTATCTAAGCTTGAAGTAGCCTCATCCAAAACCAAAATGGGCGCGTTTTTTAAAATAGCACGTGCGATGGCTATGCGCTGTCTCTGACCACCGCTCAATTTTACGCCCCTCTCGCCAACAATTGTACCATAACCCTCCGGTAAAGTCATAATAAAATCGTGAATATTGGCATGTTTTGCTGCTGCAATCACCTCTTTTTCTGTGGCCTCACCACGCCCATAGCGGATGTTATCGAGGATTGATCTGTGAAAGAGCATGATATCTTGGGGAATCACAGAGATATGATCTCGGACCGTATCCGCAGAATAAAAAGAAGTATCATGGTTGTCGATCACTATCCTACCATTTTGGGGGTGAAAATACTTGAGAAGCAGTGAAACCAAAGTAGATTTTCCAGCGCCAGAGAGCCCGACAAGTCCAATTTTTTCACCGGGTTTGATTGCGAGGGATAATCCCTTAAAAATCGGGCGTGTCGAATCATAGCTGAAATGGACATCTTCAAAAACAATGCTTGGCCTTAAAACCTTCATGTTAGGCGAATTAAAACTTTCTTGTTCGTTTCTGGGGAGTTTTAAGAGTTCAAATGCATTCTTAAAATCACCAATATTTTTCATGAATTCCTGCATTTTTTGGATCATAAGCCAGAGATCCATGCTCATTTTGAAGGCGATGCTCATCACAAATACCAAATCACCTGTGGTGGCCTGATTGGTTTTGCGCAGGTGAATCATGAAAAATAACAGCGAAATCAGCATAATCCAGTAGAGAACTGCCGCAACCACATTTGATAAGAAGCTAAATTTATAAAGCCTTATGCTTGAAGGAATAAAGTCTTTTTCAATCATCTGTTTTAGGTTGGTGAGTTCGCGCTTACGACTTGCAAAAGAAAAAATTGTGAATATATTCGAAATATTATCTGCGATACGGCCAAAGATTGTATGGCGGTCGTTTGCAGTAATAAAAGATAGTTTATCAAGCACCAAAGAAAATCGGTACATAATGAGGAAAAATACCAGCACCCAGAGTGAAACAAAAATGCAGACTTTCACATTAACCACTGCAAGCATGAGCGTTAATACCACAGTATCAGCAACTTTAGGGGTAAAATCGTGGTGCATGGCTGCCCAGAAATTATCATAGCCATCTAATATGCCATTGATTCTGGTGGTGATGGAGCCCGATTGGGTATTTTGAAAGAATTGATAGGGATGATGTTGAACATGATCATACACTTCAAGCAGAATATTCCTACGTACATAAGGTTCCGAACGCCATTCTGCCACATCGGATACCCGCCATAATACATCGAGTCCAATTTGCGCCCCTATAAAAAGGCAGATAGGGAAAAACAAACTGCTATAAGTAACGATTTCCGGCCCTGAAAAGGCATCAACCACCAATTTCAAGGCATAATTATTAGCAAAATCATAGAAAGCGCTCAGTATGGGCGCTCCGAGCATCACGGCATAATGCCACTTAAAAGGTCGAATAACGAACCAGAGAAATGTATAAATAGAATGATATTTAGAGATATTTTCTTTCATGGTTAGGGTATTTTACTAGAAATTAATGAAGTTATAAAGCTTTAAAAATTGATCTTTAATAATTGATATAAAAAATTGATCATAAATTTTAGCTATTCAACTTATTTCAGCTTCTCACTATCTCGTACTAAACTATAGAGGAGACCACTTAACTCACGGAAATACCAGTGGGAACACTCTGACGAAAAAGCACCAAAAGCCGCTATGCATCAGTCTACCCTGAATCAATCTAAGCCGGATCAGGACACCCTGAATCCAGCAATTTACCCTGAAGAATTATCAGCGATTGAAGAATTCATCGCGAAATCACTCCGAGATTGCACTGCGCCAAATGTCATTCGCTTAAAAGCAGGCCTCCGCATCTTGATGACAACCGATCAAAAGACATTTGAACTCGTTTGCTCAACAGAAGTTCAAGAAGAGTTGCAGGAAATAGCAAATCTGCTGCAGCATCCTGATACCTTGGCGCCTAAATCCAGCAGCACCCCAGAAGGCCGCAAAGCCATCATTGAACACATCCAGAAATTTTCCCTCGATAATGTGCATCTATTCGATGAACGCATCACCATTTTACCCAAAGCCTCTATGGTTGAACGGAACATAGAAAACAAAGAAAGATTAAAATCCGTCATTCATACCACAGCGATCCGAAACGTCATCACAGCAGCCGCATTTGTGGATGTCTTAGAAAAAAAATTCCGTTCCGAAGGATTAACGGGCACAGAGTTAGATGAAGCTATTGAAACTACCAGTAATGCGATGGAACGCCTGCACACTGCTGCAACCAATGGCGATATAGTAGAGTTCAAAAAATATCTTGCTATAGAAGGCGTTGATGTCAATCTCGCCAATCCCGATGGCTTAACGCTGCTTCATGTTGCAACCAGAGAAGCACATGTTGAAATTGTAGAGCTTTTACTGCAAATACCCGCTTTAAAAGTCAATCGCGTCAGTAACAATGGCTGGTCAGCACTTCATTTGGCGGCCAGGATGGGGCACGAACAAATCGTCGCTTTATTAATGGAGGCGCCCGGGATTGATATTAATCTGGTCAACAGCGACGGCTTCAGTGCACTGCACTGGGCAGCCTGGCATGGACATGAGCGCATTGTGCTGTTGCTCTTGAGTTCGCCGCAAATTATTGTAAATCAAACGGATGCCTCAGGAGACACTGCCTTACATTGGGCTGCTCGGAATGGTCACAACGAAGTTGTCAGTCTGCTTATCGCTTATAATGCCGAAAAAGAAATATATAGAGGTCAAGCCGCAATCGATCTGAACCCAATAGACATCGAAGGCAAAACCCCCCTCTATTATGCAGCGCAATTTGATCATTTGGCTGCGGTTGCGGCGCTTGCGGCTGCACCTGGAATTGATCCCAATATCCAGGATATGGATGGATTCACGGCCCTTCATTGGGCCGCTCGTAATGGCAGTATTGCTATAGCAGAGCTGCTATTGGCTGTGCCTGGGATTCGGAATGATTTACTGGATCATAATAATATGACAGCTGCCGATTGGGCAGAATATGTTGGGCATATTGAGCTTGTGGCTCTGTTGCAGCCAAAACGAAAATTGCGCTGGCTGCCAATTTCAGTTGAGAGATTCTTGAAAAAATTATTCACAAAAAGAAAAACATAGTAAATAGCCGTACAAATATCCAGCTAAAAAATGAACAAACAGAGCAAAAAGAGACAATACTGAATTCATACCTATATAGATATACTATTTCATGAAAGGTCTAGGTTAAAGAAACTTAAAAAAACTGAAAAGAAACTTATTTTTATCAAAATAATTTTTTTTCTCGACTTTGCTTTTTTTTAAAAATATGTACTATGCTTAAGTTCACTAACACTTTGTAATTAACTATGTTATGTTAGTTTTGTAACGAATGATTTAGATATTATTTTTTGAGATGCAAGCGGAGTGTGTAATGAGCAACATTTCTACTGAACTTGATTGTGCCAGAGCCATTTTAAGCACTTATCATCAGGTACATGATGTGCCCTCTGCTAATAGCCGTGCACTGCATTCAAAATTGCATCAAAAAAATAAGGAATTAGAACAAGAACTGCGTATGATGAAGGAAAAATATACCTCCCTCCAAAGTGAGCTCAGCACTAAAGATGAGCGTTTAGCCCGCCTCAATCGACAACTCATTGATAGAACCACACATATGTTGCGCTTGCAGGAAGACTTTGAAAATGTTCTATATCAATTAACTGATGGAAAGGTCTCATTGGACTAGGATAGGTGGGATCTAAAAGGTATTTAGGGCCTGTTGACAATTCTACTATGTTGGCCATAAATCATTGATTTCTTGTGCTCCGTTGCTCATTTATTTCAATATAAACTGCGCTACGGTGCTCAGAAATCAATGATTTCTGGCTCAACCTAGCGAATTGTCAACAGGCCCTAATATTTAGAAGTATTTAATAATATATGTTTTTTAATGTTTTGAATAAGTTCTACAATATCTACTGCGGATAGATTTCCGATTTGATCGATTACTAACCTCATATCAATAGTAAATATTTTCTGGCGAATAAGGCAATCCTTCTTTAATCCAGTAGATTCCAAATTGATAATTTTATGATCACCAAACCAGGGGCTATGCAGAGTACTCGTGATCATTAATAATGTTATATGACCATTGTGGGCCTGAAATTCTTGAGAGCTGAGGACTACAGCAGGACGTCTTTTATTCTTGGATGAATCAGTGAATGGGAAGGGAACTGTTAAGATTGCAAAAGGATTATAAATCATCGAATGCCTCATCATCTTCCTTGGAATTCCATTCTGATAATGTACTTGATAGGTTTCTATGATAATCATAATCAAAAGGCTTTAATTTTTTTATGATAACTTCTCCCTCTCTAATAACCTCAAATACAATCTTGTCTCCTGGTTTTAAATCCAATTCATTACGAATTTCGATAGGAATTGTGGCCTGGCCTTTTTGAGTTATCGTAGAATTACTTAAATTCATAACAATCTCCAAGTAATGATGTATTACAGTATTACTACATTACTATTATAGATATCTATTTTGTGATATAAAACTGTATTTTTATATAGATAGACTCTGTCCCTATCATTCTAGTAGAATAGTAGGATAGCTTAATTTTTATTTAAACAATTATATCTGAGGCATAACTTGCAGTATTGGCTATTTTTATTGGGCGCAATAGTTTTTGAGGTACTGGGTACCTTAACCATGAAATATACCGTTGTAGATGCACCGATTGTGGGCATTATCATCATGTATATTATGCTGGGACTTTCCTATTATGCTTTTGCGATTGCTATCAAGCGCATTCATTTGGCGGTTGCTTATGGGGCTTGGGAGAGCCTTGGGCTGGTACTGATTTCAGTGTGTTGCTTTCTTTTCTTTGAAGAACCGATAAATTTCTTAAAAATAGCGGGGATTGCGGCCATTATTACGGGGATTGTCTTGCTCAAAGTGGGAAGCTTTGAAGGGAAAGACAATGATAATAACAGAGAAGAGCAAGATTTCTGCAACAAGGGAGGAGCAAAGTAAATGTTACCGGGCTTTGATTTCACCCATATTCTCTACCTTGCGCTTGCCATCATTTTGGAAATTACGGCT
The DNA here is from genome assembly GCA_963784575.1 of uncultured Gammaproteobacteria bacterium. Lineage (GTDB taxonomy): Bacteria > Pseudomonadota > Gammaproteobacteria > UBA6186 > Azoamicaceae > CAWARU01. The sequence continues at coordinate 187,361 of CAWARU010000002.1, forward strand.
AATGTACTCTTAAAATTATCTTCAGGGATAAAACATAAAACTCTATTTATTACGGCAATACTCTGCGTTTTAGGGTCATTCACCAGTTTAAGCTTCGCAATTCAAGGCATTCATTTGTCGGTTGCTTATGCTATTTGGGGTGGATTTGGTTTAATTGCAACTGCATTATTTGGTACGCTATTATTCAATGAATACCTGAAACCTGCTGGTTGGCTAGGGATAGTTTCAATCATGATAGGCATGATTCTCATTAAATTTGCTTAAGATTCTCATTAAAATTCTAAAATTAATTCTAAAATATCCTAATTTATATTGAAAATTAAACGATACTATTCTTGATCTTGTAAAGAAAAGGTAACTGTTCATCGGATGATCAAGAAACTGTCTGAGAGTGAAGAAAAGCACGAAATTGGAAAGCTTCTAAAGAAAGAGACGCTGTTCCAAGGATTAGATCATGCTTTATTAAATGAGTTTATCCATTACCTTAAAATCGTCACTTTAAAGGCACATAGACCTATCTCTGAAACTAAAAAGAAATTAATTGATGATAATTTGGTAATAGTCGCGGAAGGATTGATAGTTGCAACGCGGGGTAAGGAACAAGAACTCACTCCGCCAGAAACTAAAGCTTATGGCCGTGGTGATGTTATCAACATAATGTCACTCTTAGATCTGAAATTTCCAGTTCAAATCAGTTCAGTTGAAGAAGATAGCAAATTATTAATTATCGATTTAGATAAACTCGAACAAAACCCGAAATTCACGCAAATAAAAGCAATTATTGTCGGAAATATCACCAAATATGCCTCTGAGCGTCTTCATTATATCGAGCGTGTATTAAGCAATGTCAATGAGGTCACCATGCGTACCATACAGCAGCGCATGGAAGACTCAAAAGTGAAGCTTGCATTTGGAACGTTTGTTGTCAGAATCATCATTATCCTTTGCTTATATACGCTGAGCTTGCGCGGCTTGAGATTGGTAGAGCATATGATAGGAAATACTTCTATAATCTCGGTTTCCATCATCATTGTGACAGCGCTCGCTATCTATGACACGATGTTAAAGACTGGACTTTCTATGGTAGAGTTTGGTTTAACAACCCGCAATTGGAAACGAGCCACCATAGAAAGTTTATTGGTGACAATTCCTCTATTGCTATATATAGGATTTTTAAAATACTTATTTATCTCCTTCGATACGAATTACAGTAAATTGCCCTTAGTTGAGATAAATACTGGGTTTGATCGTTACTTTAATGTAATTTCCTGGCCGCAAATTATTATTATGATCTTTTATGTGATCTTTGCTCCCTTACAGGAATTCATCATTCGAGGCGGCTTGCAAGGCTCACTCTTTTGGTTTTTGTCTGGTTCAGAACAAAGTAGAAACTGGACAGCTATTATATTATCTAATTTGATATTCATTACTTTTCACGCGCATGTTTCCTTAGCATTTGCACTTGCTACCTTTGTACCAGGGCTGGTGTGGGGATGGCTTTATTCTAGGCATAAAACGTTGATAGGGGTATCGATCTCTCATATTATTTTGGGGCTTCTTGTTATATTCTTTATGGGAGTCAACGAGATCGCGGGATCATAACCGTTATCGCACTGCCATTGAATATTTAAGTGAATTTAGATTTACTTTCAGGTTTCTTATCCTTCTCAGTTGCATACAACCAATCTCTTAAGCCAGTTGCAGAATTTTGGGCACGATTATATAAACTTGAAAAACTACCGCTAAGCCCGAGAGGCTGGCTTTCTGCAGCAACTGCAACTGCAGTCACCACATTAGCCCCGACTCTGACTCCTGTCCCAATTTCATCAGCATTTTCCGCAACAGTCGATACTGCAGCAGCAGAAAGACCTAAGCCCACGCCAACGGCCCCGCCCATCACTATGGGGCTTGCCAATGCTGCAACTTTGAGCGTTGTCGTTCCCCCTGGAACATTGTCTTCTACTTTTCGTTTTAGAGAAGATACGCCTTCTGCAGTGCCATCCGCTAAGAATTGCAAAGTATTGGTGCCATTGCTTCTCGCAGTGCTCAAATTATGCAGAAATTGGATCATTGGCCTTCTGATAGATTCCAAGAGTTTATCAGGAATTGATTGTATTGGGGAAACAAGGGTCCTGATTTCTTCTTCGTCTTTTACTGTCTCATATTGTGCGGAGACAAGTGCATTCAGTACGCCGTCTGGACTTTCCTGCTCATCAACTTTATCGACATCGATAATTGCTTTATCCCAACATGCCATGAGTTTAGCGGTTTCTTCATGGATTTTAGTGACATTGATTTTATTATAGGACAGCTCTGAAGTGATGACACCCTCGAGGAGCGCCTCAGTAAAGAGTTTTTTATCTTGATCGTCGTGAAAGTATACCCATTCATCAAATTCTGATTTCTGATGAAGGATCAAAAAACGAATCAGGTTGTCGATTCTTTCATCGGTAATTTCATTAGAGATTGACATAATGATTTCAAGAAGACGTTTCGGAAAGATAAGCCCAAGAAAATTCTCAAGCATTTCTCTGCTGATAGAACGCTTATAGCGGATGGTTGAAAGCACGAAAATCAAATTTGGGGCATGAATTTGCAATATGTCGCGCTCAGCGGATGATAGCTGCCTTTTAAAAATGTCCTCCCACCATAGAGCTTCTGCTGATTTTTTTTGAGCTTGTGCCAAATCTTGCTGTGGTTGTGCTTCAGAGGCAATTTCAGAAATTTTTTCGTTTTCTTTATTCTCTTTGTTGTCTTTGTTTTCTTCGCCATCTTTACTTTTCTGCACTTCTTTACTTAACTTAAGTTCTTGAGTCAATTTTACAATCGCAGGCGCCTCTGCCCTTTCCTCTTCCCGTCTTCGAATCCTACTTTCAATCCGAAGAGCAATCCTATCTATTGCAGGATCTATCAAGTGAGGGCGATAGACACTGGAAAAATTCAAGCCTTTTTCCTTATAATCTTCTTCTCGAAGATTCCAAATTTTCATATAATTAGAAACAATACAAAACTTGTAAACAAGGTTCGCAATGGCTAAATTAAACACTGGATCGTTCATGCCAAGATAGTGATTGCAAATTCTTTGAACCGCATCGTAAGCACCAAAATAGGCTATACCCTCACCCAAAAAGCGAAAATTACGATGTCCCTGGATATTTTGGAGATGTTGGTTTGATATCCCCATAGCTAAAAGCTGACTCGCCCCGAGATCTTTCCCCAAGATTCTGGCTCGAAGCAGCCATCCAGCCACGGTAAACAATCGTGATCCAATGAAGACATGATTAAATAAGAGTAGTGACAATACAATCAGATCCTTGGCCGTGGCCTCCATACTGCTGAAAATTTTGAAGCGGATCAGATTTTTAAGTGCAGCGGGTCTTGGATCTATGGAGAGCAAGCGCTTTTGATCACATAATTCTTTTAATTGTATATGGCTATCACTGCTTAAGGGCGGCTTGATTTCAGATCTCATGGCATGCTCATTGATGAGCGTGTTGTTGAAGGCATCCTCATAAAAAAAGTTCAGGCACTTTTTTCCGAGTATTTTGCTGATTTCTTTGATTGTTTTTCTGAACTGATAAGCAACTAAAAGATTAGAAACCAAAAGAACGTAATAAAGCTTGGGACCTGCAGCATTATCTTCATCTTCGATAAATTCATCTAATGATAAAACCTTTGGAGATGCCATGGCATATCGCAAGACGATATCAGGTCCTCTCACTAATAAGGTGCCCACCCCAACGAATAAGACATTCAAGCCTACTCCTCGGAAAAAAACGCCGTTCAGGTTTCCGCTCCAAATAGCTCGAAAAGTCAAGGGAATTGGATTCTGTCGAGAAGGCAAGAAAGTGGCTGCAACATCAAAAAATCCACCAACAGTATCACTTATTGCCGCAACCAAAGTCGTGCCTAATTTGCTTGCGGCAAAATGTATTTCTTCTCTGGATTCTTTTAATATTAATTGGGAATTGATGCCAATTTTTCTAAGAATTGCGGAGGTAATAGGATATCTGCCTTGCAGATAGATGTCGAGTCTTTGCGCTAATGCATCTAATCGATTATTGGTGGCTTCTCTCAAGGAATTCCATCTGCGCCGACACAATGCTCTAGCGGAATTTAGGCGATTATGAGTACTGTCTCTCAGTGAATTCCAGCCACGATTGACTGCTTTTCTAATAAAATCAGGTATCATGATTATGACCCTCATAATATAATGAGCTAGGGCCTGTTGACAATTGTCAACAGGCCCTAATTATCCTGCAGATTTATTTTCTGAGTCAACCAGCTACTTGGTTGGGCACTTTCCGGGCTGAAAGAGGATGATTATAGAAGGGAATGAGTTCTTGATTGTCTGAAATCGTAATGGAAACATCATGAAATTCTCTATTGATATTTTTGAGCTTATTTATAACGGTATGATCCAAAAATGTTGTCATACTCAAATCTATCGTAATGGCTTTTGATTGATTCACTGCCTGGGAGACCTTCTTTTTTAATTTTAAATAACTGATAAAAGTCAAGGAACCTTCAACTCTTATCTGAAGGCCATTCGGTAGCATCTCTGTAGTAATAATTGGAGAAAACAACCCCTTTATATGTTTCTCTCTGATAACATGCATCAAAAACTGCAAGCCTATACCTACAAGCACACCTGCCAAAAGATCTACAGTGAGCGTTATGAAACAGGTGAGGAGAAAAATGCTAAATTGATCCTTCCCTACTTTATAAGCATGAATAAATTCTTTCGGGGAAGCGAGTTTAATGCCGACAGCGATCAATAAAGCGGCTAATGCTGCTAAGGGAATAAAATTCATGACACTTGGTAGCAGTAAGGCTGCAATGAGCATAAACATGCCATGAAAGAAATTTGCTTTAACAGAAACTGCACCATAGTCCATGTTTGCCTTACTTCGAACAATTTCTGAAATCATCGGCATGCCGCCAATAAAGCTGCTTACTATATTTCCGATACCAAGCACGCTGAGATCGCGATTCAAATTCGAGGGCTTTCTTTGTGTTCCGAGTGAATCTATAGCGCATACCGTCAATACGGATTCAATGGAGCCAATCACAGCAAGGAGCAGGATATATTTCAGGCTTAAAGGAGAGAAAATCACGGAAAAATCTGGCAATTGAATGGCAGTCCAAAGTTCAGCTGGCAAATTGATGAAGAAAGATGGCGAAAGTACATAAGTTTTGTCAAAGAGATTTAATGATTCTCTTGAATTTAAATCAAAGTAGATAGAAAAAGGAATGACACAAAGCAATACAACCATAGAGGACGGAATTGCGGACAATTGTCGAATTTTCGGGAGTATCAGCACCATAGCAAATGAGAGTAAACCAATGAGGGTAATAGGAAGGTTTGCTTCCATCACATGAAACGGCAATTGTGACAGTAATTCAAGGGGATTTGATGACTGTGGCGTGATACCCAGTAAAGTATAACTTTGTTTTGAAACAATAATGATGCCAATAGCAGTCAATAATCCATGAATGACAAAAGTAGGTATGATTTCTGCAATGACTGCTTTTCTAAGTTGACCAATCACAACCTGAATGAAACCCGCAACCACCCCCACAGCGAGCGTTCTTTTATATCCAAGAAAGCTATCCCCTGCGCCTAATTGATTCACAGCCCCGAGGACTATCACTACAAGGCCCGCGGCAGGCCCTTTAATCGCCAATTCTGCACCCCCAAAGAGCGCGCATACCATGCCCCCTACTATGGCAGTCATAATCCCAGCTATGGGAGGAAAATTCGATAAACTGGCTATCCCAAGGCAAAGCGGCAGGGCTAATAGAAAGACGCAAAAGCCTGCTATTAAATCATTTTTTAGAGACGTTTTCACAGTTTTAAACATGGAGCTATAGTAACATAGAGACTGGGTATTTTCCAGGGGTAAAAAAAGTCATGCATGAACATTGAGATTGGTGAAGGTACGTGATGGTGATAGAAGCCTTGCTTGAAGCGCTCCGAATAGTATTTTTTATGTTTTGGGAAATTTTCTGGGCATTGGTCCTTGGGTTTGCCTTGTCAGGTATGGTACAGGCCCTTGTTTCCAAAAAGGAAATGAACAAATTACTCCCAGACAATTCCCCAAAATCTATCTTAATTGCCTGTGGCTTAGGAGCTGCATCTTCTTCTTGCTCCTATGCAGCCGTGGCGCTGACACGTTCCGTGATTCGAAAAGGCGGGGATTTTATCGCTGCCATGGCATTTCAAATGGCTTCCACGAATCTCGTCATTGAGCTTGGTATCATCATGATCCTACTTCTAGGCTGGAATTTTTTTGCAGCAGAAATTATGGGCGGTTTTTTATTGGTTGCCATCATGACGCTACTGTTTCGGGTATTGGTGAGCAAAAATCTTATTCAGGCTGCAAAAACTCAAGCTGAAATGGGACGTTCCGGTAAAATGGAAGCACATGCCACAATGGACATGGCAGTGACTGAAGGTCCCTTTTTCAAGCGACTGTTCTCGAGGAAAGGCATTACTGCAACCAGCCATTATTTTGTGATGGATTGGCTCGCCATTTGGAAAGACATTGTCTTAGGCTTGTTAATAGCAGGTGCTCTCGCCGCCTGGGTCCCAAACGAATTTTGGTTAAAGTTTTTTATGGAATCACACCCAAGCCTTGCTAAGATTTGGGGACCTCTCATAGGACCGGTGGTTGCTATTTTTTCTTTTGTGTGCTCGATTGGCAATGTACCCTTGGCAGTGGTACTTTGGAATGGGGGTATTAGCTTCGGGGGGGTGATAGCCTTTATTTATGCTGATCTCATCATCATTCCCATCCTTCATATTTATTATAAATACTATGGATTGAAAATGGCAGCCTATATATTTTTAATTTACTATGCTGCAATGGTTATTGCGGCACTGTTAATCGAATTTGTATTTGAATATTTGAATCTAATTCCCGATCGATCTGCGAGAGGTATGGTGCAATTGGAACAAATGTCGATTCGATTCAATTACACCATGATTCTCAATATCTTGTTTGGAAGCCTCATGCTCTTCTTCATTTATTGGTTTTTCAGAACCAATGGCAGAAAAATGTTGATGATGATGAAAGATTGATACTCGATGCATCACTGCTCTTTATGAAAACTTCTTTCCTTTAGCACCATTGCCTAGTTTTGGTTTTTCTTTCCGGTGTTTTGAAGACGACGGCTTTTGATCTATTTTATATTGTATTGTCAATTGTGTTGCACTCGCACTGACCAGAGCTAGAGCCTTATCGGCATCCTTTTTAGTTTTTGCTGCCAACATTTCTCGAAGCTGCTTGATTTCAGCCTGAGCCGATTCTAGAGCATTACCCAAACGACCAGCTTTTTTGCTTGCTTCATCATAATCCACGCGAAGTTTCTGAATTGCTTGCTGCTCTATTTTCATTTTTTCCTGCTCTTCGAGACTCTTCTGATTCATACGTTTGATGATCTGCATTAACGCCAAAAAGGAAGCAGGTGATGTATCGTGACATTTATCTGCCAAATACGTCGCTTCTCTTTGCATCTCCGATATCTCATCAGAACTTCTTGGTATGGCCTTTGGCATTGCATTCAGTGTATAGGAGGTGAAGAATCTTGAAACAGGGAACTGTAATTTCCTCTGATTTTCAGCATTGAGTTGAAGATAGTGCTTGTAAAAGACCTCTAAGTGTAAATTTGATTGTTCTACCTGCGGTGCTTCTGCCTTTAGACCCTTTTCTCTTTGAACTTTTTCTAGAGTTATTTCTGTTTCGTCTTGCGTTGTTTCTGTTTCTGCTTCCTCATCCAAACCTAGGATTTTAGCTTGAGGCTCTTCATCCAAGTTGTCTTCTGGTATGATAATGCTAGGGAAGGAATCGGTTTTTCTGAAGTTTAGCAATTTATCATGGGAAAACAGCAAAGAGATGGCTTTCTGCTGTGCTTTTTGGTAATTTACACTGTCCTTTGTGATGAGGTCATAATAGTTGTAGGCTAAAGCCGGATAAAAAATAGGATATTCTGCATTGGATAACATCTCTGCCAGCATGAAGAGGATATGATTTCTTTGCTTTGTCTTCCAAAGGTTTTTAAGTCCCTTCTCGAGAGGAATCTAGAGATCATATTTCTGTCACGAAGGAAAGATCTAACAGCCTTATCGTTCGAGAGATCAAGTGATGTTAAAGCAAGTAACCTCAACTTTGTACAAAGCACGAGACAATGAATATAAGGTGCATCACTTACAGGCTCCGATTCCGCAAGTTGAGCCGCCCAATCCACTATTTTTTTAGCTTGTTTATTTGCGATTTCAAGAGTTGACGCTGCTACTTTATTGAGCAATGCCTTAACAGCTAGTTTGGACTGCTTCTGGATAGCAACATGCAGAGGCGTGTTTCCGTCATTATTTTGATTATCGATATCGGCATTATGATTCAAAAGCAATGTCACCATTTCTGCATTATCTTTGATTGCCGCTAGGTGGAGTGGCGTATTGCCGTTTTGGTTATGAGCATTGATAACGTGCTTGCCTCTCTCTTCTAGAAGAAGTGCATGAGTGAGTATTTTTATGACAAGCTCTGTTCTGTTATGAAAAACTGCCTGATGGAGAATGGTACGCCCTTTATGAAATTTGAAATTTAAACCGATACCAAGCAGTAATAAATTCCGATCAACAGGCGTACTAGTTCCAGTTGTGGCGGCAGAATACATGTCCTCAATAATCGTATAGAGTTCGGCAGCCTCTTCTGCTTTTTTCTTATCAGCCTCTAAAATCAAAGTGAGCGAACGTTTACGCGTCTCAATACTTCTGCTTACACCTAAGCTTCCGAGTATCTTGACGGCAATAAGATTATTGTTCTTTATGGCTATGTCTATAGGACGTATGCCTTCGGAATCCGCATGGTCCATGAATTCTTGGGCGTTTTTGGAGTGTACAATCAAAAACTCAATCATTCTTTCACTACCTGGACCTTTCTTGAGATATAAATGCAACAGATTTCTGCCCGCCTGATTTCGCTCATCAAGATCCGCTCCGTGTTCCATTAAAAAATGGATCACATCGTCGTTGCCTGCCATACCAGCCATGTGAAGAGGCGTATTGCCTTTGCTGTCCGCAACGTTTAGGAAGAACTGCGGTGGGGTTTTTTTGGCTTGTAATAAGGCATTATAAATACGTTTTGTCATTTCTATGCCTGCACGTGCTGCAGCATGCATCAATGTTTCTCCAGTTAGATACTGAACTCCCTCTAGTTTTGCACCATGTTCTATCAAAAAATCCAGGATATTAGGTCTATTATACGCTATGGCGCAATACAAGGCAGAAGGCTCAGAATTAGGACTCCCATCTATATGAGACCGGTATTGCCCTGCATTTGGTTTCTGCATCAACCATTGTATAATTTCTAAATTTCCAGTAACTGCTGCTAAAGCAATGAATGTTGAAAGTCCCTTTTCAAGTCTGCTATAGAGATCATCTAAAATTTCTTTCTTGAGCGTCTTTACTGCATAACCTAAAAATTCATTTACAAACGAAATACCATCACCCTCATCTTTACATTTTTTTGTAAAATCACTCACGATGTCTACTTCTTCTAGCAGCCATTTCATTACCAAACTATTATTTTTATCGCATATCAATTTGAATAATGAATGAACGGATTTATTTTGAAAAGAGGAGATTTCAAAATCTTGAACCTTGCTGCAGAGATGCTCTAACATTTCTTTATTGTCAGCCTTTAGTGCACAACTTAACACTTCATCCATGAACCAAAAAAGTTTGTCCTTTTCTTTTTTTATGCCTTCTACTATCTTTGTTTTTTCAAACAGCAACTTTGCTATCTGCATATTATTTTTTTCGGAGGCCCATTTTAATAATGCATAAGGCTGTAGATTTTGAATAGAAGGGAGCAGATTATCTTCAATTCTACTCAGGAGATACTCTAATATAGCTTTCTTATCTGCCATTAATGAGTAAACTAATATCTCATCTATAAACCAGGATAACCATTTCTCTTGAGTTTTTAAGCCTTCCACCAGGGTGGTTTTTTCAAACATCCATTTAATGACCACCATATTATCTCTTTCACAGGCCCATTTTAATAATGAATAAGGCGGCTGATGCGTGACCAGCATTTTATCCATTAAAGAAACGTCGCTGGCAAGGGTTTGATAAATTTGTTCAAAGTGATCTGTGCCCATTTTAACGTTGTGTTCTAAAAGCCATTTTAGCAATCTAAGAGGTATAGTAGTTTTTGCTGGATTAAAGCTTGGCAATTGACTGACGAAATTTTTATGGAAAGGCTCACGTAAACTGCCACAGCTCGCACGGCATGTTACTACTAGATAGTCCATCATTGTCAAATCCCATTGCTTCAGTGCCATTTCAAGGGGTGTTCTGGCCAAAAAAAGTCTGCCCGTGAAAGTTGATTTCAATTTATTAGAGGCTGCATTGAGACTGGTATTGTATTGCCTGGATGAATTTCTTGCCCTATCCAAAGCTAAAAGTCTTGACACATTTTCAATCTTTCCGCTCATCACTGCATAATGCAGCGGAGTTTTGCCGGATATCAGAGTCTTTGCATTCATATCAGCGCCATGCAGTATCAATAATTCCACCATTTCCGGTGACCCTTTTTGCAACACAACATGAAACGGAGTTTTTCTGTCTTTCAGCGTCATCGCATTTACATTCGCATTTTCTTTTAAGAGTTTTCTGATGACAGAGGGATTATTTATGGCTGCGGCAAGGTGGAGGGGAGTGACATGATTAAGTGTACGAGCATGGACATTTGCTTTGTTGTCAAGAAGAAGCAGTGCTATATTTTCTTGCAAAATTTTCTTAGTGATACTATTGCACATCATTCGTAGCACCAAGTGCAAGGGAGTTTGCAGCTTCTTATTTTTCGCATTGACATCCGCGCCTGCTTTTATTAAAATACTGCACAGTTCTAGATTTTCCTGAATAATGGCAAGATGCAGCGGCGAGTTTCCGGCATCATCGGTGACTAAAAGCGATGCGCCGCGGTGCAACAAAGCCTGCACCATGGGCAAACGATTACTCTTGATCCAGGATGTTAGTAATGTATCGTAGAGAACCACCTCTCTCGTTTTAAAATATATATCAAGTTTATTACCTTCACTATATTTTTTTGTGTAGTATTTCCGGGCCTTATCAACTTTACCAGTGTTGAATTTGGCGTTGATATTGCCATCCAATTGCTCGAGTGCTGCTTTTAGTTTTTCTTCTATTTCTTTATCAAGTTTATCAACAGTGCTACTGACGACTGACATTTATTTCTCCTCCACCTGCAACTGGCACCACTGCACTAACAGCCGGTAGCTCTACTACCACTCTCACTTCGAACTGTGTAGCAACCGCATTTGCAATAGCCATTGCATTCTGTTCTATATCTTTAGGTTTAATTTCAGCTGCAACACAGCTATACCAATACTCAAAGGATCTACAGCTACGGTTCGTACTCACTTGTTTGCGAATTTGCTCTACCACCCTATCCAAAAATTGATCTCGCTTGATATCTGTATCTGTTGCAGCTTCTAAATTAATGCCTTCCTTCGCTAATTGCTTTATCAAATGCTCTATTGCTTTCAGGTATTCCGAACACTTTGCAGGACTGCGACAGCCCGTAAGATTGAGCGATTCAGATTTATTGAGCAACTTTTTAAGTAGAGGTTCAACCAAATTTTGATGGGCCAGAGGCAATTTTTCGCATTTTGTATCTGTTTTACCTCCCTCTGATTCCAAAGTCTTGACCAAATTATGATGATTTATACAGGAAGATATCAGTTTTTTACCCATAAAAAGCAACAGACCTCCAAAAACGCCACCTAATATAGCATTTTGGGTGACAGTGCTTGTGCTGACCTCAGGATTTTGTACAGCTTCGCTCAGAGCTGTGAAATTTACCAATGCCCTACTTTCAGGTGTCGACATCCTTCCATCACTCACAGAAATATTATAACCCGGTGCAACAGTGCCTTTATCTGCAATGAATTTCAAGGCGCCTGCAAATATTCTTTCCTGTAAAAATTGTGTGATCGTGGCATTAGGTTTAGCGTCGTCTTCAAAATGGCCATGTTGTACTGCTGAAGCAGTAAAAATTAAGTCGCCCGGCTCCGTTTCTTTGTCACTCGCACTCAAATCAGCAGGTGAAAGTATCACTTCCCTTCCTGATTCCACTCTCAAGCGATTCCTGGAAAGTATTGGAGGCGTGTCAAAATTAATATCGCAAATTTCTGCGGGGCTGGATAAAATGCCGCTACTGACTGCAACATTAAAAAACGGCACTAAGGAACTACCGTCTGGTATGAATTGCACGGTGCGATCCTCAACATCTGCTTGCAAAAACTGCGTTATTGCAACACGTGGAGTATCGATAAATTCAAATTGACCATGCTGAATATTGCTCATGATGAATGTTAAATTCCGGCCCGGAACATTTAGGCATCTCGCACTCAAGTTACCAGGTGTGATGAAGTATGCTTCACCTTGATTAATAATGAAGCGATTATTTACCAAAACGGGAATTTGATTGAAGCTCATCAATACAGGAATTGGATCAGAACTCTTGCCGTGGTCTAGATCATTCACCATTACCGTATAGCTCGGGGCGTTCTCTGTTCCATCTTGGATGAATTGCACCAGCGATTGTTCAATGTCTGATTGAGTGAAGCGTGTGATTGCAACGCCGGGATAAGAAACATATTCAAATTGGCCAAATTCCAGATCACTCACTGTATAAATAATGTTGGAATTTATTGTGACAGAAGGTGCCAGCAATGTTAAAAAATCAGTGGAGAGAACTACTGTTTGACCTTGATTTATTGTTAAATTATTTCTGACTATCAACGGACCTGTGTAATTATAAGTAATGGCTGCAGGCAATGCAGGGTAAAATCCAGCAAAACTACCATCGCCTACAGTTACATTGAAGTTTGGTGCATAAATACTGCCATCATGTACAAATTGGATTTGTCTTTGATTTACCTGCAGCTGTGTGAATCCATAAATTGCAATGCCTGAACGATTTACATATTCGAAGCGACCGTGTTGAATACTGCTGATATTATAGACAAGCATGGGATTATGGTATGCGTTCTTGACGAATGTCGCATTCAGATTGACATTACTAAAAATAACTGTCTCTGAAGTAGAAATACTTACTTGGCTTGCAAGCAAATCGACAACTTCATCACCAAACAACAAGTAACCATACCTGTATTCGATTTGCGAAGATAAGGAGCCGGTGAGCTGGGATCCTTCTGGGCCAATAATGACATCATCGATCCCATCATGATTGAAATCTCCAGTTACGACAGAGATCACAGTATCTGAATAATAATTCCAAGGCAACTTGATTCTAAAGATGTCATTCGTTCCCAAATTAGGAAACTTCAAACTAATATCGCCTATATCCGGTCTGCCGAACAATACTACAATATTCTGTTCACTATTAAAATACATGGTATTATAAGTTTCTTCCCAGAAAAAAATATCATCAATTCCATCACCATTGAAATCTGCATGACAGAGTGGACTAATATTTGACTGTAATGTACTCCAAGAACTGGAGGGTGCAAGAGTGATGGCAAAACCATTGCTGCCATTTAAAGTTGATAGATCTAGAGGTACCCTGAAATTGAAATGCGGCGCTCCAAATACCACATAAAGCTCTGAAGTGAAATAATAGTCGGGAACATCAATTGCGCTCTGACCAATAATAAGATCTGCTATGCCATCCCCATTAACATCCCCAGTGGAATAAACACGTGCTCCAAGCGGGACATTGGTGATTTCAAAGCCCTCATTGGCTTGTAACCTGGAATCTGATAAGCTTAAAATTCCTTGATTTCCAATCCCAACGCTACCAAAAACAATGGTGATCTTAATATTACCGCCAGAACCCATTCCCCCTACACTGAAATCAGTTATATTATCTTTATTTATATCGCCAATTCCGCTCAGAAAATAGTATTCATTTGGAAAATCAGGCGTTGCAACAACTGTTTTAAAACCATCAAGACCTGTTAAACGAGTGACATTGAAGATAGCTTTACTTCCGATATCAATATTGCCAAATATCACATAGTTTGCATCGCCAGCATTTATACTGAAATCTGCAATCTTGTCGCCATTGACATCGCCTAATTTACTGACTGTCCAATAAAAATAATAATTGGTTGATTCATAGGGTTTAAAACCGGTTACTTGGAAACCAAAATTTTCTGTTTGTGTTGATACATTAAAAGCGCCCTGACTGCCAATGCCTTGTTTGCCAAAGATGATGACGTCAGATGCTAATCCAGAAGAAAGGATAGGTCCTCCAATGCGGAAATCATCTACACCATCCGCATTAATATCCCCGATTCCTGTAATATCATAATAGAGGCTGCTGCTATTAAAATAATTGGAGATGACAAAGCCGTTTTCACCATTTAAAGTTCTTATATCAAAAAATCCATTACTTCCAATACCTTCGCCTCCAAAAATGACATAGGCAATAGGCATTCCCAGACTGACTTCATAACCGAAATCACAAGGCATTCCAATTGCAATATCCTCTATTCTATCACCATTAATATCTCCCAAATTTTTCATGAAGATATTGTTATTAGGAGAAGCAAGACCAAAACTGTTCAAGTTTGGAAATCCCTCCAGGAATATACCATTGGATCGCTTTATACTAGTGATATCGATTGATAATGGAAATTGTGATCTTGGCATATTGATACTCCTACCGTAATAAAACCATTTCAAGTGCAGCCGGTTGTAAATTAATGGCAGGGGCTGATTGAAATTCAATAACGGGTTCAGCGGAAACTACCCTGACCATCCCTTCGCGGAGGTAGCTCGTTAATATTGCCTTTGCAATCGTAGCGGCATGCCGCTCAATATCACCAGGCCTAATTTCTGCTGCCACAAAACTATAGAGATATTCTACGGAACAACAGCTGCGATTAGCCAGAAACTGCGTTCGAATTTGATCCACCACTCGATTTAAAAATTGTTCTAATTTCTCGGGTGTGTTTGTTATAGTTTGTAAATCAACACCTTCTTTTATCAATTCTCGTATTAAATTTTTTATGGCTTTCAGATACTTTGAAGTTTCAGAAAAGCTTCGATATCCAATAAAATTAGTCGTTGTAACTTTTTCGAATAGCTTTGTCAGCTGAGGATCAATCAAGTTTTCCGCGAACACGGGTAATTTTTTGGAACTTTCAGTGTCTTCTTTTCTATCTGCCTGTGTTTCTGCTTGTCTTTCTGCCTGCAAGACATCAGATTCAGTGCTAAAATTTTTACAGCGATTGATACACCTAGCAGCCATATAAAGGAACAGAGTTCCAAAAAACCCACCTAAAGCAGCATCGCGTGCCACTGTGCTAGCGGCGGGCGCACCTTGAACCTCACTGCCCGCAGTGAAATTCACCAATGCGGGACAGAGAGGCGTCGATAATTGACCATCACTGACAGAAATATTATAGCTTGGAGCAATGGGACCACCATCAGTAAAAAATGTCAGTGACCCATTCAGTACTCTTTGCTGAGAAAATTGAGTGATAGCCGCCCCTGGATCTATACTGTCTTCAAAATGGCCATGCAATACTGCGTCAGCGGTAAAAATCAGATCGCCTGCCGCGGTTTCTTTATCGCTTGCCGTCAAATCATCAGAGGAAAGGACCGCACTACTGCCTGCCCCTATCTTTAACTGATTCCGGGTGAGTATCGGTCGCGTATTAAAATGAATGAGGCAAGGTTCTGGATTTGTGTAAATTATTGAATTCATGACTGATACACTACAGCTTGGCGTGCGAGTGCTGCCGTCTGGTATGAATTGCACATTGCCTGCTTCTACCTGTGATTGCAAAAAATATGTAATTGCAACATTAGGGTGATCCATAAATTCAAATTGGCCATTTCGAATAGCGCTCATCTCAAAAGTCAAATCTTCGCTCACTGCATCTGGATTCACTGCACTCAAATTTTCAGAAGTTAAGACGATGGCCTTACCTTGGTTGATGCGAAAGTTGTTATTTATTAAAACTGGTAATCGATTGAAGCTTACCACCACAGGAATCGGTTCAGTCTTAGCACCGCGATCTACGTCCTCTACGACGACAGTATAGCTTGGTACATTTGGAGTGCCATCTTGCACAAACAGCACCACTCTTTTATCTAGTTCAGATTGAGTAAAATTAGTGATCGTTGCACGTCTGTCAAAATTAAATTCAAATCGGCCGTATTGTATATCACTCAACAAATATAGGATAGTGGCATTCTGGGTTGGAGGTGGCACCACCAAGGCTAAAAATTGCGGTGTAATAACTACAGTCTGCCCTTGATTGATTTCCAAAATATTTCTCACCATCCATGGGCCAGTGTAGGTATAGGTAATCTTCGCAGGCAGTGCCGGGTAAAATCCTGCAAATCCGCCATCGCCTACGGTTATATTGAAAGTGGGGGCAAGGTAGCTTCCATCGTGTACAAACAGGATTTGTCCTTGATTAACCTGCTGCTGTGTAAAGCTCTCAATCGCAATGTGTGGCTGATTGATATATTCGAAGCGACCGTGTTTAATGCCGCTGATATTGTAGACCAGCGCTGGATTATGGCTTAGATTCTTGACATAACTCGCATTAAGATTGTTGTTGCTGAAAATAACTGTTTGTGAGGTACTAATGTTCAATTGGTTTGTGATCAAATCAACGACCCGATCTCCAAAAAGCACATGTGCATGCAGAAATTCATTTGGCAAGGTATAATCTATTCCTAGATCGCCAAATATGACGTCATCGACCCCATCGAGATTGAAATCTCCCGTAGCGCTTGATAACATACCCAATATCCCAGAATCAGAATAAGGAAACTTTATTTGGAATATATCACTTTGGGTCAAATCTGGCACATCCAAAACGATGTTTTTGCCTATATCAGTTTTACCAAATAATACTATGATATGCAGCATTTCAAATATTGATTTTGGAATGGCGGCAATGAAAATATCATCGATGCCATCGCCATTGATATCAGCATGGCAAAGCGGGCTAATATTCGACAAAAAATCGTAATAGGAGGGTGCATGGCTTACTGTGACGGTAAAACCATTGATGCCATTTAAAGTGGTTATGTCTAGTGTTCCATTAAAAGGAAAGTTTTTGGCTCCGAATACAACGTAAAAGTCTTGGCCAAAATTATTGTACGGAGCATCCACTGCACTACTCCCAATAATGAAATCCGATATACCATCGCCATTCACATCCCCGGCGGAATAAGCTTGATATCCATACCCATGATTGATAATGGTGAATCCATCCTGGTTTGCCAAAATTGGCGCTGTTAAGTTTAAATAGCCTTGACTCCCAATACCGCTCTTACCGAATAAAATATTCAAATTGTTATTTTGCGTGCCTTGAACGAATCCTGAAATGGCCATGTCTGCCTTGCCATCCTGGTTAATATCTCCAATAGGGGTGAGGATGAAATCATCGCCCTTATAACTGGACATAGGTAATATTGTTCTAAAGCCATCAGCACCGGTTAACAAGGATACGTTTAATGCTGCCCCACTGCCAATGCTCGTTTTGCCAAATATCACATAGTTTGTTCTGGCGGCACTGATGCTAAAATCTTCAATTTTATCACCATTAACATCCCCAAGCTTACTAACAGTCCAAAATAAAAATGAAAATTTATTATTAGTGTTGTAGGGTTCGAAACCAGTAACGGAAAAACCCTCATTTACTGTTAGAGTGGTTATATTAAAAGTTCCATTACTCCCTATTCCCTGTTTACCAAACACGATATAATTAGAGGCGACTTTTGAAGAGTGAATAGGCCCTCCGATGCTAAAGTCTGCTATGCCATCGTTATTAATATCCCCCACACCAGTAATATCATAATAAATGCTACTATTAAGATAATTGAGGATAACAAAGCCATTATCACCGCTTAAAGAATTGATATCGAAATATCCGCTACTGCCAATGTCACTTGCACCAAAAACAACATAAGCAATTTTCATGCCAGGGCTAGCAGTATTGTAATAGGAATATGGCATACCTATTGCCATGTCCTCTATGCCATCACCGTTTATATCGCCCAAATTTTTTATAAAAACATTGTTATTATCAACGCCATTATACTCATAAACCAATCCAGAAAAGCCCTCGAAGCTAAAACCAGTGGATCTTTTCAAGTCTTGGATATTGAACAGCGATGGAAATTGCGTTCTTGGCATTTGATCTACTCCGATTTATTATCCATTTATCTAAATTAATCAATCAGATCTATGTAAAATATTAAAATACTAGACTGTTTTTCATAATAAAAATGATTATCTCTCATTTTTATAAAAATTCAATCAATATTTCAAAAAACAATGAAAAAACTCCATTTTAAAGAACTTTTTAGGAAAAATTGATAAGTTAATCTACTGAGATGGTGGGTTAATAATGATTTCGACCAAAATAAACCGTGCAATTACTTTTGCTTTGTTTTCATTTATGATCGTAGGGCGAGACAGATAAAGCACCACTTTATCGATCGCAATGACGCAGGAACCTACGTCATTGCGAGCTAATTGCAAGTACTCCAGGGAAGATTAAATGGTTGTCATTAAAATCAAGCTTTATAAATTGACCCGGTTGCACCGTAAGGTGTTACTGAATCAAAATCTGATAAAAGAGACGTTTTTTCACCACTCGCATCTTTCGGTTTTGCTGTAGCTTTTTTCTCCGCCTTCAATTTTTGAATCCCTTCCTCGGCTACTGTTTCGGCTTCACTCGTTTCCGAGGCAGCCGAAACTGCATCAGTAATCACTACGCGCGATATCATATCCTCAATCATAGGTTTTATTCTTTTGGAATCCTTGAGGTACTTCATAAATTCTTGGAAACGATCATATTCTGCTTGCTTCATCCTAACTTCTCCATATCGAAGAAAATCGGATTTTATTGTCAATAGACTTGCATGCAAAGCTTTGATCATTTCGATGAAATTTTTCTTGCCTTCTAATACGCTTGTAGCTTTCAAAAGAAATTGTTCTTTATTTGTTTTAGCTTCTAGAAGCTTCTCGTCTAAATTTTCGATCTGGAGCGCAGCATCAATTGGAGTTCCTTCATCCAGAAATTGCTTTATTGCAATATTTTCTAAGGCTAATTTCTGATATATTCCTTCGTGACGATCTTTCTCACTTTCATAAAATTTAAGTAGGGGATCTATTCTTATCTTACTGAGCGATTCTGCAATGGTT
The DNA here is from genome assembly GCA_963784575.1 of uncultured Gammaproteobacteria bacterium. GTDB lineage: Bacteria > Pseudomonadota > Gammaproteobacteria > UBA6186 > Azoamicaceae > CAWARU01. Next base: position 206,596 of record CAWARU010000002.1, read on the forward strand.
TGCTCTGTCGCATCTAAATCAGACCTTGAAAAGTGGCTCTTAAAAGCTGCTAACATAATACTACTCCTCTAGCAGTTATTTAACTTAGTTAATAATAATGGTTTCAAATTAATTATCTAATTTGAGCTTCTCATCTTAAAGAAAAATACTGTATATATCAAGAATTATTTCAATTTCTGTTCTATGGCTGCTGCAAGCTCCTCATACTCAAAAGAATCCTTCATGACGATTTCCGTTGATGAAAAAGCAGGGAGTTCCATTAACTCCACTTCTCACCCCACCCATGAAATCAGACTGAACTTTAGGCGCAAACGTTTCATTTTCAATGGATTTTTGCAGTTCTTGTGGTGATAAATTCAAAGATGATGCATAGTTCATCAAATTTTCCAGTTCCAAGGCATCTTGATTTTCATAGAGCATATCGTGCATTTCCCAGAATTTATTGTGTGCAGCTGCAAATTCTGCAGCCAGCGCTGCGATGCCTGCATGAGGATGGCTGTCTACTATGGGAAAATTTCGAAATACAAACCGCAGATCGGCACCAAAATGCTTCTGAATTTGCTTCGTGATAGGATAAGCCATTCCGCAATAGGGGCACTCATAATCGCCATACTCTACTAAAGTCACTGCGTCATTATCACTACCCTGAATGTGATCTTCCTTTGTTACGGGCACTACCAGTCTAGCCATTTTTCTTCTCCTTTTGTGCGAGTATTTCAAGTGCAGAAAGGACGCCGTCAGCACCAGGATTTTCTGCAACTGGGGATAGATAATTCCAAGCTATATTGCCCTTTTTGTCTATTACAAAGAGCGCGCGCTCACACACCCCTTCTTTATCTCGATAGGCACCATACTGTTTTGAGACTGCGCCTTTCGGTTCAAAATCTGAGAGTAAAGTAAAATGCAATTTACGATTTTCAGAAAAAGCATCATGACACCAAGGACCATCAACAGAGATACCCAGTAATTCGGCGTTGTGTTTACGAAATTCAGGTAATACAGCATTGAAAAGTGCTGCTTCATCACCGCAGACCGGACTCCAATCGGCAGGATAGAACATGAGGATGACTGGTTTGCCTTGGAGTTCGCTTAAAGATAGATTTTGATCTGGAGTCACTCGCAGGTTGAATTCGGGAGCTTTGCTCCCAACGGCTAAGAGTTTGGACATGAGGGGATCTCCTTTGTAAATTTCATGACCTAGCTTATATAAAGCTAGCAAACAAAATCAAATCTTGCGAATTTTATGAGATAATGCGCAGTATTTATTCAATTAAATACATATTTCTTTAAGGTCAGCAGGTGACACATATGGAAATTTATGATACATATTTAGGTAATAATATATTGAAAAAAAGTGGAATATAGTGAAAATGGAGTTTCAATTTAAGGAAGTAGTAGTATCATGTCAAGCATTATTACTGAAGCAATGCCATCGCAAGATTCAGCACCAAAAGATTCTGCACATAAGGAAAAACAAGAAATCATAAAACTTCCAAAAAACTGGACTCTAACGGGTGATATCGAAAAACTAGAGAACCCAAATAGCACAGAAGTGGTATGTTTGGAAAAGGTTTTTGATGCAAGCCAGGTTTGCAGTGCTCGCACAGAATATACTGCGAGGCATGGGAGAAAGAATTCAAAAGAAGAACCAAAATTGCTGGGCTTTCTCATTGCACGCACATCATTGGTTGGGACCGACGAGCGTCCCATCACCTTGCACATATTGTTTGCTGAGAAGATTATTATGCGTGGTTCTTTTAGCATCGATACTGCATATCCTGATACTCATGAAAAACTTTCCGAAAAAATATCTCATGCTTTCAAGAGAATAGCACTCTACAAGCAAACTGTTTTTGATTACCGTGTAATACGGAAACTTAACGGCATAGCTCGATATGAATTTGATATCTGTGAAGCATTCTTTGTTGAATGGCTGCCAGAACATTTACTTCATAGGTTGATTGCCTGCATGGAATCAGAGAATATATTGAAAGTTGATGAGGCACAATTTCTACAAAATATTTGTCCCAAACAAAGACTGGATGCTGAAGAAGAAACTTTGAACAGAAAAATAAAGCAGGAATTTGACGCAGAAAAACCCAATTGTGATACCATAGTCGATTGTGTCCAAGAGTTACATCGAATTGCTGTAAAAAGAGGCGAAGTACGAAATATGGCAAGATTCAAAAGGGATGCTTATGCCGAAGCAATCTTTGATGATTCCAATGCAGCCATTGAATGGGGTTCGAAATTGGAACAGATCTCCCCAGAGCACGCTGCAAGACTATACAACATCTTAATTCAATACTTCAACACAGAGATCATTTCAGTCTTCACGGCTACGGCAAATGAAAAAATAGTATCCTGCATCAAGTATGATCCTCAAAATTCAATATCGAAGCAAAAAGAACAGATAAAATTCCTATTCAAGGTAGCACTCAACGCCTTAATTCATACTGATTCCGGGAAAAATTTCAAAGAGGCCTATCAACTTTTTATCAAAGAACTCACGCAATATTTAGGTAATCCTGAAATTTTTAAGAACTTACCCCTAAATATAGATCTCAAAAAATTCAGAGGTGAAGTCTTTCCTTTAATTGTAATTACGATGATTCGAATGGCTGACACTCTTTTTGATACCAGCAAAGCAGAAACCTCTCTCCAGAAATCTGATTTTAAGACAATCTCTGAAGCAAACGAAACCAAAGTATTTGCTGAAGCTGAAGTGCGTCTTGCAGAAATGAAAGTCTCGTTCGAAGCTTCGAAACACATTTCAAAACTCGAAAAAGCAGGAACCAGAGATCCCGAAGATGCTTTTGTCAGAGGCTTAAAGAACGGCAGAATACTTGAGGAAGGAACAGAGGAACCGGAAATTGCCTTTCCAAAATCATGGGTTTTGAAGGGGGATCTTGAATGCCTTAGATCCGAACTTTATAAAACTAAAAGCATAATACCGCAATTACTCAGATTTAAGGAACCAGAGGACGATGACTCTCCGCATCATGAAACAAGTTCAAGCTACACTGTGATATTTGAGAAACCATTATCTGATTTGCTATTGGACGCTCTGGACCCCGAGTTGTCTCCAAAAGTGTTTAGAGTCTTAATAAGCCAAGCTGCCATTCAAATGCTTTTCGTAACTCCTATGTCGCTGATAAAGGAACCAGGGGTCGAATCTGAAAACGGACTGTTTTTTATTGCAACTTTGCACAACTTTCGATCTTTGATAGAAGAACAAGTACAATGGCTGCCATTTTATGAAAGTTTAAAGTTAGAATTGCAAAAACTACTTTCCGAGCCAGATCGCAAAGCTCAAGCTAAGGCAAGAACTCTGGAAGCAATATATTTACGCAAACCTGATCATATCAACATTGAAATAATTCGAGAGGCAGTTTCAGAAGCAATCTTAGTTGATAAAGATCAGGACCCTTTTGCAGTCACACATAGTTTGGCATTCGATACTGCTAAAATGCCAGAGTATTTGAAAAAGAATCTATTCGAGCTCTTAGTCAAATGGAATATTTTTACCGAAGCAGAGGCAAGATTTTTCGAGTATCATGCTCCCCATCTAGAAAAGCCTATCATCGATCAACGCTTTGAAACGCAGATTGAGCAGGAATTTTCTAAAGAAAATCCAAATTTTGATACAATATTGAGATGCATCAAAATCCTTCACAAATCAGGAATCAGGCGCGGCGAGGAATTGGCGGCTTATCGCATGTCACAGGGACTTAAAGATATCCCCAGAAAAGTCCTAGATGATTCTGATGCGATTCTAAAGTGGGGGGGATTGCTAGAGCAGATTTCACCCAAGCATGCTTTGCAAGCTTTTGAGGAGATTTCAAAAGAACATAAAATGACAGAATCCTTAATTATTTTTTCGCCCTATCGTTCAACCATTGCAGGAAAAATTGCTGATATCAGATTGGCAATGATAAGTGATGGAACTTTACCTGAAGTGACCCGGAGAGCAGAGAGAGCAAAAGTTATCCAGAATACATTTATGGAGTCCATATTTACAACAGATGTGTCGTTTGCTAAAGAATGTATGAAAAACTTTCTCAAACTTTTGAACTTGCAGTGTGGTCAGAAGTTTGACGATAACTTGTTCAAGAATGTGAAAATCATTGCGTTTCAAGAGAGGCCTCATGGGATAGATTGTTTGTTGGATATCGTGTTTTGCATGGCAGATGAGATTGCAAGGCGGGCTCGAGAGCAAACAAAAGATTTAACGACTCCTTTTGCAGAACCCTTGCAGTTGTCATTGCCTCGGGTAGAGACTACCAGAAAAAAATCAGCGAATTCACAAGCAAAGGGGTTGGATGAAAGCGATGATGAGGAAGAAGAGGATGAGGAAGTGGTACCTCAAAGTTCAAAGCAACATTTGAAGCCTGATACTGTGAAAAAGCGAGTCTTTGCGTAAGAAATTTGTAATTATCAGAACATAAAAAGACAGAAAGGAGTCACTATGTCTACCAACCATACTGAATTGGAAAAAAAACAACGAGAAGAATTAATCGAAAAATCTTTTCAATTAGAAGCTCATAAAAGAACAACCCTTATTTCTTGCGGCCCCTCAGATGCGCGAAAATGGAAATTTTTCTTTGATAATTTTGCTTTTAGTCTGACAGAAGGCTATGAATTAAATTTTTTAAAGGGACGACTTAGTTCTACTGATATCCGCACAGAAGAGGAGAGAGTCCAATTCAGAAAAGATGCTATCCAAAAAGTAATGCATGAAATAGCACAAAGCAACCATTCCTATCTCAGTATTTGTGACTATGAACTTCACACGTGGGATCCTAGAGATATTGAGTTGGTTTTTGATATATTGGCAAGTTGCAGACTGCCTATTAGATTAACGCTGCCACAAGTTTCTTTGTTAATCGGTCCTTTCGTCCGATGTTTCTATCAGGGTATTGAAAAATGTCGTTCTTCTATCACTTTAGAACTAGGGTTCAACGAATTTCTGCAAAACGATTGCCCCTCGCATGAGGCGAGTGTCGCTCTTTTTTTAAATATGCTCGAACACAGCACTGTTGTGAATTTATCTTTTATTGATACTTTTGTTGCCTGTTTCAATGATCAAACTATTAGAATATTTGCGGAGGGTCTGAAAAAAGCCAAATGCTTGAAGACCTTTAGTATGTCCACAAATTTAAATGAAGCTACAATTTCTGTTCCCTATCTAAACATTCTTTTTAAAGGTCTTGCCGAAAGCACTATTGAAACACTCTATCTCGCACCACGCGATTACCGTGACTATATCGAAGAGCGGCGTAATGCGATCATACAAGGGATTGCTGCGATAAAGTCTCTCAAACGACTTGAATTTATTTGTTTTCTTCACTACTTTACAGACACAGCTCAAATTGAGCAACTCTTTAAGGGGATCGTAAACAGCAATAGCCTTGAGACACTTTATCTCAGTGTTCATGAATTAAATGCGGTGAGCGATGAAGGCTTTGAAAAAATAATGGCAGCATTTGAGGATAATACCAAAGTAGTGATCGACTTCAAACCTATCTATGATATCGGAGTTGAAGACATCTGCTTTGCGGAGCGCCGCACTAAAATAAAGAACTTGAAAATCAAGCTCAATCTGATTGCCATTAATGATGCATTGGACATCACCCAGCAATTTACACTGGCTGATTTCTTTACCACGAGACCAGAAGCGCTGCCCTCTGGAAAAATTGCCTATATGGGAGAGCGCTGCATCCCTGCCCTTATCATGAGTTTTCTACCAGATTTTCAGAGAAAAATTGCAAACTGGCGCTTGATTGGCAATATGATTGGCGTCATCAATCCTGCCGATGCCGAAATCTTAAAAGAAATGGCGCTACTTGGATTATCCTTAGAGCAGGCTTGCTCGTTCCGACTCCTTTCAGGCAGAAAAATCGCGGCTTTTAAATTGCTCGATACGCAATTAAATTTATACCGAGAAACAGCGGCTCCTACACCTAAATTGCCACTCCCTGAACGCGGCCTAGAGTACCTGAAACCAAAATCTCCGACCTTTACACCATCATTTGATCGAGAACAGGCCGTAATGGAGCTCGCACAATTTGTCGGCATATTCAGATTGTTATTGCCATATCAGGATCTTCAGGATATTATAGTCATTAATCAAAAAAATTCTGAAGAAGAAGGGTCGCTTCAAAAAATCAAATGCCTGCTAAAAGCTGTGAGTATCACCAGAATCTGGGGCAGCATCCCAGCAATGTGTGAATTGCAATTTGAGGATGAAGAAGCATTCCAGAGATGCAAGCAATTGTTTGAAGTACACGAGAAAAAAGATGAGGAAGAGTTCGATGACAAACCAGTCACTAAACGAGTATTCTCATGAATAAAGCCTGTTTCTTGGTAACACTTTCCGCCATCCTCTATGGTTTCTTAGGCTTTCTCGGCCTAAAATGCATGGAGGGCGGTATGTCAGCTTCCACCATGCTCTTTTGGCGCTTTCTTGTCGCAGCACTTTGGATGCTGATTTTTGTTATTCGCAACCAAAGCTTCCGAAAATTCTATGAAATGAAGCCTAAAATACTTTTTTTCACCATTATTGGATCGCTTGGTTATGCGGGCGCCAGCGGTTTCTTCTTTGTAGCCAGTGAAGATACCGGCACTGGTATTGCCATGGTAATATTCTTTGCCTATCCAGTAATAGTTGCCCTATACTCCTGGCTTACTAAAAAATCCACCCTTAATATCTTTACATTTGCTGTACTGCTTGCCATGCTGCTTGGCCTCTACCTGCTTAAAGGCCCTTCTGAGCAGCAATTGGCACTGTCTGGTATTCTGTTTGCACTGGCTGCTGCTATTTCTTATGCTGGATACATCATTGGCAGCAAAAAATATGGCTCGAATATCATTGATTCGAACATCCTTACGGTAGTAGTGAGCCTCTCCTGTGCCCTGCTCTTTTTAATAATTGCACTGACAAGTAATAGTTTCAGTTTCCCAAACACCCTCAAAACTTGGGGCTATCTCATTACCTTTGGAACCTTAGCAACGGCCATCCCTATCCAATTGATGCTCGAAGGCTTGAAGCACATCAGTTCGGTCCGAGCATCTATCCTGTCCGTATTTGAACCCTTAGTGACAGTGTTTTTAGGGGTCTGGCTATTAAATGAAAGCATCACCGCCATGCAAGTTGTAGGTGCTGTGATAATTATGGGCAGTTCCCTATTAATTCAATTCCAAAGAAATTTATAATTATTTATTTTAAACAAACTTTCGATTGCGCTTCTCTGCCTTCTCTGCTTTAGAATCATCATGCTCTGCCTTGGCAGCATCATGTTCAGTAATCAGGCCTTTGAATTCTTTTTGCTTCACAATGTATTCTTCCATACTCTTGATATATTTTGTAGAAGAGTCGACTACGGATATAGTTCTTGTTTTCAGGGGATTTAATTTCCGCAACAGTGATCTGACATGTTCAGGTTTCACGGTTTCAACAGCGTTACGGAGTTCCAGTGCTTCAGGTAATTCAGCATCGAGCACCTCAGCTAATTCCACTGCTACCGTCAATTTATCCAGCGTACGGCTGGTTGCAGTACCAGATAATCCTTCGAGTTCCTCAAGTTCTTGTGAAATTGCGGTCATGCGCTCAATATTTGCTAACAATCGTTTGCGGAGATCTTCAAGTACTGAAGTGACACTCTGTATACTACGCGCCATTTCTTTCATGATTTTCGCATCATGTTGCTCTATCTTTTCAAAAATTTTATCATTTAAGGTTTTTGAAGAATACAGCATTTCTAAAATCCTTGCTGCTATGTCTCCGGGCAGCGTGGGTCTTGTGGTCTTGGGTCTGAAACTTTGTATCGCGGTGCTTGAGGTAAGCACATGCGCTGCGGCGAGCAGTATGTCGCGCTTCTTCCCAGTCACAAGCTTATCTATATTTTTATTTCGTTCAGAATTTTGTTTAGATGAAAAATCATAATTTTGGTTTACGTCAACTATAAGAGGGTTAGCCAATATTGCACTGTAGAATTCTTTCCATCGCCTTTCACTCAATCTGCCTAAATCATTATGATCAAGAAGCAACCAAGTGAGGGATTTATTTGCGGCAATTGCATTACAAAACTCTGTCCAGCAAAAAGCGTTCAACTCAATCAGTTGATTAGAGCTTAGATCCAATACTGTGAGTGATTGGTTAAGTCTAATCACTCGACAAAACTGTTGCCATTGCTTATCATTCAGTTGCCCTAAAACATTACCTGCGAGCATGAGAAATTTTAAAGTCTGATTATGTGCAATACATTCGCATATTTGTTTCCATTGCAATTCATTCTTTGGCCTTGCATCTATATGTCCCAAACCTAGTATTTTGATGACGTTTAAAAGCGGGTCGGAAGCGTAAGTAAAACGTTGCAAATTTAATTTTCTAATGCGGGGATTTTTATTTAAAGTGGCAAACAGTATATTTGAACGAGCTTCACTGATATGGTTAAGGATATTCTTACTAAAATCAATATGATTTATGGTTTTATTAACAGCGATAGCATCGCAAAGCACAGTCCATTGATGGTCTGTAAATTGGTTCAAGACATTCTCCGCAAAATTGAGAGTTTTGATTGGAGCGCGGCTAGATGCAATGATGTCACACAATTGTTTCCAACGATCAATATTCTGCAATTTGTATAATTGAACTTCTTGTAGATTCAGTGCATTAAGAGTTTGATTCAGAGCAAAAGCGTCTAATAATATTTTCCAGTTTGCGTCATTCATCCTACCGAGGGGAACTTGATAGAAGAAAAGATCGACTAAGTTTGGGTTCTTGGCAATGGCGGTACAGAGTTCTTTCCAGCGATTTTCGGTCATCTGATCCGTTTTCAGCATATCCGAACCCACCATTTTAAGCCCTGTTAAGTTTCGCCCGGCTATCACGCTACAAAATTGAGTCCAGCGCTCATCACCCATAGCTGGAAATGTGTTGAAATTAATCTCAAGCTCTTTGATGCTTTTATTTCCAATAATACCCTGAAATAATATACTCAAACGATCGTCCGCCATGTTTTTTAGGATATTATCACCAAAATGAAATTTGTATATGCTTTTGCTGGCAGCAATAGACCTCGAAAATTCTAAGAAGCACTCATCATTTACATCAAACGGCCATAAACTATACATATTGATGTTCGTAATATATTGAGTGCGTGCGATTATTTCAGAAATTTCTTGCCACAATTCCTGCCTTTTATTCCAAGTCCAAAGACTTGATAGAATCCCTTCACTTATATTTTTATCAATACTGTTGCCACTCTCGCTCTGTTTTTTGCTAAAGAATGTTGCTTTTTCGCTATAGATTGCTTGTATGGTAGCTAAGGCAGACTCAGTTAAATCAAGCTTTATTGGTTTTTGATTATTATGCCTTTTTACGAGAGCTATATTGAACGCCTGCCAAGAATCTCTATCCATTATTTTTAAAAGAGGCAAACAGAGTTTTATGCTTGTAATATTTGTATTTTGGTCCAAGGCTTCACAGAATTGTCCCCAGAGTTTCATATCATCATCGGTCAATTCAATATCAAGAACGAGTGTTTTAAAGCCAGGGTCATTTGCGATCAGCTCTTGAATTATGAGTTCCATGATCATAGTTAAAGTACCTCTTAAAAAGTTATGATATTTTCAGAATAATTGATATTCCCACTAAAGGAATTTTATTGCAGGATGCATACTAACATAGAAGGAATGCGAAAGAAACTGTTCTTTTATTTAGAATTTGTTGGTTAGATAAAGAAATTTGGCAGGTGAATAGCTAAAACGCAAAGCACAAGCAGCTAAAGCCAGGTCCGCTTCGCTTAGAATTACTAGATAAATTACAATGAAAGTGATGCATATTGATAGGATTCGCCGCGGCACGTTGCACAGTCGTTTGATTCACAACCACTTTATTCTGACCATATGTACCGAAATATTTGATTGGAGACCAATCTGGACTAACAGGTGGTAAGGGTGGATTAAGAGAGGCAAATTCTTCGCTTGCATGTACAATATTACCGCCGACCACAGTCATCACCGAATACATATCCTTAATTTCTTCTTCTGGTACCTGGAAGAAATCCTTAGGAAGCACGGCAAAGTCTGCTAATTGATTTGGAACAAACGAGCCCTTTTTATCTTGTTCATTGGAAAACCAAGCGCTTCCTCTGGTGTAGAGTTCCAAGGCTTTTTCTCGAGATAAAATATTGCTGTCATCATAAATTTTTGTGCCTCCCACGGTTTTTCCAGTGGTCAACCAATAGAGACACAACCAGGGATTGTAACTTGAAACGCGGGTGCCATCAGTGCCCATCCCGACAGGAATTCCGGCGTCCAAAATTTTAGTAATGGGTGGTGTTCTTAAGATTTGCTCTTTGCCATAGCGATCGAGAAAATACTCGCCTTGAAAAGCCATGCGGTTTTGAATGGCAATGCCGCCGCCTAATTTTTGAACTCTCTCGATTGACTTATCGGAAATGGTTTCAGCGTGATCAAAAAACCATTTTAAATTGTGGATGGGAATTTCTTGATTTACTTTCTCATAGACATTTAAAGCACGCGTAATCGATTCATCATAGGTGGCATGAAGACGAAAAGGCCAGCCATTTTGAGCGAGCAAATGCACCACAGGTTCCAATTGGCTTTCCATGGTGGGCGGCAAATCAGGCCGCGGTTGCAAGAAATCTTCAAAATCAGCTGCTGTAAATACCAGCATCTCCCCGGCACCATTCAGATGATAGTAATCATTCCCTTGCTGATATTTTGTGGTTTTAGTCCAATTTTGGAAATCTTCCAATTCATGACCGGGGCGCTGTGTGAATAAATTGTAGGCGATACGAACCGTGAGTTTATTTTCGGCATTCAGTTGATTAATAATTTCATAATCTTCTGGATAATTTTGAAAACCGCCGCCGGCATCTACCATACTGGTGATGCCTAAACGATTCATTTCCCGCAGAAAATGTAGTGTGGAATTGCGTTGATCGCTTTTGCTGAGTTTAGGGCCTTGCGCTAAAGAAGAATAGAGAATACTGGCGTTAGGTGAGGCAATCAACATGCCCGTTGGATTGCCCTCTTTATCCCTTTGAATCGTGGTAGCAGGCATTTCTTTGGTATTTTTATCATAGCCAATGGCTTGTAATGCTACTTTATTGAGCAAAGCTCTATCATAGAGATGCAGAATAAAAACAGGCGTGTTTTTAGACACCGCATTGATCTCATCCAGCGTCGGCATGCGTCTTTCCTTGAATTGAAATTCACTCCAACCGCCTACTACCCTAACCCACTGAGGTGCTGGGGTTCTTTCAGCCTGTTCTTTCAACATCTGAAGCGCATCGCTCAAGCTTTTGACACCATCCCAGCGTAATTCCATATTAAAACTCAAACCGCCTCGAATGAGATGCAAATGCGAATCATTCAAACCCGGGATAACGATCTTCCCCTTCAAATCTACGGTTTTGGTAGCATCATTTTTTAAGGATAAAATTTCATTATCACTGCCAAATTGCTGGAAACAGTTGTTTTTTATCAATACAGCGGTGATATTTTTATCAAAGGTACCAAAACCCTTGAACTTTCCATTAAAAAATATACTGGTATCTTTCATGTTGCTGTTTTTGGTGTCATTGCTGTTATTCATGTTGCGCTGCCTTATTATTTTGCTTTATTATTTTGCCATAATAATGATTATGGTGATTTAGCTATGCTCAGCATGAATCATCGATTGCGCATAGAAAACACCAATTCCATAAGCACCAGCATGCTCCTTAGCGAGTTTCATGACAGCATCATAGGTTTCCTTACGCGCCCAATCACGTTGTAATTCACACATCATTTGAATCCAGGTGACAGGCATGACACCTACTTGTCCCATACGTTTGATGGCAGCATTATGTGCTTCCAAGGTGGTTGCACCGGAAGCATCGACCACAGCATACACATCATAACCATCTTTAACTGCACAAAGAGCCGGAAATGCCAAGCATACTTCCGTCCAAAGTGCTGCTATAACAAGTTTCTTACGTCCTGTTTTCTTCACAGCTTCCAGAAAATTTTTATCTTCCCAGGAATTCATTGAGGTTCGATTTATGGGTGTTTTATCAGGGAAAACTTCTTGCAGCTGCGGAATTAAGGGGCCGCTAAAAGTCTTGGCGGCGACTGTGGTGTAAATGGTGGGTACTTTGAAGATCTTAGCTGCTTTAGCCAGACCAACCACATTATTAATGATGGTTTCACGATCATGTGATTGCACACCAAAAAACATCTGTGGTTGGTGATCGATAAAAATAAAGGCACAATTGTCTGGGGTAATGAGTTCTAGCGTAGATTTGTTCATGGTTTTCTATCCTTATAAGAACATAAGAGATTTATAATCCTTATAAGTATAGATAAACCTAATCAATTCCCTCTACATTACGGGAGCCTTCACAGCAAATTTTACCTTTCTAGGGATAATCCATACTAATAGCATCGCTCCTAACAATGCCCCGACAGGTATCACCATCAAGGTGTGGGTATAAGCGCCTGCATCATAGACTCTGACACCATTTTCCATCACGCCATTCCATTTCATATCCATCAGATTTCCAATCAGACTGTGATAGAAGGAGCCGCCCAGCATATTGACACAATTCAAAAATGCTACAGTGATGCTGGATAAATTTTTGGGAACGAGCTCAACGCCAATCGCAAAAACAATCACTTGGTAACAACAAAAAATACCGACAAGAAATAATAAAGCGTATAAGCTTACAACTGGCATCTTGTGATTCAAACAGAGCATCAGAACAAAAAGCAATGACATGAATAATCCTGCACTCATGGTCACCCAATAATTGGAGCGGATCTTCTCTGCGACAAAGGCAAGTATAGGACCTCCAAACAGCATGCCAACAAAGACACAGGAAACAATCTGCGCTGCATCGCTTTTTTGCATGCCAAGGCTCGCGACGAGATAGGGTACACCCCAGACATCTGCAAAGCCTTCGAGCGACCCGACCAACAGGAAATTCGCCAAAGCTAGGATAATGAGTTTTTTATTTCCAAGTACTGATTTTATATTTTGAAATAAGGAATCTTTGGAGGCATTGAGAGCATTGGAAACATCAGAAGGAACAGATACTGGAGAATCATCCGCATTTTGCCGAGCTGTTTCAGATTTCACTAAGACCGCAATCAGAAGAGAAAGACTGACACCCACCCATCCGACCAGTGAAAGCACTTCCATCCAACCAAATTTCGTGATGAGCGTTCCGACAGGCTTGCCGCCATAAACTGCTCCGAGCAGCCCGAAGGTAAAAGTCAACCCCACCATACGGGTATACATTTTTTCTGGAAACCAAGTCGTGATGATTTTCGAGGCACCCAAAAATCCCGCAGCAGAACCTGCTCCGATAAATAGTCGCGACATCAAAGCAAAGACCCAGTGATCTGCATAAACCAGCATCAAGGTAGCTGCAGAGCAGATAAACGCTGAAATCGCAATCACATACTTGGGTCCAAATCGGTCTAACAAAATGGCCACTGGGATCTGCAGACCTGAATAAGCAAAATAATAAATTGCAGCAAAAAGACCATAATCTGTGGCGTTGATTTGGAACTTCTGCATGAGTTCTGGCATTACCAGACCGGGGGTTAAGCGCATGATAAATTGATATGCAAAAAATAAGGTAGCAACGCCCCACATGAGCCAAGCTAAGCGTGAAACTGCCATAAATATACCTCTCGTACGAGTGTTAATTTTTTAAGATATTGGATGGGATAGTAGTTTAAAAGGTGAATAGGTAGATAGCAGCTTAGCTGCTAATATTGTGAAGAATAATTTTGAAGCATGACATTTTTTTCATAACATTTGTATTGTAACTAAGGTTTTGGTCATTTGCAATAGCTTTTTTAACCCCATAACATTCTGTAGCTACACAGATTATAATGATTCCTAGAGAAGAGTAAGGCTTCTTGCTTTTATTCAAATACATCACTATGAACCAGTCTTTTAGTTTCTTCTGCTAATATTTAAATTAAGAGAAATTACATAATAGGAACCCTATCATGAAAGCACTTGTTTACCATGGACCGGGCAAAATTTCGCTCGATGATTGTGAAAGACCTAAGCTTAAAGATGCAACGGATGCGATAGTCAAAATAATTAAAACCACGATCTGCGGCACAGATTTACATATCCTAAAAGGTGATGTCCCGAGCTGTGAGCCTGGCAGAATTTTAGGTCATGAAGGGGTTGGTATCATTGAAGAGTTAGGAGAGGGTGTCAAAGATTTAAAGGTAGGAGATCATGTCCTCATTTCCTGTATCACCGCCTGCGGTAAATGTGAATATTGCCGTAAACAAATGTATTCACATTGCACCACCGGAGGATGGATTTTAGGGCACAAAATCAATGGCACTCAAGCAGAATTTGTTCGAATTCCGCATGCAGAAATGAGCCTTTATAAAATTCCAAAAGGCTTGGATGAAGAAGCAGTGGTGATGCTCTCCGATATTTTACCTACAGCGTTTGAATGTGGTGTATTGAATGGCAAAATTGAACCTGGCAGCACGGTTGCAATCATAGGTGGCGGTCCCATTGGACTCGCAGTGATTCTCACTGCTAAATTGTTTACACCAAGTAAAATTATCGTGGTTGATACGGATGATAATAGGCTGAACGTTGCGCAAAAACTGGGGGCAACAAACATCATCAATAAAAATAAGGAAAATGCCAAGCAAAAAATTATGGAATTAACTCAAAATCGCGGGGTCGATGCTGCAATAGAAGCCGTTGGGATCCCAGAAACTTTTGAATTTTGCGAAGATATTATTGCACCGGGGGGGACCATTGCCAATATCGGCGTGCATGGCTCTAAAGTAGATTTACATTTAGAAACTCTTTGGTCGCAAAATATTTCTATTACAACTCGATTGGTAGATACTGCCACGACACCGAAATTGCTCAAGATGGTAGAATCTCATCATCTAGATCCAAAAGTTTTCATCACACATCGATTTGAATTGGGCAAGATTTTGGAGGCTTATGAAACTTTCAAGAAAGCGACTGAAACTAAGGCTCTGAAGATGATAATTGAGATATAGATTTCTAAATATTTTTGTTTTTAATTATTATTGTTTAATACGATCACAGCCGCACCCGTGATCTTCCCAGATCTCAAGCTTTCTAATGCCTCATTTGCCTGCTCCAGTTTAAATTCCTGCACCACAGTGTGAATGGGTATTTGGGGCGCTAATTCTAAAAATTCTTCGCCATCGCGGCGCGTTAAATTCGCAATTGAGGAAACTGTACGCTCACCCCACAAAATATGGTAAGGAAATGAAGGAATATCGCTCATGTGAATTCCGGCACAAACCACTGTTCCGCCTTTTTTAATGTTTTTTAATGCAATAGGAACAAGTTTTCCTTCGGGTGCAAAGATAATGGCAGCATCTAAGGGTTCCGGCGGTGCAGTTTCAGAATCGGCAGCGAAACTCGCCCCTAATTCCAATGCAAATTCCTGAGCTTTGGTATCCCCTTCTCGAGTAAAAGCATAAATTTCCTGATCTGTGGCTCTCGCAACTTGCGTCAGGATATGGGCAGCGGCACCAAAGCCATAAAGGCCAAGTTTTTTAGCCTCTGATACTTTTCGATAGGCTCTATACCCAATTAATCCCGCACAAAGTAAGGGGGCGGCTTGGGTATGGCTATACCCAGAGGGTATGGGGAAACAAAAATCGGCTTTTGCAGCACAATATTCAGCAAAACCGCCATCGAGTTGATAACCGGTATATTGGGCCTTATCACAGAGATTTTCTCGGCCAGAGACACAGAATTCACAAATACCGCAACTGAACCCAAGCCACGGCACCCCTACCTTTTCATTCAAGTGGCGTGATTTTACTTTTTTGCCAAGTTTAACAACATGACCCACTATTTGATGGCCAGGGATCAAAGGGAGTTTTGGGTTTGGCAGCTCGCCGTCCACGACATGCAGGTCGGTGCGGCAAATGCCGCAGGCGCTCACCTTAATTAAAACTTCATCCTCTTCTATACTAGGAATAGGAACTTCTTTTAATGTCAGGGGGGCATTGACGTGTTCCAACACCATGGCAAGCATTGATATCTCCTTCATTTGCTCTCTATTATAGGATATGTTTATAAGGTATGAACATTGGGTATGGAAGAAAAAATACAGCAAGAACATTATCTCAGTAAACTTTTTAAACCAAATTCCATTGCTGTCATTGGTGCGAGTGAAAAAGCAGGATCTGCGGGCAAAACAGTGTTTGAAAACTTGGAACAAGGCTATCAAGGCAAGTTATTTGCGGTTAACCCAAAATATTCGCAAATCCTTGGCCGCAAAGCCTATGCTGCTATCCAGGATATCAAGGAAACTATAGAACTTGCAGTCATTGTCACACCGGCAGAAACCGTGCCAGACATTCTCACTCAATGCGGAAGCAGAGACATCCATCATGCCATCATCATTTCTGCGGGTTTTAAGGAAATTGGCGATGCAGGTTCTAAATTGGAAGATTCCATAAAAGCGATTGTGAAGCAGTACAATATGCATGTTTTGGGTCCCAATTGCTTAGGACTCATTTCTCCAGAAATAAAAATGAATGCCACTTTCGGAAATACGCCGGCATTATTTGGGAGTGCAGCCTTAATCTCGCAATCAGGTGCTATCTGTGCTGCAATACTCGATTGGGCTATTCAAAAGAAAATTGGATTTTCAACAGTGGTTTCCCTTGGGAATGCAGCTGATTTAGGATTTGGAGAGATTTTAGATTATTTGAATCAGAATCCAAATACCAAAAGCATTCTCATGTATATCGAGGGCATCACTCATCCAAAAAGTTTCATTGATGAATTAAAATCGGCAGCGCAATCCAAGCCTATCATAGTATTAAAAGCTGGACATTCTATGGAAGGTACTCGTGCCATCCATTCCCATACTGGCGCAATGATAGGCTTAGATGATGTGTTTTCTTCTGTGTTGAAACATGCCGGTGCGGTTCGGGTCGCCACATTAAATGAATTTTACAATGCTGCTTTGATGTTATCTAAAAATATCTCATTCTGTGGCGCATTTGTTACTATTTTATCCAATGGCGGGGGTGCTGGTGTTATTGCCGCAGATGAAGTTTCAGAACGCAAATTATCACTTTCTGAGCTGTCAAAAATCACCTTAACAGAATTGACTGGTATTCTACCAAAATCCTGGTCGCACAATAATCCGATTGATATCTTGGGAGATGCCAAGCCTGACCGGTTTGTAGCAGCGCTCAATATTGCCGCAAAAGATGAAAATTGCAAAGTAATCTTGATCATTCTAGTGCCTGTTGCCATGGCGAAGCCGCTGGAAACAGCCACGCAAATCATTTCGATGGCAGCAAAGATTAAAACACCTATATTGACCTGTTGGATGGGAAATGAGCAGGTTAAGGAAGCAAGAGATCTTTTCAATTCAAATGGTATTCCGAGCTTTGAAACACCTGAAGAAGCCATGCAAGCGCTCTCATTCTTAGTTTTGCATCAAGAATATAAAAAACTCATTAATCTTTCTGAAACATTCATTGCAAAAAATCGAGCGTCAAACAGTAGTGAACGAGTGCAAGAAGTCCTTAAAATATTTAAAAACGCTATCAATGAAAATAGAACCATCTTGAATACCATCGAATCCAAAGAAATATTAAGATTGTATGGAATCCCCGCCGCGCTCCCTTTTGCTGCTAAAACTGTGGAAGAATGCGGTAAAATTGCCAATCAAATTGGTTTTCCCCTGGTTATGAAAATATTATCTCCTGATATTACCCACAAGCAAGATGTAGGGGGCGTACAGCTTAACATTGCCACGGAAGATGCTGCGGTAGCAGTCTTTAAAAAAATGATTCAAAATGCCAAAGAAAAATATCGAAATGCTAAAATTGAAGGTGTTACTTTAGAGCGAATGTACCGGCATCACAATAATCGTGAACTCATGATAGGTGTTATTAAAGATCCCGTGTTCGGGCAGGTCATTAGCTTCGGTGCAGGCGGTTCCATTGTAGAAGTGATGCAAGATCGCGCCATTGCCCTGCCCCCGCTCAACATCCCCATCATTGAAAATTTAATTTCAGAAACAAAGGTTTCAAAATTACTTGGGGAATTCAGAGGCATGCCAGGAATAAAAATCGAAACTTTGAAAAGTATTTTATTAAATATATCTGAAATGGTGGCTGATTTGCCGCAAATCACAGAAATGGACATCAATCCCTTAATCGCCAACGAAGATGATGTAATCGCTGTGGATGCTCGATTTGTGATAGATCCTAAGCAATGTGCTCTGCTATGAACCTAATGTTTATCAGACTATTTATCAGGATTTTGATGAAAAAATCCCTCTTTTTTTGTGAATTTCATTTGTTCTAAAGCCAAAATATATCAGCACTAAAGCAATTATTAAATCAATGATCAGGCATACATAGGCCATAGTCGGATTTCGAACGAATTCCTCAGTGATTGTATCCAGGAACCGCGGATAGAAAACTAAGCTTGCACCTTTTAACAGCACAATCCAGGCAATGATCGTGATGATGACTTTCCAGTTGCATTCCCAAATGTTGTGGCTTACAACCAACAAAATACCAATGATCAAGGTAAAAAACCCAGTAACAAACATCAGTTCTGGATTGTTGATCATATTTTGGACATGACCAGTCAATTCTTTTATATTGATTAAAAAGCCAACGCTGATGATGAGCATATAAATGCCGATTACTCGAGCTAGAAATTTTGAAGTATCCATAGATCTCTCTTTATTGAATGTTTCTCTGATTGTTGATTAATTAAATAATTAAAATAATAATGAAATTAGTAATCAAATTAATGATTAATAAACTACTACAATAAATATAGCATATTTGGGTTTCTAATGAGTAATAGATTTGTAAGAGCAAGGTTGACCTATCACAAGCAGAGAATAATTTCAGTGCTCATGCTGGTTTTTTTGGCATTATTTTCCTGCAATGCTTCATTGGCAAATAATAACACCACTGCAGATAATTCTGAAACCAAACTACGGGCAGCCTGGGAGCCTTGGTATCCCTATGAATATTTAAAAGTCCAATCCTTACAAAGCTCCCTCACAGGATTGGACGTAGAGTTATTGAAATTATTCAGTACTGAGGCAAAAATGCCGCTCACATTTCAGGAACTGTCCTGGAATGAAACGCTGCAAGCATTAAAAGCGGGTACTGTCGATTTGGCAAGCGGTGCAAGTTATTCAGATGAACGTGCAGAGTACCTGTACTACTCAAAACCTTATCGATTTGAAGAAAATTCCTTGTTTGTGTTGCGTTCTAAAGAACCAAACTACCCGTTTGAAACGGCAGAGGCTTTTATTGAGTATATGAAAAAAAACAATTTTCGCCTTGGAGTCAAGAGCGGCAGCATTTATGTAGATCCGATCATCAATCAATTTATTCAAGATCCTGCCAATGCTCACCTCATAAGCAGTGCCGAAGATGATTATGACAATTTGATGAAGCTCATCGATAATCAGATAGATGGATTTTTAGCAGATAGAATTGTAGGCTCAACCTTGGTTTGGAAGCAAGAAAAAGATGAAATCATTTCAGAACATTATTTGAAAATGAAATCATCCCCCATTCACCTGGTTTTCAGCAAAAAAACTGTCACAGAAAATATTGTTCAGTCTTTTGATCAAGCCATTGATAATATGAAACATAAAACCGAGTATTCCAGTGATTTTGCCTGGTATGTTTACCCAGTGATTATGTTGCAAACCACCGGCAAAACTTGGTTTAAAACCTTAGATGTCCTCGGCTCGATATTCTTTGCAATTTCTGGGGTTTTGATAGCTTATTCTCTCAATCAGACCTTGTTGGCAGCCTTTGTTTACGGAATCCTGCCCTCTATGACTGGCAGTATATTGCGCGACGTGATATTTAACAGGCGCCCGGTAGAATCCTTGGAAACACCAAATCTTTTGCTCATTTGCGGTGCCACGGTTCTTATTGGCTACCTTTGGATTTTGGCTTTCAATAAAGTAATGGAACATGAACGCGTCCAGAAATCTAATGCAATAAAGCGTGTGGTTTCTATCGCACATGGGCATTTGAAACAAATTCTGGTGATTTGCGATGCTCTGGGACTTGCGGCATTATCGGTGTCCGGTGTCATGATTTCTCTCATGGCAAGAGCAGAACCCCTCTGGCTCTGGGGTCCTTTTTTTGCATTCCTAACCGGTGCCTTTGGTTCCATTATTCGAGATATTCTAAGCAAAAAAGAACGTTTAGAGGAAGTCATGGGTGAACCCTATTCTGAAGTTGCTATTGTATGGGGGCTTTTCTTTTCCTTCGCTCTTATCTGGAATGCCGAAAATATTAGGCCAGATCTGATTCAAAATTTAATTTTGTTTACAGTATTCGGCGCATTTGTAACTAGAATTTTAGTACACTATTTTAAGGTACCCAATGTTTATTTCAACTAGATCTGCAATTCTCTACTACTTTTTACAAAAAACATTTTTAATTCTCATGGCTTGTCTTTGCCTGACGCTCTTTATCTTTCCAAATCCGGCAAATGCTATGGATGAAGAAAACTTTGCTGCAGAAATAGAGGAACCCGGCATGGAAGACCAACATGGTAATACACTCAAGGGTGGTTGGTATGACTATGAACCCTATCAATATCAAACAGAACAGAACGGCATCAAATCCTTAACGGGTCTCGACTATCAGTTAATGAATGCATTTTCAAAAGAAATCAATGTAAGTTTAAAGTATACCAAAGTCAATTGGAATGAATTACAACAAGCGGTGAAAGCTGGCGAAAAAGACTTTGCGAGCGGCGTGCTCTATACCAAGGAAAGAGGAGAATATGCCTATTATTCTATTCCTTATCGATTTACCGAGGCATCTTTCTTTACTTTGCCAGAGAACATGAAGGGTCTTAAATTTGAATCTGTACAAGATTTGACAGATTTTTGGGTAAAAAATCATCATAAGATCGCAGTTGTGGCAGGTTTCATTTATGCAAATCCTGTCATTAATCAGTTTGTCCATGATCCCCGCAATAAAGATCTGGTTATTGAAACCAAGAGTGACCTTGAAAGCCTGGATTTATTGTTGAGCGGTCGAGTGTCTGGATTTCTATCTGACAGAATTGTTGGCACTACTTTAATATGGCATAGCAATCCTGCAAGAAGCATTGTTGAATATAGAATTCATTCCAAATCTCCCATTCACTTATTTTTTAGTAAAAAAACTGTCTCTAAGGACTTAGTTGAGAAATACAATGAAAGTATCCGAAAAGTCATGAATTCTGAAGTCTATCGCAATATTGTCTCCTGGTACCTCTACCCTGCAATAGTGTTTCAAATACGCGATGCTGCTTGGTTTAGATTTACAGAAATCATTGGAATCATTGCATTTGCTATTTCAGGTCTGCTCATTGCCTATCGGGAAAAAACCACCCTATTTGGAGCCATCATCCTTGCGATCCTCCCTTCCTTAGGGGGCGGCTTAATTCGAGATGTTATTTTCGGCAGAAATCCCGTAGGAGCACTGCGCTCCCCAGTTTACTTGTCCACTGTATTAATCACCGTATTACTGGGTTTTATTGTGATTAAATTGCTGCATCATTATAAAAAACACCATGAGGTACCTACGGAAATTGAAGATGCAATCCGAAAGCACCTCGGGATTATTTTAACTGTCACGGATGCCATTGGACTTGCGACTTTCACAGTGGTAGGTGTCATGGTATCTCTCTTAGCTAAGGCGAATCCTTTATGGCTTTGGGGCCCGTTTTTTGCTTTTGTCACCGGAGCAGGCGGTGGAATATTGCGAGACATGATCAGTAAAACACGCTACATTGAGGCGTTGGAAGGAGAATTTTACGGTGAGATAGCCATTATTTGGGGATTTCTGCTTTCAGTATATATATTGCTGAGCACTACCGAAGCGCAGCCAGAATATCTGGGCTATGCCATTGTGATCACCATTTTAGGGGTGTTTTTTTCGCGGTTACTGGTGCATTTCCTGCGAATTCCGAATATTCACTTTATCAAGAAACATCATCTGTTTTGAATTTCCTTTAAATTTCAGGTCCATAGTCGCATACTCAGAGACTGGGTTTTTTAAACTAGGTTATTTATCGGATTTCATATATTTGATATCTTTAATACCATATCTAATACCATAACGAAGTTACATAACTTATAATGCTGTTTATTATATAATTACTTGATCTTGAGGTGCGGAATGATAGCGGAAGAATTAATTATTGATGATCTTATAGTAGCAGATTTGAAAAAAGCTGAAGATGAATATTTAAAGTTATTGTCTGATAATCCAAAAATAGCTTTTGAACACAATACACGAAACCAAACCCTACTCCATGCAGCTGCGAGAGATGGTGCTATCCATGTCACCGTGAAGCTTCTCACATTAAAAGCAGATCTGAATGCCAAAGATGAGAACGGAAACACCCCTCTCCACATTGCATGCCAGCATAAACACAGCAAAATTGCTTTTCTTTTGCGAAGTGTTGGGGCTCATACCGAGTTGCGCAATACGGATGGCTTTACAGCTAGGGATCTTGAAACTGAGAAACCGCTCGCCAAAGCCGCGGAATTCCAATCCAGGATTTCAATTATTGAAGATCATTTCCAAGAAGCTTATTTTGATGCAGACACAGTAGCGGATGCAGTAGCCGAAGTGGAAACAGACGATAGTGAAAATGAAGCAAGCATTGCAGCAATTGAAAAATTGAAAATGGAAAAGGCAAAGACCGAAAAACCTAAGATTGAAAAAGAGAAAGAAAAAATTA
This sequence comes from uncultured Gammaproteobacteria bacterium, assembly GCA_963784575.1. Lineage (GTDB taxonomy): Bacteria > Pseudomonadota > Gammaproteobacteria > UBA6186 > Azoamicaceae > CAWARU01. The sequence continues at coordinate 229,406 of CAWARU010000002.1, forward strand.
ACAGCGAAAAAATAGACGCCCAAAAAATGAGTGCATCCATGACCTGGGGTTCCTTCGGCGGACAATTGAGCAGTGTATTTTCTGGGCTGCCAGATGCGGTGTCAAATTTATCCAATTCCACCATCTCTGTATCAAAATCTTTTTTAAAAACATTTCGGTAAATAAATTCATCGTTTATAAATAATAGTTCATATAGAAAAGTTCATACAGAAATGATTTTTGTATCAGCAGGAAACTATGGCTGGGTAGAAAATTATAGCTAGCGAGTGGCCGCTTTCATACAATTCACTCAAGAATCTTTTGAAAACGGCCGTGTATTATTACTTCCATAGCTTAGATTTTAGCAAGTACTTTTAGCACCGATTAAACAATAAATTGTTTAACAGTACTTGTGGTGTTTTCTCCAATCCAGAAACCAACGCCACCCGAACAACCACTTAATAAAACACTTAATAAGATTAATAAGCCTAATTTTTTCATGATGAATTACTCCAACGTTAAAAACATACGCTTATTAGACTGGGTGTTGGATAAAAATTCCCTTAACTTTATGATCTTTTTTGTATTAGGTCAAAGATTTTCTGCTAGGTTTATAATAAGTACAGATCTTTAAAGGATGAAATGACTATGCGCAATCGAATGATAGCATTATTTTTGGCTTCGATATTTTCTCTTTTGATATGCGATATTTCTTTTGCCGATCGTCGCGATGATAGATATTATGAGGATCCCAGTATTAATCCTTCTACTGGAAATCCAGGCCCCTATTATCCCGAATATGAAAAACCAGAACATTATCAAGATCGGGACCACGAATAAGCAATCGTTCGGGTTGTACAAATCCCTCTGGATTGCTTCGCTGTGCGATCTCATGACGCAAGATCAATGCGATATCGCAAGTTTCTTGCGTCATGATCTCGCACAGCGAAGTAATCCAGTAAGTACCTGAACAGCTACCAATTACAATTTATTCATTAAACTTCTTTACCCATGCCACATACTTATTCATCCATCCCTGCAGGAATTTTCGAGTATCCTCACTGGTGAGGTTGCCTGCTTCATCAAAAAAGCCTTCTTTCACTTGTATAAATGCTTCAGGCTGACCGAGGGTTGGAACATCCAAATAAGCAAGTGTATCGCGCAAATCTTGCTGTGCAATTGCCGTGCCAACATTACCAGGTGAAGCCCCAAAAATACCTGCTGGCTTACCTGCCCAAGCACTTTGTCCATAGGGACGTGAAGCATTATCAATGGCATTTTTTAAAACACCTGGTATACCTCGGTTATATTCAGGCGTTGCAAAGATGATACCGTGTGAATTTTTAATGTCATTTTTGAAGCGTTTCACAGAATCCGCCTGATTGCCATCATCATCTTGGTTATAAGCGGGTAAATCTTTGATTTCCAAATGCTTGAAACTAAACTCAGGTGGCGCAAGTTTAATGACGGCATTTGCAAGTTTACGATTGTAGGAATCCCGGCGTATGCTGCCAACAATGACGGCAATTTCGTACTTATCAATATTATCCATTGATATTTCTCCCTCGTAGGCTAATAACAAAACGATAGCAAATAATCCGCCTAGAGTAAATCCAAACTAAAATTTACGACATAACTGCTATATTATATCTGTTAGCTTACTAATTTTTTATCTTTTTAGAATGTTTAAAGCCGATTCAAGGTGATGTAGTCATTATGGGTAAGATGGATGAAGAAATATATTGGTCGTTGGTCGCCAGTGGACTGGAACCTGAACCAATCTTAAATCGAGAATTATCTGATGCCGTAAAAAAAGGTGACAAAACTAAAATAAGGGAACTGGTCAATTTGCCTGATGTATCGGGTAGAACGCCTTTGATGCGAGCTATCATTGATGCAAAAGATCCCGATCTCGCTTTGATTAATACATTACTTGAAAATGGTGCTGATGTAAATGTATTTAATTCTGAGGGCCAACCATTTATTACCGCAAATTTTAGCAAACTAAAATCGAATCCTAAGCTTTTAGAGCTTATTCTAAACAAGGGAAATTTAAATCCATTTCTAACGGGAGCAAGTAAATTTATCACGCCGCTGATATTGACACGTGTTTTCTATTGGCCTGATGCTGAAAAAAAACTGCAAGAATATGAGACAAAATATAAAAAAGAACTCGAAAAAACCAATCCTGAATTACTCAAACAGATTGAAGACTATTTTAACTGGATACAATACATAAAAGAAAAGGGACATGCGCTTGGTATTGATGCGACAATCGATATAAAAAATCCGATGGATGGCGAAACGGTTAAGATCGCAATGGCAGGGAACTACAATGAACCCTCCACGCGGCATTTAACCAGGCTTGTTTCAGCCTATCATGCGATGGTTAAAGAGGATGCCTCAAAGCAAATCATCGCGCGCCATTTGGACTCGCTAGAAGAAGCCTATCAAGTATTGCATGACTATAATCGACTTGGAAAGCGCCCAAAGGAACTCCTCGACAGAATACGAAATCATCCAGAAAAGCCGACGATTCTCACTGCGGGCTGGCCTGATCATACCCTGTCTATCGCAATCTATGGAAATTATATTATTCTTTCAAATCGAGGGGCTGGCGGACGCGGTAAAGAAGGCTTCGGGATCCAAATTTACAAATTTCCGAAAGAATTAAAGGAAGGATTGACTGAAAAAATCATCCAAGATTTAAATGATCAGAAAGCATCTGAAAAAACAATTTTAGATAGAATCAATCAATTAATTCCTGATGAAAATCTCGTAGAAGAAATTGAATCAGAAGATCAAAAGCATGGTACTTGTTCATTCGTAAATCATAAGTCGATCATGAAAGCTTTGCTGTACTTAATGGAAGGGAAAAGGCTTGCATCAGAACCAGGCTCTCCAAAAGAGGGTTCAAAAATTGCTGATGATGCAATGTCATTTGCAAAAAAAGAATATAAGAACTTTACCCGCTGGTTGAGAAATAATGAAATAAAAGACATCGTTGCAGAGTATGAGGGCGGCAGCATGCCTAAGGAAATCCTAGATAAAATAGTAGAAGCCTACCTCCATCAGCATTTCTTTATCAGCAAAACCACCAAAGATCCTAAAAAAAGGGAGGCTGAGCTCGACTGGGCCTATGAATTATTGCAAGCCATGGATGAAGGTCCGAGGATTGCAATGATTAACAGGCTATTGGAATCAGGCAATACCCTTCTCAGTGAAGCAAAATCACATAGCAATCAAAAACTGGCAGCTTACATCAGGCAATATTTATCTCCAAATGCAGCAATGATCGATGCAGTAGAAGATGGAAAGAGTGATCAGATACGAGAATTATTACAAAAAGGCGTCGATCCTAATTTAAGAGTTTCAGGTAAGACAATTTTTCATCAAGCTCTTAAAAGTAAACTGCCTACCCGCATTATTAAAGACATGTTAGATCACGGGGCAAACTTAACAATTATGGATTATAGCGATGAAGAAGCCCCTCTTACACCTCTGATGCTCGCCGCTTTGAAGCGCGATAATGTTGATACCTTGCAACTGCTCATCAGCAAAGGAGCCGAAGTCGATCAAGTTAATGGTCTTGGCGATACCGCTCTCATGATTGCATGTGTTGTTAGAAACAATGGGCGCAATGTAGAATTTTTAATAAAACAGGGTGCAGATTTGAATCACACTAATTTGGAGGGACAGTCTGCATTGGATGTTGCTACTGTTTCCAATAATAAAGCTATTGTCTCTCTTCTTGAAGGGGCAGTGAAAAATTTGCGTCCTTTTGCCGCAAAAGATCAGGAAAAGTCGCCTAAAGGATCGGCCATCCTATTTTCTGGTAAAGAAGCTAGCCCCAAGGCAGCCAAAGAATCACAAGTTATTGTCGAACCGGAACCTCCTAAAGAAAAGCCTAAAGTATAAGCGAACATCGATTGAATTTTGATTTGATTTGAAAACCACAACCAAAAGCTCTATAATAGCCCATCTTGATTAAATTCTATCATCTTAGTCAGAAAACTTATATAATTTTTTTAAAAACATAAAGGTAATCCATGTCTACTACAAAAGACTCTATTCAAAAACTTCATACATTTGCCCGCGATTTAAAGAGAATTAAAGATCCTAAGTCCGGAACCCGCAGATTCCTCGCAACTTGAATATCTCTATGATGAATTGCTCTGCTATGCAGCTCTGCATGGAAACTCAAAGATAATCGAAATTCTTTTTCAAGAATCACAGACAGTCGGTGGAATCAATCCTACAGGACACACAGCTCAAGATTGTGCCATCTTAGGAGGACATACTCATATCGTTGAACAGCTCTATTCCTTAGACAAAAACAGCGTACTGCAAAAATCTAGAGCAACGGAGAGAACACCTCTTGAGCTTGCAATTCTAGGGGATCGTAATGCTATAGTAAAATTTTTGGCTCAAAAAGGCGTGCCACTTAATACAACTCATTTAAAAACCGCACTTGATTTTGGCCACCCTGATATCGCTTGGTCCCTCATCACGAACAAAGTAAAATATGATTTTCTGGATATTTGCAAACTCCTCTTCCTCGCTATCGAAAAAAATAAGCCCGCAATTTTACGCAGCATCATGAATCAAATGAATAAAGCTCAAAAGAAAATGGACTGGGATAGTGCAATTAACTCCAAAAAAGAAACACTTTTGACTGCTGCGGTTTCACACTGCAATTTAGAGTGTGTTATGCTTTTATTAACAATCGGGAAACTTGATATTAATAAAGCAAACGGCAATGGTAAGACCCCACTTTGTATCGCTGTCGCAAAAAGTACTGCACTCACAAAATTTCTGCTCGAACATAAAGCAAATCCGAATCAGAAAACTTCATCAGGCCTCACTCTGCTCATGCTCGCAATCCAATCCCATCAATTTGAAAATGTGCGTCTCTTAGCGAAGAATGGTGCAGATTTACAGGAAAAGGTTTTATTTTTAACGCCCCTTACTACGGCATTGACAGTAAATGCCTTAGCCATAGCCTACTTTCTCTATCTCCAGGGGAAGAAGAAAAAAATTCTGCCGCCTATGGAAGATATGATCCATCTCTTAAATCTCGCTATCCAAGGAAAAGAACCCAAAATAGTGCAGGAATTGCTGGCAGTTTGTGACAAATCCCTAGACAAAATACCACAATTGAGCGGCTATACTCCCTTAATGCGAGCTTCTAAAGCTTGTGATACTGCTCTCGTCAAGCAATTATTAGACATGCAAGCAAATCCCAATATCAAATGTCGAGATATTCAAAATGAATTTTTTCGAGATTTTACCGCATTGCATTTTGCTGCAGCCAAAGGCCATATAGAAACAGCAAAATTACTCCTCCAGAGCAATGCCAAACTCGATGCGGAATCAACCTCAGGCCACACTCCTCTTTCCATCGCTGCAGTAAAAGGTCATTTAAATATGGTCACGTTTTTACTGGGAATGGGTGCCAATATTCTCTGTCGTTCAAAAGAAGATGAGACTCTCTTGATGCTTGCCATTCATGCAGAAAGTCCTGAAACAGAGCAGCATTTAGCCATCATGCGCTTACTTCTTCAAAAAGGCTGCGATCCAAATCATAAAAACAAATCTGGCATATCTACTTTAGATAAAGCACTGAACCAAAAAAAGATTGGAATGATAGGGGTTTTACTGGAAAATGGCGCGAAAGAGAAGAATGAAGCACAACTTTTGGATATTCTAGCATTGGCGACAGAACATAACAAACCTACTTTAATTAGGAAACTTCTGAGTCAACCCAGATCTGGCAATCTTATTACTCAATTATCCAGTTCAGGTTGGTCTGCCTTGAACACTGCAGTCTATTATGGACATCGAAATTTGGTGACGCTCTTCATCAAACATCTCAGTTCTGAAACCAAATCGACAGCAGAATTAGGAAAAATCCTGAGTATCCAAAACCGAGAAGGCTATTCCAATTTACATATTGCAGCCCATAACAATCGCTATGATATTGCCTGCGATCTGCTAGACAAAGCTGCTTCACTCAATATCACTTTGCCAGGCGGCAAAACTCCTCTATGTCTTGCAGCAGAAATTGGCCATGTCAATATCGTTGAACTTTTGTTAAACGGAGGTGCTGCTATAAATCATTGTGCTAAGGACTCTGGCACAGCCTTGTTTCTGGCAGTTTTGAATGGCCACAATAAAGTGATTGAGACGCTTATCAAACGCAAGGCAGATCTCAGTATCAAAGGCAACCCTGGAGATGGCAGTTCCCTGTGTACTCCTCTTGTCCTTGCAATCAAGCGGAGTTCTATGCAAATCATTAGACTCATATCAGATAAATCAAAGCCCACTCCTTCGGAAATAGGCGAAATGTGGATCTGTCATTTCAAAGAATTGATCAAAACGAAATTCACCCCAGTTACCAAGGAAGCGCATTTTATCTGGATAGGGGGTCCTATTCCAAGAGCAGAATACTTGGGAACCTTGCATCAAATGGCAACCGCGGCGAGAATCAGCGGTCATAAAACGATTTTGTGGCTTGAAAACCCCTTGAATTATTATAAGGCTGCAGCTTTGTTTGATATTGCTATCCCGCATCTCATTATTAAAAATATCCGAACACTGAAAAATCAGATCAAAAAAGATCCCTTTTATATAGCAAATCCTAAGCGCTTGCAACAATTTGAAAACTTGTTGATCCGTGAAATGGCAGGATTTAAGAATGCAGCCGCGGCTGCGGATGTGATCCGGCTGCGAGATCTTACGGCAAAGAGGCGGTGATTACTTTGACATCGACACCCAATTCAAGCTCGGAAAAAGAGAAAGACTGCATCAAGCCTATTCTAAACATGGTATGCAGATTCATACCATGAAAGTTACAAAACCCGTGGAAGAACTTGCCAAGGATAAACCCGGTGGTATCGACATTGCCGCTGGCATTACCAAACTCCATAAGGAACATCCAGATAGAAACAAATCCAACCTGGTAGAAATGCGTGTTTCCACCAATGATTTTATGAGTGCTACACCAGGACATCCCATTCTTCTGGAAGCATTAGTTAAAATTTTCAAGAATTATGAGAAATTTGATTTTGTGAGTTCAGATGGCGAACCCTATCAAGAAGGCGAAAAACCGCAAAGTCACTATCAAAATTTGATGGATCAAAAACGGCATTACCTCTCGGAACGCTCCAAAACCTATAGATTTAAAGAGCAGAGCGATGGCAGATATTTCAGCCTCGAAGAGGGACAGGATAGGCGATCGTTGACATTGAGAGCTTCCTGTTCACCAATCTTACGCGCAGCAGAGCAATATTCAAAGCAAAGCACCATTAAAGTCGAAGAATTATTTACACGTAGAGTTCCACAAATTCTGTCTTCTGCCGAGCCACCTTTCTTTCTTGAGGCGGGTTGTCAGGTTTCTGGGATTATGGCTTCACATGGAGCAGATCAAAATTGGCTTAAAAAACCTAAGCGAGATCCCATGAGCTATGATGACAGCGAGCTTTATAGTGCTTCCATTCGGTGGTTAAAACGGAGATAAGGTCCACTAACTCTATCCTTAATCGCACTTACCGTTTGCCCAGATCTTCTGCATTTCCGGTTGCATCACTGGATTTTGGTTGCACGACAACTGTGGAAGTCGGTTCTGAAGTCGGTGCTGAAGTCGAAGCACTTGGTTGTACAATCACACTGCTGGTATTCTCTGCATGAAAATGAGTTATTGCAGGATCGTCTTTAGAGGGATCAGGTATATAAAGTATTACATTAGGATCAATTTTATCCATGCTTACTGAGATATCATCTGCTCTATCTTCTTGATAACTTTCATCGACAGGTTTAGCATGCTTCTTCTTTGTGGCTGCAAATGAATGAGTGGAAAAGCATATGCTCAACAAAACTGTGAGAATTCCAATGCGTCGGATCGTTGCATGATTAGGTGACATCACACGCTCCTTCATTTTCTTGACTACTGCTTGAATTAATTCAAATTTTTCTTTTAATGCTTTATGAAGGATAGACAGTTTCAGATATTATTTGGGAAATTTAACTATACTAAAAATAGGTAATATAAGAACTATAACTCTTTAAACATAAGAATATTTGGTGTAGAAAAAGCAGTGCGAGGATGTATGTATAAAACGTTAATAGGTATTGCAGGATTTTCGATGCTACTCATTTTGGGTCATGCAATTGCATTTGAAGACAGTGTATACCCAGGTACCCCAACCAGAGGTAATTACCGTTGGGAACAAGCGCCAAATTATGAACGCAGTAATACCACTACTCAAAACAGTGCGCCCGGAGCATCGAATGATTCAGTGAATCCAGGTACACCGACACGAGGCAATTATATTTGGAATGTTCCGCCTAATCCACCCTTCAGTGCCCCAACAGATTCTGGGGCCAGCACGCAAAAGGAAACGGGCGAATCTGTGTTACCTCAACAACCTTCGCCCTAATAATTTAATAATTCAATTATTCCATAAAATAAAAAGTCCTATTTATTTATTTTGATTATATTTATGGTAATTATTTAACGTCCATAGATTGCATGCGGGGATAAAGCATCTTCTATGGGCGCGTACTCAGGTGCAGCGCCTTTGTTGCAATGTTTGCAAGAAGGGGTGCTATAGCCTTGTTCTTCCATGTTTACTTCCATGCTGAATGCTGGCCTTGCCATCGCAATCAATAATCCAGCAAACAAGGTCATAAGCATGATACGCATCATTTTAGTTTTTTGCTTTCCAGCAACGATGCTTTTGGCTTGAGTGAGTTCTGAAAATTGTTTCTGCCGCATTGTACTTCCTCCTATTGAATTTACTTACATATAATTAGATTGCGAATTCGGATTTTGTTCACTGAAATGGGCTGTTTTGTCGATAAAAATAAAAGAGGAAAAAATAAAAACTACAATGCCTTGCACGATACTGCTGTGCAAGGCTTGCAGCTTAATGTGGGGAGTCCACATTCTTTTACGACTACAGAGCTCCGCTTACCAGAACCATCTAAAACCGCAGCCACGGTAGCAGCTACCGCAACGGTTATAGCATGGGTTATAGCAGCAGGGACGGTAGCAGCTTCTGTAGCAGCAACGTGGTCTGTAGCAACCATTGTAACCACAGCTTGAATATCCATAGTTTCTATGGAATCTGTGATGACGATGGTGATATCCGTAGCCACGTTCTACTGCAACAACTCCAGCTCGATGACCATGGTAGTGGTGTCGAACTTTAGCAGAAGCAGGTGCAGCGAATGCACTGAGGCCAGCCACGGTTAAAGCTATGATTAAATATTTCTTCATAACATTTTCCTCCTATTTTTTGATGTTTTATCTGAATATACAATTTGTATGATTCAGATATTACGCTCTTTTAGTCAGAGGTTCTTTCTTTTAGTTCACAGCAGAAATTTCATTATTATAAATTTTTTTTATAAAAAAAATGACCAATAAACAAATATATGTATACAATTATGAATATTATTACGAATTATTAAGCATATAAGCTTTAGAATTTTAAATTGGCATATACATAAACACCTTTTTCTCGTGGTGCTATGCCCATTGTAAAGCATTGCTGTCTCGAGGCTATGGACTCTTCGACAGCCTTCATAGAAAGAAATGAAAAGGTTCAACCTAGTATGAACTGAGAGAAGTAATGTTTGCCAGCATTGATTCTTGATAAACCAGGTAAGGTAGAGACAGCATACAAACCATATTTCAGAAATAAGTTATCAGTCATGGTGGATAGGGCTAGAAAAGGAATTGCACCATTGAAGGCGTGGCCACTGCAACCCGCGTTGTCTTCATGGTATTTAAATGGTTTCCACCTGGAACTACAATTTGTGCTGGGTCTTCCATTACCTAAAGCCCAGCTGAAAAATAATTCCTGTGGACTGACCAAAAGCAAAATTCTAAAAGATCGATAACCCCATTCATAAAGTAAATCCCCTAAAAGACCGCTTTCTGGCGTTTTCTTGAGCATATATCCTAAAAAAGTACTGCCGATGTAGATCCTCCAATAGGAAAACTTCCCAATTGCGCAAGGTCTTTCAAAATGACGATCGCTGTCTCGGCCTCTGATATTTTTTTGCCAAAATCTATGGATGGATTTATCGATATTGGTATTGGCCATAATACCTATCCCTAAAAATACCCAGCCTAAGGTCTTGAGATTATCTTCTCCATAATAAATAGAATAATCACACAGGACATCTTGAAAAAAATTACGAAACCAATTTAATTCATATTTATCGATATATCCATCGGCCTTCTCACTACAGTTGATGTAAACATCGGTGGCAGTGATTCTGTCTACACATCGGTCTAAAAAGCATCTTTTTGGTGCAATCGCTGCATAGGGTGAATTTGGTGTATTTGATGCATTTGGCCCATCGACTGGTGGATAGGTCTCATTCATTAATTCTGAATCTTGAAGTTTATAGCCTGAAGCTTGCAGAGTTTGAGTAAAAAAAATACTCAAAGCGAGTAGAAAAAGAATAAGGTATTTTGAAATTTGTATGATCGCATCATTTGAATTAAGGCACTTCATGCTAAGCAGAATGCCTTATAATTGCAGATCTGTCAAAGATTATTGAAAATTAATACAACTATAATATGTTAAGTAACTGGGCGGTGCGATACCGCCCAGTCCGGTCATATCTTTCTAGCGACCAAGGCTGCCATGATATAGTTAATTCCGAGGAATAACAGATCAATTCCTACGAACAAACCAATAATAAATAATCCAGAAACTGGCCATTCAGCTAATATTAAAATTCCGAGGATCAGTGTAATAATGCCACTGAACAATACCCAACCACTTCTCGGTAAGCCAAAAGACAGTGAATAGAAAATTCTGAAAACACCTAAGATAATAAATAATATGCCCAAAAATAGGGTTAATGACATAGATCCTAATTTAGGATTTTCTATAAAAAGTATACCTACAATGGCATATAGGAGACCCATCAAAAATTGTATGAAGAAACTGGCGCCACGACCCCTCCAAAATTGAAAGGAATCAATTATCACCAATATACCCGAAAATAACAGCAGAAAGCCTATGAAAATGATTGAAACTAGGGTCGTGAAAGTTGCAAATGCAATGGCCAGTAAACCCAGAATGACCAATGCAACACCCCAGGCTAGAAAAAACCCCCAATTCTTGCCAAAATCCCCCATTATCTCTGGACCAAATCTAAATCGATTGACTTGTTTCATGGATTGATTCCCTTTGAATAGTTACAGTGTGATTCCTTTGAGTGAAACTGAATGAAACTGAGCGAAACCTTGAGTGATTCCTTTTGTTAAAGGTCAATACAATTTTAGTATAGCTTGAATAAAACATTTCGCTATCGATAAAAATATTTGAAATTTGGGGAATTATTTTGAAGAACCTCTATCTAATGCGCTGTAGTAAAAAACCAATTGATCAATTGATAATTTTATTAATGTGAGGAGAGTCTTATGAAAAGAGCTAGCTTATTAGTTCTCTTAGCCGTTTTATTGTCTGGTTGTGCAGCTGATATCGGTTTTTATGACCCAGCACCTATTAGCTATTACTATGATATTTATTAAATGTTAAAGTCAAATTTAAACTTAGTGCAACCGTTCATGCAGTACCCTTACAAAATCTAATCTCGTGTGCCTGAACAGTTACAGTTTTATTATGGGCCTGTTGACATTTCGCAATGTCAACAGGCCCTAATAGTTCTTAATAATCGTTGCTCATGCCACCACTTTGAGAGCTGCTTTGGCTGCCGGATTGATTCATTTTATTACCCATGCTGCCGTCTGCTTTATCTGATTTCATGCTGCCATCTGTTTTCCCAGCACCTTGTTTCTCAGATTTCTCATGTTTCTCATGGCGATGCTCTTTGCGTTCTTGACGTTCTTCTTTACGCTCTTCTTTACGCTTCTCGCGATTTTCTTCTCTTTCTTTTCTACGCTCTTTGCGTTCTTCTTTTCTTTCTTCACGTCTTTTTTCGTGATCTTCGCGCATTTTCTCTTTGTCTTCACGCATTTTTTGTTTTTCAGAGCCGGCTTGCGCTGGATCGCTGCTTTGGCCGCTCATTGATTGACCACTTTGATCATATGAATTGGCTGCCAGGGCAACTGGGGCAGAAAGAATTAAACTCGAAGCAAAAGCTCCCACTAAAACATGTTTCAACATAGGTATTCTCCCTTAAAAATCATAACAATTTTTGATAAAACTATCGATAGTTGAGAGTATATCATCATTATTTTTAAGAAAGAAATACTTTTATAGAAAAATGCGAAAAGCGGGGTTTTTATTGTGTTATTAAATTTAATAACTGAAATCGTATCTCATTTAATAATAGATTTTTATTTTCGTCTATTATTTGAGTTTTCTTCAATTTGCAGATCAGAATTATCAGATATTGAGTTTTTAAGTGACGAGATCCTTTCTTCAATCCTATTCAATTTAATTTCTCGTTTTTCAGGACAATCCAGAGTTTCTATGGCGGTCAATGCCTGCTTTAAGAATGTCATTTCCCCATAGTGATTAAACAATTCTTCTTCAGACATGATATCAAGCAATTCAATGAGAGATGATACGTTTTGGAGGATCTTCTTTTTAAATTCTGAATGATTAACACCATCCAAGGCATTAACATCCATGACAGATGATTCACTTGGTTTTTCAGAAAAACTTTTTTCATCATTCATTGTAATTACCCTTATTATTCATTAAGTTATTTAACTTATATATTTTAATTATTAATGTTGAAATTATTATGCACTATATAAAAATTTAAAGCAAGAACAACGAGCACAAAAAGCCCAAAGGTTTGCACACTTCTGGCTTGAAACTAGGGCCTGTTGACAATTGACTCGCGCAATCCATGGCGCTCGCCCGGAGGGCTCCGCTATTCAGCGTTTCCAAAACGGCTATCCTGCCGTTTTGTCGCTAGGTTGAGCCAGAAATCATTGATTTCTGAGCACCGTAGCGCAGTTTATATTGAAATAAATGAGCAACGGAGCACAAGATATCAATGATTTATGGCCAACATAGTAGAATTGTCAACAGGCCCTAGAGAGCCGTACTATAATGTTTTCATTAAGAAATAGGGTTATTAAATTGGAATTATCAAAAAAGTCCGCCTTACTATTTATCCTCTTGATGGGGCTAACAAGCTTCTTCGCAGACATGACGTATGAAGGAGGCAGAAGCATTGCTGGTCCCGATTTGGCAGAATTAGGGGCAAATGCTGTCATCGTTGGCTTCGTCGCGGGTCTCGGTGAATTTGTGGGTTTTGCCTTGCGCTTTGTTTCAGGCTATCTAGTCGATCGCAGTAAAAGATATTGGAGTATTGCAATCTTCGGATATGTGATCAATCTTTTTGCCATTCCGCTCTTGGCGCTCGCAGGACAGTGGCAAACCGCTGCATTTCTGATTGTGCTCGAGAGATTTGGCAAAGCAATACGGGTGCCTGCGAGAGATGCCATGCTCTCTTACGCTGGAGGAAGATTGGGAGTTGGCTGGACTTATGGGATACATGAGGCACTGGATAAAGCAGGCGGGATGCTTGGTCCCTTAATTATTGCTTTAGTACTGTATTTACAGGGCGGATATCGTTTTGCTTTTGCGCTGTTAGCAATTCCTGCGCTTTGTTCCTTCATTACACTTTTTATTGCCCAAAGACTCTATCCAGAACCGCAAAACTTAGAAATAAAACCCCTGAATTTAGAGGCAGAGGGTCTTGATAAACGTTTCTGGATTTATATTGCTGCGACAGCACTGGTTGCAGCAGGTTATGTGGATTTTCCTCTAATTGCCTATCATTTTGTCACAGCTGCTATTATTCCTAAAGCTTATGTGCCATTAATTTATGCAATTGCCATGGGCAGCGCAAGCATTGCAGCCCTCACACTTGGCCGCTTATTTCAACATTATGGTATTCAATTATTAATGGCAGCGACCTTAATTTCTGCATTTTCGGCTATTTTTACCTTTGCAATAGATGGCTATTTCATGGCATTTTTGGGAATGTTCCTGTGGAGTATTGGAATAGCAGCGCAGGGTGCTCTGATGCGTGCCGTCGTGGCTCATATGACACCCTCTGCAAAACGAGGTTCTGCTTTTGGCCTGTTTAATATGGCTTTTGGACTTGCCTGGTTTTTGGGGAGCTTTTTAATGGGCATTCTTTATGATGTCCATATTCATTGGTTAATGATATTTTCTGTAGGGGTTCAATTGCTATCATTACCATTGTTTTGGCTTCTAAGAAAGGTATGATATGTATATATTCGTGGCTTTCAAGAAGATTTTTATGTTACTATTAAACTTAATATGAAAATTTACTCAATTATAGGTCCTGCCTACCGCTGGCTGCTTTTGGCATGGATTTGGACAGCAGCATTGATATCCCCTGCTCTGCTATGCAGCTCAAAATTTGCACCTCATTTTCAACATTTTTGTGAAGCTTACGGCTGGATAGGAATCCTAGCAACGCTTTTTGGTCCAGCACTTTTAATGCCGCTTTTTCTTATTTTGATACTCTCAAAGCGATTGGGCTTATTATTTTATCCGAGAAATGCAACGCTTGTTTTTCTCGCCAACTTGTGTCTGATTTTAGCAGCCTTGCTCTCTGTCATTCTTTTTATTGTACCCATCAGTACTTTGGATGTTCCAGCCCTACTCTTTAGTAAAATATCATCCGGTGGTTTACGAATTATCGCAGAGGTTATCTTGAGTGCGCTGTGGTTAACACCTGCTGGTATGCTCTATTTACTTGCCCTATTTATGATACAATTTGGTTTCCTTCGAGAAACTTTAATTCAAGGCTTTAAACCCATTTTGATCTATATTTTAAGCGGTGGTCTTACAGCATTTGTGTATTCTGCTTGCACAACAATATTAGGAAATTATTCCTTATTGAGCCTGCCACCCTTTTTTACTCCCCTAGTACAGAAATTTTCTAGCATGGGTTTTGAAGTCAAATTTTTAAATGCGGCTTTTAATCCCTATGTCGCTCTGATTTTAAATCTTATCGCTCCCATTCCCATGGTCATTTTAATTAAAAAATGCATTACTGATAGAATCACAAACTTCACAGTGGACAAGGACAGTGCCTGAGGGCCTAAAGAAAAATAATATTTCGTCGATCACTACCATAGTACCTTAATGAAAGGTTCCTTGATGAAAGTTTTGACCTATAATTAATTATTATATTTATTAAATTAATTAGATTTAGGAGAATAATGATGAAAGTAGCAACGCTGATTTTACTGGCGCTTTGTGTTTCTGGCTGTGCAGTCCGCGATATGTGTGGACGAGAAGTGTGCAGATTTGGACAGCCTTTTGAAAACCCTTACGAATACCCGCCATTTAAAGGTTACCCCATTTATTCACATGGATACTTTACCCAGGTTCCGTAAATTTACCAATCTGATGCTATTCTGGGCAAGATGGCAGCGTAACGGGCGGGCAGCAATCATTTGAAGATCCTCTGAGATCGCAAATATCACTGGTATCCCAACCGCCGCCCAGCGCCATCACCAATCCCACTGCAGCGATCATGCGGCGTCCTTCGGTATTGATGGCGGATTCGCGCGCGGTATAATAAGTATTCTGCTGTAAAATGACATCCGACATTTGCGCCACGCCAGATTTATATTGATTCATCACCACATCCAAAGCTTGCTTTTGGTCATTTACTGCTAAATTATAGGCTTCTATCTCCGTTTTAAGTCTTCTTAATGCAACCAAATTATCTTCCACATTCTGAAATGCTGACAATACAGTCTGACGATAATTAGCGACACTTTGTTCAAAGGCTGCATAAGCGGCTCGGGTATTCGCTTCGCGCTGCCCCCCATCTAAAAGCTGTTCTGCAATTTCTGCACCTATGGCCCAAAATCGTGAAGGTCTATTGAATAACGTTCGAATCATATTACTGCTCACGCCCCCATCAGCCGTTAAAGTAATTGTCGGAAAGAAAGCAGCAACTTGTACGCCTACATTGGCATTCGCCTGCGCCATGAATCGTTCTGCTTGCGCAATGTCGGGTCGGCGTTCCAGCAAACAAGAGGGCAATTGCTTAGGAATACGGGGTGGTGGGGTTTTAAGAGGTGTAGTTGCCAAACAAAATTCAGCGGGCGGACGTCCTATCAATACCGCGATGGCATGTTCATATTGTGCTCTGGTAATGCCATTGTCCACCGCGATTGCATGGGCGTTTTCAAGCTGAGCTCTCGCTTGTAAAATGTCGAACTGCTGTACCACTCCTTGTTTGTAACGATTTTCTGCAATAGTTACCAGCTTCTGATACGATGTGATCAACTCTTCCAATAAATTTTGAATTGAATCCAGCGTTCGGAGTTCAAAATAGGTTTGCGCTAAAGTGGCTTGCAGAGTAAGTCTCGTCAACGCAAATTGCGCAGCGGTAGCATCGGCACTTGCTTCTGCCGCTTCTACGGTCCGCGTCACCAAACCAAAGAAATCTGGAACCCAAGTTGCAGAGAGAGAAAGCGAATAGTTGTTGAAAATTTTTTGACCGGTACTCGCGCTGGTATTGTTCAATGCCGTGCCGCCAGTACCATTTGAAATCGAGCTTGGTGAATTGACCCCAGTGGTACCGGTTGGACCCACTGATCCAACACCCGCTGCACCATTCGCACTCGTGGTAGAAGAATTTGAAGATTTAGAAGGTTTTTGCCGCGTTTCGGAACCAAAAAATGTCAAAGTGGGCCAATAGGCAGCGCGCGCAACATCTACCAATGCAATGGCCTGGCGATAATTTGCCCAAAGGCCGATGAGATTTTGATTATTGGCATTCAATAAAAGTTCTAATTGATCCAGTTCCTTATTGTGGAAAGCGCGCCACCAAAGCCTGCGATCACAATCATCACAAGGCTCTGCCATTTTAAATCCTTCCGGTGCTGCTATCGATTGCAGAACTTTTCCCTTTAAGCCTTTTCGTGCTTTTGTAATCATTGCCATTGCACTTCTTTCTTCCTTGCTTTTTGATTGAGCTTCACCTTCTTTATAGACACAAGGTACTTCAACGGGTGGTGGCACACAATAATCAGGACCGACCGTGCAAGCACAAAGCATTATTAAAGTTAAGACCGTTACCCAGGAAACAATTAATTTATTCATGGCTCTGTCCTTTTATGTCCCTTTAAGTACCTTTAATAACAAGTTTATGTTTGAATCTAAAAAACCTAGAAACTCTACTATCGGTCCAAATGCGCATGCGCTCCATCCCAAGATAAATGACAGGTGTGGTAAAGAGGGTCAGCATTTGGCTCACTATTAACCCGCCAATGATGGCAATTCCCAAAGGATGACGCAATTCACTGCCAACACCGGTACCAAATGCTAGGGGCACTGCAGTGAACAATGCCGCCATAGTGGTCATCATGATGGGACGAAAACGGAGAATTGCTGCTTCCAAAATGGCTTCTTTCGGGGATTTTGATTCATTACGCTCCAGATGAATGGCAAAATCAATCATCATGATGGCATTCTTTTTTACAATTCCTATCAAAAGAATGATACCAATCAAGGCAATAATATTGAGATCTGTACCCGTAATGAGCAATGCAAGCAATGCGCCAACACCCGCTGAAGGCAAAGTCGACAGAATGGTTATTGGATGAATCAAGCTTTCATAAAGAATGCCAAGCACAATATAGACTGCAAATAGCGCAGCCAAGATCAAATAAGGCTCTGTTGCGAGCGATGCTTGGAATGCTTGTGCTGTACCTTGGAAAGAACCAATGACATTCTGCGGCAAATGCATCTTTGCCACAGTATCTTGTATTTCTGTAACGGCGTCGCCAAGTGAAATGCCTGGTAGAAGATTAAAGGAAATGGTGGCCGCCGGAAATTGTGATTGATGATTCACAGCAAGCAGCGTGTTGCTGGAATCAAAACTCGCAATAGCAGACAAAGGCACCATATGACCGGCAGAACTTGGCACATAAATATCGTTTAAAGTTTCAGGATATTGCCAATAGCGAGGCGCAACCTCCATCACCACATAATATTGATTCATTGGCGTATACATGGTAGAGACTTCACGCTGACCAAAGGCATCATACAAGGTTTGATCGATTAGGGATGCGGTGATCCCAAATCGTGCCGCCGTATCATAATCAATCGTCACATAGGATTGTAAGCCTCTATCACGTTGATCACTGTTCAGATCTGCGATGCCTTTAATTTTTTTGAGTTTCTCCATCACTCGAGGCGTTACGTCATTTATTTTGTCTAAACTGTCTGCGGTTAAGGTATACTGGAATTGCGCATTACTTTGTCTCGCTCCTATGACTAAATCTTGTTGTGATTGCATGAAAATCATAGAGCCAGGGACTGTTGCAAGTTTGCTTCTCATGCGATTAATGACATCATCTGAGGATACCTTACGATCTGCAAGAGGCTTTAGAGTGATGTAGAATGAACCGGAATTACCAGCAACCACATTGGTCCCAACAATTCCTGACTATGCGTTGTATCGCCGGCTCACTCATAATGATTTCATTATAACGGTGCAATATCCTTTCAATTTCCTGGAAAGACATATTTTGTTGCGTTTGAAACTGCCCAACCATTCGGCCGGTATCTTGCTGGGGGAAAAAGCCTTTCGGTATGACGATGTAGAGATAGACAGTAAAGGCAATGGTTGCAAGTGTTAAAATCAACATAATGGTTTCATGATCAAGTGCCCAATTCAAGCTTTTTCTGTAATGAACTTTAGCGTTTTGAATAAATTTTCCATAGAATGTTTTTTGCTCTTTTTTAGGTTTTGGTTTTAAGAACTGTGCACACATCATTGGGGTGATGGTCAAAGAAACTACCAAGGAGACGAGGATAGCAACTGAGAGCGTAATACCGAATTCGCGAAACAATCTCCCAACTACCCCACCCATAAATAGGATCGGGATGAATACGGCAATCAAAGAAAGACTCATGGAAAGCACTGTAAAACCTACTTCCCAAGATCCTCTGAGCGCTGCTTGCACCGGTTTCATCCCTTCTTCCACATGACGTTCAATGTTCTCAAGCACTACAACTGCATCATCGACCACAAAGCCCGTGGCAATTGTCAGCGCCATTAAGGAAAGATTGTCGAGACTAAAGTCGAATAAATACATGATTCCGGAGGTTCCCAAGTAAAGAGAGCGGTACTGCGACACTCGGAATGAGCGTTGCTCGGACACTGCCAAGGAATACAAATACTACTGCAACGACTAAAAATACAGCGATAATGAGCGTAAATTCTACATCGCGGAGTGATGCTCTAATCGTGATAGTGCGATTGCTCATGATGGTCAAGTCCATGGCTTGTGGAATAGATGCTCGAAGCAAGGGCATCATTTTGTAGATGCCATCTACGGTATCAATGATATTGGAACCAGGCTGCTTAAAAACGATGAGCACGACAGAAGGCTTGCCATCTGAAATCCCGGCATTCCTAATATCCTGCACCGATTCCACCACGTTCTCTGCGACATCTCTTATTCTAACGGGTGCATTGTTATGATAGCTTATGATGATTGGGAGATATTCTTCAGGCTTGAATAATTGATCATTGGTTTTTATTTCAGAGGCGTTTTCTCCCTGAATTATCTGGCCTTTTGGGATATTGGTATTGGTGGAACTGATGGCATTTCTGACTTGCTCCAGACTGATACCATATTTATTAAGCGTGGTGGGATTGAGCTCTACCCGTACCGCTGGCAAAGAAGACCCTCCAACCAATACCTGCCCTACACCTTCAATTTGCGACAATTTCTGAGCTAAGATAGTGGAAGCTGCATCATACATCTGTCCTCTGGTCGAGGTTTGGGATGTCACTGCAATGATCATTATAGGTGCTTCGGAGGGATTAACCTTTCGATAGGTTGGAAGACTGGGCAGATATGTCGGTAATTGACTCAACGAAGCATTGATGGCAGCTTGCACATCACGCGCAGCACCATCGATGTCTCGTGTTAAATCAAACTGCACAGAGATTCGAGTTGAACCAATGCTGCTTGCAGAAGTCAATTCTGTGATGCCTGCGATGCGTCCAATTTGCCTTTCAAGCGGCGTTGCAACAGAAGAGGCCATGATATCAGGACTCGCACCGGGAAGTTGTGCCGACACGGTGATAGTTGGAAAGTCTACCCGCGGCAAGGGTGCCACAGGCAACACATTAAATGCCACAATGCCCGCAAAGGCCAATCCCACGCCAAATAAGGTGGTCGCTACGGGACGACGTATAAATGGTGCAGATAGATTAATTGGCACTCAAATCATCTCCGGTAGATGTCCATCGTCATTGCTATTGCCTTTACTATTGCCATTATTATTGCCATTACCATTTTCTTGATCTTTTTCATTAGCTCTGCCTGCCTGTCTCAAGAATCTATTAAATCGTTTAGAAAGCCTATCAAAATAAAGATAAATAACCGGTGTGGTATAAAGGGTTAATAGCTGGCTCACGATAAGACCTGCAACTATTGCGATCCCTAGGGGCCTGCGCAATTCTGCGCCCATACCCATTGCTAAAGCGAGCGGAACTGCACCGAGCATCGCAGCAAAGGTCGTCATCACGATGGGACGAAAACGCAGCATGCAGGCTTCATAAATTGCATCCCGAGCAGATTTGTGCTGAGTCCGCTCCAAATCAAGCGCAAAATCAATCATCATGATGGCATTTTTCATCACTATGCCAATTAAGAGTATGATGCCAATCAATGCAATGATGCTAAGGGCGTTGCCCGTCAACATCAAGCCGAACAGTGCTCCCATGGTTGCAGAAGGTAGCGTAGAAAGTATCGTGATAGGATGAATATAGCTTTCATATAGTACCCCTAAAACAATATAAACCACCACAATTGCGGCTAAAACAAGCCACCCTTCATTGGCCAGTGAATTTTCAAAAACCTTTGCAGAACCTTCAAAACTGGTCTGAACACTGTCTGGTATTTGCAGTTCTTCTTTCGCGTCCCTAAACGCACGAATAGCGTCACCCAATGCAGCCCCTTTGCTCAAATTAAAAGAGATCATTGCCACCGGAAATTGTCCTTGGCGATTGATAATAAGCGGTCCATTTTCTTCACTTATCCGAGTGAACACAGAAAGCGGAATGGCGCCGCCGACCACTGGAGGGCGGGATCGGCTATTTGCACTGCTTATTGAGGCATAATTTGTCGCTGTACTGCTGGGTGCGGCATTAGAATTGGTTTGAAACAGCGCACTTGATAGTGCCGAGACATTTGCAGCAGTCGTGGTAATCGCTGTATTTGTGGCATTGCCTGCCAAAGTATTGGTGGCTGAGTTTAAATAAATATCATTGAGAGTTTCAATTCCGTTTTTAAATCTCGGTGTCGCAAGCAAAATAACGCGATATTGATTAAACTGCGTAAAAATAATAGAAATCTGTCTTTGACCAAAAGCATCGTACAAGGTATTATCAATCATTAAGGGTGTTATCCCAAGTCTTGAAGCTGTGTCTCGATCATATTCTATTTTGGTATATAAGCCCTTGGCTTGCAGATCGTTTGCGACATCCCGTAACTCGGGTGCGAGCTTTAGCTTGTTCACAAGAGCATTGCTCCATTCTGCGACACTCTCTGCATTTACCGATCCAACACTATATTGATATTGCGTCAAACTGATTCTATCATCTACCGAGATATCTTGTACCGGCTGCATATATAACTTTGCCCCTGCAACATTGTCGAGTTTTTGTTGCAGCCGATGAATGACTTCTGTCGCAGTGACATTCCGTGAGTCCATAGGCTTCAAAGAAATCAATAGCCTTCCTCTGTTCAGAGTGGTATTAGTACCATCGATCCCTATGAAGGATGAAACATTGGCTACCGCTTCATCTTGTAATACAATTTTGGTGAGCGCTTGTTGCCGTTCCATCATGGCGGGAAAGGAAATGGATTGTGATGCTTCTGAAATACCTTGAATAAGACCGGTATCTTGCACGGGAAAAAAACCCTTTGGAATAAGATAAAAAAGCAACAAAGTGATGACCAAGGTCAATAATGCGATAAACAATGTCAGGGGTTGATGGTTCAGAACCGTGCGCAAACTCGAACCATAATATTCAATCAATTCATCAATTTTGCGACCTGTATAACGTTCAAACCGACTCATTTCCGATTCTTTACGATGTCTCAGTATTTTGCAGCACATCATGGGGGTTAAAGTTAAAGACACAAAAGCAGAAATTAAAATTGTCACAGAAAGTGTCAAGGCAAATTCCCGGAATAAACGTCCTACAATGTCTTTCATAAAAAGCAGCGGAATCAGCACTGCAATCAAAGAAAATGTTAAGGATATGATGGTAAAGCCAATTTGTTTCGCGCCCCGCAATGCAGCTTTTACCGGCGGTACACCATTTTCAATATAACGAGAGATGTTTTCAATCATGACGATGGCATCATCCACCACAAATCCAGTTGCGATGGTAAGCGCCATTAGCGTTAAATTATTGAGGCTAAATCCAAACAAGTACATGGCCCCCAAGGTGCCTACCAAAGAAAGCGGCACGGAAATGCTTGGGATAACGGTGGCTGTGATATTGCGAAGGAAAATAAATATCACAATTACCACCAAAAGCACTGACAGGCAAAGTTCGAATGCTGCATCACTGACAGAAGCGCGAATAGATTCGGTTCGATCGGAGAGTACGGACACATCGACAGTTTTTGGCAGGGTCGCGCTCAATTTTGGCAGCAATTGCTTGATGCGATCGACAACGGCGATCACATTACTGCCAGGCTGACGCTGCACGTTTAAGATCACGGCCGGTGTTTCATTCATCCATGCCGCAAGATTGGTATTTTCCACGCCATCGTAAACATGAGCGACATCGGAAAGTCGTACAGGTGCACCACTCAGATATGTCAAAATTAAAGGTTTATATTCCTCACTTTTGGTCAATTGATCGTTGGCATTGATGATATACCCTAGTTCTGGCCCATCAAAATTTCCTTTGGCAGTATTAACATTAGAAGCTGAAATCACAGCGCGAACACCCTCCATAGTCAAGCCTAAAGCCGCTAATGCTGTTGTATTCACTTCTACGCGTACCGCAGGCCGTTGGCCACCACTGATACTAACCAACCCTACTCCAGTGACTTGTGATATTTTTGGACCAAAACGCGTATCCGCATAATCTTCGACCTGCGGCAAGGGAACAGTTTTTGAGGTCAAGGCCAAAGTCAATATGGGCGTGTCAGCGGGATTTACTTTGCTGTAAATGGGTGGAAAAGGCAGATCGGTAGGCAAAAAATTGGTGGCAGCATTAATGGCAGCTTGCACCTCTTGTTCTGCAACATCTAAGCCCATGTTTAAATCAAACTGTAAGGTAATCAAAGAAGAAGTACTGGAACTACTGGAGGTCATTTGATTTAACCCTGGCATTTGCCCAAATTGCTTTTCAAGAGGAGCAGTAATAGCCGTTGCCATGACAGCAGGACTCGCACCCGGATAGAATGTAGAAACGCGAATGGTTGGGTAATCTACTTCTGGCAATGCCGATATTGGCAGCAATTGAAAGGCAAGCAATCCTGAAAGAAAATAGCAACCATTAAAAGTGAGGTCGCAACGGGACGCAAGATAAATACCCGGGAAGGACTGGCTGAGTTGGTTTCGGTGTCAGGGTCTGTTTCTGATTCAATTTCTTCTTTATTGATTTCAGACTGGGAATCTTTCATATCGGAACTATTATTGTCGGAACCATTCATATCGGTATTGTTCATATATGAACATTCCCTGATTTTGGCTCGGTTTTTAGTTTTTTGGGACTGGGTGGATCATTCTGTAATTTAGTAGTGTTATTTTGTTCTGCACCATTACTATCAGTTTCAACAATATAGGAACCTTCTTTGAGATTTTCTGCACCTTCGAGAACCACAGCTTGGTTTACTTCTATTTTAGCCTTAACAGCAGAAAATCCACCATCGGTCGCTAACGTCGTTACTGCATGAATAGATACTTTATTATCATTATCTACCACAAACACATAATTGCCTTTAGCACCGAGCTGAATTGCAGAGGTAGGCACAATGAGCGCTTTTTTCAAGGTATCTACCAGCAATCGAACATTCACAAATTGATTTGGGAACAGCATATTTTCAGTATTATCAAATAAGCCCCTGAGCTTTAAGGTGCCGGTGGTTGGATCGATTTGATTGTCGAGACTTAATACCTTTCCAGTTGATAGCTTCCTCGTTTGTGAGCGATCATATGCTTCTACTTCCAGTTTTTTACCCACATTAAATTTTGCAACCACGGGGGGAATATTGTCTTCTGGAATGGTAAAAATAACAGAGATCGGCTGCAAGCTATTGATCACCACAATACCATTGGTATCAGTGGTCTGTACTACATTGCCTGGGTCAACTAAACGTAAACCAATCCGACCGCTGACAGGTGAAATGATTTTGGTGTAGATCAAATTTACTTTTACTTGCTCAATCTGCCCTTGATCAAGCTTTATAATGCCTTCATATTGTCTCACCAAGGCTTCTTGAGTGGCGAGGGTCTGTTCCGAAACAGAATCTTGTTTCCAAAGAGTTTTATAGCGCTCTAAATCTATTTTGGCATTATCTAAAAAGGCTTGATCGCGCGCCAATTGTCCTTCAAATTGCATCAATTGAGCAAGGTAAGGCCGCGGATCAATTTCAGCGATCAGATCTTGTGCTTCTACCATCTGACCTTCCTTAAACAGAACGCGTATTAACTGTCCGTTGATTTGGGTACGAACTGTGACGCTGTCCAATGGGGTAACTGCACCCAGAGCTGTCACATAGACCGGAAAATTCCCTTCTTTGACCTTACCTACTACAACAGGAATTGGTTTGATAGGTTTTGGTTTTTTAGTATGAAAATGTATGAAGGCGAGACGAATTAAAATAAAGATAATCAAAAGCACGATAATCACAACAATCCATTTACCATAGTGCGGAAGTTTTGAATATCGAGTCTTTATTTTATCTTTGGAATTCTGCGCCCACTCCTTGGCCTTAGACCTAGCGTTAATGGTATCCATACCTGCCTATAATTTATGTAAGGTACACAGCTTACATGTATTTAAATTTTAAAATATAAAGGAAGAAAAAGCCAAACAATTCAACTGGCCTATATTCAATTAAATCTTTGATTTTTTATGATTGGTATTTATATATCGGGTCTAGTGGGTTTCGGTTCTGGTGCTCTGGTCTCTTCTAATTCGAGGACCTTTTCAGTCTTTGCCTTGCTTGCACCCACGCCTATTTTTGGTTCACGGTGCGGAAGATTAACATGAAATTTATCCGCTTCGTTTCGGCTACTTGAGAGTCTGTCTTGGATATTTTTAAGGGAGGACTCAAATTCAAGAATACTGAGACTAACCATTTCTCTGGCACTGGCTAACAGATCTCTGCTTTTGCGCATTGATTCTTTGTCCGAACTTGCAGCCATCAATTCTTGTGCATCTGAAATTTTATCTAGCAATTTTCTCCCTGTGGTGGATGATTCTCCATACGTATGTCGTATTGCAGATTTTAATTGTTCCTCTATATCCCTGATATCTTGTTGTTTCCAAGTATGATTCTCTGTAGCAACCTTTGCTGCAACCCCTAATTTTGCAACATCTGATTTAGATTGTGCGATTCGAACTTGATAAGGCGACAGATTCACGTGCAGTATTTAGTTTATCAAAAAGTTTCTCAATATTGTCTATTTCTTGTGCTCTTCTATCATAGGCTTCTTGCACTCTATTGGCTTCTAAATTCAAAGCTTCATCATCGCGGCGAATTTTTAGAGGTCTCTCTTCTGTATCTCTGATAACTTGCTGTGCAGCCTCTTTCCCCAATTGTTTGGGATTTACCGATGCAGGTTTGCCAGGTACTTCAAAAGGAGATGTTCTTTGTGGCTTATTGCCCATAAAGTTTGACAGAAATTGGATGGGAGATTTGGGAGCGGGTGGAACAGCAGCTTGCCGTTCCAAATCTATAACTCTGCTCTCCTCAATAAAATAATTTTCAATGATTTGCACTTTTTCGAAATATCGCTTGATAACCTCGTCGCGGTTTTTAAAGACACCTTGTCGAAAAGCTTTTACGGCTTCTTCTGTTGGTTCAATAACGATAGAGCGATTAGCAGCAGTCGCAGTCACTTTAAAACCTAAATTTCTCAGGAATTCAGGCAATAGTGCATTAAACTGGCTTTCCAACAGAGGATGTATTTCCTTATTAACAGCGCTGTTCGATGCAAGTATTTCTATTCTTCCAGCCTGAGCAGTCATAGCAAACGAACCTGGCGTGTATTCATTCATGCCTACCAACATTTTATTCAAAATTGCATGCATTTCACCCAATGCTTTTTCTTCATCGGTAGATGCACTCATATTTCCTCCAAGGTCACCCATAGGAATATCATTGTAAATATTTAGCTTTGTATCTTTATGGCTGGACTTAAGTTTTGCTTAATAGTTCCGCAGCCTTACTTTAGACGCCTTATTACCATTGATTCCTTAAATCAGATGAAATTTCCTAAATTCTTACCTATCTTTAAATAGTACCCATTACCAATGTCCAAATCAAAATTTTGTCTTTGGCGATTGAGATTATTGAGAGATTAATGGTAAAGACGGCATCCTTATTATTTCAATATAAGCTGTTTCGGAAGAAAATTGAGATAAACTCAAAGATTGACCTTGGAAAAAAACTATTATTGAAAAAAGCACATCAAGAAAAAGAAGAACAAAAAAAGATTGATCGCGAAAAGGATAAGCATCTGGAAATGATGAATATCCTAAATCAAAGTACCCTTAAAAGAAATGCCCTTCAAAGGACCCACCAATATGCCATTCTCAAGGCAAGACTTAATAAGCTCAGGCATTTTTTACAGCTTCAAAGAAGAATACGACGACTGAATGATTATTGGTCAGCCCGAAAAACGGAAGAGAGCCAAACAAAAGCAGGAGCATCTAGTGAGAAAAAAAATTCTACCAACTTTAATGACTCGCAAAAGGCATCCTCTAAAGTCACCATTCATCACAGAAATTTATTACACCTCTGCCAACTTGAAAAAAAGAGGAAATACATGAAAGTTTGTAAGGAAAACAGTATTTCATCTAATCTTAATAAAAGACCATAAAGAAAAATTTGAAATATAATTTCAATGTAATTTAGCTGTGAGGGTTGTATATGCAAAAGATAAAAGGAATAATTGTCGGTTCTAGCATTTTGTTTATAAGTTCCAATCTGGGATTAATGCACAATGCAACTGCGGCAAGCGCATCAAGCGACACAAAAACCATCAGCATTTCAATTCCAAGCTATGATAAATACGACCAAAACAAGCAGTCCAATCAATCTAATAATCAGTCTAATAATCCATCCAATCAAAATGCTGCTCAGAATACAAATAATAAAGCCAATAAGAAAGGGGGACAGAGCACTGCGAACACTACCCAAAAGAATTCCATCAATAAGAATCAAATCGACACTGCCGATGACAATACGGCAAATAAAAGCAAACCTATAGATTCCCTCAATGCTGAAATGAATGCCATAGGCAATGATCCAGCAATTAACAATATTACCACTAAGCAGCCAAACAATACCGGTACCAAAACAGCAAACAATCCCAACAACGCCAACAGCAGCAATAATAACAATAACAAAGCTGCTGCCAATCTTCCAAAAACTGTGACAGGGCCGATTCCAGACAAGAATCTGGACGTTGCCTTAATTGAACAGCTGACAGGAATGAAAGGCGAATATGATGAAAATCAAAAAATTCTGCAGCTTACTGTACCTCGTTATGATTTAGCGATTACAATTGATGGCGTTAGAATGAGTCCAGAAATGGGTCTGAATTCCTGGTTTGCCTTCAAATCCATGGGCAATAAAGTGGTCATGCTGGGTGATTTAGTGCTTTCGGAAGATCAAGTCAATAATGTCATGAGTGCAGTCCTTGATAATGGCTTCAAAGTGACTGCTCTAAGAAGCCGGTATCTCTGGGATACCCCAAAAGTAATGTATATGAGAATTGAAGGCAGAGGCGACGAACAATCCTTGGCCACAGCGCTCGCAAAGATCTTCGTCAAGATCAGAGAGCATAATTCAGCAAATGGTAAAAAGGGCTATTCACAGTATTCTCAAAATGGCAGCGGCAGTTACAGCAGATATTCCAAGTATCGTAGTCGCATCAATCCAAATAATACTTTCTTAACGACCAATAAAATTGATGAAATCATTGGTCTGAAAGGATATTATTACGATAAGATTTATAAAATATCCGTTGGAAAAATGTTGGAAGCCTCTGGGATTCCAGGCGTTAATCCCGATACGGATCCTACCGTGAAATATCGCGCAGGCAACAGGATTGCCAAAAGCTCTAAACTGAATATCACCATTGCATTCTCGGGATCGGATAATGAGGCCCTGATGAATGGTGATTTTGTGGTGCCAGAGAGCAAGCTTCAAGAAGTGTTAAAAACGCTACGAAATGAAGATATCAAAATATTGTCAATTTATCCGCAAATGCCCGGGATCAAAAATAACCCGACAAAAATGATTGCGATTCATTATTGGAGCACGGGTGCTGTAGATGAGCTCGCACAAAGCATTCGAGAGGCAATCAACGTAGTTGTGGATTGATATTATTTCTCAACCGTTCACACACTGCCCTGGAACGCCCATCTTTGGGCAATCTCGCATTAAAAATTCAACAAAAATTGCTCATTTACTATGTGTAAACTCCGCTTTTTTGTTGAATTTTTAAAGCGACCTTGCCTCAAATCTGGACGTTTTTCCAAATCTAATCTCCTGTGCCTGAACATTTACATTATTTCCTCTCTCCTAAAAATGTGGCAAAACACCAGAGATAGCCATCAATATCTTTCAAACGGCACATGCGATCTCCCCAGAACATATCTTCAGGAGCCGCTAGCGCCTTTGCACCCGCAGCAACTGCTTTCTTAAAAAATTCATCGACATTTTCGCAATAGAGATAGAGATTCATGGGGGACTCTATGCCGCTTTGCAGGGGGGATTGAGTCTTCCCGCCATAAGCACCTGCCTTGCCCATCATAATCAATTGGTCTTGATAGCGCATTTCACCATGCCAGGTACTGCCATCCTCACCCGGCGCTAAATTGAGTTTTTGAAATTGAAATGCTTTCTGATAAAACTCTGCCGCTTTGTCGACATCTGAAACGGTAATATAAGGTGAAACCCAAGTTGCATTTTCTGGAACAGCAGCTGACTTTGCCATGATTTATTTCCTTAAAAATTGATGGGGTCTGCCCCCTAATTTAAGTATTTATTCTAAAATGAAAGTGTGGGCATATCAAGTTTTTTTTTAAGGTATGAATGGGATAATTCAAACAGTATTTCTTCCCTACGAAGTTCAACAGCGTGGCTGTATTTTGAACTGATGGCATCATGAAATGGATTTAAATAGGCAGCATCAGAAGCAAGACGACAGGCTGCAGCAAGATTTCCCGTTTGTAAACCCATCTGGCCGCCTTTCATAAAACCCATGGCAGAACCAGAGAATATTCCAGCGATACCATACCAAAATGCCTTAAATGAATTTTCTTTTTTATGGGTTTTCTGGTAAAAATGATAGCCGCCTTTAAATCCGCTAAAAAATCCAATAAAACCACCGAGAATAGCACCAGCAATCCAAACAAGATAGTAGATGGGTTTTGACTTCGCTTCTATTTCAAAATATTCTGGTTTCACATAACGAATCATTTCAACCACAGGCAGATTGCCCTTAGACAAAGCATATTCAATATGTTGAATGGAAAGATGCACACCATAAATTTCTCCGCTCCGCACCACTAAATCGGTTGCTCGCCACAGCGCAGCTGCTTGCGTCCAGCAATGTTTGATTTCTGTTTCGATGGTGGCAATATCTGGTGGTGGCTCTGCAATAATGCCTTGCAGTCCTTCTATCCTGGTTACTTTCGCCAATCGGTTGCGCATAATTTGCAGTCGATGCTCCGTGATTTGCAGCATATTGCAAAGTATATAAAGAAAATCAGGGGCCGATTCGCCTTTAGGTTCTCCATTGACACCAAGTTCCATTGCCAGGAATTCTTGGAGTTCAGGTTCCATTTGGCAAGCATCTAATAATTTCTGTTGCTCGATTGAGAGGGGCATAGAAATATCCTTTCATGCGTCATCTTATAAGTCTGGCATGAAAAACCGGTTTTTGAAACCGGGAAGCTAGGATCGAGACCCGACCTAGCACTTATGTAAATTTCGTATTCTTTCTTTCTTTAGCTTTAGTTTTTTTAGCGGCGGATGAACCATGCCCTACTGACTGTTGTTGTAAATCCATCTTTCTGATATGCCGAAAATCCTTACCTTGCTCAATAAACCATTCAATGGATTGACCGGAAATTTTCAAGCCACGGAGGTTCTTGTTGAAATAGCTTATATCATGTTTTTTGATATCAGAGGCGTAGGTCCCGATTTGAGTAGTGCTGAAACCGCGCGCCATATCCATAACATCTAGGGCATCGGGCGTTTCTGGAATCTTGTCATACTCTTTCAGATCTTGCTCTGCTGCTTTGATTTGCTCCATAGAAATTTTGACATCACTCGACGGGATGCTATGGCTATCCATGATATAGAGGAGCTCTGAACCTATATCAAGCAATAATTTATCTTTATCAGCAGGCACCATTTCAAGATTATTTTTTATCAAATTTAGAAAAGATAATGTACTTGCCACCATGTCTCGAATTCTTTCATTGACTTTTTGGACATCTTTCAGATTGGATGTCAGTAAAATAGCAGGAAAAAGTTTGGTACTGTGGAAAATTACGTTTCGTACGTGATCAAAGAATTCTATGATTGCAGTATTTTTATTGAAGATGTGTTTCATAATCTCAATCATTTGACCAAATGCACCGAGAAATGCGTTTCTTTCTGCCTTGAAATGGATGTGATTTTTCTTGCCATCCTGCTTGAAAGCGGAATTTTTGAGTATTCGCTCGAGCATCTTAAGATTATCAGCAAAAAACAGTTTACCGGTGACCTGTGTTACGCGTTCCAAGGTTCTATCGGCTGCGCGTCTTGAATCAAAAAGATTTAGGATGGCTCGGTCGGCTTGTGCATCAATTCCATTTTCATGTATTCGATCTTGACTTGCCACGCGCTCCGCTCTTGCCTCACGTTCTGCCTTGGCTTCCTGTGCGGCTTTTTGTATTTTCTGGAAATGTTCTTGGCGCGCTTGTCTGCCGCCGTATAGCTCGTCCTTTTTGGGTTCGGGTTTTTGTTTTTCAGATTTGGATTTTTTCTGCTTGAGGGTGCCCCGCTCCTCACGATGCGTTTCGCTATCAGCTTCTTTATCAGATGCCTTAAGAGCCTCCTTAATTTGCTGCTTCAATGCTCCCAGTTGCACTTTGCATTCTTTTTCAATAGCAGGAAGTTCCGCTGGAAATTCTTTATATTTCGTCCGCAAGGAATGTAATAAAGAAAAGCTATCCGTCACATACTGATCTTCAATCTCAACTTCTTTTAAAGTCAATGCCTTTATTTTATCATTTAATTTGGTCAATCTATTCTTTAATTCAACTTCCATTTTACTGACTGTTTCAGGAATATTTCGATTGCGATTTATTTCAGCAACAGTGTCATTCAGAAATCGCAGCGTTTTTTCAGCAGCACGTTGGAGTTTCGAAGGCAAACTTGAATAATTGCTTAAATATTGTTCCAAAGTTTCTGGCAACTTTAGGATAGAATCAATTATGCTTTGTTGCTCTGTCCACATCTGTTTCAGCTCAGTAATTTCTTTATTTATTTTCATAATCTCGTCAATTATAGCACAAAAGCTCTTTCCCAAAGCCATTTTTTGTTCGGATACATTAATACGCTTCTCTAACTTTTGGATCTCAGTATTTTTCGAGCGTTCCAGTGATTCGATAGATTCCTGCACAAAACACTGAGCCACATAATTCTTATCAACCTTACCCTCTTCTACAAATTTCTTGATCAAGGCGTCCATTATCCTGTCTTGAAATCCTGGCTTGAAACTGTAGATCGTTTTTTTCAAAGAGGCTTGGTTCAGACTCAACTCTTCATCGACATATTGGAATTGAATTTGGTTCAAATTTTGGATCGGTTTTTGGTTGAATAAAAATTTCTGTAACAGTGTATTTAATTCTTTGAAATTTTTCACTGATATCCCTTCATTCAAGAGATAAGAATCATTTTCAGGCTTACATCTTGAGTCTCGCAGTAATAATTGCCGCACTACAGGATTACTTTGGTTCGCAATGGCACAATCAAGCAACCTACCCTTGGTATTTCTGATATTGATAAACTCTGGATAGACAGCAAGACAACTGTTCAAACGCTCTGTATTGCCATCCTCTGCTGATTGAAACAATATTTCAGCGAGTTTCAGGGCACGAAGTTTTTCCAGTAAGTTTAGATCTTTTTGTCTGTCGGGTTCCCGGTCGAAGATTTCAGCGATACCATTCCTTGCCGTCCTGCCTGCCAGATCTTTTTCATCAACTTTTGCACCCAATGCAATGAGATTTCGGACGACACTTGCAGGACAATTCCGATCCAGGACAGTATAATGAAGCACAGTGCATCCAGTATCGCGCCGAGTTATGTCGAGATCAGCCCCATACCTGATGAGAAGTTCCATCACTGGTTTTGCATATTTTCCAAGTTTAGTCGCTCTGAATATTGCCGTAGTCTCGTCTAAGTTGCGCCTATTGGGATCTGCCTTGGATTTCAAGAGCAATTCCAATAGTTTAAGACCCATCTCCAAAACCTGTTTCTTTTTCTTCTGTGCGTGTTCATACAATTCTGTAGCTAATGCTTCCATCAATTCACTTATGAGTGTGTTTTCATCGAAGGGCACATCATTAACTACTGCACCTAGCTCAATCATTCGCTGTGCCAAATCTAAACGCCGAGGGCAATTAGTCGCCGTAAGCACTAAATAATTAAGTGGGGATATTCTATATCCCCCCTCGACACTGTAATTGAACTTATTTACTTCTATATCCGGGCAGCTAAGCAATTCAAAGGCAACATCTTCCCTTTTTTTAACAATACAGAAATTTAACAGAGATACTTCGATTGCGCCATAGTTCCAACCGACATTGATTGAATCCTCCGGAATCAGAGTCTTATTGATAAGCAAGAACTGCTGTGCTTTCTTTGACAGATGTTTGATCCTGGTCTTGATTTGAGACTTGAAAAACTCTTCCTCTTCACGCACTTTATCTGTGCAAAGAGTAACGTTAACGCTAGAAACTTCTTTCACACCAAGCCTCTTTGCAGCATTCAGAAAAAACAAGGCTTCTCGGTAATTCTGTTTGATAATAATCCCATTCATTAAATGTTTTGCCAATTCTAAATTGGCAAGTCCATCTTGTGTATTGACAGCAAGCTTATGAAGAGCGCATAAGCCTTTTCTATGATGAAATTCATCCAAGCTTGGATCACACAGAAGTTTAGCCATACGAAAAACGACAACGGGATCTCTACTATTAATTTCAAACATTAATCGACTGATAGTAGCGACGGCTTGCATCGGAGTGCGGCCAAGTTCCTTACCCCAATCCTGGTAAAGATCAAAGAGGTAGAGTAGCGCTCCTTCTAATCCATGATGAGCAGCGTTGATATAGAGTGTTTCAGCCTGTTTAAGGTTTTTTTCAAAACCAATGCCAGCTTCATAGAATTGACCCAAATTAATCAATGCAGCTCGTTCCCCAAGGTTTACGGCCTTGACAATATAGTCAAAGCTCTGGGGCGTATCGAACATCTTAGTGTAATGTTCGGCGAGTTTTAGATAAGCTCTAGGGATCTGAAGTTCCGCAGCTTTTTTTAGAAAATAAAGCTTAGTTTCCTCAATAGACTTCTGACTTTGTTTGGTAGTTTGAGCTTCCAATAACTCTATGTAGTACATCAGGGCTAGTGGATTATGTTCTCCAAGCTCGACAAATATTCGAATGCAAGCAACTCTTCTTTCTTCTGTTGACATTTCCTCCCTTAAGCATACCTGGTAACCAAATTCAGCATCAAGATATTGCTTCGATCTTGCTGATTCGAAATATTGCTTAGCATTGGGTAAATGTACTTCAATTGAATAATTTCTGGTGTAGAGGACACCATTCGCATCCAATACGCCGCGATCTGTCCCTTTAGTTAACCGCGTCCCTTTCAAATATAACCATCCAAGAAAATTTTGGGCAACCTCATTGTCAAGTGTATCCGCTGCATGAGCAAGTTTACTCATCGCTTTTTTGACATTTTCATCGGTGCCTATCCCAAAAAAGCAGCATATTCCCTCCAATGCCATCACATACCCTTCATCTTCTCCTACAGTTCGAATTTTATCAAATGCACTGTTGCTTAATTTAACATCATCCTTAAGGAAGATTTTGATGAGCACTATTAATTTGTTGCTGGGTTTGTGTGCTTCAAGATGCTTGCAGAAATTCTCAAATATATTCTTCACGATATAATGCATGCGAGGTTTTATGCGCCCCTCGATTTCATCTGTTATCCGGTTTAAGGTGTGTTCTGTATGAATATAAGGTTTGTCGCTTTTCAGATTCTTTCTAAGTAGACGCTGTGCTTCTGTCAAATCTTGTTCTATGCAATTACCATTCCAATAACACAAGGCGAGTTCATGCATCGCAGGTCCATAGTCTTTCTCTGATAATTGTTTTAAGATTTCTATGCCGCGCTTTTTCGAACCATCATTCCCATGACCCTTACAGTAGAGCAGTGCAAGTTCATACAAAGCTTCAGCACAGTTTGTTTGGCTTGCAAGGGTAAGTATTCTGAGTGCTTCTTTTTCATCGCGCTCTTTGCCGCAATAACCATGGGCAAGTGCTTTACCATAGTAAATTTGCGCCATGAAACAGCCTTCATTTGCTGCTTCAATAATATCTCGCCACGCAGACTCGAAATCTGGTGTTCCACTTTCAAGCTCGGACATTGCTCTCGCGTACTTTGAAAGCGAAGCCCCGTGACAAGCTGTTTCCTTTTGTAATAATTTAAGAATGCTGCCTAATTCTTGGTCAGCCTTGTCGCCTCGAATATCTGGGGAATCTGGAGTAACATTTTGTATTGCCACCTGGGGTTCTGCAGCTCTTTCTGCTTCAGTACGGGTCTTGG
This sequence comes from uncultured Gammaproteobacteria bacterium, assembly GCA_963784575.1. Classification (GTDB taxonomy): domain Bacteria; phylum Pseudomonadota; class Gammaproteobacteria; order UBA6186; family Azoamicaceae; genus CAWARU01. The sequence goes on from CAWARU010000002.1 coordinate 264,495, forward strand.
AAGTGATATCTGGTTCACACGCTGACATTGAATTCTCCTGTTATAATTAAGTGTGTAGTTACTGAATTAGAAATAGATATTAGAGTTATAGCTTTTAATAGTTTCTCGATTGGGGTAATTGTATGATAAAAATGACTTGCTTTTCAATACATATGTTAGCTAACTATCGACAATACTAGGCTAGATGGGCATGGCGAAACAGGAACTTACGCTATTTTTATCAGGTGATGTGATGCTGGGACGCGGCATCGATCAAATCCTGCCCCACCCTCTTCCACCTGAAATACACGAATCCTATGTGAAAAGCGCACTAGGGTATCTTAGGCTTGCAGAAAATGTTAATGGCCCAATCAAAAAACCGGTTGATTACAATTATATATGGGGTGATGCACTTGAAGCATTTAAGCAAATCAATCCTGTGGCTCGAATAATCAACTTGGAAACGAGCGTGACGAAAAGCGAGGATTGGGAACAGAAAGGCATCAATTATCGGATGAATCCAGAGAATATTGCTGTCTTAACGGAGGCGAACATTGACTGCTGTGTACTCTCCAATAATCATATTTTGGATTGGGGAATGAAAGGACTAGAAGAAACATTGATTATGATACATCAGGCAGGAATACAAACATCGGGAGTGGGCATTAATCAAGCAGATGCAGAGAAACCGGCAATTATATCTCTTTCAACCACAATATCGAATGAAAAAACATCGAATGAAACCCGAATTCTGCTATTTGGTTTTGGCATGATGAATGCAGGTATCCCACTGGAGTGGGCAGCCTCCGAGTTTCATGCTGGTATTAATTTTCTTCCGGATTTCTCACAGGCTTCCTTCGACAAAGTAAAAAATTTAATTTCATCTTTTAAAAAATCTCATGATATCATTATATTTTCGATTCATTGGGGCGGCAATTGGGAATATGAAATCCCAACTGAATATCAGGTATTTGCGAGAAAGCTGATTGATGAAGCCGAAGTTGATATTGTGCACGGCCATTCCTCGCATCATCCCAAAGCAATTGAAGTTTACCGCAATAAACTCATTCTCTATGGTGCAGGAGATCTCATCAATGATTATGAAGGCATCAGCAGTCATCAAGACTATCGCGGTGAACTTTCCTTGCTGTATTTTCCGAGCCTTCATCCAGAAACTTACGATTTGATGAGTTTACACATGGTACCGATGATAATTCGGAATTTTCGCTTGAACCGTGCCTCGTTTTCTGACAGCGAATGGCTTAGAAACAGGCTCACGAGAGAAGGACAGCAATTTGGCACCCGAGTAGAAATGCTGCCAGATCATTCTTTATTTTTAAAGTGGAATTTTTAATTATGGATATTTCAGGTATGAAACCGGAACCTGCTTGGTTCCCAAGTGAAAATGAACTGCAAAATTCTAACATTGCCAAAGTCATAAAAGATTTAGGACCCGGTTTGGGGTTTCATAATTATCAACAACTGCATCGATTTTCGGTAGAAAAATATCCGCAATTTTGGCAGAAAATGATTGAAATTCTCAATATTCAATTCGATAAATCATACGACACCATCGTGGATTTATCAGAAGGAATTGAAAAACCTAAATGGCTTAGTGGTGCAAAGCTTAATATCATAAAGAGTTGCTTTTTGGCGCCCCCAGAAAAAATTGCTATTATCAGCCAGGCAGAAGATGGCCGTGTTACTCGCATGAGTTACAAAACGCTGAATGAACTATCCGGTCGAGTCGCTATTGCCTTACAGCGCACTTTCAAAAAAGGCGATAGAATTGCAATCATTATGCCGATGACTCATCTAGCAGTTGCCATTTATCTTGGCATCATTAAGGCAGGATGTGTTGCAGTCTCAATTGCGGACAGTTTTGCTGCAGAAGAAATCGAAGTGCGCTTGAAAATCTCAGATGCTAAAGCTGTTTTTACTCAGGACAATATCATCCGTGGTGGAAAAACATTGCCTCTCTACGACAGAGCGATGACAGCAAAACCAAATACTATGGTAGTGCTTCCAGCCAAAGAAGGCGAAGAACTCAATTGTACGCTACGCGGCGAAGATATCAGCTGGCAAAAATTCCTTGAAAATACCGAGCAAAATTTGCAAAACTTTTCTTCTGTTTCCTGCGATCCCAAAGATTACATCAATATCCTCTTTTCCTCTGGAACGACTGGCGATCCAAAAGCCATTCCTTGGACTCAAACAACGCCCATTAAATGTGCGAGTGACGCCTACTTCCACCACGACATACAATCCAATGATATCTTCTGCTGGCCCAGTAATTTAGGTTGGATGATGGGGCCATGGTTAATTTTCGCTGTATTGATTAACAAAGCTTGCATGGCTCTCTATGAAGGCACACCCAATGGAGTAGGATTCGGACAATTTATACAAAATAATGGCGTGACAATCTTGGGTGTGGTCCCAACCATCGTCAATACCTGGCGCAGCACAGCCTGCATGGAAAAATTAGATTGGAAGTCTATCAAACTTTTCACTTCTACCGGTGAAACCTCTAACGCCGATGATATGTTATATTTAATGGGATTAGCTGGCATGAAGCCTGTCATCGAATATTGCGGCGGTACTGAAATTGGCGGCGCTTATATCACCGGCACAGTAGTTCAGCCATCAGCACCCGCAGCTTGCACAACACCTGCCATGGGACTCGATTTTGTATTACTCGATGAAAATGGAATAATTGCAGAAGTTGGCGAAGTCGCCCTCATCCCGCCTTCGATCGGTCTTTCCACTGAATTATTAAATAAAGATCATCATGCAGCTTACTATGAAGGCATGCCGAAACTGCCAAACGGAATACCCTTAAGACGCCACGGAGATCAAATCGAACAGTTTGATAACGGTTATTATCGCATGCATGGACGCGTAGACGATACCATGAAGCTTGGCGGCATCAAAATCAGTTCTGCCGAAATCGAGCGCCTACTCAACACTCTCGAGGGAGTATTCGAAACTGCAGCAATAGCCATTGAACCACCCCGCGGCGGCCCAAATTTACTTATCATTTATCTAGTTTTAGCAGATAAATCCAAACTCACCCTCGATCCCGACACTAAAAAAGAGCTTACCTCAAACTACAAAACTCTAATGCAGCAAGCAATTAAGGAAAAAATAAATCCCTTATTTAAGATCCACGAGGTAGTCCTCATCGACGCCCTCCCCCGCACTGCCTCTAACAAAGTGATGCGGAGAGTGCTTAGAGATAGCGGCAGATTTTTGGCTAATATGCCTCAATAAATCTAAGAAAACTTGCGTTTTTTCACATCTCGCTCAGAAGATTCGGGAGAAGGATCTTCAGAAGCTTCTGTCTTTACGCCGTTATCATGTACGTAATCACTGGGATCGACATCGGAGGGTGCTTCTTTGCGCTTTATCGCTACATTGATTGGTGATAAAGAGTTACCATTTTGTGCCGGCGGGTGAACACCATTTGTGTGGGATAAAGAGTATAGGGGAACAATGGCTCGAGATTCTGCTAGTTCGAGAGGCGGAGGACCACCGAGTGCAGTTTCGAGATCATGGATCACAGCCTCTCGCGAGTGGATTTCAAATTTCAGTTTGGCAAGGGAGGACTCCAATTTTTCTTGCGCAGAGATAAGCTGCATTGACTGTTTTCGATAGAAAGAATCATCGGAATAATGCAAGAGATAAACCATTTCATAGAATGCAATTCGATAAATTTCCAGAATATCTTCAGTTAATTCGAAAGCATGATTTTGTTCGAAAAAGCTATGCAGAATGGCATCTCTGCGAAAAGGCTGCAAAGGATCAAGTTGTAGCAAGCGACGGAAATATTTTACCTTGGGTTCAACATTAGCGTAAAAGCACATGATCATGCTGAGAGAATCACCGTCTTCGCGAGATGACGACCACGAACCAGGGTAGTGCTTCATCAAATAAAAGGCAATTTTATTGCGGCCTTTTTTCAGGGCAAGTTCCAGACAGGAATTGCCCATGGCAGTGGTTCCATACAATAGGATTTGGTGAGGATCGCATTCTTCAAGGAGATATCGTACAATGGACAAATGGCCCTTGCAGATTGCTATATGCACAAGATTCTGATCATTTTTAATATTAGTGCTGTAGCGCAATATATGATCTTTGTCGAGACTATTTAATAAAAATTTTAGAAACTTTAAATTTCCAAAGCGCGCAGCGAGCATCGCGATGTTTAAACCTTCATTATCAGTAATAGTCAAATATCGTTGATTTTTATCTAAACAGAGAAGCCTCGCAGCATGATGAAAGCGGCCATCAATGACCAAACAGTAGATGACTGGCAAATTGCTAAAGCCAATTTCCTCTTCATACATGAGATCAGGATCATCAGCCAAGATAGATTCAGCAAGGTCGAAATCATTTTCGAAGACCGCATCCTGAAAATCATCCGAAAGCGCTTTGCGATCAACTTTGGGTTTTTGGTCTGGGGACGTTCGCTCTTTATCTTTGGTGGCAGGAGCAGTTTTTTGCAGGGACAAGACTTCTGCTTTTATAATAGAGGTCCCTGGGGTATCCTGTAATTTTTGCTTGAGAAGATGTATCTCCAGAGTTTTGGCACGGCATACGGAAGTTAAGCCCTGTAATTGTAACTTGAGTGCGGTTTGAATTTTCTCAAAAGCCAACACCAATTTAAAATGTCTTCCGAGATTCGATTCATCAAAAAGTTCGATCATCTTATTTGTGAGGCATTGTAACAATTTTGAGTGATCCAGATCCTTTTTTGGAATAAAGTTGAAAACGGTCTTTTGGTCCCCTATTGTACCAGTCACTTGCCAAGCATCTAGCGCCAAAATTTCACGTACCAGATCGATTTTAACCGAATTACCTTCGTCTTTATGATTCGATAATGCGATCATGAGAACTGATTCGCCTTTTACTGTTTTTTTACCCAAAAGAGCGGGGGCGCGTTTCAGTAAATATTGCAAGATCTCCAATCTGCTATGATAAGCTGCCGTATGCATTAAGTTCCAGCCATCTCGAGTTATCATGCATAAAAGAGCTTCTCGGGTCTGGTGAGTATTGAGAATTAAGGGAGATTCAACTCGGGTTAAACTGAATTGACTGCTAGGGAAATCTGATGCAATTTGTAAGGGAGAAACATGGGTTTCAACTAAAAAGCGAAAAATGTGGACATGTCCCCTTCTTACGGCCAGATGTAAGAGAGATTCTCGATCATCACCCACAGTGGTAAACAAAAGGTCTTGATCTTTATTGTCTAGGGATAACAAAAATTCCAAAACACCCAGATGGCCATGATATGTTGCGAAACTTACAGCATTGTCACCTATATTCTGATCTCCTAAAATACTGCCTACCCTATCAAAGAGCAATTGCTTAAGTTTCGTTTTATCTTGTGAAATCAGAAATTTGACAATTTCGAGGTTGCCTATACTTGCTGCCTCCATCAGGAGTGTTTTGCCTTTTTGCTTACAAAATAAAAGCTCTGGATATTGTGTTAAGATCAGAGATAATTCCTGAATCGACTTATTGGCTCGGATTTTGAGCCACAACTCTGCTTCCATCAATTTTTTTTTCTCTTTGCTAGAGAACACAGAATCAGATAATCCTTGGATTCCGTGCAGAGCGCCAGGGGTGTAACTGCTGCTGCTGCCGCTGCCTGCTCCAGGATCGGTTCTCTGACCTGTATCATCTTCAATTATTATCATCTCAGATTTTTCAGACATTATCATTACCTAACTTAACTGCATTACTTTAATTAAATTGTTTTCATATCAATCGTTTCGTTATTCTCTTTTACGCTTTGCTCCCTTCTTTGCACCTTCCTCATTCTTGATTGTTTCGCTGTCCTTGCCTGAATCAGATGCAGTATCGGACAAACCTAATCCTAAGCTCATACTGATATCCGAAAGCGAGTCTCTTGCCTTTGCGCCGGAATTTTTAGCTTTCTTTTTCTTTGTTCGTGGGCTTTCATCATCGAAGAAATCCATGGCATCGATTTCTTTCGGATCTGGCAAACTCCTTTGCGATAACAATCCCGATCCAGGGAAGACAAGTGACTGGGTCTTCGTCCCTGCTGAATTGACGTGGCTGCCGTTAATTTCCGATTCCTCGATTTTACATTTTTTGATGTGAGGCCCGTCCGTAGCCAAATTTATGCGGAAACACTGTCTCAAAACTTCTAGCTTTTGCTTTTCTTGCGCAATTTCTGAATTTAGTAAGTCTATGGCTTGCCGCTCTGAACTCATTTGCTTTACGATACCGAGAAGCCTCTGAGTTGCTCCCTGAAGTTCCAATATTTTGTTCTGATAGTTTTTCGAGTAGAGAACAAAATTCTCTTTCGAAGTGAATTCGCTATTCTGAATCATTTCTAATAAACGTTCATAAAGTCCTGTTAAGAATCGCTGCAGTTTAATATCTGATGAATATGTGGGATCCACCTCAACTACGACAAGTTTCTCATGATTCTTTAATGTCAATTGTAAAGGATCTTCAGCTAAGATATATTTGACAATGGGGAAAATGTTCTTTCTCTTGGTAGAATAATCATAACACAATGCCGAAATAAGCGGTGCGTTGCCTGTATCATCGGGTATCAGCAATAATGCGGGATAATGATCGATCAAATACTGTACAATTGCCATTTGACCCGCTTTTACAGCGATATGCAGCACGGTAGCACCGATGGCAGTCTTTGAATACAGCAGAAAATCGCGCAATTCATCTACATTTAAGAGAAATTCCACCATGTCAAGATACCCACCCTTCGCAGCCAGATGCAATATACTATAATCAGGTTTACCAAAAAGAATTGATTGATATCCAGGGTCGCAAGATATAATCAATTGCAGTGCTTTGAGATTTCCTTTTGCGGCGGCAAATTCAGCCGCTGTTTTCCTAAAACTGGTAGCAGCAATCCATTCGGATTCTCTGTTACAAGCCTTTGCCTCTTTCAATATAAATTGAATAGCATCAACAGCATTTGCTTCTGCGGCAATCATCAGGGCGGTGGCTCCCTCAGTGGTTTTCGCAAACAGAAATTTAGGGTTCTGTTCCAGCAAGAGACGCATCATCTCAACCTGATTATGCTGTGCTGCTATCATAAATGCGTCCGCGCCATTAAATGCCTTCAAACCAATTAATATTTTGTCTCTTTCCTGCACATTCATAAGGTACTTGAACACAGGAAGATTTCCCTTTGAAATCGCTATCATAAGTGTGCTTGAGCCATCTTGGGTGCGATGATACAGGCAAGTAGAATCCCTTGCCTGCAAATACTGCAGCATATCGAGATTACCAAAGATTATTGCCTTAAACACTGCCTTATTGAGTTCAAATAGGTAGCGTGCAGATTTTGAAGAAACGTCTCGAAGTGAAAATTTGATCAACCGATCAGCAACTGGAACAAATCCTGCTTCACCGAGGATTTCGGTCAGTGATATGTAAGGCCAATGAGGATCTGGTTTTTGTAACATTGGAACAGAATTCGTTAATTCAAGGTTAATAGAAAGCAGATATTCTACTGCTGATTCTGCACCACCCAGTACCGCAGCGCAGAGCGGATTCAGATACGGATTCAATCCAAATGCCTGCAGTTCATTCACTGAAAACTGCCAAATCATGATTTTGTTCTTGACTGCGGCTTCAGATAAAGCTGCGACATCCCCTAAAAATGCTTTCTTCAATACACCCTCGAAACGATCGTCAAAAATATAGCGCGGATTGATTTCAGCCAAGGCAGTTTCAGATAAAAGCCGCAGGATATTTTCAGGAGCATCGTGCTTGCGTGCTAGCTCTAACAAGGCAGGTAAGCAACCCTGAACTTTAAGGACCTTTTCTCCTTTAGCAATCAAAGATTTTAATGTTTCATGATCTTCATCCATCACAGCTTGGTATAGGGGAGGAAATTCAGTCATTTTTTGAGGTTCTAGTTCTTGATTAAATTTATTTTCTTTTTCTTGTTCTTGTTTTTTGAGCAACCTATTCTCAAACAGTAATTTTTCGATTGAATTCTGTCTTGTTTCAGAACGGTATTCACTGCGTTTAAAACTTTGAACTTCATCATGGCTCTCTTTGCCCAATAGTTCCAAGCAATCTTGACGCTCTTTCTGAAGTGCATACATCTCTTTTTTAAGGGCATCGAGTTCTATTTTTTGCAATTGAAGTGTGGCTTCTCTTTTGGCGGCGCGCTCACTCAAATGCTTGATTTCGGCCTCCACCTTAATAAGTGTTTTTTGATTAAATTCTGCACTGTCACCAAAAGCTGCATTTGATTGGATACTCATTACCAATTCAAAGAAAGACTCGAGAACCAGCATACTGGGATCGTCTTCTTCCAATTTCAGCCATTTAGAAAGTGTTTTCTGCAGGAGTTTCCTACAGTCTGGTTGTAAAATTTGCTTTACATCGGGATAGATCACGCGTTCCAGAGAATCCAGAGCGCTTGGTTGTAAATCACCATTGCCTAACATTGCGATCAAGGGTTGCTTTCCCGCTGCATCCGATTGTTCCAATAATTTTGGATACTTTCCAATCAAATAATCGACAATCCAAGTTCGATTTGCTTGAATAGCAATTTGCAGAACATTCTTTGATTTGCCGTCCTGGGTAAGGCTGCAAAGAAAAATGTCACCCAATTCCGGATTTTTAAGCAGCATTTCTATGATAGATTGCCGTCCAACTTCAGCTGCAATATGGAGGATATTGTACCCTCTGCCATCGGAGCTGAAAATCATATCAAAAGCACTGTCAGAATATTTCAATTCCAATTCATGGATGACTATTTTAAAAATATTGGGATCACTTGATGTAGCAGCATAGTGCAATGGCATTCTGCCTTGTTTATCCTGACTCTTTAAAAGAGTACCCTTCAAGTCTGCCTGTAGGAATAGTCGAAGTAATTCCATGTTTTCGTGTTCAATAGCAAGCATAATCGCATTTTGGCCTTCATCATTTACTGCTGAAAGCATGGCTGGGTACTTTAGGAAGATCATTTTGGCAAGTGCTGTCATTTTGCTTTCTATGGCAGCCATCAGAGGAGTATCCGATGACGCATTAGTCATTTCAAAGATCTTATCACTGCCCTTTTCACTTTCCTGCTTAATAAAAAGCTCTATCACAGATCTCTTTCTTGCATGGATAGCCGCAATCAAAGGAGTCATCCCTTCTTTTGATCTTTGATAGAGCCACTTGGCATCCAAGTGCAGAAAATATTTCAAGATAACGAGTCGTTCGCACTTAATGGCAGTGAAAAAGGCGGCTTTCAAACTTTCCTGTAATTTATTAAACTCTGCTGTTGCATCAGCTGGTAAATCAATTGCTGGACCCGCTGCTGAAACGTCCTTTATAGAAACTTCTTTTTCTAAAACTTCCTTTTCTGAAACTTGTTTCTCTGTAGCCTCTTTTACCGAATCTTTCTCTTTTTTGCCCTTTCCGAATTTTAAGTTTTTAATATTTACAAGCACCAAATCAAAAATTTTGGGATTGCCGCCAAGACTTGCTAAAACCAAAGCATCTAATTCACATTTTGGCAGACCAAACCCTGGGAAGTAATTCGGATCAAGCTGTCTGATATCAAGCTTTAGAAGGCATTTAGCGAGATCATAGCTGCCGCCAAGGATTGCTGCCATGGCAAGTGTCATACCGTAAGGACCATCATAAAGTTCTGAAATGAATTTTTTATCTCCCAAACCTCGCGAAAGCACTTTTTGTTCTAGGGTTGCCCGAGTAATATTATAATCGGCACATACTGCAAGTTTATAGAGCTGATGATGCCGGTCATCTAATTTAATGAGTTTGCCAATTTCTTGCAAATTTCGGCTGCGTAATGATACTAAAGATAGTAGTGAGTTTTGGCCTAAAAGAGCGTAAGCTATTTCTAGTGTATTAAATAGTGTTCGGGCTTTCTCGCTAGATTTTTCATTCACTTTTTCTTTTGATTTGATGGTAATCAATTCTGAACCTTCTCCATGAACTTTTGCGCCCATTTTCAATAAAATCTCAATCATCTTATCTGAACGCCCGTATATCGCAAGTTCTAGAGGACTGATATTTTTTTTGGGAAGAAATTTTTTGATATCATCCCCAGCATAGTCTGCTCTGAATGCTAAATCTTCAGGCGTTTTTACTAACTGATACAGAGTTGAAGAATCTTCATTAGCTACTGCATATAAAATGAGCTGCTGTTTTTCTTCTCGTTCAAGCTTCAACTTGTGCTCCTCTGCTTCCAGTTGAGATCGAACTTGTAATATAAGTACGGCCAATTCTGCTGCAGCAACTGAATTTTGAGTTTCTGAGGAGGTTGATACTTTGTCACTGGGTTGCGACATTTTAAAATCCTTCTACGTCATTAAAAATTCTAATATCTAATGAATATATGTGGTTTTTTAAGCATAATGAAATAGTATCAAACTTAACATCCAGTCTAGGATCTGTCAATCAGTTTAAAAACTTACTCACCTCTAACATATAATTTAGTCAACCATATTTTTGTATGTTTTTCACTTTATTTCTTGTTTGATAGTCATTTTATGACATAATATTTCGAAAAGTAATACTGCTGTTTCAGGGGTAAGAGATTACGAAAAGAATGATTCTAGTGGTATACAAATCAAAGTTCTTCAATATCCTCCAATGACTGTTTTTATGTACAGTTCATTAGAAATAAATCTGTTTTTATAATGCAAATAGTTGACAAATTTGTCAATTATTTGTATTATAAAAAGTATGAGTACTACTGAATTTGTAGAATTATTTCATCTGATATTTCTTTTTCATCTAGGAAAAAAATTAGATAAAAATTTATATGCTCTAAAAGGGGGGTGCAATTTAAGATTTTACTTCAAAAGCATTCGTTATTCGGAAGATATCGATCTGGATATTCAAAAAATCCAACAGAGCACGTTGGAACATAAAATAGATAAAATTTTGCAATCAAGTGCATTTCAGCAAAATTTACAGGGACGGGGTTTAGAAATAATACAGTTTACAAAACCGAAACAGACAAACACTACACAAAGATGGAAAGTGAGTTTAAGAGCGGAGGGACATGCGCTGCCTTTACCTACAAAAATAGAGTTCTCACGAAGAGAAATGCACCAGAATTTCACGTTTGAACCCATCGATCCATTAATGGTATCACACTATAAATTATACCCTGTTCTTCTCAATCATTACTCACTTCAAGCAGCCTTTGAACAAAAAATTCAAGCTTTAATTCATCGAAACGAAACACAGGCGCGTGATATTTTTGATTTGAAACTTCTGTTGGATTGTGGGGCAACAACCAAAAATTTATCTAACGACACTAAAGAAAATCTTGACGTAGGAATTGAAAATGTCATGAATATAGGATTTCCTGAATTTAAGTCACAAGTAATTTCCTATCTGATGCCGGAATATCAATATTATTACAATTCAGATTCCGTATGGCAAAAAATACAAGAATCAGTCATTAAAGCGTTAGAGGATGGATAAAATGACACTAATAGAAGCGCAAAATAAACTAGTATCTTTAAAACAACCTCTACTGTACACAATGGATGTTTCAGCTTGTTTAAATATTACAATTTCGCATGCTAGCAAGATATTAGAAAGATTAGAAAAAGCCAATGTTGTAAAAAAAGTGGAAAGAGGAAAATGGATGCTCGCTTCTGTGTCTGATCCCCTTATCTTACCAGAATTTATAACAGCACCCTACCCTAGTTATATTTCACTTCAAACAGCATTGTATTATCATGGTATGATTTCTCAAATTCCCTCGGTTACTTATGCTGTGTCATTAGCAAGAACACGTCGGTATTCGACTCCTTTAGGTACGCTCTCTATACACCATATTGCATCAGATTTTTTCTTTGGATTTGATTTTTATAATAATACCTTGATAAAAATGGCAACCCCTGAAAAAGCATTGCTGGATGTTTTGTATTTAACAGATACTCGTTCACATCTGTTTAGATCTCTCCCAGAAATTGAATTACATAAAAGGTTTAATACAAAGCTCGCAATAAATATGATAAATAAAATTGAATCAAAAAGAGTAAAAACTATTATGAGAACTCGTTTAAACGAAATATTAAATGTCAATCCAGATTCATGAACGGTTGTGATTTATTCCAGGGGTTTACCGGATTTTTCAGATATGAACAGCAGGGAAATCAAACTTAAGATGCTCGCGGCAATCAGCAAATACGCGGGGGACACGAGATTCCCGGAGGATTGAATGAGGTGTGTGGCGAGGAAAGGCGCTCCGCCGCCAAATACCGCCATGCTGATATTATGGGCAATCGATAAACCGGAACAGCGGATGTTAGTGGGCATTATTTCAGCTAAGGTGGTAGGGATTGTACCGAAGAAAAGTCCCATTAAGAGTGCAAAGATCGATTGCACCAGGAGTAAATTGGAAAAATTGGCTGATTGTAATAACGTAAAAAGAGGATAAGAAAGTAAAATAAATCCAAGACAGGAGTAACCGAGCACACTTTTACGACCGTTGCGATCAGATAATTTGCCGCCGAGCAAAGTTGCTGCGGCAAAGACGCACATACTTAAGGTATTCACGATAAAGGCGGTGTTTGCGTCGACTTTTAAATAGGTTTTAAAATAAGTTGCGAGAAAAATAGCCACGATGAAAAATCCAATGGCGGTGAGAAAATCGAGTAAAATAATCAAGCCCATTTTGGATTTATGTTCAGCAAAAAGGTGCTTCAGGGGAACGGTGCTTTTTTTACTATTGTTTTTTACTTTTAAATATACGCTGGGATCAGTCAAGCGTTTTCGCATGTAGCCGCCGACAACACTCCCCAAAATACTCACGAGAAAAGGAATCCGCCAACCCCAACTTTGCATATCTTCCGTGGAAATAGAGCTATTCAAGCCTGTTACGAATAAGGAACCAATGATAACGCCGACGACTGCACTGAAGGAAGCCCAGCTGCCCCAAAATCCACGCTGGGTTTGTGGTGCATGTTCAACTAGAAAAACCATGGTGCCAGTAAATTCGCCGCCGATTGCAAATCCTTGTAAGGTTCGGAGTAATATCAGCGCTATGGCAGCGAAGATGCCAACTTGTTCGTACGTTGGCAAACAACCCATCAAGGCAGTGGGAATGGCCATAACATAAATTGAAAGCGTCAATGCGGCTTTGCGGCTTACCTTGTCGCCAATGTGTCCAAAAACGATGGAGCCGAGCGGCCGAGCCAGAAATCCAGTCCAAAATACTCCCCAGCTTGCCAAGAGTTGCACGACAGGATCTGCTTTCGGAAAAAATAGCGATCCCAAAATCGCTGCAAAATAGCCATAGATAACAAAATCGTACCATTCCAAAGCATTGCCAATCATGCAGGAGATGAGTAATTGTTTAGAAGAATCCGTTTTACTCGCTACAAAATCGCTGCTTGTGCTACTAGCCTCAAATGAAAAAGCTTTAGATTCGAGTGTTTTGGGTTCAAGGTTCGTTTCCATGTGCCACCATGTTAATTTAGAGAATTTTGAGCTAGTCAATTAATTTAGTTACTTAATAATGAAATAACAATAATGAAGTATTGATTTCATCAACGGCAACAAGTTATTTTCTCTAAATTAGTTAATTAAAGCAACCCGTTGTATTTACCACTTGTACCTGAATTGTATATGTATATGAATTAAGGTACGTTTCTGGATTATATGTTTCTAGGGCCTGTTGACAATTCGCTAGGTTGAGCCAGAAATCATTGATTTCTGAGCACCGTAGCGCAGTTTATATTGAAATAAATGAGCAACGGAGCACAAGATATCAATGATTTATGGCCAACATAGTAGAATTGTCAACAGGCCCTAGATTGCATATAATTATTATCTTTAGGATTACATATTTCTTTTTAATTGTGTGTTTTAATACATGTGCTGACCGCCATTTATCGAAAAATTAGAACCCGTAATATACCCTGATGCATCACTTGCTAGAAAACCTACCAGTCTTGCGATTTCTTCAGGTTCAGCAAGCCTGCCGACTGGAATTTGCTTGATGATCGACTCCAGAATATTTTCAGGCACTCTCTCTATCATCGCGGTTCTCACATATCCTGGAGAGATAGTATTAACTGTGATCCCTTTCCTTGCCGTCTCCTGTGCGAGCGCCTTTGTAAAGCCATGAATTCCAGCTTTGGCGGCGCAGTAATTGGTTTGGCCAAACTGGCCTTTCTGGCCGTTAATGGAAGAGATATTGATAATTCTTCCATATTGTTTTTCAATCATGCAATTTAAAATATTTCGAGTGACATTAAAGATGCCATTTAAATTTGTATTAATGACCTTATGCCATTGATCATAGGACATCTTCATCAAAGTTGCATCTTCCGTAATGCCAGCATTATTGATCAGAATATCGATATGCCCTATTTGTCTCAAAATATCCTGAATCATGTTCTGTATAGCAGCAAAATCCGTGATATCGCCGTGGCATATTAAAAAATCAAAACCACATTTTTTTTGATCAGCCTGCCAGGATTTTGCAGCGGTGTGATCGCCGCCTTTATTATAAGAAACTGCAACTTTGGCACCAAGCTTTGCTAAATGCTGAGCAATTGCCGTACCAATTCCCCCCATTCCTCCGGTAATGAGCACAGTTCTATCACTTAAATATTCCATACAGTGTTCTCCAAATTGATGAAATTTGCTATCCGCTTAAAATCGTATTAGTTTGCATACCAACAAAACTCAATTAAAATCTTAGTATATGCCTGATTTTATTCAATTGATTTCTTAAATAGGTCATTTATATTTTTATGAGAGAAACTGAACTACCACAAACAATCGAAACTGCGGCGATACAAGAGATAGCGGAACTTTTACATCAATTATTCGCGCTCTATCAAAACGACCCACCTAATGAAATGCCAGTCGATTATTTGCAGTTCTCTCATTTTTTTGAGATTGAATTGAAACTCGCCCAAGATTTTGAACAGAATCCAATGAAGATCATAAAACAACAGAAAGCTTTTTTTCAAAAACAAAGTGAGCTCATTTTAAACACGATGCGGCAACTGTCCTGCATTGCAGAGCATGCAGAGCCATTGGCAAATAGCAGCAAAGACGAAGCGGGTTTTGCACCCGAAAAAGATATGCGATTCAAATCAGAATACTGGAATCTACATCCTGGATTTCAATATTTGAAACACTGCTATTATCTGACCACAGAACATACTTTAAATTGGCTGAGATCTCTCGAAACTTTAGATCCGAAAACCTCGAAGCAATTACATTTTTATGTGAAAAATTTTTTGGATTTTCTCTCTCCCAGCAATTTTTTGCATTTAAACCCTGAAGTATTGCAAAATCTTCTCCAGAGTGGCGGGGAAAGTCTGCTGCAAGGTTACCGAAATTTTCTGAAAGACTTGATCCTAAACAAAGGGCGCGTGAATATCACCAAGACCGATTTCAAAGCCTTTCAGGTCGGCAAAAATCTTGCGGTGACGCCTGGCAGAATCATTTACCAAAATGATATGATGCAATTGATTCAATACCTCCCTGCCACACAAGAAGTTTACCGGACTCCAATTCTTTTCATTCCACCTTGGATTAATAAATATTATGTTTTAGATTTATCACCTGAAAATTCTATGGTGAAATGGCTGGTGAACCAAGGATTTACGGTCTACATGATTTCCTGGGTGAATCCAGGACCGGAACTGGCACATAAGCATTTTGAAGATTACATGCTGGAAGGCCCACTTGCTGCACTCAGTGTGATATGCCGATCGGCTAAAGTCAAAGCGGCCCATATGGTGGGATATTGTATTGGTGGGACTTTATTAGCCTCCACCCTCGCCTACATGCAGAAAAAAAGGGATAATCGCGCTGCCAGTGCGAGCTTTTTCATGACCCTGCTCGACTTTACCGATCCAGGCGAATTGGGTGTTTTTATAGATGAAAAACAACTGGCAAGTTTAGATAAGGCAGTAGACTCCAAAGGCTACTTAGATGGCAAAATATTGGACAGCACCTTTAATTTGCTGCGGCCTAATGATCTGATATGGCCCTATTTTATTAATAATTACCTACAAGGTAAATCACCTCGTCCCTTTGATCTGCTGTACTGGAATGGAGATTCCAGCAATCTTCCTAAAGAAATGTACAAATTTTACATGCGCAAGATGTATTTGCAAAATCAATTGAAAATACGCGGCGGAATTACATTATGCGATGTTCCAATAGATCTGAGGTCTGTCACTGTGCCAAGCTTTTTCCTAGCCTCTGAATCAGACCATATCACGCTCTGGAAATCCGTTTATGCCAGTACCCAGCTTTTAGGAGGAATCGAGCGTTTTGTATTGTCTGAATCTGGTCATGTAAGAGGTGTGATCAATCCGCCCTCAAAAACCAAGTACAATTATTTTGTGAATGAAAATTGTGGTGAAGGGACTGCATTTCCTAAAAATCCTGATGAGTGGCTGGCGGGTGCTGAATCACGCAAGGGTTCCTGGTGGCCATATTTTGCAGAGTGGCTTGCAATTGATGCGGAAAAGGTACCAGCGGAGGAAAGAAATCCAGAATCCTGTGGTCTACCCATCTTAGAAGATGCACCGGGATCTTATGTAATGCGACGTATATAAAACGCATATAAAAAAGGAGGACCCTTAAGTCCTCCTCTAATATCTTTTATACCTTTGAATCTGAATGTAAATTATTCAGCGCTCTTACGTGGTTTATGAGCACGGGCAACATGTTCCATTTGCTCAGTTGCTTTCTCCATGCTTTCTTCCATGTTCTCTGACATTTGACGCATGCCTTTGCCGTAGATTTTTAGAACTTTTTCCAAATATTCTAGATTATTGGCGCTTTGCTCAGTCCAAAATCCAAAATTATTCTTGAATGCTGATTCTGGGCGATCCATTTTGTTGGCTGTTTGGAGGTATTTAACCCAGGAACTCATGCTATCACTCCAGAGTGTTAAATTTTCACGCGTTAATTCTTCGGCCATACCGCTGCCAATGCGTTGAAGTTCATACATGGGACCCATTGCTTTAGTAAACGAAGACATCTTTGCATAATCTTGAAAATTAAACATGATAATTCTCCTATTGGTTACCTTAATTCATTTGTGCACTGCAACAATACTACTAGTATGGTGGCTAGCTTTAAAAAAGTCAAAATTTTTTATTCAATAGAGGCAAGAATAGATGACATATTACATATTACGAAATTATGAAGACATACTATATGTTATGGAATTAAGATGACATATTACAAAATGATTGACGAAACAATTTACGGAACTATTTACACAACTATTTACACAACTATTTAGGGACAAAAAAACTGAAAGATTTTTCCAAATATTCTTTAAATATAAGTTGCATCGGATTGCCATAGAAACGCACAAAATGTTCCAATATCTCCCTGGTAAATAATGGGTTATTGCTGCCTTCCAACTCAAAAATGATTTGAATTAAGCAAGATTTGGTGACATCTTCTTTTGTTTTTACATCAATGACCTTAAACGGAATGTAATTTAATACATAGTGTTTTAAATCTTCTAAAGTGATATAGCAGCTTTTTTGACTGTCATATAAACGACGGTTGGCATATTTTTTAATGACATGACATTCTGTATCTAGCATTTTTCGGTGACCTACTTTAGAGACTTAGAGTGAATTTTGGCAACACATTATATCTGAGACATATCAGGGACCTTTAAAATGAGTATAGATTGAAGTTACACATACCTCAATCAGGCATAGGAGATTTGATGTGGTAAAACGAGGGCAATGCCTGAACGGTGACCTAATCTTCGAAATCTCCTTCACCTACCACAATATCCAGATCTTCGGGATTATTGTGCACAATAGTACCAAAATTTTCATCTGGATCTTTCCACCACTTAGGATCGCTCAACATTTTCTTGGTATATAAATATCCTTCCGCGATATGTTTCTTAGCAGAGATGTTTGAGAATTCATAGTCCTTTGAATGCAGTTCTTCAAGTTTCGCTTTATAAATGATCTTTGCAATATGCACATTATGATCATCACCATACTTTGCTAATTCCTGAATATTGGGATCTTCTTTAATATGATCGGGTAAATTCTTGATGCAATGTGCGATTTTCTTTTGCAATAATAATTGCACATCATAATAGTTCAATAAAGTATCGAGATGCCCTGCATAATTAATGTCTTTGGCCCGCTCCAAAACTGCATCCAAATTATTCGGTAAGAGGCCAGTAGAATCAAACAGATCGACCAGAAAACAAAGCCGATTCTTGTGAGGCAGATCGTTCACCACACAAATCAAAGGGGTATTAGAGTACAAGCCACCATCCCAATAGTAGGACTTGCCTATTTTAACTGCTGGGAAACCAGGCGGAAATGCAGAGCTCGCCATGATATGATCAATTCCCAAAGGTTCTTTGCGATTGTCAAAAAACTTCAATTTGCCAGTCCTCACATTGACAACGCCCAAGCTTAACCGGGTATTACCATTATTTAAATAATCAAAATCGATAAGTTCCTGAATTGTCTTTCGCAAAGGCGTGGTATCGTAGAAACTTATTTCAGTTGGTTTTGAAGATTGAATAAACCAGGGATTGACACAGGCTGGCTTGAAAAATTGTGGTTGACCGTAAAGAAGCGCATAATAAGCGCTGCCGGCATTATACATCGAAAAAAAATCTTCATTCCCGGCCACTTCAAGATGCTGCCAACCTAATTCAATAGAATGGGTGATGCTATCCCAAAATTGATAGAGTTTTTCGATACGCTTCGCCGGAGGATTGCCCGCAATAATCGAGGCATTAATCGCACCGATAGAGATTCCGACCATCCAATCTGGAAAATATCCCCCTTCTTCAAGCGCATGATAGACACCCACTTGAAATGAACCGAGCGCCCCTCCACCTTGGAATAGGTAGACTATTTCTTCCAATTCGGTATACAGGAAAGGGGGCTTGCGCATCGTTCAATTGCTCTTCGGCTTAATATTCCATATATTCCATCGGCAATTGAACATTTTTCTTTAATGTGCAGGTGTCCTACCTAATAAAACTTCCGAATACCGTTCATACCATTGGTTTTGTGATTTTTTACTTTGGTGCTCTCTGATTTTTCTAGCACAGCAACTGATTTTTCCACTTCAGAAACCGCTTCTTTCTTTGCAGCATCAGGATTTGCTTCACCTGCCCCTTTCTTTGCAAGCGCGAGAACCTGCCTTTCCTCAGTAAATACTTTGGTAATATCTTTTCTTGAAAAACGCAGTATTTCAGGACTCGTGATACTTTTCTGCAGTTTTTTGTATGCAAGTTTCGCATCGTTACAACCGAGACTCGCTTTTTCATACCAGTACAGCGCTTGATTCAGAAGAACCGCAGTCCCAATACCTTTTTCATAACATCTTGCAAGATTAAATTGCGCTTCGGGATGATGGTATTTCGCTGCAAGATAAAAGCTTGAAAATGCCTTTTTAGGATTTTTTTCTTTTTCATAAAAAGATCCCATTCGGTTCAAACACCAGGCATTTCCTGCCAAGGCACCTTGACTATAAAATTGGATTGCCTCTTTCATATGGGCCGGATCTTTCTCTTTCTGCCGTTCCAAGCACCTTCCAGCATAATAACATGCCAAAGCAGACTCTTTGGCTGCAGCCTGTTTATACAACCTCAGTGCCTCGCTTGGATTTGGCCTCAAACCAGCAAGCCCAACTTCATAGCAATATCCCAAATGCGCCATCGCATCTTCCCAACCATGCGCCATCGCGAATCGGAACATTTTCAAGGCCTCTGATTTGGCATAACGGCCTTTTCCATTCAAAGTCATTCGAGCGAGATACAATAAGCTGTCAACATTTTCTGCACTATTTTCATCATGAATCTTAAACGCTAGATCAGTGTTTACTGCAACACCAAGGCCTTCTGCGTGAGCACGCCCCAACTCGAATTTTGCTGATTTTTGACCTTTTTCTGAAGCTTTACTGAAGAATTCAAAAGCACGCTCCGGGTTTGAAGCAATACCATTTCCGTAAAGATAAAAGCATCCGATATGATATAAGATGTCTCTATTTTCTTTCCAAATTGGATTTGCCAAGATATCAATCAACCCGCTCTTTATAGGCAGTACAGTTTCTTTTGCGGAAGGCATATGGCAAAACCCAAATTGCAGCAAGTCTCTTCCGACATTTTCCATGGCCTCATCCTGATTCGCTATTTCTGTATCGACTTCGCTCATCAATTCAAAACCATAATCCGGATCTGCTTCAATACCAAGCCCTAAAATATAAATAAGCGCAAGATTCAACTTCGCTGTAAGATTTCCTTTCTTTGACGCAGATTCAAAATATTCAAAGCCTGCTTTTTCATTTTGCTTCACGGCAATACCGCTCAAATTGCACCAACCAAGGTTATTTGCCGCATCGAGAGACACTTTTTCAATCTCTTTCAATAATTGCAGACCGCGCTTTTGATCACTTTTTATACCCATCAATCCAAAATCAGAGGGACGAATGAGGCACAGTGCGAGCAGATTTTGTGCGGCTACAGACTTTTCCTGTACTGCTTTATTCAAATACTCAAGCGCTTTGGCAGAATTTCGTTCTAGGGTTTTGCCCTGCACAGAAATTCCTGTCAAGAATCCAAGGGCTGCTTCATACATTTGCTGGGCCAGTTCCTTTCTGAGTTCAGCTTCAATTTCAAGTTTTAATTCAGGATTGTTACAGATTTCAAAGGCTTTGTTAATGTTCTGCGCCACACCAAATCCCCGCAAGTAGCACATGGCAACCTTTTCCCAAGCCTCTGCAAGACCTCCGCGCACTGTCGCGTTTACAAAGCATTCAAACGCTCTCATTGGGGATTTTTCGATGCCGAGTACCCCCTTCTCAAAAAGCTGTCCCATCTTAAATTGAATATCTGGATCGGCGACATCCTTGAGTGAGTTCAGGTATTCAAGTCCTTGCGTTCTCGTTTGTTCGATAGCTCTATTCTGTAAACAAATGATACATAATTGGAAGGTGGCTTTTTCTGAGCCAAGTTTTCTGGCTTGATCATAAAATTTGGCAGCATTTTTAATACTGATTGGTACAACCCCATAGCCAAATTCATAAAATGTTGCAATTTTATAGGCAAATTCAGCATTGTTAGTATCCAGAGCAAATGCCTCACAATAATGACCAAAGGCTTGATGCACATTTTTGGCTGTACCATAGCCATCTTCTTTGCAGATACCGAGATAATAAAGGCCTACTGGGGTGGGCATTAATTCTGCAGAAGACTTGAAGTTATCAAATGCTAATTTAAGGGTATGTTTATTGATTTCTAGTGTTTTGTCAGTAACACTATCAAATTGATGGAGACCTATTTTGGCATGGGCTTCGGCAGCCAGTTTTTTATCAGATCCCTTGCATACCTTGGCCAATATTTCAAGATAAGTTTTTTCAGGATTTTGCAAGGGTAATTTATGCTTACCATATTTGCCTTTAAATAAAATATCATCAATCATCAAGGCCACATTGTATTGAGCACCTTGATGCCCGAGATTTGCGGCAAATAAGAAATTTTTATAAGCTTCTTTGAAATCTCTCGGTATCCCTTTCCTGCCTTCGAGATAAGTATTGCCAAGAAAGAGCAGCAATTCAGCACGATTTGTGTCATCCGGGGCTTTTTGGATATACAATTTTATTTGTTCAATAGTCATCTCTTCTAGATTGTATTCTTTTCTATCGCTTTTGCCCGTTTTGCCTGGTCTGCCTGATTTGCCGCTTTGCTTTTCATCAGTGCCAAAAAGTAATCTCGCAAGTTCTTTTTTATTCGTGCTCATATTTAGCTTTCCTTTTGTATGATTTAACATTTGCAACCGTTCACGCACTGCCCTTGAACGCCCATCTTTTTGCAATCTCACTTTAAAAAATTAACAAAATTTGCTCATTTACTATTTGTAAACTCCGCTATTTTGTTAATTTTTTAAAGTGACGTGGATTCGCTCCATCCATGGCGCTCACCCTCCGGGCGCACCAGTAGGTGCGTCCAAAACGGCTGTCCTGCCGTTTTGTGCCTAAAATCTGGACGTTTTTCCACATCTAAGCCACCGTACCTGAACAATTACTAACATTTAATAATTAGACAATTAACTCATGAATAAACAGTTTTTTTCAATATATCATAGTTTGGTTTATAAATTGCAATATTAATTACATTTTTTTAGTCAATAGCTTAATAAGATCCACTATTAAATTAGTAAGGCAAATACTATTAATTTATCTAATCAACTCGATAAATATTTGATTGATTGTATATGCTCTTAAGTGTGACACCAATACCTAATCTAGACATCTTGATTTTTATAGCAAAATCTGATTAAATGGAATATCTTCATCAAATATTTGATGTTACATAAGTGTTTGATATTTAGCAAATATATGTGGTGCAAAGGAAGTAAATTATGGCAATGACTTTTTCGAGTTTTGGGGCTTTTCGCAATAATAATTCCAAAGAAGGCAATAAGTTCAATATCAATAATGACTTAAACAAAGACGAAAATAATTTTATCCAAAAAATTGAATCTGCAAGCAATTTCAGCCGCGAGTATTCTGCCAAGACAAAGCCTGCAGATTCCCTGCAGCAAGGTCGCATTAAATCTCTTATTTTTAAAACCGCTGAAAATCCAAATACAGCGGAGGTATGCTATGAATATTGGGAACTCGCTGATGGCATGCCTACCTATTACACCATCACAGTTTCAAGCAAAGATCTTCAATTAGAATCTATTAGTACTGAATATGGCTATACAGTCCCTACTACAGCCTTCAGGGTAAATGATCGAAACGAAGTTGAATTGGTCTACTACGGAAGTTGTAGAAGATAAGCAACTCTCCACTTCCTGGTTCGGGCACAGAAGATAATGTTTGGACTTTCCAGGATAGTGCGTGAACGGTTGCGGTTTTGCAAAATTAGAACCAAGCAAAAAAGGGATTATGGATGTCCAGCGCAGAAGATGCAGTGAAAGCTGATCGAGAGAAAAAGATCGAACAAGATAAAGTAGCTCTGCAACATAAAATAACAGAACAAGATAAAATTGTTGAGCAAGATAAAATGGCTGATAAGCGACAGAGCAGAACATTTATCTTTTCAAAAGCTGGTAATCGCGACAGCGGCAGGTTTCATCCATCAGTCATCCTCACTTTACCTCTGGATAAAAGTGTCGATCGTACTGTTTCTTCTACCCCAACTGGTTTGGGTCACACTGTTTTGGGAAGAGTGCAGACCCCTCCCCCTACCCCATTACATCTTAGGTCTCATCCTCTGACAAGAAAAGGTTCCATGACGGTACGTGATCTGCAGCACAACCCGCGCCAATATGCACAGTTTCAAAAACAAGTTATACGTGAAAGTGCTACTGAAAATTTAGACTTCGATACTAGAATTGAACAGTTGAAAAAACTGCATCAAGAAATCGAAATCTCACCTGAAAAAGAAAGTTTAGAAAAGAAACTTCAAGCAGATTGTGTTTCAATTTACGATGCCTATCTTGCCCCCACTTCTAAAGTACAAATTACCCTGAATTATGAATTATTCCTTAAACTACAAGAAGAATATCTGAACTGCAAAAAAGACGGCAGCGGCTTCAACTCTACTAGCCTTAATCTTTTTTTAGAGGCTCAAGAGAAAATAAACCAAGATCTTGCTCATGGGCCAGCGCTCAGACTGAAACAATCTGATACTTTTAAGAAAATTAGCAACGAAGATCAGGTTATCAGGAAGCTTAATCACGACATCGGCGCTTATTTGCATAAAAATCAAGCAGATGAAGACACTAAGCCTTGCTGCTGTTTCTCGTTATGCAGCATTGATATGTCAAAAGTTTATGCAAATTTAAAGGATCTTCATGAGGCTTTTGAAGAATTTTTAAATAAGAGTGACAGTAAAGGCGAAGAAATCACACCCATTATTGACGCCAGTCTGCAAACGCATCGAAAACTAATAGGTGATAGAAAAGCTATCACCCTATCGAAGGATGCTATTGTCATCGCTCTTCGGGATGCAATCAGTGAGCTGCAAAAAATTGATGACCCTGCAGTCCAAGTCACACCCAGTCTTTCTGCGCAGATTACATCACCAAGACAGTCACAAAAACTAGTTTAATAGCTAAGAAAATTATAAATTGCGGTTGTTGGGTTTGGGAGAGGAAACTTTTGATGAGGAAACTTTTCTCGACTACTCTTAATGAAGATCCCTGGTGCTTGTTTTAAGCTAATAAGATTTAAGCTAATAAGCTCTTTTTTTATGGAATCCAAATCAATTTTCTTCACTACGGTAATCAAAGGAGTGATCCAAATGAGAACGAAAGATTTATTGGTGGCCTGTTTTGTATTGAGTTCTGCGGCTTGTATCAGCATCACGCATGCTGCTAAAGATGCAAGCTCGCAATCTGCTGCGCAGTCGGCTGCACAATCAGCAGCTGAAGCGCGAAGCAGCTCGCAACAAGCCAGAGATGCCAGTGCTGCAGCACAATCTGGCGCTGCAGGCGCTGCAGGGCAAGCTGCGGCTTATGGGGCAGCGGGAGCGGCACCACAAGCAGATGGCGCAGCATCCAGAGCATGGATTGAGTCACAACAGCAGGGTGACAGAACCAATTATTTCCTGATTCAAGGTGCAGCCAGCGGCAAGATTGAACGTATGGCTGGGCAACATAATGTGTACAAAATCACTTTACATAATGTCACTCCTTACGTAAGCTATCTCTCAGATAGGCCTAACAGAAAGGCAGGCCAAATTAGCTTTGTAGAATATTTAAATCTTTGGTTACGCAAGGGCAAAAATAGCTTTAAAGCAAATCCTCCTAATGCTATTTTACATGCGAGCCAATATAGCAGCGGCAGTATGCCACAGGCTGCAGCAAGATCCTCAAAGTCAATCGCCTACTGCAAGTGCAGCAGGTGCATCCAGTATGGATGGCGCCCAAGGACCCTTAGCTCAAAATCAACCTCTCTATTATGCTTTCGAGATTTATGAACCTAAGTATGACAGACAATCTCAAACATTGACTTACCATGCTAAGCCCTTAGCAGGAAATGCAGCTGCAATTCCTGAAGCAATGTCTTTGCAGCACATCACCTTGTTTATTGATGAAGTTTGTATTGGCTGCTGGGATGATTAACTTGTGATTAACTTGAATGTTTAAGAGTCATTTTTGATGCATCAAACAATTAGAACTGGGGGGCGGACTGAATTGTCCGCCCTTATAATTTTTGAAATATGAAAAACGTTTTAATAACAGGTTGTTCCTCTGGATTTGGTTTAGCAATGGCAAATACATTCTTAAAAAACGGCTGGAATGTGATTGCAGGGGTTCGGAGTATGGATGAATTGCCAGAAGATCTATTGCTTGCTGCTTCTCCAAACTTGACTATTCAAAAAATAGATTTAACTGAAAAAGAGGATATTCTGTCCGCCAAAATGTTGATCCAAAGAAAATTTCAAAATGAATTGCACTGTTTGGTAAACAACGCAGGTTATATGCTGGTTGGGCCGCTTGAAAAATTGGAAGATGTGCAAATACTGAATGAAATGCAAGTCAATTTTCTGGGGCACGTGTTATTAACACAAGCATGCTTACCAGCCTTGCGAAAATCGCAAGGAAAAATCATCAATATTTCTTCTGCGTTGGGATATTCTGGACTGCCATTGCACAGTTTATATTGCGCCAGCAAATTTGCCCTCGAAGGGTTTTCAGAGTCCTTGTATTATGAATTAAAACCCCTCGGTGTCCAAGTTGCTTTGATCGAACCTGGGATACACCGTTCGAAAATCTTTGAAAATATTGATTTTGGCAGCAAAGATAATTCGAGTTCACAGGCAAATACATACGCGAATTCAAATACAAATAATACAAGCGAAAATACAAATACAAATCCGCATTCAAACCCCGAAGCACTCGCCTGTCATATTTACCAACAGCAAGAAATGCATTTAAAACGATTTAAAGATAAAGTCCAAAAAAATCCCTATTTGGGAGCACCTCTGAAACTTGCCAAGGTTGTGTATCAATTGGCAGAGAAACGAACAATGCCCTTGCGCACCCGTGTAGGCATCGATGCAAGTATGCTCTATTATTTCCAAAGATTTTTGCCAAAAAGTGTGTCGCAGTGGTTTTTAGGTAATGTGTATCACAAAATATTTTTGGGGTAATTATTTTGGGTTAATTTTTTTTATCGCGAGATCTGCTGTAAGCTTCAACTGACAAGTAAGCCTCGCATTGGGATTTCCTTCTGCATAAATTTCTAAGGTTTCTTTTTCATCTTCAGAGGGTGGAGGTATTTTATCTCCCCCGTGCAACACTTCAATGAGGCAAGTCGCACAGAGACCGGTTCTACAACCAAAAAATACCGGCGAATTTTCAGGTGTGAGCTCTGTGACGAGCGGTGCGCCTTCTTCAAGCTCTACTGGTGCAAATTGCGTGCCAGGAAATTCTATTTTATATTTTTTCACACTACTCCCATTCCCTAATGCCTTGTTTTGATTTAAAATTTAATTTGGTCCATTAACTCTATTCTAGGCTATATTTTGAACATGACCAAAGAAATCATTCAATTTTCACATGCCAATGGCTTTCCAGCCATGACCTACCATACTCTTTTTACTTACTTAAGAGATGAATTTGAGATTCAATACATTGATCTCTTAGGTCACAATCAGGAATTCCCCATCACGGATAATTGGGCTTCAACTGCGGAAGAATTGATTGCAGAGTTAGATAGGAAAAAACTGGGGCCCATCATTGGAATGGGACATTCACTGGGGGGATCTATCACACTTTTTGCTGCCATCCAACGTCCAGATCTTTTTAAATATTTAGTGTTGCTGGATACACCAATTTTATCGTTTGCAAGAGCTAAAATGGTGCAGCTCTTCAAAAATTTAGGAAAGGCTGATTGGATTACGCCTGGTGGACGTGCGCTGCGCAGGAAGACTAGCTGGTCATCGTATGAAGCCATGTTACAATATTTTAAAAATAAGCCTCTTTTCAAAAATTTTGATGAACAAGCTTTGCATGATTATGTCACCTATGGAACGGTGGTGACGAAAGAAGGATTACAGTTGAAATTTGATCCTAGAATCGAATCCCAAATCTATATGACATTACCGCACAATTACTCTAGTTTTAAAAATAAACTTACAGTGCCAGGGGTTGCTTTAATAGGCAGAAAAAGCAATGTTGTTTCGAAATCTGATGCAAAAAGTGTCGAAAAAAAATTTTCATCTTAAAACTATTTGGATGCCGGGAGGACATTTGTTTCCTTTTGAATATCCAAAAGAAACTGCAGAATGTATAATTAATAATTTAGAAATAGAAGCCTAGATGTGGTAAAACTTTTACTCCTCGCTGCCTCTCATAAGAAGAACGGGAATTGTGGTAGTGCGGATGATCTCTTCAGCAACACTTCCAAGCAAAAATCTTGGCAGCCCAGTCCTACCATGCGTCCCTACCACTAATAAATCTGCTTTTAATTTATCTGCAGTTGACACTATAAGCTCTGCAATTCTCGAGTCAGGATCCTGCATTTCTACAAGCTGTGATACCGCAGTAATATTGGATTGAGCAGCTATGCCTTCCATCTTAGTCAATAATTCCATAGAACCCTTCTTCACTGCATCATGATAGGCAGAGAGATCTGGCCACATTCCTCCCATGTTAACATAAGACATATCAGCAACATGAACAATAGTTAATTTTGCATGCTGATCTTTGGCAAGATTTATGGCTTCTTTAAATACAGCTTCTGATATTTTACTTGGGTTCACCGATACTACTATATTCTTAAACACAAATACCCCCTTCTTTACGCCACGCACTCAAGGTAAAAACTCATATATTAACTATAATAGTAAAATGTACAAAATAATAGCCGTCGCTGTGGATAGCAGTGAAACCTCAAAACATGCCTTGCAAGAGGCAATTAATCTCGCGCATTTTCACAAAGCCAAATTGATTATCCTGCACATTGCAGATATTACCTTACCCCAAGATGCCGATATAGGGTATCTCGCCTTGGATATTGATAAATATCAAGCATCCATCATAATAAATGGCCGAAAAATGTTGAATGAAATGGCAGCCATGGCAAACTCTGTCGGGGTAGAAAATGAATTACAATTAGTTGAAACGCAATACTATGGATCAGTGCCAAGTAAGATCAATGAAGCTGTCGAAAAATTAGGGCCGGAGATCCTGGTGATGGGTACGCAAGGTCGAAAAGGACTGCAGAGATTTTTCTTAGGCAGTGTTGCAGAGAATGTGATTCGATCCTCAAAGATTCCTGTTCTAATGGTTCGTGGCCAGATAGTCAAGGACCACCCTGCCGTAAGGTAGCTCGATGGCGACTCGAAAATTCAATATCTTTTTTTCGTTTGAAAATTTCATACATAGTATCTGGAGTCTTCGAAGTGCTTGGAAAGAGATTCACCATAAAGCACAATAATTTTTGCGGGATGTTTTCATCCAATATCACATTCAAAGGCGTATTAGTATGGATACCACCATCCCAAAAATGTCTGTTATTCAGGGTAATAGCCGGAAATCCCGGCGGCAGTGCTGCACTTGCCATAATAGGCCTTTTTGCTGCAGCAATACTCTTCATTGATTCTTTCCAATGCGCCTTCCGCAATCTACAGTGTTTTACTGCATAAACCAGCCATGACTGACAACCAAGGATTGACCTGTCAGGGCATTCGATCTAAAGGAGGCAAAAAACAAAGCGACATCGGCAACATCTTGTGTGGTGGTAAATTCCCCATCCACTGTCTCTTTCAGCATCACTTTCTTGATAACATCTTCTTCACTGATCCCTAAATCCTTAGCCTGCTCTGGGATCTGTTTTTCAACAAGAGGCGTCTTCACATAACCCGGGCAAATCACATTACAACGCACATTATGTGCAGCGCCTTCCTTTGCAACCACTTTGCATAAGCCAATCAAACCATGTTTTGCTGCAACATAGGGTGATTTTAGGGCAGAACCTTCTTTTGAGTGCACCGATCCCATGTAAATGATACTACCGCCCTTGCCTTTCTCGTACATATGCTGAATACAAGCTTTGGTAGTCAGGAATGCGCCATCCAGATGGATTGCAAGCACTTTTTTCCAATCTTTAAATGCAAGCTTATCGACAGGATCAATGTGTTGCATGCCAGCATTGCTGACTAATATATCGATATAGCCATATTTAGAGATTGCTTTGGCAACCGCAGCATTTACTTGATCTTCATTGCTCACATCTGCATCAACGGCAAAAGCGTCAAAACCTTGACTCTGAAATTCTTTAACGACTGCGTCTGCAGCAGTTGGGTTAAGATCTGCAATGACAACTTTTGCCCCCTCTTTTGCGAAGGTTGTGGCAATTTGTTTACCGATTCCGCTTGCGCTGCCTGTGACGAAAGCAACTTTGTCTTTTAATTGCATGACGAGACCCTTAATTCATAAAGATAACTTATTATAAGTTTACTTACTTGTTTTAATATTTCAAATAAATAAGTGACATACTGCGCTAAAATTTCCAGGCAAAATCCGCAGCTATCAGATATTTATGTTTGGTTTGCTGCCCATTCCAGCGCTGTACCACAGGCACACCAACCCCAAATTGAAAAACCAATTTCTGAGTAGAAAACCAAATCGAAGGGGTTGCATAGATAATATTTCCACCCGAATCTTGAATCAATTCCTGTAGAAACACATCTTTTTCAGAAAATTGCCCATCGAACTCAATCATCCAGCTAAAAATCCACTCAGAAGCAACATAGCAAATATTTTTGCCAAAACCACCTTGATAGAAATATTCATTCCCAAATTTTATGCCGTGGTGCTTGGTGGTTTTTGTAATACCATAGGAACCAAACACAAGCCAATCTGTGTACAGACGTAAATATGTCATACCTAAAAAATAGTTCGCTGATCCAAAACCTGTTGGTGGTTCTTTGGTGGCAGATCCTGTTGGGAGATTGACATTAGCTACAATGCTCGCTGTATCTATAAATTCTTTATTACTTGGACTAGCAAAAAAAGCATATTCATATTGGACAAAAGCGTCCTGGAATCCTGAAGAACGGGTATCTTGATCCTTGAAATCGATTGCATAGGGAATTCCTGCCAAAATTGAAGATTTGTCACTGATGGCATAAACATAAAATTGTGAAGTACTCGTGAAATGCTTCCTCACGCCAACGAAATCATAACCATAAACATAAAGAATTTTGTCACCTTTATCGAAGATATATTGTCCAATGGCAACCAGCGCACCCGGTTGTTGCGAAGAAGGTAAGGCCAAATTGCCGATGTTTGGCGGAGAAGGTTTATTCTCTGCGGCTTCGGATTTGGTTTCTCCCGTATTTATTTCAGCATTGATGGTCGCATTGGTGCCATTGTCTGCGCCTTGCTCTTCAGCCGCGAAAACAGAACCCGAGAAAAGAACAATTATAATGGCAAGGTAAATCGAAATATGGCACCTCCTCCTAGTCTGTTCTCAGCCCAGATATCACCACCATGCATAAAAATGATCTTTTGACAGATAGCAAGCCCTAAACCCATGCCACCAACATTAGTAATACTTTGGCCACGGTAAAATTTCTCAAATATCTTATTGATTTCATCGATTGCAAGTCCTGGTCCTTGATCTTCAATGCTCACCAATACGCGAGGCTTTTCCACATAAACAAAAATATCTATCGGAGAAAGAGGAGGTGTGTATTTAATAGCATTCTCTAGGATATTGAAAAACACCTGCTCCAGAAAAACACTGTTAAAATATAACTTGGGGAGAGACTCCGGCATTTTAACCAAAACTGGCCTTTTTTCAAGCCTACGACTCAAACGTTTTAGAGCAGCATTGATGACTTTTTCTAAGGAATGAAGTTTTTTAGTGGGTGATGGACCAGTCTCGAGACGTATGATCTGGGATAAGTTATTCACCAAGTGGTTCAGTTCTTCTGCATTCTCAGAGATATCAGTGCTCAAGATCCTTATGGGTTCAGAGTTTAATTGCTCACCAAGTGCTATTAAATTATTGGTAGATCCGATAATGTCTATTAAAGGTGGACGCATTGAATCGGAAATATAAGTCAATAAGATATTACTTACCTTATCCGTTTCTCTTTGAAGCTTCGTATCTTGAGCTTCTTCTTGTAGTCTATCGACTTCGATCGCAAGTGCAGTTTGATTGGCAAAAGATTCGAGAAGATGGAGCTGATCAGGGATCAGGAATCGATTCGGATCTTTTGGGATTACTTGTAACACCCCAACTGTCCCCTTAGAGCCGAGCAAAGGAATGAAAATAGCCTCATTCTCGGGCAGCGTTTCTGTGCCATGACCTGCAATTTGTCCCAGCTCATAAACCCATTGTGCAACACTTTGATCTTTTTCAGTCAGTGCAGTCCTGTCTATGGGTTCATTTGGGCGCAGTGATGGACCTAGAACTGGCTCGAGTTGATTATCATCATTTGGTAATAAGGCAAGCACCTTGCAATCAAACACTTCTTCTATCTGACGTCTTGCTATTTCTAGTAATTTCTTGACACCTCGTGCAGCTGCCAATTGCTTACTCAAAAGATGCAAATTTGCGATCCGAAACTCACGCCAGCGAGAAAATTCTGCTTGTTTTCGATGCAGAATGGTTAAGTTTACTACAATCAATGACACAATGATCATCGTGATAAGGGTGATGATGGACTGCAAATCTGATATGCCAAACATGAACTGTGGCGGCAGAAACATATAATCAAAAGTAAGTGCACTCAAGAAAGTAGCAACAATGGCGGGACCATAATAACCTTTTACGGATATGTAGATAACACCCAATAGATACACCATCACAAAAGTACTGGTATCTAAGTAATTATTGAAAATAAAATTAATGGCAGTACAGATTATTACTGTTAAAATACTCATCAGGTAGCCAAGTTTAGGATTCTCTACTTGTAAAGGATTTTTCTCGTAGGTTTTTACTTCCTCTGCTTCGCTGTGTAGGATATAGATATCGACATCACTTGATGCGCGCACAAATTCATCAGCCAAACTTTTACTGAAAAGATTTTTCCAAAACCCTTTTTTTGATTTCTTAGAAACAATAATCTTGGTAGCATTTCTTTCATGGGCAATAGTGAGAATATCCTTTGCAATATTGGTACCGCCAACCATAAGCGTCTCAGCACCTTCAAGTTCTGCCAACCGTAAATGTGCAATGACATTCTTTCGCTCGCTTGGACTATAGCGCATATTTGCAGTCTCAATTGAAACTGCAATCCACTCAGCGTGGAGTGCTTTTGCCAACCGCTTCGTTATCCGGATAAGTTTTGGAGCATCCGGATCGGGTCCGATACAAACCAACAGTCGTTCTTTTGTAGGCCAAATTTTTTCGATGGACTCACCACGTCGATGCAGCAAAACTTCTGTGTCTACTTGATCTGCCGTGAAACGGAGGGCCAACTCTCTGAGTGCCGTAAGATTTCCTCTTCGAAAATAGTTCTCTTTAGCAGTGACGATGTCTTCTGGTACATACACTTTGCCTTCCGCCAGACGTTGCAGCAAATCTTCAGGCGGCAAGTCCACTAATTCTATGCCTGTGGCGCGTTCGAACACGGTATCTGGTACAGTCTCCCGAACCACAATACCTGTAATTTGGGTTACAATGTTATTCAGGCTTTCAATATGCTGAACATTCACTGTCGTATAGACATCGATGCCTCGGTCCAGTAATTCTATTATGTCCTGCCAACGCTTATTATGACGCGAACCAGGCACATTGGTATGTGCCATTTCATCCACCAACAATAAATTTGGATTACAATCTAATGCACCATCCAAATCAAATTCTTGTAACTTTTTGCCGCGGTATTCTAATTTTTTCCGTGGCAGCACTTCTATTTTTTCAAGCAGCACTTCTGTTTCACGGCGACCATGGGTTTCCACCAAGCCTGCGACTACACTCAAGCCTTCTTGTTGCCTTGCTAATGCAGATTCTAGCATTGAGTATGTTTTGCCAACTCCAGGGGCTGCACCCAAAAATATTTTAAGTTTACCGCTCGCCTGTTTTTTCTCACGGCGTTCTTCTTTTTTGACATACTCCAACAATTCTTTAGGGTCGGGACGGCGTTCCATTCCTACCTGCTCCTACTTTTGTCTGGCAACTCTTGCTGCTTGTTGCTTGCAGCTTGAAATTTATCCAATGAAAGATTCAAAAGAAGCACATTGATTCGTTTACTTCCTAAGAAGCCTAAATCCGGATTTTGTGTACACTCATCTATCAACTTATTGAGATCTGCTTCACTAATACTTCGAGTTTTTGCTACGCGCGCTATTTGATATTTTGCTGCAGCCATGCTGATATGGGGATCTAATCCGCTGCCGGATGCTTGTAGTAATTCAATGGGAATGGCAGCATTCGTAAGCGGGTTCGAGACACGAAGATTTGCAATGCGCTTTTGCACTGCTTCGATTAGTGCTGGGTTAGAGGGTCCCAGATTGGATCCATTGGAAGCAGTCGCATTATAAGGATAGGGTGTGGTTGCAGAAGGCCTACCCCAGAAATACTTAGGATCCTCAAATAATTGCCCAATCAACAAGGATCCTTGCAACTGATTTTGATCTGAATAAATCAAGCTGCCATAGGATTTTTCCTTAAAGAAAATTCTTGCGAAAAGAGTGATAAATCCTGGATACAATAAGCCTGTCACAATGCTCATTATGAGCAGAAACAAAATGGAAATTTTGAGATGATGCAGCAAAGAGTTCAGAGTTTTCATTGCTTTTCTCTCACTGGAATAACCACCCTAATATCAAATCAATTATTTTGATACCGACAAAGGGTGCAATGAGGCCGCCTACCCCATAAATCAAGATATTACCTCGAAGTAGATTACTGGCAGAAACACGGCGATATTTCACCCCAAACAATGCCAAAGGAATAAGGCAAATGATGATCAAAGCATTGAAGATGACTGCAGAAAGAATTGCACTTTCTCGATTTGCAAGATGCATGATATTCAAAGCATTGAGTGCCGGATAAGTGCCACTAAAAGCTGCAGGCAGAATGGCAAAATATTTTGCAACGTCGTTCGCAATACTAAATGTCGTAATTGCACCTCGAGTCATCAGCAATTGCTTGCCAATCTCAACAATTTCAATCAGCTTGGTTGGGTTTGAATCCAAATCGACCATATTGCCGGCTTCCTTGGCGACTTGAGTACCAGTGTTCATGGCAACCGCCACATCAGCCTGAGCCAGTGCGGGCGCATCATTAGTACCATCGCCTGCCATCGCAACCAATTTGCCTTCAGATTGTTGTTCACGTATGAGATTGAGTTTGTCTTCCGGTGTTGCTTGTGCGAGAAAGTCATCAACGCCTGCTTCAGCAGCAATAGCAGCTGCAGTTAGCGGATTGTCGCCCGTAATCATGATGGTTTTAATACCCATTCGACGCAATTCTGCAAAACGCTCCCGTATTCCTCCTTTTACGATATCCTTTAACACAATGATACCTAAAATCTTAGCGCCATCTGCTACCAAAAGTGGCGTGGCGCCTTTTCTTGCAATAGAATCAATTAATTCTTTTTCTTTGCCTAAAATCTCTGCAGCTTGTTGGGTCCTGGCAAAATGAATAATGGCGTCTGGTGCACCCTTGCGTATTCTTCGAGTAATATTGCTCTCGTTTAAATCAACGCCACTCATTCGAGTGTAGGCAGTAAAAGGTATAAAACTAGCTCCAAGTTCCTCAATACTTCTACTTCTAATGCCATATTTTTCCTTAGCTAACACCACAATGCTGCGTCCTTCTGCGGTTTCATCTGCAAGAGATGCAAGTTGAGCAACATCAGCAAGATTTTCTATGGTTGTCTTTCCGAACGGAATGAATTCGGTGGCTTGTCGGTTACCTAGTGTGACTGTACCTGTTTTATCGAGCAATAAAACATTGACATCTCCTGCAGCCTCAATGGCACGGCCTGACAAAGCTACAACATTTCGTTGCACCATGCGATCCATTCCCGCAATGCCAATGGCAGATATTAATGCCCCAATTGTGGTGGGAGCAAGACAAACAAAAAGTGCCACTAGCACTGTGACACTAACAACTAACCCAGTACCTGCTGAACTCACACTGTAGATAGAAAAGGGCAATAATGTAGTACACACCAAGAGAAAAATGATAGTTAACATGGCGAGCAATATGTTCAAGGCGATTTCATTAGGAGTTTTGCTTCTTTTTGCCCCTTCTACCAGATTAATCATGTGATCTAAGAATGTTTCCCCTGGGTTTCTCGTGATCTTGACAATTATCCAGTCGGAAATCACACGAGTGCCTCCTGTGACAGCACTGCGATCACCACCGCTTTCACGGATGACAGGAGCACTTTCTCCGGTGATAGCACTTTCATTGACGGAAGCAATGCCTTCAATAACTTCACCATCGCCTGGGATGTAATCACCCTCCTCCACCAATACCGTATCGCCAACTTTTAATTTTTGAGAAGGTATCAAAATATACTGGGCATCACGTTTCAAATCTTTAATTTTTTTAGCTTGAATTTCTCCTCTTGCTTTTCGAAGTGATTCTGCTTGAGCTCTACCTCGTGCCTCAGCCACAGCTTCAGAAAAGTTTGCAAAAATCAGCGTAAACCAAAGCCAAACAGTCACTGCGAAAATAAATCTTGGAGGTGCCTCACCATTTCCAACCAAAGCTTGAGCAAAGAGTGCTGTGGTCAGAAGACTGCAAACATAGACGCAGAACATGACTGGATTTCGGATCTGGTGCATCGGATCTAATTTGTACAAAGAAGATGCTATGTTTGCGCCAAGCCAACGGAGATGAAGCATATTCGGAACCGGAGCCTGTGCTCTGACAGCAGTCATTATTTTCTCACCTCTGTATCCATGTTCATAACATCACATTCCACTAAACAGATTTTCTTGAAGCATCAACGATTCGACAATGGGTCCCAAAGAAAAAGCCGGAAAAAAAGTAAGTGCCCCAAAAATGAGGATCACACAAACCAAAACAATCACAAATAAGGGAGTGTGAGTTGGCAAAGTCCCCGCACTTACGGGAACAATTTTCTTTCGCACCAAAGATCCAGCAATTGCCAATACAGGAATGGCTATCCAAAAACGTCCCATTAAAATCGCGAGTCCTCCCAAAAGGTTGTAGAAGAATGAATTGGCATTTAACCCTGCAAAAGCTGAACCATTATTATTTGTCATGGAAGAAAATGCATATAAAACTTCAGTAAATCCATGTGCGCCAGGATTGCCCATCGAAGATTTACCAGCCTCAGTGACAACTGCTAATGCGCTGCAAAACAATACAACCAGTGGCATTATTAAAAAAATAAACGAGGACATTTTCATTTCATAGGATTCTATTTTCTTACCCAAATATTCAGGCGTTCTTCCTACCATTAATCCTGAAATAAAAACAGTAATAATAACAAGAATCAACATCTGATAGAGTCCCGATCCCACTCCCCCAAAAATCACTTCACCGAGATCGATGAGCAGCAAAGGGATGAGACCGGCAAGCGGCACAAATGAATCTATCATAGCGTTTACAGATCCATTACCTGTCGCGGTAGTCACAGTACTCCAAAGTGCAGAATTTAATATTCCAAAACGCGTTTCTTTTCCTTCCATATTAGGTCCTAGACTTAAGCCTGCTAAAGCTCTATTTCCTCCGTGCTCTAAACCATCAACGATGTAAAGCAAGGGAAGAAATATAATGAACATCGCCGCTAATATTGCCCATCCTTGTCGTTTATCTCCGACCATGACGCCAAAGGTGTAACACAATGCCGCCGGTATTAAAAGTATGGCAAGCATCTCCAAAAAATTTGAAAATGGCGTTGGATTTTCAAATGGATGAGCGGAATTTACATTAAAAAATCCCCCACCATTGGTACCCAATTGCTTGATTGCGACTTGTGATGCAACGGGGCCCATGGGTAGTGTTTGTTGAGTTTGGAATTTTACTGTTGCATCATTTGTTTCTTGATATTGAACGGGCTGGATTAAATTTGCTGTTTGATACTCCTTAAAATTTTGGATGACCCCCTGCGATACTAAAATACATGCCAGTAGGATAGATAGAGGAAGCAGAATGTAAAGTATGCCTCTCGTGGTATCGATCCAAAAATTTCCAAGCGTAACCATTTCACGTCTCTTGAGACCCCGTATCAAAGCAACTAAAACAGACATACCCATTGCAGCAGAAAGAAAATTCTGCACAGTAAGTCCCAGCATCTGCGTAAGGTAGCTAAGGCTGTTTTCACCCGAATAGGCCTGCCAATCAGAATTGGTAACAAAACTTACGGCTGTATTGAAAGCGAGATCGGGAGATACTGCCGAAAAACTTTGGGGATTAAAAGGCAAGAATTCTTGTATTCTCTGTATCAAGTATAATAACAGGCTGCCAAGACAGCTTAAAGCGATCATCGAAATGGCATATTCTTTCCAACTCATTTCATGATCGACATCTATGCCCATTAATTTATAGAAGGCTCTTTCCATGGGTCCAATAATAGGGCTTAGAAAATTTTGGCCGCCTTCATAAACGGTGGCCATAAATTGCCCAAGGGGTTTCACAAGTAGTAATATTATTCCAAGAAATACAATAATTTCTAGGATTTTATGCTCAATCATCTGCTAGATACCAGAATGCAATGGAAAAATAAGAGAGAATGGGGGTTAGAACAGCTCAGGTTTAAAGAGAGCTATTAATAAATACACAAATAAAAATACGACAATAACCCCCGAGATGACATAAAGCATTGACAGAAAATTCCTTTAATTGCTGATTGACTTCTATCAGAAGTTTAGAGCGCCTCGAAGAACCATACCTGAATTAAGCAAAAAGCAAAGAATCCGATGGTAATGCTCAAAAATAGCAGGTCTCTCACATTGACTATCTCGAAGCGCCGCGATCACCACGATTACCTGAGTGATCACGATCTTGATATTTACTCGGTTTCTCCCACTGATCTTCCCTTGCAGTTTCTTCCTTATAACCATTCTCTCCATATCGAGGAGGTGTATCATCAACCCAACAACCCATCAAGGATATACTCGCTAAAGCGACACACATTATTTGATTACGCATAATTCACCGTCCATATTGTTTAGTTCAGCACATACTCTAACAATAGCATGCAAGTAGCAAGATACAAGCGAGCGACAAAAATTGGAAAAAATAGTGCAACTTAACAAGATTTTTTGTTAGTTTAATTGCAAACAAAGTACTAAAATTACCAAAAAAAAAGCATTTTGCAAAGTTTTGTTATAAGATAATTGTCATGGAACTCTCTCATTCTATTTCAAAAACTGAAGATTCTAGCAAAAAGGCTATTCAAAAAGAACGCTATCTTTGGATCGCGTTA
The DNA here is from genome assembly GCA_963784575.1 of uncultured Gammaproteobacteria bacterium. Classification (GTDB taxonomy): domain Bacteria; phylum Pseudomonadota; class Gammaproteobacteria; order UBA6186; family Azoamicaceae; genus CAWARU01. Next base: position 302,833 of record CAWARU010000002.1, read on the forward strand.
TCATTGACAATCACTTTTACCATAATTGAATTATTTGGTGGTTGGTATTTCAAAAGCCTAGCACTCCTATCTGATGCCGCCCACATGTTCACAGATGTGGCTGCCCTCGTTATCGCATTGCTTGCTATCCAAATAGGAAAACGAGTAGCTGATGTAAAACGCACTTTCGGATATTATCGATTTGAAATTTTAGCTGCTGTACTGAATGCGGTGATATTGCTTTTGGTTACGATTTATATTTTCTTTGAGGCTTACCAGCGATTATTCAGTCACAGCGCAGTTCAACCGATTGGCATGTTCTCCATCGCCCTTGTTGGATTGCTTGTCAATTTTATTGCCATTCGATTGCTGCATGAAGGAAGCAAAGAAAGCCTCAATGTACGAGGTGCCTACCTTGAAGCCTGGGCCGATATGCTCGGTTCTATAGGAGTTATCATTGCCGCAGTCATCATTTACTTCACCAATTGGGAAAGTGTTGATTCGATTATTGCAATCACTATTGGCCTTTGGGTTTTGCCTCGAACCTGGTCCTTGCTGAAAGAAAGTATTAATATCTTGTTAGAGGGTGTCCCAGACGGTATTGAATTATCTAGCATTCATAACGAACTTGCTGCTATTCCAAAGGTTTGTAATGTTCATGATCTCCATGTCTGGGCAGTCACCAGCGGTAAAGTAAGTTTGACTGTTCACCTAGTCATTGATTCCATTAGTCCAGATACGCAGTCGATAAATGCTGCACAATTTATTTTAAAAACTGCAAATAATATTTTTAATTGAAAAATTCAATATCACACATTCAACCATACAAATTGAAACTGAGAACTGTGGTCATGATGATCTTGACAAGGCCAATCATCTCAGTTATTAATATCAGTTAGGTATTATTTGAATTCAATTTTGATGTTTTATTTGATGTTTTGACATCATGAAATATGAATTTATGAAGTTTAGTTAAGAAGTAATGTTAAAAGGATGCAGATTTATGTCTAAAAATTGTCTTTTTAGATACTCATTGAATTTTTCTTTAAGGAATCTTGTCATTGCCGTTAGCCTCGCATTTTCTGTCATTATTTTGCAGTCTACTTTGAATACGGTTTCAGCTGCAGAATACGGTGAAAGAAAATCTGCTAAAGAAAAAAAATCCGAGAAAAAATCAGAAAAAAAATCAAAGAAACAATCTGCTGCAGAGAGTATAAGAGATCTTCAAGCATTGATTGATGACCAATCAAAACCAGCTTTGATGACCCCCTCAGAACCCAAATGGAAACCCGCGCCACTTCCTCTGCCAAAAGGTGCTGAACTCACGGTTTTAGAGGGCGATCCCAACCAACCAGGCCCTTTTCTCATGAGAATCAAATATCCGGCCAATTATATACTCCCTGCCCATTGGAGTCTCTCAGATGAGCATATTACGGTTATCTCGGGCGTGCTGCATTTGGGGATTGGGGACCGAATGGAAGAAGATCGTGCAAAAACCATGCCAGCCGGCAGTTTTGCCCGAATTCCTGCAAAAACAAATTATTACAGCTATGCCACGGAAGAAACTATCGTTCAATATCATGGCGTAGGTCCCTGGGGGATTGAGTACATTAATCCTGAAGAGAGCCCTGAAGGCATCAAAGGTTTGACGGGGATGAATGGAAAATTAAGCGGTGAATCCAGGGATGAGCAGACAAGTTATATCACAAGTCCTGGGGCACTAGAGTTGCGGAATCCTACAAATTTAGAAGCATTGACACCACCAGAAAATTTTGGAGAGGGGGGTGTTGCGAGTGAAAGGGCTGGAAATGGCGTAGCCAACGGAAATGTGAAACTGCGAGGCAGTGATGGCGTGGCAAAAGCGGGGAATACTGGCGGTAGTGCGAATGAACCAAATGCCTTTGATACGAACGGTAAAAATAATAGTGAAGATGCTAGAATGATGACTGAGGAACCGGCGGAGAGGACCTACAAGAGAGTTAAGTAATCCTAAGATGGGCGTTCATGGGCTGGGCTTCCATGGTTGTCTAGCCTGTAACAATTCTTTTTCTGATCTCCAGATAGGACTCTTCTGTCCTGCTCTTTGAATTTGTAAACGTCTTTCTTTATGTTGAAGAATAATATCAGACTCTAATAAACCAAACTCTACTCTTAACTTTTCCTGAATATCTTTCGGTAACCCTTGGGTTACAAAAGTGGGTGTAAACACCTTTGCTTCCTTTTTCTTTGCTACATTTTTTTCTTTGCTCTTTAGAGCTTCTCTTAGAATTTCCTTAATTTCAATATCATGGGTGAAAGAAAGGGCAGTTAAGCCATCTTTATTTTTGGCTTCAACATCTGCTCCCGATGCAATCAGTAACCTTACAATTTCTTTATGGCCATTTTGTGCAGCAAGCATCAAAGCTGTTACGTCTTCTTTGTTACTACGAACGGATAAGTCGACCCTTGCCTCAATAAGTGCCTTTACAACGTCTGTTCGTCCATAAGATGCTGCAATATGGAGCACTGTAAAGCCTGCTTCATTAACAATCGTTAAATCAGCCTTCGCTTTAATAAGAGTTTTTACAATCTCAGCACGGCCATTTTGCGCGGCAATCATGAGTGGAGTGTAGTTGCTTTTACCTCGGAGAGACACATCTGCCTTAGCTTCAATCAATAATCTTACTAATTCACCATTATCATTTTGAGCCGCAAAATGAAAAGCTCCGAAGTCATCATTATCAATAGCATTTATATCTGATTTTACTTCTATTAACTTCTTAGCTACCTCTTTATGACCATTATTTACTGCAGCTATGAGTGGAGTACGACCATTGTCATCTCGAGCTTCTATATCTGCTTTTGCTGCAAGTAATATTTGCAATGCCTCAAGTTGTCCAGAGATAGCAGCATTATGGAGTGCAGTAGAACCATCCTTTGCTTTTGATTGCAGATCACTACCCTTTTTAATAAGCAGTCTTAAGCCTCGCAAATCCCCTATAGTAGCAGCAAATGATAAACTAGAGTGCCCATCCCATGATTTTCGATTTATATCATTGTTTTTTCTGATAAAATCGGATTTTAATTCATCGCTCGATGGATATCGACCAGCAGGGGGATTTCTTCTAAACGCACTAATGTATAATGGCATATTAGTGGCATCTCGTGGTAAATTTGTGTTAGGGTCTATGATAAGATTCGAAAAAACATATTTCCAAAAAATCTTCTAAATCTTCCACCGTATCGAACTTGCAAGCCATCACTTCATCAATAGAAAATTGAGTTTTTCCTACCTCGGGATTAAATTTGTAATTAGGATCATAGACATAGTAATGACCATCTTTCTTCATTATTCCCATAGCATGGTCCGTACTGTGAATACTAATCAGTTTATCATCCAATATTACTTTTTTGAGAGTTTCTATCAATTCTTTTTTTTTAAAGACGAAAGACATACTAAATTCATTTATTATGGGTGCCACCCCTTCTTCCTTAACGATTGCATGCATTTGCTCCAGGTAATTAGATTTGAGCGGCCATGCCATTATGTTCTCTATTTCATAAGCCACCTGAACATCATTCAGAAGTTGTTCAAAAGTGGCAGCCAAGCGACCATCCGGATTTCTTTTTGTAGCAAATGCTCTTAAAGAAGCTTCTTTTTCATCCCAATTTGAAACCTCCTTTAATAACGAATATAATTTGTCCAACTTTTCTTCGGATTTAGCATACAACCACAATGCTGAAAATCCCACACATTGCCCCTTCGTCAATGATGCAATTAAGGCTTCTGTATTCTTATATTTTTCTGGATATCGTTTTGTTTGCATTTCCAAATATGCTTTTAATTTTAAAATGATGGTATTTTGATCGATTGGAGGATAAGGCGGTTCAATAATCACACTCATAAAAAACCCTCAAAATCTATAATTCATATAGGTTTATATAGGTTAGAGTGCGTTAAAAAAGTTTAGTTCTTAATTTAGTTCTTCTTAATTTAGTTCTTAATGTGAGTAAAAAAGAATATTTATGGGGGGATATGCAACTAATTTTACTGATTTAGTAATAGGATTAGTTATCGAAACTTTCGCTTCCTGATCTGCGATGCATTTTCTTCGGTATCCTCATCCTCTTTGACAACGACTACTTCCTTTAACACAATTACATCAACTTCCTTATCAGCTTCTTGGTCTTTAATCACGCCTGCAACCGTCGCTTTGCGTTTTACGCCTCGAGGTTGATGCGTTGTTTCTGTGCTGATTCTGTGTTTCTGCACTGATGCGAAGTTTTTGATGTAAGGGCTCACCCTCCCCATCTTCAGGATTGCTTGCAAGAATAGTAGATTCATCAGAAGCTAAAACCTTTCTCTTGCGCGACCCAGTTAATGTGCCAACCTCGCTTTCCTTATCCTTATTCTTGTCCTTATCCTTATCTTTTTCACTTCCCTCCTCGCTCTGTTGTAGCCCTAACTCCATTTCAAGCTTTTTTTGTTTCAATTGCTGCAACCTGGTTTGAGTAGCCGCGTATTTTTCCTGCCAAAGTTTTCGCTCCGTAAATACTGGTGTGAGCTCTTTTTTATAATCTTGCAAAAATTGAAATAACTGGACAGGATCTAAAAGATCAATAGGATTTTCACTTAAGCCTTTGTCTTCGAGTGCGCCATGGAGTTGTTTTCGAAGTACCGAGGCATCCTTGCTCTTGCCGCCCTCGAAGGCATAAAGATAGGCGATTTCCCGATTAATTTTTGCTTTCTGATCGTGTTCTAAATCTCGTGCATCGACGGCTACCACATTGTCTTGAAGTAAGTGAAATGACGTCATGGAGGTTTGGCTATCATCGCATATTAAAAGCGTTGCAATGTCAAATTGGGCTTCTTGATAATAATGGGTATCTTTTGGAATTCTTCTGTAAAGTTCTAAGACTTTTTCTATTTTAAATATCTCACGAAGCGGCGCTTCATTCCAGATCCATTTGGCTAGCCTCATGCAAAGGTAACCAAGCTCCTCTTCATCTTCAATTTGAATGCTCAAGTCGATGCAGCGTCGAATTTGATTTAAGATGGTTTCTGGTATGGTGATGGGCATAGCCTCTTTAGCACCGTCAAACAATTTTTTATAATCAGCTTCAGCATGTAACAATAACAAGTTGCAAAGACTTAGAACTTTAATGGACAATTGTGTTACTTGCATCGCAAGATCCACTGCGCGCTTTGAATTCACATCTTCTGCTTGGAGATCTGCTCCCAAGCTCACCAGCTCCCGAATAAGCGGTGCATTGCCGTGGATTGCAGCAAAATGAAGCAAGGTCTTCCGAGATTCAAATCGCATGTTGAACGACACCCCTAATTCTAGTGCTGATGTGAGAATTTGATTAATGAGAATTTGATTCAATTGTGTATCTAAAAAATCTGCTGACTTTTGTGTGGCTAGTGCCATAATCGCTTTGATTTTTGCAACTATAGGCTCCAAACTTTTTCCGATTGAATCCAAAGCAGAAAAACCGTCTTGATCTTTAAGGGAAATGTTCGCTCCCCATTTCAATAATACTTTAAATACTTCAAGATTATCATGTTCCGTGTATGAGGCATGCATTATTGGGGTGACTCGATAATTGTCAGCCTGATCCAATAAAGCTATAAACAGAGGTGAATTGAGCAAATACTCAGCGCCTTGCACTGATCCGATTTTTGCAGCTTCATGCAATACAGTTGTACCATCACTCAGAGCCTGCAATTCCAATAAGGATTCAGCGCCATTCTCAATAAGGAGATCAACAATTTCGGAATAACCTCTCGCAGCTGCCTGGAATAAAGCTGACCTACCAAATCTATCCTTGACCTTAATGGTTTCCTTTATTTTTGGGATTTGTAATAAATACTCAACGCCTTCAATATACCCATTCTTCGCAGCTTCAGATAATATCGGAAGCCCTGCTTGCCAATAGATTGGTATTCTAACCTCACCCTCTAATGATAATAATTCGATTATACTGGATTCTCCTTTAAGGGCGCAAAGAATCGCTGCGCTGTAGCCCTGCTGATTGGTTTCTACAATCAGAGCATCCCGTAATCCTTCAATCTCAAGAAAAAATTGCACTATGGCTTCATTACCAAGATCAACTGCTTTTAATAAAATATTATTGCCATTGATATACTTGATGCCTGTCAGTTGTTCTAAAGTGTAAGCGCCCGTTTTATAAAAGGCAAATAAGCAAGCCGCATTATTTCTGTTAAGAGCCGCTACAAATGGCGTTTCATCATTGTCATTCTTCGCATGCAACATTTCTTTAAGTTCTGGATAATTTTCAAAAAGGTATTTGATAAAAGGTTCATGGTGTTCTTCAATTTCGTAATTTGTCAATAGATGAAAAATATTATTTTTATGACAGTCTGAATAGTTTTCTATACTGACAATGGAAGCGCCTGCTTTCAGTAAACATTTAAAGTTTGCAGTATGTCCAGCCAGAACTGTTTTTAACAGGGGTATAAGGCCGTCTTTACCAGAGGATGAAATTTCTGCTGCGACGAAAGAAAGGGCAAGAAACTTTTCCGATAGATTTGTGGCCTTATAAGTATTTTCACCTGATTCAGCATCTGGGAATCCAGCTGCAAAAGCCAAGAGACTGTCACCATTTGTAGTGCGGTATTCCTGCAAAACTTTAGTACTGGCGCCTGCATTGAGTAAAATATTGAAGCATTTTCGCTTTCCTTGCAAAGCTGCCATTAATAAGGGCGTTTGACCGATGACATTTTTCATTTCAAGCAGTGCTTTGATTTGTGGTATTTCTGATACATAACGCAATGTTTTAATTAGCCCGTTTTCAGCAAGCAGATGTAAAATTGTATTTGCAAATACATCCCTATAATTTATGAGGCTCTCGACATTGGCACCCTGTTCTAACAGTAATTTCAGAAAATCGACATCATTACTCAAAGCCGATAAAACTAAAGGTGTTGCATCATCTTCATTTTTATCTTCAATCAATCCTTGAATCTCTGGTAATTCCAATAATCTTTGCAAGCAATGTACTTTGTCCGAAGGAGCATCTTGCACAAAAAACCCAAGGATAGTTTGATCATTGTATCGAAAATGCTTGAATGCGCTGTTACTTGCACCATAGAAACGCAATAATTTATAAACATTTAACTTACCATACATTGCAGCCGCGATGAGCAACGTCATTCCTGCTTTATTTGGTAAATCAATTTGAGTTCTTATAGCAGGCCATTGCAATAATTGGTAAAGTCTGTTTGTTTCTCGATATTCATCTGGATTCGAATTAAAATAACGACTTAAGATAAAATTTCCTTCTTGGTCACGACTGTCTGCGATTTCTTTTAGGTAGTCTCCACAATAATCGATAATTTCCAAGGCGTTTGCAAAAAATTCAGATATGAGTCCATGGATAGCGGCTTCAAGATGTTGGTCGCGGCGAATGAGCAGGGATTTCAAGGCTTTGTGACTTAAAAAATACCTAAAATTGGCGAGATTACGTTCTCTAAGCGATGCGGCGAGGATTGTATCAAGGGTAACATTTCGGAATTTTGCAATTTCCTCTATGACTATATTATAATATTCCATATCTTCGCTCGGAATACTATCCAAAAGAAGTGTAACGAATGTTGTATTCTTTGATTTGAGGGCAAGAGATATGGGCGTTTCACCTGCATTATTCGCGATTTTCAAGAGTGCAGTTGCGATCCCTGCATCCGCAAGATATTTGACTGAAAAATATCTTTTTTCGCGAATGAGCTTGCTTAATATCGTATCACCATTCTCATAACGGACATCTAAACATTCTTTCAAACACGCTCCGTGTTGCATTAATATTGTCATGAGGTTATTTAAAGAGAATCTGGACTGAGAAGGCCAAATTGATACATTTTCTAGACCAAATATCATGAGTGCATTGCAATATTCCCTTTTTTGTTTCGAATTTGGGGATAATCCCAGTATAAAACCCAGCTTTTCAATGTTAATATCAGTACTAAATTTTAATTTATGCAGGATAGACTTCTGTTTTGGATTTTGAAAGAGAGAAACAGGATCAAGAGAAGCTCCTTTTTCAACAAAGCGCTTTACTGTTTTTGCTCTTCCTGCCGATATTGCGGATGTCAGCGGCGTCTCACCAAGCTTATTTTGGGTATTTATTAAAATTTTAATCGCATCAAGTTCCAATAAATAATCTATTAGAGCGCCGTCCCCTTCTTTTTCATGAAATAAAATATTGGATCCTGTTTCAACATGACGCCATGAAATTAACTCTTGAATATCTGCACCGCCTATTTCAATGAGCAGCTTCACTATTTCTGCGCGATTTGAGCATTGTATCGCTGCATAGAATAGCGGGCTTTGGCCTTTGGAATTCTTAAAAAACATCAAAGCGCGGATAGATGCAATTTGCAACAAGTATTCGAGTTTTTCTTTTTGATTAAATTCGATAAGATGAAATAGGATTGAGTCTCCCTGTAGCGACCTATAGACAATGAGCGGCACAAGCATTGACCAGCCAAAAACGCTTTTTTCTACGATACCCCGGGTTATTGCGGCGCTTTGTTTCTTTTCAGTAGCAAGAACAGCGCTTAAGATAGGCATCAGGCCTTTGGCATTCAATTGCGAAATTCCTTTTCTAAACTCAGGATATTCGAACAGCAATTCAAATATTTCTCCAGCATTAAATTGAATCAGTATATCGAGTAGCGATTTGTCAGAGAGGTCGAGCAGAGCCCCACGCTCCATGAGCTGCTTGACAATCATCGCGTTACCTGATCGTAGAGCAAACGTCATAGGAGTTTGCCTGTTTTTATTTTGAGTAGTGATAAGTTTATCACTCCCCTTCAGGCTCAAAATAAATTGGACCGCATCGAAGTTATTTCTCCAAAGAGCCTCAATTAAAACAGTACTATCATCTCCAAATCGATATTCCAAAAATTCTTGCAGTGATGCGCCCTGTTGCAGCAGTATTTTTGCTACATCAAATTTAGATTTTTTACAGGCTAGACTCAAGGGAGATTCTAAAGTTCTATTTCTTAAATTTATGACTGCCTTAAAAGTTGGAATTTGCAACAGGCAATTCACGACTTCAGGGCTTGAGTGCATTGCCGCAATCATTAATAGATTACGGCCCAGTGAATCTTGGATTTCTGTCAGAGTTTTGCTGTCTGGATGCTGATTAATTAAAAACTTCAGCATATCTATTTTGTTAGCCATCACTGCTTTCATAATCGGTGACACTGCTTCTAGGTTCATGAGAAACATGATCTCTTGCTGGGTCATAAATGAGAATATAAGAGATACAGTATTAGGTTTATTTTCCTGGATAGCTTTATCTAGGAGCGAAGGTCGATAGTGCTCTCTGCCGTCATATAAAAAATCAAATTTATCTGAATAGAGATAAGTTCTGAGTTTGATGGTTTTTGCGCCTTTTTGAACGAGAAACGCCGTCATTTCTTTGGAGCCCTGCTCTACTGCTGCAACCAAGGGAGTCATGCCTTGGGCGTCCGCGGATTCTAAAAGCAATACCACCTCTTTCATTTGGAGCAAATACTCTAAACAATCTATCCTGTGATGCTTCACTGCTACAGTAAGAATCGAGCCTCCAGTCTCGGGACATCGATAGTCAGCAATGAAGTTTCGGGTTTCAGCTGATTCGGTATCGAATATTTTGCAGGTTTCAGAGATCAATTGGAATATTTTAAAGTTTTTACTTTTAATAGCAGCTACCAAGGTAGAACGCAGCAGGCATTGAGATTGTATTAATTGATTTTTTAGAGCTGATAGGCTTAATAAAGCCTCGATGCCTGTCAGAGAACCTATTCTTGCTGAGTACACCCATAAAGGCTCTTTGGTGATCTCATTGCGATATTCTAAGAACTGCTTTTCAGAAATTTTAAAAATACTCTTTAAAAGAGTAATCTTTCCCAAGGTAGCAGCAAGAAATTTTGGAGTACAGCCGTCTGCATCTTGAATCGCGTAAAGGCTAGCGAGTAGCTCGGGTATCGTAATGAGATAGCGAAGAGTTTCGGAGTCTTCTTTTAAAATGGCTTCATGCAATAGCGTTCCATTTTTATCTAGGGAGCGATACTCTATCAAGCTCTTGCAGGAGGTGCCGCTCGAAAGCAAGCTATCCGCTGTTTCAAAGTTTCGTGCCTTGACAGCAACTAAGAGTGGGCATAGTGTTTGTGAGGGGGTACTCATAAGTAATTAAACCTTAATCCAGAGTTGATTGTACATAAAATTCATTATGCAAACCTTTGATGTTTTTTTGTGTTTTCTTCATCCAATTTCTCTTTTTGTTTATCATCTTTAACACTGACACTTTCTTCAATTGAAACTGTTCCCTCCCCTTCAGCTGATCTTTTCCTTTTGCCAGTGCTCGCTTTCACATTTTTTGAAAGGTTTAATTGCATAGAATCTTCAATTCTCGCACATTCCTTTTCCAATTTTTGAGTTTCATTTTTCAGGAATTCAGTCTCTAACCTTATATCGGCGCCATTGCTCTTTCTCTTCTGAATGAGCGCGAGGCAGGCTTTCCCGGTCCGGAGGTCGCCGAACTGATTTTTGAAAAGCTGCCCTTCGATCCTGGATACTATTTCCCGACGCAGCAAGAGATCATCGTTTTTGAAATGAACTTTGTGACTATAAAGAAATGCAAGCTCAAGGTATTTATTTGGATCGATTTCAGTTCGTTCAAGATCCCCTTCCACTTGCATAGTAGATTCTGAATCATCCAACGAGAGTGCTAAAGATTTTTGGGAAGATTTTGGTTTTTCTAAACTTTGTTGTAATTCAATTTTTCCGTCATAAAGCCAAAGGTATATCATAGCTAATGCAGCTTGAAATGTGCAGAAAATGCTATGATCTTCTGGTTTTTCAATATTGCAGGCTCTTTTTAAAAGCTCTATCAATTTATTCCAATTAAAACTTTGCCTGACTTCCGGAGTCTTTATAATAAAATCTAGCAGGTACGAGAGGTATTCGTTTTGAAGCTTCAAATCAGCTATCCCTTCAATGGCCTTCAATGAGATTGAGAGGTATTCCGATGCTTTTACTAAATCGGAGTCTATCAATCTCATGATGATGGAAGTGTTTTCGTGATATTGAATCATGGACTGTTTTGCTAAGCAAATGCCGATTTCAGCAAGCATTTCAGATTGATTTTTGCTTGCTCTTTTTTTTATAATATCGAAGGCGGTTTCTAAATCATTATTCACAGTTTTTAAGATCGTTAGATCGTACTCTGCAACAAACCTAATAAATACATAACTGCCTGATTCTGCAGCCATGTGGAGCGGGGTATTTCCCTTATCATCTCGCTGCAAGAGCGATGCCCCATCCTCCAAGCATTTTTTGAATTCTTCAGTGTTCAGCTGAAGAGCAGGCAGAGAGGCGAACTTGAACAATCGTAAGGCAGCATTTATAACGATCTTCATGTCTTCAGAGTAGTCTGATTCTGATATTGGTGTACTTGAGAACTGATAATTAAGAAACTGATAAATATTAGCACCATGATTCAAAAGAATTCGGAAATGATCAGTTGAGTCGGTTTCCGCTGCAAAATAAAGACTTCCTCTACCATCTCGATCTGGGGCATTGATCAAAGCTCTGAATTCAGGATAGGACAGCAGATAGAGTATCCCCGTTTCAGACCCGTACTCTACAGTCTTCTGGAGGAAATTTGAGCCATCGCTTGGGATTATCATTTTTGATAAGTCTTTTAAGGGAGTTGCTCCCTGTTCTTCGAGAAATGCGACAATTTCCCTCAAACCTTTGTATGCGGCCAACATGATTGGAGTATTTCCAAACGAATTAGGTGCATTGATCATAGCTTTATATTCAGGTATTTTTAATAGATTTTCTAGGCCCAGTTTATACCCAATAATTGCTGCTTCATGCAGCGCGGTATTCGGGTGTTTAATGACCTGGGCTGCATAGCTTGCAATGCTTTTAGGAATTGAGGATTTAAAAAGATCCGCTATCTTCTGGTCACCCCGCATAATCACTATCGTACTTAGTGAATATCCAGGCTTCTGTTTTATTTTGTCTTCGTGAAAATATCCTAAATCGTATACAAGTTTTATCATCTCAAAAGAACCCTCAAATAGGATTGCATCGAGCATACATCTTTGATATCCATGTTCTATCCGCTTCAGAAAATCCAATTTGATGTTTGGAAGTCTCAGTAAATAAGCAGTATAGGAGACTCTATCTTGAGCAATAGCAAGAGAAATCGGAGTTTGATAATTTTTATTGAAGAAAGTCAATAATTTCTTGCATTTTGAAAATCGAAACAGTAATCTTTTAAAGAAAGTTATTTCCCTTTCTTCTTTGTCTTGTTCAATCAGCAAATGTAATATGTTGTTCAGGTTTTGATCTATAAAGTCTAATAATGTTTGGAAATCTTGTTTCAAAGTTGGGGAGTCGTGCTTCGATCTTAATAGAGCTTCAATAGTTTCTAATTGGTAGGCGAGACACGCCTTAACGAGAGGCGGAATTGTCGTTCCATCTGTTCCAAGAGAAAATAATAACCTCGATTGCTGGGGATGCGATGTGAGCGCTGCACTATGTTTTTTGCTTGGTAATTGCGGGGTCGAGGCATCCCGCTTCATCAAAGCCTTTGCCGTGAGATGTTCTGCATTTTGATGGTCAAATAAGATCCGGAATTCCGGCTGCGCCAAGAGGAAATTCAAGAGATCCCGCTGCTTTCGGATAACAGAGAGATGTAAAATTGAATTTTCTGCTGCGTCTCGGATTTTGGCCAGAGACTGCAAACAATATTTTCGGTCCGAGTATGCCATAAACAATTTGATAATATCCAATTGGCCATTTAAAGCCGCTATCTGTATCGCATTATGGCCACTGTCTGGATAAATTTGAATCAATGACTGGAATTCTTTTATTGCCAGCAAATATTTGATAAGCTTGAACTGTGAATACTTGCCCTGTGAAAAATAACACAAAACACTGAGTATGGTATTTCCAAGGGTATCGCGGAAATTGAGCAGGGTTTTATAATCTGCACCTCGCTGCAGCAACGGCTTTATCGCTGTATATTTCTTAAAACATAAAGCTACGGAAAGCGGATTGTATCCGTGTTTATTGCAGGTATTAATCAATGCTTCTATGCCCGGCAAAGAAAATAGGATATCAAATTTAGAACTCACTTCTTCTGGAGACTGCTCCGGAGTCAAATACCTGATAAATCTTCCCAAAATATTATCACCCTCTCCATCTCGAAATTGAATAACATCCTGAAACTGTGCTCCCTGGCTTGTTGCTGTATTAACAATTGCATTGAAACTCTGAAGAGTGTTATTGGGATTCGAGGGCTCGACGCTTGCTATCATTTGACAAAGCTGAACCAATAAGGAGTATCTCATCGTATAACTACCTAATGCCAGGAGATACTCTAGTTTCTTAGGGAGGTCGATTACCGCTTTTTGGATTAAATATTCCAGAATGTTATTATCATCTTTGACAAAATCAAGAAGTGATGATGGATCAGCACCGTTTTCGAGCAAGGTATTGACTTCATCCATCGTTTTTTGTTCAAGCGCATTGATTAAACTTTGGAAGATCTCTTCAACAGATTTGTCTTCTTCAGACTGAGCTTCATTTGCTGTTAGATCCAAGGTAACAGGTTTTGCAAGCGGAAGGCAGTATTTGATGAATTTGGGTTGTTCTACCATAATCTTCAGCATAAGTGAATCTGGATCTCGGGCAATCAGATCAAAAATGGTATGGAAGATCTTGATCTCGATACTCAAAAAGAGGAGTCAAGGAGGCACCCTCATTTTCGAAGAATGAGAATAATTCGACATTTTGTGACAACACAGCAAGTACTATAGGAGTTCTGCCGAAATCATCTTGAATATCGAGTAGGGCTTTGAAACTTGCATGACGAAATAACATGGCTAGAATTTCTAGGATTTTGTTTGTCGCTTCAGGATTGGTGTTGGTATTCGCGGCAATTTCTGCGAGAATGGACATGGAGTATTCATTTCTGTAAGTTGCAAGTTCTGAAATTATAATGTCTAACTTGCTGGTTTTTGAATTAGGTTTTGGGGTCACAGGGGGTTCTGATGATGTTGGTGGTTTCGAAGATATAGTTGGTTTCAGAGGTATCGGAGGCTTCGGCAGTCCTGGCAAAGTTTCTGATATTGTGTCTAAAATTGTTTCAAAATTTTTATCCAACATCATTGGAGTTGCGTATTCAGAATAATCGATATCCACATACTCTGCATTCGTCTTAATCCAATAATCTACCAGGTTCGCTTGTCCATGAAAGCACGCTAACCATAGGGCTGTTTTTCCTAATTTATTTTTTCTATGATAGAAAGCTTCACTTGTCGCATGGCGACAAGGTTCTAATAATTCAGATCCCATCTCTATCATGCGCATCAAAAGCGTGTTGCCAGTCGCTTCTTCACAGTATTGCCAGACATAATCAATGTCTGCAAACTCACTGATCAGCAGCGATTCCAGTTCAGCATCTCCATAAAGATAGGTGAGGAGCAAGGGTGATTCGAGAGCGATATTTTTGTGGTTAATGATCAGTTCAGTTCGTGGCAAATGTACAATCATTTTTGCCAGTGCCATGTTTCGATTTTTGATGGCAAGATGCAAAATTGAATTTCCAGCAGAATCCCGGTATAGGAATAGATACTCAAGTCTGTTGGTAGTCTCATCTGCGAGTAGCTTTGAGATCAAAGTTTCGTTCTTTGTGCTATATGAAAGCAGTAAATTCAAAAATGGTGTTTTGCCATCGAGATCTTTGGCATCGAGCAATTCCATAAAACCTGGATGATTCAGATGAACCTGATGACTCTGATGACTCTGATGACGCTCTAGATTCAAGAGAAATTCGATGCATTTATACGCTTGTTTTTCGACGGCGAGATGCAATAGATTTCTCTGTCTTGCATCTCGGTTTTTGAGCAAAGTTAAGACCTTAGGGTGATATTGAAGCAATATTTGAATAATCTCTCTGCTGTCTTTCATAAAAGCAAAGTGAAAAGGACTCAATCCTTTATTATTGACGTGATCGATTAAGTCACGCATTCCTGGATATTCCAACAAGTATTTGGCACAGCTTGAATTAGAAATGCAGCCAGAGTCTGATAGGAAGGTATTACCCTCATCGTCGCGATAATTGAAAAGCTTTCGCACGGAGGCTCCGTGCATTACTAGGGTTCTGACTACATTTTCATTTCCTCGGAAAGCTGCTGTTATCAGCGGTGTTTTTCAATCTTCATCTTGAGATTCTAATAATGTTTCTTTGATTTCTGGAAACTTAAGCAGGAATTCAATTAATTTTGGATTTTCTGATTGTGCAGCGATTGCAAGAATTGATTCAAGCTTTCTGCCACGATAAGAAATGATTTTATCAATTGAACCCTCTGCTTCTTGATAAGCTTTGAACAATATTTCAACTATTTCGAAAGTGTCTTTAGTATCTTTTTCAATGTTTTTTTTACCGTCTTTATCATCTTTACCATTTTTAATGGTATATTCAAGGTGACGTTCAATTGCATACACTAAGGCTGTTTTTCCTTGCTTGTCTTTATGGTCGAGGTATTTCAACAATACTGGAACAGTGAGTAATGCTTTTAGACCTTGGGTATAATCTCGTTTGACAGTGTAGATGAGTAAGGTTTCACCAGTTCTTTGATCATGATACTGTCCAAGATCTGCTGTCGAGAATCTTTAAAATTTTAAAAACAATATCTAAATATCCTCTTGCTAATGCCTCTTTCACTATAATTGAAGTTTTGGGAGTAGTAGGAAAAAGAACTCCAACAAGTTCGGGAAATGAGCATAAAAAAGCAACTATCTTGCATTTTCCCAAGAGGATGGCTTCTTGAAGAATATTTTCACCATATCGATTCACATAATTTAAAAGCGATTTTGGATTGGCACCTTTATCAACAAGAAACTGGGCGATTTCAGTATGGCCATTTAAAACCGCATAGGTGATAGGTGTGTGAGATAACCAATCAGTTTGATTCAGCAGAGATTTGTTGGATTCATCATCTAGTAGAGCTTGTATTTTCTCTTTGACACCGCTTTGAATGGCATCATTCAATAGTTTGAGTTTATGACCATTTACGTTTTCAATGATATCCATTGCAGCAATAGAATCGGAAGGTGTTTGAATCTCTGAAAGTGATCGTTGACAGGCTTCGGCTAGCGGAAGGTATAATTCTAGGCTGATAGTGGAGAGGTGATCATGAGAGTGAGATTGCGCCCGCAATTTCTCAATTTTATCTTGTTGTACAACAGTTGACATATCGCTTTCCTAAGATACATAATGGTGATGTAAGAATAAAACCTACTTTTTAGTTTGTTAATTAACTGCAATATTATTAGGTAAGTTAAACAGTTTGTTAATCAATAATATACATAATAAAAAACCATCGTCACAAGTCACAATGGTTTGTTCAATAAACACCAAATAGAAACATCTACATCTATTAGGTTAAATGATATTATACAGGAAATTAATAATATATGAAACTCCAAGATATTAAATTGACGCCAGCCACGCATTTTACCTATTTCTACCTGCATGCAGCAAAAAAGTTCTATCCCTTGATGGATGTTGCTTTGGAAGAAGTTTGCGAAAGTGTGGAAGATCAAGAAGGTTTAGTGGGTTTAGAAGCTGCAAAAGGTGTAAAAGATACAGATAGTCAAGGACCCATGATTGACGACATGAAACTCTATCACTATGTAAAAGGCAAAATTAATCTACTGCATAAGTCACAAATTGATGAATTCAGCTCGTATATTGAAAAAGAATTTCAAGCAATATTGACAGGTTTCTCTAAAGAGAGCGGTGGCGATCTCAAGATGGATTTCAAAAATTTAATACAAATTGACTTTTACAAAGGTATCAAATGCATTGCCATCACTGTTCCAAAAAGTACTCCTAAATTTATGCAAGAACTGACAACAATGCTAAAGAAAAAGCTAGGCATGTCAAAATCTCAGATGAGCACAGAATTCTGTTCGCTATTAATTAGCCTTGAGGCGGTGAAGAAATCTATGGCAGTTTTGAAACCAATTGGGAATGGAATTGGGGTAGAAGTTGGGGTTGGAAACGGAATCGGAATCGGAATCGGAATCGAAAAAATGAAAAAAGATACTAAAGAAATGAGCAGCACTGATTCAGATGAAATATGCCAATTTTTAAACAGACACTTTGGAACAGATTATAGCTTAGCAAAGCCGGACGTGATGTATAGACTAAAAATCAATTCATTGGAGAATTCTAGAGATTTGTATGTAGCAAAGCTTAATGCATTGCTAAATGGCGCTATAAAACTGGAGCATTATTCGACGAGGGACACGAAGTATATTAAAATTGTTCCTGAGGTAATAGCAATTATTAAGCAAAAAAATAAAAATCATCAGGGGGCAAGCAAACAAGAGTTTCAAGCGGCGCAAGTGATGTTGAAAGATAAGTTACCAATGAAGTTTGTGTAGTATAGGCCAGGGATCTTGCGTCATTGCGAGCTAAGCGTGCGCAATCCAGGTTACCTACATAAATTTACGGTTTTTGGGATCTTTGGGGTGACCATTTGGTTTTGTAGCGGAATCCTCACTCCGTTTTCTCTTGCGATCGGGGACCGGCAGATTGAGCTCTTGTTCCAAGAGCATGCAGTCTGCCTCGATTTGTTGTTTTTCTAACCGCAATGCTTCATTTTCAGATTCCAAAGCAGCTTGTTTTCCAAATGCCATGATGAGAGAAAGGCTGCCCTCTTCCGTTCGCAAATCAGCAAATGGAACAGTTGTGCCTGCATATTCTTGCATGATTTCCAAGCGTAATTTTTCAGCATCACGAGAATCAGGAGATTTGGCAAAGTCATTCGCTTTATGGCTGCAGAGAAACGCATTCTTCAGAATCTGAATCTTCAGGAAATAAAGTATTCTGTTTGGCTTTGCTTTTGTAGCCATCGAAATAGATTCTTGCAAGTTCAAATTGTGCTTTCTTAAAGAATTGACTGCCTTCTTTGATGAGAAGTATGGCTCTGATGACATCTTCTCGTTTAAAATGCTGGAATATTTCTTTGTAATCCGAAATTTTTTGGATGCAAGCCAGAATCATACCGCCTTGTTCATCAGGATCTGATATTTGGCAGGCAGCTTCGAATGCAGTTTGAATGTAATCAGAGGCAGAAGAGCTGATAATTGCCCGGGATAGCACATCTTCGGTCATAGCAATATACAAAGATGCTACAGTTGCAAATTTGTTTATAGAGCTTCCCCGCTCTGCAAGTTGTACTGGGGTTTCACCAGCATTATTCTTTGAAAATAAATTCGTCTTATAAAGCAGCAGGATATCTATCAAGAAATAGTTGCCAGCAGCTGCCACCAGATGGAGCGGAGTATTCCCCTCTGCATCTCGTTGCTGCGGAGATGCTCCGGCTTTTAAGCAATTCACGTAGTCGTGTATTTTTGCAGTCATCTCAGACTTTGGTATTGTGGTTCGGCTTAATCGCATAATATTCATGGCGGAATGCACGTTTTTCGCAAAATCATCCGTTAGGAAATACACTTTGAATTTCTCTAGTGCAATATTTTCAATATTTGCACCAGCTTCGAGCAGCCAACGAAATATTTTGTGGTTACGTTTCAGTGCCGCATCGACAAGCGGCTGAACTGCTGGATCATTGATTTGCTTTTGAAATAAAGGATTAGTAAGGAGTTCTGCCACTGCAGCTTCTGAATTACGATTACTTTGGATTGCCAAGTTGAGAAGGGTATTACCTTTCAAATCTCTAAAGGTTGCAAGTTCCTCAAAACTCTCGCTGCCATTAGCCTGCAATAGCAGGATAACTTCCTTGTGGCCATGCATAATTGCTTTAATGACAGGAGTATGACCTTCAGCATCTGGTGTTCTTATTTTAGCTTTAAATTCTGGTATTTTTAACAGATTCTCTATACCAAGCTTAAAGCCTACCATGGCTGCTTCATTGAGAACGGAATTACCAGATCCAAAAGCATCAGATTTATCCACCCATTCAAGCAATTTTATGCCAAAGAGATCTGCAATACGCTGATCGCCTCGCAATACTGCAATAGATTCTGATGTATACTTGCTTTTATTCCATATTGTAACGCTAGCATTAGTAATATCTTTTAGATATCGATTGCCAATTTTAAGCGACAGCAAAAGCTGCAACATTTCGAATGACCCTTGATAGGTGACATATGCTAATATTCCACCGTATTCAAATCTAAAGTCAATTAATTCTCCAGCGTTTCTGCGATACTGCAACAGTACTTTAATTGTCTCTACCTTATCCTTTAATACTGCCAAAAGGAGCGGAGTTTCTTTGTTTTTATTTTGAACAGCCAGCAATTGCCGCAAATCACTGCACAGATATAAAAGTCTTTTAATAAATTCAACATCGGCCATAGTTTTATCCGATATAATGTCATGCAGCACGGTATTACCATTATCAAATCGGAACTCAAGTACAGCTTTTAAAAGAGCATCAAAATTAGGGATCGATAGCAAAGATGCAGGAATGAACCTTTTACGGATGCAGAGCATCAGCAAATTCTCACCTTTTTCCTGATAGGAAAAGAGTTCAGTGGTTCTAGCCCCGTGTTGTAGCAAGTATGAGACAACATAATCATACCCCCTTATTATGGCCTCAACTAAGGGAGTCCTGCCAGCATTGTTAGTGACATTTAATAAGTTATCGCCAAGAGACTTACCATTTTCGCAAACGAGTTTTGGTTCAAACAGACAGGGCAGCATTTTATGATTTTTAATGACAGAGAACATGAGTACTGAATTGCCATCTTCATCCCGCCAATTCTGTAAATTGTCTCCTAATCTTGGGTTATAAGCATACAAAGCCTGAAAAATACCAGAACGGCCATAATATATGGCATCTCTAAAAGCAAGTTTTAAGGCATTTTCGTCGAGCATTAGCCTATGCAATGAAAGTTTTGTCAATTCCAGTTGTACTTCTTCACTGAACTCTTTTGTCGCCAGCACTTGTAAGATGTTTTTTTGTGAATCATCCCGGTATTCAACAAGTTCTTTTGTCGATGCATTGGCAGCTAGAAGACCGCGGACTATTTCTACGTTTCCATTCAGAAAAGCTAGTAGAAGTGCCGTGGCGCCAAGAGAATTTTTATTATCAATGAATGTCTTGTGATAGGGCAGCACAATCAAATATTTTGCAAATTCGGTCAGGTTTTTTACGATTGCGAGTTGTAAAACAGTATTGCCATCTGAGTTCTGTTTCTGAAAAATATCACTTGGAAATTTCGCGCCTTTTGATATCAGTTCAGGAATGGTCGCATAATGTTCGTGCTTCAATGCTAATAATATTGGCGTTTCACTATTGCGGTTGCAAACATTGATCAATTTTTCTATGCCTGGCAATGACAGTAATATGACCATTCTCTCTCGTGTAATACTTATATCGCTTTTGAGAAACCGAGTTAGGAGGGTATTGTCCTCAGGATCTCGAAGACTTAGTGCTGCTGTTAAACTTGCTCCATTTTCGCAGAGAAAATTTATCACTCCCCTGAATTCAGCAATGATTTCATTCAGTGGTCTACTTGGTACATCTGAGATGGCGGGAACAGGAAATTTTTGCAAATAAAGCATAAGCCATTTCTGCATGTCGGTCGGAATAATAATAGATCGCATCTCAGGCAATTTTATGAGCCATTCAAGCTTTTTTACTTTATCGATGGTATTGAATAAAAGGATCCCTTCGAAAATATCAGGTGTAATTTTTAGACCCCATAGATCCATTGGGTATCTGATGGTTGACAGCATCGAAGTTCTGGCACCTGCCTTAATGAGAAGTTCCACCTCCTCAAAACTATACAAATAGAGAGCATTTGTTAAAGGATAGTGTTTATCTTTATTGGGAACATCTAATAATGCTTTAGCTGCTTCAAAACTTAAAAGCCAATTCATATATTCTAAATGACTCTTCCTAGTTGCTGCATCATCATTACTTAAAAACTTTTTTGTTAAAACAGTACCATGGTTCAGCATCTCGGTACTGGAAAAGTACAAGTCATGAATCGATGCTCCAAATTTCGTCAAACACATTACTATGTCGGTATCGGTGGCTGAAAAGCTTTGCCTCTTCATGAGTGTATTAAAGGCATGCTGCAATCTTGCATTTTGTGTAGCCCACAGTTTGCATTGCGGATGATCTAAAAATATTTCCAAAATGTTCAGGTGTCGTACATTAATTAACACTTGTAAAATATTGTTTCCGTTATAATCTTGATAATTAAGCAAATTTTCTGTCTCAGCATTTTTTTGCAACAGAAAATTGAATACTGCTGCATTTCCTTTTAAAGCAGCATGTAAAAGAGCGGTTCTTTTCTCTACATCTTGCAAATTAATGAGGACCGCAAAGCTCGGATCTTTAAATAGGATCTCTAAAGTCTTTACAACTTCTTTATTTGCGGAGTCTGGTTTTCTGGTTGATGCAATAATGGTCAAAAGTGTCGATTTTTTCTCGTCAGTCCATTCTGCTAAGATTTGAGGGCTTGCACCTGCTTCTAAAAAGCATTGCAGCGCCTCACTATTACCATTCACTGCGGCAAAACAAATCGCCGTTCTTCCCTTATAATCCCTCATTTCCAATTGTGATCGCAATTCCGGTAGGCTTAGGAGATATTTTAAGGATTGAGAACGTATCGTAGGGGCAACTGCCATCAAGAGTGTAGCGGATTGAAATCGCCATTCAGATAATACTTTATAGTCTGCACCGTATTTGATCATCTTATCTATACACTCGGCATCCCCCCAAAACGCTGCTTGTACCAAGGGAGTATTTCCTTTAGAATCTTTTATCTCGAACAGATTCCAGAATTCTTTTAACCCCAGGAAAAAGATAAGCAAATTATGGGCTTTATTTCCCACAACTATGTGCAATATAGTTGTTTCCCCTTTTTCTGAACGGAAATTCAATAGAGTTTTCATATCGAATAACATCTTCAAGATCTCAGGGTTATCTTTGGTGATGGCCAAAAACAGGGTACTTCTGCTATTAGTACTCGAGTGTATGCTAATCAATGAGGCTATTTGTTTTTGAGTCGCTTCGCGAATGCAGGTGATCAATTCCATATTTTCTTTTGAAACTGCATAATCTAAAATCGTATTGTTAGTATTGTAACGATAGCTTAATAGAGAATCAATAGAAACCCGATATTGCAGCAGAAGTTTCATGTTTTCAATTTTTCCGCTCAATGCTGCAATTAAGACTGGGGTATTTTTATTGGAATTTTGAACAGCAAGTAATTCTTGTATACCCTCTATTTTAAGCAGAAAGTCTAGCATTTCTGTGCTAGAAGTCTTTGCAGCCAAAGCAAGGATGGATTCATTCTTTTCAGCTGTACGGAAATTCTTTAGACTTGCGACGGAACTCCCTGCTTTTAGTAACATTGTTGCAATTTCTAAATTCTGATGTCCAGACAAAATTGCATGGATGATGGGAGTAAAACCCTTAGAATCAGGCTTTTCTAAAAATATATGCTGAGAGCTAAGTGTCAGCAGTTCCTTCAAACCATTCAAATAACCTTTAGCCGCACAATGTTGGAGCAATGTCTCATCCGGTTCATTAAATTGCATGAGATCGAATTCGCTAAGATGCAGGTATTCAAAGATGATATCTAGGGAACCACGGCAGATTGCATCTCGAATGGCGAGGCTCGATTTACTTTTATCGCTCATTAATTGAGCCATAAGAAAGGGATATGAACTTAAAAATTTTAAGGTTTTGCGACAGTCTTTCTTGAGGGCATAAAGCAAGATATTATCGCCTTCGGGAGATTGGTATGACAACAAGGTTGTATGATCTGCTCCCAATTTTAAAATGGGGGATGAAGGATCAACAGTAAATAATATTGTAGACATATATAGGTTCCGTTCAAACTAACTAAATTTTTTACTCTTTATTTTCTTTGCAGTCGAACTAACATCAGCTTCAGATTCCTCCACTTCGGATTTTACTGCAGAGGATTTACGTTTGGTTCCTGATTTTGCAGGTTCTAGATTCAAGAAATAATGCTCTCCCTCGTTCGTTTTTTCCTGATGCAGCTTTTTTGGAAACGGTTCGTCAGAGACATGAGCTTCTGAGGTATCCGATGCATCAGGCAGAGGTCGCTCTTTTCGTTTTAAGGAAGACATCACATTATTTCGATCTTTAATTGCAGAAATCTGGTCTTGCAATGCCTCAATCTCTTCTTTTGCGGCTACGGTTCGCTCGAGAAGCTCATCGGTTGTTCTATAGACAGGTGTCATTTTTTTCAGATATTCTTTTAGAAATAGCAAGGAACCCTTTGGATCTAGGAGATCAAGTTTGTTTTTTCTGAACGTTCCTTGCTCCCCTTCTTCTTCCATTGTGCTTTGGATCTCTTTACGCAAGACATCCGCACCTTCATAAGATTGGACTTGGAAAATATGCTGGTATGCAGCTTCATGCCGACCTTCGATGTATTGTAAGGAGGCAAGGTCAAACTGTGCTTCTTCGAATAAAGAACTTTCTTTGGGAACTGCAGATTCAAGTTCGACTACCGTTTCGATCTTGAATATTTCAAGAAGCTTGGGTTCCTCTTTAATCCAATGCGCTAATTCCAAACAGAATTGTCCTTGTATTTCTTTGTCTTCGATATCAAGATATAATTTTAGGGACTCTCCGATGTAGTCTATGCACTGAGCAAAGCGTCCTGGCCTTTCATTTTCTTTGTATGCTTCTCTGGCATGAAGGATGAGCAAGGTACAACGACAGGCAATGACTCGTTTTTTGCTCAGATCTTTTGCCTGCGAATCCCGAAATAGTTGCAAGGCCGTTTTGCCGTCATCATTTAATGCATAGAGATTTGCTCCTGCCTTATATAATTCATGGATTAAATAAGTATTACAAGAGAGCGTCGCCAAATGCAGCAATGTGTTACCTTTTTCAGTCCGAATATTAAGGGACGCGCCGCGCTTCAGGCAGGAAGCAAACTTTTCTCTAAATTCTTTAAGACTATCTGCATCCACTTTACGCAAGCCATTGAAAATAGGACTCTGGGGTAATTCGAGAAAATCTTTTACTCCGGCAACGACATCAACCATCTCCTTTGTTATTTCTGGTGTATTTTTCGCCTGCGTAAATAAATTACTTCCGTCACAGTCTTTGACATCTACTCTTGCACCTTGATCAAGAAGGAATTTAAACGTATCTACGAAACTGAAATGACAGGTATACATTAATGCCGTTTGACCATCAGTATTTTGATAATTTAGCAAATGGGTAAATTCAGGCATAGCAAGCAAATAACGCAGACCATTGATGTTGCCTTGCATGGCGGCATAAGTGAGAACACTTTTTTTGTTATCATTTACTCGCATTTCAGCAAGTTGCTTCAAACTCACGGATCCATTTTTAATCAAGAGTTCTACTATCTCGCGATTTCCAAAGGCAGCGGCTCTGAAAATCGCACTGAAGCCGAATTTATCGACTACTTCAATCGAGTCTTTGACTTTTTGATGCTGTAATAATAATTTCACACCATTCAGATAACCGCGAGCTGCAGCCTCTGAGAGCATTGTGGCATTATTTGGGGTATAAAGTGTATAATACTGTTCCTCGGTAACCCCAAGAATCTTCTGAATTTCAACATCACCTTGAATGATTGCTAGCATCCGGGCACTGATACCAGTTTCTAGAATTTCATCAGCTATGTCAGAAAATATTTTACTTTTAGATCCTACACTGATTAACTTGGATAGGACATCTTTATATCCGAGATGCACTGCCTCAGATATAATATTATTGCCGTTCTTTAATTTAATTTGAGCAACAATCTTGTCTACCATATGCATGCAAATCACACCCACACTATAGACACAATTTTTTCGTACTGCTAAAACCAAGGGTTCTTCGCCATTAATATTTTTTTCAAATAATAGGCTAATTAAAATACCACCTGTAACAATTTCAGTCGAAGCGAGAAAGTCAATCATTTGATTTAATTCACCCGATTTATTATTTTTTATCAAAATATGAAATACATTGCCGCCATCCTCTACGCGATAGTTATGAAGTTCCATTTCCGAGAAATCAATATCCTGTTTTAATAAAAGATTAAGGTTATATACATTGCCCGCAAAACAGGCAAGTAGAATCGGCAATAATGTGTCTTGATTTTTTTCTCTGGATTGCTGCTTAATCCCTTCAATTTTTAATAATTCTGGAACAATATTTGTTTCTTTCAATCGTGCGATGCTATGCAACAGAGGATCGCCGTTTTTAGCACGGTATTTGACGAGCACCTCCGGATCACCGCGCCTCTCTAGCAAACAATTGAAGCATTTTCGTTTTCCATTCAAAGCTGCCAATAGAAGGGGTGTTTCACCATTCAGGTTTGGAATATTGATTAAATTTTTGAATTCAGGTTTGATTAATAAAAACTTGAGGAATTCGATACCGCCATTTTCGGCAAGCAAGCAAAGAATGGTATTTTGTTGTGCGTCTCGAAAGTTAAGTAAATACTCTAATGTGAGTCCCTGGTCCAGTAAGGTATGGATCGCACGGCTATATTGAAATATCTCTTTCCGCTGCAAGGTGATGAGCGATTTAATGATACCTGCTTTATAGGTATATTTATGAAGCAAAAAAGCAAACATCAACACATTTCTATTTTTCAAAGCATCTAAAATAGGCGAATAGTCGAGATTTTCCATTGTTCTAATGATTTCCTGAGCAGGGATAAGAGAGAATAACAATTCAATGAGTGATTTATTTCCTTGATCGCAGGCATAATTAAAGAACTTCGGGATTAGCAATCTGTGATTTTTAATATAGGCCGCAATATTGGGAAGACTTAACAGGAATTTTATTCCTGATTCTAAATTACCAACGATGGCAGAATCTAAAATAGAAGCCCCTTTAGAATTCCTGTACTCTAGAACTTTTAGTTTGTTTTCACGAAATAGAGTAAAAAGGATATAGGTATTCCCTTGCAATGCTGCCAAAAATCTTGGCGTATGGCCTTCACTATTTGGAACTTCATAGAGCTTACTGAGAAATAACGGATATTTTATAATAAATTGGATGACTTCCAGTTTATTGTGTCGTACTGCCCAGGTAAGAATGGTATCACAGTTAATGGGATCCCGATACTCAAGTAGAGCTTCCACGTCTGCGTCGGTATCCATTAATTTTTCAGCAACTTCAATTTTGCTATCTAGCAGAGCAGCAAGCAGTGGATCATGAGAGTCTTTTTCTTGAATTTTTGGAAGCTTAATGATAAGTTTCAATGACTCATCTACAATTTTTTTGGGAGTGCTCATATATTTTTCCTAATAAATATTATATCATGCAAACTTTCGATGTTGCGTTTCACGTTCTGTTTTAGGTTCTGGCAATGCAAGATTATCCCTGCCCCTTTTCCTGGGATTGCTACTATGTTCCTCAATTGCGGGATTTGAACCATTTATATTTGTCTCGACTTCCTTTAGCTTTTTATAAAGAGGCTGCACCTCTTCTTCTCCGTCATCTTTCTTGGATGTTCTCAGTCTTTTCTTGCTGCTCTGCCTTAAGCTTTGTTTCTCCTTTGGAAACTCCTGATATAATTTTGTAATTTCCCCCTGCAACTCTTTAGCTCTTTCTTCCAACTTAACAGCATCTTGCTCAATGACTTCATTTTCATGTAACAACTTCTCGACACCTTCTTTATTCTTTTTCATGAGATCTAGAACACCTTCGATATTTCGCAAATCTCCAATAGTTTCACGGCAATAAGGACCGGCAATTTCTGATATGATCTTTTTTCTCAAGATCTCTGCACCCTCAATAAATCCTGCGCGATGACTATACTCGTAGCTTAGATCGAGAATTTGAGTCATATCCAACTCCTCACCCTTCTGCCTCTCTGGTTCATCAACTATGCGCATTTCGGAATCATCCTCATCCAATGATTTAATGACTTCAGTCTTTACTTTTAATTTAGGACTGACTTCTGATTTCAGTTTTAAGTACCAATCAAAATGAATTTTTGCGAGTTCAAATTGAGCTTCTTCAAATTCAAAGCTGCCGCTTGGAATACGTTTTAGTAGTCTTTTGATTCTTTCTATTCCATAAGCTTCCAGCAAGATACTCGAGTTTTTAATAGTCGTTGTCAGCCATAACAGTTGGCTAGAAATTAACTTAGGATCTTCTGTTGCCTCTGCAGCCTCTAAAGCCAGATTAGCGTCATTAATTGAACTCGCATCAAAGTCACATCGATCATCTAAAAAGCAGCAATATAGCAAGCAAAGTATGGCATTCTTATTTTTGGATTCGGAAATCATTGCCAAATCCAGTGGCGTTTTGCCGTCCAAATTTCCTGTCTTCAAATCAGCACTCGTGTCTAATAATGTATCTACCAAAAATACATTTCCAGACAGTGCCGCCAAATGAAGCGGTGTGTTGCCATTCTTATCGCGTTGCCCTGGTGATGCTCCTAGCTTCAAGGCTTCAAGTACCTCGGATGCGGCCGTTGCAGTTAAAGTTTCAAATCGAGCACATTCCATGAGTTTTAGGGCTGCTTTTGCAAGTTCCCTGAAGCCTGGATGAAGTTTCTTACACGCCGCATATTGTTCCGTTTTTTCTTTGCAAATTTCAATATTGGCACCGTTTTTGAGCAGCAGTTTAATCATATCTAAATGATGGGCATGGCTAGTTTTCTGTTTATGCCCAATCAAAAGCGGCGGAATACCGTGATTATTGGTCTGATTTACAAGCTGTCGCAATTCTTTAAATTGCAGCATGAAATTTAATCCTTGAAGATTATTTCTGTGCACCACCCAGCTTAGGCTTAGTATATTATTGCCATCCGCAGCCCGAAAACCTGCGAGCGAACCCACAGATCCTGCCCCATTCTGCTCTAAAAGATCGCAGAGCTCCTTCAAACCATGGAGCGCGGCATATCCGAGTGCAGTGAGGCCATACTGATCTGTCTGTAGTAGTATTGTTTTAAATTCAGGTACTTTCAGCAGGTTTTCTACAAATTTTAGATTTTGAAACTGGTCAACAGCTTCATGTATTGCAGTTTTGTTGTAAGCAAATCGGGCATAGGCGAGCTCTGATAAATTCTTACCATAATAAAGTTTCGCTATACTTTGATCTCCTCGAATCAACACTACAGATCCTGCTGTATACTTATAATTATTGACCTGTCTAAACGGTATATCGATTAATTTTCTGATTAGCGGTTGAGAGCAAAGTAGATTATTCATATTTACAGAACAATATAATACAGCATATGCAAGTATGTTTCCCTGCAATTTATTGAGGGAGGGCTTATAATTTAAGAGATCGGTTAATAGGTTCGGATCCGCTAAATTCAAGAGGCATTTTGCATAAAGATAACGATCTTTGATAATGGAAAACGTCAATGGTGTTTGCCCTAAATTATTTCGAATATTCAATAATTTCTTCAACTCCGGATATTGAAATAGCAATTGTTTCAAGAATTTTACTTTTCGTTCCTCGTCTTTTATATCTTTCGCAATGAGGAGATGCAAAATGGTGTTGCGTGTTTCGTCCCGATAGGCCAGCAACTCTTTGACCTCACGTCCCCTCTTTAAAAGACTGGCCATATTTGAAAAAGAACAGCTCATGCAGGCCTTAAATAATATATCGAGTTCTTGTCTCAAAAGGAGACCCGCATTGGGCAAGCTATCCAAGACAGGACCAATTTCCTTCCCTTTACTGAGCAGCGAGGAAAGTAAGGGTAAACCAGATTCGTCTCGATAATCCAGCACTTCCTGGCAGGGTGATAGCTGCTGCACTAAAAATTGAATGCATGATTCACTGCCACTGAATACCGCCACAATGAGTGGCGTTTTCCCTTCTTTAATAGCTGCATCGAGCATTTGTTTCCCAACATTTACCGTTCCTGAAGCCCCAAAGTCAGCAGCTGACCCCTGGTAAGTCCAAAAATTTTTCTCAGGAATTTTGAGCGTAAAATAATATTGGAGCAGATTGTCATACCCCTTCTCTATCGTTTTGACGAGAACTGATTTTCCTTCAGAATCGCGCCATTTAATTAATGTCTGTAAAGACGCCCAATTCGCAACCAAAACTTGAACCAGTTCAATAAAGCCTGAGAGTGCTGCAGCTATTAAAACAGTTTCATTTCTGCTATTTTGCTTTTCAAGCAATCCAAGAAATTCGGTTTTTGTCAATAGCACAGCCAAAAGTTTTAATTTATCTCTGATTTTTAATTCTTGATTTGCAACCAAAACGTGCAAAACAGTGGCATTTAAATCTTTTGGATCTTGGAGCTGCAGCAAATCTAAAACTTGTGCACCTGCTTTTATGAGTGCGTGA
Source organism: uncultured Gammaproteobacteria bacterium (assembly GCA_963784575.1). Lineage (GTDB taxonomy): Bacteria > Pseudomonadota > Gammaproteobacteria > UBA6186 > Azoamicaceae > CAWARU01. The sequence goes on from CAWARU010000002.1 coordinate 332,138, forward strand.
ACGATATTAACGTGAACTTTTTCAAAAGCCAGAATCAGGGGAGATTTACCTGCGGTATTTTTGACTAAAATGAGTTCCCTTAATTCTCGCTGATTGATTAGAAATTCAGCAAATTTTTCCTGATTATTGATAATAGCCTGTGCTAATATAGTGTTACCAGAAGCATCCCTGAACGAGAGTAATTCTAATAACGGTTTCCCCAGATGCTTCAAGAGAATCAGTGCTTTGACATGCATTTCCAGTACCATATTCCTCGACGCTGGACAGATAGAACCACTTGCATTTTCTAGGAATTTAAAGGGATTTTCGAGTGCAGCCCTTTGAAATATGTTCTGACCTAGAGAATTTTTCTCCATTGCCAGTTTTTGAAAGGGTTCGAAAGAATACAGGTATTTTAGAAAATGATTGTTTTGTCTGACTAATAGCATAGAGGGAGGTAATAAACAATGCAAGAAAGTATTGCCATTTTTATCACGTAATTTCAGAAGATCTGAAGGCCCTGTCTCTGTTCCAAGAATGGAGCATAGAGCAAATAATTTCAATCTGCTTCCTTGTTCGGATTCAAAACTCCCAAGTGTCTGAACATAATCTCGGATATCAGAGAGATAGTCTCGTTTAGCACCATATTTGACCAAAATTGAGATCACAGCTTGAACTTCCTTGCTGCCCAACTCCATAGCTCCCAGGAGATCTTTCAGGAGATACTTTCTCAATAGAAAATTAATAGCATCAACATTAGTGCTGCTAATCGTGGAAAATATCTCTTGATTACCAAGCAAAAATTCAATCTTTTCTGCTTTATCAAGCACATGGTGTCCTATCAGAATTTTCTCAACTAATCCGTACTCGAAATCTTTTTCTGCTAATATTCCAGGAATTTTTGCGCCCTTCTCCAGCAGGGATTTGACGTTCTCCATGCTCCCGCTCAATAAAACAAAGAGAAGCGGTGTTTCGCCCGCGCTGTTCGCAATGTTGATGAGTGGTTTTGCTTCATCTATGCTTTGCAGCCACATCAGCTTGTCCATTTTGGGACCATTAAAGTTGTTCAGCATAATGGTTGAACTATCTGCTACCTGGAGGGCTTTTATTGTGCGGTAAGTTCTAAGGGCTTCACTTATTGTTGCGCCATGTTTATATAAAAGCTTGGCGACATCCAATTGTTGTGCAAACATATTCCGAGATATCAATATTTGTTCAAACCAAGTTTGTCTCAGGGTTCTTGGAATTATTGCTTCAAATTTTGAATTTGCAAGGCAATATTCGAGTATTGGAAGAGAGGGGGGGGAATTTTTTAGAATTTCAATGATCGAACGACCTTCTTCATCACGATATTTCTGAAATGCATCGAGGGAAGTAGTTAAATTCAGGATAAGCGAAAATAGGGTTATATTGCCTGAGAGAGCGGCAGCAACGAGTGGTGAGAAATTTTTTGCGTCAGAAACCTCAATCAGAGCTTTGAGTTGCGGTACTTTTATTAAATAATCAAACAGAGCAGTTTCCTCTTGTTCCGGAAATACTTGGCTAGCCAGTGCTCTGAAAATATTCCTTCCTTCCTCATCGCAATAATGCGCAAGTTCAGACAGATTTTCGCCTGCTTCAACTAGAAGTTTAACGCTTTCAAGTTTCCGGGTTAACACTGCAAGATCTAATGCACTGTTGCCTCGTTCATCCCGATACCTTATCATTTTTTTGAAATCGTCATATCGGAGCAATACCTTTAAATTTTGAGGACGCAGCACAGCCACTTGCATCAGTAAATTAAGACCTTTTTGAACGGGATAACTCCGGCCATAATCCAAAAGCCCTGCAATTTCAAGGGCTGATATTATGGTTTCTAGAACTTCAGCCTCTCCACGCAATGCAGCAACAACAAAAGGTGTTGCTTTGTTGTTGTTCGCTATATTTAACAAGTCTTTGAATTGCGGATTCTCGAGCATTGACTTCACAAGATGCCGCCACAAGACTGCACGCATTAATGGCGTATTTCCTATACTATCTCGATAAACGGCACTTCTTGTAAATCTTAACGAAGAGTCTGATAGCATTGCAACGATACTTTGTTCAAATTTTTCTTTACAGTATTTTTTCCAGTTTTTTTCATCTTTCATATCGATTAATTTGTTAAAAGGGGTCGCCCCCTCTTCATTGGCTTCATCAAACAAGAATTTTAGTTCTTCTAAACTCAAAAGATATTTAAGAGAATCTATAGCACCGAGCCTTACACATAAATGCAGGATATTATTGTTATTTTTATCCCGGTAACTTCTATAATTTGAGAGGGGATGAAGTTTCATGAAGGTTTGAAGAATTTTTACATGGTCTTTTTCTAGGATCACTTCAAAAAATCGATATTCTGAAACAAGATCCTCTAAAGGAATATCCAGCATGGATTTGATTGCCGGTATTGATAATAGAAAATCCAGGAATGCTACATCACCGTTCTTAAGCGCAGCAATCAGGACTTCGCCTTCGACAGAATCATAGTAATTTGCGAGATGTCTGGTATTAGCCTGAGCGTTAATTAATAATTTCAAATTCTCTGCTTTGCCAAGCAATGCTGCGGCAACTATGGGTGTTTTTAAATCGACATCGGGGACTTCTATTAGCGCACGAATTTCACTCAAATTCAATAAATATTCGAGGATTTCGGCACTGTCAAGCTTTGCAGCGAGATTTAAGATTGTTTCATACCGTAGGGTACGGTAGTTTTTTAGAGCTAGAATTGAACAGCCTGACTTGATCAATTCCCGCACCATTGCTAAATTTTGCTGCAACACTGCGTGGACCAGCGGGGTTTTGCCTTCTCTGTCTTCCCTATCGAGATACTTACGTAGTTCTTTTAAACTGAGCAAGGCCCGCAATCCCTCAGTACTGCCTTTTTTAATGCTTGCAATAATTAAAGATTCACCAGTTACTTCATTATGGTAATTATCTAATTCACTGGGTAAAATGCCAAAAGTGCCAAAGACGAGCTCAAGCTGACCCAGGCATAGGGCGTCTCTAACCAAATATTTTGCCTGATCGGATGTGAATAGAGTTCTTGCAATTTGCTTTGATGATGGAATTGTAGCCATTGTGATCCTTTATGTCCTCATGAAAATTTCTGGTGTTTTCGGGTATCGCGTTCCACAACTTTGTCCTGCTCTACTTCCACTTGAGCCTTTTCCGGCAAGCCTGCCGTTGTTGCAGTTCGTTTTAAACCAGACTGACCTGTGGGCGTATCATGCTCTTCCTTTTCTTTGGTCCGTGCTTTTTTACTACTCGAAGATTCATGCTCAATCTCGAGAATATCCCCTTTTTCGCCTCTCTCCTTTCTTTTTCGCGATTCAGCCAACTTCTCAGTCTTTAACTTTTCGATTTTTCCCTTCAATTCCTCTCTTTTTGCCTGCAGGCTTTCCACCTCCTGCTTTAATTCCCGATTGGTTTGTAATACGGGACCCTTCTTTACCAAGAATGAAATAAAATACTCATGCGCTTGCAGAGGATTGAGTAAATCTATTTGATTGACGGTATACCTTTTATCTTCTAACCTGCCCTGTATTTCTATTCTAAACACTTCAGCGCCGGGATGATCTCCTGCCTTAAAGGCATGTCGATACGCATTGGCAAGAGGATTTTCTAAGGCTTTAAACGCAAGCTGCTGCAATGCTTCGATGGGATCTTCAGATTCCATACACAAAGATTCGGTAGCTTGCAAGGGATCTTTTACCATGCATAAGAGCGATGCCGCTTCAAAATGTGCTTTCTTGCTGTATGAGGTATTTTCAGGCACACTTAAGAACAATCCCAAAATGGTTTCAATTTTGTATTCTTGGACGCGATTCGAATCTTCTTGCAGCCATTTGGCGAGCGTGTAGTAAAAGCTTGCGAGCATTTCCTTATTCTCAACTGATTTACTTTCTTTCAAAGCTTGCATCAATAAATCTCGAGCACTTTCTATATTTTTCTCTATATCATATGCGTTTATGGCCTTAATCAAAAGCCAAGCACAAGAAGCAGCGGATGCTTCAGGTTTTTGCTTCTCGGCCAATGCGGCTATCAACTGCTCGGTGGTATTTCCCATATTATCCAGTGCCGCCAAATCTGCACCTTCCCCTAGCAGACAACCCAGAATCTGTAACTCGCCTTTAAGAGCTGCAACTTGCAACAAGGTTTGGCCATTTTGTACCCTAATCTCTAGAGAAATTTCATTCTTAATACAGGCTTTGATGCCTTCTAGAATTTCCTGTGAGGTTTTGGTTCTATCGAGCATTGCAAAATCCTTGATCAAGGCAATAAGCTTTTTTATTTCCGGTTTTATACTTGGTTCATCAGCCAGATCCAGAATTGTTTTGCTGTTTACGTCTTTGATATCGAGCATTGAACCTGCATTTAAAAGCAGTTTGAACAAATCAATGCTACCGATATGAACCGCTATAGCAAGCGGGGTTCTTCCAGCTGATTCCGGGACATCCAATAAGGACCGGAATTCAGGAATGCTCAATAGATTTCTAACTTCATCTATTGCATTCAACGAGCATGCAGTTGCCAATATTGTTCTATTCATATATCTATTTGTGGCAACACTCGTAAAACTCTCAGCGCCATTATCAACCAGTAACTGAATAATTTCTTTATTGCCATTCAGGAGTGCTCTGTATAAAGGAGTTCTTAGATGATGGTTTGATTGCAAAATCTTAGCCTTATAGGCAGGAAACTTAAGCATCTCGGCAAGTCCATATTTATAGCCATAGGCTGCAGCTTCAGAAAGCAAAGTATTGCCATCGCCGTCTATATAATTGACAAAACCTTCTGCGGAGACACCCAGCCAATTTTGTATCATACGATATCCGGTCAAAACAGATAACATCTCAGCTGTATGGCCATGTGCATTCACTTTGCGCTTGAGATGATTTCTGACATCCTCAATTCCCATCAAAAAGTAAACTATTGAGGAGTTCCCTAGCTTTACCGCCATGGAAAGTATATTGTTCGAATCCTCAAATTCCATGTCTATCATGCAGTGTTTTAGGAGCTCATGCGTGCACAGTGCGCTGATACTACTATCAGACCCCTTACTTAAAGCAATATCTAAGGGTCTTTGGCCCTGCTTATTCTTGGCACGAAACAGGATTTCAGGACTTGGGACAGCATGTACAAAATGCTTGATCATATCAAATGTTTTGCTGTTCACATTGTGCTGGATAAGTCTATGGAGAATAGTATTATCATCGAGATCTCTGTAGTGATACAGATAAGTCACTGTAGCCTCAGATTGCAAAACTTTGAAATTTTCAACACAGCCATTCAATACACAGACCAAAAGCAAATCTCGATTATGGATAGAATCGAAGTTCTCATTTAAGAATCCCGACGCTAAGAGATTTAATAGCTCACCATTTATCATTTTGTGTGATCCATCTGGATTATAACTTTTTAACAGACTTAGCAACAATGGATTTCCTTCCTGATCCTGATATTTTTCCAATATGTCAGTGAATGCTCCATTTTCAATCAAAAGTTTAATGCAGCTGCAATCTCCATACAGTGCTGCCTGAAGTAACGGTGTTTCACCTTTTTTATTGATATGGTTAATGAGCGATTTTAACTCTGGCAAGGAACAAAGCACTTTCATCACTTCCACGAAGCCTTCCTTCGCGGCTATATTGATGATGCTATTTCCATTTTTATCTCGATAATCAATCAAGCTTTGTTTTGATACCCCGGCTTTTAGCAGGCATTCCAAAGCAATAATGCCACCCTTTAATACGGCGGTCACAACCAATGAATTTCCGTGTTTATTCCGATGTTCTAATAAAGCAGAAACGCCAGGAAGGGAGAGATAATAGTCCCACTTATCCATTCCCCAGAAATCTGGACCGTTAGTCTTGAGGCAATACCCTAAGAGTGTGTTATCTTCTCTGTCCCTGAATTCTAGGGCTTTATTCAATGAAGCACCAGAACGCAAAAGAACTTTTATTGCATTCAAACGGCAATAATCGATTGCAAGCATTAAGGGCGTAAGACCCATAGAGTTTGGCAGATCAATGCATTGGCGAATTTCAGGCGATTGAAGCAGGAATTTTAATGCCTTATTCTCATGGTCATCGTCATTGCCTTCTTCTTCTATAATCAAATATCCTAGAATGTTATTACCATCCTCATCTCTATATTCCAATATTTCACTGAAATCTGCACCACAATCTAGTAATACACTGAATGTATAAAATGCTGCGTCACTATTAGATGCCGCTTTAAGAACCTCCATCAGGACAGTTTTATTCGAATTGCTGTCGCGGACCTTGAGAAGTGGTCTCAATTCTCTATGACTTAATATAAAACGACAGAATAAAGGATCTGATTCCTGTTCATCTCCGCCTCCATCATTCATCGTTAAAATTGTATTGTTTGAATCGTCTCGGAAATCGAGCAGGGTTTTCATGAATTGATCAAAAAATTCTGTATCGTCCCGTCTTGCATTCTCGAGTAAAACTTTGACTGCAAATCTATCTCCTCTTTCTAAAGCGATATCAAGGGCTCTTTTACCAAATTTATTCGGAATCTTCATTAAATCCCAGCCGATAGCAGAACTTGCCAGATATTTATAGGAAGTGTGGTAGTCGTCTTTTTGAATTAAAACAGAAAGCAGTGCATTATCATCTTCATCCCTAAAGGATAAGCAATCACTAAGCTCTATTCCTAGCAATTTCAGAGATGCAACAAACCCCTGGACTTTTTTTAGAGAGGAAAAGAATAGAGAGGAAAATTCCATCTCTCTCCATGCCTTGTTCGCGAGAGCACAATCGCGATCATAATGAGGAGGCTTTAAATCTTTTTTGGTTTTTACTAAATTATTGAATTTTGGTAGTGAAAATAAAAAGTCAACCACTTCTGGATCCAAAATTTGATCAAAAAAATGTTTTTCTAAATAATCATATAAAAATTCTGGTTTGGCCCCTTTTTCAAGAAGCGATTTCAAAATGTCCGCTTTGCCATTAATCATGGCAGTGACCGCTGGGGTTTTACCTGATTGATCAGGAACATCAATCAAAGAATCGAAGCATGGTAGGGTTAAATAATATTGAAGTGTTGCACACTCCTCGCTACTCTTTGAATAGCATAATAAACTTTTTTTATTGTCGTCAGCCCGGAAATTGACCAATTCACTTGTGTCGGCTCCACTTTTTTCAATCAAAAGTTTGATAATCTCGGTTGGTGACTTCTCAGAAGTCATGGCCGCACAAAAAAGCGGCGTTTCATCTTTATCGTTTCGTACCTGCACCAGGGGCTTAAATTTTTCAAATCCTAGCAGAAGGTCGAGCAACTGATGCTCATTTCGGTCTATGATTGAAAACAGGATGCTGTTCCCTTCATCGTCTTCATATGTCAGCAATTTATCGAGAGAAAAACCTCTTTGTAATAAAAAATTCAGACACTCGGTCTTTGACTGATCAGTACAGTTAGTATCATCATCGCATAAAACAACTTTCAAAACAAGATCTTCTTCAAATTTCTCTGCCATCGAAGTGAAATCACAACCTAAGGAATACAAATGGCGGAGCAATTTTATGTTGTAAGAATGCACCGCATTGTAAAAAAGAGTGGTATAGAGCTCAGAAATATCTTTGATTGAATGCAAGTGCAGTGCTTGATCGATAAATTTACGATCTTGCAGTAGCAATTTTAAAATTTCAAGGGAACTCTCATCTGGATTGCAGGCAAGCCAAGATATGATTGGTACTTCGGATAATGAGCTGTTGCTTGGCACGATTTTTTGATATTTAATTTGTAACAAAGAGTCAAATGAAGCGCCTTTGTCACGGAGCAGCTTGAATATTTTGAAATTATTATTTAAAATTGAGCGAAATAAGGGAGTAATGCCGCCATTGCCTGGCTTATTTAGCAGTATTTCAATACCCTCTAAAGTAAGAAAATATTCAAGTAGTTGTTCCTCTACACCGGAGATAGCCAAATCCAATGCCGAGTCCCCGAATAAGGAACTATAGGAAAGGAAATCCTGCCGAGAGGCACCTTTTTGAAGCCAAGTTACGACTGCCTTAAAATTTGCGTTGTCCAAAAGAACTTTCAAGGATATCATTTCTATGGTTTTAGGATAGTGTTCAAGCAAGCAATTAAGCATTACATAATTATTACTTTTTATAATAGGGGCTAGAGGCGATTCCGAATTATTACTTTTTATAATAGGGGCTAGAGGCGATTCCGAAAGAGTCTCAATCATTTCATGCAAATGAGATTCTGGCATGTATCTCAGCAGAAATTTAAAAAGATCCACTTGATGTTCTTCAATTGCAGTTTCAATTATACTCTTTCTTGTCCCATCTACTTTTTCTGGTATATATCGAAATATTTTTGCAAGAATGGCGCCTTGTTGGATTAAGGCATCAACGCATTCTTTGTGGCAAATCAGGGCGGCAGCAACTAAGGGTGTCATGCCTTTCGCATCATAATATTCAATGAGCTCTTTGATTTCTTTAGTTCCTAGCAAAAGCTTAAGACAATCCGCGTTTTTTGATCTGACTGCCACATGCAAAATAGTGCCGCCTGATTTGTCACAATGGTAGTTGGCAAGATTTTCGGAAACGTCAAATCCTTCGAATAATTTTTTAAAGGCTTCAAAGTTTCCTGCTTCTAGTGCAGTGATTATGGTTTGAAAATAAAGGGCTTTATAATTTGCAAGGCTTTTTTCATGCAATGGCAGAGATAAGATAGTAGAAAGTAATGAACAGCTGCTTTCTCTTCGGAGCTTTTGGATTTTGTCAGACTTCTCTGATTTATCGTCTACTTCAGGAGCATCGACAGGCATATCGGTGGAGTCGTCTTTTGACTTGGCTATTTTTAATGTTTCGCTGCTGGCACTCATGTTTTTCCTACTTGTCGTAGAGGAGGTATTATTAGTTTGAAAATAAACTTATGTCAATTAAATAAATAATAAAGTAGTTACGTAGTTATTTTATCTTAAAAAGGGGGCTAACGTCAATTAAGCAAATTTTTGGTGTTTAATTGTTTTTGGTTCAGATTCCGTTTCTGGATCATGCGTGAATGATATTTCAGCTTCACTGCGCTCTCTCTTCTTTCCAAGTTCCAAGTGTAATTGAGGGGTCATAGTACGTGCACGTTTTTCGGGTTCTTTTCCGCTCTCATCAACACTTTCTTTATCACACTCATCTCCTCGCTTTCTCTTTTTATCATTCTTCTTATCAGACTCCAAAGCACGCATCTCAATTTCCAGCATTCTCAACTCTTCTTTAAGCTCTAATTTATACTTGGTAAGTTCCTCATTTTCCTGCAAGACCTTCTCATCACTACCCACCGTTTTTTCTATCAGCGCAAGACAATCCTCAGCCTTACTAAAATCACCGAATATCTGCTCTTGAAAAAGCGGGCCCGCGCACGCAGTAATAATTCTCTTTCTAAATTCCTCGGATTCTTTCACATCTGTTGCTTGGTGAATATATTCAAATGCTTGTCTCAATCTCTCATTTGCGGTTTTTGCTTCCTTACCACAAAACTTTATCAATCCTTGATACAATTCATAGCATATTTTTGCCATCTCAAAGCGTGCTTTGCCAAAGACTGCAGTGCCAATGGCAACTTCAGACAAAATTTCAAGAATTTTATCAGATCCAAAATGCATCACTGATTCTTTATTACGTTGAATGAACATTGCAAACTCATAGAGTTTCTCACTTCGTAACACACTGTCTTCAATTTCAAGCGCACTTGCAATAGCAGCCTCTAGATATTTAGCCACTTTATTTCCTTCTTTTCGATGGTTTTCTTCATCTATGGCTTCATCTATGGCTTCTTCATCTAAAACAGTCTTTTCAGTTTTTAATTTAGTAATAAATTCTCCATTTTGGTCAGAGCATTCAATTGTATCTCCACCACGCATAATATTCAAAATAGACTGCGTTATTGCTTCGGATTCTGCACTTCCAGCAAGCATAGCATTATAGACAGCCTTCGTTATGGCAGCATTTCGGGCTTTGGGCTTAATAACTTGAAGCGGTGTATGACCTCGATTATTTTTTGCGTTCCGAGTTTCGCTTACACTAGACAATAAATTAATGAAAAAGTAGTTACCTTCTCGAACAGCAAGATGGAGCGGAGTATTGCCCTCCGAATCTCTTTGCAGAAATGTTCCTGATCCACCCTCTCTTCGAAACTGTATAATTTTTTCATCATCCTCTGACTTCGCCGTAGGTGAACGCGCCAATTCCATTAAGCCCTTAGCAGCCTTAGCAATTTTCCACACATCGCTACTAGGTGGCGGCGCTACGGATTCCATCATTTTCAGGACATCCAAATCTCTGGCATTCTTATGCTCAATATTTGCGCCGTATTCCAGCAATAAGCTAAAAAGCACGGCATTCTGTGCAGCAATCACCAGCGGCGTTTCACCGGCAGTATTTTCTACATTGATAAGCTGACGAAATTCAGGATATTGAAATAGCATTCGAAGCCCAGCATCACTTAATCCCTTGCCGCAAGCAAGATGGATTATGGTATTGCCTCCATTGAGATCGATGTGACGACTTAAATCACGCAAGCGCCCCGCACCATTTTTTTCTAGTAATGCCACTATTCCCGCATGCCCTAGTATCGCAGCTTCAATGAGCGGAGTTTGACCAGTTTCATTCGGAGCCATGACTTTCCTATATTCAGGGATTTGTAACAAATTCTTGACGCCTGCCTCATAGCCATGGATAATTGCTTCAGCCAATACGCTCCGTTTCAGAGCAAAGCGATACTCAATATACAATTTATCTTTTAAATTAATCCCAAACAATTCAGCTATTTTCGGTTCTCCCCGGAGCAAGGCTATTTTAGCGGCAGTGAGCCCGGTTGCATTGATGACAAATTGTTCAGGAAAAAGCTTTCTGGCACGTATTTCATTTACCAGACATTCCAGGATCTCATAGGATATACAGTCATATACAGAGGCAACTAATAAATTAAAGCTAGTACTGCCCGGGTGCGAGGCTAATTGTTCGGATGAAGTGAGCGTTACAAGGTATTTTGCCTCAGAAATTCTATTTTGAAACATTGCAAGCACTAAAGGGGTTTGATGCTTGCTATTTTTTACTGTGAACAATGCTTTTAGATCAGGATAGGTGAATAATAATTTTCTAAGAAAATCATCCTTAGTACCTGAATCATTGTTTGAGAGAATAATATGCAGCAAAGAATTGCCTTCCTTATCCTGGTAATGGAGCAAGGACTCAAGTTTTGCACCCATTTTCAACAGCATCTTGAATTTCTCAAAATTTAAATTCCTGCAAGCTTCGATTAATAAAAAGATAGCGTCTGCATCACTTGGAAAAAAATCTTTTACTTTGGGAATACTCAATATCGCCGCTGGTATTTCTTTCTCATCGTTCTTCACCAGATACGATAGCAAACTTACGCCATCCTTTTGATATGAGAATGCTTCTTTGCAAGAAGCGCGATGTTGCAGCAATATTTTTAGGCAGCTATTTTTGCAATGCAACAGAGCCGTAATGATGGGTGTTTCTCCGTTCGCATTAGGAAGGTTCATCAAGGACTCTCCAAGCGATTTAGAACCATCAGAACCAATATAGCTAGTAGAAGTAGAATGTGGATCGGTTAACTTGAAGAAATAGCGTACTAAGCTTATATTGCCGGTACATATAACAGCATGCAGAATAGAATCGCCTTCCTCACTGCGCCATCGAGTTAAGGCTTCAAAACTAAATTCTTTCAATAATTTAACAAATTTTCGAAATACAATGCCAAAACTATGCCTTGCAAGTAAAATAAGGAGATCTTCATTGTAATTCTTATCTCGAAGCAAAAGCCGCTCTCGGGACACTCGAATTTCAGGAATTGATAATAATGTTTTCAATAGTTTGAAAATACCCGATGCGTCATAACCATCTTCGTCTCTAATTTTTGCAAACCTTTCTATGATTTGTTTCATCCCACCTTCCCTGCCAAATAATTCTGCAAAGTATTTCGTATCTGCATTGGCTTTCAATAATGCACTAACGGCATCCTCCCTTCCATGCATCACTGCTTGGGTGAATGCAGTTTCACCCGAATTATTTCGTACTTCAATAAGACGCTTGAATTCAGGATATTCTAGGTTATTAATCAAAAAACAAGCAAACTCTTCCCTATCATTTAAAATTGCATATTGAATGATGGTGTTGCCAAGTTGATCGCGATAATTCAAAAGCTCTTCAATGAAAGCTGGTTTTTCTGTTTGTAACATAAAATGAGCAAAGTCCAAAACACCTAGCTCAGCTACAGCTTGGAAAACATTTTTTCCGGATAGATTTTTAAGTTTAAGAAGCGCAGTGAAACCACTCAAGGTCAATAAAGATCTCAAACATCCTAATTTCTCAGAGAGCTCTATTTTATGATCTTCAAAAAACAAATGCAGTATATTATCACTCTCGGGACTACGATACTCTCGTAATTCTTCAACATTCGCTCCCTCTTCAATCAATCCAGTGATGGCAGAATATAATTTCTGTTTTATTGCTGCTCTGATCGGACTCAAGCCTGAATGATTTCGAATGCTAATTAATTGCTTAAAAAATGGAAATTGCTGAAAGATAATTTTCCATCTCTCAATCACATGAATAAACAAATTTCCTTTATAATTATTCAACAACCCATGCAGTAGCAATGTATTCCCTTCTTCATCTCTAAAATCAAGCATCAGTTTAACAGTATCCTCAGGTATTTCGAGAGATCCTTCATTGAACAGCAGTCCGAAGAGTTTCTTAAACATTTCAGCTGATCCTGACCAATAATATGTGAGAAATGAATTGTACACAAGACGAATGAGTTCTATTTTCGAGCTTGCTTTGAGCAGGGCCTGAACTTCTTGTAGAGATAACAGATACTCAAGCTTTAAGACCAATTGCTGGTTTAATGATTGCGCCAGTAATAATTCCAGCCTATTCCGTCCCTGCACTGTGGAGGTAAGAGTTTTTGTTATATTAGCACCCGCTTTGACAAGGAAAATGACATCCTGACAATCCCCTTTTAGTAGTGCTATAGACAGGAGTGTTTCTCCCTCTGAATCTGGTACCTCTAAAAGTGATTTTATGCTTTCAAACTGAAGCAAGTAAACCATATCTCTAAAGCGATCAGCTTTATTGTAGAGATGAATACGATCATATGCAAGTATCAACACTGTTCTTCCAGAGTGATCTCGATAATTAATGATGTTTTGATCAAACGTGGCACCATGTTTCTTCAAGACATCGAGCATCTTTGTAAAACTCCCTTTTTGAATCTTATCTATCAATAGTTTTAGAAGGGATTTTTGCAGCATATTCTGTTCCAATGCCCATTTCCTGCATTCCTGGTTACAGAGAAAAATATCGAGCATTTCCGGATTGTTTATGTTGAGTATTATTTCGAATATATTTTCCCCCTCCATCCCAATATAAGTGACAAGCTTTGAGGGCATAGCATATTTTGCAAGCATGACTTTGAAAATGCTGATTCTCCTAGCAAAAATAGATCGCACAATAAGGGTACGATTCTGCGTATCTGCCTCAATCAGCAATTGCTGCAATTCAGGAATTTTGCTCATGAATTCCAATACTTTGAAAATGACTTCATCACTAACACCCGGCGAAACTAATGAGTCTGCAATGGATAGCCCGTCAGAATCTCTATACTGCACCACATCTTCAATCCTTGCACCCGATTGTATCAAGAGTTCAGCAATTTGAATCTCGCCACTGATAATTGCATGGTATAGAGCAGACTTACCTTCACGATTCTTTACATTCAATAGAACTTTCACTTCAGGCAAAGTGAGGAGAAAGGGCAGTATTGCTGGGTTATCATTTATTGCGCAAATTAGTATATTATTTCCCCTAATAGCTGTCTCGAAGCGCGAGAGGTCAGAACAAGCTGCACCCTGTGTTAGGAGCATTTTAACAGTATTAATATTTAACGAAGCGTCCTTTGCGTCATGCTTTGTTCTAATCACCAAAATCAAAGGACTCTCACCTTTTTTATTGTATTGCTGTAATAATGCCTTGCCTTCTTCATATTGCAATAAAAATTTCACCGCATCTGATTTACCGTATGAAGCTGCAATAGCGAGGAATGAGTTACCTTGCTCATCACGGTATGAAAATAATTCCGGCTTTTTAGCGTAATTGTCGAATAAGAATCGAAATGTCGGTATATAGTTCGAATTCTTCTTGAATACCGACTCGAAAATTTCTAAGCCCGCGTTTCCGAATCTCAATTCTTCTTTGATACCAGGTAAAGTCGATAAATACTTAATCATTGCGATATCTGGATAACTCGCTGCAATTCCCATAATCGACATGCCCTCATACTCATCTCCCTCCTTGCCCCGATAAGCCTGTAACTTTTCCAAGGAACTACCTGCCTCAAGCAGTAATTTCACCATTGCGGGATTATTTGCCAATATTGCAGCCACAGTGGTTGTACAGCCTTTAGCATTCGGAACATCAATGCAAGATTTGGTTTCTTTGAGAGCGAGTATATTCTTCAAGCACTCTTCACGACCGCTCCTTATTACGTAAAACAAAATATTTTCATCATCTTTGCCGCGCTGCAGCATGAGCTCTTGCAGGCTCATCTTGAAGATGTCTGTCACGACACTGAAAAGACCGCGGCAAGCTGCTTCCCATAAGAATTCGAGAATGGAGTGTTTTTCAGGAAAAAGGCCGGACATTAACAGTGGATATCTTACGAGAAATTGCAATGTTTTAAGGCGGCCATTTTTGAGCAGCACATAGAAAATGTTATCTCCTTTATTGCGCCAATTGATAAGCGCAAGATAAGGGCTCGCACCGTATTGCACCAATAAATCTGCTATATCGAGATATCCTTTATAAATTGCGATAGAGAGTGGCAGATTGCGTAAATAATTAGGATCGTGGCATTTGGGATCGTTATCTGGGAATTCATCGGGATATTTTTCTGCTATGGATGTGTCATTCAAATATTTGCCGTTTTTTAGATGTTCTTCAGGAATTTTGTCTAGCAGTTTTTTGACCGCAGATATAGATTTTGAATAAATAGCTTGAATCAATGCCTCTCGGAAGCTATATAATTCCTCCTCAAATTCATTAAAAGGATTGGGGGGATTGGCACTCATAAAATTCCTACATATAAACAGATTGCGTATGAAGTTTTATAACTGAATAAATTTATAAGTTAAATAACTATTAAATAATTATTAGTTTAAAGGAAATTGAAGAATAATTCAATTTTACGGAGGACCCGCTACCATCAAATCTATCATCTGCTCGCCGCAATTTTCTGCAATCATCTTGCGTGCCAGGGAATGCAAACGAGAGACTTCGGACCAATCAGCCTTTTCTGGCGCAATCGGATCACCAATGGTGACAACTATTTTCGAAGGCGCAAAGAGCACAGAATCTCCTCGCATAAATTGTCGCGCTCCAGAAATTCCAATCGGACAGATAGCCGTGCCAGTGTCCACTGCGACTTTGAAAGCGCCCATTTTGAAAGGCCGAAGTCCCGTGGCGTAAGTGAAGGTGCCTTCCGGGTAAATCACAATGGACTGCCCGTCTTTCATTGCTTCGATGATGTGTTGCGTATCCTCGAGATTTTTTGCAAAGTCCATGCGATCCACGGTGAGGTAATTAAATTTTTTGAAGACTTTTCCAATAAATGGCCACTGCCGTAACTCTTTTTTGCCAATAAAAAGGGTATTCTTAGGCAAAAGTGCGAATAAAATCACGGAATCGAAGTAACTTGCATGATTTGCGACATAGACCATGGGTTTTGTCTGCTGCAAATTTTTCCGTCCATTGATAGTGAAACGGCAAAAGGACAGCATTAAAAAGATAACGATCAGAAATCTTGTGGTACTCTTCGCTGCATTTCTGGGTAGCAGGGTAAGACAAAGCCAAAGGAATGGCAGGAACAGCAAAAGCAGCAGAAAAATATATCCTGTATAAATCCAGCGTCCGATCTTGCCAAGCAGATTGCTTGTCGACACAGCTGCCCCTTTAACAGCAAGTTTTCCCATCTGAACCCAGGGCGGGATACGAAACCCTTGACGCGATAATTTGCCTTGCAAATAAAGTGATTTGCAGAGTGACCTCTGTAATTTCCCACTCGATGTTTTAGGGATGGTACGCGGTGCTACCAAAAATACCTCATCTGGCGGCATACCGAGAACTACTGAAATTTTCTCGATAATTTGTGCAGACAAATTGTCACGACTTTTTGAATCTGTTTCATGGGTTTCAGCAACGATTACCAGTTTTTCGGTTCCTCTGTGTGGATCATTTATTCCAAAAGCCACCACACAGCCCTTTCTGATTCCTGAAACTTGCGCTGTGACTTCCTCCAATTCCTGAGGATATATATTGCGGCCTGCTTTGATGATGATATCTTTTTTTCGACCGGTGATATAGACATCTCCCTCTGCAATATAAGCATAATCGCCTGAATCCCACCAACCATCACGAAAGATAGCTTCTGTTGCTACTCTATTATGATAATATCCCATCATGGAAGAAGGTCCTGAAAACTGCAAAGTTCCAACGTTTCTGTCCGGCAGTTCGCGATTTTCTTCATCGACAATTCTAATTTCATGATTGGAAATTGGACTGCCGCAAGCGACAAATTTAAGGATGTTGTAATACTCTCCCCTTTTATGCTTTGCCTCTATATCGTCTTTAGCATCGATGGAAACTGCACGATTTTCTGTTTCAAAAATATCACGTATAATGACATCCACTTTGGGACCGCGATCGATGGGCGGCACTGTCAATGCCACTGTGGATTCGGCGAGACCATAAACAGGAAAACTGGATTCTCGTTTAAAACCATAAGGCGTAAATCTTTCAATAAATCGTTCCAAAGTCTCTGGATTTATGGATTCAGCACCATTGAAAGCCAATCGCCAGGAACTCAAATCTAGGCCTACGATATCTTCGTCACGGATCTTTCGTATGCACAATTCATAGGCAAAATTTGGCCCTGCTGACAAAGTACCGCGATGGTAATGAATAGCCCATAACCAGCGTTCCGGCCGGCTTAAAAATGTAAGTGGAGACATGACCGTCAGAGGAAATCCGTGATAGAGGCTGGAAAGCCAAGAGCCAATCAAACCCATATCGTGGTAGAGCGGCAGCCAACTTACCCCCACGTCACGGGAAGATACCTGGATTGCCTGCCCAATGCTGCGAATGTTACTGAGCAAATTATTGTGTGAGAGTAGTACGCCTTTGGGATCACTCGTACTGCCGGAAGTATATTGGATCATGGCTGGTGCATTAGATTCTAGTGACAGTTTATGGACTCTATGGCTTTTGCCACCTTTACCTCCGATACCTCTCTGCATTAAATCTGAGACTTGCACTACAGCGGTGAGACTTGGAATAAAGACTCGGAGTAATTTGCTGAGTGCTTCTGCTTGGCTAAAAGTTATGAGGAGTTTAATGCCAGCGTTGTTCAAAATTCTGGCTTCTCGAATCGAATATTCTTCAAGCTTATCTGCCCGGAAAGGTGGATAGATGGGGACCGGTATACCGCCTGCGAGCATGATCCCAAAAAAGCTGTAGAAAAAATCCGTGCCTGTCGGCAACATGATGGCAACCGTGTCCCCCTGCTCTAAGCCATAGGCTTGCAAGCCTGCAGCGACCTTCTTGGCCGTATCGTAAAGCTCACCATAACGAATGATCTTTTCATCCGCAGTATTACCAGATTCTGGTATGAGATAAAGATGCGGTCTGTTTGGATTCGCATTTGCATAATATTCCAAGACTTCAAACAAGGTTTCGATTGAGCTCAAATCACCCTTTTTTGTTTCCTCCAAAGCTGCTATTGTTTCGTGGCTTTGCAACGGCTTTACTTTCTTATTAGCTTTCTGGTAAGAAGATGTGATGACTTTTGCAATGTCTTCTATAGTATCTGCTTCGGTGATCAAATTATCTGGCAATGCTTCTTCAAATGCCCTTTCAACCCGCAAAAATAATTCTACCCTGCCAAGGCTGTCTATCCCTAAATCTTTTTCTATTCTGGCATCGAGCATCACTGCATTGGCTGCTCGCTCATTTTTGAATTCCAAGACAAATTCGCGAACAATCGAGAGCAACTTTGCCTCAATTATTTTTTTGTTGTCAGCGATGGATTTGTCATTGATAGGTTTGTCATTCATAGGTTTGTCTTAAATTTTTTTCATTTAAAATGTTTCAACAACTCACAGTAAATCAGAAATGTGTTTACCGCATCATCTATGGCACGATGTTTTTTGCCTTTAAAATTTAAACCGAGGCGGGTCAGAGCTTTGGCAAGACCTGCTTGAATTTTTTCTTGTTTTGCCATTTGATAAGCCTGGAATACTGCCTTGACATCTAATTCGCGTCTGCCAAAAGCCCATTCACAATGGCTCGGTAATTCCCGCCGGATGGCATGGCCATCGCCAACACCCCAGACAATCGGCATGCGTGCGCAGTCGTATTTCTTTGCAAAAGCTACCATGCCTAAATATGCATCCTCGATGCTGCCTGCTTTATCCACGTCTTCCTGTGTGATGCTAGTGAGTCGGATAATAAAGTCTTGCAGCTTTTGCTGCGGATTTACAAACGCACTATAGGTCTCCAACACTTCAGCCGTTTGAAGATCCCCAACACAAGCACCAATTTCAATTATTTTTGCACCGCTGGGATCTTGATTTAACTCTAAATCGAGTGCTAATATGTTCATGTTAAAACTACTTCAGTTTTTAAGTGATGTCCGAAAATTATAGCATGAAATCTACAAAAACTTCTATGCTGCTTTGCATTTGTTTAGCACCGCTTGGTATTCATCGCTTTTATGTCGGTAGAATTTATTCGGGGTTGTTAATGTTCATCCCGGGATTGGCTTGGTATGCCTGGCAAATGTACAAAAGCATTAACGCAATCACCCTGCTGGGATTGCCAGAAGGCGTCTCCATCACACCACAGGCCCTTTTAATAGGCACCACATCTGGTGCCCCTCAAGGCATGTTGGATGTTTTCATGCCCTGGGTGGGTTGGGCAGTTATCATTTGGTCTTTGATTGATCTTCTTTTAATAGTATTTGGCAAATTTACAGACAGCGCTGGGCTGCCATTGAAGGGCTATTATCGTTTTGGATCAAAATAATTGTTACCCCAAATAATTGTTATTTGACTTACATTATGGCATTAAACAGTTACTTTAGAATTTAGGTTTTTCCTTCGGGCTACTTTGTTTATCGTACAATTCTTGGATATTCTCCCATTTTTTTTTGCCCTTTTTATCAACTTGAATGCGATCATCTACGATATTGGTAATAATCTGATCCTTTTCTAATCCTAATTTAGCCCTGAATTCATCAAATTTTGGACCTTTTCTAGACCCGGGACTTTTAAAATTTTGAGCAATAGTTGCAATATCAGTCTCTTCTGATTGTTGCTTAGGCTGGGTTCTAAATGTCATTGTAGGTGAAGGGGGTGCAGAAACATCCTCGGGTTTCTTCACAGGTTCCACAACCTTCTGCGCCATAGATTTTCTATCTAAATCATTTACTTTTGCTAAATTTGCTAGAGCCTCTTCCCTTGGGACAACTTTTACTTTGATCTGTTGGATAGGAGTCCAATCACCATAAGGAAATTCAGGCCTTACCACAGTATCTTGGTAAAGAAACATAGAAGAACCATTACAGATAGGTTCGGGCGGTTCTGAGCGCATTACAGGCACTAGAATCACTTATTGGTTTATATGTCTCCCTATACCCTTCTTTTGAACTTTCACCAGATTGTTTTAAATAGGTTCTTTCTTTTGTACAACCATCGGGAGAACAATTTGCCGGATTAAATACCAATGAAGGTTGACCAAATAATAATTTATCTACAACTTCCTTCTTTTCACCATCTGCACAGATTATTAATCCCATCGGAATCGTTTTACCATTGAATTCAAAATTAAAATTACCAACAAATCTGTCTCCAGGGCGATAATCAACAAACTCTTCAGGAACAAATTTTTGCTTGTGATAAGTATGCAGCGTTTCTCCGTTAATATTTACAAAAAAGGCAGCATTGACGAATTTTTTCTGTGGTGGTACTCCATTACTCAGATCCTCCTTTTCCATGCGTTGTTGCGCGTCAAAATCTGTTCCGCATAATACCGCATTCACTTTTGCATCCCTAATAGCTTCACGCATAGCTTTTTGCGCCTTCTTTTCCCACTCTATAAATTTTTCATAATGTTCAAGCATATACTCATCAATAATTTCTTTTTCGGTTCTCTTTGAACCGTCCTGAATTTCTTTCATGGCTTTTTCACTTGCCTGTTTCTCTATGCTTCTGCGAATCATAGCGATAGATTTCTTTAAACATGGATTCAGGTAAAACCACAATCAAATTCTTTTTATCTCTATACAAATTTTCAAATTTTGAGATAACATCTTTTAATCTTTGATCTTCTGGTGCCAAGCTTTTGTCCGGATTTTCCAGTTTTTCAGGAGGCAAGTACTGAAAGGGTGAAACATTCAGTTCGACAGTCTCTTCAGCTTTTTCTTTAACTTCTGGCTCAGCACTCATCGCTTTCTCCTTTAATAACTTTATTAAATAACTCTATTAAACTACTGAACTATTTTTTAAAATTTCTATTTTTTTAAATTTATTGGACATTATGAAATTTGATGATATACACAAACACACCGCATTAATTCAATAGAAATTAATTCAATAGAATTTGAAGTAAAAATTTGAAGAAAGTTCCCTGAAGAATATTGCGTGCAAGGACACTAGACAATTGATACATCCCTTCTAAACTTTTTATATAGGCTTTTTATTTTTTGAAACTGTATTTGTTTAATTGTTTTTAATGCAGAAGCCTAACTACATTCTTACATTCATAATAGCCCGTAGTGGTCTGGAGAACTTAATGTTATTAAAAAATAAAGTTGCCCTCATAACAGGGGCTGCTAGCGGCATTGGCAAAGAAATTGCTGAGGTTTTTGCAAGAGAAGGCGCTAAGGTTGCTGTGGCAGATTCGAGAAATAGCCAGGCAGAAATTGTCGCGGCTCAAATACAGGCAAAAGATCAGATAGCCATGCCAATTGGCATGGATGTTACCAGTGAAGAACAAGTCGATATGGGGGTCGCTAAAGTTATCCAGAATTTTGGTGGCATTGATATTTTGGTAAGCAATGCAGGATCTCTTATCCTCTCCCCGATAGAACAATTTTCCTATGAGGATTGGAAAAAAATTCTCGAAATCCATTTAGATGGTGCATTCTTGACTACGCGTGCCTGTTTGAAAAGCATGTATACCAGAGGCACGGGCGGCAGCATTATTTATATGGGTTCAGTGCATTCCAAAGAAGGTTCAAAGATGAAAGCGCCTTATGTGACGGCAAAACATGGTTTGTTGGGGCTTTGCAAAGTGGTTGCAAAAGAAGGTGCTAAGCATAATGTCCGCGCTAATGTGATATGTCCGGGATATGTTCAAACACCTATGGCTGATAAAGTTATACCACAACAAGCAAAAGCCTTAGGGATAAGTGAAGAGGAAGTGCAGCAACGAATGTTGAAGGATACTATTGATGGGCAATTTACTACGACTATGGATGTTGCGGATGTCGCATTGTTTTTTGCGTCATTTAAGACAAATGCGCTGACAGGACAATCTTTGATAGTCAGTCATGGTTGGCATATGGAATAGTTAAGAGTTTTCTTTATTTTTTTGCGAGTTTTATAGTTCTATAAACCGGTTCCCACATATTTTCGTGAATAAGCGCTTCCAAATCATTGGGGCGCTCTATGGCTGCAACACCTTCATCAAACGCGGCTTCCGCAACAGCCAAAGCAACTTTGGCCGCAATTTTTTTGGCATCTGAGAGTTGCGGCAAGATGGGTTCCTCTTGTCCTTTTGGCGAATTTGCTGCCAAAGCCTGACAGGCCGCCCAGAGCATTTGATCTGTCATGCATTTCGCCTTAGACACTATCACAGCCAATCCTATGCCAGGATAAACCAAGGCATTGTTACATTGCGCCACAGGAACTTTATAAGGGCTTCCAGTTGCAATCAAACCTTTGCCATTGGTCCAGCGCAACAGATCTGCAGGATGTGCTTCTGAACATTCATTGGGATTAGATAAGGGCAAGATAATAGGCTGTTCACAATAAGATGTCATGGTGTGAATGAGATCTTCATTGAAGGCACCGCCCATGCCAGAACACCCAATGAGGACAGTGGGCTTTGCGGTTTTGATGACAGAAATCAGTGACAATCCGCCTTCTTTTCTGGCATATTTTTGTTGAAACGGCATTAATTTCATGGACTCTGATAAAAGTCCTTCCCTATCGACCAGCCATAAGCGGCTTAGCGCTTCTTGTTCTGATAAGTCCTCCCGCTTTAGGGCATCTAAAATCTGATCTGCAATACCAACACCGGCCGTGCCCGCGCCAAAGATCGCAAAATTCTGCTGTGATAGCCTCTCACCTTTTCGCGACACAGCTGATAATAAGGCAGCTAAGGTAACACAGCCGGTGCCCTGCATGTCATCATTGAAAGTGCAAAGTTTATGTCGGTATTTTTCCAAGATTCGTCTGGCATTGCTGCGGCCAAAATCTTCCCAATGCAAGTATACATTGGGAAAGAGTTTTTTCACGGCCGTTACAAATTTATCGATAAAGACATCATATTGCTCACCTCGAACTCGCTCATGGCGCCAACCAAGGTAAAGAGGGTTATCTAACAGGGTTTGGTTGTCAGTGCCAACATCGAGCATGATGGGCAAGGTATGGTAGGGATTGATGCCGCCGCACAGGGTATAAAGAATAAGTTTTGCGATGGGAATCGCCATGCCGCCAGCGCCTTGATCGCCGATTCCGAGTATTCGCTCGCCGTCTGTCACTATAATGACAGAAACCTCTGGATTGGTACGATTATTTAAAATGGTCTCGATCTTGTCTTGATCTGTGAAAGGGATAAAGAGTCCCCTCGGTTGGCGATATTCTTGTAGAAAATGCTTAACTGCTTCAGAAACGGTAGGGGTGTAAACAATTGGCATCATTTCAGAAATGTGATCATTCAAACAACGATAAAACAATATCTCGTTTTCATTGTGGATATCATTCAAAAAAATATGCTTTTTCAGATCGGTATTATAATTTCTATATTGCAAATATGTTCTGGTGATCTGTTCCTCCAGCGTTTCAACATGTGCCGGCAATTTTCCCAACAGACCAAGTTCTAGACGTTCCTCTTGCTGAAAAGCTGTACCTTTATTTAAGAGCGGGAAGTAAAGTAATTCTTTACCATGCAAGCTGGTTTCTATCCATTCTTCTTTGGTGATGGGATCTCTACAGATTTTAAAATGAATCATGCAGACCTCAATACAGCCTCAATATAGTTTAATAACTTACAAATTTTCTAAACTTACTATCATCTTCATTATTATAATAGCTGAAAGCACAGAGATTTAGAGATTAAGAGATAAAGTAACTTATTTTGTTATTGAACTATAATCTTAATTAAGGAACTAATGCATAACCTGAGGCAGGCAAGTCCTCGGCAGAATAAGGATGAAATGTGATGAAATGGAATCGGTTCAAAAAACCCATGCGGAACTCTCTCATGCGGATCCCTAGAGCGACCTGTAGAGCTGCCTGCGTAGTGAGTGTTTCTATTTTTGCTCTTTCTTTATCCAACACAGTAAATGCGCTGCCCTTCTGGAGAACCTATTTTTTTGAATGGTGCCCTTTTGCCGGTGCTGATTATCGCTGGTTTTTCACGGGCGGCTCAGGGCCGGTCCGACATATTTTGCCGGATTCTTATCCAGGCGGTACCATTTATGTGGGCAGCAAATTCCATGAAATTTTTGGTTTGGAACTTGGATACAACAGAACTGCACGCCGCCACAAAACCAGACTCACAAGACCCAGGAATCAACATGGCAGTGCACGCCTTACCAGTTATTCTATTGATGCTAATTTTTATTTCCAAATCGTACCTTTTTGTTGGGAAATGTTTGGTGGACCTGGTATTGAATCTATGAAAGCACGGATCAGAGTGGATGGACCTTTCATTGGGCAAACCAGTCAATTTGATACCAGAGGACATGTTTGGCGATTTGGCGTTGGTACTCAATATATCTTTCCGAACAGTATTGGAGTTCGCGCACTCGGTCGGTATGAAAGCACAGAACTCTTGAAGATCAATGGAGAGAAAATAATGAAAACTTCTTTGTCGGCATCTCTTGGTCTATTTTATAAGTTTTAAAGAAAAAAGGGGGCTAGCTGGCAGCCCCCTTCTCTAGGTTAGGCTAAGAATGTACTCAATTTGCCATTCTTTTCCCGATTCATCAGTTTTTTCAATGCTCTGACTTCTATTTGTCGGATGCGTTCGCGGGTCAGATTCAATTGGCTGCCAATCTCATCCCGACTTCATCGTAATCTAAACTAAATTCCCAAAAGTTTTTTTATTAAATCCTTGTAGCACGGGATCTTTTTTATTTCATGATCAAAAATTTTCTACTGTAGTGCCTAGTAAACAAAAAAATGTTGACACTTTGAAAAAAATTTTTTAAAATTTCACTTAGTTTTTCAAAATAGAGGCGTCTACTTTGTTTGTTCGCGTTAAATCAACACCAAATAGTCCGCGAAAATCGGTGCAAATCGTCGAGTCGTATCGAGAAGACACTACTGTTAAACAAAAAATTATGCGCCATGTCGGTATTGCAATGAATGAAAAAGAAGAACAAAAACTTCGTGACTTGGCCCAAGATATTATTGCCTCAATGCTTACAGTTAATGAAAAAAACTCTGAGCAACTTAGCCTCTTTGAAACCGCTGAAGGCGATTTATCAGCCTTATTAAAAGTAAATAAGAATAAAAAACCTGGCCGTCCCGCAAAAAAGGAAATTAAGGATATTCTTCCTCCTGAGCAGGTCACTTTAGATATGATCGTTGAACATGAACGCATCATTGAGGGCGTTCACGAGGTTGGTGGTTATGTTTACGACGAGTTAGGATACCATAAAATTTTCAAAAGCAAACGGGATAATGATTTGTTAAAGGATATGGTGTTAACCCGATTAGTTTTTCCTGCGAGCAAACGAAAAACTCAACGTATATTAGAAGATAATTTCGGAAAAAGTCATGATTTAGATGCTCTCTACTCAACGATGGATAAAGTGTTTAATCAAATCGATCAAATAAAAAAACTAACGTTCGCTCGAACGCAATCCTTATTTCCTGAAAGTGTAGATTTAGTATTATTTGATGTGACTACGCTTTACTTCGAATCTATTGAAACAGATGAGCTTAGAAGGTTTGGTTACAGTAAAGATTGTCGGTTTAACACAACGCAAGTGGTGCTAGCTTTGGCAACTAATGGTGATGGTTTGCCCATTAGCTATGAATTATTTGAAGGTAATAAGGCTGAAGTAGGGACTTTAATTGCAGCGATTGAGCATTGGCATACTCTATTTAATATTAAATCAGTTTGTTTTGTCGGTGACCGTGCTATGTTCTCTAAAAAAAATATGGCTCTAATGGAAGAAAAAGGGTATCAATATATTGTTGCAGCAAAATTACGCACTTTGCCTGATAATATTAAAAGCGAAATACTTAGTGAGTCTCGTTATTATCCTACTGTTTTAAACGATGAATTTGCGTGGATTGGTGAATTTAATCACGAGAATCGTCGCTTAGTAGTCAGCTATAAAAAGAAGCGAGCATTAAAAGATGTGGCTGATAGAACTCGAGTTTTAGAAAAAATTGAAAAAGTAATTGGTAAAAAGGGCCAAACACAAAAATTAATAACTAATCAAGGCGTCAAAAAATTTACAAAAACAGATCCCCAAGCATGCACTCAATTAGATGAGGATAAGATTGCGCATGATGCGATGTGGGATGGACTACACGGAATTATTACTAATATCGAAGATGAAAAGGCTGAGACATTGCTCGCCCAATATTCTCGGCTCTGGGTGATTGAAGAATCCTTCCGGATCAATAAGCATACGCTCGCTATGCGTCCGATTTATCATTGGAATCCAAACCGAATTCATGCACATATTGCTATTTGTTATATGACATTTTCGGTATTACGACATTTACAGTATCGATTAAATTTGACACAAAAAATTAGTATAGAGACAGTGATTGATGAGTTAAGAGGAATTCAATCCTCTATTTACGTTCATAAGCAAACCAAGGATCTATATCGCGTTCCTGGTCGCATCACTAATACCGCACGAAAAATCTACAAGGCCTTCAATTTAACCCGCTCACCAGACGCAACAGTCTATTTAAGATAACTTTCCAACATCAAATAATGTAGTGCCTAAATTGGCTATAGCCCCCGTGGTACGGGGCTTTTGCTATTTTAGAAGACTCAAAAATAGTGAAGTCGGGAGCTGGCAGCCCCCTTCTCTAGGTTAGGCTAAGAATGTACTCAATTTGCCATTCTTTTCCCGATTCATCAGTTTTTTCAATGCTCTGACTTCTATTTGTCGGATGCGTTCGCGGGTCAGATTCAATTGGCTGCCAATCTCATCCAAGGTGTATTCATTATTCATATCTATCCCAAACCGCATACGAAGTACTGTAGCTTCTCTTGGGTTCAAACTCGATAACACTCTGGTAATATTTTCTTTGAGCATAGCACTGCTTGCAGCTTCAAACGGGCTCACTGCTTCCTTGTCTTCAATAATGTCCTCAAGTTCTGAATCGCCTTCATCATTGATTGCAGCTTGGAGCGATAAGGGTTCTTTAGACACCCTTGCTGCAGCCTGGATTTTATCAGCAGGCATATCGAGATTTGCAGCAAGCTCCGCAGTGCATGCCTCGCGGCCAGTCGATTGTAACAATTCGCGTTTAACACGATTTATTTTTGATATGGTTTCCATCATGTGCGAGGGTAATCGGATGGTCTGACCTTGTTCACCCAAAGCACGGATAATGGATTGGCGAATCCACCAAGTAGCATAGGTTGAAAACTTATAGCCTCTGTGATATTCAAATTTGTCAACTGCTTTCAGCAATCCCAGATTTCCTTCTTGGATCAGATCTGAAAATTGTAAGCCTCTATTGACATATTTTTTTGCAATGGATATCACGAGACGGAGATTCGCTTCCACCATTCGTTTTTTGGCTGCACTGATTTGTCGCTCACTGCTTGATATCAAATGATGGAGTGCCGCTACTTCCTCTTTGGGCAGGGATGTATTGTCTTTTGTTTGCAATTTACTTTGTGCATAGGCTATTTTCTGCAGGGCATCTTCAATGTGTTTGCCAATTTCATTTTCATCATCCTTAGAAAGCAACTCCCCTCCCTCCATATCACGAAGATAGAATCGAAAGGGGTCATCTATTTCGAATCTGTCATTTCTGTCATTTTTGAATTGCATTTCAGACTTATAGTGTTCTTTATCTTTCGCATTATCATCACTGTGTTCTTCGCTTTTATATTCTTCCAATGCAGTGTATTCACTGTCATCACTTTGTTGACTATTATATTCTGAGGTGAAGCCAGATAATGGATCTGATGCGTTTATTGATGCAGATGCTTTCATATCATCCTGCAAGTTATTCGTTTCATTTGATTCGGATGATTCAGAAGATTCAGAAGATTCAGAAAAATGATCTTCTATATTATTGATGTCTAAATCGACGCAATTAATGAGTTCAGATTTTGAGATATGATCGCTCTCAGCTCTGAAGCTTGCGGCATTGTGATTGATATAGAACAGTGGTTTGAATAAAGAGGCAGACAATACCTCAATGGAATTTAATTCTCTGCAAACCATAGATACTTTGTTTAAGATATTCGCTTTCATAGTGTTGCCTCCTATCCTGTCCTGATTAAGATCTGTGACATTAAAAAGGTCATCCTTTAATGAGTATCCCTAGTAACCAGAAGGATGACCTAACGACAAACAACATATAACTGCATTATCAAAAACGCTACTGCACGGCTGCGCAATTAATTCGATAATAATTTATTATTAATTCATTCTCATATTAATTTCAAGTTGTTTTTGTTAAAATTTTGCATGAATATCCGAGCTAATATAATAAGAATATGATTTTAAATAAAATTTTTGATAAAGAGGAAATAAAAATTTTTTTCTAAAAATTTCAAAAAAAGTGGAAAATTATATTTTTAAAACCATTTTATTAATAAATTATTACACAGTTTGTTTATAGGCCATCATGTAAAATTAAAATCCCAGAGGTTAATATTTTGTATATTCTCTGCAACTGCAAGGGAACTGAGATAATTAGGCCCCGGTATTATTTCAATGAGTCGCCATTGAGTATCTTTATTACCTTTATTATGAGAACCTTCGATAGCAACTATTTGATTAGTTTCTTCAGGTAACAGTGTAACTTCAACCTGTTTCAAGGGAAAGGAAAATCCTTTTCCAATGGCTTTTATGAAGGCTTCTTTTCGAGTCCAAGCTCGGTAAAAGGCGAAAACACGTTCCTCTTCTCTGAGTGCTTGTAACTTATTATATTCATTATCGTTGAGAATAAGTCTTGCGACTCCTAATAAATCAATCTCAGGCTTCATCTCTTCTACATCGATACCGATATCAGCATTTTTGGTAATAGCAATTAAGATACAATTATTGGCATGAGATAGGTTAAATTTTAACGGTGCATCAATAATATCAATAAAAGGTTTACCGAATTCAGTGTAATTGAATGGTATCTTTTCGGGACTGGTATCAAGATAATAGGAGATAAGCTGCCTTAAAGCAGCCCTCGCTGCTAAAAATCTAGACTTATCGACTGCAAAATGGTATTTATCCATGCGAGATTTTTCGTCATCGGATAAATGCTGCAAAAGAATGTTAGAAAGACCGTCCTGTATGGGTAGTTGAATCCGCCACACATGGATATTGGAATCTGATAATTCTGGATTTTTGGGTCCAAATTCCCATTTAAATTTTTGCAAGCTTTCTCGCTTAATTGTTCAAAGGCAATGCCAAGAGTCTGCCCGTTAAACAGTCGAACATTTAAATTTTTTTAGGATATCCTTGCAATTTGCAAGTGTCAAAGGTTTGATTAAATATTCATTCATTCCGGATTGCAAGGCCTTTTCCCTGGATTCAGCATTGGTGTGCACGCTTAATCCTATAATCGGAACTGGAGG
The DNA here is from genome assembly GCA_963784575.1 of uncultured Gammaproteobacteria bacterium. Lineage (GTDB taxonomy): Bacteria > Pseudomonadota > Gammaproteobacteria > UBA6186 > Azoamicaceae > CAWARU01. Next base: position 361,264 of record CAWARU010000002.1, read on the forward strand.
CAATGAAAATTTCTTTTCAATTTGTCGCATTTCCCCTGCAATATAAAAGCCATCTTTTCCAGGCAATCCCAAATCCATAAATACCAGATCATAGTGATTCTCACCAAAAAATTTAAGCGCAGTTTGTCCATTTTCGATGATATCTACTTCGCACTCCAAGGACTGTAATAGAATTCGTGCAATTTTTTGTGCAATTCGATTATCTTCAACGATGAGAACTCTGGTTCTTTCATTATTATCCATGTGGGAATTCCTTTTCAGCTATTTCACTTTCACTTCCAATCTCTAATGATGCTAATTTAAAGGGTAATGTGCAAATAAATTGAGTCCCTTTGCCGAAAGTGCTTTTAATATCTATTTCACCCCCCATCTCCTCGATAAATTGCTTAACAACTCGCAGCCCAAGACCCTGACCTTTATAGAGGCCTTGATTAGAAGGCATTAATCTGCCAAATTTCTCGTAGAGCGTTTTGAGCTTTTCCTTTTCAATACCGATACCAGAATCTTCGACAATAAATTGCAAAGTAATTGTATTCTCATTCTCTGTGAAATTTTTGATCAAGAATTTTACATAACCTTGAGGGGTAAACTTTATTGCATTACTTAATAAATTTATCAAGATTCTTTTTAAACGATATTCATCTCCCGTAAGACTGTTAGGAATTTGACTGTCAATTTCTACCAGAAATTCTAACCCCTTCATGGTAGCCGCTGGTATTTCGATTAATTCAACACTCTTTATGAGATCTCGGATGATAAACTTCTGATCAATTACTGGCAGTGCACCTGCTTCAATTCTTGAGAAATCTAAAATGCCGCAACTATAATCTAGAAGTTCTTGGGCACAAAAATAAATATCCAGAATCATTTGTTTTTTAGTCGGATCGGTTTCGAGGCCCTCTAGAATATTAGTCATACCAAGAATTCCAGCAAAAGGCGTTCGGATATCATGTTCCATGTTGTGAATAAATTCGCTTTTGAGTTGATTTGCAGTTTCTGCTATTTCCTTTGCCTTGAGAATTTCTTTTTCCCACTTCCTGCGTTCTGTAATATCGAGCGCAATACCTACGAGACCTATGACTTTGCCATTCTGATCAAAAATAGGCATTTTATTGCCTAAAAATTCTTTAGTATCGCCATCCACTACAAAATCTTCCGCGATGTTTAACTGAGGTATACCAGTTCTAATAATTTTTTCATCCACTTCACGATAACTATCAGCAATTTCCTTGGGAACCCCAATATCATAGTCTGTTTTTCCAATGACATCTTTTCTAGAAGGAAGCCGCAATAGTTTAGCGGTCAGGTCATTGCATCCTAAATAAACAAAGTTCACATCCTTCCAGTAAACAAAACAAGGCATACAAGCAATAATATTTTCCAAATATAAATAAATACTTGAGAAATAATCATTCACCGTTCTGTCGGTTCCCATATCTTGACCGGTGATGTTTTTACTGGTCTCTGCCAGTTTTTGAATCTGATTCATATAAGATTTCTGATGAGTAATATCAACCCCAATCAGGATAATGCCTATTGGGGTTTCTTTGTCATCACAATTCAAAATAATGTTCCATTGTAGGGTATGCTGTTTGTCGGCAATGGAGATGGTGTTTTCAACACTCAATCTATCGCTATTTTTTAATAAATTTTGCACAGCCAGAGGGCACAAGGGCGAAGATATTTGATGCTGATCGCACCACTTGGCATATTTTTTATTGATAATTTTTTCTCGTTCCCATTGATAGACAGCTTGCGTTACCTCATTAAAATCGATGACCGTGAGATCAAGAGATAAAAAAATCACGGCCGTTTTCGAGATCGTTGCAAATTGGAGAAATTGCGGTATCTGATCTGCTTTTATATTTAGATTATGGTTATACTTTTTCACTGGTATACTCACTTGTTACTTCTATCAGTACTTTTTTTAATTTATTTGCAAGCACAGCAACATTGGGCTCTTCTAATATGGTGTTATGATTGCCCGGAATACTATAAAAATCAATTTTTTCACCTGCATACTTGTCCCAATGGTTAAACGATTGTTCGATATTCTCATACTCTGGTAATAAATCCTGGGCTTTAAATAGTATCACTTTGGTGTTAATAACAGGTATCTTGTAATTTTGCATGAGAGTAATACGATCCCTGATTATTTTGTCAAAATCTTCTTCGGGAACTGCATCCTGAACCCTCTGTATTGTTGACTTCACCATTTTTTCGATTTGTAATTTGCTGGGAAATTTAGCCCATCCCTCTAATAAAATCAGCGGCAAGACGCTCTCCCCTTTTCTCTGCAATTGTCTCGCAATTTCAATCGCCAGAATGGCCCCGAATGAAAAGCAGCAAAACAGATAGGGCCCATGTTTTCGTATCTTCTGTATGACTTGCAGGTATTTTGCAGCCATTTCTTCTAGGCTCTGGTAGGCATTATGCTCTATTGGACCGATATTTTCAAGACCGTAAATGGGACACTTGTAGTGTAAATGGTGTAAATGCATTGCCAAAGCAAAATAGCAGGAAACACTGCCTCCAAGGGGGTGCAGACAAAACATAGGCATTTCTTTGCCCTCAGAACGTATCGGTATTATCACAGGGACCTCTCTCTGTTCTGTGCTAAGCGATATTTTCTCTGAGACCAGTTTTGCTAAATTTTCAAGCGTTATTTCCTGGAATACGTGTAAATCCATTTTTATATGAAACTTCTGATCGATAAGCTTTAATAAGCGCAGGGCCACTAATGAATGTCCCCCTAACTTAACAAACTCATCCTTAATACTGACCTTATCAACTCCCAAGACTTCCCGCCACATCTTTGCCAAGGCTGTTTCAATATCGTTACTGGGAGGGAGGTACTGGTTAGAGACTTCCCTCGTTTCGCGCGTCACTTTTTCTGCCATGACAGTATTGCGAGTATTTTGAGTGACACTTCTTTTATTAAAGTCAAAGTTTGAAATAATAAGTTGCGGATAGGGGTTCATGAGCAGATCTTCGAAGATTTTGCTGCCTTGGTCTGGAGAGATGTCATTCGGCTTCTCGAAGAAACTGAAATTCTCAGGTTTTGCAGTTTCAACTGCCATACCGACGTCACGCCAGGTATTCCAGTTAATAACCTTGATGTTTTCAAAATTTTGCATAAATGCAAAAGCATCTAAACAGGCATTGGCGGCACAATAATCTACCTGTCCGACGACACCGATCGTTGTGATAATGGATGAACAGAGCACAAAGAAATCTAGAGGCTGCCCTTGCAGCAAATGGGTTAGTATATAGGTTCCATCTACTTTGGCTGCAAATACTTTGTTCACCATTTCAGTATTTTTTAACTGCACGAGCCCGCCGCTCGCTATACCAGCCGCATGCAGCACGCCGTTAATGCCACCAAAATCCTTAGAGATTCTTTCTACAATATACTTACATTGCTCAAAATCGGAGATATCACCCGATATTAGGGTAATTTTCGCACCCAAAGCCTCGATTTCCTTTAATTTCATGATTTTCTTCGAAATTGGATCTGGCAATTCATGATTATCGAGCCAATTATCCCAGCCGCTGCGCGCCAGGAACTTCTTGCGCGTCACCAATATCAATCGGGGATTTTTAGACGCACGTGCCAGGCATTTTGCGAGGGTCAAACTGATGCCGCCTAAGCCTCCCGTAATCAGATAGATGCCTCGACTTTTTAAAGTGAGGGGTTTATGGGTCATGATTTTCACAGGCTTGAAGATCTGTGACCACCGAAATAAACCTCGATAGGCAATGATATTTTCATTGCTGGCACTGCAAAACTCGGTAGAATAGGCATCTTGTATGATTTGCTTGCAAATATTTGACAGTTTCTTCTTGCCTTTCTCTAAATCGGAGAGCAGTATATCGAGTATTTTTATCTTGATATTAGAATGTTCAAGCGGTATGACGCGCGCTGGGCCAATCATGCTCGATTTGGCGGGATAGATTTTCTCGGTGCCATTCACAGAACAAATTTCATTGCCTACCATCAATATATTGATATTCTTGCCGTAATTTTGCTCTGTCACTGCTTGAGTAAAAAATAATACGCTATAGAAGCTCGAGGCTAATATTTTATGCACCTCGTCCAAGTTCAGAGTATGGGATTCATGCTCTGGGGTAACAGAAAAAAGATTGATCACAATAAAAGGCATATTCACTATTTTAAGGATGGATTTTACCAACGTTACATAATCCTTTTTGGAAGAAGGATTGATGCTGAAACTATTCGTTGCCAAGCTTTTAAATTGATTTCCTTTTATAATCTTAATAGTGATTTGATTGTGCCGCTCCAATTCTGAACTGATGCAATCTCCAATTCCCTCCTCATCTTGGAATAAAACCCAAGCATATTGCCGATCGAATAAATCTTTGTTGAGAGTGCTGGTAGATTGGGTGGAGCATCGTTCCCAAGAAGGCTCATAAAAGCATTCTGGATAAGATTTTGTGACCGAATCAGATTGATTCCGACTGTCCAATCCATCAGGATAAATCCAATAGCTATCACGCTGAAAAGGATAGTGACTTAGCGGTACTCGGAATCTTTTTTCGTGTTTATAAAAGCTTAACCAATCAATTTTTACATTCCACAACCATAATTGTGCAATGGTTTGTAAAAAGCACTCTTGATCTGTTGCCGGATCTCGCGCAGAAGGCAAACTATTTTGGATGCAAAATTCAGCATTGCCTTGACCATTGGCTTGAGTCGTTTCCTTCATAAAGTTAGACAGGGTTTTACCTGGCCCGATTTCCAAATAAAATCGATAATCTTCGGCCATGAGGTTTTGCAACCCTTGATCAAATTTTACAGTATGCCTTAAATGGTTTAACCAATATATCGGCTTAATGACCTCTTCTTCCTCTATCCAATGACCTGTTAAATTCGAAATATAGGGAATATTTGGGATCTTGAAATCTACTTTTTCCAAACAAGCTTTAAATTCCTCAAGTATAGGTTCCATTAATTCAGAATGAAAAGCATGAGAAACTCGGAGCTTATGAGTAATAATATTTTGTTGTTTTAAATTTTCTTCAAGCACGTTTATATCATTTGGGCTACCAGATACCACGAGATTATTACCAGAGTTTATTGCAGCAATAGAAATGCGATTTTGTTTTAAAAATGGCAGCAGCACATCAGAATTGGAACCCACCACCAGCATTTTGCCGGCGGGAGTTTCAGACATCAGTTTTGCCCTGCAAACTACCAAATTTATGGCAGCTTGAAGCTTCATCACTCCAGCAAGACAAGCAGCAACATATTCACCAAGGCTATGTCCGATCATGGCATTCGGTATTATACCAAGGCTCATCCAAAATTTTGCTAAGGCATATTCCAAAATAAATAAAGCAGGCTGTACAAATTTGGTGTTATTTTCATCAATTTCTTCAAGTTCCCCAAAAATAAAATCCTGAACATGAGTTTTCAAATCTGGTTCTAAAAATTCACAGCATTCATCTACTTGCCTTGAAAACTCTGGCTCGGAAAAATAGAGTTCTTTAGCCATGCCCCGATATTGTGAACCCTGCCCGGGGAACATAAATACTATTTTGGGTGCAGCGATGTCTTTATCATTATGATTACGATTACTTTGAAGTTTCGAAAATTCTTTTAACTTACGTATGGCATCTTGCGGATCCTGGCAAATAATAGCATGACGATGCTCAAAATCTGCTCGCCCTACTTGCAGGGTGAATGCAATGTCGGCAAAATCACTATGACTATGGACTTTCTCGAGATCATGACAGAGATTCAAAACCTGCTGTTCCAGAGATTTTTTAGTCTTTGCAGACAACAATAATAATTGTAGTTGCCGGCTTTTATTTTCTGTTACTTTATTTTTAAATTCTTCTAGAAGCAAAAAAGCATTTGTGCCGCCTATTCCTGAAGAATTGACCCCAGCGCGTCGCGGCAATTTTTTATTTTCTGGCCATTTGTAGAGCTTTGTATTCACAAAAAAAGGTGAATTATGAAAATCAATCTTCGGATTAGGTTCTTGAAAATTGAGCGAGGCGGGAATAAGTCTGGTTTTCAGTGCCATAATAGTTTTGATAAAACCCGCCATGCCTGCTGCAATATCTGCGTGACCAATATTTGTCTTAACAGAGCCGATGGCGCAAAACTGCTTTTTTGCAGTATGCATGTTAAATGCTTTGGATAAAGCGTTTAATTCAATCACATCTCCTAAGGCAGTCCCTGTACCATGTGCTTCAATATACTGAATGGATTCCGGATTTATATCTGAGAAGGCCATGGCCCCTGATATGCATTTTGCTTGTCCAGTACTGCTCGGCGCAGTAAATCCTCCTTTGTCGGCGCCGTCATTGTTAATATTCCATCCTTTGATAACTGCATAGATACAATCACCTTCTTCTATGGCATCTTGTAAGCGTTTTAAGATGACAACCCCTACCCCATCCGAAAAAACGGTGCCTTTAGCATTTGCATCGAAAGCACGACAGTGACCATCGGGTGATTCTAAGCCTCCTTCCTGATAGAGATAACCAGATTTTTCTGGAATGCTAATGGCAACGGCACCTGCAATTGCGATATCACAATCATAATCTATCAAGCCACGACAGGCTGTTGCAATCGAGACCAGAGAGGAAGAGCAGGCCGTAGTAATATTGATGCTGGGTCCGGTCAAATTAAGTCTATAGGATACTTGGGTACTTAATGAAATCAAACTGGTTGCTATTCTTGCCTGAAACCAATCCATGGATTTTAGAATGTCTTTATTTTTTAATAAATTATTTTTTAAATAGGTGCTATCAGACATGCTGGCATAGACACCAAATACTTTGTTACATTTTTCTGGTGTGTATCCTGCTGATTCTAACGCTAGCCATGCATGCTCTAAAAATACTTTTTGTTGCGGATCGGTTTTTCTGGCATCAAACGGACTATATCCAAAAAAATTGGCGTCAAATTTGTCAACATCATTTATGATGCCTTTTGCTGGAACATAATTGAGATCATCCAGCACTTTTTCAGGTAGGCCTTCTGCCCGCAATTCTTCCTTAGAAAATCTCTGAATGGACTCTACCCCCGATACGAGGTTATCCCAAAACTTTCCAAGATTATCAGCTCCTGGAAACTTGCAAGAAATACCTATAACAGCAATATCAGTTGAAAAAAGTTCTTCAGTCGCTTCGCTCGTTTCATCAGACACTGACTGCATGAAGTGACTTCCTTGACATTAATGCTTTTCTCTGTCGGATAGCTCTTTCAATTGCGTTTTTCAGATCATCTACTTTAGCTTCCTCTCTCTCACTTGCATGCATAGCCAAAGAGTGGACTGTTGGGTGATTCAATATATTTAAGATACTGATAGGCTTAATGCCAATGGCATGCAGCTTCATGTTCAATAGTGCGCAAGCTCTCCCTAACATCAAGGAATGTGCCCCTAAATCAAAGAAATTTTGGGTTCTGTTTACAACGGTGTCTAATAGTTGTTGCCAGACTTCTGTGATTATCTTTTCTACCTGGTTAATGGGGATGTTTTTTGAATTGGTCTCTAAAATATTTCGCCCATTCATTTTTACCAGCGCAGATTTATCTGCTTTGCCATTCGCAGTGACTGGTATATAATCGATCTGAATGGTTTTTCTTGGCATCATATAGTAAGGAATATTTTCTTTTAAATATTGGTGAAATTGTAACAGATTCAAATGATTATTTGGATGAAAACATACATAAGCAATGAGCTCTTTCCGATCTTCTGCGTCTTGTTGTACGACAACTACAGCTTGCTTGACATATCTATTTTTAACCATGCAAGCTTCAATCTCACTTAACTCTACCCTAAAACCATTAATTTTAACTTGTGAATCTTCTCTATCAATGTAGACCACACCGACGTTGTGCTGCCAATAGACTAAATCGCCGGTTTTATACAATTTTTCTTCACTATTCCAAGGACTTTGTATATATTTGGCAATCGTTTGCTTGGGATCATTCAGATATCCTAGCGCTAAACCATCTCCTCCAAGATATAATTCACCAATTTCGCCTGGCCCTATGAATTCTAATTTTTCATTAAGCACATAAGCTTTGGTATTTGAGATGGTCCTGCCAATGGGGACATGAACTTTTAGATCAGTGACATTTTCTGCTAAAAAGGTTAAAGCAAAGGTAGTGCTTTCCGTGGGGCCATAAGCATTGATCAGATTTAAATTCTTGAGATGGTATCTTTGCTTTCTTTTTAAAAGAGTTTTTATAATCTCAGGATTTGCTTTTTCACCACCAAACAATAAATACTTGATATTATCAAAGGCATCCGGACTGTCTTTTACGACGAGATTTAGCAAAGTTGCCGTGATAAACATGATGGTAATTTTATTTCGCTTGAGTGAATCTGCAAAATCAACTGGAGATAGTAGTGTTATTTGGGGGATAATATGCAGGCTCGCCCCATTTAACAAAGCACCCCAGAGCTCAAAAGTCATTGCATCAAAAGCCACATTGGCAATTTGAGCAATATTATCTTCTGAGTTAATATTGACATAGTTGGCATTTTTAACCAAGCTAACCACTGCGCGATGTGGGATGACACAGCCCTTGGGCTTGCCGCTCGACCCGCTGGTATACATGACATAAATGGGATCGAGAGGTGAATTCAAACATACTTGACTTTGATCTTGGTGTTCTATCTTTTCTTGGAAAAATGCATCGATTCTAATGATCTGATCTTCTGCAAAACCGATTTCACATAAATTTTTGTGCAAAGTGGTATTAGATAAGATTTTTACAGGATTGCTGTCTTGTAAAATCGTTCTAATTCGATTCATAGGATCTTCGGTACTTAAGGGAAGATAAATACCTCCCGCTTTAACGATGGCCAGGATGCTAATAATGAGTGCGGCAGAGCGTTCCAGATACAGAGCGACAAGTGAATTGGGCCCGACACCGGCTTTACGCAAATAATTTGCTAATTGGTTTGCTTTAACGTTTAATTCGTGATAGGTATATGATTCGTCATTATTAAATAGGGCAATCTTATTGCTATTGTTGTTGACACATTCTTCGAAGAGTTCTGCGACGGTCTTATCTTTTGGATAATGACTTGGGGCACTATTGAAAATTTGCTGCTGTATTGACCAATCTTTTGTTGGGAGAACTGTGAGCTCTGCAGTTCGCTGCTTACTCGCCTTAATCTTTTGAATCTTGCTCTCTTTATTGTTTTCCTTATTAACTTTTTTTAGGGCCTTCCTTTGACTAACTCCTACAGTTGCACTGGTACTCACGACACTCTCCCTATAATAAGCGAAACTAGTAGCGACATGGCTACTTTAGTGAGATCTCTTCAACTCCATTTGAATTACAACTCCGACTTTCAAAATTACAAAACTAGGCTACACTTAAAAAATTAACTGTTAAACCTTCGGAACCAGTAATTTTAGGGAGTATATTACTACAGGTAGGCGTAAATTGCAATATTTTTTGTTTTTTGCAGTAGGTCGGCAGCAAGTTGGGACGGAAATTGTCGTTCTCCGTGAATGAACCTAGGTCATTTTACATAGTTGCCAAACGCTCTTTCACCGCAATAAATTCATTGTATAAAAGCGTATAGAAACTTAACACTGCCTCTTTTTTTCCGGACTTAAGATAAATATCCAGACGCGAACAGGCTTCTTTTAATCTTGGGACACCACAATAACTGACACCGCCTCTTATTTTATGAAGAATCGCTTGCGCTGTTTCAAAATCATTTTCCTGGCAAGTTTTCTCCAGTAGCGGCATGTCTAAAGACATACTTTCAACTAGCATAGCGATGGCATTTTTTGCGAGTTCTCTACTACCACCAACAAGGTCCTCACCCATTTTTAAATCTATGATCTCTCCTCTGAGCTCTTGGAGATCCGTTTCTTTATAGGTTTTGTGACTATCACCTTCTATGATTCTGTCATATTTGGTGATAAACATTGCAAAAATATCTTCCACTTTTTCTTTCACCAGAGGCTTGATATAGACAGCGTTCATGCCTGCTTCAATGCATTCTCGTTTTTCTTTGTTATTCACCTGGGCTGTAAGTCCAATGATAGGCGTGTGATTGTTTTTATTCTGATCGCTGTTGCGGATTTTGCGAGTGAGTTCACAACCATGGATATCAGGCAAGCCGATATTGGTTAATATCATGTCATAATCATTTTTTTCAGTAAGACTCAATGCCATTTCACCACTGTTTGCAGCGTCTACTTGATAATAAGAATTAGACAATATCTCTTGGGTAACCTTTGTGGTGATGGGATCATCCTCAATGACTAGAATGTTGCCGCGAAAAGTACCTGAAGCATCACCATGATAATTTTTGCTGCTTCGTGATTTGAAGAAATTTTGAGTGATGGCTCGATCTGCTTCATCATAAATAGATCGGATCTTCGTGAGGTTTTTGATCACTTCTTGTAAATCAAGACTAGATTCGCTGAACATACCTACTAAGAAGAGCTTACGCATCTTGGTATAATTTTCGGTGTTTTTATCACCTGCTTCTGTGGTCTGGAAAAAATAGTTCTTGCCGCTAAAATTAGAAAGCGTCTTTTTCACGAGGCCCATCTTAATTAGTTTGTTGATGCTATAGCGAATATTGTGGGTATCGTTACGGTTCAGAATTCTTTCGATATCAGTGATGGTTTTGGGTTTATCATGTAATTTGATGATGTGTAAAATCGCAAGTTCATTGCCTGTCAGCATCGTGCCATTGGAATTGTTTTCGCATTCTTCTTGCCAACGCAAGAAACCATAGAATACTCTCCAAAGCTGCAACTCGAATTCCATGACTTTATTTGCTTCTTCATTTGAAGCCAGTTTCCAATTATTCTCTACTGAATCCATAGTGAGAACTACTCCTCTTCCCTATCGACGCAACCGTTCACGCACTGCCCTGGAACGCCCATCTTTGGGCAATCTCGCTTTAAAAATTCAACAAAAATTGCTCATTTACTATGTGTAAACTCCGCTTTTTTGTTGAATTTTTAAAGCGACCTTGCCTCAAATCTGGACGTTTTTCCAAATCTAATTTCCTGTGCCTGAACATTTACCTATCGACTGCTATAAACTTAAAAAACTAAATTAATTGTCAAACTAAATTAATTCACAAATTGACATTAATCTCTATAAGTCAGAACAGTTAAATAAGGTATTATTTAAAAGTTCTTAACAAGTTTGTACAATTTAGAGACTGAAGTCAAGAAACCATTTGATATTTGTACATAAATTATGGAGTTATGTCAAGTATTTTCTTGATATTTGAACAAAAATGTTTGGGGTACTCCTTGGTATATTTTTTGGTATGTTTTTTTGTATAATTTCTTGATATATATAAATGTTATCAGTGATGTCATATGATAAATTGCATATGAGTTTATATATGAATAGAGTGGCAAGGTCTGGTGAGTTGAGTGAGTTAGCGAGTAGTAATATGGGCAAAAAAAAGAACTTTAACTTTATTGTTATCAAATTAATTGTTATCAAATTCTCAGTAACATTATTAATAACTGCATTCGCGGCAGTTAGTTCTTTATTTAATATTGCATATGCATTAAAATTAGAAAAATCTCTTGAACCTAAACCTATTTCAGCAACACCAACAAAAGTCATATCGAATATTATGAATCAACAACATATTATGAACCTGCAAAAAGCTACCGAGCCCGCCCCGACAGAAGCCACCGAGCTATCTTCACTAGGCCCCCCACCAAAAGCAGAAAAAATTCCCTATATTATGCGCAATCATAATGATGAGCGTATAGATGATTATGCCTGGATGCGAGACAAGGCCTGGCCTAAAGTCGAAGATCCTAAAATTCTCGCGTATTTAACCGCTGAAAATAATTATTTTGATGCTTTTATGAAGCAGCATCAGATTAAACTGGATAATCTTTATCAGGAAATTATTGCTCGCATCCAGCTCGAAGACAGCAGTGTTCCCCTGCAAAAGGATGATTATTTTTATTACAATCGAACTGAAAAATCTTCCGACTATTCTATTTATTGTAGACGAAAGGGGACACTTCAAGCACCCGAAGAAATCCTGTTAGACGCGAATGAACTTGCCAAAAAATTTAAATTCTTTAGTATTGACGCTCTACGGGTCAGTGATGATCATCAAAAATTGCTCTATTCCATAGATACCACCGGGGCTGATCGCTTCACTGTCTATGTAAAAGATTTAAATACCGGACAGACACTTTCCGATGCAGTAGACAATACCCTGGGTTCAGTTTTTTGGAATAGAGAAGGCACTGGATTTTTTTATGCCAAGCTCAGTGACAATTGGCGTACCGAAGAAATATACTACCATCGCTTAGGGGATAATAAAGCAAATGATACTTTAATTTATAAGGAAAAAGATCCATTATTTTGGTTGGGACTGGATCAGACCGGCAGCAAGCGCTTTATCGTCATTGAATCGGAAAGTAAAGACTCGAGCGAAGCCCGTGTGATCGATCTTGACGATCCTCAAAATAAAGAAATCAGCACTTCTCCAAATAAAGAACGAAAGTTTAAAGTACAGTTGATTCAAGCACGCAAAAATGATCATCGTTATACAGTTGATCACCACGGCACTCTTTTTTACATTCTCACAAACGACAAAGGACGCAATTTTCGGCTGGTAACCACCCCCCTCGATGCCACCGATGATTCGCATTGGCAGGAATTGATTCCACACGATCCGAAAATCTATTTGAATGATTTTGATTTATATCAAAATGATCTCGTATTAACCAGCAGTGAAAACGGTCTGCCTCAAATTAAAGTATTGCGCATCAATAGCAAAACTTCTCTTCCAATCTTGAAAAATATTGTTTCAAAAGATATTAAAGGCATTCAATTTCCCGATCCGAGCTATGATGCTTCACAAAGCTATACCACTTTTGATGCGAAAGGCTTCAGAATTGATTATTCTTCTTTGGTGTCACCAGACAGTGTTTTGGAATATGATTTTGAATCTGGAAATCTAAAGACCTTGAAAGTTCGAGAAGTGCTGGGCGGATATCAAAAAGATCTCTATCAAGCAGAACGTGTCTTTGCCACCAGTGTTGATGGCACCAAAGTCCCGATTTCCTTGGTCTATAAAAAGTCGCTTTTTAAAAAGGATGGCAGCAATCCCCTCTATTTATATGGTTATGGCTCCTATGGCTCTGGCATCGCACCCAACTTTAAATCTCAGGTGCTTTCCTTACTCGATAGAGGCTTCGTTTATGCCATCGCACATATCAGAGGCGGAGATGACATGGGCTATGAATGGTATGAAAATGCCAAATTCTTAAAGAAACGCAACACCTTCGATGATTTTTTGAGTGCGGCCAGCTACCTAGCGCAAGAAAAATATACCCAAGAAGGTAATATTTCAATCGTAGGCCGCAGTGCTGGGGGTATGTTAATAGGAGTTTGCATTAATGAAAAGCCTCAACTCTTTAAGGCAGCCATCGCTGATGTGCCCTTTGTAGATGTTTTAAACACAATGTTGGACGAAACTTTACCGCTCACACCCAGTGAATTCAAAGAATGGGGGAACCCCAAATCAGCTGAATACTATTACTATATGAAATCGTATTCCCCTTATGATAATGTTAAGCGCCAAGCCTACCCTGCCCTTCTGGTCTGGGCGGGATTAAACGATCCCCGTGTCACTTATTGGGAACCAGCAAAATGGGTCGCAAAACTGCGTGAGATGAAAACCAACGATAATCTCATTTTGTTTCATACCAATATGGATGCAGGACATGCTGGCTCATCGGGTCGTTTTGATCAATATAAAGAGGTCGCTAAAGAGTATTTGTTTTTGTTGCTGATGCATCAGGTGATATAGATATTCTTTTGGTAATATATGTCACTTGTCACCTTATAAATGGATAAGGTGTAGTAAGATAATACTAGTTATCTAGTCGCTGAGCGATGATTGTCCGGGTGTTGCGGTTTTTTGGGGGCAATCACAATATTTTGCTTATTATTTGATGTAAGCGCGACCAATTCTTCACGCAAGATTCTTCGTAAAGTTTCTTCTAATGATTCACCATCCCGCATGACATATTCTAGTAATACTTGATTCATTAAAGATTGATAGTTTCCGCCACCTTGGTTCTTAACTTTGTTCTTGAACCATTCTAAAACTCTCGGATCAAACCTAATGGACGTTCTTACCTTGTTTGGAGATTTTACAACAGCTCCCCTTTTACCTTTGCTAAAATCATAATTATCTTTCATTGGCTTACCTCTTCATATTGTCGTCTTTCAGCTCTAGATGCTATTCGAGCGGAAATAATTCGCATTGTATGTACAAAAGGCATACACGTCAAATCTCTAACCTTCTATTGTTTAACCTATTGATTTTTAGATTTTTTCCATTAGCTCAATCCCTAATTTAGGATGCCCCAGCAGGTGAACCCAGGAAATATATCTTCATTAGATGTGTATTTATATAGAAATCTTATTTTATAAAATCGAATTATCAAATTATGATTCCATATACTACTCCTATTAATATATAAAAACATATAATTATACCCTTAACTTATAATATTAATGATATCCCATCTTTAACCTATAACAATTTAGGTCACAGTTTTTTCATTTATTATTGAAAACAACAAATAGATCTTAAGCTTTATATTATACTTTTGTGAATGGTTTTCAAAATGCGCTTAAATATGGCGCTCTTACCAGATAATAATTTAATTTTATAACTATTATAATCAAAATGCTGACAAAAATTTTGAGTTGATAAACAATAAAGGGCCGCTGAAAAAAAAGTAATAGTCTCTCACCTGCAAGTCAGAACTTTTACCTTTGCCAAACACGGCCCTAAATCATTATCTCCACTTCCTAGGTCCGCGTCCAGTCTTCATCGGCACTACGCCGATGGAAAATACTGCCCGTCTCTTCAATTGCAATCGATGCCATAAACAAGTCACTATCTGCAGTCAGTGTGATCGCGGCAATATTTATTGTTCAGAAGCTTGCTCCTCTTTGGCAAGAATAGAATCTCTACGTAGAGCCGCTCATCGTTATCAAGCAACTATCAGAGGAAAGCATAACCATGCTGAGCGCCAAAAAAGATATATTAAAAAGAAAATGACTCATCAAGGTTCAATAAATTACCCTTCCTATGATGAACTGCTTCGTGGGCCAAAAGAAGGTGAGAAACAGATTTCACTAGTTATTAGCAATGAAATTCTTTGCCATTTCTGTGAAAAATACTGCTCTCCATTCCTTCGTATTGACTTTTTGCAGCATTGTTCTTATGAAACGAACAAGATAAGAAGCCATGGCTGGCCTTTTGCACCTTAAATTTTCATCAATAGGAGGAACTATGACTATTTCAGAAGAATTGGAAGCAAAAATTCTCCGGTATTTTCACGTCGAAAAATGGAGAATAGGTACAATAGCACGTCAGTTGAACATGCATCATACTGTCGTGAGAAGAGTGTTGTCACAAGCTGGGATCCCAAAAGCCTCAATAATACCTAAAAAATCTATTCTAGATCCTTATTTACCGTTCGTGCAGGATACTTTAACAAAATATCCGACATTAACTGCAAGCCGCTTATATTTCATGGTGAGAGAGCGAGGTTATCAAGGTGGTATAGATCATTTTCGCCATCAGATTAAGCTTCACAGACCAAGCAGAGAAGCTGAAGCCTATCTTCGGCTCAAGACTTTGCCGGGAGAACAGGCTCAAGCAGATTGGGGACATTTTGGTTCCTTTACCATAGGGAAAGCAAAGCGGCCTCTTATGGCATTTGTAATGACTTTAAGTTACTCGAGAAAAATCTTTTTGCGCTTTTATTTGAACCAGCAACTCGCTAATTTATTGCGTGGTCATGAAGCTGCATTTAAAATTTGGCGAGGCATTCCTAGGGTTGTGCTGTACGATAATATGAAGGCAGTAACTTTAGAACGATATGGAGATGCAATCCGTTTCAATCCTACTTTGTTAGCATTTGCAGCGCATTATCGTTTTGAACCCAGACCAGTTGCAGTGGCGCGAGGCAATGAAAAAGGAAGAGTCGAACGCAGTATACGCTATATACGCGATAGCTTTTTTGCAGCAAGAAAATGGGATGATTTGGAAGATCTTAACTCACAAGCAATGGATTGGTGCGATGGACAGGCTTCCGACAGGCCATGCCCTGAAGATAGAACTCACTCTGTCCGCAAAATATTTGAAGAGGAAAAGAACACATTATTGCCTTTGCCTGATAATCATTTTCCTACGGAAGAGCGCGTAGAAGTCAAGGTTGGCAAGACTCCTTATGTCCGCTTTGATTTAAATGATTATTCCATCCCTCATAGTTATGTGCGTCGGATCCTGACTGTCTTTGCAACTCTAGAGAATGTAAGGATTTTAGCTGCGGATAAAGTAATTGCGGAACATAAACGCAGTTATGACAAAGGAATGCAGGTAGAAGATAAAAATCATATTGAAGAATTAGAGAAACGCAAACGGCATTCCAGAGCTCATCGCGGTCAAGATAGATTGACTTGCGCCATTCCGCAGGCAAAAGACTTTCTGAAACAAGCAGCAGAGCGAGGTTACAACTTAGGAGGGGTGGTATATTCTTTAGTAACATTACTCGATTGTTATAATGCAGCTGAAATTGGTCTCGCCATGGAAGAAGCAATGCTTAGAGACTCACCGCATCCTAACTCGGTTCGTGTGAATTTAGAAAAAAGACGAGAGATGCAACAATTACAACCGCCCATTCCTTTGCGCATACCAGATAAGGCCCGGGATGTTGTTGTGCGACCTCACAACTTGAAAGATTATGATTTACTGCGAACCATGGAGGAATGATCAATGACTACAGCATTATTATCAAGGGCTGAAAAGCTTAAATTAAACGGGTTAATAAGCCATTGGGAAGAAATTAAAGAAGCACCCTGGTTAGAGAATCTCATCGAGTGGGAAGAAGTCGAACGTTCTCATAGAAGTCTTGAGCGTCGTTTATATAGTGCTCACATTGGCAAATTCAAATCCATCTCTGATTTTGATTGGACTTGGCCGAAGAAGATCGACCGTGAGACTATTGAAGAACTGATGCGCTTAGAGTTTTTAAAGGGAGCCACTAATGTTTTATTTTGCGGTCCAAATGGCGTTGGAAAATCGATGATAGCTCGCAATATTGCACATGAAGCACTATTAAAAGGTCATACAGTGCTTTTTATCACAGCAGCAAAAATGCTTAGTGATTTAATATCTCAGGACGGAGACAATGCGCTGAGACGTCGGATACAATATTACTCGAAAATATCATTGCTTATTGTAGACGAAGTGGGATATTTATCATTTTCAAATCGGCATGCAGATCTTTTATTTGCCGTAATCTCAGGTCGATATGAAGCGAAATCTACAATTATTACAACTAATAAGCCTTTTACAGAATGGAATGAAATTTTTCCTAATGCAGCTTGTGTTGTCACTCTAATTGATAGATTAGTACACAACTCAGAGCTGTTGAACATTGAAGGAGACTCATACAGACTCAGAGAAGCAAAGGAGAAGGCTGCGTTTAAAAAAGAAGCTCGTACAAAAAAGAAGCAGTAGGGGCCGATAAAACAACCCCTGAGAACGACCGGCCTTGCCGGTCGCTCGCAGGGGATAACAAGCCGCTGAGAAAGTTAATTTATGCTGAGGAAAATGCCGACGCGTTAGCCGACAGGCTAAAAGGAAAACAAATGAAATCAGACAGCGCCAAAAATGCGCGCTTTTGCAAAGCCGTTAACATACTTTTTTAGTAAACATTACTGTTTCAATTTTTTATAATGATCGACCTATATTTTTTTACATATCAATTTTCCTTTAAATTTAAGACATATAACGCACATCTATTTCGTGCGAAAAAATATTTTTGTTATTTTGCTAAATTTTTTTAGTAAACAGCTGGATCTTTAAAAATCATTAGCTAGAATATTAACAATATTCCAATAAGTTTTTTTATTGGAGTGGAGAAAAGGAAGTAACAATTACTCAAGGGAAATTGTTTTTTTAATAGGAACTAAAGAAGGAGAGTTAAAAATGAAGAAGCAAGCATTATTTATCATTCCTGCAATAATGGCTGCCAGCGCAGCTACTGCAGGTGGTTTTGATGGCTTCTATGTTGGTGCCGGTATTGGAGATTCAGTTACCGTTGGCAGCACAAATGTCAATGGTTCACATACAATTACTAATCCAGCTGGTACTGTAGTTAGAAGCGGCAGCGTAAGCGGCCGTGGTGCAATCAAGAAAGAAACCTTTGCTGGCGAACTTTTTGCTGGTTATGGTTGGAACTGTGATTGCTGGTACTTAGGTGGTGAAATCTATGTTAAAGGCTTTGGCAAACATGGTGGCAGAAATGTTATCTCCAGAAGCAGCACAGATGTCGTTACTACCCCTGGTGGTGCATTTCCAGTTGGTACCGTCATCAACACCTCAGAAACCGCAGGTGTTCATGCTAGAATGAGATCAGCTGAATGGGGTATCGATTTCCGTCCAGGTTGGTTAATTGGTGAATGCACCATGCTTTATGGTCGTGTTGGTGCTGCTTGGAACAGAACCCACATTGAAACATTCCGCAGCCTCTCTTTCAGCACTTCTACCGGTGCAACCGGATCTTTTTCTTCTGCTGACAGTTTCGGTAGAAAAAGAAGCCGTACTTCACTCCGCTTAGGTGCTGGTTTAGAGCATAAGTTTATGGAATGCTGGTCAATCCGTGCTGATTGGGTATACACAGACTTCCGTCATAATCGTCATGACGGAAATGATGGTTCCTCTTCTGGTAGCAGAACTATCCCAGCTGGAGCACCTTTTGCTGGTAGCGTAATCAAAGCATCAGCAAATGGCCATAGCAGACTACACAACCATACAATGATGTTAGGTCTTTCCTACTATTGGTAAGCAATTAACCTTAGTAATTGTATGTTAGTGTTTCCTTCCTCTCCAAAGCAGTAAGCTTAAGGGGCCCCTTATATGAGGGGCCTTTTAACGCGCATCTCTACCGCGCATCTCTACAATGATGTTAGGTCTTCACTCTTCTTACCTGCGAAACAATCTTTTTTTGTTAATTTGATAAATATGTTAAAAAAAAAAACTGGATCTTTATAAATGATTCGGTAGAATACTAGCAATATTCCAATAAGTATTTTTATTGGAGTTGAGAAAGGGAAGTAACAATTACTGAAAGGGAAATTGTTTTACTTAATAGGAACTAAAGAAGGAGAGTTAAAAATGAAGAAGCAAGCATTATTTATCATTCCTGCAATAATGGCTGCCAGTGCAGCTACTGCAGGCGGATTTGATGGCTTCTATGTTGGTGCCGGTATTGGAGATTCAGTTACCGTTGGTAGCTCTAGATTCGACGGATCTACCACATTAAGTACAGCTGGAACCCCAGAAAGCAGATTTTCACTTTCTGGTAGAAGTGCTTTCAAAAAAGAAACCTTTGCTGGCCAATTATTTGCTGGTTATGGTTGGAACTGCGATTGCTGGTACTTAGGTGGTGAAATCTATGTTAAAGGCTTTGGCAAACATGGTGGCAGAAGTACATATTCTACCACTTTGACGGATCTAGAAGTACCCGTTACTTCAATTACTGAAACAATTAGTGTTCATTCTAAATTGAGGTCTGCTGAATGGGGTATTGATTTCCGACCAGGTTGGTTGATTGGTGAATGCACAATGCTGTATGGTCGTGTTGGTGCTGCTTTCAATCAAATCCGTGAAGAATTACATCGTTCTACTACTGTTTCTATCGCTAATCTAGGGGCTACGCTTTCAAACAGCGGTAACCCACATAGCAGAAAGAAAAACCACACAGCTTTACGCTTGGGTCTTGGTTTAGAACATAAATTCATGGAATGCTGGTCAATCCGTGCTGATTGGGTCTATACTAGCTTCCGACGTCACGGAAACGATAATGGTTTTTCAAACACGAGAACTGGAACAGGTTCATTTGCTGGTGAAACTCTCACTACTACTGCTAATGCCCATTCCAGATTACACAACCATACAACGATGTTAGGTCTTTCCTACTATTGGTAAGCAATTACCCTTAGTAATTGTATGTTAGTGTTTCCTTCCTCTCCAAAGCAGTAAGCTTAAGGGGCCCCTTGTACGAGGGGCCTTTTTAGCGCTTTGGTGAGTATGGAAAAAATCATTTCCTGGAATATAAAAGTACTTTTCTAGGGTTAAAATATTGATTCATTTAGCTTTGGAAAAGTACTTTTCTAGGAATAGTAATAATAATAACCCACGTTAACATGAATTTTCTTATGTCTTTGCACTAGGTTTCTTCTTAGACTTATTAGTCTTAGCTATACTTGCTTTCCTCTTTTTCATAGATCCCGATCTAGATATAGATTTAGCTTGGGCTTTTGATTTGGGTTTGGGCCTGGGTTTGCGTTTAGGTTTGGCCTTAGCCTTCATACTGTCTTTAATCTTGCGAATCCTGCTAATCCTGCGCTTTTTAATAGGTTTAGAAGAATCTGCATCTA
The DNA here is from genome assembly GCA_963784575.1 of uncultured Gammaproteobacteria bacterium. Taxonomy (GTDB): domain Bacteria; phylum Pseudomonadota; class Gammaproteobacteria; order UBA6186; family Azoamicaceae; genus CAWARU01. Next base: position 381,746 of record CAWARU010000002.1, read on the forward strand.
TGGTTTCGGAGCCAATGGTTTCGGCACCTATGACTTGTTTTGCCAATTGAGGCAGTTTGGGAATCTTACGTTTGTAGAAGCGGGGATGGCGAGCCAACATCACCCTCTTCTTGGCAAACTCATATAAACAGCTTTCAACATAGTAATTCACGGTACCTTCGGGGAATTCACCATTTTTACCGCGCTCTCCTGCAGGCACGCCCGTCAAGATATAAATGGCTTCGTCAATATATTCGACGGGGTAAATATGAAAGCGATTTGCTTTTGCTGCTGCAACGACATCTTCACGCAGCATCAGATGCTTGGTATTCGCTTTGGGGATGATTACCCCTTGATCGCCTGTTAAGCCTCTGCTTTTACAGATGTCAAAAAATCCTTCTATCTTTTCATTCACTCCGCCTATTGCTTGAATCAGGCCATGTTGATTGATTGCGCCTGTCACTGCAATATTTTGATTGATCGGAATATTCGCAAATGCGGACAGAAGCACGCACAATTCTGCGACTGAGGCGCTATCACCATCCACTAAGCCATAGGTTTGTTCAAATACCAAAGTCGCTGATAGGGAAAAAGGTTCATCTTTCACATATCGACCCAATAAGAATCCAGATAGGATTAAAACACCTTTTGAATGCAAAGGTCCACCCATCTTTACTTCACGTTGGATGTCTATTACGCCAGACTTACCAAAATGGACAATGGCAGTAATTTTCGCGGGATGACCAAAGGAAAAATTGCCATATTGAATCACAGACAAGGCATTGATCTCCCCTACTCTGCTATCCTGTGTGTCGATATAAACAATATCCCTTATAATTTCTTCATAATAGCGCTCTCTAATACGATCAACACGATGTATTTGTGCTTTTACGGCCGCATCAACATCTTCTTCACTGACCACATTATTTCCAGATCTGGATGCCCAATAATCGGATTCACGGATTAAATCGTTAATGCTACGCATATGAATGGACAATTTTTCAGCATCTTCCGCGATGCGCGAACTTCTGTCTATGATGGCCGCAACAGCAGAACGGTTAAAGGGACGCAGTTCTTCTCTTCTGGCTAAGGTGCCGATAAGACCTGCAAACAGCTGTAGATTGACTGAATTTCGATCAATTATTTCCTCAAAATCCACAGCAACTTTAAAAAGCTCATTAAAATCGGGATCTAAAGTAGATAAAAAATAATAGGTAGATCGATCTCCTATCAAAATAATTTTTATTTTGAGAGGTATAGGCATAGGATTCTGCGAGATTGTGCTGGCTCCCAATCCCATCAAGCGTTCTGAAGGTTCTATGATGATTTTTCGAGTAAAAAGTGCTCGCTTCAAGCCCTCCCATGTTAAGGGATGATTGAGGAGCTTCAATGCATCTATGATGAGATAACCGCCATTCGCTTTATGGAGCGAACCTGCTTTGATCAAGGTAAAATCTGTCATCAAAACCCCAAATTGTACATCATGTTCCACTCGGCAAATTAGATTTTGATAAGTAGGGTGATCTTCATAGATGACTGGAACCCCCTTTGTCTTGCTGTTATCTATCAATACATTGACTTTATAGCGCGTATTCGAAAATTTCTCGATGCCAGTTGGAATCGGAGCCGATGAGCCCGAGCCCGAAGACTGTTCCTCTTCATGTCTTACAAAATCCTTGAAATTTTCGATAACATCTTGTTGCAGCGATTCCAGATAATCCACCACTTTAGGATATTTCTCATATTTCTGCTTCAAATGCGTGACATTGGATCCCACCGCCACAAAAGCAAACTCCTTACGAAGCTCTTTTTCACGTTTGCGCCGTTCCCGATTCAAGCGCATGTGCTTATTCATGAAATGTGTTAACCCTTTGCCAAATGCCTCAATAGTCGCTTCTTTTTGTTCTTTGATTTCTTTCTGCAACTTATTGAAGTCTTCAGGTTTGATGACATCTCCTTTTTCATCTATTGGTACAATACTAACGCCTTGGGGCGAAGTTAGGATCATTAAACCTTCCGCTTTAGCGTTTTCAAGAATTTGCTTGTAGAGCGTTTCCTGCTGCTCATTGATTTCATCCATAATTTTTTGATATCTTTGACGATACTCTTCGCTTTCAAAAATAATAGGTATGGAAGTTTTTAAATCTTCGATGAGCATATCAACATCATCTCGAAGCACATTTCCTTGACCCGCTGGTAATTTTAAGGCAATGGGTTTGTCAGTATCTTTGAAATTATTTACATAGCACCAATCAGGAGGCACCACCTTCGTTTCTGCCTCGCGCTCTAAAATGGTGCGTATCACAGAATGCTTGCCAACCCCAGGCTGGCCCATGGCATAAAGATTAAAACCCTGACTTTTAATTCCTATGCCAAATTGTACCGCACCGAGAGCTCGCCCCTGCCCAACGAATTCAGTCAAATCATCAATTTCCTCAGTGGTTTTGAAAATAAACTGTTTAATGTCAGTTTTTTGACGGAGTTGATGCGGCCTTAACTTTTTGGCTTTAAATTTCTTTTCTTCTGAGTGTATGAGGCGTTGTAATTGGATGGGCAGCTTTGAGGGCGTTGCGAGTTTCCTGCCTTTTGATAGCTTTGCTAATAGCTTTGGCTTTTCTGGGTTTTTTGGGAGTTTTCGGTGTTTTGCTTGTTTTGACACAGAACGTTTCATAATTTAGCTATACCTCTTAATTAAGTATAGATTAATTATAAAGTGACCCAATAGGGCAAGAGAGGGCAAGATACTAGAGACAGAGACTAGAAAGAGACACTAGAGTTTGAAGGGATTTGGGCTGTATAATGGACCCACATGAGCTAAAAAAAAGGAAATGACATGAAATATGTAAAATTTGGCAAAACCGGTCTCCAAATCTCTGAACTTTCCTTTGGAACCATGACCTTTGGCGGGGAAGCGGATGACAGTACTTCAGAACAATTATATAAAAAATGTCGTGAGGTTGGCATTAATCTTTTTGATTGTGCCAATATTTATCACGAGGGCAAATCAGAGCATGTACTGGGACGATTAATCAAACCTGAACGATCAGATGTTATTATTACCACGAAGGTATATTTTCCAACTTCTAAAGATATCAATTCTAAAGGACTCTCCCGTCGCAATATTATGCATGCGGTAGAACAAAGCCTAAAAAGGCTTGACACGGATTATATTGATATCTATTTCATGCATCACTTCGACACCAACACACCAATAGAAGAAACGTTACGAGCTATGACTGATTTAGTACAACAAGGAAAAATCTTATACGTTGGGATAAGCAATTTTTCTGCATGGCAGACCATGAAAGCAATAGGTGCTTCAGAACTTTTCGATCTCGCACCCATCGCTTGCATACAACCGATGTACAATTTGATCAAACGTCAAGCAGAGTGTGAAATCTTCCCAATGGCTCAAGCTGAAGGATTAGCAGTATTAAGCTATAATCCATTGGCAGGTGGTGTTCTCAGTGGCAAATATCTGGAAGGTGCCGCAACTTCTGGTCGTCTCATAGAGCACAAAATGTATAAACAGCGTTATGGCGATGAACAAGCGCAGGAAATCGCCAGACATTTTTGTGAACTCGCGACTTTGCATGGTCATTCCCCTGTCAGTCTCGCCATTGCCTGGGCTGCAAGCCATCCAGCAGTGACTTCGCCGCTTCTTGGCGCCCGCACTATTGAACAACTGGATGATTGCTTGAAGGCCTTGGAAATTGTAATGACACCTGAACTTCGTAAGGAAATATCAGCATTGAGTCCGGAACCGCCGACGGCAACGGATCGAAGTGAAGAAGTGAAAAAGTGAAAAAATAAAGTAACTGTTCAGATACTTCCTGGATTTGGTAAAGACTGAACTGTTACTTGGGTTTTTTTCTGTTAGTGTCTTTCTGCTGAGTTTCCTGTATTCTCTTTTCCAGAATTTTTAGCAATTCTAAATTATTTCGCTGCGCGATATTGTAGGTAAGGAAAGCAAGATCCAGGAAGAGTTCTGATCCCATTCTTTTTTGTATCGAGCTATCTTTAGAGTTTTGAATTGCCTCCTCGGCTGTAACGAGCCAAGGCAAAAGTTCATCTTCATCTTTCTTCCCGACTTCACTATTTTTGAGTCTTCTAAAATAGCAAAAGCCCCGTACCACGGGGGCTATAGCCAATTTAGGCACTACATTATTTGATGTTGGAAAGTTATCTTAAATAGACTGTTGCGTCTGGTGAGCGGGTTAAATTGAAGGCCTTGTAGATTTTTCGTGCGGTATTAGTGATGCGACCAGGAACGCGATATAGATCCTTGGTTTGCTTATGAACGTAAATAGAGGATTGAATTCCTCTTAACTCATCAATCACTGTCTCTATACTAATTTTTTGTGTCAAATTTAATCGATACTGTAAATGTCGTAATACCGAAAATGTCATATAACAAATAGCAATATGTGCATGAATTCGGTTTGGATTCCAATGATAAATCGGACGCATAGCGAGCGTATGCTTATTGATCCGGAAGGATTCTTCAATCACCCAGAGCCGAGAATATTGGGCGAGCAATGTCTCAGCCTTTTCATCTTCGATATTAGTAATAATTCCGTGTAGTCCATCCCACATCGCATCATGCGCAATCTTATCCTCATCTAATTGAGTGCATGCTTGGGGATCTGTTTTTGTAAATTTTTTGACGCCTTGATTAGTTATTAATTTTTGTGTTTGGCCCTTTTTACCAATTACTTTTTCAATTTTTTCTAAAACTCGAGTTCTATCAGCCACATCTTTTAATGCTCGCTTCTTTTTATAGCTGACTACTAAGCGACGATTCTCGTGATTAAATTCACCAATCCACGCAAATTCATCGTTTAAAACAGTAGGATAATAACGAGACTCACTAAGTATTTCGCTTTTAATATTATCAGGCAAAGTGCGTAATTTTGCTGCAACAATATATTGATACCCTTTTTCTTCCATTAGAGCCATATTTTTTTTAGAGAACATAGCACGGTCACCGACAAAACAAACTGATTTAATATTAAATAGAGTATGCCAATGCTCAATCGCTGCAATTAAAGTCCCTACTTCAGCCTTATTACCTTCAAATAATTCATAGCTAATGGGCAAACCATCACCATTAGTTGCCAAAGCTAGCACCACTTGCGTTGTGTTAAACCGACAATCTTTACTGTAACCAAACCTTCTAAGCTCATCTGTTTCAATAGATTCGAAGTAAAGCGTAGTCACATCAAATAATACTAAATCTACACTTTCAGGAAATAAGGATTGCGTTCGAGCGAACGTTAGTTTTTTTATTTGATCGATTTGATTAAACACTTTATCCATCGTTGAGTAGAGAGCATCTAAATCATGACTTTTTCCGAAATTATCTTCTAATATACGTTGAGTTTTTCGTTTGCTCGCAGGAAAAACTAATCGGGTTAACACCATATCCTTTAACAAATCATTATCCCGTTTGCTTTTGAAAATTTTATGGTATCCTAACTCGTCGTAAACATAACCACCAACCTCGTGAACGCCCTCAATGATGCGTTCATGTTCAACGATCATATCTAAAGTGACCTGCTCAGGAGGAAGAATATCCTTAATTTCCTTTTTTGCGGGACGGCCAGGTTTTTTATTCTTATTTACTTTTAATAAGGCTGATAAATCGCCTTCAGCGGTTTCAAAGAGGCTAAGTTGCTCAGAGTTTTTTTCATTAACTGTAAGCATTGAGGCAATAATATCTTGGGCCAAGTCACGAAGTTTTTGTTCTTCTTTTTCATTCATTGCAATACCGACATGGCGCATAATTTTTTGTTTAACAGTAGTGTCTTCTCGATACGACTCGACGATTTGCACCGATTTTCGCGGACTATTTGGTGTTGATTTAACGCGAACAAACAAAGTAGACGCCTCTATTTTGAAAAACTAAGTGAAATTTTAAAAAATTTTTTTCAAAGTGTCAACATTTTTTTGTTTACTAGGCACTACAGTAGAAAATTTTTGATCATGAAATAAAAAAGATCCCGTGCTACAAGGATTTAATAAAAAAACTTTTGGGAATTTAGTTTAGATTACGATGAAGTCGGGAGTTTCCTGTATTCTCTTTTCCAGAATTTTTAGCAATTCTAAATTATTTCGCTGCGCGATATTGTAGGTAAGGAAAGCAAGATCCAGGAAGAGTTCTGATCCCATTCTTTTTTGTATCGAGCTATCTTTAGAGTTTTGAATTGCCTCCTCGGCTGTAACGAGCCAAGGCAAAAGTTCATCTTCATCTTTCTTGATGGGAATATCAATTTGTGACCTAATGTGATGTTGTGCTTTTATCATCTCTTCAAGATCTGCATTTTGCAGATCTTGTTGCAAGCCTTCCATTTGTTTTTTTAAATCCGCTGCCAAATGGTTTCGAATAACCACTATTCCAGATTCTAAACAATTCAATTGCTCTACCAGTTTATGAGGATCGATTGCCAAACCTTTTTTTTCACGATCTAAATACTGTTTTCGGATACTATCCAAAAGTTTTACATCTTCTTCCAGTAGAGGCATAGCGACTCCCGTTTATACTCTCATTTATTAATGGTTCATTATCCAGAGATCAAGGTTTGGTTTAAACACCATCATATAAAAAATTAAAATCACTGCAATAAAAGCCGGCCAGCCGAGTAAATACCATAATTTCATATATCGTCTATAGAGTGGATTTTTGTAAAGATTCGCGCCAGTTTGTAGTGCATGAGAAGCCATATCTCGAATTTGTATTTGAAGCCATACTACAGGAAGCCAGCAGGCACCCACCAGAATAAATAATCCTAGTGCAATCATTATCCAATCAATGGTCCAAGGATATGTCAAGACATGCATCAAACCTACCCCAGTTAAAAATTGGATAATAATGGCAGGGGTAGTAAAGATCCAATCTGCAATCACGATATTTTTTGCAGCAAAGGCTATGATTTTATTATCTTCTGTTTGATGGGCTCGGTGGAGATAGAACACCGATCCGATACCGGTCCCGAAAATGATCGTGGCACTTAAGATATGAATTAATTTCAGCCAAAAATACATAGTAAAACCTAATAGTCAAATTTAATAGTTAAACCTAAAGCTAATCCCTAATAGTAAAACAGTAAAACCTAATAGCCATGCTTAATAATTTATCTATCTTCAGCCATTGCCATCATTACCATTGTGGCTATCAATAACGGAATATTTTTTAAATAACCCCCCATGGGATCCATCCAATACAAAGGTATTAAGAAGCTGAAAATAAGTGTATAGAACACTATTAAAAATATTTGTAACCCACCAATAAATTTAATTCGCCAATTGGCAAGGGTTGCCAAACCCAAAAGAACATCGAGGCAACTCGAAGCATAAAATGCAAATTTACCAACTGGTCCAGAAAGCCCTGCCGTCTTCATCATGAAATCAATGGCGTACTGCGGAATGATAAGGAGCGGAATCAAACCCGACAAAACCCAAAGTAATCCAATTGAGATTCGAAGTAAGGGTTTTAAAAAATACAAACGTGCATGCCAACGATCTTGTGCAGTACTAGGTTCCATCATGAAACTTTCCTCCATAGTTGCAGGTCGAAATCCAACTGTTTCGATTAAAGGTTCTACAGGGGTAACTTCATTAAAATCTAACATTTTGTAGCTGGTGGTATTGATTGGGATATCTCTAAACCAATCACCAAAATAGGACAGGAAACGAATCAAAGGCAATGGAATATGCACCACGGGCGCAGTACCAAATCCAAGCCATGATCGCAGCAATTTCAAAATGGATTCCAGCGTTTTTGACTCTGGTCCCACCGCATCGAGCGCAATTCTTGAAACATCTGGTTTATCTAAAATAATTAAAATAGATTCCGATAAATCTCGAATATGAATTGGTTGAAATAGTTGCTTGCCATCTCCCACTACGGGAATCAAGCAGGGCATGGCCGCGAGCGCTCGAAAAAGGGCTGTGCCTCCATAAGCACCCGGACCATAGACAAGTGAGGGCCGCAAAATTATCCAATCATACTCTAGGGCCTCTAAATATTTTTCAAAGGCAAATTTGGTCTTTGCATAAGGAACATCGATACGATCTGTCGCACCTCGCGCCGAAATATGAATAAATTTCTGCACGCCAGTTTGCATGCAGGCATTAACTAAGGCTTTGGGAGTTTGAAAATGGATAGCTTCAATGACTTTTTGACTATGGGATTGTAAAATACCGACGCAGTTGACTACTGCATCAATATTCTGCAAACGCGGCAACCAGACATCGGTATCGGTATCATGAATAAAGTTACATGAGAGCGCAGTATTATCGGGGAAAAGTAGTTTGGATTCTTTGAGATCGTGAGCGCCTATGATAACTTCATGCCCTGCTGCATTTAATGTAGCAGTTACTTGCGATCCGATAAAACCGTAGCCTCCTGTGACCAGTATTCGCATCTTTATTTATCCCCCTAAGAGACATTTTGCGCAGAGAAACTGATATTATTATAGGATTAATCTATGGTATAACCAACAAAGTTAATTAACTTAAAAATTATTATTAGTAGAATTTAACAATCGAATTCATCAATAGACATCAATGAAAGCGCCCGCGAAGATTGCGAATCTATCGTTTTGAGTATTACTTTTTAACAAGAGACAGTTTAGGACGATGTTTTTGCTTTGATTTATTTTTCCCTTTTGATGTGTTGTTTGAAGTGCTGCTTGTGCTTGAGGCGCTGCGATGCTGTGATTTTGAAGCAGCTTTTTTAGATGCATGCTTTGTTACATTATGAGGCTTTTGCGGCGCTTTGGCATGAACTACTGATTTCGATCTGTACTTTCCTTTGGTTTTTTGGGAACCGGAGGCTCTCTTTGATCCCTCTTTCACTGTCACTTTGCCTTTTTTATTTTCTGCTGCGGCCTTTTCTTTTTGCATCAAGACCAGTGCTTTTACAAAATCAGACAATTCTTTCTGTATTTTCGCATGCTTAATATCTTCAAATCGGACTATTCCTGCGCCATTTTTAGAGGCCTTTTTTGCAGGCTTAAAGGGTACCACCTTTTTCTTATTATTTAAGATTTTGCTGGTATGGAGGGAGGTTAATTTCTTAGCTTGTTGTCTTAATTTATTTGACTTATCAGTTTTACTAGATTTACTAGATTTGCTCAAGCTGGATGATTTCGTACCGGATGATTTGGGCGTTCTAAGTGTGTCGTTAGCCGATTTCACAGTTTTGCCGTCTTTATTGGACTTGCTAGATTTGCCCGAAGTACGTTTTTTTTGCATGTTTCCCTCTATTCCTTTACTTTAAATCTGTTAAACCCTGTCAAGTTCTGTTAATTCTTGTTAAATCCTGTTAAGTTCTGTTAAGTTCTGTTAAATCCTGATTTCTAATTCCCTCAAATCCTTGGTTCCTCAGTTAAACCAGGAAATGGTGATTTTCGGGGTTTGATTTGGACTACGATATCCACCAAATCGAATCTGGGTTTATCATACACCATAGCGTAAAGGGTGATGTCGTAATCATTAGGCGGTAATTGAATAAAAGCGCCTTGATATTCTTCGATGGAATTTTGTCTGGGAGAATAATTTTCTCCTGGTAAATACTCACCACCGCCAATGAATAAATTTCCAGAAATTATCTTAATCCCCAGTGGATTAATGACTTTTTTGATACTCTGCTTTTCAATATTGGTGAGAGTATCTGCACTGGTTAACCGTACCCTGTACTGTCCATCTGCAGCAAGGTTAACTAAAGAAATGAGGCCTTTACTGACTTCATCATAGGATATGAAATCATTGCACCACCAATCACTGTCATCATAAAGTCTATGCTGCAAAACTTCTGGATCGAAGAGTGCTAACGTAGCGGTATCGGTAACAAAATCCAAAGACTCATTTAAGGTTTCGAAAGGCTTTGGTGCCTGTTCCGGTATTTTTTTACTGAATAACCTTGACAAAAATTTCATGTAAGTAAGGTTTCCTAAAAATAATCACCAAGATTTTACCGTTTATTTCGATGAAAGTAAATGATAACGTGTATGGTATATCAGCTTTAATTAGTTAGAAAACTATGTTTTTTGTGAGAGTTGCAAACAATACACTAGAAATCTCGCTTTTCTAAAGCAGAAAAAAATGAATATAATGCTTGCGTATGAATTCCGTCTTGAATTGAATAATCAGGTGATAAAAATCTCTTGCGCTCCAACCGAATACCCATACTGCCTGGAAAAACTTAAGGAAAGTAGTTTTTTAGAGGGTTCGAAGCCTGAGGGCACTCCATAACTCTCTCCGCGGATACCGTTGTGTGTTCCTGAGGGCTGCAAAATGCGATCATTGTTCAATTCTAATTCATCAAAATATTCAATAATACCTTTTTTATAAGTTTCAGGCACTGGAAAGGTAGGATAGCCTAAATCCGCCAATAAAATCCTGTCATCTTCCATATTTGTTTTTTCATTTAAAGAAACTGCTTTGTTCAATTGCATACTCAGTTTCTTAGCGTAAAAATTAATTTTTTCATGGAATTCCCAAAGAGCTTCTCCTATTTTCGTAATGGAACAGTCGGACTCCGCAATTGATATGTTCATATCCTCGTACAGAGGATTGATTATTGTATTTTTTTTTGATTCATTAATTTTTACTACATTAATTTCAGGCATGACTTCCTCAATATTTCTATTAATAATTAGCTTCTTCGTATCAGATAGTTTTAAATACTAAAGAAAAATCAATATGCTTACAATACCGTATTAAATACGGTATCAGATCGCAAATTATTCCGCTGCGGCTTTATGAAAGTAAATAAAAGATGCATGAAATACACCCATTATTTAATCAGAGAACTGTACCCACGATAGCAATGAAGGTAAACTTAGCTTCTGGTTCCACTGTTATATTTCAAAGAAATCTGACTTTTCTAATGCCGAAAAAACAGAATACAAAGGATAGGAATGTATTCCGTCATGAATTGAATAATCATGGCTAGAAAATCTTATCCCATAAGGAGAATTGGGATGGCTTTGCAAGAAAACACGCATACTTTTCAAGGCTGTGCCTTTATTACTTTTTACTTCAATGGGAATGACATGACCAGCTTTCTGAATTAAATAATCCACCTCAGCTTGCGCAGCTTTTTCTTCTTTTTGCCAATAATAAAGAGAGGCTTTAGAGCTCGGTGTAGAATAAGCAAGTAATTCTTGACCCACAAAAGCTTCTAAAACTGATCCTTTATTAACATAACTTTGTTTGCTGTTTAAAAACCAATCTGAAAAGTCTAAACCTAACATTGTTTGGGTTAGGCCCACATCTAAAAATATAATCTTAAATTTATCAAAATCTAAATCCGCGCCTAGGGGAATACCTTGTCCGCTAGAGTGTTGAATACGATGGAAAAGTCCAGCTGTCAAAAGTAATTCTAGTGCTGGCATTAATTCCCTTTTACGATATTCACCAGGAATTGCTGAAAATTTAAATTTTTTTCCTATTTGTCTAATTCCAAATTCATACAAAAGTTCGAGATATTTAATCTGATGTTCTTTTGCATATTTATTAAAATCTTGACGGTAAGCATCAATAATTGTGTGATGAATTTTTGCACATTCAATAGCATTCTTATTGTTAACCCAAGAGGCAACAGCTTCTGGCATTCCGCCTACAGCCAAGTATTCAGTTAATAAATTCAAAGTATGTTCATGTATTGGTGTACCAAAAGGATTTTCAGCCGTGGTATTTAGCAAGCGTTCAAGTAACATATCGTTACCTTGAGCCTTTAAAAATTCAAGCCATGACATTGGGTACATATATAAAAATGAAACACGACCCACCGGAACGCCGACTTGTTGAATTGCAAAATCTAACAAAGAACCTGCTGCTATAACGTGAAGATTGGGCATTTCCTCGTAAAAGTAGCGTAAAGCAATTATGGCTTTTGGAACTTCCTGTACCTCATCAAAAAATAATAAAGTATCATTTTCAGTAATTTCCTGTTTGAGCACACTCACCAAATCACGAATAATTCTTTCTGGAACCAGATTAAAATCAAAGAGAGTTTTTAATTCAGGACGTTTCTCAAAATTGATTTCAACAAAATTTTTAAAAGTCTTGCCAAGTGTTCTAACGGCAAAGGTTTTGCCAACCTGTCTGGCACCCCTTAATAGAATAGGCTTATGATTGCCAGAGTTTTTCCATCGCATTAACTCTAAGTCTATGAATCTTTTCATTTTTTATCCCAAATGACCAAATTAACCTAATTTTAAACCATTCATGGTCAAAAATCAACCATGTTTTTGACCATGAATGGTTAGGAACATGGTTGATTTTTGACCATGAATGGTCACTCCGCTGCGGCTTTGGGACTTTTTTTCAGGAAAGGCGGGCGGGCGAACCAGACGAGGATGAGGAGGGACACGAAAATAAAGCCAGAAACCCAGAAAATATCATTGGTGGACATCACATAGGCTTGATTGATTATGGCATTCATTGTTACGCCGTAACTTTGATCTTCGGAGAACCCAAGGTCTTGTATTTGTCGCAATCCTTCGATGAAGGGCTGATCAGTGGGAGTGGCGGATTCTACTAATACGCTTTGATGTGCAGCTTCGCGGCGATCCCAGACCGCGACGCTAATTGAAGTACCGAAGCTACCAGCTAAGATACGCAGAAAATTAGAAAGTCCAGTGGCGCTCGCTAAGCGATGGTTTGGTAAACCGGAAAGTAAAATGGTAATTGTGGGTATGAAAAAGCAGGGAGCACCGATACCTTGAACAAATCGTGCCAGCGCGATATAGCCTGCTGAAACATCAGTATTGAGAAATGCAAGCCAAAAAGAGGTGGCAGCAAAGACTATGAATCCAACACTTACAATAACCCTTAAGTCAACATAGTCCATTACTTTTCCCATAAAAGGTGAAAGAATGACGGGTAAAATTCCAAGTGGAGCTGTGACAAGACCCGCCCAAGTCGCTGTGTAGTTGTATTGAGTTTGCAGCCAAAGCGGTAAGATAACAACACTGCCAAAATAAGTTCCATATCCCAAGCTGATAGCCAGGGTGCCTACCGTGAAATTGCGGCTTTTGAAAAGAGAAAGATCAACAATAGGATGGGGATCTGTTAATTCCCATACGATTAAGAAGCATAAAGAAATAAAGGAAACAATGGCAAGCATGATTATCACGTTTGATTCAAACCAATCTAGATCTTTGCCCTGATCTAGCAGGATTTGCAGGGCTCCGATGCCAATTGCAAGTAAAAATATTCCCATATAGTCTATTGGCAACTTTTCAGTTTTTGTTTCTCGATCTCGCAATATATACCAGGTAATGTAGACTGATAAAATGCCTACGGGTACATTAATATAGAAAATCCAAGGCCAACTATAATCGTCGGTGAGAATCCCTCCTAAAATTGGTCCGAGTACCGGCGCTGCGACTGCAACAGTTGCCCACAATGCCGTTGCGAGTCCTTTTTTATCTGATGGATAATTTGCAAGTAAAAGGCTTTGTGACAGTGGAATCATGGGACCTGCCATAGCTCCTTGAACGATTCGGAAAAAGAGCAGCATGGGGAAATTGGTTGACAATCCGCAGAGCAAAGAAGCAACAGTGAACAAGGCTGTTGATAGTAGGAATAAACGTACTTCACCGAAACGTTTTGCAAGCCAGCCTGTCAAGGGAAGTACGATAGCCAAAGTGACTGTAAAAGAAGTGATAACCCAGGTACCTTGATCGGGACTGACTGCCAAATTGCCTGCAATGGTTGGCACTGCAACGTTTGCAATGGAAGTGTCTAATACATTCATGAAAATACCGCAGGAAACTGCAATGGTAAGAGCCACTAATTTGGCTCCTTTGATAGGTGGAAGATTTGATTCGGCTGATTTATTGTTCATCATTTTCATTTTCTATTGCTCATTTATTGCTCATTTGCACTTCGTCTTTGTTTTCTGTAGTTTTGGCATTCTTTTTGGGTTCTTCATCTTCTGTCGTTTTGGTACTCGATTTGGATACTTCATCATCCGCTTTCCTATCCTCTTCCTGACCTGCTTCCTTATCCACATTCTTATCCATATCCTTATCCATATCCTTCAAACTCATATTTTTCGCATTAGAAGTTATAATTTCCTCAATTATTTTATCCGCTTCTTTGATATCCGCGCTATAATCCCGGCTTGAATAAATCACAGTATTTTGCGGTACTTGACTCAGCAAATGTCCACCTCGATCGCTGGTATCAACAGTCACTTCCATAGATAAACCTATACGAAGAGGATGTTTCTTCAAGTCTTTCGGATCAACAGCGATGCGAACTGGCAAACGTTGCACAATTTTGATCCAATTCCCTGTGGCATTCTGCGGCGGTAATAAATCAAATGCACTGCCAGTGCCGGGATTCAATCCCAACACGGTGCCTCGAAATTTAATGTCGCCATAGGCATCTGCATAGAGGGTTGCGGGTTGTCCAATGCGGATATTTGCTAATTGTGATTCTTTGAAATTAGCATTTACCCAAATTTGATCGAGAGGCACAATTATCATCAAGATGGTATTTGGATTCACCTGTTGTCCAACTTGGACATTGCGCTTGGCAACATAACCTGTATCAGGCGCATAAATGGTTGTTCTCCTCCAATTCAAATAGGCATTGCGAAGCCTATCGGCTGACTGTTTCACTTGAGGATGATTATAGAGATCCGTGTTTTGAACCAGCACAGTGGCGCTCGCAAGAGCATGTTCTGCAGATTTCAAGGTATTTTCTGCTGTCTCTTTGGCGAGCAGTGCATGGCGTAAATCTTCTGGTGTAATGGTGGTATTCACGACAAGTTTTTGACGTCGCTCATAATCTTCTTTTGCTTTGACAAAGTTTTTTTGCTGCACATTAACATTAGCACGGGCTTGCAGAACATTGGTATAAAATTGACCTACATTTCTGGTGGTAACAGCAAGATCATCTTTAGCATTTCTCAGGGCGATTTCGGCATCAGATTTTTCCAAAAGCACGAGGGGTGATCCTTTCTCAACCAGATCTGTTTCATCTGCTCGAATGGCAATGACTTGTCCTGTGATTTCCGGCATCACTTTGACTTGATTGCCAGCCACATAAGCATCATTGGTATATTCACTGAACCGCCCCCAAAAAATCCAGTATATTAGCCAAATGACGGCGATCAGTAAAAAAAGCAGCGTTAAACCAAAAAGCCATTGTTTTCGGGTTAATTGCATGGAATTGGAATTGTGGGATTTATTTTGATTTTCTAGGGCTTCAGATTTTGGTTTGGATGTACCCTCTATTTTGGTATCCTCCTTTGATTTACCTTCTTTTTTAGCATCTTCTCTGGCATCTTCATCGGTCGGACTCATAGAGTTTCCAAATTATATATTTCCAAATTATATAAAGGGGGCATATTTTTTAAGTATAATCTATTAGGGTGGGATGGTTCTATTATTCGGGGGGATTTTCAAGTTCTTCCCAGCGTCTATATAATCCTTCCAATGTTTCTTGATTATTCTTCAGCAGCGACAGTTTTTCTTTAATATATTCTTCTGAATTGGCATAGAAATTTGGAGCAGCTACTTCTAATTGCAAGGTATGTAGGTCTGTTTCAAGTTTTGAAATTTTGTCTGGCAAGCTCTCTAATTCTCTTTTTAAACGGAAACTTGATTGTGGTCTGGATTGTGGTCTGATTTGGGGCTGAATGGATGATGACTGCGACGACAGAGGTTCGTGATCTACAGTTTTGTTTGCGGTCATCGCTTTAAATTTCAAACTTTGTCTCATCTCTTTTGGTATATCAGAATAGCCTCCGACAAACTCTATAATCCGCCCCTGCCCCGCAAAAAAGAGTGTACCCGTCGCAACTTCATCCACAAAACTGCGATCATGGCTGACGAGAAGTACTGTTCCTTGGTAATCTACTAAAATGCTTTCCAGTAATTCCAAAGATTCAATATCTAAGTCATTGGTAGGTTCATCCAGCACCAAGAGATTGCTCGGCAAACTGAACAATTTAGCCAGCAAAAGACGGTTACACTCGCCGCCGGAAAGCATTTTTACAGGAGTTCTGGCACGTTCCGGCGTAAAAAGAAAATCTCCTAGATAACTCATCACATGTTTTTGTTTGCCTCCGATCGAAATGGTTTCACGACCTTGTGCCACATTCTCGACTGCTGTGAGGGCTGGATCAATGCCTTGGCGTAATTGATCAAAATAAGCAATTTGTAAATTAGTACCAAGCTCGAGCTTGCCGATAGTTGGTTTGATTTTTCCAAGCAGCAATTTTAATAAAGTACTTTTACCGGCGCCATTCGGACCAATGAGCGCAATTTTATCCCCTCGAAAAATGCTGATTGAAAAGTCTTGGATGATGGGAGGATGTTCAGGAAAACTAAAGCTGATGTGCTCTGCATTGACCACTAATTTACCAGACTTCATGGCTTCATTTGCAGAAAACTCTGGTTTTCCTTGGTATTCGCGGCGTTTGGCACGTTCTTCGCGTAATTTTATCAATGCTCGAACCCTGCCCTCATTTCGAGTGCGGCGTGCTTTAATGCCTTGACGGATCCAAGCTTCTTCTTTGGCAAGCACGTTGTCAAATAATTTTGCTTGCTGGGCTTCTACTTCTAAGCGTTCTTCTTTATCCTTAAGATATTTTTCATAATTTCCAATCCAGGAAGTCAGTTTACCACGATCCAGTTCTAAGATGCGTTTGCTGTGTTTTTGTAATAATGTTCTATCATGCGTGATGCAAAGAACAGCACCTTTATAATCATTCAAAAATTCTTCGAGCCACTCAATGGCTTCCAAGTCTAAATGATTACTGGGTTCATCCAGTAATAAAAGATCGGGTTTGCTAACCAAAGCCATGGCGAGCATGGCTCTTCTTTGCCAACCGCCGGAGAGATCGCGAAATAATTTATCCGGAGGCAATTCTAGACGGGTAATGATTTCATCGATATTTTGCGAGAATTCCCAGCCTCCCCGAGCTTCTAACTCCTGTTGGATGATTTCGATTTCTCGTAACCAGGCGTCATGGTTCGGCATATCAGGGGTTGATATCAATTCGTGATATTTTTTTAGGAATTCTCCGGTTTCTTCCAAGCCGCTCGCAACTACTTCATAGACAGTTTTATTGCCAAAATCTGGCAAATTTTGAGATAATTCAGATATTTTGAGTTTTGGGGCGCGATAAATACTGCCCTCGTCGATGGGCATTTGGCCGGAAATTACCTTGAGGAGGCAAGTTTTTCCCATGCCATTTCTGCCGATCAAAAAGATTCTTTCCCGGGCTTCAATTTGCAGGTTGGCATGGTCAAGCAAAGGTGCTTCACCAAAGGCAAGTGAGACATTTTCAAGGCGGATTAAAGACATGGAGTATTATAGCATACATAAATGACATATCAATATGATGATTGGATTCCCGCCTCTAGCTGGAATCCAGGATATAGATATATAAGATAAATGAATAAGTGTAGATACTTAAAATTTGTCAGAGTTTTTAATATTAATCATGAGTGCAATGCTTGACATTTCCAGAAAATACCAGTAAATTTCAATTTATATTAAAACGCTTTCACCTTAAAAAACATGATTTGATTATATAACTTATCATATTTCACCTTAATTCGAATTCGGTTTTATTCGAAATTCCTATAAATCAATCGGAAAAAATCGGATAACATTTTGTAAATTTTAGATATTACAGGAGATTTTTTATATGGCTCTTTCCCCTACTTCTACTGATATTTCATCTGTAGCAGCTCGCTCCCTCGAAACTCCCGAAAGTCAATCTTATGCGTACAAAATTGTCGATGATATTGCAGCTGAGTTGGCACAAATCATTACCCAGAAGAAAATTGAAAAAGTCACTGCAACGCGAGAGACAGGCAAAAAGCTGCTGAAGACCGCCTTTAAAAATAAGGATGCAAAATTATATGCCTATATGATTCGACAGGTACTGGACATCTGTATTAACGCCTATCGTAACGGCGATTTGGCAGAAATCCAAGAATTACTTGAATTAGATCCGGTTGAGGCACGATTTTGGTTTCAACTGTTGGAAGAAAGACAGTTCGGAGTCTTGAGTTTTCTGATGATTATAACAGGAGAACTTGAAAAATTTGCAGAGGATTTAGAACAAGATAAAAATACTATTTTACCGTTCAAAAAAGATGTAATGCGGCAAATGCTGTCTTTTGATATAAAATGCATGCCGCCCAGTTTAAAACACTATCTTACTTTGCCTGAAAATAGTCATGATGCTGGTCATATTTTGGATTTCATTCACGATGTTCACTTTGAGTACTATTATACCCTGGACTTACCGAAAGAATTTGCGAGATTCGCCCTGAAATTAAGCCGCTTCGCTATAGATTCTAACCAAGATCCAAAGCTGCAAAATGCCTTTTTAATGAAGTTTGATCTTAATCATGATGAGCTGCAATTTTTCGATAGTTGCTGATCCTCTAAAAATTTAAAGCTCATTACCTGGTTGGTTGCAAGCACTGGTTTGAATGACTTCATTCGAGAACATAATATTCCTTGGGACACAATGCTAATATTTCAGCACAGAGTTTTTGCTGAATTAGAAAGAGAGTTTGGAAAAGATTTTATCAAAAATGATCCTAAACTTATCCTCAGAGATTTAGAAGCAGCTGCAGAAAAAGAAGATGAAGTTGCAGTGAGTCTGTCATTGACTGAATTAAAGATCTATTTAATCACTCTATTCCAGAACCGCCAAAAAGATGAGATGGCCCAATTTTTAGTGCAGGCCTCAGAATTCATGATAAAAAACCTCGAAAAGCCTCTGTTTAATGTGGTGAAGGCGAGCTTTACCTCTGCCCTGAAATCCAGAGTAGAGGATATGGCTTTTAAGTCCAAAATCTTGGGAGATTCTAAGCCGGCAGGATTACTGGCCCGTAACATGTTAGAGGCCTTAAAATTATACAGGTTCGGACTTAATTGCAATATGACAGCGCAGGAAGTAACGCTGTTCAAGGAAGAAGTGCGACGATGTGTAGAAGATCTAACCCAAGTGATTTCGACTCCCCAAAGTTTAGCCGCGACCATTTATTGTGGATTAGCGGATGGAACCAGAAGATCAATTCCTATGGAAGCACGCTGCTTCGGGTATGAAACACTTCTTGAAGTTGGCTTTCAAATTAAAGGATAAGGAAAAATTCCAGCTTTGTCTCAATCATATTTCAGACTTAATAGAATTTTGCTATAAACACGGCCATCTGCGAAAATTCTTTGAGCTCTCAAAAATCAAATTGCCCTTTATCTCGCGCCTATCTGCTGCTGTAGCATCAAGAGACTCCAAGGATATCGTAAACAAAAATATCTTAAAATTTTTGATAGACTATTCCTTGAGACTATTAATTCAAGACGAAGAAACTCATTTCTTTTCTAATTTAGGTTATTGGTTCAAGACCAATCTGGCACGTGAGAAAGCTATCAGAGCCAGAGAAAAAGTTTGTCTTGAATTCCAAAAAGATCTTTATAAAACTTATGGCCTCGATACCGATCCCAAAAATGTTGGTAAAATATTTCGTTTTCAACGGGAATTTAATGTCCTAACAGAGGTTTTAAAGTCAACAACATCCGGAACACTCATCCCGTCAGCTGAGAAGACCAAAGCAAAACCAGATCATAAGAAAATATTAGCTGAACTCAAAGATGCCATTTCCAAGAGAAATCAAGAAGCCTTGATTTCGAATGCTGCAAAAATCCGTGATCTTCTGAAAGCAGCCTTCCTTGAAGACCACATCCCCCATTTTCAAGTCATTATGACTGGATTAATGGATTGCATCAAATTTGGATGCCAAGATAGGAAAGAAGATACAATTGCCACTATTTTAGATATCATGACTCGTTCGGGTTACGATATTCATGAAACAGAAGAAGAATATCCCACTATTACTCCAGTTGAATTGGCATTCTTCCTGGATCTAGTGACCCGGGATAATCGTCCGGCAGTCTATTTTTCTTTACTAAACTATTTAAATTTTCAATCCTTTTTAGGATTCAATAAAGACCCGAAACGCACCAATCGGATTTGCTCCTTCAAAATTTATGCACTGGAAGAATTCACCAAATGTAAGACGCTTCTCAATTCTTCTGAGGTTGATAAACTCATGAAGCGCTGCAATGAGAGCTGCAATGAACTTGATCTTAAGAATTACAGTGAATCCTATTACAGTAGTGATCTCTTAGACTTATACACAAAATTTCTCATCTTGAGCAGCCAGATTGATGGCGAAAGAGAACGAAAAGCCCATAGAGAACTCCTGAAAATGCTCAATTTCGAGGTCTCTCTTATCCGAAAAGTGCATCAAGCAGGAATGTTTTCAATTTTCAAGCTTATCGTTCAAAGAGGAGAACATACAGCCAAACTGCAGGCAATCGTTCAAAATGATCCTTCGTTGTTATATTGGATGGTCATGAATAATAATGATTTTCAATATTATGCCGATCGGAATGAGATATCTTCAGAAGCATGGATTAAGCTAAAGCGAACGCTCTACGGTTATATTGCATTGACCCTCCAACACGACGAGCCTGAAATTTTAAGAAACAAAGAGGCTATCCTGCAAGATTTCGCATCATTGGCGCGTAACAAAGAAGCAATACGATCTCATAAAAAGCTCGATTTACTGATTTTTGAAGCCAAAGCCTTATTTAAGGAAAGATATGAGGCCGGAGAAGTCAAAGATTTCAAAGAGTTGCTTGAAGATCTTATCAGGACCATTCTCCCCCTAAAATCAAATTCAATTCTTTTATCTAAAATCCTAGAATTAGATGCAGAAGAATTGAGAGATTTTTCAAACATTCTACAACATGAAAAATACGGTCTCGCCCTTAAACTTGCATTAGAGAGTGAGGGTTTGCTGAATGGCCCCTATGAGCCCATTCGATATCATAGGAATGATAAATCAGATTTCAGAATTCAGGTCATGGAGGCTTTTGCCAAACATCAACAATGCCTTTTGCCTCATTCAGCAGAAGCTTTATTAAAAGGCAATCTGGATTTGGTACAATCATTTGACTATGACAATCCGAAATATCCTTTAATAAGCCTAGAGGTAGAATATCAATTGAAAGATGCTTATTTCAACAAAAATGATCGAAAATATGCTGAAATTATCCATTCCATTTGCAAGTTCATGGAACAGATATATCAGGAGGGTAATAGTCGGGCATTGATTCATCTCTTTGAATTACATCCTCTGAAATTTGACGACATGCCGGTATTTCAAGCTGAATCTGGAGAGACAGTATCAAAAATTATCAATATACGAAAAACACACCTCTCGCTCGTTGATACTATGCGCCGCTTAATGGCAAAAGACAGTTTAGGACTTGCAAAACATTTAGTGGATCATTTCATTAGAAAACAGCAACGGAGTTTCATTGGAATTCCTAATGGTACGGAATTTACTTTGGCCATTTATCAAAACTTGAATATTCAGCCCTTAGATTTTCTGTGTTTAAATAAGGAGGTTAACGCTGCAGAGGTTAGTCTCATTACAGAAAGCCTCCGTAAAACCGCGAATCTTGGCACTGATCTCAAGAAATACGAGCAAACAATCGAATACTTATCTAAGCATGGTATTGTGGTAAATGCGCTACGTCCGCCTGAGGCCTTAGACTCATATCAATATAAAGAACTTTATAAAAAAATGAAGCAGCTTTGGATAGAGCATCGCGTGGCACATCGCTTCGGCATTCTGGATGCGGAATTGGAAGGGAGCTGCACAACCACCATGGCGTCTGAGTTACAAACTGCCTGTCTAAGATTTAAGAATTCAGATGTTTGCGTAAAAGTTTTGGGAGAAATAAATGCCGCACTTAAGGGCATAAGTGAAAAGGAATGGCACGACACAATAGAAAAACTCTCTCAAGACATCCAGGATATTTTCATTGATCGGAACCCCATTACCTTGGCTCAGAAAGTGAGTAAGAAAGAATTGATCGCGATTCCGGTATTTATACAATCTTGCCCAACAGATGTGGAACAATGGGCACATCTTACTGGCGCACTCTTTTTCCACTATAAAAAAGCAGATTATTGCATTTTATCAGATCGTGGCGGCGTCATCTCGGAATCCGATTTTGGAATTACCCTGTATAAAATCGGAACCCCTGAACAGATTGCTACTGCGGCTGCAAATTTGATGAATTCAGAGAAGTCGGATATGACTGTTAAAGATTTTAGGACAACAATTGATTCCTTAAATCTCACAAAAGTCTATCATATCAAAAAGAAACATCAAAAGAGCGGTAATTGCGGCTGGAGTTCTTCTGCGAAAATGTTAGGCTATGGAATCAAATTTGTGAATTTCTTGAATCTGATTGGTATTTTGAATCCAGAAAGAGATGACATTGCTGCTGATTTTGCGGAAGCGCAAAAACTCACTCAACCTCTATATAAGGCATTTTCAAATTTTGATCGCAAGGACATATTGGAACAGTATCAGACGGATTGCTCAATCTATCAGATTACTCCTAATGTCTTATTACTTGCGCAAATATTACTCAGATCGGAACATCGTCCGCAGAGAAAGGAAATCGTTGAGCGAATTCGATGCATGAACTTAATTCAGGATGTGCATAGAGAAGCAGCTTTTAACACGTTATTGAAAGCCTCGGAGCATCTGGTTGTTCATAAATTAGGATTAAAGAAGCGCGGCATTGAGGCTGATCGAAAATTATTATCTGAACATGCGAAACTGTTACTGGAAGCCTATCTTGCTTATAAAAGTGAGGAAGAACTCGATAAATTGATCGATTCAGCAGTGAAAGCGATTAAAGCCCATCAACCGGAGTTGTTTAAAGGACAAGATGCATGCCCCACGGCCATGACATCTCCTTTGTTATTGTCAGGCAGCTTAGCTTTATCTGAGGTTGGTGATAAAGCTCCAATTACCGATACAACTCCAAAAAGTGATCCTAAAGGCGAGAAAACAGAGGCTGATACTAAAAAGCCAAGTGAAGCAATTGAAGAGAGATTGCGAAAATAGCAATCCAGAAAAGGCTGAAATTCGGCCCAAGAAATTTGCATAGGTTTGCATTCATAGGTTTGCATAAATGATGTTGGGCTAGATATATTAGGGTAGACATATTGTTTGAAAGTTAACAAAATTATAATTATATTAATTTTCAGAGATGTGTCATTTGTGCAGGAATGTGTTTTTTA
Organism: uncultured Gammaproteobacteria bacterium; assembly: GCA_963784575.1. GTDB lineage: Bacteria > Pseudomonadota > Gammaproteobacteria > UBA6186 > Azoamicaceae > CAWARU01. The sequence continues at coordinate 404,889 of CAWARU010000002.1, forward strand.
TATACCTGAATTTGCTGGATTCACTGGATAGTTCTGAATCTTGAGTCCAGCTTGCTACATTAAAAATTTTATTTAGCTCAATAAATCTTTATTTGGCTCGATAAATCTGTTAATCTTATAAAATATCAAGTTATTTCCGGGAGTTACACTATGCAAGGCACAGTTGACAGTAGTAAGCGTTTTTTCAAATCTAAATCAGAGCTTTCCTTCAAGCTTGGCATTTTTAGCCTTATTTTCAGTTTATTATTAAGCGGAACTGCTATCGCTGCAGCCTCCGATAAAGCTGAAAAGGCAAGCAAAATTGCGAAGGCTTCCAAAGGAAATTCCAATGCTACGGCCAATTCAAAATCAGCACTTATTTCACGTGCGATATTATTCAAAGATCCAGACCGTACTAATGTTCAATTGAGTCCGGATGGCAAATGGATGAGCTACCTTGCGCCTTCTAATGATGTGCTGAATATCTGGGTGGGGATCTATTGAAGATGCTAAACAGCAAAAAGATCTGAAAAACATGAAAGTCATAACAAACAACGATAAAAGACGGGTTTCTAGTTACCTTTGGGCTTACACCAACAAGCATATCCTCTATGTTGATGACAGCGGTGGTAACGAAAACTGGCGAATTTATCGAGTCGATGTGAATACTGGCGAGAAACTTACCTTGGTCGATATCCCAAATGTACAAGCAAGGCTTCTTGCCCGAAGTGAAAATCATCCCGAGGAAATGTTGGTATTATTGAATCAACGCAATCCTGAGTTTCATGATGTCTATCGATTGAATATTATCAACGGCAAGCTCGATATGGTACTTGAAAACGATCTATATGGGGATTTTGTTGCCGATAGTGATTTGAATGTGAAAGTTGCTACGGAATCAACACCTGATGGCGGTGCAAATGTTTATGCACTTTCAAAGGACCCAAATGAACCAGATCTTAAAAAAGCTTACAGTAGACATGCACTATTTTCTATACCACAAGCAGATATGTTTACTTCCTCTACCATTATGATCAACAAAAAAGGCGATACGCTCTATATGGTAGACAGTAGAGGTCGAGACACAGCCGCACTCATTGCTTATGATTTAAATACCCATAATGGAACGGTGCTTGGAGAAGATCCCAAAGCAGATATCACTGATGTTCTGGCGGATCCAAAAACCAAGGAAGTGCAAGCCTACTCCTCTACCTTTGAGAGAACCCATTGGAAAACCATCGACAGCAGCATCGCTGCAGACATGGAGTATCTGACAAAACTGGCAGATGGTGAAATGCAAGTCGTGAGCCGCAGTCTCGATGACAATACCTGGATTGTAGCGTACCTCCGCGATATTGGTGCACCTATTTATTATCTCTATGATAAGCCTGCCCAAAAAGCACAATTCTTATTTTCAAGCAGACCTGAACTAGACAAAATGCCTTTGGCGCACATGGATCCGGTCATTATCAAATCGAGAGATGGTCTTGATTTGGTAAGCTATTTAACGCTGCCTAAAAATATGAGAACTGAGAAAGCGACAGCGAGTGATCCTGTTCCACTCATCATCAACGTACATGGTGGTCCCAGTGCACGTGATGATTGGGGCTATGATGCCGAGCATCAATGGCTTGCCAATCGAGGATACGCAGTATTAAGCATCAATTACCGGGGTTCCACAGGTTTTGGCAAGAAATTTGCCAACGCGGGTAATGGAGAATGGGGCGCTAAAATGCATGATGATCTCATCGACGGGGTCAATTGGGCATTACAGAATGGCATCACCACCAAAAACAAAGTTGCCATTATGGGCGGCAGCTTTGGCGGCTATGCTACTTTAGTGGGACTCACTAAAACGCCGGATGTTTTTGCTTGTGGTATCGATATTGTAGGACCCAGCAATCTGGAAACTTTGATGAAGTCCATTCCCGCCTACTGGAAGCCTTTCTATGCTTTACTCAAAGTCATGATTGGCGCAGATCCTGAAACGGAACAAGGTAGGGAATTTTTGGCTTCTCGTTCACCGCTATTTTTTGTGAACAATATTAAAAAACCTTTACTGATTGGGCAAGGTGCAAATGATCCGCGCGTCAAGCAAGCCGAGTCCGATCAAATCGTCGAGGCTATGGAAAGCAAGAAAATTCCTGTCACTTATGTACTCTATCCGGATGAAGGACATGGATTCCAAAGACCTGAAAATCGCATGTCTTTCTATGCTGTGAGCGAGGCGTTCTTGGCTAAGCATTTGGGCGGCAAATTAGAACCCATCAAAGACGATTTCAAGAATTCCAGTATTGAGATCAAAGTGGGTGAAAATGCACTGCCGGCAAGCTTTAAGCTGCAACAGCAAGCGACAAGCAACAAATCGTAAGATACAAGGTCAGCCGTTCCAAGGCAGAGCGTGAACAGTTGCTAGGGCCTGTTGACAATTCGCTAGGTTGAGCCAGAAATCATTGATTTCTGAGCACCGTAGCGCAGTTTATATTGAAATAAATGAGCAACGGAGCACAAGAAATCAATGATTTATGGCCAACATAGTAGAATTGTCAACAGGCCCTAGATTTTTTACAGAATTATTTTACTCGTGCCGGTACATGGGGCACTTGCCCCCATGTACGAGTATTTTAGAATTTTTCCTTTTTTATTATTCAATGATCTATATTTAATAATATGAGTTGTAAAATACCTCGATATTATTTTTTATTTGAATCACAATGGAGAAAAAAATGGATCTAGAGAATGGTGATCCCAAGAAACCAACGACACCAGATGAACATGAGAAAAAAAACGAAAATGAGCGTGACGATACTGCAAATATACCTCCACCGCCGCCCATAGAAACTCCATCTGCCCCACCCGCTCCGTCTGTCACTGTAGAATCGACTGCACAAGCAAAGGAACAAACAAAGCTTCAACAATTACGTGCTAGCGCACTAAAAATTAAGTCTCAATTGCTGAAGGCAAAAAATATTATCGAGCCTCTTGGATCCATGGAATTATCAGCTGATGATAGGAAAAAGACAGCCTATTTAAAAGATGGTTTTAGTTCGTCTGACCGCAAAAACATTTTATTAAATGCCTGGCCTCATGTGCTTATGTGGTCAGAAGCCTCGGATCTCAAACGAACCATAGGAGCGTCTGAAATGAAAGCACTGCTTGAAGCAGAGCGCGCATTCGATAAGATTTATAGTCCAGTAATTGAGAAAATTGATAGAATTTTGAGCGACATGGCTAAGTTTGACACTGCATTTAATGTTCTTTCTCGAGCTGAACAAATGAATAATATCAAACAACTTGCAGATAAGGTTGATCAGTGGCAAAAAGAAGCGGATTTAAAAACCCTGACTTCACTGTCTCCTCGCATAAAAGAATCGCGACTTCACTTGATTACGGCCATGGAAGCGGCAAGAAAAGATGCACTAAGCCGCCCTGAATCGGAAACAAAAGCTTCTGATGAAGATCATGAACAACTTGTGCCATGGGAAGCAAGGCTCGGTGCAGCATTTGTGGCTGATTTTAAAAATAAAATTAGGGATGGTCAGGTAAAGAATCCTCCAAACTTCAAACTTCCTGGTCAAGGGATCAACAATCAACTTTTAAAATTCATCATGAATGTTATAGAAAATAAGCATCAATATGATCCCAAAACTATAAAAAGTATTGATGAGGTTTTAGATATAGTGGGTGCATATGGGCTATCGTCCGCAGAGACAAAGCGTTCCCTTGAGGTAATATTACAAACTCGGGGCTATACAGGAAAATCTGCATTATTAAAAAAGCCCTTCTTAGATACATTAGAAACAATATTAACTCAAAATTTTCAGTCTAAAGGTGATAAAGTCTCTTCTGAAGAAGCACAATTAACTAAAATTGCTGCCGTGGAACTCAGTGTTGGCAGTTCGAGAGTGGCAGAAAAAGGATCTTTAATGCAACTAAAACAAGCGCATCAAAAAAAGGAAAGAGATAAATCTGATAAAACTGAAACAATAAAAGGGCATACTAAGCCGCCAGGAAAGCCTGATCACTGATGCCTCACTTCACATGAAACTAAAGGTGTGTTCAGCCTGCATTATGCGATGTACTATTTAGCCAAGCACGCCATCATAACTAGATCCTATTTACAATCTGTGAAAAAAAGGGTAAACTGTCAGTCAGTTAACTTCTAATGTAACGTATTCAAATTCAATCAATTATAAAGAAATTTATAAGAAACTTAATAAATAGTGGACTAATAATGGCCTTAATGGCCATCTAGGTTATTTATCGGATAGAAACACTGAGTTTTATTAGTTATATTGGTTTTCGTAATAATTTTTTTTGAAAATATCAAAAAATTCTAGAATATAGTTGACATACAGGTAACTATTATGTAGTATGCCTTGAAATTGAGGAGTTAAAAATGAGTATTTTTAGCCAGATAAAAAGCAAATTGACGGAAGCGGTTAATACCGTAACCAATACCCTATTTCCAGAAAGCCCTTCAAAGGAAGCTGGAAAGGAAATATGGGAAACAGCAAAAAGTTTATTCAGAACCGTCAAGTCTGGATTAAATTTTGCCTTGTCATTCATCAAATCAGTCGTTGCAGGTGGTAAATTGGGTGCAGATGCCGCTATGGGTGGAATCCACACCATAAAAGCCTATCGAGCGACTGATGAAGCGGAAGCCGCTGCAAATAGAGAAGCTGCTTCTCAGTATAGCCGTCAGGCTTGGGAAGATTTGAAATGGGTTAAAGATGAAACCAGCGCGACTCTCTCAAATGGTGGCTCAACACTTTATAATGCAGGTGCCTCCATCATTCATGCTGGTGAAACAGCTTGGTATGGCATTATCAATCCATCATTATATGGGGCATACTACCTTGGCCAAGGGGCAACTTCCGCCCTTGCAGGTTTGGGTGGCGCCATTGTAACTGATGCTGTAGAAGCAATCGAGGCTAAGGCCGCCGATGATATCATCAGTGCAGTTGAACAATTGGATTTTTCAGACGAAGTTGCTTTGCAAAGAGGACCTTCTGGAACTGAAACAAAGAAATCTGACAATGTTGTGCCATTTCTACCTGCATTCAAGTCAATGAGTGCTAAAACTGCTACCGAACGCTTACGCAGTGATTTGGTTAAACCAGATGATCTTGATGCGGTTGTTGATCAACAAAGAAAGGCCACTCCAGCAGCATAAGCAGTGTGGCATAAAAAAATTGAGGCTGTGAGACCGAGCAGGCGTTAAAGTGCCTGCTCTGAAATTGAAGGGTTGAAGAAGTAAGTCTAAAAGCCTGAAAACTTGTAACTGCTCGGGCTTAGAAGATTAGGAATTGTCCAAATTTGGGCGTTCACTGCCAGTTCATGAATGGCTGCGAAAATTTTACTTGACATCAGGGTCCAAGCCATTTAAGATTGACATGTAAATTGATGAAAAGATTTAACGGTTTATAGGGGGAGAAATCCCCCTTTTTTTGTGTCAATTTTCACGTCTGATTCAAGAATGTTCTCTGAATCATTATAGGACACAAACTGCACTTTCATTAAAAATCGGCTTGAACTGTGCGTATTATTATGCACCAACAGAGTTCAATTTAATTTAATAAATGATTCTCTCTTCACTGTTGTTTTGATAATAACCATCATAGATTTTCCAGATATTTCAATAAAAAACTATCAATTCGAAATGACCTCAAATTTCAATATCTAAAGCTTTAATAGATAGAAATCCAAGCTGACTTTTATTAAAGATATCATGTAAGGATACTGATAATTTAATTAGTTGTATGGTTTCATTAGCCATGATATAGTCAGCTACTTAGGATTATTTTAGTGTATAATAATCAAACAAGGGGATACACAACCATGGCAATGACTTTTAGTGATAAAGCTCGTAGCGCATGTCTTTGCTGCAAAGCCTGAAATCTTGGGAGAATGGTTGAGTAAGCAGAGTGATAAATCCAAAAAAATACTTACACAAACTAATTGTCGCGAAGGCTATCAAAGTACAAAAATCGTGACTTATCGAGATGGGTGTCAACAGGTACAACAGCGAGAAAAACCGCTATTCATTTGCTTCAGAAAATGGCGAGAAGTAAGCGCCTTACAAGCCGCACCCCTTTCTGGCGATATTGATTTTCTGCTGAAGCTTTTGAGACAACTCCTAGTAAAAGATAAGGAAATCGTAGAAGAGAATCGAATAGCCGCTATAAAGCAGCTAGAAGCAGTAAGCCGTCGCATATCAGACCAAACTATAATATTAGATGCAGTAACTGCTATCGTAGAAATGGAATCCGATGGTACTGGTGCTGCTACTAAGGCTGCCGCCAAACTTCGGTTTGAAAAAATGCAGCAATCAGAAGAGTTCCAGAATCTCATCACAATCTCATCACAATCTCATCACAATCTCATCACAATCTCAACTCAAGTAGGACCAGCAACTCCTTCAGATATGAAACCAAAAGATTCGCGGGTCTTGGGTCATGTTCAGGCGCCCGCTCCTGCTGCCTCCGCTGTTTCTTCCGTAAACCCTATTCAAGCAATGAAATCACAGGTTATATCTGCAGTTTTACTGCAACCGCACAAAATCATGGTAGATTTAAATTCTTCGAGCAAGGTATTGAATACCTTATATACGCCCATGCGACCTTCATTTGCTAAGCCCCAAATTACGGGCCTGCCAATGACTACCGCCTTTGCCCCCAGTGCTAGGGCTTTAAAAACATCAGATCCCCGGCGAATGCCGCCATCGATAAATAATTCAATTTCCTGATCGACCACTTCGGCAATTCTAGGCAATACAGAGATGGTTGCAGGGGTTGTATCGAGCTGCCTGCCGCCATGATTAGAAACGATTATACCGCTGACACCATTACTCATGGCAATCTTTGCATCATCTTCACGTAAAATTCCCTTTAAGATAATGGGCAATTTAGTGATGGATTTGAGCCATGCGAGATCGTCCCAGGAAATGGTGGGATCCAAAAAAGCAGAGAGTTGTTTTGCAGAGTTTAATTGCAACTCCGGAAAAGTTTTTTTGATGATATGCTCTATGTCCGGAATAGAAATGTCCATACAAAGCGGATTTTTAAGCTCTCGCTCCCGCTTCCCATATATCGGTGCATCTACTGTAAGCACTAAGGCAGAGTAGCCCAGGGATTCTACCGTTTGAACAATTTCTTTGGTCAAAGCACGTTCTTTTAGAATGTATAATTGAAACCAAGGTTTTCTGGGTAAAACTGCTGCAATTTCCTGGAGCGGCATTGTGGTATAGGTACTCACAATCATATGAGCACCTGCGAGAGCAGCACCCTGCGCGGTTTCTAATTCGCCTTGAGGATGACAGAGCTTTTGAAAAGCCATAGGGGCAATGATGAATGGCGTGTCAAAGGATTCTCCGAAAATATTTTGAGTGGTGTTGGCCTCTGCGACGCCAGTCAGAACTTTGGGGAGGAGCTTTAATTTTTGATAGGCAGTTTCATTCTCTTTTAAAGTAATTTCATCCGCAGCGCCGCCATAATAAAAATCGAATGTTGCACTATCAAGCCTTTCTTTCACCAATTTTTGAATGTCTACGATATTCTGCATATCTGATTTCCTAAATAATTACTTTATGATTTCGTACGAAACTAAAAACAGTAAAATAATCGATATAAACATTGATGTTAGCAAGGAAGCTTTACTACCCCACACACGATAGGGAGTTGCAATATTCTTCACATAACGGCAATTCCACGCCATAAGAGCTGGCATAAAACATTGCAAGATGATGCAGAATAACCCTGCTAAGCTTAAAAATAAAATAAAAGCTTTCGGGTAAAACGACACAATGAAAAGGGGTGGGACGAAGGTTGCCAAAGAGATAAAAGATCTATTACTAAGCCTTTTTCTTTCCTTGAATACATCAAAGAGATAATCACTCAAGGCTAAGGCAACACAAACAAAGGAGGTTAAAATACTGATGGAAATAAAAATCTTTGATAATGTTATCGCCTGAGCTGATTCTGCGTGATGGCGAATGCCTTCTAACAAGCCCAAAACAGGCTCAGGAGATCCTATCAAAGTACCCAGACCGTATTCGCTATTTAAAGGAATCGTGCCCAGAATGACAGCATTCCAGGCAAAATAACAAAGCAGTGGGATAAGAGATCCTAAAATGATCACTTTCCGAATCTTTTTGACATCATCATTAAAATATTCCCTTAAACTCGGGACGATAATTGAAAAACCGAAAGAAGTAATTACTATAGAAACGGTGGGTAAAATAAACTCGAGATCGGAATGAGCGTAAAAATCATAATTGATATGGGGCACAATAAAAAATATCACCAAGAAAATTAGAGAAAGTTTTATAAGCATGATGGAGCGGTTAAAAAGATCAACAAGCTTAACGCCAGACAATACCACAAAGCCGAATAATAATACAAATAATATGCTGCAAAGAACTATTGGGACTTCAATTCCTATGGTTTTGAAGACGCCTGAGACAAGATCTCTTCCGCCCGCAATATAGGCACAAACGAGAGAATAAAGAAATAACAGATACAATACCCAGGTAATGCTCGATTTCGATTTGCTGAGCGTTGCTCTTACCATCGAAAACATATTACTGTTTTTTGGGAAACAAAGGCTTACTTCAAGAGTCAGTAATGCCGTGAAGGTCATCAAGATCCAGCAAAAGAGGAATAGTAAAGTTGAATTCAAAAATCCTGCCTTTGCCGTGACTATCGGAAGACCCAACATCCCGCCTCCAATACTGGTGCCTGCAATTAATAATATGCCGCCTATGGTTTTCGAATCCAAAATCATTTTCCTCCAGTTCTTCATTCATGTTCATTCGTGCTAAGTTAGCATTTTAACAGCATCTTAATAACACGTCATTAATAATCAATAAAAAGTATATCGTACAGTGATGTTGATTCTCTTGCATTTGTATTAATTACGGGGTTGTAGATCTTAGTTACTTAACAAATCACCGAAAAAAGTCTAATTAGTGTAATGCAACATAATTTTCTGAGAGATACCAAGCCTTAAATGATTGCTATTGCTTCTAATTATTAAAAAGCCAAAAAAGCCTGGCTAAAATTTGCTTTATTTTTCGGAGTAATATTTAACTATCTGATTTATAATGAAGAGGTGAAAGTGCGGGGGTTATAGAGAGAGGGTTGCGAACAAGAGAGAACCGAAGAGGACCGCAAGAACAAAGAGAGAATAGAACGCAAAGGGCCAGTTTTTTTCGAAGAGGAAATGGATGAGAACAGCAAACACACGGAGTAATTGCAGGGAAAGAAGTAAATAGAGGCCTAGTTTCATGAGTGTTGCGCCGGGGATGGAATCAGTGTCTTTGAAATTCAAACCGTGGGAGAGATAAGGCTCCATGCTATTGTGATACAGGAATATGATACCGCCTACAGCGATGCAAATTAACATAATAATAAGACCAGTGATCAAAAAATGATGCAGGATGAGAATGGGCCGAAATTCGAATTTCATAGTGTTCCCAATATTCCGGTGATTCCTTTATAGAACATTTGCAAGGCAAGAAGGCCTATGACAAATATAAATATACTACGAAGAATGGGTATTTTTAATTTTAATAAAATGAAAGAACCAATGATAGAACCTGCCATTGAACCAAGAATAACGGGAAATACCAAGGCAAAATCGACATAGCCTTTTTGAAAATAAATACCAATACTCGCGGCGACTGTCATGCCTACCATAAAATTGCTGGTTGCGGTTGAGATTCGATAGGGAAGATTTAGGATTTGATCCATGGCCAGCACTTTTAGGATACCCAATCCAATCCCAAGGATGCCTGACACAGTTCCAGCCAAGGACATCACGCCCCAGCCTTGAATCAATTTTCGTCGGCTGATAAAGGAAATCTCGTTGACCATCGCTTCAGTGACCATTTCAGAATCAGAACTAGGTTCAGAACCAGATCCAGATCCTGTAGAGTGACGATTCATGCGACGGTAAGAATTATAAACAGAAAAAAATAGCATGACAGAAAATGCCAAAGCGAGGTAAGGCTTTGGGATAATGCTGGTTAAAAATGCTCCCACAATAGCACCAATTACGGCAGCTGTTTCTAAGAAAATACCGATTTTAATATTGGTGTTTTGTTTCCCGACATGGGTGATCGCTGTGGTAAGAGATAAGGCCATGATGGAGATGAGTGATGCTGCCATGGCGGAATGGATATCAACTTTTAATAAGAGAAGCAGCGGCGTTAATAATACACCACCCCCCAACCCTGTTAATACACCGAGGATGGAAGCACAGGAAGCGATTATCATTACAAGTATTGATGCGACCAGAATAATCACGAGGATGGGCTTCCTGAATGTCCTGGTTGTAAGGTTGATGTTCTGTCTATTTCAGATACAGATTTAGATTCAGCTTCAGATTCGAGCGGAGTTAACTTCTCCCCAATCAACATATACATGGCAGGGACAACAAACAAGGTAAATAAAGTACCGATAGCAAGTCCAGAGGATATCACAAGGCCAATGTTAAAACGACTCACTGCTCCAGCACCTGTTGCTGTCATCAAGGGAATGACACCCAGCACCATAGCGGCTGTGGTCATTAAAATGGGTCGCAATCTAATGCCAGCCGCGAGCTGTATTGCATCACGCATGTTTTTACCTTCTAGCTGTAGATCGTTTGCAAATTGCACGATCAAAATTCCATGCTTGCTAATAAGACCAATGAGTGTGATAAGTCCTACTTCCGTATAGATATTCAGGCTGACACTGCCTATCCCCAGAAAAATAAAGATCAATGCTCCGCAAATTGACATGGGTACGCTGATCATGACAATGAAAGGATCCCGGAAGCTTTCAAAAAGCGCGGCAAGAGTTAAAGTAATGATTATGATTGCAAATATAAAGGAAAGTATGAGAGCACTGCCTTCGTTTTTATATTGACGTGATTGTTGAGCATAATCGATATTAAAATCTCGGGGCAATACTGCTTTGGAAATCTGTTCAAGTGATTCGAGCGCCTGCCCTATGGTGATACCTGGCATCGGTACGCCAGATATCGTAACAGAGTTTAATTGCTGAAAATGCGTGATAGTTTGCGGTACAATCGAATTTTTGAGCGATACAAAAGTCCCGAGAGAGATCGGAGTTCCGGATGGGGTATTGATGTAGTAATTTAGCAATTGATCTTCATTTATTCGGTATGGCCGAAATACCTGCGGGATTACTTTATAAGAACGCCCCGACAAATCAAAATAATTAATATAATTGCCGCCAAGACTTGAAGCCAGTACACTGCCGATTTGCTGCATGTTAAAACCTAGCAGCGCTGCTTTATCTCGATCAATTTCTACCGTGGTTTGCCTCTTATCTATTTTTAGATCTTTATCAATATAGGCAAAGAGTCCGGTTTTCTGTGCTCTACTCATGACCTCGGTTGCTACCTCATCGAGATGCGAGAATGATCCTGTAGACTCAATCACGAATTGTACAGGCACACCACTGCTGCCTGGCAGCGGCGGCTTTGGAAAAACAACAGCCAATACGCCCGCAACCGTATTCAGTTTATCTTGAACTCCAGGCTGCATTTGCATAGTAGTCCCCTTGCGTTTATCCCAGGGCTTCATCACCATGCCTGCAATACCTGTATTAAGACCATTGATGCCATCTAGTTGAAAGACATGATCCGTTTCTGGATAAGATGAAAATATTTTATAAACTTCTTTAGAATACAATTCTGTCTGCTCAATATTTGCATTCGCAGGTGTTGTTAAAAGAGAGATTAAAATACCTTGATCTTCGTCGGGTGCCAGTTCTTTAGAGGACCCTGCATAGAGGAAATAAATACTTGTTAAGATAATGGCTGCAAATACAATAACCATTGCAAGATTGTCGAGAGCCTTACCTAAAAGATTTTCATAGTGAAACCTAAGTCTATCAAATTGATGATTTATGTATTCTGCAAAATTTGATTCAAAGATTTCCCAATCTTGATAGGCTTTATGAAAAAAATGAAAAAATGCTTTTGGGACTTTTGATTCAGAATCTTCCGTCTTAGAAACTTCTGTATGGGAAATATCGTTCTCTGCCGCAATTTCTGCTTTTGTTTTAGTCGTTTTAAGTAATCTTGAACACATCATAGGAGACAGTGTGAGCGCAATGACGGCAGACACCGCAACAGCACCTGCCAGAGTAAAAGCAAATTCTGTAAATAAGGCTCCGGTCAAACCTTTCATGAAACCTATAGGCGCGTAGACAGAAATCAAGACTACCGAAATTGCAATGATGGGATTGGCAAGTTCTCTCGCTCCCATAAGTGATGCTTTTCGTCTTGGTATGCCCTCTTCCATATGACGATAAACATTTTCAACCACGATGATAGCATCATCCACTACCAATCCAATCGCAAGCACCAGCGCCAGTAAAGTAAGCAGATTGATAGAGTAACCCAAAATCAACATCATAAAAAAAGTACCTATCAATGAGAGAGGAATGGCCACCACAGGAATGAGAACAGAACGCACTGAGCCTAAAAAGAGAAATATGACAATCGTGACAATAAGGATAGCTTCTATTAGAGAGTGCTCTACTTCATCAATGGCGCTGTGCACGAATTCTGATGCATCATAGACTATCCTGCCGCTCAAGCCCTCAGGCAATTGTTCAGTAATGGGCGGGAATACTTTCCTGATTTCATCAATCGTGGTTAACAAATTGGCTGTGGGCGCCACTTTGATACCAATATAAACGGCTTCTTTGCCATCGAATTTTACCCCAGTATCATAAGTTTCTGATCCGAGTTCAACAGTCGCTATGTCTTTTAATCGAATAATGGCATTGTTTTGGGACTTAACCACCAATTGTTTGAACTCTTCCACGGTATGCAAATCTGTGGTTGTCGCAATATCTACCGTGATCATCTGGCCATCTGTTCGGCCTGCAGCAGAGATAAAGTCATTGTTGGCTAAAGCTGCTGCCACATCACTCGCGCTAACATTAAAACCAGCCATTTTGGCAGGATCAAGCCAGGCACGGAGTGCAAATGTCCTACTTCCTAATATCTCTGCTGTTTGCACACCCTGCACTGCTTGAAGTTTAGGCTGCACCACACGAATCAAATAATCGGTAATTTTATTATTCGGCAGCACCGTGCTATAGAATCCCATATACATGGCATCCACCGTTTCACCAATAGCGACAGTTATCACCGGAATCTGCGAATCTTTTGGCAATTGATTCAGGACGGCATTGACTTTGGTACTGATTTCATTTAGAGCTTTATGAGAATCATAGTTCAACAGCAAATTGGCTTGAATGGTGCTTAAACTTGCAGTACTGGATGATGTCATATAGTCAATGCCATTCGCTTGAGCGATGGATTGTTCCAGCGGAGTTGTAATAAATCCAGCAATTACCTCGGGATCAGCGCCAGTATAAGTGGTAGAAACGGTAATAACTGCATTTTCTGTATAAGGAAATTCTCGTACCGGCATGTCCATCATGGATCTAAAACCCAAAACCAAAATCATCAGACTGATGACGGTTGCAAGAACGGGTCGTTTGATGAAAATATCCGTTATGACCATATTTCTGTTTCACTATCCTATGTTGATGATGTTGGATGTAGGGGTCAGGTCTAATCAAGCGATAAGCCTACCGTTCGGTTAGATCTGTTGGATGTTGGGGTCAGGTCTAATCAAGCGATAAGCCTACCGTTCGGTTAGATCTGAACACTCATTCACTTAAGCTTATCGCTTGTTTAGACCTGACCCCTATTCCATAAGCTTATCGCTTGTTTAGACCTGACCCCTATTCCACATGCGTTTCACACATTTTTCAGTGTTTATTCATTCACAGGTCTTGGTGCCGGATTATTGGGCGGCAATACGCTATTGTTGATAGCAACTTTGGTACCATTTCGAAGTTTATTTTGTCCTGCCACTACCACCATGTCTCCAGCACTCAAACCCTTTAAAATTGAGACTTGATCACCGCGCGCTTCCCCTACCGTCACAAAAATCTGCTTCACGAAGAGAATTGGCTTGCCATCTTTGTCTTTTTTATCGGATTCTCTTACAATGTAGGCGATATCGCCGTAGGGGTTATATGAAATTGCTGTTTGCGGCAAAGTCAATAATTTGTTAGCCACACCGGTCAAAACTGCCACATTAACAAACATGCCTGGAAACAGCGCATAATCTTCATTGGACAGTGTTGCCTCCAATTGAATATTCCGAGTTGCCGGATCAATTTTCGGATCCATGGTAGTTAATGTGCCTTTGAATATACGCCCTGAATAAACATTTGTTGTTAACTCTACCGTATCCCCTATGGTGAGTTGAACCAAAGATTGCTGCGGTACATTAAAATCGACATATATAGGATTTAGAGCTTGGAGCGTGACGGTCTTATCACCTGCATTGATATATTGTCCAGGGTTCACATAATTGATACCAAGACGTCCATCAAAGGGAGCTCGCAAAGTTTTTTTCTGAATGATCGCCGCTTGTTGTTCTGCCAAAGCAGTGGTGTTCTTGAGATTCGCTTCATCCGCATCGAGTGTCGCCTTGCTTATTGCCTTTATTTCATATTGTGCTTTGTCTCGGTTGTAAACTATTTGTGCGAGATCTGCTTGTGCCTGTAGTGCTCGCAATTGCGCCAAATCAGCATCAATATTCAGTTGAACCAAAATATCGCCTTTTTTAACCAGTTGTCCCGGTGTAAACAGGATTTCCTTCACCATTCCTGCTAATTCTGTTGTCACATCCACCCCTTTCACCGCACGCACAGTACCGGGTGCTTTGAGTAGCGGCTGCCAAGGCTGCATTTCGGCTTTCATAGCAGATATAGTGACTGTGGGTTCAGCTTGCTCGGCGATGTATTTTTTGATCATATAATTGACAATAGCTTTGTAGCCAAAAATAAGCGCAAATACAATAGCAACTATAATGAGCATGATCACCATGGGCTTTTTACGAGATATCATTCGAGACATCGCTCACACCTCTTTGTATAATAGGGAAGACAAGGCGCACAGTTTCTGTTCCACCAGCCCCCTCCTAACGCCAAAAATAATGCTGCGGTGTCGGTATAACGCTGTGCTTCAGCTTGGATACGATTGAGTTTGGCTTGTTGATACTGACGTTCTGCAATTAAAAGGGTGAGAAAATGGATCGCTCCCAGTTTATATTGTTGATCTGAAAGGAGGTAGGACTCACGAGCAGCGATCTCCGCATTTATTTGTGCTTTTAGTGTTCTCGCATCATCCTCCAATGCACGAAGAGTGTCTGCCACATTTTGAAAAGCTGCAACGACTGACTGTCGATATTGAGCACAAGCTTTCTCAAAGGCCGCATAGGCTGCTTTTTTCTTGAAATACAAACTCCACCCTTGAAAAATAGGCTGCAAAAGTTCTCCGCCGTAGTTCCAAAGAACGTTATGAGGTGTAAAAAGCTCACGAAGCAAATCACCTTCATAGCCATAGTAGCTGGTATTAATCGACACTTGTGGCAACATGTTCGCAATAGCAACGCCAATTTGTGCTGAAGCTTGATGCAGCAGGGCTTCTGCAGCTTGTATGTCGGGACGTTGCCGTACCAACTCTGATGGAATTTTTACTGGCAATTCTCTTGGCAACTTCAATTGAGACAAATGAAATTGCGGCAGGCAAGTTTCACTCGGAAATTCTCCTACTAAAGCTGCAAGGGCATGGCGGTTTTGTGCCAAACGTGTTTCAAGCGGCGGCAGTGTCGCAATCAGTGAAGCAAGCTGTGTTTCCTGTAACAATATATCCGCTTTAGAGGCCCCTCCGAGTTCAAATTGACCTTTCACAATCTTAAGTGTGTTTTCTTGTAAAGCGATCAAGTCTCGAGTTGCTTTAATTTGTTCTCGCAGCGAAGCATCTTGGATTGCAGCATTGACAATATTGGCCGTGAGGGTGATATAAGAACTTTCGTACAGGTATCTTTGGTTTTCGCTGTAAGCGCACAAGGCTTCCATGTTACGGCGAGTTCCGCCCCATATATCGAACACGTAGTTTATGTTGATCTGTGCATTATAAAGACTGAATACTTCGCTAAAGTTTTGAGCGCCAATTGAGGAACCCGAAAATCTGGTGCGTTCACCCAGTAATTGCAAGGTCAATTGTGGAAAGAGCGGCCCCATGCTGCCTTGATAATTGGCTCTGGCCATATTTAATGCAGCAAGTGCCGCTTCCAAATTATGATTTTTTTCGAGCCCTCTATGTACTAATTCGTTCAATGGATAAGAACCAAAAAGATGCCACCAATCCCCTTCTATATCCCGATCACAAATATATTTTTGCGATTCACCACTGCCATTGGTATCTGGTCCTTCAGGACCCATGCCCTTTTTCTGATTGGCAGTGATAGTTTCTTTTGCAATGGGAGTTTCAGTATAGGCTTCTGTGCAAGGCGGTGCTGGCTCTTCAAAATCTGGCCCTACCATGCAGGCAGTATTTAATAGAATAAAGCAAACCAGAACTATTGTTTTATTTGATGTAACCTTGCCAACCATGGCCTACGATCCCTTCGAACTGCTCTCTAAGTAGTAAAATCCTAATTTAACTATAATTCTAACTTTGTTACTTTACCAAATGCTTATTTACAATGAATATATAAATTTATTTTAAATTCAATAGCTTAGGGTTTTACGAAGGCAAATTTTTCTTTTTTTTCTTTAATATATGCGTCAATCAATATTCCAGAAAGGCTTGATTTGTTGGGCAAAGCTGGTAATTCATCCAATTTAAACCAACGGGCATCTTCGATTTCTTTTGGGTCAATGATTATTTCTCCTGAATCATATTCAGCAGTGAAAGCAATCATGAAAGAATTTTCAAATGGCCAGGGTTCTGATCCAAAATAACGGATTTTTTTCACTCTTATATTGACTTCTTCCTCTACTTCGCGCCTAACGGTATCTTCGGCTGACTCCCCTGCTTCCACAAAGCCTGCAAGCAGACTATAAATACCCGGGCGAAAATGGTGAGATCGCGCCAGCAGAATTTCATCGCCTTTTTCTATGAGCACCACAATGGCAGGATATGTATGAGGATAGATAATGCGATCGCAGTTTAGGCAAATTTTTGCTGTTTCAGTCTCGCTGTGTCGGGTTTTTCCCCCACAAGCACTGCAATATTGGCTGGTTTTATGCCAGTGCAAAAGTTGCTTGGCGCGAAAAATTTCAAGCCTCTGGTTTTTGTCTGCAATTTCTAAGAAAGCTCGGAGCGGCTTCACGAGGGTATGTTGAGGAAGAAATTCTAAATGGGTTATAGGAAAAAGTTCTTTTGTTCTAGTTTTTATCAGTGTTCTTTCTTTTGAGTGTTCTGCTAAAGAAATTTCGATGACATATAAAGGAAAGCCAGCACTGCTCCCTAAATAATACTTAAATGAGGTTTCAAAGATTTGTGCTGGGATTTTGTGGATGGGAATTAGTACTTCAGAGTTAGGATCTTTATAAATTTTATTATCAATTTCGTTATCAATTTCATGATTGAAGTTATTATTGGGTTTATCATCAATTTTGTTCGCATCGTTCAATAAAATATAGTCTCGATCGAATATGAAAAGCTTAGCATTCAACTGCAGCAGTTCATTATATTGCATCTCACCATATTGCTTTATCAAAACATCCTGTTTCACGGCTGGTCGACCTACTACAGATTCTGTATGCATTTCATATACAATTTCACAATCCAATATTGTAAATTATACCCTAAGCAAAAACAAACTACAGCTTTTTATCGGTATACTTTTCAAAACTGTTCATTTGGTGAAAGTTAAGATATACTAGAAAGATAGAAATCAAATTCAACTCAGTCGAGGCTTTTTATGTGGATTGTCGTCGCGAATACCAGCAGTTGCAAAATTTTTGACTATGAAAAAAAATCGAAGCAGCTCAATCTTATCAAAGAATTGCTGCATCCTGAGTCAAAAATGAAAGGTTCTGATTTGATTACTGATGGACCTGGTCATTATAAAACCGATGGACCCAGTCGCGGTGCCTATGATTTCCATGAAAAACCGCAAGCAGTTGAATTTGAAAATTTTGCACGTGAAGTTGCAAAACTGCTCGATAATGAAAGACGTAGCAATCATTTGCCGCCTTTTATTCTTGTCTCTCCTCCCCATATGGACGGTTTATTAAAGAAAAATATGAATCCACATGTGATGAATAGCCTGAAGGATACTATTCAGAAAGATTATGGCTATTTAACAAATAGTGAGCTTGTGAAAACGTTACAAGACGAATTGAAAAGTTATCATTAAGTATTCTCCTGTACCATTCTTAACTTTGTATCTTTGGATTCCCGCGCAGGCGGGAATCCAAAAAACGAAAAGATCTTTTTAAAGTTCTGTATGAGTTCTATAATATATTTTCAGTAATTGATATCTTATTACAAACACTTAGTTGCCCTTCCAAAAACTTGCTAACTTTGCTACCTAGATATATACCTATAGTATCTATTTCTAAAGATTTAGGGGTTTTAAAATGACAAATGCTCTGATTGATGCGATTGAAAACGATGATTTTGAACAAGCTTACAAATTGATAGAAAGAAATGAAAATAATATCATCAATGAACCAGATCAAGAAGGCAATTATCCGCTGCATTTAGTTACCAATTATGCCTTATACAGTCCTGCTCTCTCAATGCCTATTAAAAAGATATTACGTGAACTGGCATTTATGTTAATCGATGCAGGTGCTAACCCAAATTGCCAAGATACTTTTGGCAGCTATCCCATCCACTACGTGACTATCAATGGCGACATAGAATTATTCAAAAAAATGGTTGAGTTTGGTGCTGATTACAATATTCTAGATGCCGCAAAAGAAACACCCTTGCACCAAGCAATTAGGCGCAAGCATGATGCTATTGTTGAATTCTTGATGTCTAAAGATCTGTTATTCGAATCCACTGTGGAAGGGCAATCGCCTATCGATTATGCCGAACGTTATAATTTCGTAATTATGCAAATGATCGAGGACAAGTTTGCAGATCACACCAGGAATATGGCGAAGATCAAATTGCATTAAGAACATTAAAACATATAGGGCGGGCACTGTAGTCCGCCCTATTCATTATAATTTATTAAATTAATCTAACATAGTACAAGGACAGCCGGGCGGAACACCTATATCATCAGTCACAAAACCACAAGCAACTTCAGGGTAGAAATAAGTCTTGGCACAACCCTCACCACAGCCGCGTTCTGGAGAATAATAGCACTTGGCACCTTGATACCAAGCTGCTCTAAAAGGACCAGCCAAATCCGGAGGACAAAAGCAAGGGCAAGGTCTACCTTGAGCCCCTATTTCCATCCCCATACAAGGCGTGCAAAATTGTCTAATGCCCCTGTGCCAACCTTCTTTATAAGCAAATGCATCCACGAGCAATCCATATTTGGAAGAGTCTTCGATTTCAGTCCTAAGACTGCGTTGCACGCCGCACTGACCATCTTTCACTCCCTGCTCATACCAATTAATCTCTTTACAGTTCTGATTGACGATGTGTTCACTGGGTTTATAACAACCGGGTAAAATGAATGCTAATAATGATAAAGAAAATACCAATGCAATGATATTCATGAGGTTAACAAGATTAAGGAGATTAAAGAAATTAAAGAACTGAGTGACAGAAATGCTGGAAAATTTGGAAATCATAGAACCATTTTGTTGTAGCATCACATATCCTTGTAAAAACGTTTTGTATCAGGTTTTTTCCATTACATAACTATATGAAAATTCAAGACAAATTGCTAGTACCTATTTTCAGAGACGAAGATGCTACAATAACTATATAAAATAGTAAAAGATGTCGATAAATATTTATAGATAAATCAGAGATATACGAAATTGGATTGAATTGGAACGAAAATGTATCTAGAGTACTCCAAAGGTTAATACTATGTCACTGCCTTCAAGCGTTTCCATAGCTCAAAGAACGGAATTATTAGAAAACCTGATAGATAAAATTGGGGACTATGAAATTGGGGAAAAACCGGATAGCAGAAAACCCGGTAAAGACGGAAGACCTGGTAAAGAGGGAGACGGGGACCCGCGAAGAGTTCATGAAAGAGTAAATAAAATCTTGCAGAGACCTGCAGCCAGAAGAGAACTCTATGAACCTTATGATGAGTTTAGAGTATCTCCTACCAAAGCCAGAAAAGAGTTTATAGAGGCATTGGTAAAGAAAAAAGAGGGTTTTCTTTTAACCCCTAAGGTCTCTGCTGTACAACGCCCTATTTCACTGGAAGAATTCTTCAAGGATAAACATTTATTAGAGTTGTATAAAAAAGCGGTTGCAGAAGAATATGACAGCAAAGAATTCAGAGAAGCGGTATTTTTACAAGCAACTTCGGCCTACGAAGCACCTCCAATCAACGCCGGTGAAGCGTCCAAAAAATCAAAGACACCTTTCATTGCTTGGGTTACTGGACCCTCGAGTGCAGGGAAATCCCATTATACACCAGATGTTATTAAAAAGATTACCGGCGGAAAACGAATCACGAAACATGGCGAACTTATCAAAACCACAGAAGGCGTTGATTTAGTAACCAGTGTGGATGGAAGCATCGAACGCGAGGTCTGTCAGATGCGACAACTGGTTCTTCAAGCAGCTTTAAAAGAAGGCTATACAGGAATTAAAGATTTGAACAGCCAAACAGAAGAAAAGAATGTATTCATGCCCAAATTGAGAGGGAAAAAAGGGATAAACAAAATAAAATCAAAAATTAAGAAAGCCGCATTAGCACAGGGCTTAAACCTCGCAATACCTGTCACTTTAACGAATCCACCAGGTGCAGTGTTTTTTTTGATGCGGGAAATGAGAAAGTACCAAGAAAAATCACCCTATAGAGATAAGGAAGATCCTTCGATTGTGGTTCCTGTAAACTTAGTATACAGTGAAGTTGTTGGAGCAGATCCAGAAACCTTCCAAGAAACAGTAAAAGGCATGGGAGACAAAAGAGCTTGGTGGGGTAATCCAGAAAATCATAATATATACCAGGATCCTTTTAAAATGAACAATAGAGCGATTGGTTGTGAATCCAAAAAATATGGATCAAAGTATTTTATGTTGGGCAGAAATCAAGGTATGCTCGGAAGAAAAAAGTTTAGGGAAGCATTCCCTAAATCAACTTACCTAGCGATTGAAAATGACACCCTATTTGTAAAACTGGATCTAGCTCACAATAATATCTTAGTTGAATGTTCCCCATATGATCCTAAAGCCATACTGATGAGCGCACGTGAATATCTTTATTGGAACAGTGATGCATTTCGAGACATCAGAAATGCAACGGATCCTGTTTCCTTCTTTGTTAAACCAGATCCACTCCACGATAATATCTTAGTAAAATGCAAAGCTGAAGATGATGGAGCGATATTGATGAGCGAAAGTGAATATCGCAATTGGTACAGTGATTCATTTCGAGATATCAGGAATGCAACAGATGTTGAGATTCCCTTGGAAAAAAAGCTTGAGAAAAATAAGGAAATAATCATTCTTAAAAAGCGAAAACTACTACCGGAAAAAACAAAACAATCTATTATTAAATCCAGCGATGACGATCCAAGTTTAGGTCTCACTTCTACTGAAAATCTTGAGGAAAACGAGATATTAAAAAAAAGGCGCAAGCAAGAGAGCGCAGCGCTTATTCTCCTAAGTTTAAGACCGTATCTACTACAGGTTTTTTTGTGCAAGGAAGCACAATATCAGAATAATATGAAGGTATTTAAAGCAAGTCCGAATTTCAGAAGATTGCCAGTCAATGTCAGAGATTCTATCGAAGAATTGGCCGAGGCCCTCAACATAAATCAAGCTGATCTTATAGAAACTATTGGGGTTTGGTCGCGATTAGAGCTCTCCAAAAAACCAATTACCTTTTTAAAGCAATCTCTGAGATTTCATAAACTGCCACCTGAACTTATCGATATGATAGAATCTGCCAAGCTTTAAAGGGCTCCGCGGCGAAGTCAAAAAAAATCACAAATCTGCTGAATTTTGGCTAAACATCAGAAATAAGCTCGAATCCATCTATGACACACTCAATACTGTGAGAACTGCTGCACAATTCCCCCCAGTCGATATTGCCTTCGGATTTGCCGTCAATACTGTGAAAATGCTACAAAGATTCTGCGATTGGCGCGCGAGTAAAAATGATCCTTTAGTATTAGGTTCAAAAAAATTATTAACGGGATTGACTGTGGCAGATTCTGTCGCGACAGCCTGCGCTGTTATTGGATTTTCAGCACTTGCAAGCTCTTATGCGACAACGGGTGCACTTGCAGTGACTGGTGTGGCACTTGCGCCTATTTGTTTATTTATTTATGCGGCTGTCAGTGCCGGCATTAAGACAGCAGGTGTTTTTCACAGTGTATATGATTTCATCAAAGAAATTGGAAAAAAAGAACCGCACAATACTTATGGCCTCCGAATTGCAAAGCGCTGCAATGAAATTTTCAACAATATGGCGCATGTCGCATTCAGAGTATTGCTCGCGATAGTCGCATTCATCGCCATTGCAAATCCTTTAGGTCTGACTATCGCCGCCACAACCGTCATCGCGAGCGCCGTTGCAATCACAATTTTCGGTGCAGCAAGTCTCTGGATCAAAAACACTTTGCACAAAAAAATTCAAGAAAGAAACAAGGTAGCGCTGGAGCAAATGGAAATTCATGCACCACGAGAAAATTTGAAGCCAGAAATAACACCCGGCAGGAGACCGAGACCAGTCCAAGGTCCAAGTCAAGGTCCAAGCCAAACCGAAGGTGTAAGCCCAATTCCAGACGTAAGTCCGAGATCGAGCAGTAGTCTAAGCGGAAGTAGAAGCGGAAGCGGAAGTAGAAGCAGAATCCCCACTCAGAGTCAATTACTCACCAATTACAACGATATACAGGCAAAGCCGCGAACAGACTTAACCTGGCAATACCAAAGTCCCTATCAAAGTATTGAACGACCATTTATCAAAGCAGATAAGCTTAAGGATGATATAGTGGCTGTCGGTAGCGACCGTGGCATGAATTTGACAATCATTCCAGAGGAACAATCACAAGATAAATTTAGGATCTATAAAGATGCAGAACGGGGTCCTAAATGGATTGCAGATGTGCATTGTGAGGAAAACTTGATTACTTATCAGCTGCCTCACACAAAAACACAGGATCAAGAACATCGAAATGAAATAATAGCTTTATTGCAACCCATGATAGATAATGAAGCTGAAATACTCACGCTAGAAAAAGGGACCTCAAAAGAGCTGCTTTTTATTTATGAAACTGCACTTGACTTGGGCATAAAAAATATTAACATTGCGCCCGAGGCTCGACAAAAAATCGAAAAATTTCAACATGAACAATTACAAGCACTGGAGTATCGTTTGTTTGCTTTAAAGACAAGCCCAGAGAGAGATTTAAGAGCTCCTACGACACCTGGAAAATTAATATAATTTAATATACTTTAGCCAAACAAATATTTAACGGCAGCCTCGCCTTTTTCAACAATTTCTTTTTCGGTTTCTATTGTCAGTAATGGAAGTGGTTTGTCTTTATAACAAGTCAAAAGATAATTATACATCCAGTGCACTGATTTGTGAGATAGCTCTTCACAAGCAAATTCTGAGCATTCCTTTGCCAATTCTTCATTGTATTTAATACTGGCGTATTCAGATACTTCTGCCTCTGGATTTAAAAACTCTGCACCCGTATATTCAAAAATGATACATGTTAGGGATTTATTGAAAATCTGATTAAGTTCAGAAAATCGATTATAAATTTCTTTCAAAGCTCGGACCCAAAAAAATGCTCTTGTTACTGTGCCATGTGCTGAATATCGCTGAAACCCAATATTATCAAGTAAAAAATGAAGTTTATTCGAACAGCCAACAAATGGTTTTGAAAGGCTACATTGCTCTGGAACTATTTCTATTAAAATTTTTGCCGTGGTGACAGGATCATTCGAATACTCCAAATAATTAAGGAAGGACTTAGAATACCTCGGATCATTTAAATTAGCGCCTTTTTCAAATAAACATTTAAAGACGTCTAAAGAAGCATTCTTTTTGATAGCCATAGCTAGCGGTGTGTCATCTTCATCATAATCCTGTTCAACATTAACACCCTTTTTACATAGAAGTATTGCAACATCATTCCGACTTTTCTTTATGGCAAGAGACAAAATCGAATGTCTCTCGTCTTTGCTTGTATATTGATCATAAGTATATTTATCATCTGTCAAATCTTCATCGAGTAAGAACTCAAAAACCGCAATCGGTGCTTTATTTTTTAAGGCCAATTGAAAAGCAGATTTATCTTTCCTTTTGGCAAGGGCGTGATTATATTTCAAGTCTATGCCTAATTTTTGTAAGAAATGGATCGCTGCTTGTGTTTTTTGAATTTTATTTGTGTGGGCACCCTCTTGCTGCAAGTGCCCTTGAATTAAATTCAACAATAACTGCTGTTTGGTCCGAATATCTAATAAGTCCATAGACAAAACTTGATGAAGTTCCGGTGTCATTTTTGCCAAAAATTGACCCTCTTTCGCATTTTGTAATATTTCATTTTTAAGCTTGACAATTCCAAATTCGGCATGCATTTTTGCCAGAGGATACTGCTTTTTATGATAAAGCCTTAATCGATTTCTTAGACTATCGCGAATTATCTTCACTATCTCTTCGTAACTATATAATTCCGGATATACGGCAGATTTCTTGAGCTTATCCAACATTTCACAAAGTGTCTTTTTGTGAGAATCAGCCAATTCAGGTGTCACTTTATTAGCTGTTTGTGTTATGATTATCGCAAGTATTGGATCTTCGCAATTTACTGTTGTAGATTGCGTTAATTTACAATATTTCTCTGCTATGCTCTTTACAAGATCTGGCAGCATTGCTTCGAATGGTTTCAATGATCCCAATACTTTATTGGTTTCAAAGAACACTTCCGGATTAGGATGTCCCATTAAATGTCCCCTCCTACCATTTTCTAGAAACTCGAAAGGGTCATTGCCATTAATATCTTGACTATAAGGAGATGCACCTGCGTCCATTAATAGCTGGGCGCCATACGTCTCCCAACCATACATTGCATAATGTAGCGGGGTGGATTTTTCTTTCAACAGACACATATCTGCTCCATAACTCACAAAAGGATAAAGATCTACCCGAGGTCCTATCTGAGACATCGTAACCGGTTGATTGATATTCGCGCCATGAAGAATAAAATACTCTAAAAATCTTTTTCCAAAAATCAGACTGGTTTCGTATTGTTTATCTGCACATAACTCTGCACACCAATGTAAAACAGTTTCACCGTAGTAATTAGTAGCATTAATATCTGCTTTATTGGCGAGCAGCAATTGTACAATGCTTAAGGTTTTTCTTATTATTTCGTCTAGTCCTTTTTTATCAATGAGTACTTTGGGTTCGCCATTTTTTTTCATAACAATTTCATCATTTTTCCTCACATAGGGACGTAAATCCCTATTGCTGTATTTTTGTTGACCTCCTTTAATCGCATAATGCAGGGGAGTTCCATGAACCATAGGCATATAATATTGCGTATGATCTTTCCCGTTTCGTTTTGTATACTCGGGACTTTGATTGGTTTTTAAATTAACATTCGCACCGTTTTGAATTAAGAATTCGACAACCTCAACTTGTAAAGAATTGGCGGCGATATGTAAAGGGCCGCCACCTTGGCCATCGATGAGTATATTCACATCGGCACCGCGCTCGATTAACAGTTTTAGGGTTGCTACATGTTTATTGAGCACAGCAAGATGACAGGCCGTGATACCTGGGTGATATTCAGAATTTGTGTTTTTATCTCTGTATACCGTTGTCGATTTGCTATTGACATCAACGCCTTCGTCGAGAAGTTTTTTAATTGTTGTATTATCCCCTTTATTGGCTGCTTCTAACAAGGCTTCAATCGTTGTACTCATCTTCACATCCCATAATTTTAATAAAAAAACAATTAAATCAGATAACTAAAGCTATGTCAATATCCATATCAAGGCATATTCATATCAAGTCTTTTTTGGAGTTTTGGTATTTTTTGGGTATTCTATAAAATAAAAATGTACTGATTTATTATGTGTGAGGATTAATGAGGTTTACATGGAACACTACTCCCCTATTCCCTATGGCCATCCTGCCTGGGTTGAAATTAACTTAGATCAATTCAAGCAAAATCTTCAAGGTATCAAACAATTTATTGGCAATCGGCGCATTTGCATTGCGATTAAGTCAAATGCCTATGGCCATGGTCTGATACCCATTGGCCGGGCTGCTGTCGAAGCAAAAGTAGATTACCTAGCTGTCTCCTGCTTAAAAGAAGGCGCTGAGCTCCGAAATGCGGGTATTATGATTCCTATTTTGGTGTTAGGTGCCATCCACGAGGAACAAATCCCAGAACTCCTTTCCTATCAATTAGAATTCACAATTTCTTCAGCCTATAAAGCCAAGCTTACAGCCAAAAAATGCCAGGAGCTCAATCAAAAAGGCAAAATCCATGTTGAAATTGATACTGGCATGCAGCGAACCGGGGTTCGACCAGAAACCGGAGTTGAATTGCTGGATTATATCTATAGTATGAAATGCTTTGATGTGGTTGGAATATATTCACACCTTGCTACGGCAGATAGACCGAACGATACTTTTGCCAAACAGCAAATTCAGGCTTTCACAAAATTTATTAAAGAAAATGTCACCGATAAAAATCGAAACCTTATCTGTCATTTGGCAAATTCCGGTGGTCTTTGCTACTACCCAGAATCTCATTTGGACATGGTGAGACCCGGTTTGCTTGCCTTTGGCTATTTTCCTAATGCAATAAGCCCCAGTGAAACCTTAGGAAATTCATTGCAGCTCATTAAACCTTGTTTTTCTGTCAAAGCTAAAATTGCTTACTTTAAAGTAGTCGAGGCAGGACAAGGCATCAGTTATAACCACCGCTATATGACGAGCGAACGAACCCGTATCGTCACAGTTCCTATTGGGTATGGCGATGGATTGAGGCGTTCCCTCTCCAACTGCGGACAATGTTTGATCAATGGTCGAAAATACCAAATTTCAGGTACTATTTGTATGGATCAATTCATGGTTGATATCCACAACAACGAAGCGCATGTGGGCGACGAGGTAACTCTTATCGGTCAGCAGGGAGTGGAGGAAATAACTTTAGATGAGATGTCTCGGCTTTGTGATACCATTCCTTATGAAATCTTGTGCGGATTTAATGATCGGCTGCCGCGGTATTACGTCACGACAGCTGCAAATTAAAATGCAAGATCTTGATTTTTTATAGATTCCCGCCTCCGCGGGAATATAGCAAGCTAAATAAGTTATTTTAGAAAGCTAATAAATAAAGCATTTCAAGTTGAATCTCTTGGATAAAATGATTACTATTTGGAACTCGAGATAATGATTAGTAACTAAGAGGTTACTTTGATGGGGGATACTTAAATGAAAGCCAACATCCAAGGATTTATTTTTTACATTGTTTCTGCACTGCTGTTTCTCTGGATACCAAATATAGCGTCTGGAGCATCGCAAGCAACAACAAATATCACTCAGGATACAAAAGCAGGATCGATCAGCAAGCCTAGTGAAAAAAAGAAAGTACTTCGCATCTACACTACCCGATCACTGTCTAGAACCATCGAAAAATATATCCTGAAAGATTTTGAAGCCACGCACAATTGCAAGCTAGAATTCATCAGCACACAAGGCATCGAAACGATTCTGACCGAAATTCAAATTTCAAAAAAACCCAGGGGAGATCTTATACTCGGATTAAATTATGATGCTTGCAGAACAGCACGATTGAAAAAATACTTAAAGCCTCATCAAACAATGCTGGGGAATATCTCGAAACTCGAACTTCCTATCGCTTGGACAGACCCGTATTTAATTCCTATCCAATTTGGTTTTATAAGCTTTGTCTACGATAAAAATAAGATTGAATTCCCGCCTAAAAGTTTTGAAGAACTTGCCGCAGGCAAGTATAAGGTAATATTGAGTGATCCAAGAACAAGCACTACAGGGCAAAGTCTTCTTTTTTGGATAAAGTCAGTTTATGATAACAATGCGGCACAATTTTGGCAGCGATTGAAACCCAATATCCTAACCTTCACCAGAAGCTGGAGCGAGGCCTATAGTTTATTTCTAAAGGGCGAGGCTCCCATCGTGCTGAGCTACACTACTTCAGAGTTATATCATAAGTTACAAGAAAAAAATGACAACATTGCAGCAAGTCATTTTCAAGAAGGACAGTATCTGGAGGTACTTGTTGCAGCAGTTCTGAACAACTCCGAAAACCACGAACTGGCATCGAAACTGCTCGCTGAGTTACTGAATGAACCTTTCCAAAAAGCCTGTGTATTTGGCAGCTGGAACTATCCAGTCAGGCATTTTGAATCACTTCCCATTGAGTTCAAACGCTTTCCTGTTTTTGTAACAGAAAAATATGCTTCAGGTACTGAGAATGATAAATTTTCAGAGGATTGGGATAGCTTCAAGCAAAAGGCTTTGGATGAATGGCTGGAAGCGCTTTCCTCATGATAGTTAACCTCATGATAGCTAATAATTTAATAAGAGCGATATCCTCATTATGAATGCAATGCTCTACAAAGTAGACAAAGTACCAAAAGTAGAACTCTCGAAAAATCCGCTAAATTTAAAAAAGATCTGCATCTCTGCAAGTCTTTTGACTTTGAACGCCGCGATCTTTAGCTCGCTCTTCTATTTATGCATGACAGCATTTAATAGTGATTCTTTCATATTCTCAAAAATCTACTATAAAAGAGTGCTTTATTTTACCATTGCGCAGGCAGTTATCTCTGGCACTCTTTGTGTTGTTTTGAGTCTTTTCTTTTTGCCAAGTCTCTTCAACCCATTCTTTAAGCGCGGTGAAAAATATTTTTGGTCTATCCTCTCACTCTCCTATTTTACCCCTTTTTTAATTGCCGCACTGGCCCTCATTAAAATTTTTGGGCAAAATGGTTATATTTCACATTTTTGCAGTAATATAGGCATCCCCTATCAAAGCTTTCTTTATGGCATGGGCGGTATTATCTTCACACATATTTTCTTCTATCTGCCCCTCTCCATCAAGATATTGCGACGCAGTTTATGTTTCTTGCCGGAAAATAATGTAAAATTAAGCCAGATGCTGGGTGTTTCCAAATTCAAATTCTGGACCCAAGTGGTATTTCCGTTTCTTTCGGCTGATATCCTGCGTGTTTTTTCTCTGATTACGCTTTTTTGTTTGAGAAGTTTTACCACAGTTCTTATCTTTGGCGGCGGATCACCCGCCAACAACACCTTGGAAATTGCCTTGTATCAAACCCTGCAATTTGAAGGCAATCAAAATCACTTTGCACAAATTGCCTTGGCACAATTTCTCATCAATTCAGCATTTTTTTCCTTAAATCTCTTTTCGCAAAAGATTTCACCCAAAAACTATCTGCCTTGTTTTGGCACAGAACTCGCGCACTATAGTACCTCCTTTTTTTGGATCTTCGGCCTTATCGCATTCTTCTGCATTGCCATTGGAGGTGTTTTTCTCGATGGTCTTTTGCCTTTATCACATTTCTTGTCGATCGTCAGTGATAAAGTCATCATGAGTTGTGCCTTGAAAAATCTGGCTCTCGGCATACTGGTTGCTGTACTGACTCTCGGACTATGCTTCTTGTTATTCCATGGCCATCTTTTAGCAAAGCTTAAGAATTCCTATAAAAGATGGCCAGTTCTGAATTTTGAAGTTTTTGGTTTCTATACCTTAATTTTTTCACCCCTAGTTATCGCAACCTGTCTTTTCTATCTGGTTAGGAGTTTTGCCTACGAAAATTGGACTCTTTATTTATGTTTGGCTCTTCTGCAAATCGGTACTTTCTTGCCTTACGTGTATCAAATATTTTCCAGTGTCTATGCCAAACAAAGGAAAAAATACGATATGCTCTGCAAGTCGATGGGCATCGAAGGCGTTAAAAGATTTATTTTGATCGACTTTCCACACCTAAAGGCAATGCTTGGTTTCTGTACGGCCACCATTGTAATATTTTCTTTAGGTGATGCGAGAAGCTTCTTATTCTTTAATATTGGCAATGACTCGACTCTCATCACGCTTTTATTTGATAAGATGAATGCCTATCAATTCAACGAGGCTGCTGCCCTGGCGAGTTTTATACTAATGCTCTGCCTTGGTATTTTTCTTACGACCTCTCGAATATTTGGAGTATACAAGGCAAAATGATTAGATTCGAAAACTTGAAATTTCAATATTCTGATACCGATTCAGAGAAAAGAGAGGTTGCAAAGCCTCTAAGTGCGACAGAGCATCATGGAACTCTGCGACCAGAGCTCGAACATTGCTACCATTTTGCGGTACCGCAGCATGATCGTATTGGAGTATTTGGCGCGAATGGCTCTGGCAAAACCACCCTATTTTCCTTATTTTCTGGCTTGCTTGCGGCAAGTGCAGGTGATATTAGTATAGGAGACCAGAGCATCTTGGGACTGTCGCCACATTTACGGGGCATCTCCATGATTTTCCAGAACTACAATTTATTTGAACATTTGAATATTGCGCAAAATTTAAATCTGGTAGCAAAATTAGCCAAGGATTCTAATCATTCTAAGGATTCCGGACAATCCAAATATTTTTCAAGTGATCATACAGAGCCACAAGATCTCATCCAATATTATCTCGAAAAAGTTGGCATTGCTCCGCTCTACCGCAAAAAACCGAGTGAGATCTCAGGTGGAGAAAGGCAAAAAGCAAGCCTGGTTCGATCACTTATTGAACAAAAAGGCATTTTACTCTACGATGAACCCCTTTCAGCGCTGGATCCACAATCCAGAACCTCAATCATGGAATTTCTGCTGACAGAAGTTCTGCGCAATCAACAAACTTTGTTTATAGTGGGACACAATCCATTGGAGTTAAAGCCTTATCTTAATAAGGTTATTTATTTGGTTGATTGTCGAGTTTATTTTGTAGGAACTATTGATGAATTTTTAAGCTCCGATGATCCAAAGATCATTTCTTATTTTAAGAAAGAACCTTAGTTTTGTGCTCGATGGGAATATATTTGCAGGTAAATGCAAAGGGAATTGAAACCTCCGTTTCAGTCAAATGAATAAAATGAGATTTTTCTTCTGCAATATAATTTAGACAGAAACAATTTTCCACATCATACAAATAATCGCGATGCGGTGAACCCCAATTGACAGTATTCTTTATTTGCTGCAATGCCCTGACTTTAGCATCTGATTCGTTCTCGGCAACCACAAAGATATTTTCATGGAGCTCGGTAAAAATATTGGCATCATAGCCGCCCAAATTTACAAAAAAGAGTTTTTTAGAAGATTTGCTAGGTTTTTTTTCTAAGCTAATACGATAACCATCTGCATAACTTAGCACGCCCCAGCAGTCAATGTGCAAGCTTTTCGGTACCCCCCACCATTCTTGCTTTAAGTCTTGGAATGTGTCTTCAATCCGTTCGGCTACCACAAAGCGCATATCATGAAGTTCAATTAGAGAAGTTTCCATTTTTCCGCCTATATAGATCACAAATAGTTTCATGAGGTGCACTCCAAAATTTGAATGACAATTGCCAGAAAATAGCACAAACAAACAATTGATGCTAGGAAATAGTAATAAAGTAATATTGTTTGGGTTATTGATAATTAGTGTTTGGAGGGAATATACACTTTTCATTTTGTTTTCTAGCTATACTATTATATTCAAGTTTTTCGTTTTGTGGTAAGATGGGACATTATGACAGCAAAAATTTGGCAATATAAACCAGATAGAAATTGTCTGGAACAGGAAAATATCAATACCCCTCTAGAGAGAAACAGCGGGTTCAAAACCGTATTAGTTGGCGGCTGCTTTGATATCATCCACTACGGACATCTGCAATTTTTGTCCCAGGCGAAAGCATTGGGAAATCATCTTATTATTGCATTGGAACCAGATGAAAAGATCTTACAGGCTAAAAAAAGGGCTCCTATTCATTCGATAGAACAACGAGCCGCAATTTTAGCAGAACTTCGTTTGGTGGATGAAATTGTCTTGCTGCCTGTTTTGAGGGGTTATGAAGAGTATTTGCAACTCGTTACGATACTGAAACCTGTATTTATTGCAGTTACAGAGGGTGACAGTCAATTAGAAAATAAAAGAAAGCAGGCAGAAGCTGCTGGCTCCCGCCTCGTGGTTGTTACGGATCATTTGGAGACCTTATCGAGTTCGAGAATTATCGTAGAAAATGCTGTTTATGCTTTAGATGAATAAAGATTAATAATTGAATAATTTATTAAGATAAAATGGAACAAATTGATTAAGATAGAGTGGAACTAATTCGAGGACTATAATTCAAATAAAAATAGAGATTTAGAAACAATAAGTGTATGTGCAAGTGAAAATATTAGAAGACTAGTGAGATTTTCTGGAAATATATTTATATTAATGTATTCTAGAAATATAAAACAAATAACAAACATAATTACCATACTGAAATGATGGAGAATAATGAAAAATGAGTTATAAATTTACTTTAGATGACGATAAATTAACGCTAGAAGCGATTGCCGAAGGTAATAATATTGAATACTTTAAAGGAGTCCTGCGGCAAATCGATAACCTAGAAGTGCCCATTCGTACCGGTGAAAAGATACGAAAATATAGCAAGCAGCAAGCTGCTGAAGTTGCTATCGATAAAGTTGAGACGCTGCTGACATTTGTGGTCAGAAACAATCAACTCGAAGCGGCAAAAATTCTACTGGATAAGCATGTTTCACTGGAAAGTACTGATGAATCAGGAGACACCGCCCTGCAAATTGCAGCAAGTCAGGGGAATTTTGTGCTCTGCGAATTATTGATCAAAGCGGGCGCAAATGTTAATGCCAGAAATAAGAAGGGAGAGACACCGCTGCATAAGATCTTGCGTTTCAAACCTGAAGGTCTCACCCAAATAGATCAACAGGAAAAGATCTACGAGCTGCTGGTTCAGCAAGGAGCCGATGTGAATGCCAAAACGAAGGTCGGCACTTCGCCGTTACATCTCGCAGCTACTCAAAATACCCGTAGGATCATAAAAGATCTTATTGCAAGGCGAGCAGATATCAATGCCGCCACCAAGAAGGTTAAGATAACACCATTTCATCTCATCGTGAAATACAACGATCCAGAGATGGTGAGATTTTTCATTAAGAATGGCGCAGATATCAAAGCCAAAACGGAAGCAGGTATGACGGCAGTACATTTTGCAACTTCTGGAAGCAAGCCGGGTAATATTACAGAACTGCTGGCATATCGTCCTAACCTTGATGCTGTCACAAAAAGCAGAAAATTCCCTAAGGAGACATTGGCTGGCCGCACTCCTTTAGATATTGCCTTAGAGCATCGGGATATCCCGATGCTGGATTATTTGCTGCAACGAGGAGCAAGAATCGATAGCTTGAATTATCCTTTTTTTCGAGCGCATTATTCCAGAAAGGTCATTGCAAAAATAGACGATTTCCACCGAGAAATCCCATACAAACTCCTTAAATGGCTCATAGAACATCGAGTGCGTTGGAGCACCGATTATCCCCATGCTGTCTATGCAGGATTGAATAACGATATTCAATTAATGGATGCTCTATTAGCCGAGAATTTAAAACCTCCCACTACTCTGCTCACCTGGGCTGCAGAAAAAAATAACGTCGTAATGGCAAAATGGCTCTTTGATAAAGCCAAAATGAACAAAGAAGTAAATTTGGACTGGTTCGTGAAAGAGTTGATGAGCGTTGCCTTAAGAAATAATAATCAAGATGTTTTGGAATTTTTATTTTCTCGTCTTAATTATCCTATACAACGATTAATTGCTTCAGCGGCCAATTCCGGTGATTTAAACTTGATCAAATGGCTTATGACCAAACCAAACGCTAGCGTGGAAGTAGATCTACCAATCAATAGCGTACCGCCCTTCGCATCCGCTTTGTACAATGCAACTTTAAATGGCAATCAGGAAATCATGGAATATCTGATAGATCATGGGGCAAAGCTGGATGCTATTGCAGAGCCAAATGGCAAAACCATACTGCATGCTGCTGCCACGAAGGACAGAGGCACAGTAGAATATATCTATAATAAAATTCGGAAGCAAGGAAAGACGCCTCCTGAAATTTTATTGAATAAAACAGACAACCTAGGTGCGCCTCCTTTAATGTATGCAGCTGGCCGAGATGATGTGATCAGGTTTCTAGTTGAAAGAGGAGCAGAAGTCGAGACTGCACATTCCAAAGGGAGTAACATTTTACATTACATTTTTCAAGAAGGACTGCAAAGTCCAGATCTCGTTGACTTTCTGGTCAGCCATGCTGAACATCCATCACAATTCATGAATAAAACCAACACAGATGGTCAACTTCCTATAGATTTGGCCATCTATTTTCATAGATTACCTGCTCTTAAACGATTGATGAATCTTGGAGCGAGTTGTTTCACCACAACTATTGAATTCATTAAAAAGCATTGCAAGGCTTCTGATGAAACTGAAATTTTTCAAGCCAGCATGAATCTAGTTGAAGCTACCGATCCTAGAAAGTACTCAAAGTATCAAAACAATATAGATGAATATCTGCTGCTTCTGGGCCCCGCCTTAAATCTTCGCTATAGAGATAAACAGACTATTTTACAGAAGGCTGTCATTAATAATATGGTGGAACTCGCCACAAAGATACTTGATCATGCTTTGAGTGTTGAGGCTCTTGGCAAATCCATCATCAATGCTCAAGATGACAGTGGAAATACGGCCTTACATCTTGCAGCCAATGCTGGTAATCAAGCAATGGTTTCACTCCTGATAAGCAAATATGCTGAAATTGACGCGCAAAATGCTGATGGAAACACGCCTCTCGGACTTGCAGTATTAATGGGCCGCAAAGAGGCGGTAGAGGCACTGCTGCAACATGATCCCCTGCCGCGCTTTGATATACGTAATCAGCAGAGTCAAAGCATTTTGGCTATGGCAGCGGATACGGCTAAAAAATATCCTGAGAGCTACGTTCCCTATATTTATGCCTTGTTATTGTGCCAGAGCTTGAAGGACATGAAAAATCCGGATATGGGAGATCCGGCTGCAAGGAATGCTTTTTTAAAGCAAAAACATGCATTTCTTACATCATTAAAAAAACAAATCGCAGTCCTGCAGGAACAAGGACAAGACAGTTTAAGAAACATTATTTTGTCTAAGGCCGCTGAAATCTTGTCTGACAGTGAAAAAGCAACTTTTGACCCAGTGGAAGACCCAGTGCAAGCCTATGCTTTCGCCGATGCAGTCACTAAACAACAAGACAATCCTGCGATGTTTCAAGCTGCACAGGAACGCTGTATCCAACTTTTGATAGAATTCCCAAGCAATATATATTTTACGCGAACCGAGTCATTTCCAAAGGTTTTCGTGCCAGAGTATGGAGCAGATTCCCATCCTGAGATTACGAGCCTAGATGAAACAGCTACACCTCTAGATGTAGACGCGAAAATCCAATCAGAACCACGATCGGAACTGCTATCAGAACTGCAACAGGAAGTTTTTTTCAAGCATTATTTAGCGCTAAACAAAGAGTCTCAAGAAAAATATCCCTTGGCAAGATTTATGAAAGCTTATATTACGGGTGATGACTCTTTGAGGCCGGAAAGAAAAGAGCGGCAGGAGGAACAACAACGGCTTATTACTAAGCTCGAAAAAGTGCAGAATACTACGAGCTCGACACTATTAGCGATGTTGCAAACAATAAAAGAGCAGAACAGAGAAACTGCTAAAGAAAGAGCGGCACTAGAACAGCAATTACAAGATATGCAAAGAGAACGTGATCAAGCGCTCCAAAAGGCCGATCGCACTGCACTCAGACTTAAGCATGCAGAGGCTGAAGTAAAACAAATGCGAGAATCTGCTACAAGGCGTGCAGGAAAGCCTAAAGTTACCGCCGCAAAATCAATGACCGTTGCCTACCAAGCAAAATCAAGCTCATCCACTGAGGTGAAAGCTAGAAAAGAACCAGATTCTAAACCGGATAAACCAACCTACGGAAGAGATTAAAGTTCTCGCACTGTAGCTAATAGATTTCATCTATTAGCTACATAACTAAGATAAATTTTCAAGGAACGATGCTATAGTTAAATAAGATATTCTGATTGGAAGGTCTTTCAATACTATGGCAAAAGAAACCCACAACAACATCGCCCACACGATGCTGGATTTGATCGGCAACACCCCTTTGGTACAATTAAATAAAATTGCAAAGCATTACAATATTTCAAAGACCAAAATCTATGCCAAACTAGAATTCTTAAACCCTTCCGGCAGTGTCAAAGATCGCATGGCGAAGTATATCATCGATTATGCTGAAAAAGCTGGCTTATTAAAACCAAACGGTGTGATAGTAGAGAACTCCTCAGGAAATACAGGCACTTCACTCGCCATGATAGCTGCGATCAAAGGCTATCAATGCATCATTACGATGCCAGATAAAATGAGTGATGAGAAGAAAGGCTTGATGGAAGCTTTTGGTGCTAAGGTGGTCGTTGCGCCTACCGATGTCCCCCCCGATTCGGAACAAAGTTATTACAGCATGGCTCGCCGCATTGCGAAAGAAACGCCCAATTCTTATTATCCCGATCAATACAATAATCCTAAAAATATTGAAGCACACTATCATACTACCGGGCCTGAAATCTGGGAGCAGACGGGAGGTAAGATAGATATTTTGATCGCGGGCGTGGGTACTGGTGGAACGCTCTCCGGCGCTGCAAAATTTTTGAAAGAACAAAATAAAAACATCAAAATGGTTGCGGTAGATCCCGAAGGATCGGTTTTCTATGATTATTTCAAGACCAGAAAATTAATAAAACCCCATACTTATCAAGTAGAAGGCATCGGGGAAGATTACTTGGTAAAAGCACTAGATTTCAACATGATTGATGATATGGTCCAAGTAACAGACCAACAAGCGTTTTTGCTGACGCGCGAACTCTGCAGAGCAGAAGGGCTTTTTGCGGGAGGCTCAAGCGGGGGTGCCCTCTATGGCGCATTGAAAATTGCAATGCAATATGAAGAAAAAGCACCGAACAAAGCTTTAAATCTGGTCGTTATTTTACCAGACTCCGGGAATCGCTATCTCAGTAAAATTTACAATACTGAATGGATGCAAAACAAAGGCTATTTTTCAAATGAAGATGAGGCCTTGAATTTCAATATGGCTCAGAGTTTATCTTCATGAAATTTGAAACGCGCGCCATACATGTCGGTGAAGAACCAAATCTAGAACCAGGAGGTGCTGGTGATGTTGTTTCACCCATTCATCTTTCTTCCACATTTGCACGCAGAAAAGTGGATAAGCCGACACAAGGCTATGAATATTCTCGCAGCCTAAATCCCACCAGAAAAGCCCTGGAAGCACGCTTTGCTTCATTGGAAAATGCCAAGTTTGGACTGGCATTTGCATCCGGTATGGCAGCTGCCACCACTTTAATG
Organism: uncultured Gammaproteobacteria bacterium; assembly: GCA_963784575.1. Taxonomy (GTDB): domain Bacteria; phylum Pseudomonadota; class Gammaproteobacteria; order UBA6186; family Azoamicaceae; genus CAWARU01. Next base: position 442,383 of record CAWARU010000002.1, read on the forward strand.
CCAGCGATGCTTAAGTCTGATGATCATATTGTGGCTTTTGATGATCTCTATGGGGGTTCGAAGCGCTTATTCAATCGAATTCTTGCTGAACGCTTTAACATCTCAATTACTTATGTGGACGCGAGAGACATCAATAAAGTGCTTGAGGCAATTCAATCCAATACGCGCATGATATGGCTTGAGACCCCAACCAATCCTCTTCTCAAACTCTGTGACATTCATGAAATTGCCCAAGTTGCGAAACAGAAAGGATTAGTTCTGGTCGTTGACAATACTTTCATGAGCCCTTATTTCCAGAATCCGCTCAATTTAGGCGCTGACATCGTCATTCATAGCACTACAAAATATATCAATGGGCATAGCGATTCCATCGGCGGCGCTCTCATGCTGAATAATCCTGAATACTTTGATAAAATCAAATTTTCACAAAATGCGCTCGGCGCCATTCTTTCTCCCTTTGACTCCTATATGGTACTCCGAGGCATCAAAACACTTGCTGTCCGAATGCGGCAACATGAAGAAAATGCACTGGCCATCAGTCAATTCCTGGAAAATCGCAAGGAAGTTGCTCGAGTTTACTACCCGGGTCTTAAATCCCATAGCCAATATGATTTGGCACGAGAACAAATGCGGGGGTTTGGGGGCATGATTTCTTTTGAATTGGATTGTGATCTGGAAGGGACCAAACGTTATGTCGAAGCCTTAAAATATTTTCTGATTGCAGAAAGTTTGGGCGGTGTTGAATCACTCGTTGAGATCCCTTCTATTATGACACATGCCTCCATTCCAAAACACGATCGCGAAAAAATTGGTTTAAAAGATAATTTGATACGTTTGTCTGTTGGCATTGAGCATCAGGAAGATTTGATCAATGATTTGACCCAGGCATTTCAAGCTATTTAATTACAAGCTATTTGATTTGGTGATTTAGTGATTTAATTTTTTTAATTTTGAGAGGAGCTATTGATATGAAAGATTTTGTTAAAAAAGGATTTGTTAAAAAAAGTGCTGCAATGATTGTCGCTTTAGGCTTACTTGGATGTATTGCATCAGCCCATGCAGCAGTAGATCAAACCGCGGCTAAAATTCTCATGCCAAAAGATCTCAAATGGGGCCCACCCGTGAACAATACCCCCCAAGAAGTCAGCATGGCTTTGATACTCGGCAACCCAACCAAACCAGGCCCATTTACCCTCCGCATGAAAATGCCCGCAAACTTTAAAATGGATCCACACAAAGTTGATGTTGAACAAAATATTACGGTACTGTCTGGCAGTCTAAATATGGGTTTTGGTGATAAATATGATAAAAATGCCACCACCAAACTGCCCACGGGAGCATTCTTTATATTGCCTGCCAATAATGTCCATTATCTCTGGACTGATGAGGAATGTGTGGTGCAGATTACGGGAAATGGACCGCTGAAACTCGATTTCATCAAAAAACCGGGTGAAACTGGCGCTGTGGCAACTGGCGGGGCTGCCGGTGCTGCAACGACTCCCACAGCAGGTGCAGAGCAGAAAAAACCTTAAGTAAAGATTTTAAGCGGGCGGCCCCCTCCGCCCGCTTTTCAAGTCAAATTTACTAGTATATAATACAAAGCCATTTGTTTCTTTGCTAGCACTGGGTTCTAGGCCGGTTTGAGGTGGTAGTCATGGCATTATTTATTACAATTCTAATTATTTGCATACTGGCAGGCGCCGAAGTCGATCTTTTCATTCCAAGCTTTCCTGAATTGCAAAAAGTCTTTAGGCTCACACCCTTTATGGTGCAGCTCACCTTGAGCGCTAATTTTATCCCTTATTGCATCTGCTGTCTTTTCACAGGTGCCCTGGGAGATCGCTTCAATCGCAGAACCATCATGTTACTGAGTCTTTCTATCTTTGTGATCGGGAGCTTGCTCTGCGTTTTTGCCAGCAATTTTAACATGATGATCTCAGGCCGCTTTCTGCAAGGCATGGGCATGGCAGGGCCTTCCATTCTTGCCTATGTCGTGATAGCAGATCAGTATCCTCTGGAAAAACAACCTGCGATGCTTGGGATGTTAAATGGCATCACCACACTGGCGATGGCTTTTGCGCCAGTCATTGGCAGTTATGTCAATCTTTACTTTAATTGGCGCGGTAATTTTGTGATTTTATTGATATTGGGTGTTGTGACTCTTATTTTCGGATATTTTGTGTTTCCGAGTAGAGCGGGAGATCCCAAGGTTTCTTTATCCCCCAAGGCTTATTTGCCGTTATTTTATTCAAAAAAATTCATGATTTTTGCACTCTGTATGTCTATTATGGGCAGCGCATATTGGACATTTATAGGCATGGCACCGATTGTTTATATGGAAGATATGGGTGTATCTCTCAAGCATTTTGGTTACTACCAAGGCGCGATAGCATTCATATTCTCTATTCTGAGCCTCTGCAGCGCCAAAATCATGGAATTATTTGGCAGTCGCAGATGCCTCAGTGTTTCGATATTTTTTTATTTTATAGGGACGCTCTGCATGCTGGCCTTGAGCATCACGAATTCACAGACGCCGCTTATTATTACCGGCGTCATGATGCTTTTTGCAGTGTCTGTGATCTTTCCGATCAATCTATTCTATCCCATATCGCTTGAAGTGGTTCCAAATGCTAAATCTCGCGCTGCAGCCATCATACAGAGCTTTCGTCTGGTGATAACGGCAATCGCGCTCCAGGTGGTGGGATATTACTATACTGGGCATTTTTTCCCTTTAGGTTTCGGGGTTTTTGTTCTGTCCTCCATAGCCCTGATGATAACCTGGCATATTTTATCAAAGGGCTGGGGACATTTGGAAAATAAAATTGTGGAAGTTCCTGCCAATCCTCAGTAACTTTTTAGATACTTCCTGAATAGATTAGCTACCTGAAAAATTACAATTTTGATATGCGTCCTTAAGAAAACTTCTTAGCCTTTCTTTTGGGTTCAGATTCTGTTTCTGCTTCAGTATCATAAGGTTCTGGATCTTTATTTACCGCAAGTTCAGTAGTCTTTGTATAGAGTTCTTGGCACAATAAATATCTGGTCTTACAAAGATCCTGCCAAGCGAGTGTCGAGGGGTCATTCTTGCCTCCTTGGCGTTTTTCTGACATCAGTTCTTTAGCTTCAATGGCGAGATAGGAAATAATAATTTCTCGGATAGGGCTTTCAACATTACTAAAAAATATTCCGACAAAGTCAGTATCTAAGGGGTTTTCTGGCTTTGTTGCAAGTTTGTTTTTTCTAAACGTATCAAAATCACGCAAATAGCTCACCGCGGGTAAAAGATCACTGAATAAATTGGACTCCTCAGAATCAAATTTGGCATGGCCATAGCGTTCAATCATCCTTTCAAAATCTGCTTGGATGAAAGCTTTAAACATCATCTTTGAATCTGGTATAGCTTGTTTCAAGTCTAAACCCTTTGATTTATAGAATTCCTGCCTAGCCAAATTGCCTACTGCAAAACACTGTGAAGAAATTTCAAAAATCAACTTTTTAAAATCGAGAATCGAGAAGATCGGTGTTGAATGTCCAGGGTAGTTTTGCATGGGAGGATTTTATTTTAGAATAAAATGCTTTGATTATATCAGCCTTGATCCTAAGGAATAAATATGGGTATGCTTTGGTATAATGTTCGATTGCAGGATTAATTCCATAGCGTATCTTTACTAAATAACCATAAGTACTCCGATTTTTTCCATCACCTAAAACCATATCATCCTTTAATTTAATAATATCGGAATTAATCGACTCATCAGATCGCGTTTCAAGCAGCATTTTGTACAAATCTTTGCGATCTTTGTCGATCGCAAAACTCAAGGGTCTAGCCTCCATTTCCGCAAGTATTTTCGTCGCGTTATTTTGGTATCCTAATAATGTTGGATTATTAAAGAGCATCACGGCATTGGCTATCTCTAAGAAATCTTTGAGAAATCCTTGGATTTTGTCCCAGACAATTCGGAGCGAGACATTTTTTGGAACAGTACTATCCTGCAAATACCCCAAAGATAAATGGTATCCTGCTATTACATTGCCTTGCAGAGCCAAGGTGTCCAGACATGAAATCATAAGATCTTTATTGTCAGCATGAGCATCTATAACTTCAATGACTTGAGTACATTGTTCCTCAAGGATGACACTTAGAAAACTTATAGCTACTCTATCTCCTGCTTTGGCGGCGGCTTTGAAGTAGCGAATGGCTTGCTGCTTGCAATATGCATTCTTTTCTGCTTGACTTTTCAATTTAACAAGATTTTCATCCTGGTTGATAAGAAGTCTATCATTTTGATAAGCCTCTCCCAACGATCGAAGTGCTTCAGCACATTCACTTTGCGCAGCCAGCATGATCAATTTATACCATTCTTTGAGACAATGCTGTTTCTTCAGCTGAATATCTAAAACGTTCACCGCCGGTAATGATGAATCCTTTTCCTTAGATAATTGTTGATATTCTTCTTTATAGAGTAATGCTAATCGATATATCGCCTGTGCGTTTCCTGCATCATTTTTGGGATAGTTATGCTTCACCTGTATGAAGCGTATGAGCTCCTTTTCTGCAGCAGCGAGACCTGTGTCATAGGCTTTCTTACACCACTCGATGGCTAAATCTAACTTGAATTCGTTGCGCTCCTCAGAAATGATAGGAAAAGGTGCATAAGCAGCTATATTTGCTGGGAACTCTTTCAGGGGAATACCTTCATCCCATTCAAAAAAACGGCGCGCAAGGGTGAATTGTGCAACTGCATTGCCTTTCTCTGCCAAAGCTTTATAAATGTAAAAGGCTTGCTCGCGTCTAAAATTAAGTTTCCTTTTTGGTTCTGTAATTTTTTCATATTCTACATCCAAGATACCAAAATTATTTTCATAAAAGCCAGCCAAAGTAAACGCTGCTTGTTCATTTACTTTGGCAGCAGCTTTCATCCACTTGAAGGCTTGTTTTTCACGAAACTTTTTTCTGTCTAGCTCTTCTCTAATTGAGCCATATTCTGTCTGAGGGATGCCTTTGTTTTGTTTAAAGGCATCGGAGAGTCGCAGCATAGAAGGGAGCGAACCACGGCTTGCCATGGCTTTGCTCAGGCTAAATAGCCGCCATTGCTGCAGGTTAAGGATTGCTTCTGCATCATCGCTGTCCACTTTTTTATCAGCGAGGATTTTAAGCGTACCAGCGTCAATTTTCACTTTTTGTTTTTCGTCTAAAAATGAAGCTTCATCCTCGCCTCTTTGCTTCAAGAGCGCGGCGCATTCAGTGAACATTTTCGCAATTTTTTCTTTTAATGGATTTGTTTCTGCTGCTGAACTGTGTTCTTTGAATTGATGCATTTTATTCTCCTGAGGTGGATTGCATATAATATAATTTATTTAGTTTAATTTAATTTAACCTATTTAGTTTGAAGAGGAAACTATATTATTATTCTTAGACTCAGGTCTAGCCCAAATATACAAAAGTCCTGTACATAGAACGAGCAAAATGCTGGAAGCAATAATGGGCACATTCACCGATATAATCTCAAGATAGGCTGAAGCCAGCGGTGTGACTGCCCAGGCAACAGATACAATTGCTTCTGACACGCCCATGATAAATCCCTGTTCATCTTGAGAGACAGTTTTAGACAATAATTTGATGAGCATGGAATAAGCAATTGCCATGCAAATACCAAGTAAGAGTGAACTTAACCAAAGTGCCTGTATCGGGACATCCGTGATTGTCATAAAGACAGTCATACTCACTAATACTAAACTTAATAAAGTGAGCTTGACATCACTTAAATATTTGGACAGTATCTTCAAGCCAACAGAGGAACCCAAACCAAAACCAACGCCCATCATGGACATAAAAAGACTGATATCTTGCGCGGTATAGTGGAATTTTTTAAGCAGGAACACGGAAATAAATTGAAAATAAAAACTCCAGCCCAATTGCATCACTAAAAACACGCCGGCTAGAAAACGAATACTCGGTCTCGTGATGGGTGCTAGGAAATACTTTACAAAATCGGTGACAGCGAATTTCCGATCCTGTTTCGGAACAAAAGTTTCTTTTAAAAATTTCAATGCATAAAGATTACAGAAAGCGAGCACAGCACTGAGATATAAGGGTGTTGAAAGCTCAAACCAAGAAACAAGGCTTTTATCAGTAAAAACGCCCCCGGCCAACGGCCCCATCAAAAACCCTAAAGAACCTGCCAAAATAACGATTCCTAAGTTCGAAGCTTTTTCTTTATCATCGCTGAGATCCATCACCACTGCTTGAGCAATTGGCATGCTTCCCGCGGTGATTCCTGCCACCATTCTGCTCACAATCAGCAGAATGATATTGCCTTGGTCGATGGCCAGCCCAGTCAAAAGTGAGCTTATGCCCATCCCCAACAAACACACCAGTAAAATTTTCTTTCGACCGTAAAAATCCGACAAGCTGCCAAGCAAAGTTGCTCCAAAGAAGAGACAGAGTGGAAATACCGCTAAGGTAATCCCATACCAAAAGCTTTGCATGCTTGCTGTAGATTCTACACCTAATATAGAGCTTTCCCCCATGAAAACGGGTACTAAGATCGGATAAATGATCCCAAACCCCATATGATCGATAAAAATAATCAAACAAAGCGGGAGTAGCGGGCTAAAAAGCGCTTTTTTAAGTGCGGGGTATATTTTTAAAACAGTGGAATTAAGCATAAGTCCTTATCATAACATAAATGTCTGAATACTGTGTTATATTTATATTATGAAAAAACAATCCAAAAACTACCTATTATTTAATTCTTTCCTTTATTGTAACGTCTTTTATTGTATCATCTTTTTATTATTCAGTGGCTATGCACCCATCGCAATAAGCCAAGAGGCTGTGGTTGTTGAAAATCCAGATGTTGGAGTCGCTGCTCCAGCGAGTGCAGCAGGTGCAGCCGCAGCAGTTGCAGTACCCTTGAACCTCACGGTAAAACTAGGGGCTCCCGATTCCGATGCCCCCTCACAAATCTACCAATTAAATTCAGGTGAAACTGCTTTCGTGCAAACATCGGCACCCTCAGCAGCAGCTAAACAAACACCAGAAGAGAAACGAGAGGCAGAAGAGTATAAAAAAAATCTTGCCAATATTTCGACCGCCATCAGCGGTAAAATTACTCAAATTCAAAACAAGCAAATTGCAGTCAACAACGAACTTTATATAGCTCAGGTGGCTCCGCTCAATAATGATTTACGAGGCTTGCAAGATCAGCTCAATACCCTTGAACAATCGCGCACCAAATTAGTGGCAGACCATACGGCACGAGAAGCAAGCAGACCGCCACCGCCTCCTACGCCAGCGCCAGAGGTTGCTGCGGGCATTAGTATTCGTGCAACCATTGAAAAAGATCGTGCTGTGATGCAGGTGATTACGCAAAACGATGTTGAGTCTTCGGTTGATGCGCCTTTGGGGCAATGGGTACAGGTGTACTCAAATGAGGATGGGTCTGAGGTGTGGGCGAAGGTGGATCCCAGAAGCTAAAAAAATGCAACAGTTCACGCACTATTATTTGTGCTTCTGATAGGTTCCTATGAGTGTAGCCTGCTCCAAAACATGCCCTTTCATCGCTTCTTCTAATTGAGCCTTAGTTCCTGGGCTTAAGTTCGGCAATTTGGTGTCCAAGGCATAGAGCTTAAAGAAATAGCGATGGCTGCCAATAGGGGGACAAGGACCCCCATATCCTGCTTTTTTCCAATCATTAATCCCTTCCAAGGTACCTGCAGGTAAATTGCTTTTGGATACATTCCTAGGCAATCCATTGCTCTCTGGAGGCAAATTATAAAGCACCCAATGTACGTATGTCATTTTGGGAGCAGCGGGATCTGGTGCATCGGGATCATCTACTATCAAAACCAAACTTTTTGTACCTTCCGGGATACCAGACCAAGAAAGTGGTGGTGAAATATCTTTTGCTTCACAGGTATAAGTTTCAGGAATTTTACCATTATTTGAAAATGCTTTGGATTGAATTGCGAGTGTCATTGCCAGTGCTCCTGCAGAGAGTGTGGACATTTTAGCCGCCCCCAAATTTATTGGTCATTGAAGTATGGGAGATATCATCGGAAATGCCAAGCTTGCGCAAAGTGGATTTAATATCCGGCAATAAATCCACAAAATGGCCTTTCATATTTTCTTCTTGAGCAACTTCCTGTTGTTTTATTTCCCATTCCCAGTTCAATAATAAAGCAATCTTCTGATCAATATCAAGATCTCTGCAATCGTAAACTTCCGATGGCAGCGTAAAATAGCGCGTGGGATTAAAAAGGACATCATCAACATCTTCAATAGGAATTTTAGTCATGTTACAGACCTACGCCTCCATAGAATAATTTTTTAAAATTTCCGGTGGTATATTCAGCAATTTTTTCGAGCGGCTCACCCCGAAGTTCCGCAATAAATTCTGCAACATGCCGAACATAGGCAGGCTGATTGATTTTGCCGCGATGCGGCACTGGGGCAAGATAGGGAGAATCTGTTTCGATTAAAAGTCTATCGAGCGGCATCTTTTTCACGATATCCTGCAGCTCTTTGGCATTTTTAAAAGTAACAATCCCAGAAAATGAAATGTAAAAACCGAGATCCATACCGCGTTTCGCAGTCTCCCAATCTTCAGTGAAGCAATGGAATACGCCGCCACATTCATAGGCTTTTTCTTGCTGCAAAATCTCTACGGTGTCTTTGCGAGCAGCACGGGTATGAATAATCAGCGGTTTTTTGATATGAATTGCGGCTGCAATATGTTTTCGAAAACGATCTTTCTGCCAGCTGTTATCAGAGTCGGTTCGAAAATAATCGAGGCCCGTTTCACCAATGGCGAGCACCTTTGGGTGATCAGCAAGCGTTATCAATGTTTCTACACTAGGTTCATCTTCAACTTGCTCATTAGGATGCTGGCCAACCGAGGCATTTATGATCGGACCCTCTTTACTTGAATGGCGATCACAAATAGAGAGAATTTCTGGTAGTTCATCGACAATAACGCCGACACAGAGTAAATGTTTGACTTGATTTTTTAAGCAGGATTGCAAAACCGAATGCATGTCGAGATCATTGTCAGGGCTTGATTCCAGCATTTGCAGGTGACAATGTGAATCGGCAAATTCTAGGCCAGGCTGTTCCTGGTTTCCCGAAGAAGACACAGAAGAAGGCATAGTGACATAACTCCATTTTTTCGCTGTTTACTGTTTGCTGTTTTAGATATTATAAAGTATTTGTTGGCCGATCGGTATTCAAAGCGCCTGCGAGGTAGGTTTCAATCCTGTTGCGAAGCCTGACTCCCTCGTCTCCTTTGAATTGTACACCGATGCCTGCTGCTTTATTCCCTTGTGCACCGACGGGCGTCATCCAAACTACTTTAGCCTGGACATTAAACTTTTCAGGGTCATCCATGAGTGTGATATTTAAAGTGACTTCCTCACCCCATTCGAATGGCCGCTGGGTGGGGATAAATAAGCCCCCCGCGACCAAGAACATCATATAGCTGGTATAGAGAACCGCTTTATCCCTGATAGCCATAGACAAGACCGGTCCAGAGGGCGGTTTACTTGCGGGTGGATTGCTCCCGGGTGGATTGCTCCCGGGTGGATTGCTCCCGGGCCGATTGCTTGCGGGGGGATTGCCTCCCGACGGAGGATTCCCGGCAGGTATACTGGCGTTCGGATCAATAGGCGGTTGACTAGACATTTTCAATTCCAAATTACTGGTTAGATCTTCTTAATTATAGCAATCTATTATCAATTTATTGCAACGCAATGTGAAATTATCAAATGGTTTTAAGCCACCAATCTTGCATATTGAATCAATAAAGACTCCACCAGCAACTGCGTATTCGGCTGACCTTTTTCCTGCAATTTGCGCCTTGCCTCAAAAACATCATCCATAAAGCGCCACCAGCGACGACTTTTGACCAATTGATCATCTTGATTGGAATTGTTGGTGAATTCACACAATACCACCATAAGCCAATAGAGCACTTGATGGATATCATGTTTGATCCATTGCGCTGCGACCGACACAGGCTCGGCTTGATTTGCTTTAAGCGCATGCAAATCATTAATGATGAGTGTTCGCACCGGATCCTGATGAACCTGATAACCTGCTGCTCGTGCATGATGACGCACAATATGACAGCGGCTTCGAATGGTTGGGAGGATCAAATTCAATTGATGGGTGAGCAGCAAAAATAGGGTATCGGGATTTGGCTCTTCCAGTGTTTTCAAAAAAGCATTGGCCGCATGTAAATTCATGGCGTTGGCTGGATTGATGATTGCAATTTTTGTCGCAGCAATTTGGGGCTTTGAGGCAGACCATTCTATCAATTCTCTGATTTGATCGATGGTAATAGTATGACTATTGCTGCTCGGTTCTACCAATTTGAAATCGGGATGTGCACCGCCCTCAAACAGACGATCGCTGCTCGCATCATGCTCGCACAGCAGATCTCGGGCGTACTGTATGGCTTGGGATCGCAGAAGTGTTTCATCACTCCCGTATTCACCCACCCACAATAGTGATCCAGTTTTTGGGATTGCCTGTTTAGACACTGAATAAATCCTAGCGAAAAGTAAGTTATTCAACTAATTTAAAATACAGCAGAAATCAAAATACTAATTAATTCATTAAAACGGTACGATTAACCACTATTAACACGAATAACACGAATAACACTAAAACTATACATAAAAACTACATTCATATTATAGGCTTAATTGGTCAGCAACGCCAATTGGGATAATCTCCATTATTGGGCAAAATCTCATTGATGATAAGCCGGTATTTATTAGGTAAATGAATAGACTATTAGTTTGACAAGTTGCATAAAAAATCAGATAATTACCAATTCACAACTTCAAAAATTACGATTTTTAAGCGTGTAATATAACGAAAATTTTTACAATTTAAGATATGCAAATAAAAGGACAAGCTATGATTTCGAACTCTGTATTAATAGATAAATTGAAGCTCTTAGATACCTTCAGTAATTCGGAAAAGGATGCTGTTTTGAGATTTCAGCTTACATTAGCTAATAAATATCAAAACAATATCGAGCTGTCAGAAAAAAATTATCCTAGGAACATCAAAACTGAACAAGACAGAGCTCTCTACCGTAGATGCATGGCCTTTGAAATTTATAAGCTTTGCGCAGAAAAAGGTGATATGGATTCCATCGAAGAAATTGCAAGGTATTACAATAATCAGAACGATACCCTTTGCGATGAAAACATGCTTAACATAAAAAATGAAACGGAAAGGACTGCTTATCGGTTCCGTGCACTATATTTTTGGCTACAAGCCATGATTGATGGTCAGAACGGTTTCGCCATGAAGAAACTGGCCGAACTCTACCTGAATAATATTGAAATCCCAGCAAATGAAAGAGATCCTAAAATTATCTGGAAGAATATTAATTTATACTACAAAAAAGCACGTCAAATGTTTGCCGATGCTCCAGATGAACCTGATGCTCAAGAAGGCCTGTTAATGGTTGATGCAGTCCTAAAAGAAATTAATGAGCAACCTTTGTGTTTTGTCATATCACACAGACGAACTGATCTGCTGCAAATGTTGCTTTATCAAAGCGACTCTATTGATATCCTCTATCGGGAGGGAAAAACCTCGTTACAAATTGCTTTGTCACTCACACCCCCAATACCTCGCATGATTGACTTGGTGCACTTTCGGCAAGCTATTGAACCTTGTTTCAAGAATTATCCAGCAAAAATAATTAATTTATTCTTAAGAATCAAAGCAGATTTTATGAACAAAGTTGTGGTTGCTTTTGAATCTCTGCAACCTCACCAAAAACTCACTATAGATCTGAAACACTTGAAAGCAATAGCAGATCGCCATGTAAAAGAAGCTGCGGTAAGATGGATTGCCAGAAATCGCAACGACATCGACAACTATTTCTTGGCAAGGAATTATCTGCCAGAAACAGATCTGGACAAAGAGTGTTCACAAATGTTGCAGGCTATCATGACGCATAACATTGAAATAAGAATGAAAAAATCTGAAAATTTTCACTTATCAAAAAATCTCAAACCTTATATAACTTTTATCATAGATGAAACAAAGTTTTGGGCAAAAAGAGGCTGCAGCATACCCTTAGTTCCCACACACACCCAAAAGACTTCTTTAGATATTCATCATAGCATAAGAGAGATTATTTTGAGTTACCTTATCAAAAAGCCAAAATCAATCAAAACCCATAAACTGGCAAATGGCAAATTGCATTCATCACTGGTAGCATGGCAAGAGCTTTGTAATAACCGCTATAAACTCAGCAAGCTTATTTGTGATAGAAAGCCAGATCCTGATGCAGACGAGCTAGATTCAGAGAGATTAATGCAAGTAGAAGATTCTCCTCTGCCGGAAGATGAATCGCAAGCAGCTAAGATTAAAAAAAGGAAGTTTGCATAGCCCTAATTCATCGTAACATACAGCAGCATTCAGCCCAGCCTAGGACCTTTTTGCGGAACATCTTTCCTGGCCTCAGTTTGAGGTTCTGGCTCGGATGCAGCTGCAGTCGGTGTTTGCCTTTGTCTCTCTTCAACTCTTGCTTCAACACTTGCTCTTAATAAAGGCGTGATTGCTTTGGGCAGAGCTTCCGCAGGCTCTTCTGCAGCAGGTGATGTCATTTCATCATCGGAAGAGGAAATAATTTCTGCTGCGTTTTCTATTCTATCGGAAAACTTAATGACTTGCTCTTTTGCACTCAAAGATGCTTCGATCTTCGCTAATTCTGCACCAGATTGCAGCTCTTTATCTAATGCGTCTCTGGTTGCAGCATCTGCTTCGCCCATAGCCGTTAATTCTTGATGACGTTTTACAGCGGAATAACCTGATACAACAGCGGCAACAGCTGAAACTGCGGCTGCCGCAACCCAGAGTGCAAAACCTGCTGGGGGAAAGGCTACGGTTAATACGGCAGCAACTGCGGTCAAGACCAATAGACCAGAGCCTATCGCATTGCCAGTTTTGCCTGCGACTCTCGCCTGTAATGCCTTAAGCCGCAAATCCCGGCCAGGGTCAATGCCGTATAGCTCTTCTCGCTTCAATTCTTCTTTTGCGGTTTTAATGGAGATCAAATTGCCAGCACAAAGAAAAGCGATACCTACGGGAAGGAAGATTGGAACAGCGAGTGCCGCTCCCATCAAACCGACACCAACCGCATCGGACAGGAATTCGCCGCGACGATAATCTCGAAGTGCTTGCAAATGCTTGCGCGCCTCTATTTTATCATGGTCATGAACGCTTGGATCATAGCTTTGAGCCAAGGTAAGGGAAGAGTATCTGAAATAATCACTCACTATTCTGATGGGTTCTGAAATTAAATTCACCCCAATGAAAGATCCCGCCACACTGGCACCTGTAGATACCGCAGCAAAGAAGTTTGATAGGGAGTAGAGTCCAGAAAAAACTCGTTTCTCTGTCTTAAAACGATTCCTAGATTTCAGAGCTTTTTTAAGCATGTTATTTAATACAGCAATTTTTGTTTTGAGAAGTGGATCGTTTTGACGAGCAATAAAGCTTGCAGTAATTTTTCTGCTGCGCACCTCTAATTTCTTTATCCGGTTTTCAAGCTTTATAATTTCATCCGTAGTTAAATGCTGTTCTGGTATCATCCCTTTTACAATGCCTTTGTTTAAAAGGCTCTTCGGCAATTTACGGCCATGCCTCGCCAATAGACTTTGCTCCTGTTCTTTAAGTTTTTCTAATTCCTTCTTATAATAGCGAATGAGGCGATATTGCTCAGCATCCATGCTGTTTCCGGCAAGCAGATCATGTTTCATCGTTAACACTTCATCCACAATCAAATCAAGTTCTCGTTCAGACGATACTGCATCTATCTGTACCGCAAGATCGATTCTGCTTGGCTTTATTTTACGTACAAATTCTTGGCGTCGATTGAGTTCATTCAAAGAATCATTGGCTGTTTGAAGTTTTTGCTGATATTCCTGATATCGTGGATTCCGAGATAGAGCTTCTTTTAAGGCAGCATCCAAGGCTACTGGATCATGTGCTGCGGGTTCCCTTTCGTCGCCTCCCTCTCTGCCAACTCCGCCAAGTTGTTTCAATTGGGCCAATTCAATTTCGGCAAGTTCATGCTCTAAATTCCGAACGTGCGCTTTAGTATTCTGGATACTTTTTTCAAGTTTTTTGAGATAATTATTTTTTCCAAAGGAAACCAGTTTTTTCAAGCACTCAAGTTCGAGGGTTTTATCGGTATCAGTGGCAGGGCCGGAAAGCAAAATACCAGCATAGATAGGGCTTTCACCTGGAACCGCGCTATCTGCTTGTTTAGGTCCTTGCTTTAGAGGTCCTCTTGCTGTGGGTTCTTTTTTTACTGACATACATTACTACATTACCTACATAGTTTTAGTTTTAATTTTATTAATAAAATCTTCGGGAGGGCGTTTGGCTATCTTCCTTTGCAGCACTTGGTTCTACGCCTTGGATTCGCTTTCTTTCTGCCTCAATTTCAGCTGCAATTTGATCAGGTACCAGCTCACGAAGTGCCTCGATTAAGCCTGCATGCTTCATTTTTACAGCGGAAGGAATCAAGATATCGGATCGGCCTGTACTCTCTAAAAATTTGAGTGCAGCATCACGACCCATCGTTTCAGTGACAGTTTTTAAAATTAGGGCGATCAACTCCAATTTTTGGTTTTTTTTGCCGAGAAAGTTTCTTGAGTTAAAAGAAACATCATCGCCATGATGGGTATGGACATAATCTCTTAATATTGTTAAGTAGAATTTTTTATCTGCATCAGGCGCATTCTTCAGGCCCTCCAACAGAATATTGACTTGTGCCATCCGGATATACTTGGTGAACTTTTTATATTCTGTTTCGGCATAATGTCTTGCCATCGTTTCGATTTCTTCACTGGAAAGCTTCTTTTCTTCTTGTAATCTCTCTTTTTCAAATAAGTAGAGCACGCCTTCAATAGTTGCTTTTATATTGACAAAAGAGCAGGTGCCGAATTTTTGCGGTTTCGAAGGCAGCCCTCCCGTAAGCTTGCCGCCCTCCATTAGATTTACAATGGATTTTAGGTCGACCCCTGATTCACGGCTGTCCGTCTCTGTGAAAAGTGATTCTGACAATAACTTGGGATCTGATATTTTGAATATATGTGTGTATCCTTTCTCAAAAAGCACACCGCCTTCTCCTCTATTGCAATAAACACCGCCATCCTTATACAGTGCAAGTCCCATTTTATGCATTGCATGGCCAGGATGGTGAAAAACCAGTTTTCCGCTGCCATAGCGATCCACTAAGTCCTTTTCTGAAACTTGTCCATCCATTTCAGAGTATTGTACGGCCACTTCCATGGCTTCCAAGATTTTTTTAAAATCTCCCAATGCCTTGCCCGCAACAAATCTTCCAGTATAGGATTCTAATAATTGCCTCAATTTTTCGAGCGACATATTGCTCAAACAACCTGTATAAGGGACTTTCAAAGGGGACTTCGCACCTGGGATCTTGAGACTGACGGTACCTCGCATACCTAAAGTATGCCCGCTCTGCTTGATTAAACGTAATTTATTGTAAAGTTCAATACTTTCCGTGAACTCTTTCTGATCTTTTTGGTAAGATTTTAGCAGCGATATAATTTCAGGAGGTCTCTTCAAGTGCGTAGCCTCTGAAATTGCGGTCCTGTCTCTCCCGTCAAAGGCAAATACGTCAGCGCCAGATTTCAGTAATTCTTCCATCACTTCCTTGGAGGCATTCGTAGCAGAAATTATCAGTGCTGTCCTGAAGAATTTCGGGTTTACCTCATTGACATTTGCACCACTCTCCAACAGCAATTTTACCAAAGCAAGATTATCTGTAGCGGCAGCGTGTATTAATGCAAAATCTCCCTTTTTATCCTTTATATTTATCTCTGCATGCATTGCTAATAATTTTCGCACCGCATCCATTTTACCGGTTTTTACTGCAGCTATTAGCGGAGGATCGAAAAATTTACTTGTTGCATTTACCTCTGCACCTGCTTTTATCAGAATATCCATCGCTTCGAGATCTCCCTCTGAAGCTGCCATTGATAATGCAGAGCTCAATTCCCTAGCGTTCCAGATCGAACTCTCCAATTGCGTTTTCAATCCACCATGATCCCCTGATTGAGCCAATTTGTGTAATTCTTGTACACGATCGCTCAAGGGTTCTTCAGTTTCTTCTTCCTCTTCTTCGATGTTAGGATTTTTTGTGCTAGGATTGCCCATATACACGCACCCCTTTAATGTATTATGTTTTATATGAAATTGGTCCGTGTATATTAGGCAATTATTCAGATACTTAGTTCCGCCCAAAGAAGGGCGGTAACTGTTCAGGCATGGGAAATCAGGTGTAGTAAAACGGGAAGACTTTTAGGCAAGGTCGCTTTAAAAAATTAACAAAATAGCGGAGTTTACAAATAGTAAATGAGCAAATTTTGTTAATTTTTTAAAGCGAGATTGCCACAAAACGGCAGGATAGCCGTTTTGGAAACGCCGAATAGGCGGAGCCCGAAGGGCCGAGCGCCATGGACGGCGCGAGTCAGAAGATGGGCGTTCAAGGGCAGTGCCAGAACGGTTCTTTAATTTAGAAGGGTTTTTATGATCTTTATCATCTCCCGACTTCACTATTTTTGAGTCTTCTAAAATAGCAAAAGCCCCGTACCACGGGGGCTATAGCCAATTTAGGCACTACATTATTTGATGTTGGAAAGTTATCTTAAATAGACTGTTGCGTCTGGTGAGCGGGTTAAATTGAAGGCCTTGTAGATTTTTCGTGCGGTATTAGTGATGCGACCAGGAACGCGATATAGATCCTTGGTTTGCTTATGAACGTAAATAGAGGATTGAATTCCTCTTAACTCATCAATCACTGTCTCTATACTAATTTTTTGTGTCAAATTTAATCGATACTGTAAATGTCGTAATACCGAAAATGTCATATAACAAATAGCAATATGTGCATGAATTCGGTTTGGATTCCAATGATAAATCGGACGCATAGCGAGCGTATGCTTATTGATCCGGAAGGATTCTTCAATCACCCAGAGCCGAGAATATTGGGCGAGCAATGTCTCAGCCTTTTCATCTTCGATATTAGTAATAATTCCGTGTAGTCCATCCCACATCGCATCATGCGCAATCTTATCCTCATCTAATTGAGTGCATGCTTGGGGATTTGTTTTTGTAAATTTTTTGACGCCTTGATTAGTTATTAATTTTTGTGTTTGGCCCTTTTTACCAATTACTTTTTCAATTTTTTCTAAAACTCGAGTTCTATCAGCCACATCTTTTAATGCTCGCTTCTTTTTATAGCTGACTACTAAGCGACGATTCTCGTGATTAAATTCACCAATCCACGCAAATTCATCGTTTAAAACAGTAGGATAATAACGAGACTCACTAAGTATTTCGCTTTTAATATTATCAGGCAAAGTGCGTAATTTTGCTGCAACAATATATTGATACCCTTTTTCTTCCATTAGAGCCATATTTTTTTTAGAGAACATAGCACGGTCACCGACAAAACAAACTGATTTAATATTAAATAGAGTATGCCAATGCTCAATCGCTGCAATTAAAGTCCCTACTTCAGCCTTATTACCTTCAAATAATTCATAGCTAATGGGCAAACCATCACCATTAGTTGCCAAAGCTAGCACCACTTGCGTTGTGTTAAACCGACAATCTTTACTGTAACCAAACCTTCTAAGCTCATCTGTTTCAATAGATTCGAAGTAAAGCGTAGTCACATCAAATAATACTAAATCTACACTTTCAGGAAATAAGGATTGCGTTCGAGCGAACGTTAGTTTTTTTATTTGATCGATTTGATTAAACACTTTATCCATCGTTGAGTAGAGAGCATCTAAATCATGACTTTTTCCGAAATTATCTTCTAATATACGTTGAGTTTTTCGTTTGCTCGCAGGAAAAACTAATCGGGTTAACACCATATCCTTTAACAAATCATTATCCCGTTTGCTTTTGAAAATTTTATGGTATCCTAACTCGTCGTAAACATAACCACCAACCTCGTGAACGCCCTCAATGATGCGTTCATGTTCAACGATCATATCTAAAGTGACCTGCTCAGGAGGAAGAATATCCTTAATTTCCTTTTTTGCGGGACGGCCAGGTTTTTTATTCTTATTTACTTTTAATAAGGCTGATAAATCGCCTTCAGCGGTTTCAAAGAGGCTAAGTTGCTCAGAGTTTTTTTCATTAACTGTAAGCATTGAGGCAATAATATCTTGGGCCAAGTCACGAAGTTTTTGTTCTTCTTTTTCATTCATTGCAATACCGACATGGCGCATAATTTTTTGTTTAACAGTAGTGTCTTCTCGATACGACTCGACGATTTGCACCGATTTTCGCGGACTATTTGGTGTTGATTTAACGCGAACAAACAAAGTAGACGCCTCTATTTTGAAAAACTAAGTGAAATTTTAAAAAATTTTTTTCAAAGTGTCAACATTTTTTTGTTTACTAGGCACTACAGTAGAAAATTTTTGATCATGAAATAAAAAAGATCCCGTGCTACAAGGATTTAATAAAAAAACTTTTGGGAATTTAGTTTAGATTACGATGAAGTCGGGATCATATATTTATTATTGTATTGAAGATTTAAAATTTAATCAATGAGCATTGACTAAATTTAGTCATTATGCATTGATTAAAATTGAGAATTAAAAACATTTTATTTTTGTAAGTTTAATAAATAAGTGAATATACAATATTTAATATTACTTTTTGCTATTTGTTTAAGTCGGTGACAAATTGTCACCGACTGAAATTGTTGACAGTAAGATTGCATACTTGAAAATGTTTTAAATAATCTCGTGAGTTAATAATAGTGTAGTACT
This sequence comes from uncultured Gammaproteobacteria bacterium, assembly GCA_963784575.1. GTDB lineage: Bacteria > Pseudomonadota > Gammaproteobacteria > UBA6186 > Azoamicaceae > CAWARU01. The sequence continues at coordinate 461,241 of CAWARU010000002.1, forward strand.
TTTACGAGTAGCCAGATCTGTCGTTTCATAAGCTGAAATAACCGATTTTCCAGAAAATGCAATTCCTATTTTTAATAATTTTTTTATATGATCATAACTTTTTAATTCTGTATTGTACACCTTAGAATCAATCTGTTTAACAGCATCTTTTGCAACAGTTGTCATGTCTTGCGAAGCTTTAGCAAGTTTAAATTCTAGAATAACAGCTTTTGAGTTATGGTGATCTTTTGGTACTAGCAGTACATCGTAACGGCCTAAACCGCTTTCTCTATTGGATCTAATATGAAATTTTTCACGCAATCCTGCGATTAAGGCCAAGGAAAAGCCATGATAAAATGCCTCGCCCTTTTTACCACCATCTACGTCAAAAACGCTTGCTGTTTCGAGTAAATAATTTGCCATATTTTCGGTAAATTCTTGGACGTCTCCCTTGATCAAACTATTTAAAAAAGAGACATATTTATCTTCACCGCCGCCTAATTTTTCGACAAACCAATCGAGTGTAAATTGTTTGTATAACATAAAGACTTCGCGATTAGGAATACTTAGAACACATTTAAGGGAACCCAGACTCTCTATCAAAAACAGAAGAGGAGGCGGTAAGATAGCCGGTAAATAACAATAAACTCCAAAGCGCGGCTTCGTTATCTTTTAAGCTATCGAAGGTAACATATTTGTTGATTCGAGTGGAGATAGTATTTCCTTGCATCAAGATTTCAAGCTTTGATTTAATATCAGCGGTTGAGCCCATGATGGTGCTTTTGACTAAATCGTTGCGCGCTGATTCTGTCCAGTAGAGTTCGATATCGCCATTATGTGACAAGCAAGCCATAATAGACCATGGATTGTAAACGATTAAGTCGTAGGCTTTGTAACCGTTATACCAAGTTTGAATATCTTTTAGTTTTAATTCAGCATTTTTTTCAGCAAATAAGCTTTTGATTTCAGGTTCCGAAAATCCGAAATGATTTTTATAGGGTTCGTCGAGTACGGTATAAGTCATTAGATTGTTAAGACCAGACAACATGCTATCCTTGGAAACGCGTAAAATGCCCGTTAAAACGCCACGTTCAAGAGCTTCATTTCCCTTCAGCGCCGCGCTAAACAAATTGCGCATAAAATTGGTAATTTCATCGAGATATTTTTCAAAAGCACCATTAATGGGAGTGTCATATTCATCAATTAAAATATAAACTTTTTTACCTAAATGCATGTAAAAGCATTCACTTAATATTTTGAGAGAATTTTCAATTTCTGATCTGGATGCTGTCCGTTTTAAAATATTATTAAACGAAATGCGTTGCGGTTCTGTCAGCTTAGGGCTGTCTTTTAGCTCTTCAAATTCACCATATAAGTAGCTCATTTGCTCGCATATTTTCTGATACGCACTTTCAAAAGTATCTGCGTGGATATCCTTGAAAGAAATAAAAATAACCGAATATTGCCCTTGGCTATTCATGTACCTACCGGCGTCTACTGAAGCTATGGCAAGATTATCAAACAGACCCTTTGTTTTTATGCCACGAACCTCTGGTGCAAAAAAGTGACGTAACAGGGACATGTTTAAGGTCTTACCCCATCGACGAGGACGAATGAGTAAAGTCACTTCATTTCCTCTATCAATGAGTTCTTTAATCATTAAGGATTTGTCGCAAAACAAGTAGTTTTCATCGATCAATTTGCGAAAATTATCGATACCGACTGGGACCCTTTTTTCAATCAGAAAGTTTTGAGTATTCATATGGCTAATATTTTAGCATGATAAAAGCTCATTTGTCCATCAGGTTGTTTGGCTTATGTTCTAGAGGTTTCTAGGACTTTGGAGCCCAGAGGCCTTGGGATACTGACGTTCTGAGTCATTGGGACCTGGAACTCTTAATGTTTAGTTTTTTAATCTTTTGTTTTTTTGATTTCTTGGTCTATCGGCTGGAACAAATATTGCAAGTCTTCTGCGGTGACTTTATTGGATTCAAAGAGTGTACCCGCTTCAAGTAAACCAGACAGCAGTCCTTGTTTGCGGTTTTGTAACTCGAGGATTTTCTCTTCAATCGTTCCTGTAGTAACCAGTTTATAAACAAAAACAGGTTTGGTTTGGCCAATACGATGCGCGCGATCAGTTGCTTGGTTTTCTGCAGCGGGATTCCACCAGGGATCATAATGAATGACGACGTCAGCGGCAGTAAGATTCAAACCAGTTCCTCCGGCTTTGAGGCTGATAAGGAAAACAGGCACTTTTCCCGATTGGAATTTCTCGATTGGCGTTTGACGATCGAGAGTGTCGCCAGTTAATTTGACATAATCAATACCGTGACTTTGCAATTTCAATTCGATGAGAGCTAGCATGGAAGTGAAGGAAGAAAAGAGTAATATTTTACGACCGTTTTCAATCAATTCTTGCAACATATCGATCAAGAAGCTGAGTTTTGCTGAACCCTTCACTTTTTTTGCAGCATCTAGTGAAAGTAATCTGGAATTACAGCAGACTTGTCTTAATTTTAATAGAGCATCTAGAATAATGATCTGGCTTTGGGCGAGGCCTTTCTGTTGTAGAGCGAGTTGTACTTTCGATTCCATGGCCATGCGGATGCTCTCATAGAGTTCTTGTTCATCTGTTTCAAGGCTAATCTTTTGAATAATGATAGTTTTAGGCGGTAATTCCTTCATAACTTGATCTTTGGTGCGGCGCAGGAGATAGGGTTTTATCCGCTGTTGTAAACTAGTACGTCTTTCCAGATCCCTTTGACGTTCAATAGGCGTTCTAAAAACTCGCGCAAATTGTTTGGAATATCCCAAAAAACCTGGAGATAAAAAATTAAATAATGCCCAGAGCTCTCCTAAATGATTCTCCATAGGGGTGCCTGTTAAACATAGCCGATGCTCACTTTTTAATTGACGGAGGACTTGATAGGTTTTAGTATTCGCGTTTTTAACGGTTTGTGCTTCGTCTAAAATAATGCAAGAATATTCTTGGTCTAGAAAAATCTCTTGATCTCTAGTTAAAAGCGGGTAACTTGAAAGTATGATGTCGTAGGATTTAATTTTATCAAAATCAGATTTACGATGTTGTCCTTGAAGGACTAGGACTTTAAAAGTTGGGGTGAATTGTTCAGATTCTTTGCGCCAATTTTGGAGGACGCTCGTTGGTGCTAAAATTAAACAGGGTTTTTTGAGCCGTCCCGCATCCTTTTCAACCGCCAAGTACGCCAAAGTTTGTACAGTTTTTCCAAGCCCCATATCGTCCGCTAGAATTCCTCCCAAGCGAAATTCTCGCAGAAAATTTAGCCATTCTAAGCCTTGTTTTTGATAATCACGCAATTGTCCCTTAAAGAGATCTGGTAATGTTACAGCTTGGATGCCTTGAAAATTTGCAAGTTTTTGGCTTAAATGTAGTAGCTTTTCAGCTCCAAGCCAGCGCATTCTTTCTGCTTTCATGGCATTTTCAAATTCCAGGAATTGGGAGGCATGAAAACGTGAAATTGCAAGACGTCCATCGGAATTTAGACTATTCGGATCATGCAATTCAGAGAAAATCGATAAGATATATTGGATTTTCTCAAGCGGAATTTTACCTCTCTGGCCAGAGGGTAGGTGAATGCTAATATATTCTTTTTGCTCTTTTCCTGGGTGCTCATTTCCCGAGTGCTCATTTCCTGAGTTATTGGTAAATTTAAATTTCATCAGATCTCCACCCGGCAGAGTATTAATAATATCTACTAAGATCGGCAGAAGATTGACTTTTTCTCCTTCGATAACAATTCCGAGTTCCATGCTAAACCAATCATTATTGTCAGTATTATCAGTACTATCATTATCGGTTTCCGAAAATTCTGTGTACCATTCTTCAATCGGAAGAAAATATTCGGCTGGGAAACTAGGATCAATATTAACTTGCCATCCTCGCTGTCTAAGTTCCGGGATTGCATTCTGTAAAAATTCAGTTTGGGATTGTGTATTGCCTATTTTAGCGATAATGAAATCCGTGGCAAGAATTTTTTCCAGGTCTAAAAATTCGGGATAATTTGTTAAAACCGCGAGTCCTCCTCGTTCACTGATATCTTTCAGAAAAAGGTTCTCTTGTGCCAGATCACGTATTATTTTTCGAAGCTCTTGCTTCTTCGGATCATACTCTTGTAGCGCAAGCGGACTGTCTAATGAAATAGTTTTAGTCCCATATTTAAAAGATACTCGGCCAAGGGGTAAGCATTCTTTCTGTTTCGAATGTTTTGAATGTATTGAATTCTTAGATTGTCTTGCATAAATAAAGGTACAATCCACCCCAAATAAATGCAATGTGGGTTCTGGTCCGAGATCTCGAATTTCCTGAATCGGTATTTGGGCTGGTAAGGCAATTTTTGTTATTTTTGCGAGTTTCTGCCCTGTGGATTCTTGCCCTGTTAAGAATTTATCTTTAAATTCTTTGAATTCCTTTGATATGTTGATCGAAGCTTCTGGAGTAAGTGGAGGAGCAAACAGGAGGGCCCCTGCTATTTTTGGATCTAATTCACACTCTAATGGACCACACAAACTTGTTTCAGTATCGATGTACCAGAGCGGGGAAATAGGTAAGACTAGAAGAGGTTTATTATTTTTATGGCAGTGAAATTTTTGTTCACCCTTTTCATTTATCATCCAAGAAAATTCTGCTGATTCCACATTTCCAAGTTGAAGCGCTTTAGTATTTTGATGATTTCCAAAATAACATCGACCAGTTTTTAGCAATTCACGAAGCAGGAAATCACTTCTTTCGCCATTTAGTACAAAATCATCAACAGAAGAATAAGATTTAGCAAAAAATTGTTTATACATTAAGTCAAGACGCGTTAAATTTTCTTGGTCTTCATCAGAAAGCATTTTGAATTGGGATTGTGAAGTAAATGAAAAGGGTTTACTCACGCCATACCCCCCCTGTTTGAGCAGGCGTGCCATCTGCAATTTTACAGTAACCCGCGGAGGAGCATAGAGATAAGGTTTAGTCTGTAATATATAGATTAAATGATATTCATCAGGTTTCTTCTGACTTACTTTTTCTGAAAAAGAGTTGCTAAAAATATTGAACCAAGTATGAAATTCTGAATTTTGTGGTTTGGAATCTGATCTGGAGACAATATGAGCTATGTCGAAAACTTGTTTTGAGGCAAGAGGTTGTTTAGACAAATTTTGAGTGTCCTGATTCTTAAAATCCGCTCTCTCTACTTTTCTTGCTATATTGCCTAGTAAAAGGCCGCAATACAGAGCCTCTAGCAAAGCCGCCACAATATGTTTGCAACCGTAGCGAAGCGGGCAGGTACAGGTACCATCAATATATTCATATTCATCGTCTAATTCAATTATTATATGGTATGGATTGCGCTCAGAGCCTGATACAGTTGCCTGTAACAGATATTCCTCTTTAAGAAGTTGAATATCGATAACATGTCCGTATTTTTGGTAGGATTTTCCCTTTAGGTAGGTATTAGACCCAAATATTTCCTTAATATCTTTTTCATTGAACCCGATGATGCTTGACATGAGTTTTTTCAGTTCCAATGTTTTAGTTGCGTGAATTTTGTGAAATAGCAATTAACTTCTATTGCTTGTTTGAGGTCGTCCTTTCTATTAAACATTGGAAGTATATCATAAGAGAGGTGTTCTATCATCACAGTACTTATTTTAAGGCTTCTACTTCTAATACAGTGCCTTTCATGCTAATTACCTTGACACGAGATCCCCTAACTTGATCAGGGCCAGAAACCAACCAAACTGTATCACCAATTTTTATTTTGCCATGGCCATTTACAATGGACTCTTGAAGTGAGTAGATATTTCCCAAAAATTGCTTTTCTTTTTGGTTTAAAGTATTGCCAGAAGCAGTTGCGGGTCTTTTTTTCACATAATTCCAAAGGAAAATATTGGTAGTAATGACTAGGACACAAAATAAGAGGCCTTGATATTGCCAGGCTAAGTTTGGAAATAACCATTGTAAAACGCCAACAACTAGCGCAGAAAGGGAAATCACTAACAGAAATAAGCTTCCGAATGCAATAATTTCTGCAACTGCAAGAAAAATTGCAATGCCTATCCACATCCAGGAATTAAATGCAAAAATTTCTGACATCATGAGTGCTCCTTGTCATGAGGGTATCTTTCATGAGATTACCTTTTATGAGGATTCCTTTTCAAATTTCTCGCCAGATGTCCTTGCAAAGTGATCGTCATAATTGTGAGAAGTATTTTTTTGATGAATTTTGTGACGCTCTTCCTTTCTTTCCATATTCATATCCATATTCTTGTCCTTTTTTCCAAAAACTTCTTTTGCAATTTCACCGATGCCGCCCAAGCTTCCTGCAATTTGGCTCATTTCCATCGGAACAATCATGACTTTTTGATTGGGTGCACTGGCCATTTTACCCAAAGCTTCTATATATTTTTGCGCAATGAAATAATTGATGGCTTGCACACTGCCATCAGAAATTGCTTTTGAAACCATTGCAGTGGCAGCGGCTTCAGCGCTACCTTGACGTTCACGGGCCTCAGATTCTAGAAACACGGTTTGTTTTCTGGCCTCTGCATCGAGTATGCGGGAGGCTTTTTCGCCTTCCGCTCTTAGTATTTGGGCTTGTTTGATGCCTTCTGCTTCCAAGACTGTGGCTCTTTTTTCTCGTTCAGCTTTCATTTGCGCAGCCATAGCTTCAACCAAATCCCGTGGCGGAGCGATGTCTTTAATTTCGATTCGGGTGACTTTTACTCCCCAAGGTGCAGTTGCTTCATCAATAACAGATAACAAACGTGAATTAATTACATCTCGATGTGACAGCATTTCATCCAAATCTAGCGATCCTAAGACTGTTCTGATATTTGTGAGCGTCAAGTTTTGAATAGCACGTTCTAAATCTCGCACTTCATAGGTTGCTTTTGCGCAATCAATGACTTGAAAAAACACAACAGCGTCTACTCGAACCATGGCATTGTCTTTGCTGATGATTTCTTGTGGTGCAATGTCCAATACTTGTTCCATCATAATAATCTTTGCACCGATTCGATCCACAAAGGGAATGATAATGGAAAGACCCGGTTTTAGAGCATGTGTAAAGCGGCCAAATCGTATGACAGTCCATTCAAAACCCTGTGGTACTTGCTTAACGGACATGAAAATGACGATGACTGCAAACAGAACGCATAAACCAATAACTATTTGTAGTTCCATATTTTTGTCCTCTTATTTAACTTTGCATAACTTGCATGAAAAGAATAATAACTGCCAACTAAAAAAATTTTAATAGATATTGATGATTATTTTACAGTTTTACAATCAGTTGATCAACTTTCAGATCATACTAATATCTGAGCTGACTTAAGCAATTTAGCATACGAGGAAATTCTAGGATAAATATCGCATTTATTTAAAGAAATCTATTCATGATAATCAATCTTTTAGTAATTGTTCTTGTATTGAACAATTTGCAATAAATTATTTTTATTGATCAATTTGCAATAAATAATTTGTATTGCATACCTTGCATGGATTGTTTGTATAAAAAAATGGAGTAAATAATTATGAAAGATATTGCAACCTTGAAGAAGTATATTTTAGAAGCGGAAGATATTTCTGCTACGGTAAAGTATTTTTTTGACTTAATAGAGGAGCGAGAAGGAAAACTATGCAATCATACAGAAGTCAGGCTAGACAATGCAAATTCAGATCCTGAATTTTCTCTGGCTTTAAAAGCCGCAATGCATGCGGTAGGAAATCGACTGAAAAAAACCATGAAGATCATGAACGAAAGGTATATGAAAATAGAAAGAGAAAGATTTTACCATGGCTATTGTATTTTATCAGGGATTCCTGTTCCTGTATTAATCTTGTATTGTAGTGAGTATCAAGTTGGAATAACAGTTGTGAGTAAACTCGATGGCAATACGAATTTCATTCGATTTTCATTGATGCAATGGGACGAAAATTGTGCAATACATTAGAAAATTATAGTTCTTTGTTAGGAAAATTAATATAACTGGGGCATTATCTGTGCATTATTAAAGAACTTTTGACACTTCGTTTTTTGTTATTTGTATATTAATTTTGGACAAAATAGCAGTTTAACTTCTATTTTGTCCATTTTAAAATATTTTACTTTAAATTCATTGGATTAACATGATGTTTACAATCACTAATATACAAAAAATCAATGATTTATGCCCAGCATAGTAGAATTGTCAACAGGCCCTAATTAGTTGGTTCAGATGGTCAAATAATATCTGGGCACAACATCCATTTTAAAATCCAGTTTGTTCTGAAGGATTTTTCGAAGCTTGCAATAGTGACTGTTCCAAAATCAAGAAAAATAAGATTTTCATTACCGCATAAAAGTCGTGCTGCAAGCTTTGCAAGATAGGGCAAATGGCCTGCGATTAATAAAGAGTAATCAGATTTTTCATTGGAACGTGCTTCAAGTTCTTGCACCATGGACTCAATCTCATCCAAAGGTTCTAAACCTTTCTGCATGGAAATTTTTGCTTCTGGATTAATAAAATTTGCCAAGATCTCAGCAGTTTCTTTGGCACGAAGCTTGGAACTGTGATAAAATTCATCTACTTGAATTTTGTGGGCAAGAAATTGTCCTACTCTTTCTACCTCTTTTTTGCCTGCAGCACTCAATGGTTTTTTAGGATCAACGGATTCTTCCACACTCTCGCCATGACGCACTAAATATACTTTCATAGAATTGCTCCTTTGTTCCTTAGCTCCTTGCCAATTTGTTCCTTATCCTATGCGGGCCTAGCAGTCCCAATAGAACCATAATCATCTCCATCCCTATCTGGCCTGTCTCTTCTTTGTATCTCCTGTTTCTCCTGCTTTTCCTTTTTCTTTTGTCGTTTTTTTGCATTCTTTTTTTGCTGCTTATTTCTTTTGGCCTCTTCTTCAGCAGAGAGCGGAGTGCTTGCCCCTGCGATAGGAGTAGAAACAGCTCGTGCGTTTCGTTCCGCCAGCGATTTTGTGTCAGACGCTAATTTACCTTCGATTTGAGTTGCAAATGCTCTGCTTGCCACGAATTGGGGTGTGATAGCGGTGCCTTGACTTCGTGCACTGCCTACTCCATCCTGACTACTTATAACGCTTACACTGTGTTCCACATCCCTAGTTATTTTGTCTATTGCTGAGGACCTCATATGTGCAGCACTTTGCGTGGTTTCTCCAGTAATTTTGTCGATAGCAGAAGATGGCAAGGGTGACAAAGATGACTGGGGCTTCTTTTGTAAAGATGCAATATCATTTAATAGAGCACTCTTAATGTCTTTTAGAAAATGATCAAACCGCCACGCATCGACACAGTTAGGATCTTCTATCCCATAAGTCGTATATTCTTTAGCAATAAGCTCAGGGCTCGAAAATTTCTTTTTAAATTCAAGAAGTTTATCGACTATTTGAGACAAAGCTGCTTCAAAGAAGTGCTTCTTCATATCAAGGTGAGCAGGATCGACTGGCGCGAGAACAGCGTCAAGCAATTCGGTAGTTAATAATCGAAGAAAAATAGTTCTTCCTTGCATCATTGGACCATTCATTTCTCTCGCAAATGTAATTATTATGCTCTCTAGGATACTAGCAGCATCTCGATTGGCATTAATTTGAAATAATGCTTTTGCAGAGGGTTTTATAACGTAAAACAATTCTCTACAAAGCTTTGGAGAGAGATGTTCTGGAAAAATTCCAAAGGATTCATACTGCTGAAGCAGCACTTTAGGATGTGGGACGCGCTCTAATCTCTCTTCATTAGAGAGTATGAATAGTTTCTCTCCAAGATTGTATTCCTTAAATCGTGGGTGGGAAGTTCTTTCCATGGCCTCACCACGGTATATAATTTTTAAGGAATCCGGCATTGCTTTTATAGCTCGACTCAGTGTTTTTTGATGCCATTCAATATCTTGTTGAAGTGCAGGATAGAGATCCAAAAGCTTCGAAAGAATAAGTTTGGACCAATCTTTAGGGGATATAGTATCTTGATTGATAAATGCAATGATTCTTTGAGCTTCCTCAAGCACCTCTTTTTTCAAAGTAGGATGCGCAAGAATCTTATCAAGTTCATATCGCATTATCCAAGATAATAGTATGGTTTTTCCGACATCAGTAGTTGCAATCTTAAGGATATTCTCAATTTTATAGACATCATTCATCGTTAAGCTGTAAATTTTTTGAATCATGCCCAGAGATAGTTTAATTCTACACAAAAGATCTATCACCAAGGGCGAATATATCCTTGTGGGATAGCCGCTTTTAGGCTCACATTTATTGGCTGCCCAAATAAATTCTTGTACTGCGGCTGGATCAGCTCCGAATTTAAGTGCGGACAAGTAGATGTTTCGATAGTCTGAATTAACCTCTTTTAAAACAGGGACTGTTTTTACTATTTTGATTAATTGAAGAGTATCCTGATCTTGCTGTTCCTTATGATGTTTCCTTTGTTCTTTGCTGTCTTTTTGATCTGCACTCTCTTGAGTTGCGCTTTTATCCCTTTGCATAGCTGCTACCTGAATAGCTGCATCTTCAGGCGCTTGTACAACTGTACCTTCGAGTACTTGAATAACAGGAAAAAATCCCCCGAGTATTTCATTTGCTAAAATTTCAAATTCAATTTCCCTCTCTTTTAAAAAATTGTGGTACGAAAATCCTATAGGCGCCAATAGTCTTTCGAATTTATCCGTTGTGACGACTTCTAAAAATTTCTCTTTCGCAGCTTCAATTATTTTTTTGTCACATTTAGCAGCATCGAGTTTGGTTAGGCTATTTGATATAAACCAATGGCCACTAGAATAACGTGAGTCGCGAATATTATTACTCGCATCAATTTGATATATTTTTTCAGCAGGAATTTTTGCTTTCAATAACTCTGTCAACACGCGCCCTTCTATATGACGTGGGAGAATGCCGACTTCTTTGCATTTTTGTATTTCCGCAGGATCGACGCCTTTCCTTATGGCGGAATCGTAAACAGAATATTTGAAATAATAATCTTCAAATCGATAGGTCTCACCCTCTGGATAGAGTGTGGTATCAGAATAACACCATATAGATTTTGGCAAAGGTTCATCAGGTGATACTTTTGCACGCTTTGCAACGAGATCACACCATTCTAGATCTTCTAGTAGATAGGGATTAAAAATACGATAGAGGTTTCTTGACCAATAATCCTTGAAAATATTAGCCATGAGCTCTTTTTGTTTCGGTTCTTCAAGCTTTAGGGCATTAAAATATCTCACTCTGAGATCTTCTGGACACATTTCATCTAGAATTTCTTTTTTATTCTTTTTTGCCCTAATTCGAGTCAAAAGTATTTTAATTTCTTCAATAAGGGCTTTTTCTACATTTGGAGAGTTATGAATTCTTTGATGCCAAATCCTACTTATAAAGGATAAGAGTATATTTTTTTCAAAAGAAGTGGTAGTTTCCTTAATGCACTGTTCAAGCTTATAAGCATGATTCCCAGTGAAACAAAATATATCCTGAGCACTATATTTTGTTCTACAAAGGAGATCCAGCATTAAGGGAGGACTCATTCCTTCAGGATAACAATCCGCATAACATCCTGCAGTAATGATGCCGTTTAGTTTGGTGCATTCTAATACTACTTTAGGATCGGCTCCACGTTCTAAGGCGCAGCGGTAGATATCTCTGGTTGATTCATAATTGCTATTTTGGCTAAGTGCTTGTTCGATATTTTCTAAGATCGATTTTGCCTCTATTGCCACAGATTCTTTTTTCAGAGATTGGACAGATTCTTTATCTAAGTTTGCTGACATAATTATGGTTCCTTAATTTTCTTTCTATATTCAATATTTACAATATTGAATAATATAAGAAATAAATAAATGTATAAATTTGAACAAAAACTTTACCACAATTTAGCTTTTTTTAATAGCGCGTTAAGCTTTAAAATTGACTTTGGCCAACTGGCTTATGACTGAGCAATTTACCAGTATTTACTTTCTATATAATTCTGTTAGCATTATCCGCTTCTTAAGTTTTGTTTTTTTTTGGAACTTAGGAGCGAAATGAACCACTGCATCCTATTCGGGTATCCAGGTTCAGGAAAGGGGACAATTTCAAGAATTCTCACTTCCTACGGATATCATGCGATTGGATTGGGGAATATTCTTAGAATTAAGGCTCAGCAAAAAACTCCGCTCAGCAGAAAAATAAAATATCACATAGATAATGGGCTCCTGCTACCCGATGAGTTAATCAATAATATTGCGCAAAATGAAATCTCAAATTATCTTAAAAAAACTCATACTCTAGAACATCCATTTGTGCTTGAAGGTTACCCGAATACTCTGCCGCAATTCTATGCCTTACAAAAATTTGTCCATGATTTGGGTATTGATGAGAAAACTCAATTTATCTACCTGAAAATTTCTGAATCGCTCGCAATTTCGAGAATTATATCGCGTCTCACTTGTAGAATATGTGCAGGAATTTACAATGAAAGAAATTATCCTCCAAAAATAGAAGGATTTTGCGATTATTGCTTCGGTGCTTTGCAGAAAAGACCAGAGGACAATGAAGCCTGTGCACTACATCGAATTACACAATTCAAACAGAAAACAGCAGTAATTATAAAACATCTCCAAAAAAATAAAAAGATAGTCACTTTAGATGCAAGTCAAAAATCAAAGGTTCTTTTTAATGTTCTTTTTAAAGAAGGGGGAATTTATTTATGTTAGATCATGATGCAGATGTCAAACACCTTTCATCTGAAAAACTTCAACAAGTACAGAAATTTGGGAATCTTCAGAAATTTCAAGAACATCAGAGATTCCAAGAACTTCGGCAAGAATTGCATCAACAAATAGCAAGCCAAGTGTTGCCCTCTTATATTTATAACTATCCACCAAAAAGTAGCTATCAAGCCTACCATGATTGGCTATCAGCCGCTCGAGAATGGGAAAATGTTAAAGGGGAGATTACTCTTTATCTGCATATCCCATTCTGCGACATGAAATGTCACTTCTGTGATCTGTTCACTGTGACAAAATTGCATACTGAATCCATCATCCGTCGATTTGTTAAATGCTTGCTATTAGAAATTGCGATGATGACGAAGTTTCTAGACAGAGAATCGATAGGAGTGTCTGCCGTTTATTTTGGAGGCGGCACGCCAAGCTTACTATCCTCCCAGGACACTGCATTAATATTAAATACAATTCGGAACTATTTTAAGTTAAAGGATAATGCAGAAGTTAGCATTGAGGGAGCACCAAATAGCCTGACGAAAATCAAATTGCAGGAATTGAAATCGCTAGGCTTTAATCGGATAAGTTTTGGCATTCAATCCTTCCAACCAGAGGAATTAATAGCAATGGGAAGGAATTATGATGCCAAGCTTGGGTTTGAAAATGCATATCTTGCAAATCATGTACTGCAATTTGAAAATGTTAATATTGATTTAATTTACGGCCTCCCCAACCAAACTTTTCAAACTAACCTCGACAAAGCAATTGAAATTAATCCTCAAACCATAACGCTTTATCCATTGGTCTTAAGAAAAAGAACCTTATTTGGAAAGCAGATAAATAAAGTGAATAAGATAAATGAAGAGAATGAGATAAAGGACAGTAGAGAACGCTATGACTGGTATGACAAAACTATCCGAAGACTAGTGGAAGTTGGTTACCAGCAAAAAACCTTGGTAACTTTTGTGAAAGGAACAGGAGGGTGCTGTTACGAAGAAGATAGCTTCTTAGGCGCGCCAACTTTGTCTTTTGGTCCAGGCAGTCGAAAATACGCAGCTGGTCTTCATTATACAGATGATAATTATATCCAAAGACAAACCAACAAAGTTACTTTCCTGCAGTATATGGAAAAGATAGAACAAGGAATTCTTCCTGTTCAATCTGCCGTCAGGCTGTCTCTAGAGGAACAAATGCTACGCCACTTAAGTGAAACAATAGGAGAGGAGACTTTATATATGAGTACAAAATGGTTTTTAACAGAACCCTTCAACGCATTTTGGGAAAAAGGCTATCGTGATTTAAAGGTTTCCTGCATGGGTGGTCCCAGTTTTGAAGTAATTGAAATAGCGCCTTTTCTACCGCCTCATGCCAAAATATTAGATTTAGGTTGTGGTGAAGGACGTAATGCCTTGTATCTTGCAAGTTTAGGACACGCTGTTACCGCAGTGGATCAATCAAAGGCTGGCATTTCAAAATTGAAGTCACATGCACGAAGATTAAATCTTGTGTTGGAATTTAGTATATCTGATATCAGAGAGTTTCCTCTAGTAGAGAAATTCGAATCTTATCATGGCACATGGTGTTTTGTACTATTTAAAGAATGAGGAATGGCGCAGCTTATTGGCTAAAGTCAAAGCAGCCACAAAGTCCAATGGTTTCAATATTTTTACTCTGTTCATTTATGATGAGAATTACCCCTGTACAGAAGAAATATTGGCAGCCCATTATCAATCCTCCTTTTCACCCGGTGAAATTCAAGAATTTTATAAAGATTGGCAGGAAATTAGATTTGATCACTATATTAAATGGGACTCACACCCTGGTATTCCACTACACTATCATCCCATTGAAAAATTAGTGACAAGAAAGCCAGATGCAAACACTTGTGCAAGTTCAAGTAAAAACATAAGTTCCCGCACATTTAATTTCTTAAAACAAACCATTGAAAGTAAACTTGGAGTGCACGATTCCTTCTTCCAAGAGATTGAGATGGGTTGGACAAAGGAGAAAGTGATTAAATTAATTGGAAATTCAGATCAAATTCAGACATTTACCGCTTTTGGCACCCAATTTAATCTAAGCTTGCACAATGAAGAGGGAAGTTCTCATAGCCCTTCCATGCTTAATGGATACAAATTAGAACTCCATTTTTATGGAAAATATGCAATTTATTTCACTAATAATGTTGTTTCTGGAAAAGCGCTTTATTTGACGTCACCCTTGCAGCTTTGTGTTTATAGATAAACTGCATTCCATAAGTTTTTGCAGAGGTCATATCGTTATATTGCTGACAAGTGTCAGGTAACGATATGGCTCATTCACATTAATAAAAAGTTAACTTGCCATTCTATCAATGTCAAAATCGACTTGAATATGCTTAAATGTGACACGAGGCTGAATTTGTTTCCCCTTCCTATGTGTCAAATCAACCAATCCATATCTTGCAAGTGTTTTTAAAGTACGGGATAAATTGCTTTTTCGTCTCCCTGAAATTTCTGCCAACTGAGATACAGAACTTGGTTTTGTTTCATCGATAATTTCTAGCAGAAGCTTATTTTTTGTAGAAAGTACTTGCGCCAACGATTCAATTGAAGTGAACCATACTCTGGGTTCATTTTTTCCAGGCTTGTAGTCACCTCTAGCGATGGCCAAAGTTTTTTCTTTGATTTGTTCAAATGAAGCAATACCAATTTTTAATGTTTTCAACATTTTCAACCTCTTCGTTTTAAAATATTTTCCACTTCGCTCCAAAAATCTGCTAACAACTTTTCAGCAGAAAGATAAGAATATTTTTGTATCCTTGTGCCTTTATGCATGTGATCATGAGGTTCCTTCGATGAACTCTTAGGTGCTGCATGTGCATTATCAATACCAAAAATTCTTTCTCCTTCTGGATTATGCAGGGTTAAACAATATTTGATGCCAAAAGGTTTGTTGGGATCAATCCTCATTTGTTTGGCTTCAATTTTAACCCAAAAACCTTCTCCAATCTCTACGATAAATCCATTTAAGTCCAAAAGTGTTTCTAATGCAAAGTCAATTCCTCTCATTGAAGAAGTATATCACAAGTTATCAATAAGTGATAACTATTAATTATAATAGTAATATAATATTGTAGTTCAATCTAGTGTATGTTCATCTATTTGAGATAGAGGGTAGTATCTTGACTAACAACTGAGAAAAGATAGATAAAATTGAGTCAACAATTATATTCAATAGAACCAATAAAACTTGAATTTGTGAAATCTTAGGGAGAAAATTTGTGAAAATGGTTTATCAATTCACCTAGTTTTAAAAAATGTTGATGAAAAAAGCCCTGGGTTAGAAGATTCATTATTCGAAGCTGGTTGTAATGATGCTCTTATTAATTTTCGTGAGGGAACTGTATATTTAGAATTTGATCGGGTAGCCGAATCTCTCGAAGATGCAGTTATTACTGCAATTCAAAATGTTGAATCTTCCTCCTCAGGCGGAACTGTAATAGATGTGCCACCTGAAGATTGGACTAATAGAGGTAACAGAGTTTGAAATTACTAATAGAAACTCATGTTCTCGCCAAGTAGTTTCATTAAAGTCATCCCTCTCTTAGATGAACTTTCGACCAACTGCCTTGGAAGCTGATTTCGATGTTGGGCTGGATTCTGCAGGTGCAGGATCAATTCCAGGAGCAGCCAGAGTTTCAGTCTCAGCATCAGCATCAGTTTCAGTCTCAATTTCTGTTGCAGTTTTAGGCACTGCTACAGATGCAGGGTCGGCTTCAAGTCCCAGTCCCACTTCAAGCCCCAGTCCTGGTTTGGGTTCCATTTCAGGTTTGGGACCCGGTTTTTCGCCGTAATGGACAAAATATTTTGGGGCACGTCCAAAGAGCCAGATTCCTTCTTCATCTTCAACTCGATCTGGAAACTCATGTAATTGCTCGTCTGTTCCTGAGGCCTGTTGACCTTGAGTGGATAAAATGAGCATTTCGGCCTTAGATTTCTTTATAGGTTCCTCCTTACTCACTGTTATATATTGCCGAACTTCCTCAGGTAATTTGGCATAAAGTTCCCAAATTCTGGGTGTGATTTGTAAAATCTTTTCATTCAATGTGACGGGTTCTTGCCTGCGGAGTGCGAGCAAGTCCTCTGTTATGTACATATATTTTCCGTAAGAGCCGCCAGTATACCAACGAGGTAATTCACGAAGTAGTTGTTCTTTAGAAAATCCAAAGAGAGCTGTCGCTGCTTCTTGATCCCAAGTTTGTTGTTCTAAGCATTTAGAACAGGCCATGAAGATGCTTCCTTCATAACTGCCCGGCCCCTTAAAAAGGGACTCAAATGAAATACTTTCTTCATGACAAAAAGTACATGTAGGATTGCCGGCTTTTTTCATAGCAGCATCCCAAAGTTCTTTGCGTTTTGGCCCATCGAGTCCTGGAACTTTAGAAATTTTATAAATTTCCAAAGTCATATTCCACCCTGCTAATAGAAAGGCATCCAAACTTTTGACAATATTGGCTGTTCTTTTAATGGCCGCTTTCCTATCGGCTTCATCCTTCAATTTATCAATGAAAGCTTCAGGAATGTGATATCGATAGTATGGACAGTCAGAGTTTCTATATTTCTCTATGATATCTTCCTCAGTCATTTCTTTTTCGATTTCACCTTCAAATATGGAATGATAGGGATCTTTGCCTGATTGATATTGTCTGGGAAGCTTTGGCTTTACAGCAATATGCGGTAACAACCAAAATGCAGAATAGCCTTCATCCGCTGCAACATAAGGGAACATAGAAGAAACTGTTGTTTTTTCCAAAGATCTTTTTAGTTCTGGGCCTTTGCCATCTGCTTTTTCTTTGGAGGCTTCTTTTGGCATTAGATTTCGCAGTGCCGTCAAAATGATTTCACTGGAAGGCCTTTTTTCAGCTTCCTTTATTAGGCATAATAAGATAATTCCTACAAGGGCTGGTTCAACAACAGCATAGAGTTCATCTTTGATGCTTTTAATGTCATAGTCTGCTGTCGCTAAGGTTTTTCCTGTAAATAGTTGAAAAAGAGTCTGTCCGAATTCAAAGACATCAGTTTTGTAGGTGGCTGAGATCTTTATTGCGCTCTCTAAAGCTTTAGGCATTGGCAAGGGTGCACCACCCGGAGGTGAAGAAAATATTACTGAAGGGGAAACCAAAGCTGATTCTGATTCTGAAGCTGAGATTGAAGCAGAAGCTGGCCTCATTTTAAACCCAGAACCAGTTACCAAAGCAGAATACTAGAGACTTTTTAATAACGATGCTATTAGCAGAAACATTACCGTGTACAATACCATGACTGTGCAAGTGGGCAAGACCTTCAGCAATATCAGTCGCAAATTTTAATGCTGTTTCTTTAAAGAATTCTGGTTTTGTTCGTTGCATAAGTGTGGCAGATATAAGTGGTTCATCAATTAGATTGCAAACTAATGCAAAGCTGATTTTTGGCGCACCACTGTGGCAAGGAAATTCTACTTCAGTGGTACAACCACTGGGTCCGATTACTTTAGGATGAGGGGGTGCGCAACGTGCTATTGACTCGGAAATGCTATCATCCCTATCTTTGTCTTTAGGGATAATCAACACGACATCCCGCATACCGTGAGTCCCTTGGTAACTGCAACGAATGCCATCTCCTTGGATATTAAAATCCTGAATGTCATAGCCTATAATTGGATTGGCAAAATGATTGTTGGGGGAAATTAAACGAATTGGAGATCGAAAATGAGGATCCTCTTCTTTAATTAATTTTTGGATGGCACTTGCAAGTTTGACTGAAGGATTTGTTGGATTTCCAGTTGTGGTTTCTTTTAACCAAAGTTTCGCCCTTTCTAATCTATCGTCACTGTTTATTAGATGTGAGGGAATAGCCCATAATTGATAACAAGCCATAAGGAGCCGAGCTTGTGGCTCTGCTCTTGCTGTTGCCTCTAACAGTTCATGAGCCGCTGCATCAGGATTTCCATTACGATAGTAAATATTGGCAAGAAGTTGTAGAGCTTCGGGAATAGATGTTACATACCAAGAATTAGGCGAAGGTCCCGTTGCCATACGTAGTAATTTAATTGCCTCTTCCTCAGATCTTTCTACGCCACGACCTTCTAGATGTAGTCTTGCAAGCTGAATCTGTGCCTCTTCACTTCCGTCTTCAGCTCTTTTTTTCAAATCGGCTATTGGCATGGGAAGGGGGATTGGATCGACTGTTGCGACAGGCATTGATATTTGATCTGATGGTGCACTCATATTTTTGTTCCTCTATATAAATATTGGATAAATGTTGAAATGCTGAAAAATGTTGATTTTTCATTCAAAAATCATTTCAATTGTTATAAATCATCTTTAATCATTATATAAAACTTAAAAAATTCATTTAATTTTGGAGTTTCTCATATAAACACAAATTGAGTCAATAAACTTAATGATTGTTTGAATATACAAGCAATGATTAAATTTAATATTGCTTTCTATTAATTAAAGAAAACTTAAAAAAGTAATAAAAAAGTACTAAAAAGGAATAAAATGCCTAGTAAATTTACTATAAAGAAATGCCTACAAAAGGAGCAAGATGCGCTACTACACATTGTCCTATGACTTCTAAAGCATACCCGCCTTCAAGGAGTGATACAATACGGCCATCGCAACTTTCAGCTGCAAGTTCAAAGATTTCCTTTCCTAGCCAATAATAATCTTCTTCTAAAAATTTAAGATTAGCTAAGGGATCGATGGCATGTGCATCGAATCCAGCCGAAATAAAAATAAATTCTGGTGCAAAATCTTCTAATTTAGGAAGAAATTTTTGTGCAAATAATTTTCTAAATTCTATGCCTCTCGTTCCAGCACTCAATGGTAAATGCAGTAAATGTGAATTTTCATGCTGAGGACTCATGGGATAGAAAGGATATTGAAAGGAAGAACAGAGCATGATTCTGTCATCTTGCAAAAAAATATCTTCAGTACCATTGCCATGGTGGACATCAAAATCAATGATGGCTATTCTACTCAAATTATGTTGGTTAATTGCATGCAAGGCAGCAATTGCCACATTATTGAAGAAACAAAATCCCATGGCTCTCGCATGTTCAGCATGATGTCCAGGCGGGCGTACATTGCAAAAAGCTTGTTGCACTTCATTCTTCATAACAAGATCTACGGCTTGAATGGCACTGCCAGCGGCGAGCAAGGCTGCTTGTAGTGTGTGAGGATTCATGACAGTATCGGGGTCAATCTGAAAAATGCCAGTTTTTGGCGCATGGTTAAAGATAAGTTCAACATATTCTGTGTCATGCGCAAGCATAAGATCCTGCTTGTTTGCAGGCTGTGCTTGATAAAATTTTAGATAGGGTTTGATTTTTGAATTTTTTAAGGCATGGTCAATAACTTGAATGCGTTCTGGACATTCCGGATGTCCTTTAGATATTTCATGCAAGAGACAATCAGGATGACTAATAATGCCTATCATAAGCGTTCCTATAAGCCATAAGTTTTCCTATAAGCGTTTCTAATGTAAATGTAATCGTTTCTAGTGAATGAGAATTCCTAATGAATGAGAAAATGTTGCTGCCGCCAAGCCTCGTATACAATAATTGCTACCGCATTGGACAGATTTAAGCTGCGTGAATTAGGTTGCAAAGGAATGCGGATTTTTTGAGTGCTGGGAAAATTCATGAGTAATTCCGAAGGGAGGCCTCTGGTTTCAGGTCCAAACACAAAACTATCACCAGGTTGGAAGGAGACGCTAGCATAGTTTGTTTCTGCTTTTGTAGAACATAAATACACTGTGCCTATTTGCGCAGTCTCAGTTTTTGCAGTTCCTGTTTCCACAGCATCTATCTTAGCTTTCTTAACCGCCTTTAAATAGCTGTCGAAGTTTGGATATCGAGCGAGAGGAGAGGAAAGCTCGTAATCTAAGCCTGCACGCTTCAAATGTTTGTCTGTTAATTCAAAACCGAGAGGTTCAATAAGATGTAAGGCACAGCCAGTATTCGAGCAAAGACGGATGATATTGCCAGTATTGGGTGGGATTTCAGGTTCGTAAAGGACAATGTTAAACATTTCAACCGTCCATACCTTTTTCAGGAACGTCCATCTTTTGGCAATCTCGCTTTAAAAATTGAACAAAAATTGCTCATTTACTATTGGGTAAACTCCGCTTTTTTGTTCAATTTTTAAAACGACGTTGATTCGCGCCCTCCCTGGCGCTCACCCTTTGGGCGCACCTAATCGGTGCGTCCAAAACGGCTATCCTGCCGTTTTGTGCCTAAAATCTGGACGTTTTAGTATATTTTACCAGAGGATACCTGAACAAGTTACCTTTCATTATACTAAAATTTTGCAAATGAAACCAGGTTCTATTCAAAATGTTCCCAGGATTGTTTTAATTAAATTAATATGCAATAATACGCTTCTTTACTTTGTAATGTTCGTAATCCAGGATTGGGATTTCCATGCATAATGATTTTAAACACAATTTACTGCTTACCCGTGAATTAGCAAGAGAATTCGATCGCACTACCATTCATGAGTTTGGATTGCCTGGTGTAGTATTGATGGAAAACGCCGGCCAAATTCTGTAGAATACTTAATGCATATCGCCAAAAATATTTTTAGAGAGGAAAAGAATCCGTTAGTGCTACTGTTGCTATTTGTTGTGGCAAGGGAAATAATGGCGGGGATGGTTATGTGATGGCCCGTTATCTCGATAATTACGACATTCCTGTTAAAGTATTGCTTTTTGTTGAAAAATCAAAGATTGCCGGAGATGCCTTAGTTCATTTTAAGATTTTGCAAAAAACAGACATCGAAATAGTAGAAATATATAGTGATGAAAAAGTTGATATCCAAAAATGCGGACGAATTGCTGGGCACACAATGGATAATCGATGGTTTGTTTGGAACAGGATTGAAAGGCGAACTTAAAGCACCTTATTCTGGAATCATAGCTGAAATTAATAGCCATGCTTTGAATTCAAATTCTAAAATATTTGCCATAGATATTCCTTCTGGATTGGATTGCGACAGTGGTGAGCCTATTGCAACATTAGAAAAAACTAATGCTATGCCAAATAATGTGCCAAACGATAGACCAAATCATAGCTTACAGGAGAACGTTCTCAGTGACAAAAAATTTGCAATCCGTGCAGATTATACTGCTACTTTTATCGGGCAGTGAAAAAAGGCTTTGTGAATAAAGAAGCCCGCGTTTGGCTTGGAGAAGTAAAGGTAATAGACATTGGAATTCCGAGGAAGATAATAGAATCATTCAATAATAATTAAAGTGAAAATTAGTACCTGTTCATGTTATACAAAATTCCTCTGAAATTCTTTAGCTTATTTAAACTGGATTCCGCCTTCTCGGGAATGACGCGAATCAATACGTAATAGCATGAATCTTGGTCATTTTGGCGATAGCATGAATCTTGTGTAATTTTGGCGAAAGCAGCAATTCACAAAAAATACCTGAATATTTATGAACCATGTTTACTTAAGTATACAAAGATTCGACTACCTTATTCGCATTATTTGCGATAAATCCTATAATAATTCCGCCACAGTCTTGGTTTCGAGCACTGTTTCTTAGGATAGCGCCATACAAATTCGATAAAACTGTCTCGAACTTTGATATAAGTATCTGCCAATGGCATCTTTTTGAATTCCCCAGGCTAGAACTTTGCATGATGCCATCTTCTGGCCTGCCTTTAAATAGCATTCCCTTGATAGTTCAAGGTGTATTTTAGCGTATCCGGCAATATATGATGGAAGTCTTGTAAATTTAAATATTTTTCAAGTAAATGTTCCGAAATTGTGAAATGATTGGGTTTTCTTCCAAATAAAAGCACCCAAGCCAGAAGCTCATTTGCTTCTTGAACGGTTCTAAACTCTGTTAATGTAGGAACCCCCCAAATTCTATTATTAAAGTATTCAACGAGAAAAGAAAGAAATTTTTTGTTTTCTTTATAATCATTCTTCTGAAATTTACTACAATAATCTTTTATGGCAAAGAGAGGGGATGTATTT